>JAENZE010000004.1:165739-256281 GCA_016841425.1 Syntrophomonas sp. | reverse complement strand
ATATTTATACATACCCTGGCGAAGTTTTGGGACTTTTTCAGTGGTCTCGGACGGTCCTTTTGTCACCTCTCATTGACTAAGCTGCACTTTATACTCCGCCAAGTAATATTGTTATAATAATTACCTCATTTACCATTTTACACCTAAATATTCCGTAAGAGGTTGATAAAATCAAATTAGGGGTAACAGGTGACAAAAGGACCGTCCCCGTGTCACCCACTGGATCATTCCCCATCAGATACCAGTATTTTTAAAGCTCCGTGGATACGAAGTCTTACTTTATGACCCCATAGGCGTGCGATATATTTAAGGGTCTGATGTGCGTAGTCCTCTAATAATTCACGACCATCCCACTCATGGTCCAAAATCAAATCGTTTTCTGGACCTATTTCCTTTACTCTAATCATGGGTATACCATTCATGCCCACACTCATGATCAGCGTATCCCGTACTTTTTTCCATCCTGTTTCATCAGAAATCTCACTTACAACATAATCATCATTATCTTTCTCGAATTCAAATAGATTTAATTCCCGGCAAAGATCTTCGTCTAGATAGCGGCGGAGGAACGAAACATCCCTTTCCTGTTCTCTAATATCGAATATCTGTCGGCTATCTTCTGATTCGCTCTCCAGTTTGCAGAACAACTTAAAACCCAGGTGATACGGATTAAGGGTTCCCGGATGAGAAGCAATAACCTGATTATGTCTCTTTATAAACTCGAGATGCATGGACTGGGGTAAATTTAAATGATTTAAAATTTTATAGTGCCAAAAACTGGCCCATCCCTCATTCATTATCTTGGTTTCCATTTGCGGGATAAAATATTGTACCTCTGAGCGGACAATGTTTATGATATCTTTCTCCCACTCAGCTAAACGGGCATATCGCATCAAGAAAAGCAGAATATCCTCCTCTGGTTCCAGTGGGACTCTATCCCAATCGGGTGCTCCCTCGTTTTTCTTATTCTTAATTTCTGGATTTTTATTTTGCTCTGACTGATAGTACCTATCCATAAGAATCTTTTTCGATTCATCCGGGGATAGATGTTTTTCCGTGGTGATACGATAGACTTGAAAACGCAAAGCGTGGGCAGCATCAAGAATTCGCTCTACCCTTTCATAACCGATACTGGGGTCAGCTATATAATCACTTATTCGGTTGGCATGAGATTTAAACATCTCCGCAGCATATTCAGCTCGTGTTCCATCTCTAAATAAGCGGTTATTTTTAAAAAAATCATTATGTCCATAAACATGCGCTATAGTCAGAATCTGCAATGCCAGTGTGTTTTCTTTCATTAGATAGGCCAGACAGGGATTGGAATTGATCACCATTTCATAGGGCAAACCGATCAAATTGTACCTATAAAAAGTCTTTTTTCTTTCCCATGCCTTGCCAAAGCTCCAGTGCGGGTAACGTGAAGGCATGCCTGAATAGGCCTCATAACTAAGCATGTCCTCATAATTGCATATTTCAAATTCCTGGGGATAACAATCAAGCCCGAATTTATCAGCAGCTTCCTCAATAATCCGATTATAATACTCCAAATCTGCCATTGTATATTCTACCAGATTAATCACTCCTTATCGGTAACGGTCAAGAGCTGCTTGAAGGCGGGCCAGATATCTTCTTTACTGCCAATACATACCGCCACAAAGTTATCGGCCGTAATGATGGCTTTTAATTTGTCTAACATGGTATCAGAGCTTTGATATGAGCCAACTGACAATCTGATCTCACCATATCCGAATAAATTACATTGGGAACATAATTCATTAGCCTTGCTAATGGCTTTGGGTGTATCTACCACCCAATTATCTCCATCACTGCAATGAAAGGCATATATGTTCCATATTTCCGGGTTGTAGCGTTCCTCAATTATTTCCAGAGCTTTTTCATAGGCGCTGCTGATAAAGGTCCCCCCCGATTCGCCTCGGTGAAAGAATTCATCCTCATTAACTTCCTTGGCCGTAGTAGTATGACTAATAAATACAAGTTCAACATTGACATATCTATATTTGACAAATTGATACAACAGAAAAAAGAAGCTCCGGGCCAGGTACTTTTTGTTTTGGTACATGGAACCAGAATTGTCCATAAGACACATTACCACAGCATTTGAAAGAGGACGCAGTTCCTCTTTAATCTTGTGATATCGTAAATCCTCCTCACTAAAGGGAAAGCGTTCATTATCCATTTCCATATCCATTTCTCGAAATGATCTTTCCACCATCTTTTTTCTTTTGATTCTTTCCTGCATGGAACGTTTTTTGGATAATCGGGGAGGAATCCCTTTCCTTTGAATACCCCATCGCTTATTAGTCTTCTCAGTTTCGATATAAGAGAACTTTTTTCTCTCCATATTTGGAAGCTCCAAATCTTCAAACAGGTACTCTATAAGATCTTCGAGAGTAATGTCTATTTCATAATAATCTTCTCCTTCAGCTGTACCTGCTCCCTCACCGCTACCCTCCCCGCTTGAACTTGCTTCCCCCTTATACCGGTCACCGCGTTTTTCATCACCCGTTCCAGGTACAACTCCGGGTCGGTTTTTGCCAAAGATAAACTGGTATTCCTTAAGCCCCCTTATAGGAATCTTAATAATCTTATCCTTGCTTTTACCGATAATGCTCTCTTCAGCAATTATATTACCGATATTTTTCTTTATAGAATCCTCCACCAGTTGGCGGTGACGTCTTCGGTCTTCGGCGCTTCTATCTCTGCCGCCGTTATCGTAATCACGGAAAATGGCCAAATAAATAACCCCCCCGGAAAGTTAATTTTTCCATAAATTATTAGCCGCATATTTAAGAATTACGTTGCAGCAATGCTCACAATAACCGTTGCTTTTCATTTCTTCGATCATTAGATTATACTTCTCACCTTGTTCACTATCTCTTACTCTAGCCTGGGTAATAATACGAGATAATTCACGGACTGATGAAGTAAGTTTTTTTTCAATCGCTTCCTTAAGGGGTTCATAGCTGCCATATTCAATCTTTTTGTTATTTCTTAATAGTGAAAACATATAAGCTGTTACATCATGCCGGAACCCACGTGCTGCATTCCCGGTTAAACCCAGTTGGGCTTCAATTGATTCTAAAAATATTTCGTCTGGATCCAGCTCTTCACCGGTATTTATATCTTTGATTTTTACTTTGTTAACAAAGGCTTCGGCATGGTCCAAATAGTTGTTAAAAAGTGTTTCCGCTTGTTCTCGATAACCATGAATAAAAGCTTTGGTAACCTCTTTCTCAAGAATTCGGTTATATTCCTTTTTCACCACGTCCTGTAAATACCCGAGTAACCTCTTCTTTTCTTCCTCACCAAAATCGCTGGCCTTAACCGACTTGGTGATTGATTCCAACAGAATAATCGGATTTATGCAATCGTGTTCAGATTCTGAAAACGCATTATCAATAGCCTTCATTATAAAGCGGGTACTAATGCCCACAAATCCTTCTCTGCCAGCTTCCTCCCTTAATTCTTTAATATCTACCCTCTGTGTAGCATCTTTCTGTAAAACCTCTTCTCCATTATAAATGTGCATTTTACTTATAATATCCACTTTGGTTGATCGGGTTAGCCGGCTTATGATAGCAAATATAGAGGCCATTTCAATAGTGTGGGGTGCAATATGAGCCTTGAAGTTGCTTCTTTTCAGTATTTTCTGGTATATTTTAACCTCCTCGTCTAACTCCAGACAGTAAGGAACTTCGATCTTAACTATCCGATCCAGTATTGCTTCATTGGTATGATCGGCTTTGAATTTATTCCACTCAGATTCGTTGGAGTGCGCCAGAATTATGCCATCAAAATAGATCATGGAGTTTTTACCAGGTGAGGGAATGGATTTCTCCTGTGTAGCGGTAAGTATGGTATGCAGATATTCAACATCGTTTTTGAAGATCTCAATGAATTCTACCAGTCCCCGGTTGCCTGCATTAAAAGCTCCGTTTAATGACAGAACTCTGGGATCATCTTCTGGATACAAATCCATTTTAGATATATCTACTGAACCTACCAGAACTGACGTATCCTGATTGTTGGGATCAACCGGAGGGACTACAGCTATTCCTTTGCGTGAACGAATGGAAAAATCGCTGCTTACTACTCTGAATTTTTCGTATTCCCCTTTATAATCATGAATCAGCCTATATCGGCAAACAGGACATAGATCTCCTTCAATGTTCAATCCTAATATTTCAGAAAACTCCGCTCTTAGATGTTTAGGAATCAAGTGCAGCGGCTCTTCTCTCATAGGACAGTCTTTAAGAACAAATATTGGAGGATGCTGTTCCAAACCTCTTTTCAAGCTTTCCATCAAGGAGGACTTTCCCGATCCCACCGGACCAACCATATAAAGAACCTGCCGAGATTCTTCCCCCCTCATGGCAGCAGAATGGAAGTAACGAACTATCTCCATTATGGTTTTGTCAATACCATAGAATTCGTTTTCAAAGAATTTATATCTCTTTATTGTTTCTTTTCCATATATTCTTTTCAAACGCAGATGATCCTCAGTTTTGATTGCTTCTACTCCCCTGCCCACGATAATTTGGTACATGCGCTCATGAGCCAGAACGGCTAATTCTGGATTGTTTTTGATTATTCTTAAGTATTCCAGGAAGTTTCCCTCAAATGGCTCATGTTGCTTGGAGTCGCGATCTTTTATTATCAAATCTTGAAAATCAAAATCCATACAACAACTGCCCCCCTTTCAAACTCTGTTGAACTCAGGTGAATATGACAAACAATTACTGTTATATGTATATATATGACACGGGAAGACATATATTGTTTTTATCATATTGGCAATATGTGGTATGCCTTTTGATATTATCCAGTGGGCATTGTAAATAAGAGGTTGATCAAAGGGTGAAAATAAACGGTGCTAATTTCCAGCTAATCCTTGGAGTTCTGGACAATCAACACCGTCAATTATAGACGTATTCATCAGGAAGGACGCTAAGTAATTACCTTAATCTCTGACCCCCTGACCTTTATTGGGGATTGTACATTCCGTTATTCTTCATATAATGAAAGATCCCTTCACCATGCTGCTGTTCTTCTTTCTGAATATGATTCAATACCTGCCGTACGTTAGTATCAACAAATTCAAAAATAGCTGTATTGTAAGTATCTGACACATATTTCTCTGTCATCAGCATATCGTTGCATAGAACCGCATCAGCCTGATTAGCCATTGTTCCCTGAACCTTTGACTGGGGTGAAGTGCTCTGCTGCTGTTGACTTCCCTGGTTCATTGCAGGAAGTTGACCATTTAACATTTGGTTAATGCTATCTAGATGTGTTTGTTCCTGCTGAGCATAGTTCTCGAATAGAGATTTTAATTGAGGGCACTGTACCTGGCTTGCATAGTTATTATATTTGTCGATACATACCTGCTCATGAGTTTTCTGATCCTCAAGCAGCATTCTTTCTTTCTGGGTAAAATTTAACATAATCATTACACCTCCTGCTTATAGTGTGCTTAGGATAACAATTATTATTCAGCTAACCATGACCGTAAAGGTGCAGTTTCATCTAATTCCGTTCATTTGGGTACATCACTATTGCCATTCGACCGGGATAATTACCTTGTGCACTTCACTTCCGTCTTTCATGCTTACCTCAAAAACTTCTAACTGCCCTTTCATGGCTGCCTCAGGATTGAAAGCTAATTCTGCCTCGAAAATTCCCCGGGAGGGAGCACCCTCGCTGGCCGTGGTGAAGTCCTCGGCCAAAATGTTTCCATTAGCATCTCTTAGGCGGAAACTCACTGTAGCTTCAAAGACTCGAGCAGTACCGATGATCTTAACGGGGCTGCTTATTATCTGGTTAGCGACTGGTGCAGTTACCCAGATAACCGGTTCATAAACCGAGCTAATATTGCGACTAAAAGGCTGTTCATACAGACCTACATGTCCCCACCAATCCATACCCTTGTCGACCTGCCCATCGACAGTGAACTGCACGCTTTGAATAGTAGAAAACTCGGTCAGGGTATTAACAATACTGGCTATACCCAGGGCTTCTCCGCTGGCCCCAACGTTAGCCTTCAGTACCTCCCCGGAGAAGTCGACAGTGGCCAACCCCTGGTCCACATTAATGTCAAGAATCCTGGTATCAGCCGGGAGCACTCGATAAGCTTCAGGAGTCAATGGAGTACCCACGATCAGTTCATTTAAAGCTGCCCGGGCTATGGCTTTGCTTCTCTCTACCTGGTGTACTTCCCGTACCAGAAAGATTTCATCAGCTGAATTTTTTAGATAGTAAACCGCTACATCCATAGTCTGGGTAACTGGTGGTTCAGGTGAATTGGGCTCTGGAGTTGGAGACTCCTGAGGAGAGCATCCAATTGTCCCTAGCAGCAAGAAGAATAATAGCAGTGCTATGTATTTCATGAAAAATTTCATAATTATATACCTCCAATTCAAATTATTCTGACTCTGTATCCTTACTTAAGTATCTCATATTTAGCAACAATACTTCTTAAGTTATTATCTCCTCGGGTGAATTATTCTTGCATGGCTCGCTTAAATAAAATGCTCATTAAGAAACCCTAAAAACACGCATATCCAATTAAACACATCACTACTCTGTATGGTTAGTGCTGAGCCAACTATTAAAAATATGAGAGTCATATAAATTCCATAAATGCTGGCATGATAATTGGAACCTAAGGTTTACATTGTTTCTTTGATTAGTAGTCACTCAAATTTCTTCTGCCAGCTTCAAGAGTTCGCTGAATGTAACGGCCTGGTAACCGCGTTTACTGATTTCTTCTAGTATTACCGGAAGCGCCCGAGTAGTTGGGGCAGTAACCTCGTGCAGGATAATGATGGCTCCCGGCTGAACACCGGCCAGAACCCGGCTTATGATTTGGGCTGTAGAAGCCTCATAATCTCGAGGATCAACCGACCATAGTACGTTCCACTCAAAACCCAGGGAATCAGCGACCTCTAGAACGGTCTGATTAAATGCTCCATCAGTAGGCCTGAAGTACGGCCAGAATTGACCGGTAGCCTCCTGGATCAAAGCCTTGGTTCGCCCAAGCTGACTGGCTATTTGGCTCCTGGATAGTCCGGTGAGCCTTATATGGTCATAACTGTGGACCCCAATGTCATTTCCTCCCAGATATATGTCAGTAAGGAGATTTAAACGGGATTGAGCTTGCTTTCCGAGGACAAACCAGGTAGCATGACTGTTATATCGCTGGAGCGCTTCCAATGCCAATGGGGTATATATCGAGTGAGGACCATCATCAAAGGTAAGACATACTGCTGGTGCAGAAGTAGGCACTTTTCGTATGGTAGTAATAGCCATAATCAGACACCTCCTGTATAAAACTATGCTTGATTTCAAGTAATATGCAGTCCTTGCAGATGGTGGAACGTGGTAAAGTTCACAGTACCGATGTTAAAAAATACTGTATGTAAAGCATCTGCTGATATTAATCTCTCTCCATAAAAGTTTAAGAATATTCCATATTTAAATTTTACTGCTTTATTTCTTGTGCATTTCTATAACTTCGGTTTTGTTTCAAAATTTTGCAGAGATTAAATTAACCCCTAAATAATCTAATGAATGAAAACTACAAGATAAGTTATATATTCCACCTGTGAAGGTAATAATTTAATTACTATGAAAACAGGAGGTGCTTTTATGACTGCTGTGTCACTTGAGAAATTTAAAGATCTGCCAAGGGAACAACAGGTTGCCATCCATGAGGAGATGAAGAATACTATGGGGATAGAAGGAATACTTAAAAAGTGGGATCTTACGAGGAGCAAGTACTATTACCTGGTAAGAAAATTAAAATTAAACGATAATAAAAATGCTGAAAATATACCACAAGAAAAATCTGAATCAAAGGCTCCCCCGAACAGTACCACACCGGATGATATTGCTCCGTTAGCGATAGAAGAAACACGTATTCCAAGATCAGAAAGCCGAGAAAAAATGTCATTTTCATTATCCATTCAGGAATCACCAGAAGTGGTAAATGTCATTCTCAAATCTTTAGAAGACATGTTACATACTTCAAATTCGCATTTTAATGTAAACATCAATATAAGAGAAGTATGAATACAAACAAAGCACTAGCTGGTAACAGCTGGTGCTTCACCTTCAGTTTGTTGCTAATACGGATGGCCTCAAAGCAGATTTTATGTGTTCATTATCTTTCTGCATTTTTGAAACCGTCTGGGTTATTTCTATTATACTTGAAACAGCAAGAGGGTCTGCTTTGGATTGGTAAAGGCAGCAGACAACTTCTGAGGCCCAACTACATAAATTTAAGGATAAAGGGACTTAAGTCTTCGAATTAAATATGTAAGTTCGACTAGGCCCCCAATAGGATTAAACCTATTATTATTAAGAACTGGCCACTTAAATAGCTGATCATAGCCCAGGGGTGATAGCGGAAGGCATTGTTGGTTTTGAAACCAATCGATAACAGATAATCTGATAATATAAATAATAACGATCCAATCAGGGGAAAAAATGATATTGGTTTGCCAGGTGTTATCAGCCATGTGCTGCTAAAACTCATCATCAGGATAATAAATACATACACCCCGGTCCCTAATTTTATAAATTTATTTACTAATATGCCCTGTATAAAAGATTTCCAAAACAAAATACCGATTAAAACATAAACCATTATTATGGGAAAGTAAAATGCCTCTACAATATATGAGTTGCTTAGCCGATCGAAAGCTATGATGTAACAAATATGACAAATAATGAAAGCAATACCGCCGGAGACAAATGAGTATCTGCTCTGATAAAGGGCGGATCTTGTCCCTTCTCCCATTCTCTTATTTGTCAAAAGAAGTAACACATCACCTAACCATGCGAAGAAAAGAGCAATGACTACCAAAATTGATACTGATGCACTGCTTACAGCATAGACTCCCATAAGTGCTAACATAAGCATTGGTTTGGTTAAACAGAATGGTATCCATTTTCGCTTGAATGCTGACCAAACATTTACAGCTGATAATAATGTATAAGCAGCCACCATCAAGTCTTCAGGTTTATCCAATGGATCACCTCTTGAACTCAACTTAGATATTTACTATTTATTCGACTGCTAATCTTTTTAGAAGTGTCAGGGGAAGCGGTTTATTCGGCAGATAAATTATCCTGCCGTACAATTCTTGTACGAGGAGACAGAGAGGGATGCCGGGAGGCACTTTTTAATAGCAAATATGGTTATTTCCTACGGCAACCTAGTGAACGGATGATAGAGTTAGGGGCTGTTTCTATCTACAAGGAACGACTGAAGCTGCCCAGATATTCTTAGTTAAATATTAGGGAAACTAACTTTAAAGGTAGTGCCATTTTTGCTGGTGTTTACATCGATAGTAGCATTGTGTCTTGCAGCTATGCCAAAACAGACTGCCAACCCCAGGCCGGTTCCGTCAGGCTTGGTAGTAAGGAAAGGGGTACCTAACTTGTCCAGGATTTCAGGTATTATTCCATGGCCTTTATCCTGTATGGCCAATACAACTTCTTCATCTTGAACGGAGGTCTCTATTCGTAAAGCTCCGCCGGGCGACATTGCTTCCAGTCCATTGTAAACTAAATTAAGTATCAACTGCCGAATTTCTTTATCATCAATGCATAAATCAAGTGTTTTGCCTAATCTAAGTTCAATAGTCATATCCTGCGCCGTTGCCTGGGCCTGTATCAGTGGGTAAATACTTAGCACTACCTCATTAAGGTTATTCCGTTCCAGTCTTACCATTTTATTTTTTGCCAGGGATAAAAATTCAGTTATGATTGAATTTGCTCTATCCAGCTCTTCAATCATCAAATCAAAAGAATTTTTGTCTTAAAAATATTCATCTTTATCTCCTAGAATCTGCAGATAACCTCTTACCGTGGTCATCGGATTTCTAAGTTCGTGACCGATACTGGCGGCCATTTCCCCCACTAAATGAAGCCGGTCAAGTCGGTTCATAGCAGCTTCCATGCGTTTTATTTCGGTAACATCGGTAAAAATGATAACCGTCCCTTTGAATTTTTCGCTAACGTCTAACATACGCATGAAGCTGATCAAAATTGTTTTTAAGCCTTTTCCGTTTAGATTGATTTCTTTCTCAATCTTGGTTCTGACAGAAGTTCCTGTCATAAAACTATTAAGTTCTGCTGTCAACCATGGGAAAACCTGTTCTATATGCTGACTGGACTTGTTTTTGGAGTAGTAGTTTGCCCCAGGTATGGGTGTATCCTGTATATATTCCAACGCTGATAAATTAAGGTTGTCTATCAATTTGTCCTGGTTGAGAATGATTACAGGAGTAGGAATGCTTTCAAAAATGGTTAAATATTTATTCTTTTCGTTGGTGATATTACGATTACTGATTTGCAGTTGTTCGAGCAGTTGTTCTTTGCTTTCGCTGGTCCATTCTCGGATAAAAGCTATTTCTAATCGATCAAAAAACCTGAGGATAAACAATAAATATTTGTTTTTGGTGGTCTCGGGGAATTCACTGTCCATCACCAAATCCAGGTAAGCCTGACGATAATATATCATCAACCCTAAGAACATCTCCAGATTAATCCCACGATAACGATGACGTCTGGCTTGAAGAATACCATAGGCAACAATCTGGTCCTGCGCATAGTCATCATCAATATTTATTTCTGGAACATCTTCGTAAGTATTAAGAGCGGTGAGAAGTGCTTCAGACAATCCTTTGATAGATACACTCCTGGCTTCTGCCAGCGTGGTAGTATATTTGACATAATTATGCTGCCTGGCATAAAAAAGAGTTCTCTTCAATAGAAAGCTTTCATTATTTATTATTAATTGGGCTAGTGTTTGCATTAGAATCACTTCCTTATTGAAGAATATGCCCATTGAAGCCAACCCTGTATACAGATAAATTGATATATTCAGACTAAGGATCATAGTTGATCTGACGACTCTTTCGTACGATTCCAAGATACCAGAGTACAGTGCCTTTCCAATTTCCTCCCCTTTTGTGCATATAAATTGACAGGAATATAGTAATTCTCATTTCGGATACGTCGTATAATATTTTTATTCATTCTATATTACATTAAACATTTCCTGCAGATTTATCAGGGGAGAGGTGTCAGCAACTCCTTTCCCCTGACAGGCTCCACAAAGTCTATCGTTCCCTGGATATTTCAAATATCAATATCCTGTGAGCATTTTTGACAAACGAGAATTTATTCGCGAGCTTATACATTATCCTGGTACCTGAATTAAGCTGGTTTATTACATCGTTTGATGTTAAGAACTTCTGTTCCAAAAAACGGATATCCATCCCCCACTGTTCCATCTCTGCGGGGTCATTGATGCCCCAGTGGATGTCTGCTCCAGTCTTCTTAATTGAAGGGTGGCTGTTAACTCTTTGGGCTGTAAAAGTATTAAAAGCATCAAATATTAAGGTGAACCTGCCAATACTGTTTATGAGGTTTCTTATCAGGGTTTTTATCTCGTGCTCCCGTAAGTACATCAAAAGTCCTTCGGCAATAACAATATAGTTTTCTTTATTTCCAGGTATTTGTTCCAACCAGGTGGGTTCCGTAACTGAAGAGCCAAGCAGGTGATAACACTCCGATTTCGTATAAAAGTGCTGGCGGATTTCTATTACTTCTGGAAAATCGATATCATACCAGTCCACCTCATGATCTCCAATTCGGTAATACCTGCTATCCAGCCCGCAGCCTAGATGCAGAGCGCCGCAGTCCTTATTATCGGCCAGGAAATCCCTGACATAATCATCAATCAACCTGGCCCTTAAGCTCATCATGGTGTTAGTTTTATCAGGTATCTTCAACAAGCTAAAATCGTAATCTATTTGATTGATAATCTCGATGGCCTTTTTATCCGCCAGAATTGGATTCCTTTTTCTGCTCTCTTTAGCTTTGCCATATAATGGTATCAACAGAGTCTCCTTTTCTTTGGCTAAGATTATTTTGTTCATAGGTCCTCCTTCTTCTTATCCCTCGGAAGGGCTGGCCAGCCAGCGTTATATTATGCTGTAATATGCATAATGGCTGGTCTTAAGGTTTGCTCCACCCTTTGTAACTGACCTGCTTATGCTTTTCTGGCAAAAATTCCAAATGTCTCTGATTTCTCGCTTAGAGCCTCCCCTTTTAGATTCTTATAGACCTTTTCAACCTCAAAATTATTATCCTTTAGCAATTTTATTATTTCTTCTAACCCAAATAGCCGATGATAAATTCTAAAAACTTTTACGTTACCGTCTTCGTCGATAATGGTGTATTGGAGTCCTTCAGTTTTTGGTTCCATGTATAAAAACGTGTTCAGAATTTCAATATATGGGCCAGGGCTCCAAAATCCTCCCTCGTATACTGAAATACTAGAAGATATTGAAGTATTCTTGTTTTCTGAAACCACATCAAGTATAAACAAACCATCTTCTTTGAGCGCTCGATGAATTTTTAATAGCAGCTGTGTCTGTTCGTCAGGGTTCAGAGCACAAAAATCATAAAAGATCAGTGCTGCAATATCAAAAGAGTCTTTAAAATTCATATCAAGATAATTCATTTTAAGGAAAGCAGTATTTTGATGAAAAGATTTGATGTTTTTGTTAGCATAATTGATAGATCTATCGGAAAGGTCTATACCGGTAACCTTTGCTCTTGTTTCTGCAAATTCCTTAACATAAAGGCCAGGACCACATCCCAGGTCAAGCACGCTTTTATCATGGTCCATATCCGTCAATTTGATTATGAACCTCGCTTCAGCTTCAATCGTTGCTTTGGTTTTACTGGCAGATTCTAGCTCAGGATCTAAATGTAACTTTAGCATTTGCCCGGATATGTGATCGTCGTCCCAAAATCTATCAGTGCTCTTTTCGAAAATATCCGGAATGATAATGGAATTCTTTAAAACTTGCAAGTCGATTTTATTATCATTTATGATTCTCATAATTTATATTCTCCTTTAAAATATATAATTTGGATAATACTTTAGGCAGAGTTGATTCTTACAGAATGAGCCATACTTATTTTGCTATTATTCTAAGAGCTTCTAAAATAAAAAACGCCTCAGAATCCTGAGACGTTAGAAACCAAAAATCCCAGAATACTTAAAACAACTCATCGCTAATAAACCATCAAAAAATTATGGATCGTTGAAAGGTTTATTTAGATTAATAGTCGTTGCTTTAAATACCTGCTTCCAATTCATTCAATTGTTACAATGAACCGGATTAATCAGCTCCTTTAACTCTACCCTACCTATAAAATAACATATCATGCAAGTATGGTACAACAGCGCAGAAAAATATTAAAGGGTTTTGCTTCTATTAACAGTCACCCTCCCCTTTTTCTAGCGGCTAAAAAGCCAGTCCTTAGCGTCATTGCTGCATCAAATCATGGCAAAATAATTGGTTGGAACAACAATACTAATCTAATTGAAGGTTATCATCGCCACGTTTAACTCTTTGATAGTTCGCAGCCGACAAGCGGTTGCTACCCTCAATTCCGCGTAAAATCCATGCACTGTTAACCGTTCCTTTACTTTCTTCCGTCGATAATTCCTTTGAGTTCAATTATTTCTTCTTCTGAGAACCTTTGTTCTTCAATAAAGTTGGCCAGCACAAAATCTATACCGGGTAGATTGATATCTGTTACTGTCACCTTTTGCATTTACCACTATTGACAGAGTCTGCAATCCTTTGATATATTTGTGCTATAACAAATAGTACAAATGAGGGTGATGATTTGCATCTTAATATTGATCCTCGTTCCAGCAGCCCGGTATATCAGCAGATAGTTGAGGCTATAAAAAACGCAGTGGCCCGAGGGCTTTATAACCCCGGTGACAAAATCCCTACTGTGAGAGAAATGGCTTCAGAACTTACCATAAACCCCAACACCATAGCCAAAGCATATCAAAAGTTGGAGCAGGAAGGGGTTATAGTAACTATGCGCTCTCGCGGTACCTTTATCGCTGAGCGTAAAGCCCCGCCGGGGAACGCCGCCCTTAAAAAGCTGCTTAAACCCTCATTGGATAGACTCAGAGTTGATGCATTTCATTTGGGTATCGGACCAGATGAATTAAAAACCCTGTTTTTAGAGACTATGGAGGAGTGGGAAAGAGAGCGGAGGGATATTTAGTAATGGAATTACCGGCAATCGATATATGTGAGCTTTCAAAATCCTATGATGGCATTATCGCTATTGACGAACTGTCCCTGTCAATACCTCAGGGAACTATATTTGGTCTCATTGGCCCCAACGGGGCAGGCAAATCTACACTCTTACAGACTTTAATGGGAATTCTGCTTCCAGATAGAGGCGATGCCTGCATCCTGGGAAGAAGTATCCAGGAATCAGGACCGGATATCAGACAGCAGGTGGGATATGTACCTGACTTCCCTATCATGTACCCTATGTTCAAAGTTAAAGACATGTTTATTTTGGCTCAAAAACTTTATGAAAACTGGGATGAAAATAAATGCAGAAGTTTGTGTAAATACTTTAAGATCCCTACCGGCAAGAGAGTAAGAACCTTGTCCAGGGGCATGAAAGTTAGAGCCGCTCTGGTCTTAGCTCTATCAATTAGACCCAAAGTTTTAATACTGGATGAACCTACTGCAGGGTTGGACCCGGTAGCACGGCGCGCCTTCTTGAAAGCCATGATAGATGAGGCAGCCGAGGGAGGAACAACCGTCCTCTATTCTTCACATAACCTAAATGATCTGGAACAGACGGCAGACCATATTGCAGTAATAAACCAGGGCAAATTACTATTAACTTGTTCTATTGATGAGTTGAAAAAATCTATACACAAATCGCAGGTGGTTTTTGCCACAGACAATCTGGCAGAAAAAGTGATTAATTCCCTGCCCGGCTTAATCGAAGTGGGCAAACAGGGTAAAATCTATACTTTTACTGCCAGCGGTGAACAACAAGTGTTCAGAGAGGCACTTGCTAATCTTAACCCCACTATTATTGAACCTGTAAACCTCAGCCTGGAAGATGTTTTTATCACTTATATGAAAAAGGAGGGTTACAGTTATGACTACGCCATTTAAAAATATTATTCTGCCGGTAAATAAGGGCCTGTTGTGGAAAGAATGGCAGCAGAATCGGATATATTTTTTAGCTGCTTTCCTGATAATGAGCTATGATCCTCTTATTAAACCGCTTGGATACGGCATTAAGGATCTGTTTGGAGCAGGTGCAGGCAGATACACTGTAACTCATGCATTGGGTAATATAAGCGGACTGTTATCAAATTCATATCATAACACCATAGAACAGATGGGAATGTATATTGTCGTCTTACTGGGGGTTATTATTCTGGTTCAGGAAAGGTCAGGAAGTCTGAACTATCTGCTCAGTACACCCGTAAGCAGAACAGAGATTATCACCGCCAAATTTTTGACCGGGAGCACAGCTATAACAGGAATTATAGCTATAAATGCCCTGTTTGTGATAGTAGCCGGGCTGCTGCTGCCAGTTAGTTACAGTACGGAACTAGTTCTTAAGTGGGCCGTGCTTACTACAGCAGCCTTTCTCGCCCTTTTCAGCCTGGGCCTTATGATAGCTTCTTTTACCGGACATCTGCTTTCAGCTCTTTGTTTGGCTATGCTGTTCACAGGTTTGCCATCGATGCTTGGGGCCATGATTATAAACTACAACACCATGCAAATCTTTAACTTTTCCCCGGCTTTCATATCGAAAGTGAATATGATAATCCATTATCTAACTATACCAGCTTACATCAGCAGGGATAGTGAATATATGCAAAATGCAGCAGCAGCCGTTAAACACTGCCCCAATTACCCGCTGGAAACCTTCATACTAATTCTTCTGATGGGGCTGTTTTTTATGCTGGCAGTGAAATGCTTTCAAAACAACCCCCTGGAAAACAACGGTCAGATGCTTATGTACAGTAATGCTACCAGCATAGCACAGATTGTTCTGGCGGTTATAATTGCTGTGGGCAATGCCTCCATGGGGGCTTCAAGCATAGCTGGCTTTTGGGGCTCCATGGTGATAACTTTCATAATCGCATATCTGGTAATTATCATGCTCAGTGCATTGGTATATTATATAAAGTTGGGAAGGTAGGAGTGATAGGCTTGTGTGTTAATTCCGGGTTTAATTGACCTCAAGCAAAAGTAATCCCCATATAATTACGAATTGAGCAGTTAAATAACTTGCCATAGCCCAGAGGCGGTAACGGATCTTTCCATTTTCCACTTGATAATTCCGTATCACGTTCCCAGTATTTAAGAGAAATTTTAGATTATTATCATCAGTTAGAGATATAAAGAGGCATAAGTAGTAACCATGAATAATTCCGGTCATCAACAGAAGCGGAAAGCACGGTCAGATTATAATTTTGACATAATTATTCTCGGCCTATAAGTCTATTAACTCTGGCAGGATGCTATTTTTGGGCACTGAGAGATTAATAATGTGGAAACATCACCAGCGCAGAGACAGGTGACATGCTGAAGAGTATGATAGGTGCGAAACGGGTGGAACAGTAGAGTCAGCCATCCCACAAGTATAAGGACAGCCGTTGGGGAAAAGAAAATCATGATAAAGTCTCCTTCACTACCTGAGTAATCACAAATGATAAGCGGAAAAACAATATCTTATTGAGATAAGTCAGAAAACTTCACTATCAAATGGTAGCGAAGCCCCTACCAGCTCATCCTCCTCATCCAAATACTTATAGTTGCGTTTCGGCAGGTTATAATCTTATTTAGCATTCTTGCCTCCATAATGTATTATGATGATGTTCATATTTCAAATCATTATTTTACATAACTGATCCCTAAGCTACTGCCTTCTTCAGTAATTTCCACTTTAGCATTTTCTAACAGCGGTGCTATTATGTTCTCATCAATCCATAAGGGACTTTTCACTGTGTATCCTTCTTCTTTTTCAGGAATATCTGAATATTTGTCTAAATAAACACCCCAATTGGCCTTAGCCAGGCTGTCAGCAAAGTGTTCTTTCATTAAGAAAAAGTACTCTTCCTCTGATATATCCCAGGCCTCTAATAAAACTATAATTTCTTCCAGTCTTAGCTGATCCATGTATTTTTGCTGATCCTCCAGGTAAGTATTAACCTGGTTCTCAGGAGGATACAATCCCAGTTTTCTTGCAGTACTGCTGATTGTTTTGATTTTTAGCAGATTATTAAATATTTCTTCGTCAGAAGGAACTGGCTTATTCCTGCTTTCCGCTTTCGAAATATCCGAAAATTTTTCATAATACCAATCAGATAATGTAACAGCTTCACCATTAATACGAGCAATAATGATACTTGTATTTTCTACAGTAACCTTGCCTTTCAGTTTTTCCCCCAGGTTCCGGCAATTATTATTTATTTTGGCTTGTTCTTCAGCATCAGGCCTGGTAACTTGCGAATAATCTATGTCTTTGATAAGATCCTCATTGGTAAGGGTAATAATTTCATCAATCTGAGATTGAGTAAGTGGCTTATCGACAGCTATTATATTGTTTGACGGCTGTGAATCTGAACATCCCGATAAGGTAACAGATACAATAATAAGAAAAAATATGAAAACGATAGTGTTTTTCAAAATGTCCCCTCCAAATTTGCATTACTTGCCTTGCTTAACGACTTGATTAATCCCGGTAAAAACTGCTGCTTAATGTATAGCCCAGGATCAATGAATTCATCATTACAAACTCGGATCTTGTAATTATATTCCCTATGCTGAATTTTAAAAGAAAACTAGGAATCCCGAACAGATATACAATAAAGTTATCACTTCCATTCCAGCCTGGCAAAAACCACATTAGATAGCAAGAGCAGCACTCCTATAATAATTATGTTGACCAGCGAGATGCCTGCAAAAGCCAGCAGCGGGTTCTGGTAGATCAGAGCCAAAGCTCCCCCAACTATCAGTCCCGGTAATAAGAGCAATAATATCTGCAGCATGAGAAATAATGGATACAGGGCCTTTTGGTCCAGGGCATTAGGAAAGATAATACGGATCAAATAGTTGGAACTCAAATTTAACGTATAGAAACTTACAATGAATATAACCATGATAACTATTATATGAATCGGAACCTTGAGCAGTATCCCGAGCGGGATATTAAGTGCCAGACTGTTTACACTCATCCGCAGTATATCCAGCAAATTACTGCTGACAATCTTAAGCAGATTGGAACCGGGAATCAGAAAGATATACGGTTTAGTTAATTCATGCTGTCCGGCGGTGGATGCTGAAAAAATAAAAATAATATAGGCAATTATCCCGTTGGTCATATAGATGGGAGTTAGATCATCAGCTTGTTTGCCAGCAAAGATACCAGCAGCTATCCCCGCCAGTAAAAATAATATGGTCAAAAGGCCAAGGTAGGGATGGAAGTCGCTTCGACTGTACTCCAGCTTACTGCGCCAGAAAAGTGCCCAGGGTCCGGTACCAACCTTTTTCACCATTAAATTCTTTCTTTTAAAAAGAAGGGCTGAACGCTGGGGTTTTTCTACCCCCTCTTTGCGTTTTTTGCGGAGGCTCCGCTGTTCGGTAGCTTTTAGGGTATCTTCATAGTATTCATCAGCAATATGGTATGAAATGAATATACAGCAAACCAGAAACAAAAATTGAAGGACAAGTGCAACTGAACTGTAAGTACTGTACCCGGCAACAGCGGTCATAAATACAACCTTGCTCCAGCCAATCACGGGCAGATAATCAATAAAGGAAGCATTCAAACCCTGCAGCAGCCCTTGCAGCAGGTTCCCTACAGATATGGTATAACCTAGCAGATAGAAGATAAAGATAGCGATCAGTGCTAAAAGTCCTTGCTGCAATCGCCGTTGGATACCATATTTACTCCCAATAGCAAAAACTAAAAAGTTCAAAGGTCCGATAACCAGAACCAGGCCAACATATCCCAGGTACATAAAAGGGAGATATTCCAGGTTTACAGTTACAATATCTATAATCATAGGCATGAAAGCCAAAATAACAATGCCATAAAGAAGAAAATTTAATAAACTCTGCTTAACCATGCTGTAAAGTAAAATCTTTTTCGGGGATAAGGGAGAAGGAAATAATAGATGTACATCCCCCATGGTAAAAAAGGTGGAAGACTCCTTGGTGCCGCGATATAAGAAAAATAAAATAAACGCAGTACTTAACCCTACAAATACCGCTCCAAGTATTTGTGGACCTGAATGCAATTGCATCTTACTGACATGTCTGTATCTGATCACCGAATTAAAGACCAGGGTACCTATCCAAAATATATATAACAGATAGATCAGAAGGCGTCTGGGATTCTGCCGTATTTCCAGGAAATGGTTAACTATTATCCAGCTATCTCTTTGGACCAGGAGTTTGAATTCATTCATCCCTGGTCACCTCTAAGAACAGGTCTTCCAGGGATACGATTTCATTATTTCCCAGTTTTTCCTTCATTTCGTCCATAGCCATATCTACGATGATTTCCCCTTGTTTCATCACCAGAACGCGGCCACAAAGGTTTTCGATGCTGTCGAGCAAATGGGTACTGACCAGGACTGTCTTCTGCTGTTGGCTCAGCTCTTTAAAAATCAACTTGGTTTCCCTGATTGACTTGGGGTCCAATCCGATCATCGGTTCATCAAAGAGATAAAGGTCAGGTTCAGGCAGCAGAGCGCAGCAAATAGAGACCTTTTGTTTCATTCCTTTAGACAACTCTTTGGCCAGTTTATCCTTTTTATTCCACAGGTCATAACGTTCAATTAAGCGTTCTGCTTTTTGCTCAAAGTCTGCAACATTGTAAGCATAGGCGATAAATACCAGGTGCTCCCACACGGTCAGCATATCGTATAGTTCAGGCACTTCAGGTACATAGGTAAACCTCTTCTTGGCTTCCTGGGAAGTGTTAGAATAATTATCAATGGTAATGCTGCCGGCAGTTTTTCGCAATAACCCGGCAATAGTTTTGATGGTGGTGCTTTTACCGGCTCCGTTAGGCCCCAAAAGACCGACTATATCACCCTGCTCAATGCTGAAACTGATATCGTCTATAGCAACAACACTTCCATATTTCTTGGTCAGGTGCTCTACCTTCAGCATTATATTCCTCCTCAGGGCGCAATGTTGTTTCGAATTTCTTTCCATATATCATCAGAGATCAGCCCCAGTCTCCACAGAGCTACCCCCTGAAGCTGAAAACGTTTGGCAATACCTATCTTAGTCCGTATACTTTCAGTATACTCACTGGGCAGTGAAATACCCAGGATTAATTTATCCGGTGAAACCTGGGCTGCCGCCGACTCAACAGCCTGATAGACCAGATTGGCTGGCTCTGGCTTGCTGCCATAATCATATGCCATAATAATGATCCGGTCTGCCACTTTGCCCAGAGCCTGATAATCATAGCCCTGGTAAGCACTGTTAGAAGGATGCAGGCAGAGGGTCAACTCTAGGTCAGACTTTTTTAATTCGCTGGAAAGTGCTGTAACCAGGCGAGTAAAGTCTTTTCGTACTTGAGCAGCTTCCTCGGGGGTATCGTTCCAGCCCAGTCCCTCCAAATCCAGGTTAACGGCATCATATAGTGATGCTTCAGCCGCAATCTCCCCAACCGCTTTATTAAGTGCCGTATCATTACTTATCAAACTGCGGATACGTGCATTGCTGTCGGTCATATGTACTATCATTTCGGTTTGCAGCTGGTATTCATCTGCCGCCTGAAGCACGTCTTCCCAACCCTGAGGGCGCTGCCAGCCAGTTTCACTTCGGGCTAAAAGGTTCCCTTGCTCGTCCAGGCTGTACCAGCCTAACGCTATAGTATCAACGATATCCGTATTCCCTCGCGTCCGATTCGGATAAGAACTGCCAAAAAGATTATTCCAACTGCTGGTCGCCTGGTCACCCAGGGCATAGAATCCTGTAACCTCCATCGCCGTGGGTGGAGTCTGAATACTCACTTCTCTGGTAGTTCCCTGCCATTCTACCGTACAGCCAAAGGTCTCACCCACAAACCGCAGAGGTACCATGGTCCTTCCCGATACAATCACCGGGGCAGAGTCCAAAGTTTGAGGCAGACCATTCACATAGGCCTCATTAGCACCGATATTCATTTCGATAACCAGACTATCCCCTCTTACTACCACGGTCTGTCGCTGAGCGTCCCAGCTGACATCAAGGCCTAGTGCTTCGGATACTGCCCGGAAAGGTACCATGGTGCGATTGTTCACGATTACCGGGGCAACATCGGTGGTTAGTTTCAGCCCATCTATGTTTACGCTGATATCCTGGGCGCCATTAGCAGCCACAGCCGGTATGGTCAGCATTAGCATCAGAATAAATAGGTAAGCGGATACCCTACATGGGCTTGCTTTCATGTTTTTCATCATATTTACACCTTTCCTGATTATTATATTAAATACGTAAGAAATAGTATAACCTTGCACATCCTGCCAGATTTTACTGCAGGACTATAGCATGAAGCAGATTTATAATTTAACACTATTATGCTTAACTTCATGGGCTGAAGCTTTATCCTTCAGTGTACTGGTACGGGGTCGCGATGCCTCCCCTGCATACTGACTGGATAATGCTTATCCTTTAAGTGGAATAATATTTGCATACTACTTACTGCATTGGAAAAATCATCGCGTACTAATATGGATAATGATCATTCTAATTAAACCATTCTACATTATGTAATTTATTTCATTGTAATACATTGTTATAATACAACAAATTAATTGTTAAAGGTGCTTTAAAAAATGAAATTATCAGTGCTGGGTTAACTTGTGTCATACAGACATGTTTGGTTGAGTTACTATAAATAATTGTACCTCAAATCTATTTTCTCATGTATGACGGGGGAATGTTCTTAATCTATCCCATCTGAATAATATATAGATAGCCGTTTGTAACAATGCCAACCCTCTCTCCTATCCAGTTTTTATCTAAAAATATATAATAGCAATAGCATATTAGGCTATACAGATGGCACAATATTTTATGTAAATGAACCTTTTAGCATTTTGCGTTGTCTTGTTATATATAGCTAAAAATAAATATACTGGATTGCGGGGTTAGCAAGGTATTGGTTGAGGACGAGTTCTTGAGATTATTAAAAAAGGAAGAAGGCAAGCTCTTTCGCATCGCCCTGGCTGTACTAGGTAATGAGCAGGATGCATGGGATTCTATGCAGCAGACGGTAGAGAAAGCCTGGCTTAAAAGGAGTACTTTAAAAGGTGGAGCCACAGCTTTTCCGGCCTGGATAAAGAGAATACTAGTCAATCAAAGCTTGAATATCTTAAAAGCTCGTAAGCGAATAACGCCAATTGACCCGCAAGAAATGACAGGTATCCTGGAGATTCCTGAATATGATAGACAGGATTTCAGCTTGGTATGGGATATAGTCCTGGAGCTAGGAGAGGAACATCGCAAAGTAATTATTCTGAGGTATCTGGGTGACTTTACCCTGAACGAGATTGCCATAGATCTGGGTATCTCCCTGGGAACGGTCAAGTCCCGTCTTAATACTGCTCATACCCGCATGCGGCAGAGGCTGCAGGATGATAACTTGAAAGGAGCTAAATATAATGAAAATGGCACCAGATGATGTGGATATCTGGATGAAAAGAGCTCTTAATAGTTGGGCTGAACAGGGGGATTTGCCAGCAGGTAAATCTGCTCAGCTGCACGAAATCATTGCCCATTTGGTATTAAAGGAACGAAAAAAACGATTGACCCGTACCGCTTGTGGATTTGCAGCAGCTATCATGGCCTGTATATGGCTGCTTTTTGCCGGCTGCCCGGTTGCCGCCGCTGCTCATATCAACAGCCAAATTTCTCAGCCACAAATTGCGCTTGCCCAAGCCTTTGCTTTGATGGCTGTTTTAACCTGCCTTCCCCTGATGTATGGGTTTCCGATCCAGATCAAAAAATGTTTCGAGGTGAATTATGAATAACCAATTTCGCGGGTTTATAAAAGAATTATTCAGTATCATACTTATTTCCTTTGTTCTGGCCATGGTTTTGAAAACCTGGATCATTGAAGGGCGGATAGTTCCAACCGGGTCGATGCTGCCGACTATCCAACTCCAGGACCGCCTTATGGTTAACAAATTGATATACCATTTTGAAGAACCCCAAAAGGGAGATATTATAGTATTTCAACCACCTGCTGAAATCCACGCTAAGGATGATTTCGTAAAAAGACTGGTTGCTGTTCCAGGCGATAAGGTGGAAGTAAAAAATGGTCAATTATATGTTAATGATCAGGTACAAGAGGAACCTTATGTGGCAGCACCTATGAATTATCAATTTGGTCCGGTAGTCGTTCCTCCGGACAGCTATTTCGTAATGGGAGATAATCGTAATTCCAGTTATGACAGCCACCTGTGGGGTGCCTGGCTTACCCGTGACCACCTTATCGGAAAGGCCTTTGTCACCTACTGGCCGTTGAATCATATACATACTCTGCAACGATATATTTCCTAGGTTGGAAAAAGGCCGGTATCCTACGGTCGCCAGTTTGCCATTACGTACAATAGGAGTATAGTTTCACTAGAGGCTAAAAAGCCAGTCCTGAGCGTCATTACTGCTGCTAAATGTCCTAAAATGCCGGCCCTTGTTGGACTCGCTCAACATTTTTTTTAAACTGCCTTTAATGGCTATTTCTTCGGGTATAACTGCAGCAACTGTTACGTGATAATTGATGAATTTCTGAAGCATCTGTCCTGCTATACCAGTTCTGAGTTTAAAAAAATCATCTGAAAGAACTGCAGCATGGAGTATAAGCAAATTGGTATCATTTTCACCACATACCGCAATAAGATCCAGAGCATCCTGCTCAGTGCTTAATGCTCTCGGGACAGAAAGACATTCTACTAAATTTTTATTGTTATACTCAATCACTCTATAATTCATTTTATTAACCTCCGTTTTTATATCTTCCGTAAGCTCCTGACGTAATTTTAGAATCCAACTTAATTCATTCCTATATGATGAGATTATATTATCACCTATCATCTCCCATATATATCTCTCCCTGGCACTTCTATCAGGAGAAAAAATACCTCTTCTTATTTTTTCCTGCTCCATAAAGAGCTTCATCATAATTTCATTTTCATATCGTGATAGTAAAAGATCTATTTCATCAATATTTAATTGATCGGCCCAAGCCAGCTGAACCAGAAAGGTCTTCTTAAACTCAGGTACATCTGGAATTGAAAGGACCCACTCTTTCAGTTCAGCAGCTCCTTCCTCAGTTATGGTATATATCTTCCTTGAAGGAGAGCCTGTCTGATGCTGTACCTCATTACTAACTAGATCTTCATCAAGCAGTTCTACCAGGGCTTTATATATCTGGTTATTGTTGCCCGACCAGTACATAAATGATGATTCTTCGAAAATCTTTTTTAGTTCGTAACCAGTTGATGGTTTATAACTCAATACACCTAAAATTGCATGTTTAATTGACATAGTGCGACCTCCAATACACATTAACATATGATAATAGTAACATATGTTAATGTGTACGTCAATTATCCCCTGTCACCAAGGATGCCAGGGGATGGCAGAGTAATATTGTGACACAACCTGTTGTCCCCTTGATAATTCTTAAGTGCTATAATGTCATAAGCGGACGCGTTTCAAATGCAGCTATATATAACCAAGGAGGAATGTTTATGAGTTACGAACAGATCAAGTATGAAGTCGAAGAACGGGTACTAACGATTACACTTAACCGTCCGGACCGTTTAAACGCCTATACCAGGTTTATGCGCGGCGAAATTATCGATGCTCTTAATCGTGCAGAAGAGGATGATAATATAAGAGCAATTATTGTTACCGGAGAAGGCCGCGGATTTTGTGCTGGAATGGATTTAGAAGATGGAGAATCAACTTTTAATTACAATGAAGTTTCACAGGATGAGCACCGGGATGGTGGAGGCATACTAGCTTTACGCATTTATAATTTAAAAAAACCTATTATTGCTGCTATCAATGGTCCTGCGGTAGGAATAGGATTAACCATGACGCTGCCAATGGATATCCGCATTGCTTCTGCTACGGCGAGAATGGGCATAGTTTTTGCTCGCCGGGGAATTGTTGTTGATGCATGTAGTTCCTGGTTTTTGTCTCGAATTATTGGTGTTGGCAATGCCCTGGAATGGGCTCTCACAGGAAGAATATTTTCTGCTCAGGAAGCTCTGAATTGTGGTTTGGTGAGTAAGGTGGTTGAACCAGAAGAAGTAGTAACCACTGCCCGGGCCATCGCCCTGGAGATCGCCCGAAATGTCGCACCGGTGTCTGCTGCCCTAACCCGTCAATTAATATGGAGTATGGTGGGTGCTGAACATCCCATGGCAGCCCACAGAGTAGAATCAAAATGTTTTCACTGGCTTGGACAGCGGCCCGACGCTGCAGAAGGTATTTCAGCTTTCCTGGAAAAGAGATTGCCCAATTTTACTATGAGCCCCCAGACAGATATGCCAGATTTTTATCCCTGGTCTCCAGAACCGGATTTTAAAGAATAATAGGCCCAACGGTGCAGGCCAATTTACCCTCTTTCAGTCAAGTCCCATAATCCTTCCAACGGATAAACGGTGTATTCAAAATATCCATCCGGGGTATACCCTTGCTTAGGCATCATTCGAACAGTATATGCCAATGAATAGAGAACCTCTACTCTTTTCTGGAATTCTTCATTGTTGGGATTTCCTCTTCCTTCTATTAGAAAAAACTTATGTCTGGGAACAGTTATTATCTCCGGTTTGGCATATACAAATTCTTTTCTTGCTTTCTCCATTCATGCTTCATTAATATCCTTCTTTCCACATTAACTCTTTATTGTCCATATATCTTGATTTTATATCACTGCCCGTTTTTGACATTAGTACAGTAGGCAATATGGATTAGCGGAAGTTCAATAATTTCTATAGTCATTCAGATTATGCTCATACTTAACATATTCACAATACTAAACTTAGAGTCATGTTCTTAGTGCTTGAATTTCCACTATTGGAATGACCGGATTAGGCGCGTCTGGATGCTCTCCAAGCATCTTTTCCATCCAGATCATATCGTACCAAGTGTTGAATTTATAACCGCATTTCGTAAAGTGGGCTACCTTTGAATACCCTAATTGTTCATGAAAAGCCATGCTTGTGTTGTCGAGATGTACATCCTCAACAGATGTATATGCAATGCAGGCGTTCAGGTTGATAATGTTCTGGCGTTTCAGAATTTCCTCTAAGGCAAGATATAACTTTTTGCCCAGGCCCTTACCCCTGTAATCTTGTTTCAGATAGATGGTGGTTTCAACCGCCCAACTGTATGCCGCACGTTCTTTAAAAGCCGATGCATATGCATAGCCAACAATGTTCTTCTCTACCAAAGCAACGATGTAGGGATACATCTGCAAGGTGTCCTTAATTCGCCGTGAAAACTCAGCAATGGATGGTATGGCGTATTCAAAAGTGATGGCAGTATCCGAAACATAGGGGGAATAAATTTTTAAAATTTCATCTACGTCCCCCTCTGTTGCCATCCTGATTGAGACATTCGTGTTCATTTTATGACCTTCTTTCAATTGATTGCTATAAACACATATATAAATAATAAGAAATGCCACTTTAATCGTTCATATACCCATTATTAACCTACTAGGTAGCTTAAAGTATGGACGATGGAAGTTGATATATTAACTTTGATACGTAATCGGTTGCTAAACAATATCTCTACTTATATAGCACTTGACTGGGGAACAGCAGAATATACGGTGCTGTGAAAATGGCAAGACTTAGAGCAATCTGCTTCTTAGCAGCAGTATCAGTTCCCATTTTATTGAATGAGTACCTTATATTAAAGAAATAAATAAATACTGCCGCTATGATAATAGCTAACAGAACATAAAATAACGAGTACGGGTTATCAAATGGATTATAAGCCACTGGGTTCGCGATGTGATGATACCACCAATCCCCAAATTCAACAATCTGGGTCAAAAACATAAATCCTGCACTGATAAAATCTGATAAGAAACCAAATATCCATACTTTAATAATTAATTTCTTATAAGTGTTCAAAATATCATGCTGCTTTAGTAATTTAAGTGTCATAAGCAGTACTATACTATCAATCAGAAAATTAGCAGGCAAGACAACAAGCCAAGATATTGGAAATATCAGCAGAAACCATAATGGAAACAGCACATTATAAAATTTTATTCCTTTTTTCATACTTATTGCTATTCCTTTCACTATCGCTAATACATAAGGAATTAAAACATTCTTTCAAATTGGAACTCCCATTTTTACGTTATACCGATAAGAGAATTAAGCGGTCTTGTACTGTTAAATGATTACTTCACCTAAGATTTTATCATGCGGAACAATCAAGCACTTTTCTATCGCTTTCCAATGATTTTCATACAACTGTTTTTGAGCTTTACCATAATTTTTATCTGTATCGAATTCCCAGTAGAGTGCATAGCGAACACATTTTACAATACGAGTAAGTTTGTCAGGTTGAAGCCCATCCTTAATAGTTTTCATATCCTTTATATAGTGTGTACGCTGTATAAGTCGAAGAGATTGACAACCGTCTATTACTTTCATCATTTGAACAGCTTCTGTCATAATAGCTTCAAACTCATTCGTCTTATCTGGCTTTACCTGATAAATACTTATTTCCGAAAATGACATCCTCCTACCTCCTCTAAATTTCTGTCTATCTGCGTGTTATATAAATAATTAGTATCAATGACTTATATCCGGGCTTCATGTTATTAGCCAAATCGGTAGTCCCAATAAACATTACAAGAAGCTAGAGTTATGTCAAAAGCTATATTTATTCAGTCTCTTCTATTCCCAAGGATAATTTTTTACAAAATTTATTAAAGCTAGCATCATCGAATACTTGACCATTTAACACTTCTTCACAAAGTGAGCACAGTTCTCCGTAATCATTTAGAGAGATCTTTTGTTTAAAAGAGGTAAGCATACTTAATATCTCTGATTTATAATTATCCCTGGAAAAATCTCGGTAGCCGATCTCTTTCATCTATACAAATTCAATTCTATTCCCACATAATAACCTAATGATTAGACTATTTCTTCACAGTGTAAAATATTCCCTTTTAATTTCCGATAAAATTACATTATTATAACCAAGGGGACGGTTCTTTATAACCAAGGGGACGGTTCTTGCGGTTCGCCAGTTTTGGCTTATGCCTTTAAAATAATACCGCTGCTAATTACTTGTTAATCGCGCAAACTATCTTGTGGATAGCCTCTCATCTTTCAATGTCTTCAAAATCTATCCCTTTTATATTTCCACTACAGAAGCTCACGCAACCAGAAGAACTGTGAATAATCCGGCTCTAAATGAGCCATTGTTCCGGGAAATAAGAGCCACAAATCCGGTCATAATGAGCCGCGTTTCCGGATAGTAGAGAGCCAGTTGATGATTCTTCTTGTAGAATCCAAATATGCACTACCCCTGTTCTGTCATCATTATCAGCAGTACACAACCAAGACCAAAGAAAGCATGCACATTCATCGTAAACCAGGCGAGCAGTTGGAAGTTGATTGTGCAGGCTAGAGGTGTCTCCATAGTAAACATTATAGGTGGTTCCTATTACCAGTTCTGCTGAACATAAGACCAGGTTCGAATATTGTTTGGTGGGTACAAAGGTAAGTATCTCTTCGCCCTGGTATTTTCGATCTGAACTATGGTGCCTGCGGGCGGTGTTTTTTTCTTAGAGGCATCTTTTCGTGAATAATATCTACTGCATTCCCCATATAATTACCCATACGGATCATATGCAGAAGTATATCGATGTCATGCAGGGTCTGTTCACCATAATTATCAATGATTCTTTGAACAGCTTCACTGCTGGGGTTACCATCGCTTTCTGCCCAGTGCTGTGCATATAGCAGGGCTGGAGCTTCTTCAGACGGACAACTCTCAAAACTGCCCTGCAGCAGTTTACTGGCTTCTTCGCTGCTTATACCTTCTTGTAAAGCCAGCTGGATATGATAATAAGAACAATAACGGCAATCATTAACTGATGTCACCGCCAGCATAAGCCGCTCCCGGAAGGCTGGTAATATGTGACTATTTCGCATCGCTGCCCTGATCTGTTTACGGTTTTTCAGCATGAAAAACAGTTCCTGCCAGAACTGGCTGAAGCTTCTGAAGGTTCTTTTATTTGCCATGCCTATTGGCTCCTTTAATCTAGTTACTGTTAATTAGATTGTACCGCAAATGAATATTCTCATGCACGGCGGGGTTAAGGTTCATAAATTCATCCCTTTTAGCAGAAAAGGAGCAGTTAGACCTATGGGCTGTCATGAAGCTGCCTGCTGCCGATGTACTAAAAAAAGAGTACCCCGGATAGAGGTACTCAAAGGAGTGTGGTGTTATTGGTTTAGTTAGATCGCTTTCTTTAGCGATGGTGAAGCTGGAATAGGATTAGTATTTGGTTTGTATTTAAGGCTATCAGCCATAACTAGTTCTGGAACTTTCAGTCCAAAAACGGCCAGGAGCTCACAAAGGGGTGAATACCTGAGTAAGGCACAGGCTAATTCAATTGTTCCGAATACTCCGCATATGGTTGCGGGCCAACCAGTAATTGTGCCGCTGCCCGAGAGCAGGAAACAGCCCAGACATATAGCGTAGCGGAAAATAACGCTTTTTAGACTTAACATAATCTCTCACACCTTTCTCTTAAAATTAGTTTACTGTTTATAGGTTTAACTTCTCAAAATTATCTTGATTACCGAGCATTTTGCCTGATAGTTATTAAAATACTGAAGGCTTTTACTATCTCATCCACCTTAAATAGTTTGCTCATATTGGTGTACATCTCGATAATGTCATAGTTAATCATACTTTTCAGCTTATCGGGATTGATACTGCCATTAGCAGCTAGCACCAGCGAACTTTCCACCTGCTTAGTGAAGGTGTCCATAATCCGGTTGTAAAATGGCTGTATGGCTTTGGACTGCTTGGAAGATAGAGGCGGTTCGATTATGGCCCCTCCGCTGTTATAGAAATGGTACAATAATTCATTTAAACGAGCATTATTGACTTCACCTATCTTCTGCTTTGTTTCCAGCTCAGCAACGGCCATCTTCTTGTACTGCTTTTTTAGTTCTCCCTGGCTAACTTCAGCTAACTGCAGGTAAATATCACCAATATAATACTGAAGATTGATACCAGTAGAATACACATCATTCATGGAACGGGGACAGGGAACAGGCTGTGTCACATTGGCGACGCTTTCGCAGGAGTAATTCGACATTTTCTCTAAAACTTTAGCCATAATTTTCATCTCCTTTCTGCTTGCTAAAAACATTTGTTCTCGTTAATACATTCACATAATGGGCTGCTTTGGTACTACCTTCATCTTGCTCTCTTTGTCTTTATGTAGTTGCAAATAATATGCCAGCTAAATAAGAAGGTAGCATAATTTATTAAAATAAATAATAATGCCCCTATTTAAGGGGCATTACAAAATTATTGTTATGAAACATTATAATCGAAAATTGTCACATGACTGTGTCAAAACTGTAAGACTTGTAATATGATATTGCAATAGAGTTACACTTTTGAGACACAACCATTTTGCTGCTGATAGTTTAAAATTTGATCTTAAGACCAGGAGTAATTCGGGTAATATCTAATCTCGCAGCTTTATTTCATTTTATTAACTTTACGCCAGATATTCATTTTTTCTGCTTCTTTGATTAGTTCATCTCTGAAATCTGGATGAGCGATATTTATCAGTGCTTCCGCTCTCTGCCAGGTACTCTTTCCTTTCATATTGGCTATCCCATATTCAGTTACCAGCATATGGGTAGCAGTTCTCGGATCAGTAACAATTGCTCCCGGACTCAGTATGGGACAAATCCTGGACTTTACTTCCCCTTTGCTCTCGATGGTGGAGGGCAGACACACAAAACTCTGGCCGCCTTTGGATTTATATGCACCTTCCACAAAGTCCAATTGTCCGCCGGTACCGCTTATATGCCTGGTGCCTACGCTCTCTGCACAGACCTGGCCAAATAGATCTACTTCGATACAGGCGTTTATAGATACAAAATCGTCAATCTGAGCTACTATGTAAGGGTTATTGGTATAATCGACTGAATATGATGCCAGCCCGGGGTTATTATCGATATAATCATATAACTCCTTGCTTCCCATAGCAAAGGAATAGACCTGTTTATATTTATCCAGTTTCTTCCTGGCTCCGGTTATCTTTCCTGCTTTGTACATCTCTAAATATGCATCTACATACATCTCGGTATGAACGCCCAGGTCCTTCAAGTCAGATGCTGCCACCATGTTTCCGACTGCATTAGGAGTTCCGCCTATGCCCAGCTGAATGCAGTTCCCATCGTAAAGTTTTTCGATGATGTGTTCTGCAATTTTTATTTCAATATCACTGGGAACTGCTGCACCAAGTACCAGCAGGTCGGGATTACTTCCCTCAATTATGTAATCTACCTGGGTAACATGTATGCATTCCTGGTTTCCACCCAGGCATCTGGGCATCTTCTCATTAACCTCAATAACTATCTTATCTGTATTTTCCATAGCAGCCCAGGTGGTAGCTGCACTGGCTCCAAAATTAAAATATCCCTTTTCGTCCATGGGAGTACACATAACGACCGTAATATTATTCGGAATAATGTCTTTTCTGGTCATCATGGGGTTTTCATGAAATTTCATGGGGATATAATACAGGTTCTTGCCTATGAAGTTTTTATCCAGACCTGCCACATGCCAGCTGTTCCAGGTAAATATCTCTCCGGTGGGGTCTGCCTCCGCGGTAAAATGCCGGTAAGATCCGATATCACATTTTATATTTACATCATATAATTCATCTTTTCTTTTAGCTAGGGCTTGATCAAAATCATAGGAACCGTTTACTCCAAATGCATATTCTACCCAATCTCCTGATTTTACTAACTTGGCTGCTTCATCAGCAGTAACCAATTTGCTTCTATATTCATCTAACCATCTCTGATACACGTAAATTTCCTCCTTTAATCATTTATAACAACACACACGATTATGATAAAACCGCTCTGTCAAGGCTTTACTTATTGAGAGCGGAACCTGAGCCGGTTCCGCTCTCATAAAGATATTTGAGTTTTCAGATCTTTAATTGGATATTTCGTTTTTCAGGTAAGAACATGAATAGTTTCCTGCCTTAGGTCAAGTTCCAATTAAATTTTACATAAACTGCTCTTCGGCTATGTCAATAGCGCTGGTGTCGGCAGCCTTCATGGCCTTCTCGAATCCGAAGACTTCGGGAACAACGTTCATGACATAGAACTTGACACTGGCGATTTTGCCCTTGTAGAAGTTGGCATCGAAGTGGTCGTCGCCCAGGTCTGCGAGTTTTTTGACAGCCAGGAGACCCTGGGAGAGCATCAGCTTACCGCAGTAGATTCTCGCACCGGCATGCATGGTCCGGGTTGCGAATAGCTGTTTCATTTGCTTATTGCCAGCCTGCCAGGCATCATTCATATCGACAATTGAGTTGAAAGCGGTGAAGGCATCGTCCATCATCGCGAATTCAGCCTCGAATTCTGGAGTTTTCTGATTGGCGATGAAATCAGCAATTTCCCCCAGCCACTTCTTGAACGGTGAGCCGTCCTTCATGGTGAATTTGCGGCCGGTAAAGTCTTGCGACTGAATGAAGTTGGTGCCTTCCCACAGGGAGTAGATCTTGCAGTCTCGGGCCAGGGAAGCCGGGGCATACTCTTCCATGAAACCATAGCCGCCGTGGCACTGGATCGCCTGCTCGGTGCAAATCCAGGCTATATCTGATGAATAGGCCTTGCACAGCGGGTTATTGATCATAAACATGTCGTCAGCGTATTCCCTATCTTCAGGAGTTGCAGCATCATGGGACAGATCGACATAGAGGTAGGTCTGATAAATCAGTGCCCGGATAGCTTCCATCTGAGCCTTTTGCAGCAGCAGCATGCGGCGGACGTCTTCGTGCTCAATGATTCGGACGCTGGGGCCCTTCGGATCGGTGGACTTTTTGCTCTGTACGCGGACCTTAGTATAATCCAGAGCTGCGTAATAGGCTGCACCCAGGGCACCCAGGGAGAATAACCCGGTGTTCAGACGTTCTTCGTTCATATACTGGAACATCTGAGCCATCCCTTTACCTTTGCCGTCTACCGGGTCTACGTCGCCTACCATCCAGCCCAGGCAATTGTTGTTTTCACCAAAGGCCAGGGTGAGGGTGGAAGAGCCATGAATACCCATCTTGTGCTCGATGCCGACGGAGGTTACGTCATTCCATGTGCCCAGGGAGCCATCATCGTTGACCCAGAACTTGGGAACAAGGAAGAGTGAAATGCCTGCGGTGCCTTCTTTTGCGCCCGGGCATTTGGCAAGCACGAGGTGGACAATGTTCTCAGCCATGTCATGGTCGCCGGAGGTTATGAAGCACTTCTGCCCTTTAATCTTCCAAAGACCTGGAGTATCGGTAGGAAATGCCTTGCTGGCAACAGCGCCGACCTCTGATCCTGCACCTGGTTCGGTCAGGCACATGGTACCGCCCCATTCACCGGTAAACATCTTGGGCAGGAACATATCCTGGTGTTTTTGGCTGCAATATTTCTGGATTACGGTGGTAGCACCCTGGGTCAGACACCAGAACATTACTATAGCCGGGGATGCACCGCTCTGCATTTCCAGGATTGGAGCGTACCAGGACAGCGGTATTTTGCCTTCTCCGCGGTAGCCGAACTGCGGGCCCAACTCGGCTTCCATAACTGTATTGTAGACACTTTTGAAGACCTCGGGGCTTACGACTGCATGTTCGTTGCCGCCCACATACTTCATACCGGGATCATCGGCATCCTTGTTGGCCGGACAGATCACGTCGCGGCAGACTTTGTAGTTAACATCGAGGAACGAATCAATATCATCAATTCCATAGTATTCTTTGTAAGCATCGAGGGATAAAAGTTTTTCCATGTCAAGCCATTCTTTAATCTGGAACTTAATGTCCCGAGTTTGGTACAGATAATTATTATGCGGCATTGCAATAACCTCCTATATATTTTATTTAATTAAATGCTTCAATCATTTCCGCGTTTGTGCTGCCAGTAATAGCAGCTTCGATATGATGCTACGGTTAATCCTAGTATAACTCCAATATAGTGGTACATCCCATGCTGTGCCTATACAATATGAACCCAGGCAGATATTAAGGTTGCGTTTTATGTTCCTGGGGCAGAGTAAAATAATTCATAATTTGGTTCACGCTGGGACCATTTCAGGTTTAAATAAGGGTTGTTCTTATTTTAGAGCATTTCAAATATGGTGGTGGTTCCCATGCCGCCGCCTATACAGAGTGTGGCCAGCCCGGTTTTGGCATTGCGTTTTTGCATCTCATATAGCAGTGTAACCATTATCCTGGCTCCAGAAGACCCAATCGGATGACCCAGGGCGATAGCTCCGCCGTTTACATTTACTTTTTCCATCTTGTCAGCCCATCCGCAGTCCCGGGCTACAGCCAGTGACTGGGCAGCAAATGCCTCGTTGGCTTCTATTAGATCGATATCGTCTACGGTCATACCTGCTTTTTCAAGCGCTTTTTTGGTGGCTGGTACCGGGCCAACACCCATAATTGAAGGATCTACTCCACCGGAGGCGTAGCTTACTATCTTTGCCATCGGTTTGATTCCCAGTTCATCAGCTTTTTCTTTGGACATTACGATCATGGCAGCTGCACCATCGTTTATTCCGGAAGCACTTCCTGCAGTAACGGTTCCGCCCTTTTTGAAGGCGGTGCCCAGGGTAGCCATTTTTTCCCGGGTAGTCATCCTGGGATGCTCGTCAGTATCAAATACTGTGTCACCCTTTTTACCTTTAATTACTACCGGCACGATCTCATCTTTAAATCTGCCTGAGGCAATGGCTTCTGCAGCTCTAACCTGGCTCAAGTAGCCAAAGTCATCTTGTTCTTCCCGGGTTAAGCCCCACTGTTCTGCCACATTCTCGGCAGTCATACCCATATGATATCCATTGAAGATTTCCCATAATCCGTCATAAACCATGCCGTCTATGAGATCACCTTTTACCATGTTCATCCTATATCCCCACCGGGCATTGGGCAGGTAATAGGGATGAGCGCTCATGTTTTCCATACCGCCAGCCAGCACTATATCTGCATCCCCGGCTTTAATGACCTGGGCTGCCAGATGTACCGCTTTCATACCTGATCCGCAAACTTTGTTGATGGTGAAAGCTGGTATTTCAATAGGGATTCCAGCATGTATCATGGACTGCCGGGCTACGTTTTGTCCCTGTCCTGCCTGTAAGACACAGCCGAAGATTACCTCTTCAACCTGTTCGGGTTTAATTCCAGCCCTTTTGATGGACTCTTCCATTACGATTCTGCCTAATTCTACGGCCTTAACATCTTTTAACGCACCCCCGAAGGTTCCTAATGCGGTACGACATACTCCTGCTACTACTACTTCTCTTGACATTACGTTCACTTCCCTTCTAATAATTATTTATAGTCGAAGAATCCTTCACCAGTCTTACGTCCCAGCTTATTAGCCCGGACCATCTTAACCAGCAGCGGACAAGGACGATATTTGGGGTCGCCAAACTCTTTGTATAAGGTTTCCATTATTAAAAGGCAGATATCCAGTCCAATCATATCGGCCAGAGCCAGCGGTCCCATAGGATGTCCAGCGCCAAACTTCATGGAAGTATCAATGTCAGTAGCACTGGCTACCCCTTCCATTAATGCATACATACCTTCATTGAGCATGGGAATCAATAGACGGTTAACAACAAAGCCGGGGGCTTCGTTGATTTCCACCGGAGCCTTACCCATCTTTTCAGAAAGGTCTTTAATGGCATCGAAAGTTTCCTGGCTGGTGTTAGCTCCCCGGATGATTTCTACCAGTTTCATGGCTGGTACCGGGTTGAAGAAGTGCATGCCGATCACCTTGTCTGCTCTGCCAGTAGCGGCGGCGATTTCGGTGACGCTCAAAGCCGAGGTGTTGCTGGCTAAAATGCAGCTGGGTTTACAGATAGTATCCAACTCTTTGAAAATAGTTTTCTTAATCTCCATGACTTCCAGAGCAGCTTCAATAACCAGATCGCAGTCTGCCGCAGCAGCCATATCAACTGTCCCGGAAATCCTGCCCATAACCGCAGCTTTATCTTCGGCAGTCATTTTGCCTTTATCAACATTCTTACCCAGGATCTTATTGATTCCCGTAATCCCTTTATCAACAAATTCCTGTTTAATATCGCGTACTATAACCTCGAAGCCGGCTTGTGCAGCGGTCTGAACAATGCCTGCTCCCATAGTACCTGCTCCTAGTACCATTATCTTCATATAATTACCTCCCATAATTTTATCCAACACAGCAGTTTTCAGTCTATTTACCGGTAAAGTCGGCTTTACGCTTTTCAATAAAAGCAGTCATTCCTTCCCTCTGGTCAGCCGTAGCAAAACAAAGACCAAATGCATCTGCCTCTATAGTCATGCCTCTATTAATATCGGTCTGCAAACCTTCATTGGCGGCGGCTTTGCAAAGTCTTATGGCTGCCTGACCCTTGCTTAGGATTCTACCTGCAGTTGCCTTCACAACATCCATCAATTCTTCGGGCGTTTGTACTGAATTAACCAGACCTATACGAAGAGCTTCGTCAGCACCTATGACGTCAGCAGTGTAAAGCAACTGCTTGGCCATACCGGCCCCAATCAAACGGGTAAGACGCTGGGTGCCGCCAAAACCTGGTATAATGCCCAGGCCTACTTCAGGTTGTCCGAATTTAGCTTTCACAGAGGCGATCCGAAAATCACAGCACATTGCTAATTCACATCCGCCTCCGAGAGCAAAACCGTTAACGGCTGCAATAACTGGTTTTTCCATAGTCTCAATCATCATGAATACCTGCTGACCAAGAGCTGCAAAAGCACGAGCTTCCATAGCGGGCAGATTCTGCATATAAGCTATATCTGCACCAGCTACAAAGGCCTTGTCTCCTGCACCTGTTATGATTAGCAGATCTATATCATCATCTTGAGCAATACTGGTTATAGCATCTTTCAGCTCCAGGAGTGTTTCCTTGTTGAGCGCATTAAGCGCTTTGGGTCTGTTAATGTACAATGTTGCTATTCTATCTTCCTTTTCCAGCAACAAGTTTTCGTAGGTCATAAACATCACCTCCTTTAATAAATATCCATATACAACATTTCCTGTCCGATATCTTTATATATTCCTGCACGTTTTTTTATTACATAGATTTTTTCAATGAAGAACCTGTTGACTCCAATGAAACTTAAATCATTTCTCTTATAGTGATTAATTTATTGAAGGCTTTCACTATCTCTTCTTCCGGGAACAATTTGCTCATATTAGTATACATTTCGATAATATCATATTTAACCATATTTTCCAGCTTACCGGCGCTGATGGTGCCGTTGGCGGCCAGGACGGTTGAACTCTCAACCTGTTTGGTGAAGTTATCCAGAATACGGTTAAAAAAGGGCTGTGTTTCTTTGGATAGCTTGTGAGATAAAGGCAATTCAACAACTGCTCCGCCGCTATTATAGAAATCCCCCAGCATTTCGTTCAGACGAGCATTAGAGACCTTCTGTATCTCATCCTTAATGATAAGCTCTTCAAATGCCATCTTCTCATACTGGTCCTTTAACTCTCCCTGTGTCGATTTTGCCAAATGCATATAAATATCCCCTAAATAATACTGCAGATTTGTCCCCAGAGAATATACGTCATTCATATAACGAGGACATAAATTCAAATTTTCCGTCTTATCGACAACATTGTTAGAGTAGTTCGGCATTTTTTCTAATACTGTAGCCATAATCCCATCTCCTTTCTAATGCTTGTGATCGTTATGCCTTTCACAAGACTGCCAATTAAGTATTTCTGTGTTTTACTTTTACTTTGTTTCAAACTATTGCAAATAGCATGCCAACCTGAAGAAAAACCAGTAGAAAAAAATAAATGCCCCTATTCAGGGGCGTTACATAAATTACATGGATTTATCATTTAAAACTTGATGTTGTTTCAAAACTGTGTCATAACTGCCATGAATATTGTGTGCCATAGCGATTTAGTTACAGTTCTGGTACAATTGCTTATCTAATTGTGAATATTAAGGGTCTTCATTTTCCTATACAAGGTATTACGGGACATATCCAATTCAATTGAAGCCCGGGTCACATTGCCACCATGCATGTTTAGTGCCCTTATTATACGTTGTTTCTCCTGCTCCAGAGCATATAGTTTCCTTGCATTTCGGTTGGAAAGCATCGGAGAATTATTAATCTCAGTTGAATTTTCACCGATTTTTGCCGAATAGCCTACAGCTGCACTGGCAATTTCCCGGGGAAGATGTTCTATAGTCACCTGATCATCTTCAGTAACCAATAGTATTCTCTCAACTACGTTTTGCAGTTCACGAACATTGCCCGGCCAATCATAGTTTTCCAGGCATTTTATTACCGAGGGATCAATTCTGGTAATATCACGGTTAAATTTAGGAGCCATCTGTTTCAAAAAATGTTGAAACAGCAGTTCAATATCTTTACGTCTTTCACGTAGTGGAGCGATAAAAATATTTATTACGTTGAGCCGGTAGTATAGATCAGCTCTAAACCTTCCCTGCTCAACCAGTGCCAGAAGGTCCTGATTGGTGGCTGCAATTATTCTGACATCAACTTTTATCAGGGTATTGCTGCCCACCCTTAGTATTGCCTTCTCTTGGATAGCGCGCAGGAGAGTTGCCTGCTGTTCCAGCGGCATATCACCTATCTCATCCAGTAAGAGCGTCCCTCCGTTGGCGAATTCAAATTTACCTGGTCTTCCCCCGCGTCGGGCACCTGTGAAAGCTCCTTCCGCATAGCCAAATAACTCACTGCTAATAAGCTCTCTAGGCAGTGCTGCACAGTTAAGAGCTACGAAAGGTCCATTCTTGCGTAAGCTGTGATTATGAATAGCCTGGGCAAATACTTCTTTTCCTGTGCCGCTTTCAGCCTGAAGCAGTACATTGGAGTCATTGGTGCCTGCCATCATGCCGAGCTTAATTGATTTTTTTAGTTGTTTGTCTTCTCCAATTATACTGTCAAATGTAAAACTGGCCTGTGCCCCGGTTAGAGTATTTACCAACTGATGCACCTGTGCGATTGGTCTCAGGATTATAGTAACACCATTGACGCGGTTAAATTCATCAAATATAGGTTTTCCTGAGGCCGTAGCATGAATCTGCCGGTGTTTACCATCCAGCAGGATTTCCTTATCGTAAAAGGGTTGTCCGGTTTGTAGAAGTTTAAGAGTATAGGGCGCTTTCCCACTGAAAAGATCAACCACATGGATACCAATAAGTGCTTCGTCTGAATAACCAGTGATATTCAGGGCAGCAGGGTTATATTGCGATACGATTCCCTGGTTATCAAGCACAATTACCCCATCAGACATAGTATCAAAAACATTGCTCAATTCATAATGCAAACTTCTCAAAGCCTGCTGCTCTATGCGCAGTTCCTTTTCCTGATAAAGGTGACAGTTTTGAGCCTTGTTTAAGCCGTTAAAAACTGCTAATGCCATTTGATAACAGGAATTATAACCACATGCGGCGCAATTCCTAAAGTCTTTATCTTCCAGCTTATGCATCTCGAAATATATCTTCTGCAATTCATTTTCAGTTGGCATTCTTAGCTGGTTCTGCTGTGATTTATCTCGATAGTGATGATACCCGAAATCCAGTTTTTTAGTAATATCACTTAAAAAATCTATCAATTGCTGGTTAGTTTCTTGATTCCTCGTTTCTATTTCTGAACGTCTGGTCACTGAGTATTCAACTTTAGCCAGTGATTTATTGATGCAACCAGGTCCGATATTGCATCCGTTTTCACAGCTAAGAATGTCTACTATCAGAGGCAGGTGCGAACTGCCATTTTTTATAGAGTTTTCTAAATCAGCCAGGTAATCTTCATAAATACCCGATCCTCCTATTTTGGCGATACTGCTGGCAGGCGTATCGGGATAGTGGTACAGGTACGATTCCTTCAAGCCGCCGGGGGCAGAGAACTTGGTAGCTATTCCAGCCGGTACCATATTATCAAATTCCCCATTTTCCAGAGAATCCAAATTTATATTATTATCCTGCAGGATTTTTTGGATCGACTGGTAGATAACATTGTATTTGATTAGCCCGCTGTCCTGAAATTCCCTTCGTTTAGCCAGACAGGGAGATATAAACGCTAGTTCAGCATTAGGATGCAGTGATTTCACATAAACGGCCAGATTGTGAACCGGACTGCCTATTGGTGCCAGGTATTCTATTAAATTGGGATGATGAAGTTCTATATACTTGACCACTGCCGGGCAGGGCTGTGCTATTACCGGCGTTTTTATATTCCCATGTTTTATGGCATCATGATAGCAGGTTATAGCTATTTCCGCGCCCAACGATACATCATATACCTCCTTAACACCCAGGAGTTTTAAAGCGGTAATTAACTTCTGCAGATCAAAATTACCCTGAGCTGATGGAGCTATGAGGGCTATAATATTATGTCCAGGCAAATCAGCTGCAAACGATAGAGCATCATCGATAGCAAATCGCGCGCTTTTTTCAATTATGCCACCGTGACTCTTTATACAGGCTTCGATGCATCGCCCGCAGCCGATACATAAATCGTTATTGAATTTTACGACAGCCCCGCTTCCGTCACTGCAGACTTTTACCGGACATACGGCTATGCACTGATGACAATTAGTACAGTATTCTTCTCTAATTCCGATTACTTCAATTAAATTATCCATAAAATACCTCAAATCAGATAATATTTATCTTTCTTGTACCTTAATTCGACAATATCTACTAGAATAATAACATAATTTGGCGGGGATTTTTAGATGTATTCCAGCTAAAAGCACAGTAAATATTACTATTTATAAGACATGATGGGAGTGTTAAGGGGATGGGGTTGTTGACGCCCTTTTTAAAGGTACCAACAATCCCATCCCCCTGACATTGTAAATATTATAATATTATCCCTCTAGGTTTTGTTCCATAATGGGAATTCGCGGAAAAGAGGCCTGCTGTTAATTTAAAAGCCTGCCGCAGGCAAGAAACAACATTAACCCGGATAAGGTAGTAACATATAAGTATCGGATGAATACTTTATACCTATTACTTACATTCATATTGAAATTGTACTCTAGATTAATCATCATGCTTTCAACTGCGGATTTATTAAATACTATCATCAGCAGTAAAACGATGAAGATGATAGCTTTTATAAATTGTTCGATTGATGGCAGAATACTCACCTCCAGCGTCTTACACAATATTTGTTTCTCACCATAATTCTACCAGCTATTAGTAATACATACCAGTATGCTCGATGTATCTAGTGCTGCATGAAATGGAAAATAATCTATAAGACCAGGTATTGTAACCTTGATTAGACTTGGGATAAAAATGAGCTTATTTAGCTTATTAGAAGCTTTCTGCTTCATTTCCTTATATAATAATGTCTATAGCAAACATACAACAGTATAGTCGGATTCATTCCCCTGCAGCAAGAGATGCTATATAGTAAATTAATGCATATCAATGGTAGTGTGATATGTGACGATATCATAAAAAATATATGATGACATTTAAGCTGCATGGAGCTATATAAAGATTAACTTTGGTAGATAGATGGTGACTTCCTTCAACTATCGAGGCGCAGAGAAGAGCTTATAGTATTGCACTCGTTATCTCAGCTGTTTGTGAAGCATACCACAGGTAATAGAGCTGGATAATTAGGATTAATAATAACGGAGGTGAGACCGGTTGAAAAGACCGATTGAATTTGATGATATAGCGGATATCTACGATTATTATGTAACCACCGATCTTGATATCCCCTTTTATTTGAACCAATTAGGGAGACTAAAAGGTCAAGTTCTAGAATTAATGTGCGGAACAGGACGTGTCTCCATACCTCTGATTAAGCAAGGCATCTCATTAACCTGCGTAGATTACTCTGCGAAAATGTTAGAGCAATTTAAGGATAAACTTTCCAGCAATAACCTGCAGGCTCGTTTGGTAGAAGCGGATGTATGCAAGCTTGATCTGGGCAGCAGGTTTGATGCCATTTTCATTCCTTTCCACTCCTTCATGGAATTAATCGGGGAGCAAAAACAGGTGGCTGCTTTGGAAAGAATTAATGCCCACCTCAAAGATGATGGAGTTTTCATTTGTACGCTGCATAATCCTGGACCGAGAACTCGCGTTGTTACAGGAGAAAAGGTATTACGCGGAGAATTTCTTTTGCCGAATGAACAAACTCTTGTTCTGTATTCCAAGGAACAAATTAACCAGGGTCGAAGTATGATAATAGGCACTCAATACTATATGATTAACAACAAATCTGGTGAACTGTTATTGGAGCGTCAGATAGATATCGCTTTTAGCCTGATAGAAAAGGATAGGTTTGAGTACCTGGCTAAACGGGCAGGTTTTACGGTGCATAAATTATATGGAGATTATTCCCAAGGGAGTTTTGATTACAGGAATAGCCCTTTTATGATTTATTTGCTGGGAAAGAGCGAACAGTGGCATCCAGGTGATAAGTGATTTACTTAATATGATAACTAAAGCATATTAATTGGTAATGAAGGTACTGCAGGATAAATAGATAAAAGCGATAGAGGAAGATTTTGAATTGATAAATAAAAATAATCAATTATTAGCGTACATATACCTGTTGAGTGCGGTTATCTTGTGGGGAGGTAACTGGGTTGCGGTTCGCTACGCAGTTCAAGAAATGCCCCATCTGGTAGTTGTGACTGTACGATCCATACTAGCCGCAGCAGTGCTGCTGACAGTGCTGCGTTTAACCACTGGAAAAAAACTAACGCTGGACAATGGTAAAATGCTTGCTTTCCTTGGATTCGTAGGGATATTTGGCTTTAATATTCTTCAGTATACAGGCCTTAAGTATACTACCGCTATCAATGGCTCGTTGATAAATGCTACCACTCCGATCATAACCATTATATTTTCCAGGATAATAATCAAGGAAAAGTTGAGCTGCGTACAGCTATTGGGAGTATTATTTTCCCTATTTGGGGTGGCATGGGTAATCACCAAAGGGTCCTGGGCAGCGATAAGTATACTAAAATTAAATAGCGGGGATATAATGATGGTAATGGCCGCCACATGCTGGGCTATTTACACGATATATGGAAGAAGGCCTACCTTGGAGTATTCAGCTTTACATGTTACAGCTTATGCCACTTTATTTGCGGCACTTTACTTTATGCCCTTTGGAATAACGCAATACCATGCTAATCAGTTTAATTCCGTTTCGTGGGAAATGATGGCGGCTATTGCTTATGTTATTGTAGTGGCCGTCATAGCTCTGGCAGCCTGGCTTAAAGGAGTAAGTATTATCGGACCGAGCCGGGCATCGGTGTTTATGAATTTGATTCCAATATTTACAGTTTTTTTTGCGTTTCTGCTTTTAGGTGAGATAATAACTCTGCCTCAACTTATAGGTGCAGTTTTCGTAATTGGTGGAGTGTTTTTTACCACTAACCCCCGATTTGCATTAAAGCCTGCGGCTGAGACTAAGATCGACTGAGGATATCTGCTGGGTTGAATTTTCCCCTGCTTTAATATGGTTTAGAAATCCTACTTTCCGGTTAAATTAAACCCGGAGGTGTTAATATGCGATTGGCAGCAATTATGCCGGACAGCCAGCAAGTCAGTTTTCTGGTCGATACCCTCAAAAACATGGGTTTCAGCCGCAAAGATATGATTATCTGCAATATGGATGATCAGCAGCGCGACAATAAGAATGAAGTTCTGCAAGAGGAAATTCTGGTTCAAACAAAAACAGAGAGTATAAACATAGATGCTCCTGAAACATATATCGAGGGCATTAATGGCCTGCAAAACCAGGAAGGTATTCTTGTGGTAGTCGAAATCCCCAAACATTCGATCCAAAAGGTTAAGGCGGTCATGGAAAAATCAGGGGCACTGGAAATTGTGGAGGATTAAATCTTATTCTGCCAGCATCAAATACTCAACCGACTTCCACTTTTCTTTAACCAGTTCCGCATTTCCTTATAATCAGGAATAATAGAACAGACCAGATGCCAGAAATCCTGAGAATGGTTGAGGTGGACCAGATGGCAGAGTTCATGAACGATTAGGTAGTCCAGTACAGGCGAAGGAGCCATAACCGCTCTCCAGTTAAAATTAAGATTACCCAAGGAGCTGCAGCTTCCCCATCTTTTCTGCTGATCTTTAATTCTAACCTTTGTTGGTATAACTCCAACTATGGGCTGGTAGTATTCGAGTCGTTCCCTGAACTGCTCGCGGGCTTTGATACGGTACCAGACCTCGATTCCTTTCTTAATAGCTTCTTTATCCCCGGTTGGAGAAGTAACCATAAGCTTACCACGGTACAGTTCTACCACAGGATTTTTAAGCCCTGCATCGATTATCAGCTGTAAAGGATAATTACTGCCCAGATACATAAATGGCTCTCCATTAATAAATTGCTTCTTCATCGGTGTAGTAGTAGTATTCTGAACCTCATCGAGTTTATGAACAATCCATCTGGCTTTGCGCTTGACGTGTTTGATTACTTCCTTTTCCGATAGACCTGCAGGGGCTGCCACCCTTACCAAACCTGGAGCTGCTACAGATATGGAAATAGTCTTTCTCCTGCTATATGAAACATCAAATAGAATCGTGTTGTATTCATACTGAAATGATAACTGCATGACATTTCCCCCTGCGCTAACCTTAAGCTTTCATCCCCAAGGAGCTATTTCGTATTATATTCTAGTAATTATAATAATTTCCTGCTCTGATCAGGTTAACTGTATAACATTCTGCCGATTTAAGTTACTGCCAATGTAATAATTATTCCAGCATATAACAATACCTCCAGTAAATGAATACTATATTACGTACCCTATTATATTTTATAAAGGAGGATTGTAGATGATTAGAAATAATTATATACATCATTATGGCACGGTATATGCCATGACTAATGCAGAAGATAATGCAGTCATCGCTTTTTATCGGGATAAGGATGGGAGGCTCACCCGTATGAAAGCCTTCCCCACCGGAGGAAGCGGTACTGGCGTTGCAGTAGTAGACCCGCTCCAGTCCCAGGGATCACTTATCTTATCCAGTGATGGATGTTTCCTGTTCGCTGTGAATGCTGGCAGCAACAGCATCAGCAGTTTTCGTGTGAGTGAGCACGGTGCACTAACCCTGGTGGATGTAGAGTGCTCAGGTGGTGTTATGCCCAACAGCCTCAGCGTTTTTCATAACCTTCTATACGTATCTAATATAGGAAATGCTGAGCAAAACTTTGATTCCAACGTGACAGGCTTCTGGGTTACCAGGGACGGTCATCTCCGGCGAATCAAGAACTCTACCCGTGCTTTGAGTACTCCTGACGCTCAACCGGCATGTGTAGTATTCAGTTCCGATGGCAGTCAGCTAGTTGTTTCCGAACTATCAACCAACCGTCTTAGCGTTTTTCAGGTTAATCGTGACGGCACCCTGACGGGACCAACCGTCAACGAGTCCAGTGGTGCAGGTCCATTTGGTTCCGTCTTTTTACCCAAGGAAATCCTGCTGGTTTCGGAAGCAGGTGCCAATGCCCTATCATCTTACGAGGTTGAAAATGATGGTACACTGGATACCATCAGTGGTTCGGTTCCTAACGGCCAGACCGCAGTATGCTGGGTAGTGGCTTCCAGGCATGGGCCTTTTGCCTATACATCCAACACCGGCAGCGGAACGATCACGACCTATCGTATTAAAGACAACGGAAGGCTGGTTCTTTCAGATATCGTATACAGCACCCTGGACGAAATAGCAGCCCCAATTGATAGTGGTATAAGTAAGGATGGCTGCAACTTCTATGTGCTGAACGGTAACCAGGGTTCGATCAGTGTATTTTACATTGGAAGAGATGGTAAGCTGATATTAATTCAGGTGGTTGACAATGTGGGTCTTCCTACACTGGGCGCTCAAGGCTTGGCTGTTCTTTAATCCAACTGAGAAGTTCTTAACCACTACTCGGTTAGTTTACGAAGGAAAACAGTGATGGCTCACCATTTTGATTTGGGAATAATAATCCGATCAATAGGTGAGCCAATAATTTCACTCATCTGAGGGTATCAACAGCCCCGTACCCCTAACAGTTCTTTTCTTACATATGCAGCGATAGCCAGACAGGAAGTCAGACCCGGGGACTCTATACCGATCAAATTGATCCACCCCGGGTACCCCCTTGTCTTCTCATCAATAATAATAAAATCCCTTATCTCTTCTCCCGGTGCCTGCAGCTTAGGCCTGATACCCGCAAAATCAGGACTAATGTCATCCCACTTCAGATTTGGAATGTAACTGCTGGCAGCATTGAAAAATTCTTCTTTATGACTCTCATCAACATGATAATCGATATTATTCACGTAATGGGCATTAGGCCCTAAGCGCATCCGTCGCTGCGAATCGTAGCTCAGGTGAATACCCAGACTTACCTCATCTGGTAAAGGATATATAAGTCTGTTTACATTCATTTTACGATTTATCTGGAAGTACTCGCCTTTACAGTAGTTAAGATTATATCCAGCATGCTCGGTATCAATCCCCGGCATGGAAGCAACTGTATCTGCTCCTAAACCTGCACTATTAATTACTATTTGGGCCTCAATTACCTCTTTGTTTGTTTCCAATTGATAATGACTTCCCGTATAGGTTGCTCCCCGAACTGTCGAATCAAAAAGATAAAATACTCCGGCTTGACGGCCGTGATAATAAAGTGCTCGCATTAAATCCTGAACATCAACCGTACCCGAATCTGGAAACAAAAGAGCAGAATGGCAGTTGATTTCAGGCTCTAAAACTTCAGCTTCTCGTTTAGAGAGAGGAATTACCTTGATCTCTTTCTTTATAACCTGTGTGTACAGCAGATCAAGGCTATCTTGGCTGCTGTCATTAGTACTTATAATAAGCTTGCTGTTAAGTTTCACAGGATTTAAGAATACCGGGATAAGACGATTTTAAACGGGAATGGCGGGGAATGTCCGGGATGATGGTATTTTAAGGTGGGTCCTATAATTTTCGGCGGACATTTTCTATGAGACGGAATTTTAATAAAATCTCCTGGTTTTTCTCGTTGACCAGGGTTTTAATATTTTGGCCGGGTTTTGTTAGTAACGATGGTTAGAACCTGGTTAGTTTTATTAAAGTACTTACTAGAAACCTAATGTTAATGGGTGTTAGAAAATTTAACGAAAATATAAAAGTAGCCCTGGGCATTTTATAAAATCGTGTCCGCGCGGCAATATTTAGTAACAATTATTGGGGAACTTGGATTGGGGAATTGGGGAATTGGAGAACCCCTTTATAAGCAAGGTATATCCGATGTTACAAAAATTGTGGCGGATTTTTCACAATTATATATCGTTAATAAAATTATGCATAAATATACAAGGCGGTGCATAATTATACAGTTCAACAGTTCAGTACAGTGAAGATTGGCCAGGTGAATTACCTGGCCGTTGCCCAATGTAATTTTGTAGGCGATCCCAAAAGGAAGACTCTAATAGAGCCGGTTTAATAATTGATTTAGCACTTATTATTCTATCATGATTTATTCAATCGTTGCAATGGCGGGTTATAACGGTCAATTTAACCGGTGGCCTGGTCACTATTTTCTGTACCTTTTTTTAAAATCTCTTCCTTAATATCCGGAGGAAACGCGCGGGAAAACTGAACCACCGCCCAGGCCTTCAACTTTTCATCACCAGTCATCCATAGAGACTTCAAAAATCTAATCATATCATCCAGATCAGGATCGAGCTCTGCCCGATATACTAAAGCACTTTCCATAACCACTACCGCCTGATCAGACTGCAGGCTGTTTAGTGCCTGGTAGAAAGCACGCTCCCCCAGGCGGTCTATCTGTTCCTTAACTATATCTTCAGCTGAAAGGAACATTTCCCCTTCACCGGTAGTTAACCATGTACGAGAGACATATAACTCGCCGCAAATATTCCTGAGTAACATTTCAGAGGGAGTCCCATTGCCTTTTTCAATTTTAGACACGTGAGCATGACCTATTCCCAATTTATCGGCGAATTGCTCCTGAGACAAATTGAGCGCTTTTCGTAATTCTCTTATTCTGTCTCCAAGATTTGGCACATTAAATTCCACTCTTTCAAGTTATTGGCCTTGACTTGCTACTGAGTAGCAGTTTATACTGTGTCTATAATCTTTTATAGATTAGACACTGGACCCGGAAAGACTCATCGAGGAGGGATTTGAATGAGCAGTACCGGAGCCCTGGCTAATAAAGACAGTGCGAATCGCAAGGGCATGACATCCCGACAGATCAAGGCTGAACTAATACTACGCGGTGTAACGATCAGAGAAATAGCAGACGCAGCTGGAGTAACTGGATCAGCGATAACGCAAATTATAAATCAATGCCCCAGCAGCAGATACAAAGGGTATCGCATACGCAGATATATAGCCCAGGCACTAGGCCGCAGCGAAGAAGAGATATGGCCAAGTAGCTAACGGCTTTATTCACATGTCTAAGCATTTTAAGGATAACACAGGGCGAAAATGATGGCAATGTCGATGAATTGGAAATATTTAGACTTAAAGTTGAAAAAAGGCAATCTACTGATTGACATTTGAGGGCAGGGGCCAGGAATACGGTTATTAAGGAGGTAAGCTATGTTAACAAAAAAAGAATTCGTGGAGGGAACCCTAGCAGTAACCCTATCTAATGCTAAATTGGATGTAAAGCGGCTGGAACTTAGCGAGGATGGCAGTCAAGTTAAAATCGTTTTTAAAAACGGCTACAGCAAACAAGTGAATATTGAAGGGGACAGCTTCGGGGCCATTATTTTGGATGTGACCCGCAAGGCACTATATTAAAGGAACATGGCAATGGCGGGAAAGAAAAAAAGGCTTACCAATAAAGAGAAGAAATTTAGAGCTGAAGTCCGGGAAGATCTACGGCAGAGAGGTATTATACCTCCAGTAAAAACCAGGCTTAATCGCAAGAAGTTTGCTCAGGAAGTTCAGAAGGAGTTTTATGAGAGCTTTAATGGATACTCCGATATCCGGTATTTATATGAAGCTATCGCCTTGATGATACCAAGTTCAGAATACGAAACTCAAATAACGTCCGAACAGATCGGAGTATTAAAGACATTAAAACTGGCCCTGGAAATCAAGAAATTTATGGAGGACAAAAGAGCCCAGGGCGAAACCGAATACAAGGTGGGAGACCTATACGAGCAGGTGGTTAAGCCGGTGCTTAACTTATAAGGAGGCAAGCAGGATGGCCAGTGAGGCAGCATTAGAAATATTCAGGGTGGCGGCAGCTGCACGAAAAAATAAACAGAGAGGCAGCCAGGCGGTTAAGGTCCACCTAGAAAATCTTAACGATATTGAGCTGGATAGTTTGTACCTGGAGCTTCGCTCGGATATCAAAAAGTCTCACAGAGCAAAAGAAAGACAGACTATCATTTTTCAGATTACAGGAGCTGTCTGTCAAGGAGAATGCTTTAGATAGGTGGTGAAAAACGGTGGGAAGGAAAAGAAGACCAAGGACATATAAAACGAACGAGGCTCAGCCCAGTCTATTTGATCTGGTCCGGGAAGATGAGAAGAAGCGGATCAGCGTGGTTGCTCCAGGAAGCTTCAATCTATCCTGCCGGTTAAGGAGTGAACTATCTGAAGGCCTAAAACGTTGCTCTCTGTCCAGATATGAGGTGGCTGCTCATATGAGTGAACTGGTTGGAACTGAAATAACCAAGAGCCAGCTGGATTCATGGACGGCAGAGTCAAAAGAACTGCATCGCTTCCCTGCTGAATACCTGCCCGCATTTTGCCACGTAACCGGTTATACCGAACCTATACGCACCATGGCCAGGATGCTGCAATGCTACATATTAGAATCAGAAGAAGCTCTGCTGGCCGAGCTGGGCAGGATAGACCAGGTTAAGCGAGACTTATCACGGAAGGAAAAAGAGGTCAGAGAATTCCTGAATCGCATGCGCAGCTAGACCCGCCCCGATGAGCCTGGCTGGCAACCAGGCGAAACCGGGAATAACCCGGTCGGCGGAAGCCTAAATAAAAGGAAAGAAGTGATTATTTGAAGCATGGAAAGAAGCCTACCAAGGCGCAGAAAATCAGGATGGGACAATGCGGATTAAAGCCTGAGAACTGGTTAGTGGTCACTGATCACAACGGAGTCTTTCAAGTAGTTAACAAAACATCTGGCAAGGTAAGAACGTTAAAGGGGGCTTAAGGATGAACGAGGTTAAAGAAGAAGCCGCCCAGGGAGAGCGGCAAGATCTTTCGAATAACCAGCTATTAATGGAAATAGCTGAAAACATGAGAGTTATTAGGTTTTGTTGCGAATTTTTCATGGGATTCTTTCGGACAAATATAAGCCAGACTTACCACTTATCAGAATCCTTATTTGAAATTCGTAACGCAAAATTTATTAAGGATGGTTTGAAGATACCAGATTAAAGCCTTTTTTAGTCAAGCCAATATTCTCAATACTTTGAGGGCCTGTAACTTCGTAAAGATCAATTAGTCCTTGACGGTGTAGAGAACGGGCGTATTTTTCAAACTCCATATAAGTTAAACCTAGTTTTTCAGTGATAGGCTCAACTGAAAATAAGTATCCTATACGAGTATCGTAAATACTTTTAAGTATTTCAGAGGATAGTTTATCCAAAATCTTTCACCTCCTCTCCGGTGGGGTTGGTTATAGGTAAAATCTTACTTCTCCGGGGAGGACGGTAAAACCTTTAATAAGGAGCAAGATGCATGAACAATTTCGGATGGATGGCAGTAAAAATCAATAATACATACAAGCCCTTGATACCGGTGATAGACTCCAGCGGGAATATTGTGGCCCTGGTCAAGGACCCTAAAGATGTCGAGCTGATAGCAGCAGCACCAATACTATATGCGACATTAAGAATGGTAAAAGCCAGTATAGATGATAGCAATATGGGATTGCTTATGCAGATAGATACAGTACTGAATGTTGTAGACGGTAAGTAGATGCAAGGTGGTGAGTGCAGATAGTGGCGAAAGAAGTATGGCTAACAACTATTGAAGCAGCAGAGCTTGAGGGAGTGTCAAGAAAGACAGCCCTTATTAAGGCTGGTTCTAAGCAATGGAAGGCTAGAATAGATGAGTCTCCTTCACGTGGTGGTAATGCGGGTAAACGCTACCTGGTGGGACTGTCTTCACTCACGACTTTGGCTCAGAAACGCTGGCATGAGAAGCAGCAGGAAAAAATACTGATCTCCGCCCAGGTTAATTATGCAGAAGCTGATGAACCAGCAGCTAAGGAGAAGGAAAGGATGTCTAGTGCAGCAGCTGTAAACCTGGCGGAATTAAAAGCCCTGGTGGGTGGAAAGAGGTTTGAGGCAATGATGAGAGATGCGGAACAAAAAGTCAGAGCGGTGCAAGCCTTTCTAGATATAGAAGACAAGCCGGGAAAAAGAGAATTAGCAGCTCAAATAGCTGATCAATATGGCATCTCAGACAAGACTCTGTATCGTTGGGTCAGGTTGTATAAAGACGGTGGGACTGCTGCTTTAATGCGCAAGCTTCCCAGTCTGGGAGTAGGTACGGAACGCAGAGCAGTTTCTGAAGAGCTGGAGCAACTGATCATAGCTGAGTACCTGCAGTTGAATAAACCGAAGGTAGCCCATGTACACCGTAAGGCAAAAAAATACTGCGAAATTACCAGCATCAAAGCACCCAGCCGGGCAACGGTATACAGGGTCATAGAAGAATTGGAAAAGACTCAGCCGGACCTGGTATGCCTCGGACGCGAAGGTGAAGCGGAATATGTAAAGCGCTTTGCTGAAAAGATCTTACGCAAGGAACCAGAGTTCGTAAATCAAGTCTGGATGGGCGACCATCACCGGATGGATGTATTTATAACCTACCAGGGCCGGGCAATAAGACCATGGCTAACTACCTGGATTGATGTCTGCAGCCGGGCAATAGTGGGCTGGACAATCGCGGTACAAGCCAATGGGCGTACCATCGGCCTGGCTCTGCGCCACGGCATGTTGCAGAAAATGCTGCCGTCTTGGGATGGCCCTATCAGCCCAGCCATGACTAGGAGCATTCGTTCCCTGGGATGGGACCACGATGTTTTAGAACAAAACGCTGGTATCATATCCCCTGTACAGGGTATGCCCGGCCTGCTGTATATAGACAACGGTGAAGACTACAAGTCCAAAGTCAAGAAAGGCCTTAAATGCGAAGGTTTCGGATATTCGCGGGAAGTGCGCAGCACCTGCGAAATACTGGATATAAAGACTCAATTCGCTCTGCCCTATTCCCCTTGGGCCAAGGCACACCAGGAACGCTGGTACGGCACTATGACCGACCAGTTTTCACGTTATCTGCCCGGCTACTGCGGGAAGGATAACAAGCACCGGCCCTATGGTTTGGATGAACAGAGCATGGCTCAGCGTGGTGAATTGTTAGATATTGAAGAATTATGTGCCCTATTTGAAACCTACCTGGATGTATATCATAATACCGTCCACAGCACCCTGGGCATGACTCCCCTGCAGAAATATAAAAGCACTCCCGCGGTGCGCCAGGGCGTTCCGGATGAAAGGACCCTGGATATATGTCTGATGGACATGGAAAAAGCCAAGGTATACAGCTCCGGCATACAGCGCTTTGGCAGCGGAAACCGCAGGCGTTATTACACACATCCGGAACTGGACAAATATACTGGCCGCCAGGTGGTGATCCGCTACGACCCGAACCGGATCGGAGAGCTGCTGATCTTTAATCCAGCCAATGGGCAGTATGTATGCACCGCTACTAACCGGGAGCTGCTGGCATGGGATGCTACACAGGATGATATAAGCAGAAACATGCGTAAACGTGCCAGCCGCAAAAAAGAAGTTAAGGAGAATCTTCGCAGTACCAGGGAAAATACCCTGGAAGCAGCAATTGCTAAACGGCAAGCAGGCGGGCCGGTAATGGCTACAGGAAGTATGCAGTCATCCAGGAATGATATCCGATATATAACAGGTTTAGAAGACGCAGCCAAAAAGGCAGCCAGCAGTAAAGGCCCTCATCCTGGTGGCAGCGCAGCAGGTCAAAAAGCGGTGAATAAACCTAACCGCTTTGAAGAATATATTTTAGCCGCAGGAAATTATCACAAATAAAAAGGAGGTAATGATTGATGGCAATAGCGGAACGGGAGCTTAGACAAGCACCGGATATGAGTGATTGGTCACAGGAACAAAAGGTCTTGTACTCCGTAATACGGAACGAAGGGACAAAGGTCGGCGTAGTGGCTGACGCTGTGGGGAAAAGCCACAGCGCCATAAGCCAGTACATCAGCGGAAATTACTCTAGCCCCAGAGCATTAGATCCCGCTATTAGAGAGTATCTCATTTCTATTGGCAGGTGGCAAGAAGAGGATGAAAAGCATGTGGAAAAGCTATATCCCGAAGGGCAAGAATATATTCGACCCGAGTGGATTAATACCAGAGATTCTGCGCGTATTTTAGGAGTATGCCAGCGCTGCTGGGAAAAGAATGAATTCGGGATGATAACTGGTGATCCAGGTACCGGTAAAACATATGCCTTTGAACAAATCGTTCAGCGCTCAGACCTGCCAAGTGTCGTTGTAACTTGCGATGACACCAGCAGCAAAAAGAGCGTCCTGGTGGAAATTTGTGAAGAATTAGAGCTGCCAACTCGGGGTGCTTCCCCAACTCTTTTGAGACGTATTGTTAAACATCTCAAGCAGTATCCCCACCTATTGATATTTGATGAAGCAGACCTATTGAGAGGCATGGCAGTCTATGAAGCCATCCGTGCCATCTATGACAAAACTCGCTGTATAGGCGTGGTACTCTGCGGCAATAACAACCTGGCCGAACGCATCCTTATATCTGCCGAATGCCGTCCAGAGCTGGCCCGTCTTCGGGACCGGATCGGGTACTTCCAGCGGCTGTCTGGCATATCTAATGAAGAAGCCGCTCAGTTTGTGGAGGGATTAAACGCCAGCAGCGGAGCCAAAAGGTTGCTGGTGGAGATCGGGATTAGCCGAGGCATAAGGCAGCTAACCAAGGCTATTTCCCGGCTGCTGGATGCCACCGGCGGGGACAGGATCACTGAGGATCTGGTTGAAGAATTAGGAACTATTGTTTTGAGCTTTAATGCATAGGAGGTAAATATGAAGTCTAAAAAGATCACAAAATCTGGCGGGATAACGATTCCTGCTGAGGTCAGAAGAAACCACAATTTATTTCCCGGTGACGCAGTGGATATTGATTCCAGCGGAAACCAAATCATTATAACAGCCCATATGGACAGGTGTTTCATATGTCAAAACGAACATGATGTTGTGAACTACCAGGGAAAAAGCTTTTGTAGAGAATGCATTAAGGAGCTGGGAGGTTTGATTAGTGAGTGAGAGTAAGCAGCTGGTGGATGAGTTAGCCAGGTGGGATAAGTTAAGCAAGGAAGCCAAAGTGGAGATCGATAAAATAAAGGCTCAGATACAGGAGATTGCGGCTCCGGACCTGGAGAATTCAAAGCTGAAAACGGTCCGGTATTATGGCACAAATAACAATATGGCTATTATAACGGCTCCTGATACTGTCAAGATGGTATCATATTCATTCCTAAATTCAGTACTGGGTGGAATAACCGGGGATTTTATCAAACAGGAAACCAATTATAAGATGAGCGATCCCTTTAAAAAAATAGTAGGTCCTTTATGTACCGGAGAATTCATTGAGATCAAACTGGCTGATGTAATAGCCCAGATGCAGGTGGATGAGAAAACTGCCAATGTGCTGCGCAAGAAATTAAAGGGCAATCCCGAAAAAGACCGCAAGGTGCTGGAAAGCGTGGGCATAGATAACCTGGATCACTGGGTGTATTTTGTTTCCGAGGCCATAGCCTATGAAAAGATCGTCAAGCTCTTAGAGGTGGCCGGGTACCCGGAAGGGACAGCAGAATTTGTCAAGGCTATGGCTGACCTAAAGCTGGCCTTGATTGTGGAAGAAGGCTTGAAGATCGGCATTGAATATGAAGGGTAGTGGCTGAAATATGGAACAATTAAAGCCGTGCCCCTTTTGTGGCAGCGCAGCTGAATATCGTCAGTTTGCAAATCCAAAAAATTTTTATAGTGTTGCTTGTACTAATTGTCATTGCAGCACCGATGGTTTCAGAAACAGATTGGATGGCAGTCATAAAGAAAACAAAGCAGCACAAGCTGCAGTTTGGAATAAACGAGTTAAAGAAGTGACTTAAGATAGTAATTGAAAAGGAGGGGTAAAGGTGTGAATGTTAGAGAGCTACGTGCAATATTATGTATTCTCAATGATGATACAGAAATAAATATAGAATGGCAAGAAGGAACCAGAAAAAAAGCCGGTCGTATAGCACTTTTAAATAGCGTAGAGATTGAAGAAGACTTCAATTGTATTACACTCAAGGCCTTGGCAAATAAGGATGAAAACAAGGAAGGTAATGCCTAGAAGGGATGGTGGTCTAATGGATAAATGCAGTGGCTGTGGCGCTGCGATCAGCTGGATAAAGACGCCCAAAGGCAATAGTATTCCCGTAAATCCGGATTACATAGAAATTGATCCTGATGGTATAAAGCATGAAGCTATCGTTACTGATGACGGCAGGGTCGTAAAGGGAAGCAGGACTGCCGCTACGCAAGACACATTATTCCCCAGCAATACTACAATAAGAGGCAGGATACCGCACTTTGCCACATGTCCTCAGTCAGCACGATTTAAGGGAGGATAGAAATGAACCACCTAAGTTATGGGGACAAGATTTTTAAACTGCTGCAGCGACTTGAGCGCAATGTGCATAAGACCGATTTGGATAACTTTGTAGCCAATATAAGAGATGGTGTTGTTTTTGTGGAGGCCCGGCAAGGTGAAGTTTACATCGGTGAACATCGTAGCGATAACACGCATGTTGGCTGGGTGGGCACATACATTGCTGCGGCAAATCGACTAGAGATGTTGGGATTAGATTTAGATAGCGTGGCAATTTGATGCCCGTTTCGGGGTCCAAGGATGATATATACCATGCCGAAACTGCCCATGGGGCAGTCGTGGGAAGGTGGCTCCTTTCCACCTGAAGATCGCTATAGCGAACCGGGAAAGCGCACCCGGTGGCAAGCCAATTAATGGAGGTGAAGTATATGCCACGATGTCGGGATCTAAAAGGTCAGTTCACGAACCCAATCGTACATATGGACCGAAACGGCAATGGCTACTGCCGCATCCAGGAATTTTGGAACTCAATGGGATGCAAACCTTATTCTGACGAAACTGAGGCAGATATGCCTGAAGATAAGCCTTCTTGCAAGGCTGAGGTAATGGGGGGATGGGACGAGCGCAAAGCTTCTCATCGCCCCCAGAGCAAAGTTAAGTTCGGGACCTGGAGTAAGGATGAGCACAAGAAGATCCGGAAATTAATAAATGATGGGATTACAGACGTTGAAGAGTTAGCCAGCATAATGAACAGGTCGGTTTTTGGGGTCAAGATGGTTGCTAATCGTCTGATAATCAAAAAACGGAAGGCTGTATAGGGAGGGATGTATATTGAGTTTGATAACGGAGATATTTTGTGATTCACCACAGTATCAAGCAGATGTCCAAGCAGCTGTAAAGAACCGGCAGCATGCAATGTGCATTATCAATGAAGTTACTGATCCTGAACTTGTCGAGGCTGCAATACATGAATTCCAGGCGGCGGATTTAAGGTTGAATTACTTGCTGCGCCAGGCTAAAGAGCGCGAAAACATGGAGGGCTAACAATGGATGTGGATATATCGGCACTTGTCCCAGGGATTGAAGTTACATATATAACTAATGGTCGGGGTTCAAAAAGGATTACCAGAACCGGCATAGTAAAAGAAATTAGCCAAGGAGAGAAAACCTGCGCCGTCATAGACCTGGGAAAATACCGAGATACCATATACGACCATGACTTAAAAAGCAACGAAATAAGGGTTATTAATTTACGGAAAGAAGGGAGCAGCGAGATGGCTAAAATAAATAGACCAGATAAAGAATATCTGGAAAGCATATTCAATAAAGCTGAGGGCAACATCACTAAGACAGCGCAGTTATGTGAACCTTCGGTAAGTGATGTCACCATGGGACGATGGCTGAGAGAAACTGGAATCATCCTCGCGGCTGGTTCAAGAGCTGCAGCAGTTCCTACCCCTGGTGAACTAAGAGAATCATGGGAAGAATCAGGACATATATTAGCGCGGCTAGTTGAGAAGTATAAGGCTCCGCATCCTACTATAAAACGCTGGTTGAAGGACGCTGGAATAATAACAGAAACTGCCACGGGTATCGAGACAATTCCAGCACAGAATAGTTTAGATAAAGATCCAGGCCCAGGCCCGGAAGACAACAAGGATCTTATCCCCTTAACAGATACCGAAACTCAGAATGAGAATGAACAGATCAAGGGTGCAGATGATCTTAAAAATGATCTTGAGGAACTAGAAAGGGAAAATGAAGCCATGCATAAGATCATCAAGTTTTACCTGGCGCCAATCCGAAAAAGAGTGGAGGATATAGAGAACACACTCGATTCAATCAGAGCCAGCTATATTAAGAGCCATACCCATACCCATAACATTACCATAAACGCTACCAGGGAAGAAATATTAAACACTGCTGCAGATTTAATATTAAGGGTCGCCGCCCGGCTATAAGGGGTGGTGATAACAATGAAAAATAAGATAACGGCTATATGTAATACGATGGTATTAATATTCCTGGGATATGCAATCGGATATTATACGGCAGCGATGGTGGCGGCCAGGCATTGGGGGTGGCTGCCGTGAAGCAGGAAGAGGTTATGGTATACCTGACTAAGCACTTCAAGAAGCGCTATAAAGAGAGAGTGGGCAATGCTCCGCCGGAAGTTCAAAAATGCTGGATAAAAAGCAGCTTAAGAAAAAACACGACCCATAAACTGTCCGAAAGCATATACCGGGTTAAGCTGCGGGGGGCTCCACATTATGTAGTGCTGGACCATAGGGGGAAGCATCGTTGGGTGGCAATAACTATCTTTTCAAAATGTCAAGCAAGGGAGTTGCTGATGAATGAGCAAAATAACACAACCACAGATGAGAAAAATATATGCTCTGGCCCGTAAAAAAGGGATAGACAATGATCTTCTTCATGACATGGTTAAAAACAGATGCCGAAAGGAGCATATATCCAGCCTGACTAAAAAAGAAGCGGCAGCAATAATCGATGATTTGTCAGGGTACCGAAGCGTTATGCTTCCAACGGGCAGGCCGTTGCATATGGCAACAGATAAACAGATGTATAAAATTCAGCAGATAGAAAGATCCCTGGGCTGGGCTGGCAATCCAGCCCGGCTTCGGGGATTCTGCAAAAAGTATGCTGGAGTTGATAACCCGGACTGGATGACAAAACAACAGGCGTGGCGTATTATTGAGGGGCTGAAAGCCTTATTGACAAGGGAGGCTGACAATGGAATTACAACCGTGGATTAGCGAGGTAACTCCCGAGATGCTGCCGGAACCATACAGGAAACTATGCGGACTTATTGGGATACTGAATATCATTAAACTGGCAGAAGTGTTTCAGGGCACTACAGTGTATTTTCCGAAGCTGGATGGGACCTTGAAAACTATCAGAAATTCTCAAATACGAGAAGAATTCGATGGAGGTAATGTAACGGAACTGGCAATTAAGTACAGCTTAACTGAGGTATGGATCAGGCAGATACTCCAGGACTTGATCCCGGATAGTGATCAGGGGGTATTATTTTAACACTTTCTAGAAAGTAATTTTCTAAATCTATTTAAGTAAAATACGGGTTAGAGTAAGGATATAAATTTTCCTTGCTCTATTTTTTTGTGCTAACACAGGAGTCTAATAAAAATGGCGGATAAGGTAACATTGTTTTTTAAGAATATTACCGAGGTCATGACAGCTGCGGTAAGCGGAATAATTGAATCTATCACTGCCCTTCTTACTGTACTAACCAGATCGGGTCTGTTTTGGCTGCTGCTTCTCATATGGTTCATATGGTATGCAGGCACTCATTGAACGGAACCAAATTAAGCAGCATAGCTGCACGTTTTCAGGAGGCTTATATGAATATTCCCAAAGCCGAGTTTTCTAAATTTATTGTGACTTTAGTTGTCATTTTAAATTTAGGTTTTACTGCTGTTGTTTTGTACATATTTTACCGTACCGGCAAGGAGCCTGATGTTTTAACCGGTGCCTGGTTTGCATTTACAACCGGAGAGTTATGGATGTTATCAAAAATAAAAAGAACGAAGGTTGTAAACGACCGATTATCCTCCGAGACAGTTAATAAGAACAGGGATTTATAGGAGGTGAATTACGTGTCTATCAACTATGGCGGTGATGATGATGCTGACAACAAGGGGTTTGGAGAAGGTGCAGAAGGTGTTGACGAATGAATATTAACAAGGCATATCCATGTGATCAAAGCAACTATACCCAGGTATCAAACCGGTCTATTGAATTCATTGTAATACATTATGTGGGAGCTACTGGCAGCGCGAAAGCCAATGCTAAGTACTTCTCTGAACATAAAAAACTAGGAGCCTCTGCTCATTTTTTTGTTGGGCATGAATCCGAGAATGGTGCGATATACCAAAGTGTTGATCTTAAAAACAGAGCCTGGCATTGTGGCTCGGAAACTGGGGTATATCGGCATAATTACTGCCGAAACAGCAATAGCATAGGAATTGAGCTGTGCTGCCATAAAGACAGTAACGATAACTGGTACTTTGATGGTATAACGATTGAGCAGGCAATAGAACTGACCAAATATCTAATGAATGTGTACGACATAGATAGTGATCATGTGCTGCGGCACTATGACATAACCGGCAAGAATTGCCCGGCACCATTTGTTATTAAGTCAGATGCCTGGACGGATTTTAAAAAGAGATTAATAAACGAGGAGGACGGTGAAGAAGTGACACGCTATGAGAGACTGTCTGACATCCCCAATAATTATGGTTTCCGTGATGTGGTAGAAACCCTGATGGATGCCAAAATCATTAACGGAGATGGTTCAGACAAATCAGGTAACGATGATGTAATTGACTTAAGTCACGACCAGGTAAGGAGTATTGTATTCCTTTACCGTGGTGGCGCGTTCGACCGGAAGCTAATTGCAGAGGGCATGGACCCAGCCGTAGACGATTAAGAGAGGACAGGTGCGTTAAATGGTAAGGTGTAAGTTTACATGTACAAACAAAGAGGAGGCAAATGCTGGGAAACCCGAGGATGGTTATAGAATAACCATGCATCCAGTTTCTTCTGGCAGTCCGGAAAACGAAGCCTTCTTTAAGTATACTCCCTGGGGTAATTTTGAATTTGGAACAATAAACAAATATGCTGCCGATCAGATAGAAGTGGGTAAGGAATATTACATAGATATATCCCCCGCTCCTGCTCCTGCAGAATAAGAAAGGATAGGTGACTATGATGGAGGATCTCCTTCTTAAAATCATATGGGATGTTGCATTATTCCTGATCATGATCGGGATAGGTATGTTGGTCGCCTGGCTAAAAAACAACCTGGGTGTGGAGGCCATGCGAAGGGTACAGGCTGAATGGGAGAACATACAGCTGATTACAAAGTTAGCCATTAAGTATGCAGAACAGGCATACCGCAATTATGGCGGAGCCAAGAAAAAAGAAGCAGCCCTGGCGTTTCTTTCCCGCGAACTTGCACAGTTAGGTCTGAAGGTATCTACGGAGACTATGAGCGACTTAATTGAGGCTATCTTAAGGGAGATCAAGGACGAACTGGGAGAGGAATGGGCGAAAGCGATTGAAGACGATAGCAACTTTATCGAGGAGAATCATTAATGACTGCAACGTGGGTTGTACAAACCATCATCATGCTGCTCTTAGGTGCAATAGGGTATTTCCTGAAAGACCTGAAGAAGGGTTTTGAAGATAAGATCACCGGCACTGATAAGCGGATCGGGAGCTTGGAGAAAAAATTGGATGACAAGCTGGACGATTTTAAACGGGAAGTGCAGAAAAGCACTGCGGCCCTGGAAGACCGGCTGGATAAACGGATTCAGGGTACGGAGGAAAAATACGAGGACCTGCAGCGGGATCTAAACGCATACCGGGACCATGTAAATAAAAACTTCACCTTGAAGGATGACTTTATCCGCGCAATATCTGGCATTGATAGAAAGCTGGATAAGATATATGACACGATTATGGAAAGGAGACAAGGAGCGTGAACCATACTGACGGCATACAGGTGGCTAAAAATAAAATGCTCAGGGGGCAGTTCCTTAGAACTATAGCACTGTTCTACCCGGCCCCTATATCGCTTAAAAACCTGAAAACATCTCTATTAACTAAAGGGATGACCGTCGAGGCAGACGTTGCTAAAGTGGTCTCCTATTTGCGGGATAAAGGATATATCAAGTTTACCCAGGGATGCATCCAGGGGTTTGAAGATGATGACATGGTAGAACTTACAGCCAAGGGTGTAGATCTCCTAGAGGGGACCATACAGGATGCTGGAGTTGATATATAGATGAGTGAGGACGGCAAGAAAAAGCGCACCCGCATACGCTGCAAAATAGATGCGCTGCCGGAAGATCAGAAAAACATGGTCCGGTTGATGCTGATGGATACCAGCAATACATACCTGGAAATAGCACTATATCTGCAAGAGCAGGGCTATGAGATATCCAAGTCCGCCGTGGGACGGTATGCCTTGCGGCAGAATGCGGTAGCTAAAAGGCTCTCCGAAGTTCAAGAACAAACCCGGATGTTGGTGGAAGCCGTGAAGGATAACCCGGATGTGGATTACACCGAGGCGTCCATGAGAATGTTGATCACTTCCCTGACTGAAAAGATCGCCACGGCCCAGGAAGAGTTTGACCAGATGGATCTGGCCGAGGCCGGACGGTTAATAGTATCGCTAAGCCGTACAAAGGTGTACAAAGAACGCGTAAAAGCTGAGATTGAAAAGCGGGCCAAGGTGGCCCTGGAACTGTTTAAGAAAGAAGTCAGAGCTGAGCTTTCCGGGCAGGAACCGGAATTAAGCAAGCGGTTGATGGAAGTGGCTGACCGAGTAGCAAACAGAATGATGGAGGATTAAATGGGGCTACTTAAGGATCTGGTTGGCAGCAGCCAGGCGGGAATAAGTTTTGAAGAGTACTGCAGCCGACATATAGTGTTGGATGACCGCTCCCCTTACCTGGTCTATTCCCGACCCTTTATGCGTGATATCGTGGAGGATATTTTCGAACATCCCCATGTTACGGTTGAGAAAGGAGCTCAGACCGGGTTCAGTACTTTATTCTTGGCTCATTCCTTTTATATGGTAGATTTGCTTGAAGCCAACTTGATCTACTACTTGCCCACGGACAAGATGGCAAACCGGTTTGGGCAGACCCGCTTTGATCCGTATGTGGAACGCAGCCAGTATCTTAAGACGCGGATGCTTGGAACTGACCAGGCCGGGTTAAAACAAATAGGTACCCACTTCTTTTATATGCTGGGTCTGGTGAGCAAAACCGGAGCCATATCTATACCGGCAGATGAAGTCCTATTTGATGAAGTGGCCCTGATCAATCGGGAGAATATGGACCTGGCCCAGGATAGGATACTGGCTTCCAAACTGGGCTGGCAAAAATATTTCAGTACTCCTATCTATGAAGAGGATGGTATTGACGAACTGTACCGCGAAAGCGATATGCGCAAATGGACTGTAAGCTGTGAAGGCTGTGGCCGGGAGTCTATTCCGGAAGAAGAGTTCCCGGATAATATCCAGGATGCCCGATCCAGGGGCGGCAAGGTTCACATATACTGCGTCAAGTGTGGAAAGCCCTTGAACGTTGATCGCGGCTGCTGGATCGCGGAGCATCCTGAAAGAACTGATTTAAGAGGGTACCGGGTACCTCAGCTGGCAATTAAAGATGCCCGCATTGATCTAATATGGAACCGCTGGAAAAAAGCCCAGGGGAAACCGGAAAAAGTAGCCAGGGTGAGAAGAAGCGCTCTGGGTATTGCGGACAGCGGCAACATGCAGCCCATTAACTCGAAGACATTGGAAATAGTCGAGGCAGCCAGTGATTACTATTTCCAGGACAGTTCAGACCTACCTTGTGCGATTGGAATTGATATGGGTGACAATGCACATATAGCTGTACTGGCTCCTTATGGGGACGGATTCAGAATCATAGCTGCTTTTCACATAGATGTGGAAGACCTGCTCAGTTATATTCCCCGCTGGGAAATAGCATATAACGTGGGCTGCCTGATAATAGATGCTATGCCTTATAAAACAGAATCTAAGCGGGTTGTAAGAGCTCTAACCCAGGCAGTGGGATTTATTCAGTACTTTAAATCAAACTACAAAGAAACCACCGAAGGTGAAGATGAAAAGGAAGTTCTGGTGATCCAGGTGGATAGGGATGAATCATTGGATGAGACTACTTCCCTATTTGCGCTTAATCCGCCCCAGGCATTGCTCTTTAAGCCCAGGAATGTGGAAGAAGAGAAAATCTCGGATGAGATAAAAAGGCACCTTAAGAAACTGGTGAAAGAAGAAGGCACAAGTGCTGATGGTCAAAAGCGGATCAGCTACAAGAAGAAGGTAGAGAACCATTTTGGAATGGCTATCAACTCTGCCCGCCTGGCCCTGGACTTTATAACCGGGGGGCGCAGACAAAAAGGCGGTATTACTGGAGGCAAAGTGGTAGGTCAGAACATAGCATCAGAAATAGACTGGTAGATGGAGGCAATAATACATGGCGGTATATAACCCGGAAATAGGCCAGATAGGCAGCCAACTACAAAGTACTTTTAACCTTTTCGATGGGGCGGTATTAAATCCTGATGCTACCCTAGTCTTAGAGTATGAGAGGATGCTGGATACAGATGAAACTGTGTCGGCTGCCTTTTACTTTCTAACCCTGGCTGTAATCTCTTTCCTGGGTGAGTATACCCACCCGGATGAGAAAATAGAAACCTTTGTATATGACTGTTTTGAAGGGATGGATGGCAGCCTGGCCCTGGCCTGTGAGGACATTCTGTCTGCTGTATGGGCTGGTTATTCCGCTACCGAAATCATATGGAAGGCTAACCAACGCAATCTGGTGCTGGATTATCTTGCTACCTACCATCCCTATTCAGTCACCTTCCACGTTAATGAACGTGGTCGTTTGCAGATGATCAGGCAGGTAAACCAGCTACAGGCTCTGGGAGTAGACATACCATCTGAGAAGTGCATGGTGTTTTCATATAGAAAGCGCTTTAACAATTATTATGGGAAAAGTGCTTTTAAGCCTATCCGTAAGAACTGGCTGCTAAAGGATGCGGTTCTCAAGATGTGGGTCCGAGCCTTGGATAAGTTTGGTACCCCAATTCTGGCCGCGGTGGTACCGGATGGAATGGTGAAAGATCCAGAAACCAACACAGAAATTAGCCAGTTAGATTATGCCACTCGGGTATTGGAAAATATACAAAACGGTACTGCCCTGGTGTTTTCAGCCAGGGAAAACTCATCTGGCAGCGGACAACTGCCTAAAGTAGATACTGTAGCTTCAGGGGGAGCTGGCACCGGAGATGCATTTAACGGAGCGGTAAGTTATTACAATAAGATGTTGACCCGCGGGCTTTTAGTTCCATCACTGGTTTTCGATGAAGGAGCCAGGTCTGGCAGCCTGGCCCTGGGCCAATCTCACTTCGATGGTTTTATGCTGATGGCGCAGGCCTTATATACCCAGCTTAAAGAAAGCCTGTTGGATCAGCTTATAGCGAGGCTTATTACATATAACTTTGGGAATCAAAAAGATTGGGGAGACTTCCAGCGGCGCAAACCGAGTGAAGAGCAGCTGAAGCTTCTCTCTGAGGTCTTCCTTAACCTGGTTAATGCCGGGTTTATGGATTCCACGGTGGAAGATGATTTTAAGTTTGCCCGCGATAGCATGGGGCTGCCTGATCGCCAGCCAACAGCTCAGTCGGTGGCAGCAGATGCGTACAGTAGATACCTGCGCGCCCACCAGGAGGAGGAAGAATAATGGTAAACCAGGACCGTTTATTCAAACAACTGGATAAAGCGGAAGGCCGATTATTATCCCGGTGGCATAGCTGGTTTAACCTAGCATACGACAGCATCCCCTGGCGGGAATATGAGCGTCTCCAAAAATTAGGTGGCATCAAGGTTTTAGACAAAGTACCGGAGTTAGATGTCAGCCCTGGCCGCTTAGGAAGGATACTCAGTAATCACGCGGTAGAAATACTGGCAGCCGGGCAGGCTCATGCACAGATCCTCTGTCAGGATCTACACCAAACTTATAAAGGGCGCAAGCTGGCAGATTATCCTGGATTTAACTTTAGTTATGATGATGACCCTCGGGTAATTCCTGAGAAGGCTATCAAGGCCATGGAATCCCGCTCGGTATATCTGGCTGGTGATGTAAGTGGGGAGCTGCTGTCAGGAATGAAAAAGATTATGACCCAATTCCTGACCGGGATTCCCCGCAATGAAGCTGAGGATGCCCTGGAAAACCTGCTGAATAGCAACCAGGATCGGGCCTCGCTGATCACTACCACGGAAACTACCTACAGTTATAACCGGGGACGACTAACGGGATATGCCGAGAATCAGGTGGATTATGTGCAATTCTCAGCAATCATAGACTCCAGGACTTCCCCCATATGTACCAGTCGTCACGGGCTGTTGATGAGAATGGATAATCCTGATATATCATCGAACACTCCACCGCTGCATGGAAGATGCAGGTCGGTATTAAATCCAGTGTACTCTGCCTATCAGCCGGAGCTGATCGCAGATAAAAACCTGGATTGGAGTTATACAGCTCCCCTTCCTAAAGGGTGGGCGGCATAATGCCTATAGAATGGGTGTTAGCTAACATTTTACATAGATATAGGCTCTGTAAGGCGCTACAAGGAAAATTATGGGCAGATGTGGACAAACATACCAGGCTATTGTTACTAACGGTTACTAACGGGGTTTAATTAGAAATCAGAGGAATATTTTACTAATGTTTAATCCTGAGCAAGGAGGTTGATTCTGTGGCGGATAAGACGATCAAGGTACCTTTTTTCAGATTGGGAAAATGGAAGCATCCAGGATATGGTCCATTAGAAGGTACCCAGGAGAAGTTTGACTCGATAATAAGCAATTTTAAGAAGAATGTATTAGGACGTCCCCCGTATATCCGGCTGGGACATAGTAAGGATGGGGCTCCCACCTTTGGGGATGCTCCGGCTGAAGCGTGGGTATATGACATTGTCCAGGAAGGACCGGTATTATATGCTCTGGCTCATCCCACCGGGGAAGCAATAGTAACGGCCATCCGAGATAAAAGGTACCGCTTCGCCAGTCCTGAATACCAGGAGAACTACGTTAATAAGGAAACCGGTGCACAAGCTGGTCCTGCCCTAATGGCGATCGGGCTAACCAATGAACCATTTTTAACCCGGCTGCCAGATACTGTAGCTCTGGCAGAACACCCAAATGAATTATACCTGGATTATGAGTGCGAAAAAGAGGAGGTAAAAGAAGTGGATGACACCCTGTTAAAGAAGTTTTCAGAAATTCTGACAAAGTTTGTAGAGAGTATGAAAGCAGTTCCTGCTGCTGTTGGATTGACAGATGATGAACGCAAGAAGCTGAGTGACGTAGATACCTTAAAAATCCAGCTTACTGCCGCCCAGGAAAAACTAACTCTGGCAGAAAGCAGAATCACGGCTGCCGAGAATTCTGCCTGGACTGCCAAAGTTGAAAGCCGCCTGGCTGAGCTGGTAGCAAAAGGCATTCCCCCGGCGATGTGTGAACAGGTGAAAAGTATTCTGCTGGCATCGCCTGAAGCTGAAACTACTATGATCAAACTGGCTGATAACAAAGAGATTAGCCTGGCTGAACAGATGTATGCTGCCCTGGAAGCTATGCCGGAAGAACATCGCATCAAGATGGCTCAGATCGGCAAACAAGAAGAGCCAGTGGATTCGCCTGAAGCCATTAAAAAGCTGGCTGATGAAGACGTTATAGCCATGGGCGGCAAGGTAAACGAAGACGGCACTTATGTGCTGTAGGAAGGAAGTGTATAGATAGTGATAAATCCTGGAATACAGACTGTTGAGACTTATCAGGATCGAAAAATACTGGCTTTCCTCGGGTTTGCAGGACCTATCATATCTGTCCTGCTGGCTGCAAGCCAGGGAGACCTGCTAGCAGGAACTATATTGGGACAAAATGATGCGGATAGTTATGAGAAGTATGTAGCTGCAGCCGCTGCAAGTATAATAACCGGTGTTGTCGATGATAACAATGCAATCATATGGACTGCGGTTACTGCCGGAGCGGATGGTAATGATATTACCATTGCCTTTGTTGATCCGAAGACTCCAAGTGCTGCTTTATCAGTATCGGTTTCTGGTACTGATATCACAATAAATCTGGCTACCACTGGAGGCGCGTATGCTTCAGGTACCAGTGGGGTGGAAGGCAGTAACAACGGATTAACCTGGACCAGTAAACTGGTTGGAGTTTTAGGGAACAATAACCTAATTGTTTTGCAAGATCCCGGAGCTGTCAGCCAGGATCTGGCGATTACCGTAAATGGCAACAACATAATCGTTAGCCTGGCGACCGATGAAGCTGGAGACATTACCACCACGGCTGCCCAGGTTATTGCAGCCATAGAAGCCGATGAGGATGCCAATGCCCTGGTAGGTGTCGAGGATACTGGTGAATCTACAGGGGCCGCAGCAGTTACCGATGAGATTGTGTCTCTTGCGAATGGAGAGGATGCAACTCCAAGTTCTACAGCTGCAGAAGTTCTGGCTGCTGTGGCAGCAGACGAGAGTGCAGCCGCGCTAGTTTCCGGGGATGATTACGGGGATAGTACGGGAGAAGGTACAGTTACTGCTGCTGCTGCAGCTTCTCTTGCAAATGGGGTTGATATCAATGTTATACCGGCTGTAATCCTGAATGAAAACGTACTCGATCAATCAGCAGCCGTAAATGTTGAGGCCTACCTGGGTGGAGTTTTTCATACCAATATGCTGGTGGGTATGGATGCATATGCCAAGAGTTCACTGGGTGCAAGAGTTGTTGATACGGTCACTATTGTGCCCGTTTAGAAAAGGAGGAATAATAAGATGTCTTTAATTTTCCCAACCACGCAGGAAGTAAGTCATGTAGTGCGCAACCGGGTGGCAGATCCCACACTATTTATAGGAAGAACGTTCTGCCCGGTACGCGATTACTGGTCCAAGGATATTGAATTTGATGTATTGGAAGCTACTACTGGAATGACTCTGGCACATAAAATCGGTACTGATCCAAAGGTAGTCACTCTGGCCGGACAAAGCCGCAAACGGATGGGAACTGGGTATTGGAAAGAAACCTACCGCATTAATGAATCTGAACTGCTCTTTGCACGCCAGGCAGGTACCTATAACCAACGGGCAGGACGTGACCAAGTTTTGCAACGGGCAAAGGAAATGGATGACCGCCTGGAAACTAGGCTTGAATGGCTGCGCTGGCAGCCGCTGGTAGCCGGTTCATTGGTTGTTGATGAGAATGGCGTTAAATATACTGTTGATTATTCACTACCGGAAGGGAATATGCCTGAATTAGAAGGGACAGCGTTATGGAGTGCACCTACTACAGCTGATCCGCTGACTAATATTATGTCCTGGATGCAGCTCTTCCGCGGCACCGGCGCCAGAGGAGTAGAAGCATATTTTAATATGACGACTGCCGGGTACCTGGCTAAGAACAGAAAAATCATCCATCTGCTAAAGAACACCCAGTATGCCAAGTTATTGAGCGCAGACAATATTGCTGAAGCATTAAAGCTAATATTCCCCAAGTTGAATTTCCATGCATATGATGAAGGTTATGTCGATAAAGAGCTTAACTTCCATCCCTTTATTCCGGATGGCCGTTTCGTAATCCGCGGCCAAGGTCCGGCCAATGAATTAATGATGGATTTTGCTTCTACCATCAGTTTACATAATGGTACTTTAGAGAAGCCGCAGCCTGGTAAGTTTGCTGTTATCGAAGATAAGTCTGGAGAGAATAAGAACCCCTTTGTGGATATTACAGTAGGCATCTATGGTCTGCCACGAGTGTTCCATCCTAACTGGATAGTATCGGCTAAGGTAGCATAAAACCGCCATAGCGGCTATGAAGGTGAGGTGACGGCGGGGCAGAACCCCGCCGGGCATTTATGTATTGTACTGTTAAAAACGTCCGGGATGTAAGTGAGCTCCTGGAAGATGAAAATATCATAGCGGATAATATTATCACGCCGCAGATTATAAAGGCTCAAAGCCGGATAGATGCAGCTTTAAAAGCAAGATATGTTGTGCCTTTAATATCTCCGGTACCGGAGATAATAAAGACTATCGCCCAGGATATGGCTGCAGGGTTTTTGATTGCCAAAACATTTTCAAACCAGCTGGGCCAGGATCAAATTAATCTAAGCAACCAATCTCTTAAGAGAGCTGATGGTGATCTGGCACTGGTTTTAAAAGAGCAGCAGCTAGATGGTTTACCAGGGATTAAGCTGGCAACTATACCAGGTAATGATAGTACACCTGCGATCAGCAGCACCAGTAAAAGCACAAGTCCTATAGAAAGGATTATACAGGAATGGTAACTTTTCATGTCGAGGCTAAAGGCACAGATGCAGTTATGAATGTAATAGCGGATATGGAAGCCCGCGGCGTAAATACCCGCCCTTTAATGGGTACTCTTGGCCATATCATACTCGGGTCGATTACCCGCAACTTTGAATCTGAAGGACGTCCAGATAAATGGAAAGCAATTAGTACGCTTACCCAGGAAATCTATTCAGGTAAGCTTCTGGATCGTCTGCGGGACAAAAAAGGATATAAAAATCTGAAAGGTTCAAAAACAAAATCAACATGGGAAAGTAATTACCTTGCTAAACATGGCAGCAGGAAGATTCTCCAGGGGGAAGGTGATCTAAAAAAATCTATAGTGGTAGGCAAAATATCCCGAAGCAGTGTTGAGATTGGCTCTTCCCTCCCCTATGCGAGAATCCACCAGTTAGGGGGAGACATTAGGCCTAAGAACGCCAAGGCGCTGCTGGTTCCATTAGGAGGCGGGGGCTTCCTGCAACTGAAGAAAGTAACCATTCCGGCAAGGCCGTACCTGGTTTTACAGGATGAGGATAAGACCAGTATGATGAGGGCTACTAAGGATTACATTATGGAAGCTGCCAACCATGCTGACGTTACGGGTAATAAGTATTGGAGGTAGGAAGTGACCACATCACCGGAAATAATTGACCTGGTATATGAAGTATTAAGCACGGCACCAGAACTGACCGAAATCAGAGAATGGAAGAAAGCTAACAGCTTGCTTACCCTGGCAAGCACTGGCGGATCTATAGGCATAGAAAAGGAAGTCTATGACGTTTATGATCGTGATATGGATGAGGTCACTGCGTATATGAACATTTTAGTCTGGGTCAAGAATACGGACCCGGTTGCCGGAGAAGCTGCAGTCCGGGACCTGGCACAGGCAGTCAGGAATATACTGACCCAGCAGCATAATCTGGGAGGTGCAGCGGATGAAGGTTTTGTACACGAAATCAATTATGCTACGGCTGATGGAGGCAAATCGCTGCTGGTACATTTGGCCGAGTTGGATTTTAGATTGAAGTATTATACAGAACGGTATGCCGATCAGGATGCTGACAATCCGATAGCAACATCTGTTAATGTCTCCGCTGAAAGTTACGAATAACAGAAAAATGGTTAACAAATTTTCTCATAGAAAAGAGGGATAACATGACATTGGAGTATATTGCCCCCCGAGTTTCGATAGATGAAAGCGATGTGGGAACCAGAGTTATACCAGCCGTAAGCCTGGCTCGAATTGGAGTAGTAGGAACGTTCTCAAAAGGCCCGGTGAATTCACCGCAGCTAATAAGCTCCCTATCTCAGTTAGTAAGTATTTTCGGGGGCTATACAAGTGGTTTGACTGGTTATTTATCCATACTTGGGGCCATGGCTCAAGGAGCCAATGATTTTTATGTGGTGCGTGTCGGAGGCGCGTCCTTAGATAGCGCAGCCATTACATTGCTGGATTCAGAAAGTGGCAATTCTGTAGTTCTAACTGCTGCAACTCCGGGTACCTGGGGTAACGAAATATATGCTGCTGTAGCAGATGGTACCCTGGAAAGTACTTTTAAGCTGGTGATCACCTGTGGCAGCCAGCAAGAAACCTTTGATAATTTAACTCTTGCTAATGTGGGTGATATTGCATCGTTTTTTGTAACGGCAGCGGCAGCTGATGGTGCATCAGATATACCCGCTAATTTATCCTCTACTCCGCTCGCTGATGGAGATGATGGAGCTGTGACTGAAGATGCCGATTATGTTGGTACCATTGACGGGAGCGGCAACCGTTCCGGTCTGAAAGTACTTGATACTGTTTCCTGCGCCCTCGTGATCTGTGCGCAGCAGTACAGCACCACAATACGGAATGCACTCTTGACCCATTGCGCTAATACGGAAATAGAATACGGGGCCAGGATGGCTGTATTAAACACGGCCTCTGGCGTCACACCTACCGCCGCAGTGCTGGAAACTGCTGATATTGATAGTGAGCGTGGAATACTGGCATACCCGTGGCTGGAATTAACCGAGCAGGCTGGACAATTTGTGGCGCCGGATGGAGTTTATGCCGGGCTCTTATCAGTATTGGCTGCTAATCAGAGTCCTTCTAATAAGCAGTTATTAGGCGTAAACCAAATGGAAAGGTTTTTAGCTGCATCAGAGATCAAGGCACTGACTCAGGCCAGGATCAGCCCTATTTCTTTAATATATGGCCGGGGCTTCAGGGTTCGCAATGGAGTTACTTTATCAACGGATTCAGCCTGGTCCCAGACTAATATCCGCCGCCAGTTCGATAAGCTGGAAATGGAAATCTATAACGCTACCCAATGGGCTGTCTCTGAGAATAATACTGCAAGTCTGCGCGCGTCCCTGGCGGCACAGATAGACAACTACCTGGCAGCTGCTAAGACTGAGGGTGAAATATATGATTTTAAACCAACTATCTGTGATGATACCAATAATACCGCTGAGACTATTGAAGCCCGCAAGCTAAATGTGAATTATCGAGTACGTCCAACATATGCTGCGGATTATATTGACCAACAGGTTACACGGCTTACCGGCGATGAATAGCGAGGTGAAATAATGTATCAAGTTAAGGATGGCTGCCCAGGCTGCGGTAACTGCCTGGCCGTATGCCCGGTAGATGCTATAACCCCTAATGGGTTGGGAGTGACTATTACTGATAAATGCATAGATTGTGGTGTTTGTGTATCTGCCTGCCCTATCGGCCTTATATATCAGACTCCTAAGACACAAACAACTTCTGTCAATAACTATGTAAGCGAGGTACCGCAGGAAGAGGATAAGGAAGGAGGCGAACTGGATGAGTAAAAAACCAGTTCAGGGTTTTGACGTAAGTGTCCTGGTGATGGGTGCAACCGGTCCCAGTCTGGCCGGGGAGTATCAGGAAGTAGAGTTTTCGGTCAAGAATGACACTGAAAACTACCTGGAATTAGGCGAAAGAATTGCTCAGATACTGGATGGCGAAATCAGTATTGAAGGTAAATTGAAACGCGGCTGGGTCTCTATGGATGTGGTAGAGTCAGTTTTTGGAACCAGTACTCTGCGTCGTGGCGAAGAGCCTCCTGAGAGTCCGAGATTTGTAGTGATTACCACTATAAAGAATGCAGCCAAGGGACTAAGTGGGCGCTATAAGTTTGAGCAGGTAGTGATCCCGGAGATATCGATATCCGTTTCAGCAGGCAAAGGTGTAGTAAAGAAAGACCTGACCTTCAAGGCTGAAGGTTTGGTGGAAGCTTAATTTATTAGGAGGTATTGATTGATATGAGTAATGCGGTAGTATATGGACCTTTGGAACTCCCCAGCGGCACAAAGATTACATTCAGGGCTCCTGTAGGAGCTGACCGCAACAACGTGCTGCAGATGACGCAGATAAGCGCAGACCGGGCATTATCGGATGCCATGATGGTGGATGATTATCTGGCTGCTAAGTGCATTACAGAAGTGGATGGCAAAGCAACGGATGGCGATTACAAAAAGCTGTTCGATACCTGGACCCAGAAAGACATTTTATTCTTCCGGTCGGTCTTTGATGAAATGTTTGGAATGGATGAAGAATCCCGGAATAAGGCTAAGGATGCTGCAGCTTTTTTGCTGAAAGGACGGACCTCTACAGGTGGGTCCAATTAGCAAGGAATTGTAATGTAGGATACCAGGAATGGCTGTCCATGACGGACCTGGAAAAAGAAGCAGTGTGGATCAGCTTTGAATGGCTGGCAGAAGAAATGGAAACCCCAGGGGATTAGTGCCTGGGGGTAGTAGAATTAATCAATTTGAGATTCTTTAGACTTCGATTTATTTAATTCTTCTACTATTGCTAAAATACCTAAGATCACAATGCCAACCATCCATAACCACATAGGACCACCGAAGAAAGAATGGCCAAATGCTCCAAAAACATATACAAAGAAAATCATTATTGGAATACCAACAATAAGCTTAATAACACTATCTATAAAACTAAACATAACAATCACCTCATATTTAGTATATTCGGATGTAAATAAAAAGTAAAGGGAGGTAAAATATGTCATCCAGCACAAGCATGACCGTAGCCCTGGTCTTAACAGCGGTCAACAACATGCCATCAGCACTTAATAATGCTGGAAGAAATGTGCAGACATTTGCCTCCCAGATATCCAAGGCCGGAGACGAAGTCAACCGCTACGATCAGAAGATCAAAAACCTGGAAACCAGTATGAATAATTTCAGCAAACTAAAGACCAGTGGGCTGCAAAGTATACAGGGCGGAATGGCAATGCTGGTTCCGGTGGAAGAAATGCTCAGACAGGCTGCTAACTTCGAGGGAGTAATGACAAAGGTCGAGAACGCCCTGTATGATGCCAATATTCCTCTGGTTGAGCAACAGGAACGGATGCAAGGCCTAACAGACCAGGCCTTGGAGCTAGGTGCAATAACTACTTTTAATAATATGGAGGCTGCCCAGGCCCAGTTAGCTCTCATTAAAAACGGCATGGCCTACCAGGATGTGCTGGATGGAGGAGCCCAGGCGGCTCTGTACCTGGCCCAGACAGCGGAGATAGCACCAACGGCAGCAGGTGACGCAGTATCACAGATCACCAATATGTTTCAATTGCAGGGGAGCGAGCTGCTGCAAGTGGCGGATGACATAAACAGGGCGGCCAATGCTTCCAGCGCAGGTGTGGGAGATATAATGAATGACCTGCAGCAGACTGGAATGACAGCCAAAACCCTGGGTTTGGAAGTGGGCGAAACTACTTTGCTGCTGGGCACGCTGCATAACCTGGGCCTGGGTGATTCTTCCGGAACCTACCTGAATAATATGCTGATTAATCTAGATAAGATCACACCTAAAGCCAGGACGGCATTACAGAACATGGGCTGGCTGGAAGGAGCCACAGTGAAGACTTTATCTTCCGGCAAGATCAGCGTCAGCGGTGGAACTAACAGTCTCTTTGATGAGCAGGGGCAGATCCGCAGCGCGGAAATGCTGGTACAGAAACTCAGGGAAGTGCTGTACACTAATTCAGGTATAAAGCCTGAAGATATGCGGGACAAATATGGAAATCTGCTGCCCCAGGAAGAGATAGAAGAATTGCTGGGGGCAAAAAACAAACTTATTGCCATGCAGCAATTCAAGGATGTTTTTGGGGTTCAAGGCATGCGGGCTGCCATTGCTTTAGCCACACCAGGCAAAGGCAGCTATGAACAAATGGTGACCCAGGCGGAACGAGCCCAAAGTATACAGAACCAGGTGCTGTCCTGGCAGGAAACTCTGCTGGGCAAAGTGGAGACCCTGAAAGGAAGCTGGGAGACCATTATGACCCAAAGCGGGACTCCTCTTACTAATGAAGTAGGCGTTATGGTACAACAAACAATTGATTTTGTAAACGCAGTAGGAGATTTTGCTAATGAACACCCTAAACTGGTAACCGGAATGATTAAATTATTTGGTGCTTTTGCGATAGGGAAAATCATTATAGGTGGAGGAAAATTCTTATTTGGTGATTTAGGAATAGCATTAACGAAGGCAAGCAAAGTATTGACCTATGCCGCACGCAGCGCACACGGGTTTTATGATGCATTCAAGTATTTCCGAAACGGTTCCGGGATATTCAGATCCTTATGGCAGGCGGTTGCTTTTGGCCGACCTATTCTGACACGCGTACTGAGTATTGTAGGCCGCTTTGGGGGCGGATTAGTCCGACTAGGTGGACAGGCATTAGCTATGGGGGCCAGAATGGCAGTAGCCTGGTTGATTGGACTGGGTCCGATAGGCTGGATCATCCTTGGAGTAACAGCCTTGATTGCAGCTGGCATAGTCGCATGGAAAACTAATTTTATGGGTTTTAGGGATTTTATGTTAGAGCTCTTTAATCGTATAGGAGAATTAGTGTTAGGAGTATTCGCATCCATAATAGAAAAAGCAGAAGGCATGCTGGAGCTCGTGAACAAGGCACGTGAATTCCTGGGTATGGACCCGCTGGAAATTGAAGCAATAGACAATGCTAAAGCGTGGATAGAAAGTGCTCAGAATGCCGCTGAATCTAGCAAACCCAAACCCAAACCCGTAGATATAAAGGGTGGCAATGATAACCGGCAGTATAATATCAACATACAATCAACCGATCCCAAGGAAGCAGCCAAAGAGGTAAGCCAGAAACTGAGCAGTCCTTTGCTGGACAAGTATACTCAATCCCGAGACCCGCGCCTGGATCTGGGATTTAGTATTCCATAGAGGTGATAATAAATGGCAACAAAAGTCCTGTTGGGAGATGTTTTATTTACTCCTGGCCCTAGAAATAGAATACAGTATTCGAATCCCCGTGTGATCGCTAAGATTGATATTCCCGGCGGCGAACCTGAACATCAGGATATGGGACCGGATGAGACTAATATTACCTGGTCCGGTTATCTGGATGGTGATGATGCTTATGATAAGGCTATACAAATAGAGGCTATGAAAAATACTGGCAAGGCAGTTCAACTGGTTGTTTCAGACTTTCCAGAATTCTCAATTAAAGTGAGAATCCGATCCTTCCCCTGGAATGTGGTTCGGAAAAACCGTGTTGAGTATTCTATAGAACTGGTAAAAGAAAAAATCCCGCCGGTGATTATTACAACCACAGTAGTTACTGCAGCTGAAACTATAGAAGAAACGGCTGCAGAATCTGCCGGTCAGACCTATGTCATCAAGCAAGGTGACACACTCTGGGCGATTGCAACAAGCTATTTGGGGACTGGTACCAGGTGGAGAGAGATAGCAGATTTAAACGGGATATCAGATCCCAGGACACTGCAAATCGGACAGGTGATAAACATTCCTGCATAAGGAGCTGAGACTATGGACGCACCAAGGGCAATCGTTGAAGTTGCAGGCGTAGACGTTCGCTGGGATGATCTAAGCGTGGTATCTTTTGAAGACACCTTATACCTGGCTGCTGATAGTTTTTCAGCAGAGTTTAAGAATGATAAGTTTTTAAGCGACTGGTTTCGCAAGCAGCAGGAAGTACGGATATATCTAGGGTATGTGCAAAATCCGGAGTCCTGGTTAAAAAGCGAACTGGAGCATGTGTTCACCGGAATGGTGGATGGTGTGAAACCTAAGTTCGGCAGCTCTATGACGGTGCAGCTTATTGGCCGAGACTACTCGGCTCCGATGATTGACACTGAGTATTCCATAGCCTATGCTTCCCGGACGTCCAGCCAGATAGCTGGCATACTGGCTCTTAAATATGGCTTAACTCCTAAGATTACAACCACCACTGTGGTTGTAGACAAAGAACTGGTAACAGACAAAAAGGAATGGGAAGTGCTGCAAGCGTTGGCAGATCGTGAAGGTTTCGTGTGCTATGTCAACAAGGATAAGGAGCTCTACTTTGGTCCCAGGTCAGAAGAGGATGATACTATAGTAGCTGATCTATTTTACCGGGTACCCGGCCAGGCTAACTGTGAAATCGAATTTGATGACTCGGTAGTAGGAGTGGTGAATAAAGTGACGATTCGCCACTGGGGCAAGAATAAAACTTTGATTGAAGCATCAGCTGTAAACGAGCAGGTCCTGGCAGCTATGGGCGGCCAGGTTAGGGAAAGAGTTATATATGAGAGCAAAGCAACTACATACGCCCTGGCCCAACAGTATGCTGAAAAGCGCCTAAAAGAACTTTCGAGAATGGTGATCACTGGTTCCGGATCATGTGTAGGCAATCAAAAGATGCTTACAGAAAAACGAGTTAGAACCAATGGCTGCGGTCGATTTAATGAAACCTATTATATTGAGAAGGCAACGCATGAATTGAGTAAGTCTTCTGGATACAAAACCACATTCGATATAACGAGTATCAGGCCGGACTCGGCTGAGCAGTACCGCCAGGATCTATATGGCAGCAAGGAGAAAACAGCGTAATGAAGAATACTGGATTACCGCAGGCAGGCATTATAACTACTTTAGACACTGCAAATTCCAGGGCTAAAGTATTTCTGCCGCTATTCAAGATAGAAACTGACTGGATACCGGTAGCTTCTAATCTCCTGTATGAGACATCAGTTAATATGCAGGAGGTATCAATGGATACGGTAAGTGCCAGTACAGTACAGGCTAGTGCTGGTACAGTAGGGGCCGGTGAATTTTGCCCTGGCAGTTTTTCCAGCTGGGCCGCGGAGGAAATGAGTGCCGATTTACTGGATATCTCATCAGCAAGCATCAATAATATTACTTACGGAAGTATGAAGGTTGGCGATGAGGTTGTAGTGGTATTCTTAAATGGCGATGTGAACCAGGGCCGGGTAATTGCCCGGTTTTAAGGAGATATCAATATGACAAATCCTAAACTAGGAGTGGACCTGGCCGGGCTGGATCTGCGCACTACCTCACAGGGGGATCTGGCTCTCATGGAGGATATAGAAAATGTAAAGGCTGCTCTACAGCGAAGATTAGAAACTCCGCTGGGCGGGTTATTTTCTCATCCGGAATATGGAAATCCGCTGCATGATTATCTGTCAGAGCCAATGGACAGTACATGGGAAGGTAAAACACTGGCTGCTCTCCAGGAGTGTCTTGGACAGGAGCCCCGGATCACGCTTAAGAAAGTGGACATCAGTATTGACATGGAGAACAGGAAGGCCGTCTTTAGTATCTCTTATCTAGTTCTAAATACTCCGGGAGAAGATAATCTGGTATGGGAGGTGGACCTGGTATGACAATGGACTTTAAGAATTATAATGATATTCTATCAGACATGATGACTGATCTGGCTGGCAGGGACACTAAAATTACTGATATGAATCCGGGTTCTATAATCCGCACTTTAATTGAATTGGTCGCAGTTCAGTTGGATGAAGGATATTATCTTGCCGAACAGATATTGAATCTCTTTTTTGCCGCTACTACTTCCGGTGAATACTTGGATCTGCGCGTGGCAGAGTTAGGTTTAACCAGGGCTGCAGGTTCAGCAGCTACCGGAGTTGTGACCGCTTCCAGAAGTACTCCAGCGCCTTTTAGCCAGCTTATCCCAGAGGGCACGACTTTCGAGACTACAGACGGCCAGGTCCAGATTGCAAGTATTGAAGATGTGACCTTGTTATCCGGCACCATGAGCATAGACGTACCAGTGCAGGCTGTAAATGTGGGCTCTGATGGGAATATACAGACAGACATTACCTTAAAACAGGTGGGTGTGGCCGTGAGCCTGGTTGAACTCTGGACTGTGGCATCCCCCGGCCTGACCGGCGGAACTAATGAAGAATCTGACGATACCTTGCGCGCCCGCTACTTAGCACAGATACAACTTCCAGCTACATCTGGAAATGCATCGCATTACATGCAGTGGGCTTTGCAGGTTACAGGTGTGGGAGGGGCCAAGATATTTCCGCTCTGGGATGGAGCAGGTACCGTCAAGGTAGTTATTGTGGATACTGAAAAACAACCGGCAGAAACAGAACTGGTCACAGAGGTAGCGGAGTATATAGAAACGATGCGACCTATCGGAGCGACAGTAACTGTAGATAGTGCCAGTGGATTAGAAACCAGTGTGAGTGCAACGGTTATTTTGGCTCCTGCGGCAGTTTTGGCTGATGTACAGGATGCCTTTGAAGCAGCCTTGGAAGAATACCTGCAGGAAATAGCCTTTGAACAGGATTATGTAAGCTATGCGAGAGTAGGAACCATCCTGTTGAGTACTGACGGTGTCCTGGATTATAGTGATCTACAGCTCAATAGCACGACTGCAAACGTATTGCTTGAGGATGAAGAAGTGCCGATTATAGGAACTGTATCAATATCTGAACCGGAGGAATAAACAATGGCTGAAGCCCCTGATCTAATGAAATATCTTCCTGAATGTTTTCAAAAGGAACTCCTCACAGCGGTTATAGAGGTATTTGCAGAAGCAATAGGACTTTATATTACTAATCTGGATGACCTAATCCAGCAACTCTTTGTTGAAACTGCCACCGAGGGTCTTGATTTATGGGAAGAGGATTATGGACTCAGCTCTTATGTAGGAAAGCCTGACGATCAACGAAGAAGCAGAATTAAATCAAAGATCCGCGGCGTCGGTACCATAACAATAAGTCTCATAAAAAATGTCTCTGAGAGTTATGTATATGGGACCGTGGATGTTATAGAAAATGCTGAAGAGTATTCATTCACGATTAAATTTATTGATATAAGGGGGATACCCCCCAACATAGAAGATTTAGAGGCCGCCATAGAGGAAATTAAACCAGCTCACCTGGAAGTGGTATATGAATACACCTATACAACCTGGGAAGAGGTTAAAACCATTACCTGGGAAGAGGCCGCAACCGGAACATGGGGCGAACTCAAGACAAGGATGGTGATATAGTGCCAGAATATACAGAAAACTATGGCTTTACAAAGCCAGCCGACAATGAAACTGCTGATATCGGCGAAATCAATGACAATATGGATGGTGTAGATGCCCAGCTAAAAGAAAATGAAGATGCTATTATGGCTCATGCCGGTGCTGCAGCTCCTCATAGTGGACATGAAACACCTGTAGGAGCTACCAATAAAGCTGCCGCAGCGGCAGCTGCAGCCCTTGTCACAGCTGAGGAATATACGGATACCCACGCAGCTGTGACTGACCCGCACAGCGCCACAGCGGCAGCTACAGCTAACCGGTTAATGCTTAGGGATGCAGCAGGTCGAGCTCAAGTAGCAGCTCCGTCTGCAGACGCAGATATAGCCAGAAAGGATACTGTGGATGCAGTCCAAGTAAACCTTACAGCGCATTTGGCTGACTATACGCTCCAGATTCCTTATGGCGGCACTACTACCAATAGCGGCAATAATTACTCTTTGGCTACCCCCGCTATCTCAGCCCTGACCGCGGGTATGGCCGTCAGTTTTAAGATTAACGCAGACAGCTCTGGGGCCGCGACATTAAACTGGAACGGTAAGGGCGCTAAGTCTATTAAAAAGCCTAACGGAGTAGCCGTCAGTAATTTAAAAAACGGTGGTATCTATACTGTGAGGTATGATGGCACAAATTTTATTGCACAGGGTAGCGACGCAGCCGGTGACGCTACTGCTGCGGATATTCTAGCCGGCAAAACGGCCAGCGTAGATGCTGGCGATATTACGGGTACCATGATAGACAGGGGCACGGTCAATGTAACCCCTGGCACGACGAATCAGACTATACTAGGCGGCAAGCATAGCGGTAGCGGGGTAGTATATGGTGATGCTGACTTGGTGTCCGCGAATATAAAAGAAGATGTCACTATATTTGGAGTTACTGGTACTTTAATCGAGGTAGTTACTAATACAAACGATCCCAATAGGCTATATCATACCGAAGGTACGCAGCCAAGAGTGTACGAATTAAATCCCAACACTTTTGCAGTTATTCACTATGCCGCACATCCCGGCGACAGTGATGTAGGCGGTATGTTTGATAGACTTTATGTTGTAGAATCCAATACGGATATACTTTATGAGATAAATCCCGACACTCTTGCGGTAGTTAACAGTGTGAGCACAACTACAAATGCCCGGGGAATAGGCGGTATGTTTGACAGACTTTATTATTGCGACATTACTACTGATAAAATTTACGAATTGAATCCAGATACTTTAGCAAGCATTAACAATGCCTCAAGCCCCAGCAGTAATCCCTATGGCGTGGGAGGTATGTTTAATAGACTTTATAACTGCGATACATCTAGTGACAATAACTATGAGTTAAATCCAAATACTTTGGCAAGTATCAATAGTGCCTCCTGCCCAGGTTTAAACCCCTACGGCATAGGAGGCATGTTTGATAGACTTTATAACAGCGTGTCTAGCAATGACACCCTTTATGAACTAAATCCAGATACGTTGGCAAGTATCAATAGTGCTTCAAGTCCTACCGGCAGTCCTATAGGGGTAGGAGGTCTTAAAGGTTACACGCAATTGGTTATAAGTACCGAGCTTGAAGAGTTCCCAACTCCTGATGAAATAGTATATCTAGGGGTTACTTATGTAAAAGAATAGGAGGACTAATATGTATTTAAAAATTGAAGGCAACTTAATTGATGTGCTAGGCGATAAAGCAAGGGGCAATATCGAAAACGAATTTGGAATCAAGGTCAGTCCTGAATATCAATTTCTGGACGGGACCGTGCCAGTTACTCTTGCAATTGTTCTTGATCAGGCTAAAGCATCAAAGCTGTTAAGCGATACCCGAGTAATTGCATTAGACACAGTAGAAGAGTTTAATGCTGAGATTGACAGTAACTATATAGAAAAGTATGCCCTGGTTGATAGCGTACAGCTCCAGCTTGACCTGCAGCTGTCAGGACAGACCTCTATTACTGGTTATAATCCTGACAAACCCCTCAGTGACCAGGAAAACTTAAAAGCAATTTATGACGCGAATATGGGAGGTATAAAGAAAAAACCAAAACCACCTTATTTAGGTCAGTAGTGAAACCAATGTACAATTAAATATATATCAAGCTATTCAATGACGTAGCAACCAATAGATTTTATTTAAATAAGGAGATGAAGTAATGAATAGTTTTATTAGTTGGATCGGAGGCAAGAATTACCTCAAGAAAACTATTGCTGAAATGATTCCTGACGGCCTGGATCGCTATGTTGAGGTTTTTGGTGGGGCCGCCTGGGTTATGTTTTACCGGGATAAGTACGCAACGCAGCAATTGAAGTATACAATGATTATAATAGTGATCTCCACAACTTATTCCGGTGTGTAAAATATCATGGTTCCGAGCTTCAGCGCGAACTCGAATGGGTGATGAATTCTCGGGAAACATTTGAAGACTATAAATCTCAAATACAAACTAGAGGGCTCACTGATATTCAAAAAGCTGCGCGCTTCTACCTGTTGTTAAAGATATCATATGGCTCAAATGGCCGCAGCTATGGAGGTATTAAGAAAGATGTTCTAAGTATGTATGAATACCTGAGTCGTGTACAAACTCGACTATCGTCGGTCATTATTGAAAACAAGGATTTTGAAAACCTTATAAATGTCTATGATCGCCCAGGTACTTTCTTCTATCTTGACCCGCCATACTACGGGTCAGAGAAATACTACCAGGTTGAGTTCAGTGAGGAGGACCACCGGCGTCTATTCAGATGTATTCAGGCCATCAAAGGCCGATTTCTGTTATCATATAACGATTCTGAATATATAAGGGACTTGTATAAAGACTATCAGATAAAAGAAGTCGTTCGTCAACATAACTTGTTAACACGGTATAAAAGTGATAATACATATCGTGAATTACTTATATATAACTATCCTATATCACGTTAATTGGAGGCTTGTATGAATAACATAAAGGTGCATGGATATGAAATTATAACCTGTTGTAATAAACCGGATTATATTGATGTTTATATCATGTGTAAGCCATTCAAGGGTGTACTCTGTAAGAATTGTGGTGAAGTTATAGGAGTCTTAAATCATCCAATTATAGAATGGATATTTGAGACATTCTTAAGTTGGTTTTGGGACGGTAGAGTATACATTAAAAAAGAAGATCTTTCTCCTGAAGAACACTTTAATTTAGGAGGTAGATTTTAAATCGATTGGGTAGTTTTACAGAAAGAAGTTTAGGAAATTACTTGCATAAAATTACAAAAAAGCATGGGACAAAAAATATGAGAAAAATTCTCAAAAAATTTGCGAAGCATCACTTGCCGCACCGTTGATGGTGTATTCTATTCTTTTCACAGAATTTATAGAGTAATCTATTACCTTTTATACATAATATACTCTTGAGCATTTCGGGAGCATAATAGACGCCGGAGTGAATTACTTGACTGTTACGGCTGGACACTCCCTGTCCAAATCTCCGACTGCTGTCAATTACTGCCAGGGTCTTATTTGTTTTAAGAGCAAGTTCACAGGCTATTGCAAGACCTATTACTCCAGCCCCAATAATAGCGATATCTAATTTGTCCATAATACCTTTCTCCAGGGAAAATATCCCAGCTGCTTTATTGAATGTACCTTGCCAAAGGAATTGTAAGTGACGTCACTGTCATCTTGGTTCTATATATAGAAATAATAAGAATTTTTCAAATATTGGACATTCTGATTAAAAGCACATTTCAATAAATGCCTTTTAAGTGATTCGACCCGAGTGGTACCTTCTGTGTACTGCTGTAAAAGCTTCTGAAACCGCTTGCATTCTGCCTCTGAGCAGTCCTGATCCAAGTATCCCCAAACATGCTGAACCGCATTTAGCTCTGCTTCCCTATTTTCTGGAAGCGTTCTTGCTTTATCGATCATCTCATAAAAGTGGACTGTGTCAACCCGGTGCTTGTTTCTCAGCATATTTCGTATCTCATTATACATAGAGGCAGATTTACTCAGAACCAGATATTTATACCGGGCCCACTCTTCTTCCAGTCGTCGAACGGGAAGATCTGGATGAACTGCATTAATACTTTTAATTGCGGAAAGGTTTTTGTCCTTGACCTCAAGCATGATATCTATATCCTTATCTGGTAAGCCCGTATAAAAATCTAAGAATTCACGAACAACAATGGTATCGGAATGAGATCCCCTGCTGCCTCCTGCTTTGACCTGAGAATAGTGAATCTTAGGTTTGCCGTCATCAGTTTTCCAGGTACTGCCACACAACTTGATCAATTCATACTGACTATAGTCCTGTAGAGAAGGGTTAATTAGATGGTGCAGATTGTCAAACACCACAGGGATTCCAGTAGCTCGTGATATTTGCAGTACGTCCTCTACCGAGTAATTATTGTCGTCGTTTTCTATAACCAGTCTTCGATGTATATGCGGGTCTAGACGCTTATAGTTTTTTATGAAGGCAGCAGAGGCTTTAGTTTTATCGCCGTATACTCCGCCAACATGAAGTATGATTTTACTCTCCTGGCCTGCTGAAAGTGCATCCAAAAATGCTGCATGATACCGTAAATCAGCTATAGCCTTTTCCACCACCTGCTCCTGGGGAGAATTAAGTACGGTATACTGTCCCGGGTGCATAGACACTCTAAGTCCGGCCCTTTTTATCTTGCTGCCGATGCTCTTAAGACACTCCCCGAATTCCCTCTGCCAGGCAAATTTAATCTCCGGGTGAGAAGCAAATGGGATAATATCCGAGCTGATACGAAAAAGTGAGATTTCCTGTTGTATATTGTAATCGATCATAGCCTCCAAAGCTAGAAGGTTGGCACACGCTATCATTCTAAGGTTACTGGTAGTCGCATTTTTTATCCGACAGTGAGAAAGAGATGTATTTAATTTCCCAATTACCAAGCATGCAAAACCAATTGACAAATAATCATCCCCGTTCTATTTTTATCTCATTTAGTTTACCCTTTTATCTGCCGTCAGGTACCATCTTACCAGCTAATACTAGTCTATTTCCATAACTTAGTAAGTTGGTACCTGACTACAAAGGACACAAAAATATACCATATTTAATAATATGTACTAGTAAAAATTACAGAAAGGGGTAATTGTTTTTGACTATTAGAAATATAACTCCATTAAAAGATGCTTATATATCCCAGTATTATCCTAATCAAAACTTTGGCAGCAGTTCTTTTTTGTATATCAGTCAATACCAGCAAATTGGAGACGACTACCGTTCTCTGCTGCAGTTTCCTTTGGGGTCCATTCCTTCAGGCAGGCGTATTGTGTCAGCTCGCCTGAGGCTGACAGTATACAGAAATGAAATACCATCTGGCAGAAGCATTAGAGCCAGCCTGCGGCGAGTCCTGCAATTTTGGAATGAATCTACTGTCACCTGGAACAACCAGCCCAGATCTTTAAGTGTATTCAGTTTCAGGATTTCTTCTGCCAGACGCCCAGGTTCAACCATAACCCTCGATATAACTTCTCTGGTCAGAAGGTGGTACAGTGGACGCAGCTCAAACCTGGGAATCATGCTGCGAGGTAATGAACGTATTAATTCTCTGGTAGGATTTTATAGCAGTGAATCTAGTAGAGCACCTAGATTAATAGTTAATTATGTGAGACCTTAGAAAGCTGGATAGGGGTCAGGCATAAACTTACTAAACAGGAAGACTAATAAGTTAGTAAGTTTATGTCTGACCCCTATTGCTTTGCTATAGCAGAATACAGCAAAATATGCTGGAAGCAGCAGATGCCCTCACTGTACATCAGATTTAAGTCTCGAATAGGTCCAAGATTATTTTATGATTGAAAGGTCCTTATACTCTAATTAATCAGATAGAATTCTATTTTTTATCTGAAACATTGATGAAACCGTATATAAAGCATCGAGAAACAACAAGTCTTACTATAGGGCAGTTGATGGTATGGAGAAACGATAAATATCAAAGAATATTAGAAATCAAATAAATAGAGAAAAGGAGAGCTGATTAAATATGAAACGTAATCCTGATGACCGGCGAGATAATGTAGAAAGAATACAGGAAAGTATAGACCATACTATCCAGAATATTGAACTTACAGAGGAAAGAATTGCTAAGACCGAAAATGAGAAAGAGAAAAAGTCATTAAAAGCTAAAAACAGAAGAAGAGAAGAAGCACTGGAAGGTTTCAGAGAGGAAATCAGGGACGAAGCAGGCGATAGAGAGCGGGGTTATGAATAATACCATTTACTCTATTGATTTTTTGTTCGAAGGACCATATAATGAAATTAGGTGGCGGAGAAATAAGTATTTCAAGGTAAGAACGTTATAGGTACCCAGGAAATGTTATTAAATCCAAGTCACATTATGTTAAACCAAGTTAGATAAACCAAAGCATTTAACCCAAGTTAGTTAATTCAAGTTAGTTAATCCAAGTTAGTTAGCCCAAAACTATAACCCAGATTAGTAAATACAGTTAGTTGATTAAAGTTAGTTAACCCAAGTTAGTTAATTCAAGTTAATTAATCCATGTAAGGTTATATTCGGTGGTTCAAAAGAAGAGAGATCATGTTCCAATAGTAGTAAAGTCATTTCTCCGCCACCCACTATTTTAAATAAACCTAAAGAGTCTTTAACAATGAAGACTCTTTTTATTTTGTTGCAATAAAGTGAAAATAATTTGAAAAATGATCGTAAAGGTTATTTAATTGGCGGTAAAGGTTGGAAGAATACATGGGAATGTGGAATAATTTTCCTCTGGTGATTACAAATGCCCAACAGTACCTTAATCCGGCACTGCTGTAAGATAGCTGGTAAAATATTCAACTAGCCAAGCGTATTGGGGATGAGTTAAGGTACGGACAAGGAGGTAATAAAATATGAAAAAATTTCTAAGTAGTTTAATAATGCTAGCCTTTGTTCTTGTGCCGGCCGGCAGTATATTGGCCTGCACCAGTACCACACCTGCTACCAGCACTACAAAACTAGTATGGTCAGGCAACTCTGCAACTAACTATACTTATTATTTCAGTAAAAGTTCCGGAGCTATTAAAATCCTCCGGAAAAGGACAACCCAAATTAATACCGGGACCAATTCTTCAACGCCGATAATCAAAATTAACGGCGTACCGCTTAATCCAGAATACATAACCCCTGTACCAAAGACTCAAGAACCATCAGCAGTTCCGACTCCTAAAACGCCGGAACCTGCTCCTGTTCCGCAACCTGCTCCCAATCCACAGCCAGCACCAGTGCCGGTACCGCAACCTGCTCCGAGTCCTCAGCCAGAACCAGACGCTGTGCCATCTTCGATGCAGAATGAAATGCTGGGATATATTAATGCTGAGCGTGCCAAGGCTAATGTAGCACCGTTAGTTCTGGATGAAAAACTATGCCAGGGAGCTTATCTTAAGTCCAAGGATATGGCAGTAAACAATTATTTCAGCCATACATCACCAACTTACGGCAGTCCGTTTGATATGATGAAAAGTCTTGGTATTGCCTACAATCTGGCAGGGGAAAATATAGCCAAAAACAGCAGCGTGAAAGGTGCCCATGACGCGTTCATGAATTCGTCTGGACACAGGGCTAATATACTGAATGCTGGATTCAAAAAAGTTGGTTTAGGGTTCTATCAGGAAGGGTATTATCTATATGTAACTCAATGGTTTACAAATTAGGATAGAATTTTGAATGAGGCTATTTAGCCATATACGATCGCAAGCTTCAGACGAAAGATTAATAGATAAAGGGCAAGCAGGCTTGCCCTTTATTTATTATTTTATAAAATTACTTTATACCATATTAGGTTTTGATTAACGGAGGCAGACGTTCGTCTATACATTTATGTTGATCGCAAGGCGAATACAGAGCTGTCTTAAAGCTGTCGGTAAAATGTATGCATACTTTGAATTATCCACTATACTCCTCTAGTTACTGCTTATTTGTTGAGGAACATCTTGCTTATCCAGCCGTAACAGAAGCAAAGACATATACCAGACCTTTATATAAACTAAGCTTTTTAATTTAGCTCTTTTACTATTAATACCGGACATTTGACTGATCTAGCTATCCGTTCGCTTACGCTGCCCATCAGTAATCCTCTAATAGCCCCCAATCCCCTGCTGCCCATGGCAATCAGGTCATAATTCTTATCCGCTACTTCCTCTAAAATTATATCTATAGGATTTCCCCATGATAGAATTGCCTCCACTTCTTCTTCTGTCTTTCCTGTGGCAGCTATGGCGTCAGCCAGTATTTGACTGCCTTCAGCTCTGAGACCGGCAATTTCCTGTTCCAGATCAGGCATGGTAGTCTTGCTAAAAGATTTGCCTACCACATGAAGCAGGGTCAGCTTTCCTGAATATAGGTCTGCCATAGATGCTGCTGCTCGTGCAGCGTTTATAGAGAATTCAGATCCATCAACAAGAACCAGTATATTTTTAAACATGATCAGTTCCTCCTTCGGATAAAAATTTTATTTTTTATAATTAAATTCGTAATAAACCTGAGAATTCCCTGCCTTAGAAACTATTAGAATAAAAATTTGTGCCCCCTGTGGCTGTTAAACGAGTCAGGATGTTTAATTAGTATATCTCTTAAGCAATTTTATGCATTGCTCCATACAATATACCGGCCTATAATATACTGAGTAAATAACCTAACGGAGCAGCATTATGAAGTCGAGACAAGATAATGAAAAATATCGAGGAATAATCTTTGCCGGTGGAGCTTACATACTGTGGGGCATACTGCCTGTTTATTGGAAACTTCTACAAAATGTACCTGCTGTCGAAGTACTGGCTCACAGGATAGTCTGGTCGGTTATCTTCTTGTGGGGTCTCCTGGCTGTTAACGGGAAAGCAAAAGCTTTTTTGATTGAGGTAAAGGAGTTAGCCCGCTGCCCTCGGACCTTACTGGGAATTTTCATAACTGGTCTTATTCTTAATCTTAACTGGGGTACTTATATATGGGCGGTCAACCATGACCATATCATACAAACCAGCCTGGGCTACTATATCAATCCTCTGGTAAGCGTATTGCTGGGTATGCTCTTTTTACAAGAGCGATTGTCTCTATGGCAGCTGGTGGCGTTTTTTCTGGCAGCAGCAGGGGTATTAAGTCTGACTTTACAGTATGGCGCTTTTCCATGGGTAGCTATAGTCCTGGCTATAACTTTTGGATTGTATGGATTATTTAAGAAAACTATAAAAATAGGCGCAGTTACCGGCTTAACTCTAGAAACAATGTTAACCAGTGTATTTGCCATTTTTTATTTAATATATTTAAATAGGATCGGCTCAGGAGCATTTCATTTTACATTATCCGCAAACACTGTATTCTTGAGTGGAGCAGGCGTGGTAACCGCTATACCGCTTCTCCTGTTCGGAGCTGGTGCCAGGCGGCTGCCGCTGTTCGTGATCGGATTTTTACAATACATAAGCCCTACTATGACATTATTATTAGGTGTCTTTGTTTATCATGAACCATTTTCCAGGGGACATTTGTTATCTTTCGCCATTATCTGGTCAGGTTTATTACTGTTCTCGCTGGCTAAAACTCGTATACTGGCAGCGCTGGAAGACAAAATAATAAAAAGGCAAGGTCTTGACATCAATAATGGATGATTGGTGAGGTGATAAGCGAACATCAGTTGGGTCGGGTTTTGCAGTAGAATTAAGATTTGGAAATAATTTTATTAACATCGCTTTGGATTGAATGAGATTAATTAGCGTGGAATCAACTGTAACATACTAACCGGCAAACCGATGGGTGTTTCCTTAATAAAAAATTATAGAGAAACCAGAAAAATTATTATAAAAATATTCCTGCATAGTTAAATGTTAGAAAGGATTTTGACAAACTTTTGTCGAAGAAATTGTCTTAGCATTGCTATGAGGAGGATAAGGTTTGCAATATCAGAAGATTTTGTTGTTGTTAAATATAACTATTTTAGCAATAATTTATTTTTTTTGCAAAGACAAACCAAAAAGGCTTAGGCTATTAGTTTCAACAACCTTATATGCTTATATTCTTGCTATTCCTCTCCCCTATTTATTATTATGGATCCCTCTTAAATGGATTATGTTGTTCTATGCGGCAGCCGTAGGATTATCGCTTATTATTATCGATACTATACTGTCTAATTTTGAAGATATCAAGCTCGAAAAGGCCGCTGATAAAGTCGATAACCGATATCCAAATAAGAATAAAAGCAGGGATAATTTAGAGCCTGAGGAATTATTACTCGGGGTTAATAATTCAACCCTGGTTGGTTCAAAGGATATAGTCATGGAGGAAGTTGCCCGGACTATTCCAATTGATACAAACTTTAAGCCAGAAGAGATAGAAGAAATAGTCTTAAGTGAA
>JAENZE010000004.1:92820-165729 GCA_016841425.1 Syntrophomonas sp. | reverse complement strand
TCCAATTGATACAAACTTTAAGCCAGAAGAGATAGAAGAAATAGTCTTAAGTGAACTGGATACAGCTGGAACAGAAGCAGCAGCAGTCCAGGAGAACGATGCAGGGTCTGCTCCAATTGATACAAACTTTAAGCCAGAAGAGATAGAAGAAATAGTCTTAAGTGAACTGGATACAGCTGGAGCAGAAGCAGCAGCAGTCCAGGAGAACGATGCAGGGTCTGCTCCAATCGATACAAATTTTAAGCCAGAAGAGATAGAAGAAATAGTTTTAAGTGAACTGGATACAGCCGGGACAGAATCGGCAGCAGTCCAGGAGAACGATGCAGAGTCTGCTCCAATCGATACAAATTTTAAGCCAGAAGAGATAGAAGAAATAGTCTTAAGTGAACTGGATACAGCTGAAACAGAAGCGACAGCAGTCCTGGACAGCATGGAAGTATCTGAAAGTTCTATTGAATCCTCAGATATTGATCTGTTAATAGATAGGGCTTTTGATGCCAAGTGTAAGGATGATTATATAGCAGCAATTAAAATCTTTGAACAGATATTAAGACAAAGGCCAGCTAAAGCAATTATAGAGCTGATTAACGAGGATATTGAAGTGATGCTGAAGAAGATATCATAGCTAAATACAATTATTTAGAATTATCAACTTAAGACTCTCAACACCCGGTGCTGGGTTAAAGCCAATAATGATAGACGCCAAGTACCGGTCTATAAAAATGCTCAGTAATGATACTTAGTTCAAGATAATTTTATTAGTAATGATTAGTAAGGTAGATTAAAGTATTATTCTTAGGAGGTATATTATGATGCGGAGTACTGAAATTAAGGGATTGGCTGTATTTAGCATTGCTGATGGAAAAGAGATTGGAAGGGTTAAAGATTTACTGGTAAATCCAGCCAACAAGACCGTTGATTATTTGATTATTGAGATTCCTAACTGGTATTTTGGTGCGCATGTTATCGCTTTCGACATCGCAGCAGGGATAGGAAAAGATGCTGTTATGGTTGAAGCTGGAAGTGCTCTGAAAGAACTAAATCAAGAACCGGCCAGCATTGATCTGGTTGATCAGGGAGTCAAACTTATCGGCAGCCGAGTTTTGACTCGAAAAGGAATTATAGTTGGAAAAATTAGTGAATATTATGTTAATGCTGATAATGGACAGATAATCGGATGTGAGCTGATAGATAATGATAATAATATTAAAGGTATCATTCCCAGCCGTGCTGCGCTGACCTTTGGTAAGGATGTACTGGTAGTAGATAATAATATAGATAATCAGCTACTGCAGAGCATGGAAGAATATGAAGAAAAAGTGGATCCCGTGTCAGATGCTGCTAAGAATGTTTCCGAGGCAACCCCTGATATTTTAACAGCTGCTGATGAAAAAATAATTATGGAATCCAATGATGATGACGATGTTACGGATCGGGATAAAACTGTTAAGCTATTTGAGCAGAGGCAGCGTGAGTATTTACTGGGCCGGGTAGCCAGGAATAATATCAAAGATGACAATGGCCTGGTTATTATTAAGAAAGGTGACGTCATAACGCAGGAAGTTATTGACAAAGTGACTTTAGCAGGAAAATTCAAGGAATTGATGCTGGATGTATAAATACTCATTCAGAGGGCTAAAAGATAAGATAAAATCAAGAAAAATAATTATTCCCCTGATCGTTATCTTTCAGCTTATCCTGAATACTTCCGTTGGCGCTGCGTGGATTTCACCTGCCAATTCAGAAACCATTCCGTATGGGGTGACTGTGGCCGGTCAGAATATCGGAGGTTTGAATCGAGATCAGGCAGTGGCCTTTCTTAACCAGACCAATTTAGATACTTTTGTTGATAAAAATATTGTAATTAAAAACGGACGCATGGAATGGCGCCTGCCAACCCTGGACTATAATTTTAGATATGACAATGCCAAAACAGTTGAGACCATACTTAAAGAGAAACCATGGGCAGAAGGTCGTCCTGGGATACTCAGTCTAATGAAATTGCAGGCCAGGAAAATGGATATACCTCTTGAAATATCCTGGCATGAAGGACGGCTGGATGGACTCCTGGAAACTATAAATCAAGAGATGCTGTTGCCGGCCAGGAATGCCAGTCTAGATGTTGTTGATGGCAGGATACTTATTGTAAATGGACAAGCAGGTGAGGAGTTGGATGACGAATCAACTACTGCCAAAATTCTTCATAACATTAGATTTAATGATACTGATATTGTAAATGTTGTTAAAAAGTTTCTTGCGCCTGAAATAGTCAGCGACGATCTTAGCACAGTTGATTATATATTGGCTAGTTTTGATACGGAAATGAATACTAATAATAATCGCACTAATAATATAATTCTGGCATCTCAACTGCTGGACGGAACCATCATCATGCCCGGTGATATATTTTCTTTTAATCAAGTAATAGGAGAACGAAATCCTGAGAATGGGTTTAAAAATGCGCCGGTAATCATCGGTGGTTCTGTACAACAGGATGTGGGTGGAGGAATTTGTCAGGTAGCGACCACCTTGTACAATGCGGCCCTGCTAACGGGGTTGGAGATAGTCGAACGGTCAGCGCATTCAATTCCAGTTAAATATGCTCCTCACGGTCAGGATGCTACGGTATTCTATGGTCAGATTGATCTTAAGATAAAAAACAACCTATCAAACCCGGTTATGATTCACAGTACAACAGTAAATAATAATTTAATAATTAGTATATATGGAAACCATCAGAATAAAGTGAATTTATAGCCGCCCTCTTGTTCCAAAAACATCCCCAAGAACCATCTAAAATTTACCATGCCTAGAGTTTGGAAAAATTAATCAAACTAAACTCATGAAAGATACTAAATTATCTACGTTTTATATAGCTGCTGTTTATATTGGAACTGTAGTTGGAGCAGGATTTGCTTCGGGACAGGAAGTGCTGCAATTTTTCGGTCATTTTGGGATGTATGGCATTTTAGGTCTATTTTTAACTACGGGACTTTTGATATTTTTTGGTTATCTAATTCTGGCTTTTGGAAAACGCAGGAATGCATCTTCCCACCTGGAGGTTATTCAATATGCCGGCGGCAAGTGGTTGGGAACAGTTATTGATTGGGTAATAACCTTCTTTCTGCTGGGCGGAATGATTACAATGGCAGCCGGGGCTGGTGCGGTATTCAGCGAGCAGTTTAATCTGCCTTTTGTACTGGGAAGTATATTCATTATTATTGCTGCGGTTATTACAGTTCTCCTGGGTATTAACGGAGTAATAACTTCAATTAGTTTTACGGTTCCCTTGCTTATAGCCTCGGTTTTCGGACTATCTATATATACCGTTGTGGTTAATTATAACACTCTGCTCAGTGTATTGGCTGGATATTACAACCCTGGAGCAGCTCCGGTATCATCCTGGGTATTTGCTGCCTTTCTCTACACCTCCTATAACATTCTATTATCAGTAGCTATCCTCGCACCCATGGGGAGCATTTCTTCTTCTAAAATACTATTAAAAGGAGCCGTTCTGGGAGGGATTGGTCTAGGTACTGGAGCACTGGCAATTACTATGGCCGTTTTATCTACTCTGGGTTCATCGGCTGCATATGAGGTGCCAATGGTCTTTGTAGCTTCGAGTATTTCTCCGATTATAGGAATTATTTATACCTTGATATTACTAATGGAAATATATACTACAGCTGTAAGCAGTTTATATGGTTTCACAGCAAGATTGTCTGGTGGCAACAAGAAAGTCTACCGCTACATAGCATTAGTGAGTGGTCTGGTTGCTTTTGTCCTCGCCCAGTTTGGTTTTTCAAATTTAGTAGGAACCCTTTACCCAGCGGTAGGTTTTGCTGGATTACTGTTGCTGGGTGCTCTGACCTATGTATTTATTAAGGATAAGTATCGACCACGAGGTGAAGCTCTTCTTCATCCGGAACCAGCCATGAAATATGTTAACAAGAACCGGGAAAATCAAGAAGAATAATTTCGTTCTCTGCGCTCATATACCAAAATCCCATAATTTCCTGTAAATTGTTAAGAAAAAACCACATTTTTTTCATATTAATGCCGTATTTATAGGGTAAATTAATAAGAGCAATAAAGGAGTTTTCATTAGTCATAGTCAGACCAAAAGGAGATGATACTTTGAAAAAAATGATTGCCGCCCTGGTGTCGGTATCTATAATAGCATTTTGTCTGGGAGGTGTTTTTGCTGCGGATAGCATTGACATTATTAAGACCGCTCTATGGCCAGGCAGCGAGAGTGCAATAGTGAATGAGAATAATCCGGCCTATACAGTGGCCAGTTCAGAACCTGGACAGCTAATAAGCGTTGCCGATATTGTTGAGCAGGCCGGCCCGGCGGTGGTAAACATAGGAATCACCTGCAGAGTTAATAACCCTCTATTAAATGACCCGTTTTATCGTCAGTTCTTTGGAGGGAATCTCAGGAATTCGACACAAGTCCAGGAGGCTATTGGCAGCGGATTTATTATTAGCAGTGATGGATACATCATTACTAACCAGCATGTTATTGATGGAGCTGAAACCATCACCGTAACGGTACCCGATCACGAAGACCAGTACGATGCATATTTAGTAGGAGAAGACTATGATCTGGATCTGGCCATAATCAAAATTTCCGGTACTAACTACCCTACTCTGCCACTGGGTGATTCGGAGCAAATGCGAGTTGGGGAGGCAGTGATGGCAATAGGCCAGCCCTATGGGTTGGACCACACCGTTACCACTGGTGTGGTATCTGCAAAGGAACGACCGATAAGTATTGAAGACCGCAGTTACACCAACCTGATCCAGACCGATGCCGCAATAAACCCTGGCAATAGCGGAGGCCCACTGCTAAACATGCAGGGGCAGGTTATAGGTATAAATACCGCCATTAGTACGGAAGCTCAGGGGATTGGGTTTGCTATTCCTATCGATACCGTAACCGAAGTTCTAGATGATTTACTGGCTGGCTCGAAAATTGAGAGAGCTTTCCTGGGAGTGTCAATGACCGATGTTAATGAGGAAGCGATACAACAGCTTAACCTGCCTCATAACACTACCGGGGCTCTGGTAGCTGATGTAATTGATGGCAGTCCAGCTGATAAAGCGGGACTCCTGCCCATGGATGTCATTATCAGCCTGGCAGATATTAGAATAGCATCGGCTTCTGATCTGCAGGAGGCGGTGCAATCAAAGGATGTCGGTGATAAAGTGAGGTTAGTCCTGCTTCGGCAGGGAGAGAAAGTTGAATTGAATGTGCAGCTTCAGGCAAAACAATGACCTGTTGAGCACTTAAGATAAAGGGTAGGGTTTTTGGTGAACAGAAATATCTGTCACGAAAACCCTACCACTATTTGCCGGCTTTTAGCATACGATCTCTTAATCCACTTTAAACAAGATACAATTACTCCCTGATTGTACCAAAGTTCTATTCGTCTGGCTGAGTTTCGATAACTATTCCTTCCATATGATGTTTGCTGAACTGCTTGCGCTTCTTCCTGTTTTCCTTGCTCTCAAACACTATGTCCAGGTCGTAGTTGTCTGGATACAAATCCGCGGCATTAATCTCTAAGGAGAGCCGCTTGTGGTTTATCTTGTATTTTTTTCTCATCACCATGACTACCACTTCTCCCCTGCTGTTTTCAGGTTCATAGACTATACCCGTTCGGTTCATGGTGCTTATGAAGACGCAGTCTCCTTTCTTGAATTTGCAGTCCTGTACGGAGGGGAGCTTTGTCTTCTTCTGGGTAGGGAGCGACGTATCCACTGCTGACTCATGTTGGTGTAAAATTCCGGTCTGTTCCAAGACGGGTTGGGTTTTGAATATTTTTTGGGCCGGATAATCTTTCTTTTCTTGATAAGTGATTTCATGGGCACGTTCAATAATTCGTCTCTCTACTCCTAATCTTAAAGCAATTAATAGTGCATTGCTGGGACCAGCCTGGCCAATAGTTAGCTTGTAGAGAGGCTGCAGGGATTCTACATCAAATCCCATACAACCATTTCTAAACTCCGGGGTCTTTTCCGCGAATTGTTTGATTTCACTTATATGAGTTGAGGCTATGATTGTGGCCCCTTTATTGAATACTTCTTCCAGTACCGCAATGGCGAATCCCATTCCTTCTCCTGGTTCAGTGCCTGCTCCTATTTCATCCATAATTACCAGCGAATTTGAATCAGAACGATTAATAATGCTTACAATGTTTTTCACATGAGAGGAAAAAGTACTCAAAGACTGTTCAATGCTCTGGCCGTCACCAATATCGGCCAGAATATCTGTGAAAACAGCAAATTCACTGCCTGAATCGACCGGCACATGCAGACCGGACTGTACCATCAAAGTAAGCAGACCTACTGTCTTTAAGGTGACTGTTTTGCCGCCGGTATTAGGACCTGTAATAACCAGGGTTCGGTAATCTTTGCCGATATAAAAATCAAGGGGTACGGCTTCTTTCCCTAGAAGCGGGTGCCGACCGCCCTTAATCCTGATGATATTACTCGTATTAAGAAGTACTTCACACCCATTAATTGATTTACTGTATTTAGCTCGAGCAAAAACAAAATCATAATGTATCATGGCTTCCACATTGATAGAAATTTCCCGGTAGCTGGCCTTGACCATTTCCGTAAGCTCGGATAGTATCTGCAATACTTCATTTGCTTCCTGGAGCTTTAATATATCGAGCTCTTCCTGCAAGGCAGCTATAGCCGCCGGTTCTATGAAAAGCGTCGAACCGCTGGATGAAATGTCCAGCACATTACCTGCCATGTTTTTGCGGTATTCCTTCTTGATAGGAATAACAAATCTATCATTTCTAGTGGTAATCAGCGCTTCCTGAATAATGGCTGAGTATGTGGAAGAAGATAATATGCTATTCAGTTTTTGTTTGATCCTGTCGTCGTTAAGTTTGATCTTCTTTCTCAGCCTGCTCAATTCTGGCGTAGCCCGGTCATCTACTCTTCCATTGACTATACAACGGTCAATCTCCTCATAAAGTTGTGGCAGTTCGAACATTGATGAGGCATAGGAGGCCACGGTTGGTCCAATAGTCTGCATAGAATACATAAACTTCTTTAAGCGTTTAACATATATCAGCAACCCCTTTATCGCTGACAGCTCGTCCGGGGTCATAACCCGTCCTTCGGTCATGAACGCTGCACCCTGGATGTTTTCCAGGGCCGAGAGAGGGATGCTGGAATTAACCTCCAATATTCTCCGGGCCTCGGTAGTTTCATTCATTCTAACCTTGATTATATTTAAATCTACCGCTGGCATAAGCCGATCAATTTTAAGTTTTGCCTGTTCTGATAATGCGTATTGTTTTAGATCATCTTTAACTTTCTCATATTCAAGCACTTCTATAGCATAAGGGTTCATGTATTTAAACCTCCTCAATTTAAAAAACTATTCAGCTATTCCTTTACTTCTTGACACAGAAAAAGGCTGTTATCGGATCACGGGATACGTTAACAGCCTCCCCAGGATAATATAACTTAACCTGGAAACGAACAGATATAAAAACAAAAATGCCCTGCTATGAGCACGGCATTAGATTATACACTGTTTTAGAAGAATGATGAAAACTTTGTATCCGTGTTCTCAAATAACCAGTCTGAATGGCGCAATAACTAAGACCAGCATACCTGCTTGCTTTCCTTCAGACTACCATATTAGGTTATGGTTAATTGATAACAGACTCCGACATGTAATCATTCTCCTGTTTATCTTGCTCTTTCTATATTAAATCATTTTATCCTCAAGAGTCAAATATAATTATGCTGCTCATCAACAGTCACAATAGCTGAATTATTAATTTACAATCCGGGTTATTTCCATAATCACCCCGCGCTGGCCTTCAGGCCCTGGCTGATACTTGAAGCGTACCTGATCGCCACTCTCAAATCCATAGGAATCAAAATCCTTCCTCAGTTGCTCACTAAGCTCGAAGGCACGGTAGCCATTATCATCCGGTACTCCGCTAATGTGAATCTCGATTGACAGATCATCAATACGGCCAGCAAAGGCACCAGAATCTGTTAGTAAATCATTTGACTCCTCGTTATCAATGGGAACTGATTCACTCTGTTCAGGAGGCTGGTTGTTATGGCCCGGTATTTCATTATTACCGTTGCACCCGACCAATACTGTGCAAAGGAGGATGATTAACAGTCCTGCTGCATATTTAACGCTTGTCCTCATATAAATTCCCCTTTCCCTAATATATCCTTATTTATTACAGGTTACGTCGTGACATATTAATCCTTTCAGATAAAAAAGAGGAATTATCTGGTGATGTAATCAAAGTTGGCATATCGCCAGTATTCTTGTTTTAATAAGATATCAGTTACATCCGACACTTCCAGTTTATATATATCAGCAACTGCTTTATTAACCAGGTTTTTATCCGGTGTTATTCCCTGTGCAACATGCTCCTGATAATGATCGTGCCACGCCTTCCATACTACCACTTCGTCCGGGCTGAGTTGATTTTCCCAGATTTTTTCTCTCATATCCCATTGAATTGACATTTGGTCATAATCTCCGGCCTTTACAGTACTGGCTTTTCTCAAATCTCCCTGAGGAGCAAATATCACCCGGCCCAGAGTATAACCATGCCCAATATATTCAGAATAATCATAGATCAATATTTCCAGTGCATTAAAGCTGCTGCCTGCTTGGGCTTCTTCTATCAGCTTTTCCGCTATATATTTTAAATCCTTAATTCGGACCGGTTCCTGCACTACCACGTGCCAGGTGTATTGAACTGCATCAGGAGTTGATGATCCTTCTGCTCGTTCAATTGTATAAGGGATGGAACCATTTACGGGTTTCTGATTATGCACAATTACCAGCAGAATAATTCCAAAAATAATGAGCATCACGCAGTATATGGCGATAGCTCTGTTCCCAGAGTGGTTGGATGCCTGTCCTGCTTTCATGTAAAAACCTCCTTTTATTATTGAAGGGCTTAAGTATAATCCCCCAGATGCATTCAGCTGTTCTAATTACTATTATGACAGCTGTTGCCAGGATTGGAAATGCTTACTTGAAGTCAGGATTAAATATATGCAAGCAAATACCCCGGGAGCTTAACCGGGGCAATTATTAGCTTATCATATATATAATACTAAAACTATTTATGAGTACAGGTGAAAAAGCCATACGCCCTCCGGGCTTGCTGTAATCTGCAGAAGGGTGCTGGATGAAACTTATAAGGCTTCCTCTCCTTCTTCTCCCGAGCTAATTCTTATCGATCTTTCTACCGGGATAATAAATATTTTTCCATCCCCTACTTGCCCGGTTTGGCAAACTGTCTGTATTATAGAAACAATTTCATTAACTGAATCGTCTATGCACACTATCTCGACTTTTACCTTCTGAAACAAGTCTACAACATGTTCTTTACCCCGGTAATACTGTTTTAGTTCCTTCTGTAAACCTCGGCCCAGGACTTCATATACCGTCATTCCCCTTACGTTTATTGCAGTCAGGGCTGTTTTTAATTCTTCCAGTTTGGATGGTCTTATAATAGCCTCGATTTTCTTCAAATTATTACCTCCCCATTGATGTAATGAATTGATATTATTTATGATTAATAACATACCTGGCCAGATAACAAGAAACTTCGCTATATACGGTTATTAGAGAGTATATCAGAAAAATATGTATTCTAGAATAAAAAAATAGACCTTATATTGTTTGCTTCCGACTGCTTTAATTAGTCGCGAATAGATCAACTGCTTCTCTCGCTGAAAAAAGAATAAGCTGAAATGTCATGTTCAGATAGGTCAAGCCCTTGTATTTCCTCTTCAGCTGATACCCGAATGCCCATGGTTTTTTTAAGAACCGTAAATATTAGATAAGTAGCGGCAAAGGCCCAGATTGAAACTGTGGCTGCACCCAAAAACTGTACCAGCAGCAGTTTCACTCCCCCACCGTAGAAAAGACCGCCCTGCTGAGCAAATAGTCCTACTGCTATTACTCCCCATCCGCCGTTTACTCCGTGGACAGCAATCGCTCCCACTGGGTCATCTGCTTTCATACGGTCAAAGAAATTAACTGCTAAAACTACCAGCACTCCGGAGACTGCACCTATAATTACTGCACTGCCAGGGCCAACAAAGGCTGTCCCAGCAGTGATTGCTGCCAGGCCGGCCAGTGAACCATTCATGGTCATACTGGGGTCAGCCTTGCCATACTTGAACATGGTAAACAGTGCTGCTACTGTACCGCCTGCTGCTGCTGCCAGATTAGTGGTTAAAGCAATTCTGGCAATATTTAGATCAAGTCCAGATAATGAACTGCCGGCATTAAACCCAAACCAACCGAACCACAATATGAAGGTGCCCAAAAATGCCAGATGCAGGTTGTGAGGAGGCAAAAAATTAATAGACCCATCGTTATTATAGCGCCCTGAACGAGAGCCCAATACTATTACTGCAGCAAGAGCACTCCATCCCCCAACCGAATGAACTACTGCTGAACCGGCAAAATCAAGCATGCCCAGGTTCCCTAACCATCCACCCACCCCCCATACCCAATGTCCGGCCACGGGGTATATAATAGCCGCTGCCAGGGCTGTATATATGATATATGGCCCGAACTTCATACGTTCAGCAACTGCCCCAGACACGATGGAAGCCATAGCCATTGCAAATGCAGCCTGGAATAACCAATAAGCATAAATTGGAATTCGCAGTTTAATGTGACTCAAGTCTCCACCGATGAAAAAACCGGTGCTTCCGAACAACCCAGCCTTATCTGCGCCATACATAATAGCGAATCCTACTGCCCAATAACTCAGCATTCCAACCGTGCAATCCATGAATACTTTCATAACGATGTTTAAAGAGTTCTTGGCACTAATGAATCCCGCTTCCAGGAAGGCAAATCCACCCTCCATAATAAATACCAGCGCCGCGCAGAGCAGCACCCATACCGTGTCTATGGCCGAAGCAAGCTCCTGTGGGGTAAACACTTCCATTATCGCAACCTCTCCTTCTTAAAATTAATAATAAAAAAAGCGTCCTTTGTAAGAGACCTTAGATGTGTGATCTAGCCTCATCAAAGAGCGCCTTCGCCCAACAGGAAATATCCTGATTTATTCCGTTCTTGCTACAATATGTTTATATAGCATTATTATGTTATCGTTCGTGCCACATTCTATAATAAACCCATAAATATTTTCTGGCAAGAGAAAAAAATGAACACCGGAGTTTACCCAGGGGTTTAGGACTAAAATGGTATACGGTGCTTTAATAATACTTTGGTCCGGCAGATGGAAGGTATATAGCGGAGGTAAGCTTTCCCCGGGGCCGTATTTTCATCGAAATCACCTATCCGCAATAATTTACCTAATGGGCTGACGTCTATTAGCAGAAGGAGGATTATTAGCATTAATAATATCCGATATATTCGAGATTTAAACAGCTGCTGTCCACCATCGCAATACTTTGATATTATGCAGGTCGGCCAGCGATCTGGCATGATCATAGCAGCTATCGGGTACTGCTACATGCAGAGAGTAATTGCTTTTGGAAAGCATACCCCAATGCTTGATGGTGTCATGGAGATCTATAGTCTCGTCAGTCTCTACATCACAGATTATATATGAGCCATTCCTGTGAGCAACGACGTCAGGGCGATACCCATGTAGGATGTTATCAATATCATCTGGATAATCTGGATGTTTGCCGGTTACTATCTCGTAACCGTTAGAATTGTAGTTTTTGATCATACGTCGAAGAATTGTATAATATACAAATCCTGTCATTGAAATAGCCCCCTTATTAATCTCCTGTATGATGAATGATTGGTTGTGCCTGTGTGCCTATAGAAAGCATGTTTATACAACATTAAAGGAAGTTACTGGCGTGCTCTTTTCTTCAGCTTAGAGATACCTAAACTCTCCGCTTGCTCTATTATATCACACCCTGATAGACAATCCCTGTTGTGCATTGATTATTTCCATACCAATTATTTACTCAACCAAACATGTCTATTGACACAAGTGCAGACGAAAATTATACGGATGAAAGCTTATGAGCGCTTGGGTCCGGTCTTACTTTCTCCAAATAAGTTAGCTAGTGATGCTTTAGATTGATGCGATAAAACAAGTTATGTTTAAACTCTACCGATTTTATTTGTAAAGGTTTGAGCAGGTGCTCTAACTTCTGCATTTATAGGATACCTCCCCTTGTTAATAAATACTGCAATAATTATTAAAAAGAATTTGCTTCTCCCGTGTCTGGAAAGTGACCAAATTTTATGACTGCTGCTCAATCCTTTTTCTTTTCCTTTTCTTGCATGGCTGCTTTTAATTTGTCGCCCAGGCTGGTGCCAATTTGTTCATTGTCGCTGTACTGCTTGATCAATTTCTTATTGATACGATCACTATGACGGCTCTTTTTGAAGATATCATCATTGTCTGCTTTTTCCGGCTGCCGATGACCACAGGTTCTATCAGGACAGACCAGCATCTTACCCTTTTTACCCTGTACCAGGAGCATATTTTTGCCGCAAACCGGGCATTTGCTTTTTGTAACATTATCCGGTTGGTATTCTAAACTAGCCTGTTGAATATCACCTACCATATCCCGGGTTCCCCTTCTTATGCTTTCAATAAATGCTTTTCTGCTGCCTTTACCTCTGGCGATATGGTTCAGCTCTTCTTCCCATTGAGCAGTCAAAACAGGTGAGCGGAGTTCCTCGGGAGCCAGTTCTATTAACTGCCTGGCCTTGGAAGTGGGGACCAACTGTTTACCATTTCTTTCTACATAAAAGCTGCTGATCAGTTTCTCGATAATTTCTGCTCGGGTGGCTGGTGTACCCAGGCCGCTGCCGGTTAATGATTCTCGCAGCTTTTTATCATCTATGAACTTGCCCGGGTTTTCCATGGCGGTCAGCAGTGATGCCTCGGTATAGCGTGCAGGTGGCGTAGTCATGGCCCGGTTTATCTTGCAGTTTTTCAACTGTTTTTTGCTCCCCTCTTCCTGGCGATTGAGGGTTTGTTCGGGCAGTGCCTCACTCTGTTTCTTATCTTCCTCCTCAAATTTGGATGTGACGGATCTCCACCCCTGTTGTTTAACCACCTTACCCCGCGAGTAGAAGCGTTCCCCATTTATTAATGTGCAGATGGTAGTTTTTTCATAAGTATAAGGAGGATAGAACATAGCAATAAACCTTCGTGCAATCAGATCAAAAAGCCTCTTCTCATCATTGAGCAGAACAGATAAATCGACTGCTTCACCGGTAGGTATAATAGCATGATGGTCGCTGACCTTACTGTTATCCACAAAACGTTTAGCAGGATTTAGTTTTTGAGATACAAGCGATTTTACCATGGCCTGGTATGGTCCAGTAGAAATTCCCCGTAACCTCTGGCCCAGAGTTGGTACTATATCTGTGGTAATATGACGTGAGTCAGTTCTGGGATAGGTGACAATCTTATGCTGCTCATATAACTTCTGTAAGACCGACAGGGTCTTCTGGGCAGAGAAGTTCAGCCTGCGATTGGCATCCCGCTGCAGTTCGGTCAAATCATATAGCAGTGGAGGAGCCTCGCTTTTTCTTTCTCTGCGAATCTCCTCTATTATAGCCTCATGGCCATCAATCCGGGCAGTTATCAGGACCGCTCTTTCCTGGTCAAAAATGCGGCTCTGACCTTTGGCGTCCCGCCAGTCCCCATAGTAGTCTCCGAAATCAGCCCGAACCGTCCAGTAGGGCTGTGGCTTAAACTCCTGTATCTCTTTTTCCCGCTGAACTACCATGGCCAGAGTTGGGGTCTGCACCCGACCAGCATTTAATTGGGCATTATACTTGCATGATAAGGCCCGGGTAACATTTAGACCTACCAGCCAATCGGCCTCTGCCCTGCATACGGCAGCATCGTAGAGGTTATCATAGTCTTTACCTGGTTTAAGATGTTTGAAGCCTTCCCGGATAGCAGTATCAGTCTGCGAAGAAATCCACAGGCGCTTAAAGGGTTTATTGCATTTAGCCTGGGCTATAATCCAGCGGGCTACCAATTCCCCTTCCCGTCCTGCGTCTGTAGCAATCACCAGTTCCTTAATATCTCCCCGGTGCAAAAGCTTTTTTACTATCTGGTACTGGTGAGAACTCTGGCGTATAACTTTTAGCTTCATTTTATCTGGCATCATTGGCAGATCTTCCATACGCCACAGCTTCAACTTCTGGTCATAATCTTCGGGTTCAGCCAGGCTGACCAGATGACCCAGAGCCCAGGTTACCACATAATGGGGACCCTCAATAAACCCCTTATTTTTATTATTACAGTTTAAGACCCGGGCTATTTCCCGGGCCACACTAGGTTTTTCTGCTATTACCAGCGACTTCATTGATATACCTCGCTTACATACTTTGTGGGGGTAACAATATACCTATTTATTATATCATATGGCCGCCTGAAAGAGTTCAGCATCAGAGTGAAACCGGTTATTCCAACCAGCGAACCTTATCCTTCAGCTCGGGATCTACACGAGGCAGGGCTTGCGGAAACTTTTCTGGATATCCCAGCGGGGTAAGCGCAACAATTTCTTTGCTGTCAGGAATATTTAGTATTTTACGTACACCTGCTTCATCATTCAGCGGTCCCGTCATCCAGCAGGTACCGAGACCAAGTGCTCTGGCTGCCAGAAGCAGGTTTTCCATAGCTGCGCTGGCACTTTCCAGGTTCATTTTCCTGATCCCCTCATTCTTACTGGCATCCGTTAATACAACGATAATATACGGAGCTCCTCCGTAGGTACGGGCATAATTCATAAATTGCTCTCGTTCTTTCTGTTCCCAGCCAGCAGTGTACCCATCAGCAATCTGCGCATAACTATCTCCCAGCTGATTCTTCTTTTCGCCTGAAACCACCAAGAATTCCCACTGTTGATGGTTCATTCCCGAAGGAGCATAGTTAGCAGCATCAAGAATCTTCATAATATCTTGCCTGCTTACTTGATCAGACTTAAATTTACGAACGGCACGCCTCCCATATATAACATCAAAAAATTCCATAATCCTACCTCCCATTTATTCCTTAACAGCTGATTAAGATTGATTCGCGTTTGGGATTAAACAGTTACAATTACCATAAATTACTATATTATCATTATATACCTCATCTGCTATTTATGAAATATTATTCCACCTGGTTGAGATAATAATAGAAACCAATCCAGAGAAAAACCAGGAGTGCCAGCAGAAAACCTATAAGGTCCCAGGGGGTAAAGGGCCAGACCGGATCGAATACGCTGCCTGCCAGTACCAGGCCTGCCAGTATCAGAATGTAAATCCTGACCGCAGCGTGGGCAGCCTTGGTACTCAAGTATAAAGATCGTTCATCATAGGCCACTTTTCCTTGTGCTTCGAGTTTTGCCTGTCTCTTATGCTGGATTGATTTCATCGAAAATACGCCTAATGCACCTGCGATTAACCCTGCTCCCATCCCGGAATCCCCTGTGCTGATCATGTAAACACCCAGGGCCAGGAGAAGTATTATAGTCAGATAAAAAGCTAGTCTGTTAGTTTTTATATTCATCAATCATCACTCTCCTCAAAGATAAAGATTTCTTCAATATGCATATGAAATATTTTGGCCAATTTATGTGCCAGCTGCAAAGAAGGATTATATTTACCCTTCTCCAGGGAAATTATAGTTTGCCGTGAGACACCAGCTTTGATAGCCAGATCTTCCTGAGTCATATTATTAATGGCTCGCAGTTTAATCAGCTGGTTTTGCATAAGCTTTCCTCCTATAAGTTATAATGCACTGTAAAGCATGCTTTACATATATTATAGTCTGGTGCTAATCATATGTCAAGCATGCTTTACGCGAAGGAACTCTTGCCCGCATCTACTACATATTAGGAACAACTTTATTAAGTGTTTTAACAACTTACTATATTTAATCGATTACCTTGATTTGCCGGGGCAGGTTGAGCGCGTATTGATTCTGATAGGTTGGAATAAATTTCTTGGTGATTTGAATATCTATGGAGGTTCTCTGGCCGCTGATCGAAAAGGCAATGATATTTTAAACTAATAATCATTATGTTTAATGAATTCTTCACTTAACCAGCCCATAATGCTCTATATGACAATCACTTGATATCCTAACCTCAACTCCTGAATAAATTTCATCCCACTGTTCGCTGATGTTTTTCCACATTTCTGGTTCAACCCGGTGAATTTTATCACCGAATCCAAAGACATCCGTATCTAATTTATGGCTTTTCGATATTGCTGCATTACAGCGATGAGTAACTTCCTGATTAAGAGCTTGCTCAAATTGTCTTATGTTCTGAGGAGTTATCTCATTTATTTCAGAGCCGCCTTCCTGTATAGCTCCGGTTGCTTTTACCTTCACGTTTATAACCAGCCTATCCCCATTATATTCTGGTTTTATCTCACTGCTGGCTTTGCTTAAGAGTATGGAATAATTCTGTCCCAAAAGGCTCACAGGTATTATGCCTCCTCGGAACTGATTCTTTATAAACAGCATTCCCTGCGTTTCGTAATCGTTCATCCAGCCCACCTGCTGGTAACCCTTGAATAAACTTGAACCATCAACTTGAACCACTTTGTTTTGTGGGCCTATATCATCTGATTTATCCTCTGAACTTAGAGACTGGCTGAGGCTTTCAGGAGGAGTAACTAACTGCAGACGCGGAAGTACCAGTTGTCTGCCGGGTGTGAGCAGGTCATAAGTCATCTGGAATACGTTTACTGCTCCAATCTTAGATACCCGGGGGCCATTCTGCAATATTAACTGCTGGATTTCCATTGAAGCTAAACTCTCGAATTCTGGGTGGGCCTGCAAGGCTTCTTCGGCCTTACCATTATATGCAACCACCAGCGTTCGGAACCGAATATCCTTATGCCTGTTGATAAAATCAAGCACCTGCCCAAACTCTTCCGGGGTGATACTGTCTCCCAATACAATTATCAGGGTATGACCCAGAAAGAGCTGCCTGGAAGAACGCAGGTTCCAATTTCGTACCGCATCATAAAGCGTGTCTCCCTGGGAACTTATTACCCGGGCCGTGCCTACCGATGCTTGGCCACCCATCTGAGTTGTATCACCTGTGGTTGTAGCCTGTGCAGTCTGCAGTACTAGTACTGATAAACGATACTGTACTTTACCATCCAGATGTACAATATCGATACCTAATCCGGTGCCTATGATTATCTGCTGAACTTCACGCCGGTTCCAGCAGCCCGATAAGGTCATATTCATAAAAACAAATAATAACAATAATATCAGTATAAGCGGCCTGTTCCTCATGATTCGTTAACCCCCTTTTTATTTAATAATAGAGCCAGGATTAGAATGAGGGCGGGAAAGAAGAGTTCGATAGAGTAAGCATATAGGGGCCAAATCTTGTCAAAGAAATAGTCAAACTGGGCCTGGTTCCCAAAAAATATTAAGGCCATGGCAGTACTTATGATTGCTGAACCCAGCAGGGGCCAGCGGTAATTCTTTACACCCAGGGTAGTAGCAGCAGCAATACCCGCAGCGTGCTGGAAAATCGCTAATTTAAGTATGACTCCGGCTATCCAGATTATCACGATAAGTATGTCTATACGTTCAATAAACTGTGCTATAGAAATATAGCGGGCCAGTTTAAAAACAGTGTATAATTGAGTGCTCGCTACTTCGCTGCCGAACACTCCGATGACTGTCATAGTTATCAGGGTGGAAAAAACAACAGCAATAATGATTGTTCCGTACGCTGCTTTGGAGGCCTCCTGCTTTAGATTAAGATAAGGATAAAACATTAGAATCAAAAATACTTCTCCCCTCCATGCGGATGCGTCTTTCGCACCCAGTATAACAGGCATATAACCATTTTCCAGTACCGGCAGGAAATTATCTATATTTACGTCGGGCAATACTAGCAGCACAACAACCAGTACCGAGACAGTAAAGAAGGCAAATAATAGTACAGTATGCCGGGCTATTACTTCGATTCCCAGGTAAGCACCATAAAAGGCTGCCCCCATGAATACCATATCCAGCAGCAGAGACGGAGTTTCCCTCAAAAAAGCAATATGGACAAATGCTGAACCTTGACTTAGTATACCTCCACTTATGTGCATTAGCAGAATTGCAAAAATAGCGGTCAGGATTTTCCCGGGAACCCGGCCTACGATATCGGGGAGATATTCGGTAAACACCCGGGTTGGGAAACGCTGGCTCAGCGTTAAGGTTACCCAGGCTACCAGCAACCCGTATAGACCGGTTACAACCAGCAGTGAGATCCAGGAATCAGGCCCGGCTGCCATGATCGCTCGGGATGGAACTGTAAATAAAGAAGTAGCGAGTTCCGCCATTACAAGGAGCAGCAGCAGTTGGATGCTGTTAATACGGCCCTTATCCAGCATCATTTCTCCTCCCCTCTCTCCTCAGGTGGAGGAGGTCCAGGTTTTTGTCCACTTGCCTGCCGCAGCAGGTCATTTCTGCCCATTAGACGAGGACGTTTATCCATCATCCAGACCGGCACCCGGATAAAGACATCCTTGAGATCTGAAAAACTAACGGGAGCCAGGGGTGATAGGTAAGGTATACCAAAAGACCTGACCGAACACAGGTAGAAAACCAAAACAGACAATAGAACCATTATACCGAACAAACCCAGGCTTGCCGCTAACAGCATGAATATAAAACGCAAAATACGGACACTGTTAGCCAGCGATAGAGAAGGAGTGGAAAAAGAAGATATGGCGGTCAGGGAAACAACTACTACCATAGCTGGTGATACCAAACCAGCGCTGACAGCTGCCTGTCCTATTACAATCGCTCCCACAATACTGATAGTTTGTCCGAAAGCGCGGGGCAGTCGGACTCCGGCCTCCCGAAGTATTTCAAAACTCATCTCCATTACCAGTGCTTCAACCAGCCCGGGAAAAGGAACCTTCTCCCGGGATATAATTATCGATAACAAGAGCTGGGTCGGAAGCAGTTCCTGGTGAAAAGTAGTTACGGCAATATAAAGGGCGGGTGCCAGGAGTGAAGTAAAAAAGGCTGACCAGCGGAGCAGGCGGATGAACGAACTAAACCAGTAATTATCATAATAATCTTCCGGACTCTGTAATAGGTTAACCATGGTAACGGGTATGATCAAACAAAAAGGAGTATTGTCAAAAATCAGTCCAGCTCTGCCTTCCAGCAGCGCGGCAGCTAATACATCAGGACGTTCTGTACTATTTACGGTGCTGATTAAAGACCAGGGGGAATCTCTCAGGAATTCTTCCAGCTGTCCGTCGGAGACGATTCCATCTATTTTGATTCTATTAATTCTCTCTTCAATTTCTGTCACCAGGTTCTCGTTGATAATTCCCTTAAGATAGACCAGATTAACCCGAGTTCTGGTTATTTCCCCCACTTCTAGCTGCTTTATAGCCAGACGGGGAGTATGAAGCCTTTTGCGCAGCAAGGCAGTATTTCTCCTGATGTCCTCGGTAAAACCATCCTGCGGGCCGCGGGTTACAGTTTCTGAGGAAGGTTCAGGTATAGACCGACTGTTGTTTTCAAACACGCTAATTAAAACCATGGTGTTCAATCCATCTATGAACAGCCCGGCCAAACCTGAAGAAATATTCTTAATGACGTCTGACCACTGCTGTCCTGCCAAAACTTTTCCCATGGGAAGTTTTTCTTTCATCAACCAATTAATGGTAATGCCTTCCGGAGGAAAGTCCATTATGCTGAGTAAAGGCTCCATAACATCACGTTGAAGGATATCGTAGTTTGTAGCTGGATCAATAAAAAATATAGCTGCTGAAACCGGATGCTCCTGGCCGATGACAAATTCTCGGAGGTGTAAATCATCACAGGGGTTAAAGATATTTTGTACGATAGCTATGTTTTCCTTTAAACTGGCGGATATTGGCTTGTTTTCCAGCTGATAACTGTTTAGATCCACATCCATTTCCGAAGTCTGAGTTTTACGACTTAATTTGCGCATCCTGTCACTCCTTGGAACAAAAGTACTCGTTAGTTATTTTAACCACAATAGTGAAATAAATTCTAAAAATGGATTGAGTGACCTGATGTTGAGTTTCAGGATAATATATTCCTTTGCAGACTGGGTCTTCTTAATACTTCTGCTTTATTAAAGCAGGAAACTGACTATGGGATCCGACAATATTGCGGGGATAAGCTGCCCGCGATTGCATTATACATTATCAGTAATATATTCTTACCAGGGTGAATAAATAGAATTATATTAACGGAAAGGTGGACTGTTATGAGCAAGTTATTCACGACTGGCCCGGTAGAAAATGGTGTTAGCAATCCAGCCCTGACTGTACTGGTTAAAGTTCTTAACAACCGTACCGCTGATACCTTGAATGCCCGGATAGTCCTTTATAATCTGGAGGGAGTTAAGGAACAGATATCCAGCGTTACCCTGGCGGTGCCTGCTTTAAGTTCTGATTTCACAACTAATCAAGTCGATTCATTGAAAGAATATGAAATTCAAATTGAGGTAGACATAGATGAAGGGGCTTTAATTTCAGTGTGGGGCCTGGATTCAGAGGCCAATCTTATAGCGGCCCAGCGCTTTGTTCATACCGAATTAAAGGAGTACCCAATATCAGCTAATAAAGCTAGCAAATTAAGAATACCGCGCAGGAAAAAATATAAAAGAGGCAGCCGGTAATGTTCGGAGTAGTGCTGAAGATTTTATCTTACTTATCCAGAGAATATGAAAACAAAAAGTAACACAGAAGGTTTGAACAGAATCTGTACTATTTATTCTTATAATACTCCTCTCTGCTGATAGGCTCCCGGCATTTTTTACAATAAATAACAGGTTTGAGGTGAAATTCTTTCAGGTAAAATTTATTTCCGCATTTAGGACATTCACCTTTACGAGCCATTCGGGAATTAATAACCGAATATTGAAATAGTGGATTCATCATTCTAATCTCCTATTGATATTTGTTTATATTATAACAAAGAAAGGTGTTAAAATGGTCTGTTCGTATTTTGGCTGCCAAACAACTTAGATATGGGTACCTATACACTTGCTCAGCCCGATAATAAAAACCCCTAACAGGGTTCGCAATGTTCACATTGTAATCCCTCCAGGGGGCTTCTATCATCGGTCTGTAATTTTGTCCACCTGGTTGACGTTATTTGAACAGTCAAGGGCAGGATGGGTCATTTAATTTTTTAGCAGCCTTAGCTGTCTAAAAGCCTCTTAAACACTGGGGCAAGAGCCCTCATTGGATTCTGTTCTGAAACTTATCAATCTCTGGGTTTAGGTCGGTTCGGTTTTTTAGAATTCCTCTGGATACCTGACTTTCTGCCCAAACTGTTTCTATTATCATGGCTCTTCTGTGTTTTCTTGAACCTGATAGGAGGAACTTCAGATAGTTCTTTAAATGCAGGTTTTTCAGGCTCTCTGGTTAACATCTTTAAAGCGGCGGCTAAAAGAGTAACAGAATCGTATTCATCCAATAAGCTCTCTGCCAGGCTTTTATAGGTTTGGATATTTTCTTTTTCCACTGCCTGGAGCAGGTTCTCAACCGCTATATGCTGCAGACCCGCAAAAGCCTCATTTACAGTAGGGATTGGCCTTCTTAGTATCCGGTGTTTGGTAAGCTGTTCAATAGTTCTCAGATGATCTATTTCACGCGGAGTAACAAAAGTTGTAGCTAATCCTGCTTCCCCCATTCGACCAGTTCTCCCTATGCGGTGTACATAGCTTTCTGGGTCCTGGGGTATATCAAAGTTATATATATTGGTTACTCCGCTTATGTCCAGGCCTCTTGCTGCTACATCGGTTGCCACCAGAACTTCTACTTCCCCCGTCCTGAATTTTCGCATAATGGTGTCTCGGCGGTTTTGGCCCAATTCACCGTGAATACCTTCGGCTGAATATCCGCGCTCACTTAAAGCTTCCGCTATTTCATCAACCCGGCGCCGGGTACGTCCAAATACAATAGCCAGTTCGGGACTTTGGATGTCCAGTAAACGGCATAATATATCCAGCTTTTGTTTTTCCGGGGTTTCAATGTATTCCTGCTGAATATTAGCTACTGTAACCTCACGGGGAGCAATATGAATAATTTCCGGGTTCTTCATAAACTTTCGGGCCAGGGTCTGAATATGCAGTGGGATAGTAGCAGAAAAAAGAAGGTTTTGCCTTTCTTTCGGCATTTCCTGCAGAATGGTCTCGATATCCTCAATAAAACCCATATTTAACATCTCGTCAGCTTCATCTAGTACCACCATCTTAACCTGCTGAAGTCGGATGGTCTTTCTTCTCATGTGATCCATTAATCGGCCCGGAGTTCCGACAATTATACCAGGTCTCTTACGCAAGGCTTTTATTTGCCTGTCAATCTCCTGCCCCCCATAGATAGGCAGCGATTTTACGTTTTTATAATGGCCAATTCTATTAAGCTCTTCGGCTACCTGAATGGCAAGTTCCCGGGTAGGTGTTATAACCACACCCTGGATTTGTTCCAGATCAACATCACACCTGTCCACCATAGGTATGCCATAAGCTGCGGTTTTACCAGTTCCGGTCTGAGCCCTCCCGATCAAATCTCTTCCCATCAAGGCGATAGGAATAGTTTTTTCTTGAATGGGAGTTGTCTCTTCAAAACCCATACTTTTAATGGCTTGAATAATAGGCGGTGCCAATGCCAATTCGTTGAAAGTTCTCAATATGAGTAGATCTCCTTTTCTCTTTAGTTCTTTTGTTATATTTACCAGATATTCGGTTTTTTATTGCCAGTTTTCTACGATTATACAACGAATGTCTGAATATACGCATGGGATTTGGTCAGGTGAAGATGTTAGATATCACATTTGTGCCCAGTACTATAAATTAACCATATAATATTCTCATATAAGGGGTAAAAAGTAAAATGCAGAACTCATCAATGCATTTAATACGCTGCCGGTGTATAGTGATTAATATCTGATCAGGCAAGCCCTTCACTGCTAAGGTCGCTGGTCTTGCTTCTGATACTGGTAATAAAAACTGCCAGCAGCACCAGTGCCCCCCCGGCTATTTGTACCCAGGTTAATTTCTCCCCCAGTATAAACCAGGCACCCACAGCTGTAACCACGGGAATACCATTAATAAAGACCGATGCCCGAGACGCCTCTATTTTAGTCAGAGCGAAATTATAGGCTAGAAATGCAGTTATGGTACAAAATAAGGCCAGGAAAGCTAATGCTGCATAAGATTCCAGGCTTGCCTCTGCCCATTTAACTTCGGGTAAATTGTATAAAAAGAATGGTGCGAAAATAATAGTCCCATATAAAACCTGGAAGCCAGTAATCTGCATGGAGGATAGAGTCTTACCCAGATCCCGGGCTAAAACCATATATATAGCAGCTGAAAAAACTGCCCCCAGTATTAGTAAATCGCCTAATAAAGATCCTTCGAAAGATAGTTTTCCGCCGACACCTCCTAAGACCAGTATGATTATGCCGATGACTGACAGTATTATGCCCAGCAAGTTGCGGGTGCTTATTTCTTCTTCTAATATGAAGTGAGCTAATACTAATACAGCAATGGGAACCAGAGCTAGTATTATAGAGGCATTGGACGCTGTTGTATGAGTCAGGCCAATGGTCTCGAATGCAAAATAAAGGCCGGGCTGAAACAGAGCAGTAAGCAGAAGCTTACGGTGCTGTTCGGAGCTGAGTCTCGGTAAGCCATTGCGAAACAAGACTATCAGGAAAAAAACCGAAGCCAGACTAAAACGCAAAAATATGGATACAAAGGGAGTAAAACTACTCAAGGCTATCTTGGTACCAATAAAGGATAAGCCCCAGAACAACATGGTTACGATTAGTGCAGCATAGGTTAGCAAATTTTTATTCATTATTCTACTCCTTTAGTTAGATAAGCTGGCCATCATCTTCAGTTAATTATATTATTTAGCTTATCTCCTGTCTTCAAATATTTTGCTATTCGATATTGGCCATTAAATACATGCCTCTGCTGTTGCCTGGAGACCTGTCATAAGCAGAGGCGAATTATCTGGTATACTATATAAAGCAGCAAAAAATTTTAATTTATTAGCATGAAAATAGCTTCTTGGGGATGAAAGCTTAAGGTTAGCGCCGTGGGATAATAAACCTGGGTAAACATATAAGCTTTATTAATCAAGGTTTCAAGGTCTGCCTACAGCCTCTTCAATAGGACCGTGTTCTATTGAGATGGGCTCTCCTTCCACGGTCATTTTGACCTTTTCTACACCAGGAAATTCAGTCAATGTGTATACAATAGAATTTATGGTCATGCCTTCTCCAGTTGAACCACCCCAATGTTGGGTGTGCATCTCCATTGAAAAATCGACATAGGCTATATTATTATCAATTTCCACCTTATTTACCTGGACTTCAGCTGGGATGGTTTTATGCAGATTACTGTTGGTTGGTCCTTTTATAAGTTCTTCCAGGGTTCTTAACATTAAATCGGTTACAGAAATATCTGCAGGGACTGAAATGGTCCTGGTCTCAGTTTCCAGTGCCGTTGCATCTTGATTGCAGAAATATAGGGCAACTTCTTTTCCAACTTCTGGTTGAGTTATATTATTATCAAAGGGCTCCATGAAGCCCCGGGGATTGCCGCTAAGCCCAATAAGTTCCTCACCTTCTACCAGAATCTTAACCCGGTTAATTTCCTGATCAAAGCTGGTTAAGGTATTGACCACTGAACCAACTGCTATTATTTCAGCAATGCTTCCCCCAAAACAACAGAAATCTTTGCTTAGATTGACAATCAAATCATTACTTTGTTTCATAGTACCGTATACTATGGTTTTAGACGCGATGTTACTGCGCAAATCAAGGTTTACTGGACCATTAATTAATTCTTGCAGTACAATAGCATATTTATCCTGGTCTTTAGAGAATACGATTTCTCTTTCTTCAATCATAAAATGTTCATTACCTGAATCTGAATAATACAACTTAACCTTTTCCGTTATTGTTTCATCGGATAGGGTTGTATCACCATTGGAACAGCCTGAAAACATCCCTATAACCATAAGAATTATAAGGAGTCCCACCAGACGATTTTTCAACATATTCTCCTCCTGTTCGCAAAATATGCAAAATACAATTAACCTTTCACAGAGACAATCCCTGTCCCCCTCCTGTCATTTTCCGAGGCATTCAGCTCTTAAGCCATCAAAGGTCCATAGACCGGAGATGTCCGAAGACTATTCTAAGCCATTAATAAAATAAACTTGAAAATATTGTAACACAAGCTATAGTATTTGTGCCGGAAATGAATTGTAAAATTATAGTAGAATCTTATGCTCATTAACTGCTGCGTACAGAGCCAACAAACGTGTTAGAGGTGAAACCAAGATGTGATCGATAACCGGTTCGACTTTCTTCGCCAACCATAGCCGAATTCAATAGCATTTGGTCTGATAGCTTCAAACGGGTAAAGAAAAAAGGGTAACACCCTCACCATCATATTCAACTACTCTCCCGCTCTCACAAAGATATTTTAAGTGGGCGATGACCTCCCCAGTTGCAAGCCACTTCTGGGGCAAAGGAAATTCCTCCCACTGGTAATGCTTCAGATCCCAGGTCATTCGGGAAGCAATATCGTATGCGTTGGCCGGACCATATTCTAGTATTTTAAGAATGTCTTCACAGCGCAGCTGATGGTGTTTCTTCAGTTCAGATATCCGTTCCTGATGATCAAAAATAATGGATCGATGTGACGGAAGGGTCATTCTTACCTCCAAATTAAAAACCTTATCCAGGCTCTGCAGGTAATCATGCAGAGGATTATAATCATTGCTAAACAAAGCGATATTAGGCGTAATCTCCGCCAGGATATGACCCCCGGAGAATAAAATCTGCTTATCTTCATCGTATAAACATACGTGTCCCCTGCTATGTCCGGGAGTCAATATGCATTTAAGCGATATTCCGTTAATATCAATATTCGTTCCATCCTCTATTACATCGTATTCTATATGTTCGGGTTTAAACTTGAAACATGGGTGAGTGCTTATGGCCTGATTCCCCTCCAAAAACCCATTTTGCACTGCGAAGTCGGCCAGGTCACTCCAATACTGACTGCTGCCGCTGCTATCGCTCAAATTGCTCAGCATCTCAGTATCTGCTCTGCTTCCATATACTCTGGAATGAGGCGATTTCAGATATGGTACTAATCCTGCATGATCAGGATGCAGGTGGGTAATTAATATATCGGTCTGGTGCAGATCAATATTCAGTTCCTGAAAAATCTGATTAAAGGCTTTTTTACATTCGGGACGGTTCATCCCGGTATCTATTAAAAGGTTTTTATCAGTTCCTTTAATAAGATAAGAATTTACAGATTTTAATGGATTGCCTGGTAAAGGTATTTCTAATCTATATAGACCGGGAAATATTTGATCAACCATATTAATTTCCCCCTTTTCCATGTTAACTTCATTTTAACTTATATTTGGAGTGAACAGATATTATTTTCTGAATATTCACATATTAATATTGTGATTAAAGTCCCTAATTAATTAGTGTAAGTATCCAATATTCTTTTGTGGGCTGGTTTAGTTAAAAAATATATAATAAATAAGGAATATTTTCACATAATAGCAGGAAAATATAGATATTTGTAGAATGGATAAGCTAGGTTTAGGAACGGGAGGGGTAATTGATGACTAATATTATTATTGTGGGTGCTGGACAGGGTGGCAGTTCTATTCTAAAAGCACTGCAGGGCATTGAAGGCATCAAGGTAATGGGAATCTGTGATGCCAATCCATCAGCGCCCGGTATGATGCTGGCAAAAGAAATCGGTGTAAAAATTTATACCGACCTGAATGATGTCTTTTCTCTGGCTAACTGTGATTTGATTATCGAAGCAACTGGAAGCAGCAAGGTTCAAGAAATAATAACCGCCAGCAAAAAGGACCATACCGCTGTGGTAGATTCTCATGGGGCTAATTTGATGATGACCTTATTGGAAAGCCGGGAATTGATGATGGTAAAACTGCACAACGAAGCGGTAAAACTTTCTGATATGTCCAACGATCTTTCCGCAACCATGCAGACAGTAACCCGTGCTATGGAGGAAGTTTCCGCTTATGCTAATGAAGTCTCCAGGCAAGGTGATGACCTGGTGGACAACGCCAATCAGGCTGTGGATCGTTTAAATGAAACCGGCGAGGTATTAAATATTATTAATTTCACTGCCACTCAAACTAAATTACTGGGCTTTAATGCTGCTATTGAAGCGGCTCGGAGTGGTGAACACGGGAAAGGTTTTGCAGTGGTTGCTGATGAGGTAAGAAAACTAGCTGAAGAAAGTACAGTATCAGTAGGTAAAATATCTGATATATTAAAAAACATTGAAGATTCAGTCAAGATCATAGCTGGTGGAGTAAATGATGCGGGTAAAACCATCAGAAAACAGGCGGAACAAACTCAGGCGGTTTCCTCCAGCATACAACAGGTTGAAGCCATGGCGCAGGAACTAACGGCACTGGCTCATAATCTGGCAGATCTTGCTTAAAAGTGATTTAGAAATGACAAATTAATAAGATAGGTACCTGGTACCTATCTTATTAATTTGTGTTTAACTGGTTTTTTGCTTGATAATACCAGTCCCCTCTGGGACTGTGGTACACTTGCTTTCTTGAGGAGTATCGCACTTTTCATACGGGGTATTCATATTCTTAAAAGCAACTGACAGCATTAGTTTGATTCGATTCAACTGGTTTACTTCACTGGCTCCCGGATCATAGTCTATCGCTGCTATGTTGGCTTCAGGGTACTGCCGCTTCAGTTCTTTAATCATACCTTTTCCTGTAACATGGTTAGGAAGACAGGCAAAAGGCTGCATACAAATAATATTGGGCACGCCCATTTCTATTAGCTCTATCATTTCTGCAGTTAATAACCAGCCTTCACCGGTATGGTTACCCAGGGAAACTACCCCGGAGGCGTTTTTAGCCATGTCATAAATTGAACAAGGCGCATCGAATCTCTTGCTCCGATGCAAGGCCTTTTTCATATCCCGGCGGCAATTATCGAAATACTTTATAAACCACATACCTAGTAGCTTGCCCTTTAATGTTCCAGCTAGATAACGATGACGGTAAATAAGGTCATATGCGCAGAAGGTAAAGAAATCAAGTAAATCTGGTACTACGGCTTCTGCGCCTTCACTTTCAACAGTATTAATAACATTGTTATTTGCAGTAGGGTGGTATTTGACCAGTATTTCTCCTACAATCCCTACCCGGGGTTTTCTCCCATCCCCAATCTCCAGTTGATCAAATTCTCTAACGATCTGTTTAATATACTTACGGAAGGTGTACATATCCCCTATCATTAGCTGTTGCTTACACAGATTAATCCATTTTTCGAAAAGAAGATTAGCCGAACCGGGTATTTTCTCATAGGGCCGGACCCTATAAAGCACTCTCATGAGCAAGTCGCCGTAGATTATTCCCATGGTCACCTTCTTAAACAGTGCTGGGGTAATTTTAAATCCAGGGTTGGCTTCGAGACCGGTAATATTAGCTGAAATAACCGGGATGTTTTCCATGCCAGCATCTTTCATAGCTTTGCGTAAAAAGGCTATATAATTAGTTGCTCTACAACCTCCTCCAGTTTGGGATATTATAACCGAGGTATTATTCAAATCATATCGGCCAGATTTCAAAGCCGATATCAGTTGCCCCACTACTAAAATGGATGGATAGCAAGCGTCATTATTAACGTATTTAAGACCTTCATCAACTGCATGACTGTCAACTGAGGGCAAAACCTCTATATTATATCCCTCTGATGCAAAAAGATTCTGGGCCAGTTCGAAGTGGATAGGTGACATCTGCGGGCATATTATGGTATGCCGACTGCGCATAGCTTCTGTAAATGGACGCCGGCTCTGAACTGCTGGTTCAAAATCCGGTTTAAATCCAGACTTTTGCCGATCTTCCATGGCGGCAACAAGAGATCTAATTCTGATTTTTACAGATCCCAGGTTGCTTCCTTCATCAATTTTTAAGCAGGTATAGATCTTCCCGGCCGATTCCAGGATCTCTTCCACTTGATCGGTGGTAACAGCGTCTAAACCACATCCGAAGGAATTAAGCTGTATCAGTTCCAAATCATTTCTAGCTGCAACATAACTGGCTGCTGCATACAGTCTGGAATGATACATCCATTGATCAACCACTCTAATGGGTCGCTGAACCTGACCCAGGTGAGAGATGGAGTCTTCGGTTAAAACCGCAAAACCCATTGAATTTATCAATCCGGGAATACCATGATTAATCTCGGGATCAATGTGATAGGGTCGTCCAGCCAGTACAATACCCTTTTGGGCAGTATCTTTCAGGTACTGCAGAGTTTCTTCTCCTTTTTGCCTTATGTCCTTCCGGGCTTGTTCTTCTTCTTCCCAGGCTGCTTGCACAGCGGAGGCGATTTCCTGTTTCGATATACCATAAACTTCCATTTCCTCATAAAGTCTCTTGATCAAGCGCTTTTTGTTTTCATAGGGAAGAAAGGGGTTCATAAACTTAATATGCTTGTCTCGCAAGATATCCATATTATTTTTAATGACTTCCGGATATGAAATTACTATAGGACAATTGAAGTGATTGGATGCATCTGAAATCTCCTTCTTTTCGTATATTATACAAGGGTGAAATATGGTTTTTACACCGCGATTGACCAGAGCCATTATGTGCCCATGTACCATCTTGCCTGGATAACAGACCGATTCTGATGGTATGGTCTCTAATCCTAGTTCAAAGATTTTCTTTGATGAACGAGGAGATCTTTCCACCCGGAAACCTAATCGGGTAAAAAAGGTGAACCAGAATGGATAATTCTCATACATATTGAGTACCATAGGAATACCTATGGTTCCACGTAATGCCTCTTTTGCCTTCAGAGGTACATAGCGGTTCAGCCTCCTCAACTTATAATCATAAAGGTCTGGCAGTTTACTTTCTTTCTTATCAATACCAGCCCCTTTTTCACAGCGATTTCCCGAGGTAAATTCTCTGCCGTCGTTGAAGGTATTAATGGTTAGCAGGCAGTTGTTTAAACAGCCCTCACATCTAGCCATAGAACTTCTATAGCTAAAATCATACAGAGCAGAACTCTTGATTAGCTTACTTTCTTCACCGGGAATATATTTCTCCCATGCAATCAATGCTGCTCCAAAAGCTCCCATTATACCTGCTATATCAGGTCTTATTACTGTTCGCCCCACAATATTCTCAAAGCTTTTCAGAATTGCATCGTTGTGAAAAGTCCCGCCTTGAACTACGATTTTATCGCCTAGTTGATCAGTGTTTCTCAGTTTGATGACTTTAAAGAGAGCATTTTTAATTACTGAATAAGACAAACCGGCCGAAATATCACCTATGGTAGCACCCTCTTTTTGTGCTTGTTTAACCATAGAATTCATAAAAACTGTACATCTGGTACCGAGATCAACTGGATGTTCAGCCATCAGAGCATTTTCAGCAAATTCCTGAACACTCATATTTAAGGATTGAGCAAAGGTCTCAATAAAAGACCCGCATCCAGAGGAGCAAGCTTCGTTCAAAATAATACTGTCAATAGTCCCATTCTTTATTTTAAGGCATTTCATATCCTGCCCACCGATGTCTAGAATAAATTCAACTCCGGGCAGAAAATATTCCGCAGCACGATAGTGGGCCATAGTTTCTACTTCACCCAGGTCTACAGAAAAAGCTGATTTTATCAAGCTTTCCCCATAACCGGTTACAGTAGAATTTCTAATGATAGCTCCTTCAGGCAAACTATCATATAAATCCCGCAGAAGATTCATGGTGCTGGTTAAAGGACTGCCTTCGTTGCTGGCATAATATGAATATAAAAGTTTACCTTTGCTATCTATCAAAGCAGCTTTTGTAGTAGTTGAGCCGGCATCTATTCCCAGGAAACAGTCCCCCTGGAAATTATCCAGACTTGCGCGCTCCAGAATATGAGTCTGGTGTCGGGCTTTAAATTCCAGTAGTTCAGCATGATTCCAGAATAATGGGTCCAATCGCCGTACATCTTCCGTTTGAATGTCACTTAAATTATGCAGCCTAAGCAAAAGTGTATCGAGATTGACAGCCTCTTCAGACTGCGATGCCAGGGAGGCACCAATAGCCGGGTAATACTGGGCATTAGCCGGGAAAATAGCATGCTCCTGGTCCAAATTCAGAGTCTCAATAAATCTATTCCTGAGTTCTGATAAAAAATATAACGGTCCACCTAGAAATGTTATATGTCCACGAATGGATTTGCCACAGGCCAGGCCCCCGATGGTTTGATTAACCACCGACTGAAAGATAGACGCTGCAATATCCTCCTTAGACGCCCCTTCATTTAACAAAGGCTGAATATCGGTTTTAGCAAATACCCCGCATCGTGCTGCAATAGGATATATCGTATGATAGTCACGAGCCATTTCATTTAAACCGGCAGCATCGGTCTTAAGCATGGCCGCCATCTGGTCAATAAATGCGCCAGTGCCTCCTGCACAGGTGCCGTTCATTCTCTGATCGATGCTTCCTCCGCTGTCATAGAAGGTTATTTTGGCATCTTCCCCACCCAGCTCTATTGCAACATCGGTTTGAGGCAGGTATTTTTCAACCGCCTGGGAACAGGCAATAACTTCCTGAATAAAACTAGCCTCTAAAAACTTAGAGGCAGATAAGCCGCCAGAACCTGTTACATTTAAAGTCACATCCCTACCAGGGAATTCCAAATGAGCTTCTTGTATCATTCTGGTTATGGTAACTTTAATGTCTGAGTAATGGCGCTGGTATTTACTATAAACGATAGAATTAGAATGGTCTAAAATGATAATCTTTACAGTAGTTGAGCCAACATCTAAACCGAGGTGCAGCAATTTATCCATATAATTACACAGCTATAAAGCTGCTCCCTCCTTCTATGTATGATAAATATTTAAACACTGTTTGAATTTCTGCTACTATCGTATTTTATATTTTATACTTTGTCAATTATCAGTGCAATATTGACCAAATAGGAATAATAGCATATCATGTTTTAAGCAGTGTTTAAAACATGGTTAAATGGATGCATTTCGGAATATTTTTATACAAAAAAGGATGCATAATTATGCATAGCAAGGAAGAGCATAGCAGTACTAAAAGAAAAATCATCGAAGCGGCCTTAAGAATAATATCAACCGAGGGCTTCTATAAGGTTACCATCAGGAAAGTCGCCTCCCTGGCAGGTGTAAATGTGGCAGCTATTAATTATCACTTTGGTACTAAAGATCAGCTAATAAATGAGGCTCTACTAAATATTACCGAACAATTGAAGAGTTCTTTTACAGCTCTCCGCAGTGAGGAAATTGAGCCCGAAGAACGATTAAATGCCTTTCTGGATAATTATGCTGAAACCATAGTAAGGTATCCAGATATTATTAAAAATTTTATCCTACAGTCTATAACCGAATATCAGATCAGTGGTGAATATGAAGCTTTCTTTCAAGAAGAAGGATTTGATTTAATAAGAAATACTCTTAAACAGATTAGACCGGAAGATAGTAACACTGCTATTGAGATGCGGATAATGCAGATGATGGGAGCCCTAGCCTTCCCGGTCCTGGTTGCTAATCGGACTATAGCTCTAAAGGATTTTGATTATTCTCATGAAGAGGTAAGAACTCAATATGTAGAAATTATTATGAGATATATATGCCGATAATTCCGCGGCAATTCAGCCAAAGTTAACGACTAAGCATATGTTTAGCCTTGCATTCCGACAACAAAGGTTATCCCTGCACAAATAAGCATATGCTGCGTGCGAGTAGATGTGCTTTATATATGGTTCAAGATTGGCAGGATATCTTACTCTTTCCTTTTACTGGTTTTTTACTCCTATATCAAGTTAGCATAAATAATCTATGAGTTAATTAAACTTAAGTCATGAGCAATTTTACAGAAGCATAAACAAGCATTCTATAGATAGCCTTCACTATTATTTCCCTAATTTAAACCTGTATCATCAGCCACACCTTCCCGGCATGATTTGAATATGACAAAGTTAACATAATCGTGGTTATGGACAAATCTTAGGGTTAAATTATTTCCCTAAGTAATCTTGAAAATAATAGAGAGGATAAGCCAGAGTATGGTTGGTCTTTTTTTCATCCTGCTCTGTGTTAGTTACGGCATAGACAATGCCAATAACCTGCCCCTGTTTGTTAATAACTGGACTGCCACTATTACCTGGCTGACAATCTATGTCCAGCAGGATAACAGGAATAGCAGTTTTTTCAAGGTTATAATAACCTATAACCGGCCCCTGCAAAATAATTTGTTTTAGTCCCAGAGGGTTGCCTATGACAGATACTATATCTCCTGGTTCTGGAATTGCACCAGTATGTATAGATGTAAATGGTAGATTTTCTTGAGTATCCAGCTTAAGAAAAGCCAGATCAACGTTATCTAAAGAATGGATGTCCTTACTATATAGGATTTTACCGTTCTCAAATTCAATTTTGATGCTCCGTGCATTTTCTACGATATGTCGGTTGGTTATTATCAGGCCGGTGTCAGATATGTTAAATCCTGTACCCCGACGGGAATTGTAACTATTTAATTCTTCATTATATGCTTCTATAGATACTACAGCTGATGCTGCTTGCTTTAGCTCAGGACTATCCTGAAGATCAGCCCTGCTTTGAAGAAAGTCTAACCTATTATTCAACAATAATGATATTTGGGGAATAGCCAGGGAAATAAACGCCAACAGCAATATGCCTGCTAATATTTTAAAAGCAGGATGTCTTTTATGATATTGCATTTCCTCTAATTGATCATCGTCAATATGAATATCATTATCATGTGAATTCACAGGAAATACTCTCCTTTTCTATACTAAAAGAACTTCTATTTCATTATACCTGACTAGGTCCTATTTTCCCGAACCCATTATATAGTAAGATAAATTAAAACGGTTAATACGAAATAGCTTATTGGGAATGAAAACTTAAGGTTAGATCAGGGGGATAAAGGCGATTCGTTTAGCGGGAACATAACCTGGTTTAGCCCATCAATCTAAAGCATCACTATCTCTAAGCAGCCGATAATAGCGACACCCGGCAAGGTCACTCAGATAATTAACAACACCTAATTTATATTTATGACTATAATCTGAACTTGACCCAAAAAGTGGTACCCTCAGGAGATGTATTTACATCTATCAATGCGTTATGTCGTGAGGCAATATTAAAACAGATTGGAAGGCCTAAGCCTATCCCCATATCTTTGGTGGTATAAAAAGGAGTACCCAGATTATCCAGTATCTCGTCTTGGATGCCACAACCCTGGTCCTGGATCTGTAAAACTACTGTATTGTCCTCCTGATAAGTCCTGATTGTCAACACTTCACCCGCCGACATTGATTCTAATCCATTACGGGTCATGTTGAATATCAGTTGTCTTATTTCTTTAGAATCAAGCATTAAATCAGGTATAGTTTTTAAATCCATTTTAACCTGTTTATCTGATTTTATAGCATCAGCTGATATTAACGGGTATATGGCCATGAGTATGTCATTGAGGTTTTCTTTTTCAGAGTATAAAGGTTTATCCTTAGCCAGAGATAGAAATTCTGAAATAATACTGTTAGCATCATCTAATTCTTCAATCATAAGGTCGAAAACTTCTTTATAATCTTTAAACTCTAGATTACCGCCAAGCATTTGAAGAAAACCACGTACTGTAGTCATAGGGTTTCTTATCTCGTGACCCAGTCCTGCAGCCATTTCCCCCACTGTTTTTAATCTGTCTAACCGGGATAACTCACCTTCCATGCGCTTCCGGTCTGATATGTCACGGCTTACCAGTACTGCACCATATATTCTTCCATTTTGGTCATAAATAATATTAACAACTGTTTCCATGTATACGTAGCTGCCATCTTTGCAGCGGTAACGATAATCAAATTTGGAAAAGGTTCTGGAGCGAAAAGCACTTATGAAATGTTCCTTAGCTTTATCCAGATCCTGGGGATGAACAAATTCATAGAATGAACGTCCTAACATCTCATCAGTTTCATAACCCAGCATGCTATGACAGGAAGGAGTAATATATTCATAATCTCCTACTATGTTCACCTGCCCAATCATGTCTATCATATTATCAGTTAAACGTCGTAAATTTGCTTCGCTATCCCTTAAAGCCTCTGCAGCTTTTTTCTGCTCGGTAATATCTTGTATCTGCACCAGAAACCCTTCAATACTGCCGTCGGGGTATCTAAGCGGACTTATATAATATTTAATAAATGACTTGCCGGTTTTCATCGTTTTAAAGGCCCCGGAAGTTCTTATTTTGTCGAAATCCAATTCTTCTTCGTAGCTCAATATAGCCAGGTTATTCAATATTTCTTCGTCTGCTGGCCGAAAATGTTTGTCTGCAAATATGTTGAAATGTTTTACATCATCAATACCTTCAATGCCGAGAATATCAGTCATTGCCATATTCACATCCAACAATTGTCCTTTAGGGTTATAAACCGCAATACCAATAGGAGACTGGTGGAATACACTCCTAAATTTTTCCTCACTTATTCGCAATGCTTCCTGGGCTCTTTTTCGTTGGGTTATGTCAATAAAGGTGCCTACTACTCCAATAAACTCTTGATCCGAATTTGAAAGCGGTGCCTTATTAAAAATTACATCATGCCGGTCGCCGTCAGCATTTTGAAATTCCCATTCATAGGTCTGAATACCAGCATTAGAAAGCAAATCAAGATCCATTTCACGATATTTTGAAGCTAGATCCTCCGGGAGCACCTTAAACAGTGACTGACCTAAAATATCTTTTCGAGCCAAACCGAGTGCAATTTCAAAAGCTTTATTTGCAAACTGAAATTTTCCACAGGTATCTCGGTAAAAAGCAGGTGTAGGTATTCCATCAAGTATATTTTCCAAGAATATAATTTGCTCCTGGAAGCGTTGTTCAATTTTCTTTACCTGGGTTACATCAACTATTACTGCAGCCAATTTACCAGATATGGGAGCAAATATTATGATGTCCAGGTATTTTTCAATGATCGGTTCGTATGCTTCAAAATAGACCTGTCGATCTGTATCTAAAACCTCCCCAATACCTTCCAACCATAAATAAAAATTATTGCAGTTCAAATCACTGATAGTCTGCTCATATAGCCGCTGGCTGGAAATATTCATAATATTTTCACATGAATGGCTTATTTCCAGAATTCGAGCATCATAAACATTTCCTTCTGAATCTTTTAGGGGTTCGAGTAAAATCATAGCCCCATTGGAAGTATTAAAAAGTCTTTGGTATTGATGATCATTATGGTGCATATAGTAATTGTCCGGTTCACCATCATAATATCTTATTAAGTGGTAATTCCTGTAATTCCCCTCTTCTATAAGCAATGAGCACATGATCTCATCAGAGAGGATAAATGTTCCATCCTTTTTCATATATTCGGTCTGGAAGTGATATGTAGACAAAGGTGAATCAAGCGTTATCAATTGATGGCTGTTGACCGCAGGAAACAAATCTCTTCTTCCGGATACTATATCACTGACGTTTCTGAAACATAGTTCATTAGCTGTATACCCAGTTAACGCCGCAAAGTCGGAATTACATGATAGAATTTCTCCTCGTTCATTGCTTTGGTATATCGGAAGGTTGATAATATTTAAATGACTATTTCTTTCCTTAATATTATTGCTTATTTTATTAAGATCTTTTTCCGAAGGTTTTTTATACAGTCGATTATAGTGTATTTGTTCATTTAAGATATAAATGGGATATAAGGCAAATATCATCTGCTGTTTTATAGGGGCAAAGTTGCTCTTATGGAATTGAGCCAGCAGTCCAATTTTAAAATTTGCCAATAGATATCCATTGACAGCGGCCAGGTTTTCCAATAAGGAATGCATATTAATAATGTTTTCATCACTCTGATTAATGTCGATGATTATATACAGTTTCTCAAGATACCTATTTTGGGAGTAGCCTAAATCTTCAAAAATATCTTTAATATCTGAATATATGTTATTTAGCTTAATATCATAAACAAGCAATGCCCCGTTTGTTTCCTTCAGATCAGAATAATTATTTTGTGATCCAAGATAATCTCTGTAGCGTTTGCAGCTCAAATGATTTGAAAGATAAATACATTTATATCCCTGGTTAACACATAATTCCAACAAACCAGCAGATACCGAATGTGCTTCTTCATAAGATTCATAAACATGACAGACATAATCATCAGATTTTATATTCATAATTAAGTCCCGAGTTATTGAATAATAATTGCAGAGCTGATTCATTTAGTCACCTTTCCTTGAATATACCTTTTAATATCTGCTTAATGGTTTATGATTCGTCATATAATCCCATATTCCTTTATAGTATAACATCATTAATCATAATATCTCAAAATATCTTAAAATATAACATTGTATTTTGTAAACTATTTTAAGCAAGTAATTAAAAATAATAGAAATGAATGCTCTAAATTGATTTTAGGATTATGACTCCCGTCCTAATCTGATATAATTTTATTATGCATATATTTCTATTGTTGATCAGAAATCTTAAGTATACAAAGGTAAAAATTTCAATGTTTTATTTCAAACCGACCGGGAGGAATAATTTTGCTGAACCAGCAGCTGCTTCATTCCTGTATTGATAATTTACCACATGGTATTATGATTTATCACAATAATCACTTGATTTATGTTAATCAACGTATGATTGATTTACTGGCCTATGAACGCCACATATTGGAAACACTGACATTTAATGATATTGTTTATAATGATATATCTAATGAACAAACCAATATTAACAGTAAATGCGAACAGATTTTTCTAATTGCCAAATCTGGTGATAAAATCCCCTGCTGTTCCAGTACTTTTGTTAATACTGAATCAGAGTCGATCTCAATTATAATCGAAAATACGTGTCCTGACAGTATTCAGAAACAGCTAGCTTATATGTACAGCGTAATTGAGGATTCTGCTCAATGTATTATAGGAACCGACCTGGAAGGTACCATTGTAAGTTGGAATCATGCTGCAGCAGATGTTTATGGATATACAGCTGAGGATGTGATTGGAAGAAATATTTCGATTATTATGCCGCCCGACATCAGGTTCTCGATGCTTAATAGAATAATAAATGGACAAACAGTATCAAAACAGAGAACTTACGCCTGGACCAAACAAGGTATACTGGTGGATATAGAATTAAGTATTTCTCCTATTAAGGACGAACAGGCAAAAATTAAAGGAATATCCTTCTTCAGCAGGGATATCAGCCTGGAAAAACTTGCAGAAAAGAAAATATTTTATCAATCCCGATTGTTAGAAGCAGTTAATGATTCTATTCTAGGAGCCGATTATCAGGGTAGAATAACTTATTGGAATCAGGGATCGGAACGCATGTTTGGTTGGAAAGCTGAAGAAATGCTGGGGAAATCATATACAGCTCTTTTGGTTGAAGAAGATTTCGAAGATCTTTTTAACAATATGCAGCAAATTGATCCCGGGCAGTGGGAGGGTATCAAAAGAGTTCATACATCTGAAGGTGGTAAAAAATACGTCCGTATGTCCATCAATACCATATATGATGAAACTGAGCAACCTGATTTTTTAGTAATCGTGTTTACAGATATAAGTGAAATTATAGAATCTCGCCTTAAGGCAGAAGAGGCAATGCGTTTTAAGAGTGAATTTATGGCCAACATCAGTCATGAAATACGAACCCCCATGAGCAGTGTTATTGGCTATGCAGAACTGCTGGACGAGAACAAATTCGACAGCAAAGAAATGAAATATTTACGGGGCATCAAGCAAAATGCCAGTCAGTTATTGGATCTCATTAACGATTTCCTCGATTTATCGAAGATTGAAGCTAATAGTATGCTTCTGGATGAAGTATCTTTTGATCTTAAGGATCTTATTTATTCTAGCCTGAAAGTTTTCGAACCTATAATTAAGAAAAAGAATCTAATGGTCAATATTGTTATTGAGGAAAATGTACCTGATAAACTTCGCGGAGATAGAGTGAAAATACGACAGGTGTTTAATAATCTGTTATCCAATGCAGTGAAGTTTACCACCAAGGGAGAAATATCTATCCTGGTAGAAACCCTTAATCCAAATGGTAATAAATACGAGATACCATTATCCATAATTGTCATAGACAGCGGTATAGGAATTCCAGTTGACAAAATCACAGATATATTTATTCCCTTTACCCAGGTAGATAGTTCAACTAATACACAATACGGAGGTACCGGTCTGGGTCTGGCTATAAGCAAGCGTCTGGTCGAATTAATGAAAGGTTCGATATCTGTGGAATCAGTTCCTGGTCAGGGCTCTAAATTCGAGGTTATGTTGCCTTTGAAATACGCTGATAATTGTGAAGATATCACAGATTTTAGGGATAAGGCCTACATGTCCAGGGGCAATATTTTGCTGGTATCAGAAAACAGTGTACTAATATCTCAGTTTAATGGGATTCTGTCTGGTTCAGAATACTTACTGGTAATCGTTGGGTATAACAAAAAGCTTAAGAACGTTATTAATTTTTATCAACCCCAGGCACTTATAGTTGATATCGATAATATGAATGAAGTACAAAAAAACAGTATTCTTGAAATTAAAAACCTGGTCGATATAGACAAAACCCTTTTACTGGTATACTCTAATTGCATGAGTGAAGCAGAAGTTCATCGATATGGTTGCACCGGCTTAATAGGTTCTGCACTTGAAGCTCATAAATTTATCCTGCTTTTAGATGCCATGCAAAAGGAAGATTCAGTAAATGAAACCCTAAAACATTCAATCCTTATTCTGGATAGCGATATTTTGAATTTAAAATTATTATCTACCGCTCTGGAAAACTCAGGTTTCGAAGCTCATGCAGTTAATACTATATTTGATGCAGATAACCTTCTTAACGATGAATCCATTGGCATTCTGATAGTGGATATGGAAATTTTGGAATCTAACCTGGACTGGCCTGGTCAAATATTAAATATTCATTCAGATCTAAAAATAATTGGATTAAAGAAAAACGATTTCCAGTACCATGATAAGATCAAAATCTACCTGAATAGGCCCTATACTACCCAATCACTACTTTCGGCAATAAATAATTGTTTAATACTAAATGATTTTGGGAGTGATACTATTAATGCGTAAACGGAGAATCCTGGTAATTGATGATGAAGAGAGTATTAGAAGTCTGCTAAGATCTTCGCTTTCAAATGAAGGTTATGATGTAATAACTGCGGCAGATGGAATAGAAGGATTTGACAAAGCCGTAATTCTGCCTCCAGATATGATTTTATTGGATATTATGATGCCGGATGTCAATGGATATCAGGTACTGCAGCGTTTAAGTAAGGATCACAGAACAACAGGAATCCCAGTGCTTTTACTAACTGCCAAAGCAGATGGTGAAGAACGAGTAATCGGTCTTGAGGCAGGTGCGGTCGATTATATCACCAAACCGTTTTATCTGCGCGAAGTAATAGCTAGAATGAAAATACATCTCCGTTTAAAGGAATGTGAGGAGGAATTAACCAGAAAGAATCAGGTGCTGGAGGAATACTCTGATCTATTGCTGCAGCTAAATGCAAGGTTGGAAGAAATGGCTCGTATGGACGAATTAACTCAAATATGGAACCGCAGAGCTTTTAATGAGCAGATGAACAACACCCATAACTACTCGGTAAGATATTTAAGGCATTACAGCCTAATTATTATAGATCTCGATCATTTTAAAGCCTATAATGACATGTATGGACATCAGCAGGGCGATATTATTCTTATGAAGGTAGCTCAGACAATTAAGGCTGCCTGCCGGGAAACAGATTTCGTGGCTAGATATGGAGGAGAAGAAATCGTAGTGTTGCTGATGGAGACGGACGAGGAATCGAGTTATACTATCGCTAAAAGAATAATAACTTCGGTGGAAAAACTTAATATTAAACATGAAGGGAATGAGAATTACGGAAAGGTAACGGTTAGTGCCGGTGTAGCTAACTATTCACCCTATAAGAGCCTGGACAAGGAATGGGAAACAGTTTTAAAACGGGCCGATGATGCCCTTTATACAGCTAAGAACAAAGGCCGCAACCGGGTCTTTAAGAAGTAACCAGCAAGCTTCTGTCCATCTGTCAGAGATTATGGAATTGATGAAAGTTATTTAACCCCAGTATCAAGAAGAATATTCCGATAACACTTGTGGTCCTGTTGATTATATAAGAAAAGTACTGGTATGATATGCAGTCCCGCCCGTGGATCCAACGGATTGATTTTTAGATATTCCAGGTAAGCATATTTCTTTATCTCCCTTAAACTTTTGCCTCTCATTTCAGGAACATATTCCCTTAAGAAATCATCGTCCTTTAATATAGAATTCAGATATTCCTGCGCTTCTGCTGGATAATAACTTTCAAGCTGCTCAGGAACTTTATAAACACGATTGTTTAGCAGATAATCATATTTTAACAACTCATTTACTGCAGCACCAAATTCCTGGTGATTTTGCTTGATGAATTGAGATAGTGATATATACAAGTTTTCTCTCCGGTGAGGTTTATCATACAGGTCATGATTGCGCCAGAATAAAGCATATTCTTCCAGAAGTGAAAAAGCGCTTCCATTATAGATATTGTCTGCAATATATTGAAAGGTGTGCTGTACGAGACAGGTATTGTAATATTTCTCTACCAGGTCTTCAATATCGTGAAGCATGATCAAATCATCGTAGGTCAGATATGCATTTGATAATACCTCATAAGGTGCCAGGGTTTGGTATCTATACCTGTGTCTATCTCTTTGAATGTATATCTCAGAACCCTTTAAAAGTTTTAGAAAACCTAGTTGGATAACGTCAGGATTCAGCCGATACACGTCATCGAATGATTGCCCGAATCTCTTATAATCTTCAAATGGCAGCCCGGCAATCAGATCCAGATGAAGATGAATGTTCCGGTACGATTGGATTTTTCGAGTGTTAATCACCAGCTTGTCCCAGTTCATCCTGCGATTGACGGCTTGCAAGGATGCTGGACAGGTCGATTGAACACCAATTTCGAAATCGAAAATCCCTTTTGGGATATCTTTCAGGAAATTCAAGGTTTCATCTGAAAACAGATCTACACATACTTCAAAGTGAAAGGAAGTTTCCCTTTTTTCGCCCATTTCGTCAAGAATAAATTTCATCAAATCTAAACAGCGTTTCTCGTTACTATTAAAAGTACGATCGACAAATTTTATTTTATTAATTCCATGTTTAATTAGAGCTCTTAAATCCTGCTTAACTCGGTCCATCGGAAAATATCTTACTCCCCTGAAAGTTGAGGATATACAATAACTGCAGTTGAATGGGCATCCCCGGGAAGTTTCGTAATATACCATCTTGTGGTAATAAAAAGACATGTCTCCCTGGTAGGGAGATGGTATGCAGGATAAATCATCAATCAACACGGCTGGTTCATTATGAGTTATGTTATCACAGCAGCGACAGGTCAGTCCCTTGATGCGAGTATGATCGCGGCCTGAATATAAATGGTGCAGGAGCACCTTTAAAGTATGCTCCCCTTCCCCACTTATAATAATATCTATGGCGGTATGGGCAGTCATGATATTCTCGCTATCATAAGAGACCTCGGGTCCTCCCAGGACGATTATACAATCCGGATCAACCTGTTTGTAATCGTTGCACAACTCCAGAACTTGTTGTATATTCCAGATATAACATGAAAAGCATAGCACCGCAGGACGTATGCGATAAATGTTTGCCAGGATACTTGCCAGCCTATCATTGATGGTAAACTCGCGACATTCTAATATCCACTTTTCATCCTTACAGGATTCCCGCAGATAAGCAAGTGCCAGAGAAGAATGGGTATACCGGGCATTTAAAGTAGTAAGTAATACTTTCATATTGATAGCCCATATCTAAAGCAAACCGATGCAGAGAATTTTAATGCGCGCTGCCAAGTTAACCTGCATTGGACGCTGGCGGTGAGGTGGCTTGCTTATAATCTGGAGTGGACCGTCAAGCGGTCTTCCTTACTACTATCTCCTTTAATATGGGCCTACTCCTCTCCTAATATTTTAATTTCCGGCATGAGTTCAACACCATGTTTTTCACGGGCTTTTTTTTGTATATAAGCTATCAGATTAATTACATCTTCAGCGGTAGCATTACCTTTGTTTATAATAAAACCTGCATGTTTGCTGGAAACCTCTGCGCCACCAATAGAGAAACCTTTAAGGCCTAAACCCTCAATAATGGGACCAACATAAAAACCGTCCGGTCTCCTGAAGGTGCTTCCCGCGCTGGGGTGTTCCAACGGCTGTTTTTCGCTTCGACGGCGGGCAAACTCCTGCATAGTTTTCAGTATCTCTTCTTTATTACCCATAACAAGATGCAGACGGGCTGCCAGAACTATATAACTGCCCTCTTGAAATATACTGCTTCGATATTCGAATTTCATCTGCTCCCGGGTGAAAGTTTTAAAATTACCAGCAGTATCTATAGCCAGTACTTCTTGTACAATGTCCTTCATTTCTCCATTATATGCTCCGGCATTCATAACCACTGCTCCACCCAAACTTCCTGGTATTCCTTCAGCAAACTCTAAGCCGCTCAAATTATGTTCAGCGGCTTCTATTGCCAAATCTGATAAGGTTATTCCCGCCTCAGCATATATTTCCTGTCCTGCTACAGAAAGCCGGTTCAGGCCATTTCCAATTTTAATAACTATTCCCCTAATCCCTTTGTCCCTTACCAGCACATTGCTACCCTGTCCTAAAAAAATAAAAGCAAGGTTATTCTTCCGGCAGAAAGTGATGGTCTTACAGATATCAGTAATACTCCGAGGCATAACTAAAGCATCTGCAGGGCCGCCGATATGAAACGAAGTATGATGTTTCATTTCTTCATTGAGCTTGATCTGATCAACAGATAAAATATCACAAAGTCTTGAATACATGAAAATCTCCTGTTATTGTATATATGCTTATTCTATTTAAGCATTCTGGAGTTTATTCTCGGTCAGCGACCTTAATTCCAGTCTTGCTGGCTTCTGGCATGATAATTATAGAGGGATTATCCCCATGATTCTTATAAGCTATTCTCAATGCATCTTCCAGATTCTCAGCATATTGCAGGAACATATCCAGCACCACACTCTGGCTGAGACTGCTTACCAGAATGATATTTGCTTTTTTTAATGTCCTGCAGATGGCATAGGCTTTATGTCCGCCCAGCTCAAAACTATTGTGGAAACGATTAATGATGTCTTCGATTGTAAAGGCCTGTTTAATCCACTCCTCAAAAGTCTCTTCTCCCAGACCTTCGCTGCATTCAGCTACAAGTATGATGGTACCCCCATCTTTAACCGCCAACGCAGCAGAATCCAACGCCTTCTGAGATTGGTACATATTTATGTCCTTGGGATATCCACCACAACTTGCAATAACTATATCGGCCGGCTGCTGGATAGACACTACATTATGTTTTTCACAGTATTTTACACAAGAAAGCCACGCATCATACACGTCTCCAGTTGCAGCATATAAAATTTCATTTTTTCCAGCGGTAACTACATTAACAATAAAGTCTACTCCCGCCATCCGGGCTGCTTCTACCATAATATCGCTTACCGGGTTGCTGCTGTAGTTGCCCAGACAGGCACGTTCATCACTCATCATTTTGTGATTAGCCTCGATCAGTTTCCTCCCTGCAACCCCCGGAAGAATGGATTTTCTCCCTCCGGAATAACCAGCAAAATAGTGCAAATTTACCAATCCAGTGGTTATTAGCAGATCTGCATTGGCTGCTGTTCTGTTGAGAATTAATTCCATTCCATTGCTTAAATACCCCAATGATTTCAGGTTTTCATCACAGTTATGATTCTCAATTCGGTATTTACTGCAAATGGCATCACCAAAGATGACGCGGTTTTCTTCTTCTGTATGAGGACGATGTATACCAAGAGCTAGCAGCAGGGTAATATTCTCTGCGGCTATGCCAGCGTTTTCGATTTCACTCAACAGCGGTGGTAAGATTAACTGGTAGGGCGTAGGACGGGTAACATCATTAACAACGATAACCGCGTTAACTGCCTGTTTACCATGTATAATTTCGCTTAGAGTTTTAGTAGATACCGGGTTCGCGAAAGCCTCATCCAACACTTCCCTGCTTTGGAGAGCAGTACTGGTTGGTGGTGGTTCCACAACCTGCAGTGATTGGTGGTCTAATAGTTTGAATTCAATTTGCTTTTTTCCATACGAAATTTTATATTGCATTGTAAACTCCTGCTATTAATTGATTATTTGGCGGATTGTTTATAGTTTATTGCTCATTTGCTCTAAAATCAACCCTGGAAGACGTGGTTATCTTGTTCAACTAGAAATTTACAGGATAAATATTAATATCCTTTGTGATATAATAAGCATTGATTTGATTGGAATATTAAATGCCCATAAGGGGGAGAAAATATGGATACTTCACAGTTAAAACAGGAATTGGTCCAACTGCTTGGCAAGGATAAGGTTTTAACCCAGGACCTGGATCTAATGTACTATTCATACGACAGTTCATTTCTGACCAAATTGGAGCCTGCCCCGCCTAATGCAGTTGTATTCCCGAAATCTACGCAAGATGTGCAGAAGGTAGTGGAATTTGCCTATCAAAATCGGATTAACATTGTCCCCCGAGGGGCTGGAACAGGTGAAACGGGGGGATGTATAGCAGTACAGGGCGGCATCGTAATGGATTTATCCACCTGGAATGAGATTATTGAAATTGATGTAAAAAATATGCAGGTTATTGTAAGCCCCGGAGTAATTCATGCGGAATTGAACAATGAGCTTGCTAAATATAATCTCTTTTTCCCACCAGATCCGGGCAGCAGTATGATGTGTACAGTTGGTGGAATGGTTGCTAATAATGCTTCAGGTCTTCGGGCTGTTAAATACTGGGCGACTGAACCTTATATACTGGGTCTGGAGGTAGTGATGCCCAATGGGGATGTTATCATAACTGGCGGTATGAAGGCCAGGTGTATTAAAAATGTATCAGGAATTAATCTCACCAAGCTCATGGTCGGATCGGAAGGAATTCTCGGAATCGTTACCAGGATAAGATTGAGGTGTTTTCCTAAACCAAAGGCACGGGGTATAGCCATGGCAGTATTTGATAACCTGGATGATGCACCTGCTGTGGTGATGGATGTCTACCAGGCTGGAATACTGCCATCTGGTATAGAAATACTTGATAGTTCGGCCATTAAGGCAGTAAACGATTTTAAACCCCAAATTAAACTGCCAGATGCGGAAGCGATCCTTCTGTTTGAAGTAGATGGTAACCCCCCCAGCGTGGAATATGAGGGACAGGTAATACAAGAAGTAGCAGGTCGGAAGGCCCGCACCGTTGAGTGGGCTACAGAACCTAAACGCATGGCGGAGCTATGGGAAGGAAGAAGTGTTACCGCTGCTGCTTCAGCCAGGGTGCGACCTGATGGAAGCAGAATATTCGCCGGTGAAGATATAAGTGTTCCAATTTCTCGTGTCGCTGACACCTTGAGAGCTTTGCGTGATCTAGCCGACCAACACGGGATACAGATAGTAAACTATGGTCACATAGGAGATGGGAATGTACATACCGCTCCCGTCATCAACCCGGAGATACCTCAAGAGGTCGAGAAAGTTATTAAATTTGTTGATGAAGTACATCTTCTGGCCATCGAAATGAATGGATCAACTACCGGTGAACACGGTGTGGGAGCAGTGAGACGAGCTTATGCAGAACTTGAACACGGTAAAGCAGTTGAATATATGCGTAAAATCAAAGAATCATTTGATCCAGCAGGAATAATGAATCCCGGAAAAGTGTTCTAGGGAGTAGTGAGGTTAAGTTATGGATTTTAAAAAATTACCGCCTGTCCAGGAACAGCTGATGAAGTGTGTGCGCTGCGGCAAGTGCCGCAGTGTCTGTCCTGTGTTTGCTGAAGTAGGAATTGAGACTACTGCTCCCCGTGGTCATGTGTTTATGGTACAGATGCTGCGGGATGGTAAGGTGGAACCTACTAATGAAGTATACGAAAGACTAGGCCAATGCCTGTTATGTGAAACTTGTTCAATCAACTGCCCATCAGGTATCGATGTGCATGAATTGAACGCTGCAGCCAGATCATATATATACGATAATAATCCCAGCGTGGGCAAAGAGCTATTATTTGAGACCCTGTGGACTAAACCCGCAATGCTGCGTTCATCAGCTCGGGTGATGAGTGCAGCGCAAAAGCTGGGCTTGCAGTCTCTGGCCAGGAAAACCGGACTTACCAAAATATTGCCCGGTGATTTAAAGGAAGCTGAACAAATGATGGATAATATACCGTCTAAATCAGCTCGAAGCAGACTGTCGGAGATAAACCTGGCTAGAGAAGAAAAGAAGTATACAGTAGGGTATTTTCTGGGATGCGGTACTGATCTGTTTAGTCCCAATGTTGCCGTAGCTGCAGTAGACGTGTTAACCCGCAATGGATGTGAAGTGATTATTCCAAAGGATATGAAGTGCTGCGGTCTCCCTCATATTGCCAACGGAAAAATTGAGACTGCCCAAAAGCTGGCCGCACATAATATAAAAGTACTTAACGCTTATGATTTTGATTATATAGTTACCGATTGTGCTTCTTGTTCTTCTGCATTATCCAGAAAGAATATGGAGTTTCTTTTTGCCGGGTTAAAAATTGAAGATGCGGCCCTGGCCCTGTCAGAAAAGGTTCTGGACCTTACCGTATTTTTAATTGATGTACTCGATATACGGTTGCCGCAAAAGAAGACTGCAGAGAAAATAAGGGTTACCTATCATGACCCATGTCATTTGGCTAATGCCCAGTTGATTAAAGATCACCCGCGAGAGCTGCTGAGAAGGATTCCCGGCATCCAGCTGGCGGAGATGAAAGCTCCTAACACCTGCTGTGGTGGTTCAGGAACATACAGTACCACACACTATGAAATGTCGATGAAAATTTTGGATAAGAAGATGGATAACGCTATGGAGACCGGTGCCAAAATACTGACCACCTGTTGTCCTAGTTGTATAATGCAATTAAGCTATGGTTGCAAGCGACATAATTGGGATGTACAAGTACTCCATCCGGTGGAACTTCTAAGTCGTTATTACCAGAGTTAAAACATCGGTGCCAGGCACTAATGATTAACTCTACCAAACATAATGACACAAGTGCAAACGAAAATTGTACGGATGAATGCTTAAGACCGCTTGGGTCCGGTCTTACTTTCTCCATATAAGTTAGCTGCTGATGCTTTAGATTGATGGGCTGAAACAAGTTATGTTCCCGCTAAACGAATCGCCTTTATCCCCCTGCGAGTTTTGAGTTAACAAGTTGCTACCTGAACCCAGTATCTGGCAAAAAAAGTGGGACACGAAAAGTCTTCGTGTCCCGCTCCGTATTATAACTATTATAATTTCTTTGAAATATTATTTAACTCTTCGGACATGGCGGTTATTTCTTGGATACTGGCTGTGATTTCCTCCGTTGCTGCTGCCTGTTCCTGAACGGAGGACAGAGAAAGCTTGCTTTTTTCATTTGCTTCCCTGGTTATGTCTTTTATAGTATTAGTTAATTGTGCTATCTTTGGTACGGTACCCTTGGATTGTTCTGATAGATGCCTGATTTCTTCAGCAACCACGCCAAAACCACGGCCTGCTTCACCAGCCCGGGCCGCTTCTATAGCCGCATTAAGACCTAGCATCTTTGTTTCCTCCGCTATTTCTTTTATGAATACTGAAACTTCGTTAATCTGTTCTGCATAGTCAATAATTTCCTTAATGCTTGCATTTAGTGACTGTTCATTAGTATGTATGTCCGAAGCAGATTCTGCCAGCTGCTGAATAGCAGCACCAATGCTGCCCAGACCATGTCCAAGATTATTGGCCATATCACGGAGAGCAACAGCTGTTTGTTTTGGGGTAACTATTCCCAGAGTAGCAACCAGGTTTTCTTTTTTGTCATCCAGGAGCGGGTAGCTTACTACATTTACAGGAATACCATATCTAGAAGCATCAATTTCCACCGTGATAGGTTGTTTAGCTTTTAATGCTTTATAAGCAACATCTTCTGGTCTTAATTCGTGACCCAGATGGGTAGGCTCTATTGTAACAGACCAGTTTTTAGATTCCTGTCTATATGCTACTTTCTGTAAATCTGTCATATATATTATTGACCCTTCGTTAAACATCTCTACCAATATAGGTGCAAAATCACCAAAAGCTGCTGCAACAGGATGCAATTTGGGTACTACAATAGAGAATGCACCTACCGCTTCCCCTTCATCATTAACTATTGGTATTGATGATATCTCCAATCTCATTCCATATACTGAACGAGGAACATTTTCATTTAGTACCTTTTTCGCACGAATTGACTTCATGCTGGTAGTAGATTCATCTAACTTATGCCCAATCTTAAATAATTCGATAGTAAATGAATCCGATTGTTTCATCCATACAACTTGATTGCCTTCGACTACCACAAATAATACCCCACCAGGTATCATCTTTACCAATATTTCGGACATTTCTTTGCAGGCATCTATAGCTTGTGTAGAAATCACCACTATTTCCCCCTTCATTAATCTCCCATACTGAGAATGACTCCCGTAACTATCAAACATCAGTAAATAAATTTACTTGAGAAAACCCCTAATTAAATAAGAATTTACTGGCCAAAAATCTCCATCGCACATCCCCTTTCTTCACCATATATAAGTATATTTAGTCCTCTAATCACAATTAATAATATTAAATAGATATAAGGTCCTGGTTTAAAACACATATTAGCATAATAATACCCTATATTGGCAGAAAATTAAATATATTTTATATTTTTACTTTATTAGTTTTTATCGATAAGTTATGGACATTGCATGAGCGTCTTTTAATTAATTAGGTGAGTAACGATAGGACGGTAAAATGGGGACAGGTTCCTTGTGTACTGCTACCTGACTAACGATAGCAATAAAGAACCTGTCCCCATTTTACTTAACGCCAATTACGTACCGATCTGCTGCGAGGTGAACGCTTTTTGATAATTTTTAATATGACATACCGGAGGCAACTCTTGAATATTTGCTGAGCTTTTTCATTTTTGGATATTATTATCACCAGAAATATTGAAATAAACCACTTAAGCAGAATTAAGGTCCAGGATTTTACAGAGACGGTCCAGGGCTGTTTTATAGATACAGATTCAGCCGCTACCAGATCGATGCTAGCAATCGCTTCGTCTTGTTTGTAGAGTTTACAGACTCCCAATATGTCGCCTTTTTCAACCGGGGCTGGCACCTCGCCATAGGGCATAATACTGCAACTAATGAAGGACCTTTCTTCTTCGCTGGCGGCTACCAACAATTCTGTAACTGGTCGAGCAATTACGCTTTTCTGTTCTCCCCCATTAACCTTAACCAGTATGGGTTCTTCCTTTCCTTCCAGTTCCAACACCTGATAATTGGTAAAACCATAGTCCATCATACTTATAACATCATCGTAGACCGCAGGTGAATTAAGGCTAACTGCAATTAGCTGCATCTCGCCCTTTTTTGCTGCTCCAACCAGGCAGTTTCCAGCTTGTTTAGTATAACCAGTTTTTATTCCTAATGTTCCTTCATAGCGATATAATAAACGATTCTGGTTCCATAAGCTGCGCTCCTCGCCTCCGGGAGCACCTGGGATTATAGTATTGTGGGTGCTGACCAGGTCTCGAAAGGTACTGTGCTTCATCGCCTCACGACTCAAAAGAGCCAGATCATGGGCTGAGGAGTAATGTCCATCTTCATGCAGACCATGCGGATTGCAGAAGTGAGTGTCGTCCATCCCCAGTTCCATAGCACGCTGATTCATGAGCTCCACGAAAGCATCTAGATTGAATGCAACACTTTCCGCCAGGGCCACTGCGGCATCATTTGCAGAAGGAAGCATACATGCATAAAGAAGATCCCGTCGAGTAATTTGTTCACCTTCTTGAAGATATACAGTACATTCGCGAGTACCGGCAGCTATCTCACTAACCTCTACTAATTGATCTAGATTACCGTCTTCAATTACCAGTAAAGCAGTCATAATTTTGGTTACGCTAGCGGGCGGTACACGCTCATGGCTATTTTTATCATATAGAATGCGTCCTGAGCTGAAATCCATCAACACCGCAGATTTTCCCTGGGGTTCAGGACAGGTTGCTAAAGCGGCGCTTAGTGTTAGTTGTTTAGCAGGCAGAATACTTATGAGGTTTATTACTATAATAAGTAAACATACTATAACAGGTTTTCTTCCTAGTGACTGCATCGATTCAACTCCTATTTAGATCTGTTCAAAACTATGGAGTCCCATGAAGTTAGTTTACATGTTCAATTGTAGGCCTTGTTATGACTCACAACCTACATAATTGTACATTACTGCCTATAAATATGGCAATATCAATCTGCCATTATGCCTCCATAACCCTGTGAACAGCGCCAATCAAATTGCACCCTTATTGTATGTTCATTAGTTGTCTCGGCACCGGGGCGGACTCTACAGAGGTCTTCCATAACACTGTGAGCTCCGAGCCTTGAATAGATTTCTACTTTCAAAGAGTTATGTATTTAATTATTCTATTGGTATAATGCAGTAAAGAAACTCAATTGATGGGAGATTAGTTCATTATGCACAGCAGACGTACGAAATTCGTGTTTAAACAGATCAGGAATGCTAGCTTAAATTATAATTTAATCGAAAATGACGATCGAATAGCAGTAGGGATTTCTGGCGGCAAAGATAGTCTGGTAATGCTGTACCTCCTGCAGCTTCTGAAAAAATATACGCCGCTGAACTTTACTCTTCATCCTATTCTATTGGATCTGGGATGGGATATTGATACAAATATGATAAGAGATTATTGTCATACCCAAAGCACTACACTGCATATTGAGAGGACCAATATCAGCGAGGTAGTATTCAGTTATAGGCAGGAGAAAAATCCCTGCGCCCTCTGTTCACATCTAAGGCGAGGGGCATTAAACAGGACCGCTAAAAATTTAGGCTGCAATAAACTGGCTCTTGGACACCATGCTGATGATGTGGTTAATACTCTGTTTATCTCAATGCTTTTTGAAGGTCATTTCAATGTATTTAAGCCCCGGACTTATCTGGATCGGATAGGATTAACGGTTATTCGGCCTATGATATATGTAAGTGAGTTGGATATTAAACGCTTGAGCGAATCACTCGATATTCCAGTTATGGATAAATCTTGTCCGGCTGATGGTTATACGAAAAGGGATGAAGTAAGCAGCCTTTTAGCTGAAATAGAACAGAAATTCCCTGGAGCCAGGCAGAAGCTGCTGGGCAGTATTGAAAATGTTAACAAAGAATGTTTTTGGCAGCAGGAAAAACACTAAACAAATATTTCCATCGAACATGTGTTTTTAATTCCTGAATTGTGGTATAATTTTAGTCAAATAAAGTGGAGGTTCATAATTATGCAGCATGACACCACTCTGACAGAAAGACAAAGGCAGATACTCCATTATATCAGAGAGAAAATACGCAGTTCAGGATATCCACCTTCTGTGAGAGAAATTGGACAGGCGGTAGGTCTCCGCTCCAGTTCTACTGTACATAACCACCTGGTACAACTGGAGGAAAAAGGGTTTTTAAAAAAGGACCCTACTAAACCAAGAGCAATCATTCCCGTTGATTCTGAAGGAGATATAGCTGTAAGCGATACTATTCCTCTACCGGTAGTTGGCAGTGTAGCTGCCGGTACACCTATATTAGCAGAACAGAATATTGAAGAATATCTTCCCGTACCTGTGGATTTCGTTGGTTCTGGCAGTCATTTCATCTTACGTGTAAAAGGTGATAGTATGATTGAAGCCGGCATATTTGATGGTGATTACTTAATAGTAAGGCAGCAGCCGGCAGCCAATAACGGAGAAATTGTGGTAGCATTGATCGAAGATGAAGCTACTGTTAAGCGTTTTTACAAGAGAGACTCGGGTATTGAATTGAGACCGGAAAATGCCTCAATGGCTTCGATATTTGTAACAAATGCCCAGATTGCTGGAAGAGTATCAGGGTTATTACGACGATTCTAATATTAAAAAATACAGGCTCAATCATACCCTGCCAGAGCGAGCCAAAAAGGTTAAGAGCAAGGCAACTTGAAAGCCCGTAATTGAGGCGAGTAAGGTGTGGGGACACACCTCAAAGAGAAATGTACCCGTAACAAGTACATCGATTGAACGGACTTCTTATAATTTGTGAGCTTACGCGAACATTAATTTGCACCCTTAATTGTACCGCAAATAAAATGCAGTACATCAGCAGTCCCGCTTCAGCGGGGAGGTCCTGTGGGCTTTCCATGTTAACGCAGCTATTAGCCTTTTTTGACAATCTGGGGCTGGCAAATATTTTTGCCAGCCTTTTATTTATGAGCTAAAATTTCTCCAGGTACTCGGCTATTTCCCAATCATAAACCCTTGAACTATAAGTTTCCCACTCCCTGATCTTGGCTCTGCAGAATAGAGAACAGATATGATCTCCCAGTGCTTCTTGTATTACCGCATCCTTACCTAGTTCATTTATCGCTTCATAAAGGTTCTCAGGCAGAGCATCAATATGGCTTTGTTTTCTCTCCGCCAGTCCCATTTCATAGATGTTCTGTTCTACTGGATCTGCTGCTGCCATCTCATTTTTTATACCGTCCAATCCAGCTTTAAGAATAACGGCCAGACCCAGGTAAGGATTACAGGTTGGATCAGGACTTCTTAATTCTATTCTGGTACCTATACCTCGTCTAGCTGGTATTCTTATCAAAGGACTCCTGTTCCGATAGGACCAGGCTATATGGACTGGAGCTTCATATCCTGGAACCAGACGTTTATAGGAATTAACAGTAGGGCTGGTAATAGCACATATGGCTTTAGCGTGCTTCATGACTCCGGCTATAAACTGCCGGCATATTTTACTTAGTCCATCTTCCTGAGATGAGTCATAGAATGCATTTTCACCGTCTTTGAACAAAGAGATGTGCAGGTGCATACCGCTGCCATTGATACCGAATATCGGCTTGGGCATAAAAGTAGCATGCAGTCCATGTTTCTGTGCTACAGTTCTTACTACAATACGGAAAGTAACAATGCTATCAGCAGTAGTGAGAGCATCCTGGTATTTAAAATCGATTTCATGCTGACCAGGAGCTACTTCGTGATGGGCAGCCTCAATCTCAAATCCCATGCTGGAAAGGGTTTCAACCATATCGCGGCGGGCATCTTCACCCATATCTACCGGTGGCAGGTCAAAATAGCTGGCTTTATCATTGGTATCCAAGGTGGGCTGACCATTTTCATCCAAATGGAACATAAAAAATTCTGGTTCAGGCCCGACCATCATAGAATAACCTAATTCAGCAGCTTCAGCCAGAGCTTTTTGCAGTATATAGCGTGGAGAACCTACAAAAGGCTGTTCATTGGAATCATAGATATTACAGATCAATCTGGCTGTTCTGCCATCAGAAGTAGGACTTATCCAGGGCAGCACTAAAAAGGTATCCAGGTCAGGTTTCAAGTACATGTCTGATTCTTCAATACGGACAAATCCCTCGATGGAGGAACCATCAAACATTAGATCCCCATCTAAAGCCTTATCCAATTGTTCGCTGGTAATAGAGACGCTTTTCATTACCCCGAGGATATCAGTGAATTGAAGTCTGATAAATTTAACGTTGTTTTCTTTTACAATTCTGTATATCGTTTCCCTATTCATTTTTATACCTCCACTTTGAAGCATTTCAACTAACCTAGATTAACATAATTATCTTTTCATATCAATTTATAGCAAAAGTATACACAATCCAAATCAGATAATTAGATTAACACAATAATAAACGAAATTAAGATTATTAAAGCTAATATAAGATTAAATATTATCCCGGAGAATAGACCTAATACCGTTCCCAAGCCGGTTTTTGCGGCAGCCTTGACATCCTGCAGTTCAATATACTCCCCGATGAATGCCCCTAACCATGGCCCCAGCAGTATACCCAGGGGAGGAAAAAATATGGCCCCCACAAAAGTACCTATAAATGCTCCCCATATTCCCTTTCTGCTCGAGCCAGCGTATTTAGCACCAATTGAGGTAGATAAATAGTCAATAATAACTGACAGCACGGTTATGGAGCCTATGATAACTAAATACCTGGGAGTTATCTGTTGGAATCCTTCGTACCACCCATAGGCAGCAATAGAAATGAATATTAAGGGAATGCCTGGAATCAGCGGAACTATCGTCCCTGCTATACCTACCAGTATCAATAAGAATACTACTATTAGTAAGAAAACGCTTGAAGTCATACATCAACCTCCTGTCTTATAATTGATTATTATCAATAATGCATCTCAATACTTGTTCTGCAACATACCTGATGTGTTCGTAGGTAAGACCACCCTGCAGATATGCGCAATATGGCCTGCGCATAGGTGCATCACATGAAAGCTCGATAGAAGATCCCTGAACAAAGGTGCCAGCCGCCATGGCAATTTTATCCGTATAACCTGGTAAATCACCATATTCAAGTTTAACGTCAGAGTCAACCGGGGATGATTGCTGCACTATTTGACAGAATTTAAGCACCTGCCCGGCATCGGCAAATTTTACTGCTTGTACAATATCTCCCCGCTTTTCGTTCCAAAGGGGAGACACTTTATATCCATACTGTTCCAGAAGGTAAGCCAGGAGCACCGCTCCTTTTAAAGCCTGTAAAACGGTATGGGGAGCCATAAATAGGCCCTGGTAAAACCAGCGCTTATCGCTTAGACTGGCTCCCAATTTTTTGCCCAATCCGGGAGCAGTCAAATACCATGATATCTGCTCTACCAGATCCCGAGTACCACATATGTACCCGCCTGCCGGAGCCAGACCTCCACCAGGGTTTTTTATTAATGACCCTGCTATAAGGTCAGCACCTGCTTTCAGCGGTTCCCTTTCCTGGACAAACTCTCCATAGCAGTTGTCTACAAATATAATAATATTCGAATTAACTCCCTTGACCGTTTGGCTTAAGTTCTCAATTTCCTCTACGGTCAACGCTGGACGCGCACTATATCCTCGAGACCTCTGGATAAACACCATGCTGGTGGAGCTGGAAATGCTGTTTTTAATTTGTTCAGAATCAGGCTTACCGTCTGCATCCAGCTCTATTTCTTTATATCGTATTTTTTTGCTGACAAGTGAACCTGGTAAATCATTAATTATTCCTGATAAGGTGTCGTACGGACGACCGGTCAAAGATAGTAATTCGTCACCGGGTTTTAGCAGGCCAAATAAACAAGCGGCTATTGCATGGGTACCAGATACTATCTGTGGTCTGACTATAGAATCCTCTGCTGAAAACACCTGGGCATAAATGTCTTCCAGTGCAGCTCTGCCAGCATCGTCATAACCGTAACCGGACGAAGTATAAAAATGGTATTCTCTCACCCTGTGATTTTGAAAAGCTTCTAAAACTTTAAGCTGATTAACATAAGCTGTATCCTCTAATTCTAAAAACTTATCAGTCAAGACTTTTTCTGCCGCACGTATTATCTGTAACGCTTTCAAGATCCAGCCACTCTCCTGTAAATAGTCCTATAATGTTCCTATATCTGGAAGGTCGGTATCGTCTATTAATAACAGGTCTTTTCGGGTCAGGTATTCCCTATTAACCACTCTCAAGGCATGCAGCCGGATAGATTTTTCTACCAGGTTTCTTACATAACGGGCATTCCCACTATGAGGATGCCTGCATCTGGTGAAATCTGCCAGATGCTGTTTAATCTTCCATCTGCAGCGGTTGTTCATTTGATAATCTCTTTCCTCGTACATATGAACAGCAATTTGAAATAATTCATCATCATTATAATCAGGAAATTCAATATGAATGGGAAATCGCGATTTTAGACCAGGATTGGATGATATAAAACGGTTCATTTCAGAAGAATAACCAGCCAGTATCACCAGTAGATTATTGCGGTGATCCTCCATAGATTTAACTATGGTTGCCACTGCTTCCCTGCCAAAATCCTTCTCACCACCCTGAGAAAGGGTATAAGCTTCATCTACAAACATAATACCTCCCAGAGATTGTTTAATCATTTCCCGGGTCTTTTGAGCAGTATGACCAATATATTCTCCTACCAGGTCCGCTCTTTCTACTTCTAGAAGATGTCCTTTGCTGAGTATGCCCATATCGTTCAATACTTTACCCAATAACCTGGCAACAGTAGTTTTGCCAGTCCCAGGGTTGCCTTTAAAAACCATATGCATAACGATAGGACATGTTTTTAACTGCTGCTCTTCTCTCCTTTTTTGTACCAGCGAAAATGCAGTTAATTCCGCCAGGGTCCTTTTAACTTCCTCTAAACCGATTAAACTCTCCAGTTCTTTGAATGAAGCACTTTCATTAAGATTCTTGGGGAGAAGCAACTCTTTGCTGCCATTAGAGGATATGCTTCCAGACTCTGAAAACTTCATCGATATCTGCATTTAACCACCACTCTCAAGTGTTCTGAAATATTATATGATAAATTATTAATAGTGGTGATATTTTTCATAGAATATCGGATAGAAGCATCGTCCCCGCCCGCCCCCTCTCTTTAACGGGGCTTTGATGGTTGCTTAAATTGCTCTCTAATTATAAAGAGGCCCGCTCGATCAACGTACTCAGGTACGCCTCAATCGCGGGCTTCATTATTTTCCGAGCGCAGCGAGCCCAAATTGTGGTCCTGTAAGGGCTTCCTATTATTTCTGAGCCATAGGCGAACTATATTGTGGTCCTGTAAGGGCTTCATTATTTTCCGAGCGCAGCGAGCCCAAATTGCATCCCTAATCATCCGTGAGCATTGCGAACATTTATTGTTGTGCTGTAAGTGCAACCGTAATTGTACCGCAATGAAATGAAGGTACATCAGTAGTCCCGCTCCAGCGGGGAGGTCCAGTACATCAGTTGCTCCGGTAAAGGGTGACTCCCTTAGGTGCTTGGGTTAGCGTTTGATAAGTATCGGTACTGTTAATAAACAACAGTTCTCTCTATACTGCTATTCTTCGCCCTTTGGATCAATATTAATCATGCCGATAGGTCTCACAGGTGCTACTGTGGAAATAGCATGCTTATAAACAAGCTGTTGTTTGCCATCTATTTCTACGATAACAGTAAAATTATCAAATCCTTTAACGAGTCCCTTTATTTGAAATCCATTAATAAGAAAAATAGTAACCGGGGTTTTCTCCTTTCTTACCAAGTTAAGGAATGCATCCTGTAGGTTAATCTGGCTTTTGTTCATAAATTCCAGACCTCCATTCATATTTCTATATCTAATATTAGATTTTACACTGTGTTCAGGTGTCCTTCAATATGAGTACACATTTTTTCTAATATTATTTCTTCCTTTATGTTTTTACCAGTCTCGATCCAGAATATACGCTTATCTCTTTTGAACCAGGTAAACTGGCGCTTGGCAAACCTGCGGGTCTCTCGCTTTATTTCGTTTATCATACTCTCCCGGTCAATAAAACCATTCAGGTAAGCTATTATCTGTTTATATCCTAGAGCCTGCATGGAATTCAGATCATCATGGTAATTCTTTGTCTGCCTTAACGCAGATACTTCGTCTATAAGGCCTTCCTCTATCATCTGGTCCACCCGCTGATCTATTCTTCGGTATAGTTCCTCCCGTTCCTGGTATAAACCTGCTACAGCCAAGGTATAGGTGGTCTGATCCCTTTTTTGAAAGGTTGAAAACGGTTTTCCAGTCAGTTCATATACTTCCAGTGCCCGAACAATCCTTTTACGATCGGTACTGCTGACAATTTCGCTATATGTCTTATCCACTTTTTGCAATATCAGATAAGCAGAATCCAGGCCGGATTCATCTATAAAATGCTCCCATTTCTTTCTCACGGGTTGTTTGGACTGCAGAGGGAAAAATTGATAGTTATCTACTACCGCCTGATAATATAACCCTGTACCTCCAACAAGTATCGGAATATTATCCCGGTAGTTAATCTCGGCTATAGTCTGCTTGGCTAATCGCTGGTATTGTGCTACGCTGAAGTCCTGGTCAATATCTACAATATCAATCAGGTGATGGGGAACTGCAGATCGTTCCTTTTTTTTAGCTTTAGCTGTTCCAATATCCATACCTTTATAAACTTGCATTGAATCACAGCTTACGATTTCTCCACCCAACTTCTGGGCTAGTTTAATAGCCAGATCGGTTTTGCCTGATGCAGTAGGCCCTACAACAGCGGCTAATTTTAGCATCATCTGATCCTTCCCAGCAAGTGTTTAGTTGCATAAACACTTGCTTAGTCTATATTGATTATCCCATAGGTTACATTATTATTACTACTTCCGCTCATATGGGTGCAGTTCAATCTTTTGAATTCACTGCTGCCTTTTCTTTCTTTAACAACTACTTTTCTTCTGGCTACCCGGCAGGCTTGCGCTATAGCTTCTTCGCTGAGCGGATTGGGATTGGCCGCTTCTCTTAAAGGCGATATAGCCTGACTTTTCATCAAGGGTATTCTAAACATAGGATCAAAATATACTATATCAAAAGTATTATCTTCCAAACTTTTTAAATATTGCGTATGATCCTGATTAATAACCTGGATTTTTTGAATGGCCTCCTGCAGCCAGGGCATATTCGACTTATAAAGCTGCATACCCCATTTTACTATGTAACAGACTGCAGTTGATGATTCAACACCAACCACCTTTCCCCGGGGTAAAAAATATGATGCTACAATGGCATCTGCTCCTAAACCCAGGGTGCAGTCCAGGAAGTAGTCATCCTCTTTCAGGTCGCAGGCCTGAATCAAGGGATCTAGCGTGTTATTCTTTCTAAAAGCAGAAATCCTAACTTTAGCCATGCTGGGATGAAAAAAGAATTTTCTTTCATTTATATACAATACTGGTCCAGTTGTTTCCCATACTATTACCGCGGAAGCCTGATTTTCGACCCTAATCCTATCCAGGCTTTTCTTCTGTCTGGGTACATAAGTTATCTGACTTTCCTCTAGAAACACACTGAAATCAACTGCTATATCATCGATTGATTGGGTAGTAGTCGCAATGATTTTCATTTTACCGCCTCTTGAACATTCGTTCCAAATCCTCGTAACTTAGCCTTATTATGGTTGGTCTACCATGGGGACAATGCTGATAATCTTCCAATGCAAATAGGTTCTTAATAATTCTTTCCATTTCATCCTTTGTTAAACGGCTTCCTGCTTTTACTGCTTTTTGGCAGGACATAATTGTGATCACCTTTTTGTTCAAGTCGGGCAGGTCGCTGTCCTTAAGTATTTCATCCAATATTTCGTTCAGTACTTCCCTTTCCCGACCAGATGCTGCTAGGGGCACGGATCGAATGGCGATAGAATTAAGTCCTATTTCCTCGATGACAAATCCCAGAGAATTCAGGGCAGCCATATTTTGCTCTAATATGTCCATCTGTTTAGATGATAATTCCAGGGTTAACGGGAAAATGAGATCTTGGACGCTGTCCCGATCCTCCTTTATATCATCCAGCAAACTGGCGAACAGCACCTTTTCATGGGCAGCATGCTGGTCAGCTATCCACAGGGAGTCGTCCTTTTGAATAAGAATATAGGAGTTGAATACTTGACCGATAATTGTTAAACCTTCCCCACTCTCAATATCCCCTTGCTCGGATACAAGGTTATCTGCGATGCTGGGCAGGTCTGCCTGGCTTATATAATCAATATGCTCCCTTGATCCTGCGGCAGTAATGCTATCAAATATCGGCTCCTGCTTCACAGTCTTATGGTTCTTGCTCACCGAATGCTGGGGTGATACATTTTGCTGGTCCCGGCTGCTGAAATAATCGATATTTACACTCCAACTGCTCTTCTCTAATCTTTCTCTCAAGACATCAAGTACTACTCGAAATATTCCCTGTTCATCTCTGAACCTTATTTCGCTTTTCTGAGGATGGACATTAACGTCAACCGTAGAAGGATCAAGGTTTACAGAAAGAATTACAACTGGATGCTCTCGAGACAGCAGCCGTCCTTGGTAAGCCCGGTCTATCGCCCGAAAAAGTATAGGGCTTCTTATGGGTCGACGGTTTATAAAGAATAACTGGTTTTTTCGATTAGATCTTTTGATCTCTGGTTTGGAGATCAACCCATTAAGCTGATAGGCATTTCCTGAGTAGTCAACTTCCATCAAGTGTTCGGTAAAATCCCTTCCATATACAGCTGCTACTGCATCAAGCAAGTGTCCATTGCCGGGAGTTTTAAAGTAAGACTTTTTTTCACTACTGTAGGAAAAAGATATGTCTGGTCTGGCCAGTGCATATTTGCACATCAGTTCGTGGATATGATTGCTTTCCGTAACTGCAGTTTTTAGAAATTTCTTGCGAGCCGGAGTGTTAAAAAATAGATCCTTAACGGCAATTCTCGTCCCCGGGGGAGATGAATTAACCTGATGAACCAACAGTTGTCCACCCTCCTGATACGCGTAAACCCCAGGTTCATTGATAGTCTTACTGTATATATCCATACGTGAGACCGAAGCTATGCTGGGTAAAGCCTCTCCTCTGAATCCCATTGTTATAATGTGCTGCAGATCTTCTTCGTGGTTAATTTTACTGGTAGCATGCCGCAGTAATGCTAGAGGAACTTCTGCCAGGCCTAATCCCTTACCATCGTCATCTACCTCTATTTTTTCACAGCCACCCCCGGTTACTCTAACTTTTATTTTTGCAGCTCCCGAGTCAATAGAATTTTCGATAAGCTCTTTGACTATTGATGCTGGGCGCTCAATTACTTCACCAGCGGCAATCTTATTGATTAAATCATCATCTAATAACCTGATAGTCATTTTAAAGGACCCTTTCCTCGCCCGTCCTGGTTATAATAGATTTATATTGATCTTTAACCCGATCCTGAAGATATACCATGTCATAAGTACTGTTGTTGAATGTCTTATAGGCATCCCGAGCCTGCTCCTGACAGCTCTTGCAGGCAAATATGGGCAATTGAACACAAGCTATATGATATCTCTTGCCATTAGGATGCTGGGCAGTTGAGATTATTACTCGAAAACCACCACATTCCGGACATAATCTAAGTTCATTACGCTGGTCTTCATTGATATAATCGGTATCATAGAAGATATGTTCACGTGAGCTCTTAAAAAGTTCACCACTCCTGCGGTTTTTTTCAATAACCTCCTCCCGGTTGCGGAAAGTCTTCAGCTGGGTGTCAACAATCTTGTAAATTCTCTCCATATTGCCACCCGGTTCCTTCAATCGGCTTGGATTATAATCGGGTTCCTTTAAATTGGAATAGTCAATCCCGGCCATAGCCATAATAATTCCCATGTTTATATAAGGCAAGGCTGATTCTACTGAATAACCTCCCTCCAGCACTGCTATATCCGGAGCCAGGGTTTCATTTAGCCTGGCATATCCTTGAGCCGAAAAAGCCATATTTGCCAGAGGATCACTGTAGTGGTTATCCTGTCCTGCAGAGTTAACTATTATATCCGGTTTAAATTCATCCAGAATCGGCATAACCAGATGGTCCAGAACATAATGGATACCGGTATCAGTAGTACGAGGGAGCAGAGGTATGTTTATAGTAGTACCATAAGCCAAAGGACCTCCGGCCTCTTCCGTGAACCCAGAGCCTGGATAGAGAGTTCTGCCATCCTGGTGAAATGAAATAAAAAGTACATCCGGATCATGGTAGAATATTTCCTGGGTTCCGTCTCCGTGGTGCACGTCGGTATCAACTATAGCAATGCGTTTAAGGCCATACTTCTGTCGCAGATATTCCACCATGATGGCTTCGTTGTTAATGTTGCAGAAACCCCGGTTCCCGTGAGCTACGGTCATAGCATGATGTCCAGGTGGTCTTATGATAGCAAAACCATTTTTCACCTCAGCCTTCATTACGGCATCAGCCATTACCAGGGCGGAACCTGCAGATACCAGGTGGGCTTCGGTGATTTGTGCTTCTACATCAGGCACACAGAAATGTACCCTGGCTATATCCTTTAAACTGGCCAGGCCAGGCTTATATTCTTTAATCTGGGGAAGATCCATGATACCTTCTTCAAATATCTGGTCTCGTGTATACAACAACCTTTCTTCCCTTTCAGGATGGGTGGGAGATATAGCCCAGTCAAACGCCGGGAAGAACAATATACCAGTTGGTTTCATATCTTAACCCCCTTGAATTCTTTAATAAAACCAGGAGCAACTTGGATGCCTACTTCGAATAGTTTGCCTACCCGATCCCAGCCGCGAATCATGTTAAACTGTTCTTCTAAAAAGAATTCGCAATCAGCGGTGTAGTCTTCCATACCCAATTCCTGCCCTACTGTGAGCAGATGTTGTAGTGCCATATCCTTAGCGTGGTTGAGCTGATAACTTTTAGGCTTTTCCAGTTCTCCAGTTTTGCCGCCTGGATCAAGAGTATATTTTTTACTCTGGGTATCAGCATGAAGGACTACTGTGAGGGTCGGCCGTACTACCGAAGCTCCCAGGGCGTTGGCGACCGGTGAATAGGTATGGATAAAATACTCCACCTGCATTAACTCGGCCAGGGCCGGTATCATTGCTGGAGCTGCAGCTCCGATACCTATAACTCGATCCGGGGTAAACTTACGCTGGTTGATTACTTCCCATACTTTATAGGCTGGTTCGTTTTCCCACTGCAGAAACATCTCTTTTATAGCGCTGAAGAGTCTCTTGGTTACATCCGCCACTATCTGAGAACAGAGTTGGCCCATATCCATTTTCTTATGGGCTGCTATTTCTTCCATACTTATTTCTGACTTTGATACATCCCCCAGGTTAAGATTGAGATGAATGTTAAAAGCATCGGTGACAGTAGGTTTTTCACCGCCGAAACAGGCTGCAGGGCCTATCCGATAAGGCTGAACCCCCTTGGTGGTTATAACACTATCCCCGCCCAGGGGAATGGAGCTCACAGCAAAGGAATTCACATGAGTAAGCTTCTTGTCTATAACTGCTCCTCGGGAAGCGTATAAGGGCTCCCCGGCAATAATCAGAGACAAGTCAGTAGTAGTACCACCCACATCAACCACCACGGAATTTAAATCATCTAATGTTAAGGCTAAGCCTCCCATGGTACTGGCAGCAGGACCTGAAAAAACTGTTTCACATGGTTTGCTCCTGGATGCCTGCAGAGGTATGGTGCCTCCATCAGCTTTCAAAACTTGTACCTCAGCTTCAATACCTCTATCATTGAGGGCTGCTTCAATTTCATCTACAAAGCGGTTCCAAGGGCTTATAGTCATTGCAGTATAATAAGTTGTGGCGGCTCTTCTCGGAAAATTCAGCTTGGCCGATATTTCTGAACTAATGGATACATGTACTCCATCACATTCTTCCAGAATTCTATTTTTTATTAATTTTTCATGAACGTTATTACGATTGGAAAATTTCGCTGCCACCGCAATCCTGTTGCTGCCTGATGATTTAATCCAATCCAGAAGTAAATCGATTTCTTTATTATCGGGACGTTCGATTTCCCGTCCCCGGAAGTCAACCGCCCCTTTAAGGAAATAGATATCCTCGGTTATATCGTAGGAATCGTGCGGCAGTCCGTAACCCGGCAGCAATACCAGAGCAGTCTTTTCGCCCCTCCCGGTTGCCAGCAAATTGGTAACCAGGGTTGTACTAAGAACAATCCTTTTAATGTTTGCTGCATCATCTTTAACCATTAGTTCATCTAATACCTGCAGCAGGCTGTTCTTCAAGTTTCCTTCTTCGGTAGGCTTTTTTACCGATGTTACTATCTCGCCATCATTGAATAGTACGCCGTCAGTAAAGGTACCTCCTACATCAATACCAATTAACAATGATTGCCACCTCCTGTTGATTATAATTTAACGCCAATTGCAACTTTCGTAGTTGTGCTCGCAGCTGCCTGGCGAGCTTTATGTTTTGTCTGAGCAAGGAGGGAAAGGCGATAGACAGTACAAGCATGACTGGACTAGCCAGCATCGCTTATAATGGACAAATTTTCTTCCTTGTTCTAAAATAAGACCGGCCGCAACCTTAATAGTGACCAGCGGGAACATCAGCAACCTTATTAGTGCAGTAACAAAGTGAATGCACATCAGTTGTCCCGCTTCGGGGTAGTACCCGCAGGGTGGAGGGTGACGGCGTGTCAAAGCATAAAGTTCGCCCTATCCCAAACCTCGAAAGTTGTTTAAGTTAACAGCTGTTTCCATTTAAATAATATGTTAATAGCTTCAATTGGAGTAAGCTCATTTATATCAAGTTCTTCCAGTTCACATAAAACTGGATTCTGGGGCGCAAACAAAGACGGCTGGGAGACCCTATCTATAGTGGTAACCAGGCCTCGGTCCTTCTCCAGCCCCCAAAGCACCTCCTGAGCCCTTTCTATTACAGGCATAGGAAGCCCTGCCAACCTGGCTACCTGTATACCATAACTTTTATCAGCTTTCCCCGGCAGCACTTTTTTTAGAAAAACTACCGATTCTTCAGTCTCATGAACCGAAACCGACAAATTAATTACCGGAAGATACTTGTCTGCCATATCAGTTATTTCATGATAATGAGTAGCAAATAAAGTTCTGGCTTTGATTTTGTCGAGAATATATTCACTAACAGCCCGGGCAATACTCATTCCATCATAGGTACTGGTACCTCGTCCAATCTCGTCTAAAATAATGAGACTCTTCCTGGTCGCGTTATGCAGGATGTTAGATACTTCAACCATTTCCACCATAAAAGTACTATGACCGGCAGCCAGGTCGTCCGATGCTCCAACCCGGGTAAATATCTTGTCAACTATCCCAATGCTGGCTGATGCAGCTGGTATGAAGCTGCCCATCTGAGCCATTAGGACCAGCAGAGCAATTTGTCTCATATAGGTGCTCTTACCTCCCATATTAGGTCCGGTTATGATAGCAAAAGCCTTATCATTCACCCCTATACGAGTATCATTGGGCACAAAACGGGTTTCGGTCAAATTTCTTTCCACCACCGGATGGCGGCCGGAATTTATTTCGATTGTCTCACTGTTGCTTATCGAAGGCCGTACATAATCATTATTATAAGCTGTTTCGGCTAAGCTGAATAAAACGTCAAGGACAGCAACTTTTTCTGCGGTTTCTAACAATCTTCTAATATGATCAGCTAATTGGCTTCGTATTTTGATGAATTCTTCATATTCAATTGCGTAGAGCCTTTCTCTTGAACCTAGAATTCTATCTTCATAATTCTTAAGTTCTTCGCATATGAACCTTTCAGTATTTACCAGGGTCTGTTTGCGAACATAATTAACCGGAACCCGATTAAGATTCGACTTGCTTACCTCTATATAATAACCAAAAACCTTATTAAAACCTACTTTTAGGAATTTAATGCCAGTTCGCTCTTTTTCCTTAGCTTCAAAATCCATCAACCAGACCGACCCCTGTTCTGAAAGACGCTTGAGCTCATCAATTTCACTCTTGTACCCAATTTTAATAATATTTCCTTCTTTCAAGGTCAGGGGTGCATCATCATCAATACTGATATTGACCAGATCCAACAGGTCCTGCATTCTATCCATTGCCGAAATACTGCGAAGCAGTGTACTATTAACACTATTTAATACAGCTGGTATTTCCTGCAGTGAGAACAACGAATTTCTCAATGCCAGGATATCTCGTGGATTTGCTACCTCGCTGCCTATTTTACCAGCAATCCTCTCCAGGTCATATATATTATCAAGTATTGATTTTAAATCAGCTCGTAAAACCAGATTATCTTTTAACTCCTCAACCCCGTCTAACCTTGGTTCTATGTTCTGTTTCTTCTTTAAGGGCTGCTCTATCCATTTTCTAAGCATACGTTTACCCATGGAAGTCCGGCATCCATCCAATATTGACAGCAAAGAACCTTCCCTTTTTCCATCTCGCATGGTTACAGTCAATTCTAAATTGCGACGGGTATAATAATCCATTTCCAGATAGGATCCTATATTATATAGCCTTATGCTTTGCACCTGTCTCAGACTTCTTTTCTGTGTATTATTCAGGAATTCTATGATGGCTGCAGCAGCTTTAACGGCTGACTCATATTCTCTCAGCCCGAAGCTTTCCAGGCTGCTGACCGCAAAATGACGGGTCAGTATATCCCTGGCCCGGTCATAGATTAGAACACCTTCAGGTACATTACTGACCGCAATATTATCGGATATAAAAGCTGGCCTTTGCCATTCGAGCTCCAGGCTTGATTCAATATTAATCAATACCTCTGCCGGCGCCAGGCGAAGCAGTTCGCTTTGCAGCTGCAGTTCTCTTTCTTCTCCGCTGAACTCGGTCACCCGGAAATCGCCAGTAGTGATGTCTATGTAGGCAAATCCTATAGAAGCAGCGTCACATACTACACCTGCCAGATAGTTGTTCTGGCTTTCCTCTAAAATATTGTCGTCCATAACCGTTCCGGGAGTTATTATTCTGATAACCTCTCTTTTTACGATACCTTTAGCAGATTTCGGATCCTCTACTTGTTCGCAAACAGCTATGCGATAACCACTATTAATCAGTTTGGCTATGTAGTTATTGGCAGAATGATAAGGAATACCGCACATGGGGATTTTGCTTTCCTGTCCCCCATCTCTTCCAGTTAGCACTATATCAAGCTCCTTGGAGGCAACCCGGGCATCATCAAAAAACATCTCGTAGAAATCTCCGAGGCGAAAGAATAGTATACAATCTTGGTGTTGTGCTTTTACCTGCAGGTATTGTTGTATCATTGGTGTATATTTGGCATCCAGTTTAAGAACCCCCTAGAATAAGTAATTCAACTTTCAGTGAGCAATACTCGCTCTGAGTCCAGTACGCAAGTTGAGAAATCATTTGCGGTAAAATATCAGCAGCAAAGAGAAAGACCCGGTGCCCCCAGGTCTTTGTGCCAAACGTATGCAGCTAGGTAACTCTTATGAGCAACCACTATCGCAGGAAGAGCAGGAACCGCCACAGCTGCCGGTAATAGCCTGATTCATAGCAAAATAAACGGCCTGCATCAGGTTGTCAAACTTCTCCTGGGCAGTCATCATTTCTTGCAGTAAAGCATTGCTGCTCAGCTGCTGTTCGAGTATATCAATATGATCTTCTTCACCTTTAGTTATCATAAGACCATCATTCATTTTATGCTCGAGTTTCATTTTAGCATCTTTGTATTTAATTATAAGGTTAGATGCCTCAAAATCCTCATTCAATTTACTCTGTAATTCTTTTAACAGGATGATTTCATCTGAATCGCCTATAGAGGTTCCCAGATCAAACGCTAATTTAATAATATCTTCTTTTGACAAAGCTTTATCCCCCTTAATTTCTACCATCATAATTCCACTATTTTTCCAAATAAAGAAAAAGTTTTCGCTTCTGTTATTCTAACACTTATCAGTCTTCCTATTAAGTCTTTTGGACCAGAAAATATTACAATACGATTGGTACGAGTGCGTGAAGTAAGCTTTTCTTTATCGGTTTTGCTTAAACCTTCAACCAGTACTTCCTGTACGGTTCCTTCCAGTGATTCGTTTATTTCTCGAGCTATCGAATACTGCAGGTTATTAAGTCTAATAAGCCGCTCCCGGCGTATGTCCAATGGGATCTGATTATCCAGAGTAGCAGCAGCAGTACCAGTACGAACCGAATACATGAACGTAAAAGCGGCATCAAACCGTACCTTATTGACCATGTCCATGGTATCTTGAAAGTCCGACTCACTCTCTCCTGGAAAGCCTACGATTATGTCAGTTGTTATAGACGCACCTGGAACCATTTTCCTTATTCTTTGGGTTCTTTCCAGGTAATGTTCGCGGGTATAACCTCGATTCATACGCTCTAGTATATGGTTGCTGCCAGATTGCATAGCCACATGAATATGCTCACAGACCTTTGAATGGGCGGCAACGGCATCAATCAACTTATCAGTTATATCTCGAGGGTGGGAGGTGGTAAAACGAATTCTTTGAATGCCTTCTATTTGGTTTACTAAGTTCAGTAGGTCTGCAAAATCACATCGTTCCTCTAGTCCTCGCCCATAGGAATTAACATTCTGACCTAGCAATGTAACTTCCTTAAAACCCTGTTCAGCTAGCTTTTGAATTTCAGAGATGATATCGCCGGGCATTCTGCTTCTTTCTCGGCCTCTGGTAAAGGGAACTATACAATAACTGCAAAAATTATTGCATCCATACATAATATTTACAAAAGCACTCAGACTTCCATCCCGTTGGGAGGGAAGATGTTCAACAATATCCCCTTCCCGGTCATATACCTGTACCACCGGTCCAGCAATAGTTTTTGCCCGATTAATCAAATGAGGTAACTCATGAAGGTTATGGGTGCCAAAGACAATATCAACTTTTTGTTTTTTCAATCTGGTCCTTACGTTTTCCAACTGCGCCATGCACCCACCTACCGCAATCAGCAAATCGGGGTTATGCCTTTTTAAAAGCCCTACTTCTCCCAATTTGCCATACACCTTGTTCTCTGCTGAATGACGAACACTGCAGGTATTAAAAACGACTAAATCCGCTTCCTTTAAATTAGAAGTAATGACATAACCCATTCCCTCAAGAATACCGGCTATTATCTCGGAATCACGGACATTCATTTGACAGCCGTAGGTAAGCAAATGATACCTGCCGGCATAATCGGAGTTTAAATCCATAGCCTTGCCCTTTCATTTTCTATTAATTCGTCTTTTGGTAAAACGGGATTGAACCAGAATTACAGTCATCATTTTAGCAAATAAATAACGTTTAGACTAGTTTATCCCCATACAACAAAGATTACTGAATGAGCATAGGCAACATATTGACATAATATTAATTATGTTAATATGTTGCCTCATTTCCATCTTTGATCGAGATACACCCTGCTATTATATCGCTATTAATAAGCTAGCAAAAGAGCATTCTGTAATTCATGTTTTTTGGATAGGCAAATAAAAAGAGGCCTGCTTTCAGACCTCTTTGTAATATCAATTTCGTTTCTTTAGTATCTGTTTCTCCTGTTGCGGAAACAGTCCCGGCAGTAAATAGGCCTATCTCCACTCGGTTCAAAGGGGACTGTGGTCTCCTCACCGCACTCGGCGCAAACTGCCTTAAACATCGGACGGTCCTCTCTGAACCTTTGTCCGCCTCCGCCTCCACTGTTACCACGCGACTGCTTACGAGCTCTTCTGCAGTTTCTGCATCTGCCAGGTTCATTCTCAAAACCTTTTTCTGCATAAAACTCCTGCTCTGATGCAGAAAACAGAAATTCTTCTCCGCAGTCTTTACAAACTAGATATTTGTCTTCCATATTCTTTTATTATCCCCTTTCTGGAAATGTAACCCTTGACTCACTCACATCTCCCATAAAGGAGAATTGATTGTGTTAAGGCATGTTAAATATAATTCAGAACCGTCTTAATGTCAAGTCGATACAGCTTAAATGGTTCCCAATTTATTCTAAGAATATACACTGATAATATTTTTAATCAAGCTATAAAAACTGCAATTTTATACAAGTCAGCCGGGTTTTTCGATGGCATAATCAATTATTTTAGGTCCTGAAAAAACTATCTGCCAGTAGTACCCGTCTTTTCACGCCATTGATCAATTTTCACACATTTGCTATCAATTAATTGGTTTGAATTATCTACGGTGGCACACAGATTATCAATTTCGGTACCCGTTCCTACACTAAACGTTTCCAGATTGCTGCGCAATCCATTGATTTCAGATTGCATTGATTTATGTTTCTCTTCAATTTTGCTGAATTGGGCTTCCAACTGCCGCTGGTTCTGCTGAAATTTCTCTTTGAGATTGTATGCCCATTCACTGATCTGGGACATGTCTTTTTCAACTCTTTCAGCACGGGAACGTTCATAGTCCAGCTGCTGTTGCAGTTTGTCATTGATATCGATCTGCACTTTTATATTGTCCAGTTGTTTGTATATCACGTCAACTTCTCCCTTAAAATTCGAAAGTCTTGAATCAGCCCCTAAATTCTCTCTCGCATTCTTCAGTTCCTGTTCTAACTTCTGATTTGCTTCAAGATATTCCTCCACCATATGGCTGTTTTCAATTAATTTTTCTTCAAGTTCTTCGATTCTTAAGGCCTGAAGGTTAATAGTTTCTTGATCACTGTTCAGTCTATTTCTTTCCAACTCCAACTTCTGTTCTAATTCCAGGGTTTTTCCAAGGTATTCTTCACTGGTTTTTATGCTTTCATATAATTGTTCTTCCAGTTCCTTAATATTCAGAACCTGAGTATTAATAGTCTCTTTACTACTGTTCACGCTGCTTCTTTCCAATTCCAACTCTTGCTCTAATTCCTGGATTCTTCTAAGATATTCTTCGCTGGTTTGAATGTTATCATATAATTGTTCTTCCAGTTCCTTAATATTTAAGGTCTTATTACTTATAATCTCTTCACTATTGATCAGCCTGCTTCTTTCCAGCTCTAGCTCTTCTTCTAATTCCTGGCTTTTCTTCAATTCTTGTTCAATCTTAGCCTGGTTTTCTTTTTGAGCCACCTCAAGGCTGCTGATCTTCTCCCTGAGGGAGATAATATCTTTTGCTGCTGAAGCAGTACGAGTTTTTTCAAACTCGTAATTACGTTCTAAATCCTCTGCCAGCTTAATTCGCTCAACTAATTGGTCCTGATTCGATATTATTTGCTGCTCTAAAGCTTCAATTTTCTCAATATAGGTATTTCTCTCGTTATCATACTCGTTTTTTAGGCGTTCTAATTCCTCTTCCAACCGTGGAACTCTTAGTGCTAACTGTTTGCACTCGTTATCCAGCCGATGGTTTTCGCTCACTGCCTTATCAAGTTCCATATTATATAGCGCAGCCTGATCCTGACATTCCTGCATATACGTGGCTGAGTCAGTAGCTGCCTTGTCAACTATTTCTTGTAATCTGGCTTTCTCTTCCTGGCTTTCCTTTCTGAAATGCTCATATTCCTTCAGCAGCTTTTCTTTAGCATATTGCAGCTCTTCAATATGATGGGTTAGTTCATCCTCAACCATCTGGGATTGCTGTCGTAAACCGTCAATATATTTTATTACATCTTCCTCGCTCAAACCGCCAATTACTTTTTTTCGGAAATCCGATTGAAGCGACAGTTTTTCCAGATTGTTTCTCAGCGCACGTAATTTATCTTCATTATGGGGAGCAAGACCATCATCCATAATTGTACCTCCCATTAATGCAAAATACTACTTTAGTCTTATGTTATCATTGTATATTACTCTTGCGCAAATATCTATAGGTATATAGCCCCTATGTGTATGTGACCTTAGCAATGCTGCTGGTGTTATTAATCGACCTTCCTCTTTACCTTGAGCCAGAGCGAACCCAAATTGCACCCTTAATCATCCGTGAGCATTGCGAATATATATTGTTGTGCTGTAAATGCAGCCATAATTGTACTGTAATGAAATGCAGGCACATCAGTAGTCCAGCTTCAGTGGCTAGGTGCTGTAAGGGCTTCCTTAATCTTTTGAGCTCTGCGAGCATAAATTGTGGTCCCCGGAGGGGGCTTCCTTAATCTCTGGAGCTTTGCGAACACAAATTGTGGTCCCTGAAGGGGGCTTCCTTAATCTCTGGAGCTTTGCGAACATAAATTGTGGTCCCCGAAGGGGGCTTCCTTAATCTTTTGAGCTTTGCGAACACACATTGTGGTCCCCGGAGGGGGCTTCCTTAATCTCTGGAGCTTTGCGAACATAAATTGTGGTCCCCGAAGG
>JAENZE010000004.1:0-92810 GCA_016841425.1 Syntrophomonas sp. | reverse complement strand
AGGGGGCTTCCTTAATCTCTGGAGCTTTGCGAACATAAATTGTGGTCCCCGAAGGGGGCTTCCTTAATCTTTGGAGCTTTGCGAGCATAAATTGTGGTCCCCGGAGGGGGCTTCCTTAATCTTTGGAGCTCTGCGAACATAAATTGTGGTCCCCGGAGGGGGCTTCCTTAATCTTTGGAGCTTTGCGAGCATAAATTGTGGTCCCCGAAGGGGGCTTCCTTAATCTCTGGAGCTCTGCGAGCATAAATTGTGGTCCCCGAAGGGGGCTTCCTCTTTAATGATGGAATAAGCGTGTCCCGGTAAAAGCCATAGCTATATTATACTTATTACAAGTTTCTATTACATTATCGTCTCGAATCGAACCACCTGGCTGGGCAATATAGCCAACACCACTTTTTCTAGCCCGCTCGATATTATCGCCAAACGGAAAGAAAGCATCTGATCCCAGAGAAACTCCAGTCATTTTCCCAAGCCATTCGTCTTTCTCTTCTCTTGTCAGGGCTTCAGGCTTTTCGGTGAAGAAGCTTTCCCATATACCATCAGCAAGCACATCCATATATTCGTCAGATATATAAATATCTATGGTATTATCCCGGTCTGCTCTTCGAAGACCCCTTTTAAAAGGTAAATTTAAAACCTTCGGGTTCTGGCGTAAAAACCAGATATCTGCTTTATTTCCAGCCAGACGCGTGCAATGTATTCTTGATTGCTGTCCAGCCCCTATGCCAATTGCCTGACCGTCTTTTACATAACATACTGAATTAGACTGGGTGTATTTAAGAGTAATCAGAGATATCAGCAGATCTCTTTGCGCATCTGCAGGTATATCTTGATTGCTGGTGGGTCTTACCTTTAAAAAGTCCTCTGATATCTTAATGTTATTTCTTCCCTGTTCAAAGGTGATACCAAAAACTTCTTTGGTTTCAACCGGGTCAGGCTCATACTTATTGTCAATTTGAATAATGTTATAGCTTCCCTGGCGCTTGCCCTTCAATATTTCCAAGGCTTTAAACGTATAGCCTGGTGCAATAATCCCATCAGATACTTCACGTGCGATTAGAATTGCGGTTTGCTCGTCACAGGTCTCAGATAACGCTATAAAATCGCCATAGGAAGACATCCTGTCTGCCCCTCTGGCTCTGGCATAAGCTGTAGCAAGTGGAGATAGTTCCAGGTCATCAACAAAATATATCTTCTTCAAAGTATCACTCATAGGCAAAGCTGCTGCTGCTCCTGCTGGACTTACATGTTTAAATGAAGCCGCTGCTGGAAGACTGGTGGCCTCCCTCAATTCCCTGACCAATTGCCAGCTGTTAAAGGCGTCCAGTAAGTTAATATATCCTGGATTTCCATTCAAGACATCTATAGGTAATTGACCATTTTTCATGTATATTCTGGCTGGATTCTGATTTGGATTACATCCATACTTTAATTTAAGTTCGTTCATGCTGCACACTCCCTCTTCTAATAAAAACATATCAAGGGGACGGTTCTCCTGATATATCATGCCCTTATAATGATATTGTAGCCAACACCCGTTACCCTGGCGATTTGTCTTATACTACTTCCCTTGATTTCTTTCGCTTTATGTATAATATCGTCTCTCTTTTCTCTTTCTATATACTGTAGAGTATTTATTGATTCCCCTTTTAACAGCTTCTGAATTGTTTCCCGCACTTCGTCATCACTTGCTCTTTCACGTCTTTCATCTTCAAGACAATTATCAACATTCTCTTGTTCCATAAACTTACGAAATTGCGCTTTCCTTGCTTCCGTATCTCCCGAAAACATGTCCAGCACAACGTGTGTCTCAACTAAGTTCGGTAGATATTCTCTTCCTCCATAATAGGTGAAGCAGCTGCTCCATTTATAATCCTCTGGTTTTTGCACCATACTAGCTTTTACAGGATTATTATGAATATACCTAATTACTGTCATTAGGTATCTATCTTCTTCTACGCTTTCGCTTTTGTACCTGTCTTGAAATACATGGCCAACCCGTTCATATTTACGGTTGTACCAGTATGCATAGCTTGTTCCAATCCGCTTCATTATCTGACTAATATGTTCTTTGGTTTCTTTTATAAGCAAATGTACATGGTTTCCCATTAAACAATAGCCATATATTTCGCAGCTACTTAAATCTTTAACTTTTCCTAATGTTTTCAAGTACCTCTGACAATCCTCTTCATCACAAAATATCTTCTGTTTATTGATACCTCTAACCATTATATGATAGATTCCTGTCTCACTTCTTTTCCTGGCAGGTCTCGGCATAAGTCTCCCACTTCCGTTTTATGTTCATTATACCATGTTATTGCATATATCAAGAGAACCGTCCCCTTGATATGCGAGCTTTTTCAAGGAAAAATAGTGAAATAGCTCCCAATCCCACATGGGTGCCAACCGCAACGCCCATCTGCATGATGAAAATATCACCGGTAAAATCACTATCTCTAATAATCATGTGCTTCAAGTTTTCAGCAAAACTTATATCCGATGTATAACCAATTATTATAAAATCAGTCATATCAGTATCGTTTCTTTTTATAAATTCAGTGACATAGTGCTGAAGCACTCTCTTTCGGCCCCGCTCCTTGGCAACAATGGCTCCCCTCCCATTTTTCATAGTCATTATCGGTTTGAGGTTTAAAATCTTGCCAATAAACGCCGTAGCATTAGAAAGCCTTCCGCTTTTTATTAAATGGTCTAAATCATCGACTGAAAGAAAGTGTTTTACCCTGTTCTTATTCTTTTCATTAAACTCAATTAATTCATCAAAACTGGCTCCGTTTTCTCTTAATCTGGCACTCTTTAATATTAGCCAGCCACTGCCATGGCTCATGGATTTAGAATCAACTACATGAATTAATACAGGTGTTTCAGGGTTTTCCTCTATAAATTTATCTCTGGCAATAACAGCTGATTGATAAGCCGCACTGGTACCACTGGACATACAGATACATAATATTTCGGTATACCCATCCTTAACGGCCTTATTAATTATGCTTAAATATTCACTTGGACTGGGCATAGAAGTGGAAGGTTCTTCAGGCAACTCTTCAATAATAGCATAGAATTCATCCGGCTTAATATCCAACCTATCACGGTAGGTCCTGCCTTCAAAAGTTATAGTCAATGGGGCTAAATCAATATCATATTTTTCAATGATTTCCTGGGATAAATCACAGGTAGAATCTGCCATAATTTTTATCATAAAATCCCCTTATAATCATTATTTGAAGTACACTCCATTTAATCCTATATTACGACATCAAGCTAGTGTCTTATTATACTATATTTTCTTGGATATTTGTTTTTATTGTCAAATCGCCGCTTTTCTACCTGCAATCCGGCCCATGACCAGGCATTCAGTAATGGCACAGCTTCCAAGCCTGCAGGCACCATGAACACCCCCGGTGACCTCACCGGCTGCATAAAGGCCTGGAATTGGATACTGATCCCGATGAATAACTCGGGCAGATGTGTCGATTTGGACGCCTCCCATAGTGTGATGAACCTTGGGCCATATTCGCATGGCATAGAAGGGAGGGCGATTCAGGGGACCCGCTTCTTTCAAGATAGGTTTTTGAAAATCCTCATCTATTCCTGATTCGATTGAGCAGTTAAAGCGCTCTACAGCAGCCTTTGAAGTACTGGGATCCATTCCATAAGCTTCAGCCAATTCGTCCAGGGTATCATAAGTCTTGACAACCCCTTTGGCCAAGGGTCTGCTCAAGTCCCAGCCTGCAGTATGGACTCCGGCTTCATCGGTTATACCTATTACCGGGTGTTTACGTCTTAATATGGCTTCAGCCAGGAGACTGCGATCAGTCAGTTCATTTACAAACCGGTTGCATGTTTCTGGGTCGAGAATAAGACCATATGGCAGCACAACATAGTCTCCAAAAAGGGGACCCGCTCCAAAGCCTATCTCATCAGGAGAAGTCCAGGGCCCCAGCTGGATATGGGATAGTTGAATCGGATTGGCTCCGATTCTAATACATTCCTTTAGTATTTCCGCAGTGGCAAAGGGCTTGTTAGTGCTCAACATACTGCTTCCTAAACGGGGATCCTGAGCCTGTCGGAAGGCCACGTCACTACCAAATCCTCCGGATGCAACTATAACAGCTTTAGCAGCAGTTAAGGTTTGCTGGATCTCATGTCCTGGCTTACTGTATCGATAGCCTTCAATTAGTCGTACTCCGGTGACCCTACCCTCATCTTGAATTAAGGATTCCACAAAAATCCCCAGCCGAATTGGAACGTGAAGTTCTTTCAATCGAACCAACTGTCTTTTAATGAGTGCCGAACCCGAGACGTCTTCTGGGGTGTAGCATCGTGCTACTGAGTGTCCCCCAAAAATATCCACCCGGTTTTTATATTTCACACCAAGATAATCACGGGACCAGAGAAAAGCTTCCCGCGCACCTTCAGTGACTGTTTTAACCAGATCCGGATAGTTCAATCCCTGGCCAGCGGCTATCATGTCCTGGTACATTAGTTCTGGGGAGTCGGATATACCAGCGGCCTCCTGGTAAGATGTTCCTGGCGCAGCGATCCCTCCATCACTGATGATAGAATTACCGCCAGGCGCCATCATCTTTTCCAGCACCTGCACCGAGGCACCGGCTTCAGCCGCTTCTATGGCGGCAGCCAGGCCAGCAAATCCCGATCCAATTATGATTATATCAGTTTCGAAGTTGAGCGCTACAGAACTCATTTGACCCTCCATTCTTAAAACAATTATGTCAAGAGACCTTCAGACAAAAATTACTACATTTGTTCAACTGCACGTAATTATAGTATTTCAACAACTCCTGTCTCACCATTAATCCTTACTCTCTGGCCATCATGTAATATGCTGGAAGCCGACGGTATGCCGACAACTGCAGGAATCCCATATTCTCTCGCCACAATTCCTCCGTGACTGACCGGCCCACCGTATTCCATGATCAGTCCTTTCGCTGTGGCAAAAAGTGGTGTCCAAGCTGGATTCGTACTTTCAGTGACCATTATTTCACCTGCTTGTAGGTTAGAATCAAGTGGATCAAATACGACTCTTATGGTACCTTCATAAATTCCTGGAGATAAGGGCATACCTTGAATCACTTTGCTTTGGGAATCGATTTTTTGAGCAGAATAGTACGTTTCTCCGGTATTTAGAACTATTCTTGGAATACTAGTTCTTGCCATTTCCTTCTGGTAGGAGCCTTTATTAATTTCAATCTTTTCTTTTAAATTCTCTTTGCTCAAAATGTCTTTCTTGAATAAGTAGAAAATATCTTCTTTTTCATTTATGAGTCCTTCTTTTACAAATTCTTCACCGACTCCTAGCATGACCTGTCTGGCAATACTAATGATTCTAACTATGTCATATTTCGGATATTCTCTCATCCCCGCTGCTATGCGGTAGTTTACCATACGTTTTTTCAGTTTGTGAGCCTTATTCTCACCTTTATCATTTTTTACTGTTTGATATATTTCCTCAATCAATGCCTCAGCTCTTTCGGCCATTTCATTAATAGTATCCAGGTTTCTTTCATACATTTTATCAACCATATACGATTTAATTTGCTTTATTATGAAAGATGGTTCTTCTGCCCATCTTAGAGTACCAAAATCCAGTTCAATGTTACCTCTGTGTCCGAATTTATTAAGAATACTCCTTATTTGGGGATGGTCAGCTGTCGGTTCAAGATTATTCTCATCAAAGTATTTTGCCGCAAGATTCATTTTGATTGTCAATTCTTGTGTAACGCAATTCGGCAAGGAATGAACGAGAGTTTCCATATTAAATCTTTTTCCATACATTTTTTTTACCAGTTTATCAATTTTCACAATATCATTTATTTCTGTACAATAAAGCGCTTGTCTCTGAGACAATAAAAAAGCTTCTACCATACAGTTATTTATAAAGTCTATTTTGTCTCCAAGTGTTTTAAGTTTTTTTGAGTTTAGAAGCCACTCTTGGTAAACATCCTCTCCCTCTTTCATCATAGCATCATAACGCAGCTCGTTTGGAATCTTTCTGATTTGCTTCATTTTTCCTGATATGGTCAAACCATATTTAGCACCCCCCCAAGGAATCTTAAATTTTATCCCTTGATTGCTGAATCTTTTGCTATGCTTATCAATCATGTTAAACATTACATCTTTAAGCGGTAAATCATTCCCGGAAAATGCACTGGCAAATTGCTTGGAAACAAACTTGCTGGCCAGAAGATAAGTCATATCTACATAAATCCTGCAACCGGCATATTTAACAAAACTGTTATTCAGAGGTTTCTTTTGCATAGTCATAACATTGATAATAGTAGGAAACATTTGGCTAAGCATGTCAAACCCCAAGGGGGTTAATGGTTCCTTCATACCTAATAACACCGTTCCCGCTGATAGATACGCTCTCAATTTCCCGTCTTTTTCGAAGGCGTCTATAGGAAACAGTGTTGTAATATCTCTCGATTGAACAATGAATATTTTATCATTGCCATCAACAGCAAATTCAATATCTTGAGGTTTGCCATAGTAATCTTCAATCTTAGCTGCTACTTCAACAATGGCTTTGATATGATTTTCATTTAAAGAACTTACGGACTGATTTGACTCAGCAACAGGAATATATTCTATACCTTCCGCTGAGTACTGACATAGAATTTCTTTTAAAGCAATTTCTTCTTTAGTTATTTTTCCGCTTATTATATCTACAGTATATTGATCAGGATTCACTTGACCGCTGACAATGGCTTCGCCAAGGCCATACGATGAATTAATAAGCATTTCGTCTCTGATCCCATTCATAGGATTGGCCGTAAAAATAACACCTGCCAGCTTAGCATTAATCATTTCCTGAATAACAACACTGTGGGAAAACTCAGTGGTTACATTGTGTTTTGCTCTATATTCTATAGCTCTTTCATTCCATAAAGATTGCCAGCAAAGTACAACTTTTTCTATTAAATCAGATACTGTTACATTTAAGTAGCTGCTATACTGACCGGCAAAGCTCATACCTGGTAAATCTTCTGCGGTTGAACTGCTTCTTACTGCAACCCGCCCGCTGGCTATCTTCCTCATCTCAATCAGAATTTCTTGTTTTAAATCCTCAGGAAAAGTCTCTATATCAAATAACGCTTTCATTTCTTGTGACTTAATTGCACTTAAACTGTGCGTGCTTAAAATCTGGTCCATCTTCTGTTTGAGCAGATTTTTCTTTATATAGACGTCATAGGCAACTGAAGTCACTACAAATCCATCAGGTACTTTTATGCCATAGTTGAACATTTTGCTTAAATTGTAGGCTTTTCCGCCAACCAGATTATAATCATTTCCTGCAATTTCACTAAACCATTTTATCATCGTCTCTCCTCCTTATTGGCCAGATAATATTCTTTGGCCTTATGAAGATATGATAATGCTACATCTTTAAACTTAATTTCCTGCTTTTTCATGTCAAGGGCATGACTAATTATTCCCTCACTAAAATCCAATAGATTTTCAAACCTAGCTTGGTCTCTGGCATCCTTTGATTCAATAAGCTTCCCTGCTGATTCATAAATCCACAATATCACTCGGGTGCACAATTCTGCTATTATTTCCGGATATTCAATCCTTATCTTTCCCTGTTCTTTACCACTACGAAGCACCTCAAAATATGTTCTGGTTGCAGCTATTTTAAACTGCTGTTCCAATTGTCTGAGAATCCTATCATTCCCTGAAAAAGAAAAAACATTATTTACTTTTGACCATTCGGTTATTTGTTTTAATTTGTACTGACTGATAACTAAGAATATATCATTGAACTTGTCAGCAAATGAGTCCTTGTCATCTGAAACAATACGCTCCAGGTACTTTGTCAAATCATCCATGTAATTAGTTACAATCACTTTCAGGATTTCTTCTTTTGATTTAAAGTGATGATAGAAACCACCCTTTGAGCATTCTGCTTGTTTTATTATTTCTTCAATTGCTGTTCTTTCGTATCCCTTAACAGAAAACAACTCGTATGCAGAATTGATTATCTTATCTTTTAATTCCATATTATCACTCCAATTACATACCGACGGTCGGTCTTTTTCTCATTATGCATCTGAATGCCTTTTTTGTCAAAAGTATTATTATTCAGATGCAGCAAGTGTAATAGACTATCATACAATATTTTTCTTACTAAAGAAGTATTTGGAACCCAATTCAGAAGGCATGCATAGTGTGTATTAAAAAAAGTATCTCTCTCTTAAATTTTGAATAATAGAAGGAGGAATTGTATGAAAAGGCATGTAATGGATGAACTTAAAAAAAGGGACTTGTGTATTCCCCCGATAGACGGAAACAGTGACTGCTGCCACTTTCCAAAACATCCTAAACCTCAAGGAATATTATTAGAATGTGGATCTAATCCTCAAGATGCAATATTTAATCCTGAACAAGCAGAACCAGAAACAAAAGTTTTGGACAGAGTTTTAGTAGATACCAGCTGTCTTTGCAGACCAGTTGTTAAAATCGAGTTTTCAAGTCTCGTGTTCTTTGATGTTGCTAAAGAAACTCCTGAAAGGCAAAGAAGTTTTAAGCTGATTTTAACCTTTGAACTAGTCAGAAAATGTAATGGAAATAAAGATATATTAAAAACATGGACATTCCGAAGGATAGTTGAGTTCATTCCCGGTGAGGGAAAAATTATCGAGGATTGGAAAGAAGAAACACCATTTACTGTAACCTTCTGCGACAGGGTTTGTCCCGAGTGCTGCGTATACGAAATGAGAGTAACCTCGACCAGGATCAACGATCCTTCTACTCCACCTGACTTTGAGGGGGTCAGAGTTACACTGCCTAACATCAGTGCATTAGCTCAGGGGATATGCGGAGATTAAAGTCCGACATTATTCAAAAGAGCCATAGTTTATCAGACTACTGGCTCTTTGGCTATTTATTATAAACCTCGCTTTCTTTCAGTTAAATTGGACTGATTAAAAACCATATAATTGCAGGATATTTTGCAGATGCTGTTCTCCTTGTAAGAGATTGAGCTGTGCTTCTATTTGAGTAAGCCTGATAGGTGGGAGTTCACGCTATTGTATCTGGCCCGTATAAATCAAAATAGCATCTCTTAAAAATTCTGCCGCACCGGGTTGGGCTTGGTCATAGTAGGCAGTAAATCTCTCATCATCAACATACATCTGCGCCAGGCCTGCATGTGCTTCTTTGCTGTATCTATCCCAGGTGAAGCTTAGCCATTGACGATGTAAATCCGCAGTTTTCTGGGCCAGTTCACCGCCTGGGTTATTCGTAGCAAATGCTTCTTTAAGGGTTACCATAATCTCGACGCCGAGTCTTTCCCATTCAGCATATTGTTGCTGGGTCATACCCTCTAGCGCTTGATTAGATTGATTGACTTTCTCAGCGCCATATTTTTCCCGAATTTCTTTTCCATATTTTTTCTCATTGTCATCTATCATTTTTCGTTTGAATCCTGCAAATTTCTCGCTGTCTGTCATATTAATACCTCCTTCTTTTTCAGCAATGGTCCTTTCTACATTAATAATTAACAAATCTAATTGTCTTCGTTTGTTAAGGAGTTTTTCCCGATGTTCATTCAGCGCCTTTAAGCCATCAAAAGACGATGCATTTAAAATGTCCCGTATATCATCCAGACTTACTCCCAGTTCTCTATAGAAAAGAATTTGCTGTAATCTTTCAACCTCTTCTTGACTATAGATTCGATATCCCGACGAATTAATCCGAGCCGGCTTTAAAATCCCTATTTCATCGTAATATCTCAGTGTTCTCGTACTGATACCAGCCATCTGCCCTAATTTTTGCACTGTATATTCCATGGCTTTACCTCCTGACAGAACAAGTATAAACCTTTACGCTGCGTCAAGGTCAATAGAAAAGAATAGGACATTCCGGAAAATCAAAAGACTGCAAGTAAACCTATCACTTACAGCCTTTTAAGAGCATAATAAGAGTAATAACAGGCAGGGCTTTAGGTTCTAATAGAGCTGAATATCTTCATTCGTCAGATTTTCAACCCATATCATTTTTAACAGTTCCAGGTCATCACTATAATCAGTTTTGCATTCATCTTTGTCGTATTCAATTTGCTCAATAATTTTTATTTCAAATCCATCTGATCCAATTGTCCGCCAATCCTTCTGCAGTTCTTTGTTAGGATGGCTGCCCGCTTCAAGTCTAAATTGGGTGCTATTTATTTTACCTTTTAGGTTCTGGGTGGTTTCTAAAAAGTGTTTGAAATTTGATTTATTGATTACTGCAAATATACCCATATCAGGTTTAATTTGCTTGTATTGAGCCCGAAGTTCCTTTTTCTTCTCACTTGAGATTTTCATTGTTGCTTCTTCTCCTTTAAAGGTTTTAATATCCCATATCCTTCAGAATAGCGGCGAGGACTCTTAACCTTTCACCTATAAGCTCATCATCTTTACTGACACAATCCCTAAAAAGTCTGATATCCTCATCAATCATGGGATTATCGGTACAGATATGAACAGTCATAGCATCCCCCTGTAGCCCTATTCTATCTATTGTAGTCTTTTCAGGGTCGTAAAGCTTTTCATATCGGTAAGCCTCCATAAAATGCAGTCTTGACTTGCATATAAGCAAGGCTAAATCAAGTACTCTATGGAGTGGCAATTCCTCTGATTGTCTTGACCATTTTTCACCGGTATATCTCCATACCTTGGCGGAAATTTCAATCTTTCCCCGGTCATTCCATTGAGCAAGTCCTAATGATAATCCTTTAGCATCCGAATTATATGCATACCGCCCATCGACCTGCTCATAATTATCTACCACTATTACTGGTTTATGTTTTAAAGTTACTGGTATTTTCATATTACACACCCCAATCGGTTTAGTTATTTAGTATATTAGTAATTTACTAGTTTAGTATACTTAATACAATTTATTTAGTCAAGTTCCGGCTGGAGGCAAAGACGGTTCTTCGCAGGGAGGCAGTCCTGGCGAAAATAGCTTCAGCTCTGATGGAGATGCCATAAACAATGTCAAAGGAACCAGGCGATTGCCCCGTCTCCTTCTGATACTAGAGGCTGTCAATATATATTGCTTTGATTTGGGATATCTCTTACAATTAAGGGGTATTTCTTCTATTTAAATGAATAGTATGAACAAGTGCTATTCCTTACATAGAAACATTTCCCAACCTATCCCCCTGATGTCTGGTGAAAATATTGATTAGGTGGAGGAAGCATTAGATGAAATTTATTACTTATCTGGCCGAAGGTGAAAATGTTGGCGTATTGGTCGGGGATAATGTGGTTCCATTAAACAATAGTTTAAGTATTAAGCTCAACTCCATGCTTGAATTAATAGAAAATACCACCGCCTCTTTATTGGATGAAATAAAGAGCCTAATTACTGATAATAAAACTACTTCGCTCCCCTTAAATACTGTTAAACTACTAGCCCCTATTCCATATCCAAGAAGAAATGTTATCTGTCTGGGTAAAAATTATGCGGACCATGCCCGGGAGATAAAGATGACTAAAATATCAGATACTGGTATACCCGACGCTCCTATTTATTTTACCAAGATGGCGTCTCCGGCCATAGCTAATGGTGATGATATCCGATTCAGCTTGGAAAATACCGGTCAGGTCGATTATGAGGTTGAACTGGCCGTAGTTATTGCCAAAGAAGGAATAAACATTAATGTTGATGAAGTCGAAGACTATATCTGGGGCTATACTATAGTCAATGATGTTTCTGCCCGTGATCTGCAAGGAAAACACAAGCAGTGGTATAAAGGAAAAAGCCTGGATACTTTTTGTCCCATGGGTCCAGTTATAGTTCATAAAAAGGCACTTCCTTTTCCCGTGAAATTGAATATTCAATCCAGTATCAATGGCGAGCTTAGACAGAACTCCAATACTAGTAATATGATTTTTGATATCCCATATATCATAAGCGACCTTTCTAAAGGGATGACACTTAAACCCGGAGATATTATTTGTACGGGAACACCGAGCGGAGTAGGAATGGGTTTTGATCCTCCTAAGCTCCTTAATAATGGTGATATCGTGGAATGTTATATTGAAGGAATTGGCAGATTGGTTAATAAAGTATCCGTAATCTAATATTAAGCAGCATATTATTAAAACCGTATGCTATCTGCAGCAACTGCAGGGGAAACGGAATCTAGCTATATATAAGAAGAAAGAGAGAACTTAGAGATGACTTTAAAGAAAGGTTTTTATGCTCGGCCAGCAGAATTACCGGACTTGCAAGGAATTACTGAATTGTTTAACAACTACTGGGAACCGCTTTTGGGGATGCCCAAGGTTAGCATTGACGACATTCAAAACAGTTTTACAGCACCAGGGTTTGATATGAAATCCTCCACTCTATTGGTGTTAACAGCAGATGAGCTCATGGTTGGCTGTATTCTGGTTATAGACTATATATCTCCACCCGTTCGTCCATTGGTCCAGGGCTGTGTACACAATGATTTCCAGGGCCAGGGCATTGGTGAGTACCTCTTAACATGGGCCGAGCAAAGGGCATCCTATGCTATCTGCAAAGTTCCCACAGGATTTCGTGTAGCTATGCAGCTTCATACTTTGGACCTCCATAATCCAACTATAGGCCTGTTTGAAAAAATGAAGATACTGCCTGTACGTCATTCATATCTAATGGTTGCCAAACTAGATAATAATTTGGATGAACCAGTTTTTCCTGATGGAATACGAATTACTACCTATCGAGATTACCCTGACTTGCGCGCGATATACAGGGCTGCCAACGAAGCGTTCCAGGACCACTGGGGATATGTTGAGGGGGAAGAAGAAGAGTCCATAAGAATATGGCACCATCATAACGAGAATAATCCAGATTTTGATCCGTCATTATGGTTTATAGCCATGGATAAGAGTGAGATTGCTGCTGTCGCCTTATGCTCCCCTAATACTGGCAGTGACCGGGAGATGGGTTTTGTGCTGAACCTGTCTGTAAGACGCCCTTGGCGCCGAAGAGGACTTGCACTGGCCATGCTTCGCTATGTATTTAGAGAATTCTATTACCGTGGGTTAAATTGGGCTGGGCTTACAGTTGATGCTGAAAGTTTAACTGGGGCAAACCGGGTCTATACCAGGGCAGGTATGAAAGTAGTACGGGATATTGTTACTTACGAGAAAGAACTGCGTCCAGGCAAAGAAATGCCTGCATAAATTAAAAAATGTTGTCCAGCAACCCCGTCCCCTTGACACTTTGCATTACCTTGTCTAGAATAAACCAGAAGCAAATTATTTTATTTAGTATTTAGCTAGTAATAATGAAAGAAGATAACAATGAACAACAGTTTTAAAAACCTGGGCATTTCGCCTCCTATTTTAAAAGCCCTTGACGATATGGGCTTTGAGGCACCTACAGAGGTGCAGAAAATGGCAATACCTCATGTCCTGAACAAGGAAGATCTGATCGTCATGTCTAAAACAGGCAGTGGCAAGACTGCTGTTTTTGGAGTTTCCATGTTGCAATTGACTGATCCTGAAGCGGTGGAACCCCAGGGTCTAATTCTCACACCCACTCGGGAGTTGGCAGTCCAGGTAGACAGTGATCTTAAACAGATGTCAAAGCATCTACGTCACAAGACAACGGCTGTATACGGTCAGCACAATATTAATGTAGAGATACAGGCACTAAATACTGGAGTTACCATTGTTACCGGAACACCGGGCCGGGTTTTTGATCACATTCGCCAAAGGAATCTAAAAACCAGGAATATTCGATTTCTGGTACTTGATGAAGCTGATAGGATGCTGGACATGGGCTTTCTCGAACAGGTGGAGAGGATTATTAAAACCCTTCCCCGAGATAAGGTTACTCTACTCTTTTCAGCTACTATACCTGCTGAAGTCCGTAAAATTTGCAGGGAATATATGAAAAGCCCGGTTACTGTTGAAATTGAATCGCAAACCATGACAGTAGATACTACTCAACAAGTATATTATCGGGTGAATAATAACGAAAAAAACCTGCAGTTAAGCCGTCTGCTTCTGGCAGAGCAGCCCGAAAGCTGTATTATTTTTTGTAACACACGAAACACTGTTGATAACGTTCAACGTTTCTTATCTCGAAAAGGTTATGCTTCTCGTGTACTGCATGGAGATATCCCACAATTTAAGCGGCTGAAGACCCTACAGCAGTTCAAAGAGGGACATTTTCATCTGCTGGTAGCCACAGATGTTGCAGCCCGTGGTATTCATATAGACGATTTGTCCCTGGTAGTCAACTATGATGTTCCCAGCGAAAAAGACAGCTATGTGCATAGAATCGGGCGTACTGGCAGAGCCGGTAATGGAGGCCGGGCTATTACGCTGGTTACTGGTGATGACATCATGAGCCTCTACGAAATAGAAGAACATATCGGAGCTATGATAGAGGAAGCGGAATTACCGTCAGAGGCTGTTATTAATAAATGCAGAGCTTCGGTCGAGAAATGGATCCAGGCCAATTCACCGCCACAGCAAATCAGTACCCCTCAGGCAGCTCCTGATTTTAAATCAAGAGAAAATAAACGCAGCCGTTCTCGCTCCAATTCCAATAAGCAGTATGAGAAGCGCAGAGAGCTGTCAATTCAGGTAAAACCAGAAGATAAAACCCCCAAACAGAGTAATACAGAGCCTCTTGCCGATCAAGCAAAATTAGTACGTATTATCATAAGACCCGGGCCGCCTTTAAAAAGCGAAAGCGATGTAGTGAGTATCAAAGGAAGGCCAGATACCGACCGGGTTCAATCTTCTGCGGCTAAGCAACCTTTCCTTCAGCGAGTACTACAGCGCATATGGGGCAAATAATGGTGCCGAGTCTGGTTATGACGAGATACTCTACAGCACCTGTCCTTACACCCAGATTTCGAATCGAGCAAATTTAAAAGCGTCAGGTTGAACTAAGAGAATATTCTCAATGAAGCTATAAATGTCTAATTTGAATCCCGGGAATTTTTTCTTTTATGTACTCGGCAACTAATATTCGATGGCAGTGATCAGGTTTATCTTCAGCACAGAGCAGACAGACAATTTCGGGTTCCTTTTCTGATAGGAATTGAGTAAGAGGTTTTCTTTCATCAAGCATTTTATTAAACATATCAACAAAATCGGTCCAAGTGACTCTTTTTTCTTTATAGTCTTTCATAAGTAAATCGGTAGGTGCTAATTCAGGGTGATGGGCATACTCTATTCCCACTAATTCAAGAATATATTCCAGGTCTTGTTTTTTCGCATATCCTGCCAGCTGGGAAGTGTTGTTAAGCCGAACATCGATAATCCTTTTCACTCCTGCGTTCTGAAGTCTAGCAACAAAGTCTCTTAAACTTTTCTTAGAAAACCCTATAGTACATATAACCATAACTAACCTCCTTATCTCAGTTAACTATTGAGAAACGTTGTCTTTTTCTTAAGTTAATATTAGCTTATTTATTTCTGGAGCTCTTAGAAATACTATATTTATAACAAATTGCTTTAATAAAGTCCAGCTGCGCAGCTATTTCCCTTACGAAATGTTCCTGTTCATAGATATCGAAGTGCCCTTCAGGTGATAACAATTCTAACAGCTGGTTATCCTTTGCACTCTAATGGGAATAGAAACTCGTTATTAAAGAAATATTATATAAACTGAGATATCCTTACCTAGTTTTTATATAAAAAGCAGAAAGGGCCTTACACATATGCAAAATAACCAGAGCCAAAATATAACCAGCTCTCAGCCAGAAATTAAGAGAGATAACTATACTGGTACAAACCAGCTAGAAGAATGGCAGCATCAGATAAGAAACCAGGTAGATACGTTGAAGGATTTAAAGAAATATATTAATGTTACGCAGGAAGAAGAAGAGGCAATCACAAGTACCACAGCCAAATGGGGAACTACACCATATTTCGCATCTTTGATGGACCCCGATAATCCCAACTGCCCTATTAGAAAACAGATTGTACCCTCCAAATATGAACAGCAAAATCGCTATGGGATTGAAAATTACCTGGTATATAAAGAAAATCGAGCAGGAGATGAAAAACGACCAGACACTATAGCCCGACAGTATCATGACCGTATAGCCTTTACGGTAGTTAATATATGCGGGATTTACTGCCGGCACTGTTTCCGTAAAGAATTGGTGGTGGACAAATCTTTAAAGCTCAGATTTGATGTTGACGAAGGACTGGATTGGATCAGGGAACACACTGAACTTAGAGAAGTATTAGTAACCGGCGGAGACCCTTTTCTTCTCCCTGATGAACAAATTGAGTACATAGTTCGTAAACTCCGGGAAATACCTCATATAGAGATGATTCGGTTTGGAAGCAGGATGCCTATAGTACTTCCCCACCGCATTACCAAGGGATTGCAGAGAGTCTTAGGTGATTTCCATAAAGTGCCTATTTGGCTTAACACCCAATGCAATCACGCCAGAGAGATAACCGAAAAGACCGCTCAGGCAGTATGGGACTTATTGACCTGCGGAGTTAATGTGGGTAACCAGGCAGTATTATTAAAAGGGATAAATGATGATAAAAAGTCTTTTCAGGAACTGCATCAAAAACTATTGAATATTAGAATTAGACCCTATTACGTTTTTTATTTAGAACCTGCACCTGGAATTGACCATTTTAGAACCCCGGTAGAAAAAGGGGCTGAACTGATCAGGGATACTATTAGAGGGCATACTTCTGGTTTAGCTCAACCCATGTATGTCATTGCGACTAAAATAGGTAAGATACCGTTAATGCCTGATTATTATATTGTCGGAAAAGATGAAGAAAACTATACTTTGCGTAACTATAAAGGTGAATTCACTACAATTCCCAATATTACTGAGAATGATGTGATGGAAAATACAACGATACATTAGTCAGGTCCAGTGCTATTATTTCGACCTGGAAGGCTGGAAGAAATGCATCCAGGCCTTCCAGGCAGTCCTTAGACAAAGCAACCTATATAATTCTCTGACGTTCTAATTCAGCCTGCAGGGGTCTGCTTGTCTCTACTCTAACGTCCACTAAAGTTGGCTTTTCTTTTGTTAAATACTGCTTCATACCCTTCCTTGAAATCCTCAGTAGCACCGCAGCTTGATATACCCCAGCGTTCTTTCTCCATCTGGCTTTCCAAACCTGGCAGCATGGAGCTATTAATCATAGCTTTTGCACTCGCATAGGCTTTGGTGGGCCCATCAGCCAACTTCCTGGCTACTTTAGCAGTTTCTGCTTCTAGTTGATCGGCAGGCACGACCTTGGTCACCAGACCAAGCCGGAGTGCTTCCTCGGCCTTAATAGGTGTATCCAGCATGACTAATTCCAGCGCTTTAGCCATGCCGACTATCTGCGGGACTGTGTAGGTCCAGGCCCCATCTGGACTGAGACCTACCGATGTATATGCCTGAGCCAAAATTGCTTTGTCGGATGCAATTCTTAAATCACATGCCATGGCAAAGCTCATTCCGACTCCAAAGGCTGCTCCATTTATAGAAGCAATAACGGGTTTGGGTAATTGCCGTATGGTATTGATTACCACTGCTAATTTCTTAGGATTCTGAAACAACCATTGCTGGGCACCAGATTTAACCGCTCCGGCAATATCACCGCCTGAACAAAAAGCCTTTCCGGCTCCGGTTAAGATTACAGCGCGTATACTTTCATCGAAACATTCTTCCAGAGCCTCTTCCAGGCCCTCAAGCATTGGAGTACTAAGTGCATTTAAAGTCTTGGGAATATTCATAACTACGGTGCAGATACCTGCATCCTTTGTCCACAGTACCGGCTTCTCCTCCATTACTTTCCCCCCCTTTTAATTCGATGCCCATTTAGATTGTATGTTGCCTAAAATGGTTGATTCTCAAGAATTTTGCTTTTCATATTTTTTAACCACTCTATCTTGGTTTTCTGGAAAGCCAGACTGAATTCAATTATGCCAATCCTATACTGATTAAGCCTCAAACCCTGCATATTATCACGAACCTTAGTGAATTCCTCCAGTTTCTCCTCCTCCAGTACGGCTTGCCGTTCCAGAAGTTTGAGAGCGGTTTCATCAGATAAATGCTTGAAGTAATTGCACCTCTCAAGAAATGGAAACGCCTGGTAAAAGTCAAATCTATAGATGTCATCTGACTCACCATTGCTTGAAAGCCAGGCGAACAGTTCTTCTCTGCCCTTTTCCGTTAAGTAAAATACTTTCCGGGGCGGGTTCTTTTCCTGCAAGACTACCTCCTTTCTTATTAAACTATCAGCTTCCATCTTTCTGAGTAACGCATAAAATTGACCTTCATTAATATTGTGGCTTCTTTGGAAAAGTTCTTTAATCCTTTTCCTTATTTCGTATCCATGAGAAGGTGCATCCATTAAACAACCCAGAATCATGTAATGTAGGGACATACTAACCTCCTTAGGCATTTGCACTATTTGCTTAACGTTATATTGCTCATTATAGTACTATAGGCAGTATAGTATAGGTTAATTCTTATTGTCAAATTTAATTTCAATCATAAATTGCCATATTCCAACCAATTTTTGAACTAAATTTTAGATATGCAAAAAGATAACTTTAAGGAGGATAGTAATTAATAACGGGGTGAAGTGACCTGTACAATTGTTAATATTATAAACTAATATTGACCATATATGGCTTATGTCAGCGATTATTATCACAGTCACATTGAACTGGGATGGAGTGTTTTTGATAATAACCATAGCCTTTTAATCTATAATATAGTGCTCCAGCCAGGATAGTAGGAATTAAAGTAGTAAAATACATTATTTGATAGCTGCTGGCAGCTGCCACATATCCCCAGAATATTGTTCCTAAGCCAATACCCAAATCAAGAGCAATAAAGAAGGTGCCGGTTGCTGCCCCTCGTCTATGACCAGGCGCATAACGTACTGACAGGGCTTGCAACGTAGGCATGCAAAAGCCAAAACCAAATCCAAAGACTGCTCCAGCTGTCATGAATCCCTCTATTGTGTGGGATAGACTAATGATTGATACACCAGTTATAATCGCCAAATGTCCTATTAATATTACCTTACTGCTTCCTCCGCGGTCTGCCCAACGACCTGATATAGGACGGGAAATCAACATGGCTGCAGCCATAGCAGTAAAAAATAGACCTATATTGTTTATTCCCGATTCTGAGGCATATAAAGCTATAAATGAAAGAACTGAACCATAAACGGCGGCAAGTAAAAACATTACCGATGATGAAGGTATAGAGGATTTCTCCAAAAGATTTGTCCAAATTCCTATGACAGAACGAGTTGAATTATTCAGGGTGAATTTCGTCCCCTTAACCGGCATACTAAGGAGTAAGGCGACCACGCTCATTGCAATGACCCATGAAAATAAGGCTGAGTAGCCGTAACTATCTGCCAGCCAAAAACCGATGATGGGAGCTACAGCCATGGATAAGGAAGTGGTTAAGCCGAAATATCCCATTCCCTCAGTTAAACGGGTAATAGGCAAACTATCAGCTACAATGGTACCTATGGCAGTCCCAACTATTCCAAAGGCTAATCCATGCAGTCCCCGTGTAACTATTATCATAATTGGTACAGTGGATAGCTGGTAGAGCCCGGAAACGGCTAACATTAAGATCATACCCAGGGTAATAATCTTTTTTCGGCCATAGGTATCAACTAACCAGCCAGCTATAGGGCGCATAACCATAGCGCAGATAGTAAAAGCACCCATCGCATATCCAATATCCTGTTGACTGCCGCCAACCTTAAATAAATATACTGGCAGAGTAGGCAAAAGAACCTGAATACTCATGAACAAGGCGACATTGGCAAAGCATAATAGAGCAAAGTTTCTGGTCCATATAGCAGTTTGCTCCGGCAAGTGGGCATTTTCTTCAGAATCATTTTCAAAACTATTAGTCACGCTAATCCCCCAATATTACCGGGTTTCCAAACAAGTTTAAACCCTGAGCAGTAACCACTTCTGTAATAAAGACATATTCAACAGAAACTAAATCAACTTTACCACGTAAATAATTCTGGCTTTACCCGGAGTCCTGATCCTGGGGCTCTATATGTTAATTGAATTCAATCCACACTACTTGATTTACATGATATTTATCATCAGCTTATCATTTCTGGGTGCCTATGGAGGCAAGAGGATAAAGGAAGCAAGGGGAAGCAAAGGGACGTTCTTTTTGCTTCCTTAATTTTACTTGTCAAGCAGAAGTAATCGAAGTCCGTTCCTGTGTCAAGGGAATAAGGTTAAAAATGCTTCCCATTATTCATTCCCATTCCAGCAGTAAGTACAGATTTTATCCTTATCTATGCCTATGGCGTCAAGCATGTCATTGATATTTTGATACTTCAGGGTTGAGAAGTTGAGAATTTTTTTAATGCAATTAACCATACAATCGTACTTTTCATTAGCCGGATCACAATATGCTGCAAAAGACTCCGGTTCTTTCCCTTCCAGTTCAATAATAGCCTGTCTTGCTACTAGATCCATTTCTGAGCGGGAGGTTGAGAAATTCAAGTATTTACAGCCGAATACCAGAGGCGGACAAGCCGGGCGAATATGAACTTCACGGGCGTTGCATTTATATAGCAGATCTACTGTTTCTCTAAGCTGTGTGCCGCGAACAATAGAATCATCGCAAAACAGCAGTCGTTTGTCTGAAACCAGTTCCGGGATGGGCATCAGTTTCATCCGGGCCACCAGATTTCTTATATGCTGATCCTGTGGCATAAAACTCCTGGCCCAGGTGGGTGTATATTTTACAAAAGGGCGTCCAAAGGGTATTTTAGATTGGTTAGAGTAACCGATGGCATGTCCAACACCCGAGTCAGGTATGCCGGCCACCATATCAATTTCTACATCATCATTTTTAGCCATCGCTGCACCATTTCTATAACGCATAACCTCCACGTTCATTCCCTCATAGGTTGAAGACGGGTAACCATAATAGACCCATAGAAAAGCACATATTTTCATTTTATCCCCCGGAGACGAAATTTTTTCCATACCATCCGGGGTTAGAAAGACTATTTCTCCGGGACCCAGTTCATAGTGGAAGGCATATCCGAGGTTGCTAAAGGTACTTGATTCAAATGAAACGCAGTAGGAACCCTCTTTCTCACCTACTATTAAAGGAGTTCTGCCCAGTTTATCCCGGGAAGCATAAATTCCTTGCGAGGTTAAAAGCAGAATCGAACATGATCCCTCAATCAGCTCCTGCGCTTTTAACAAACCCTCCTTGAAAGAATTTTCCTGATCTATGATTACTGATACAAATTCGGTTGGGTTAATAGTACCCTTACTTGTTTCTAAAAAATGAATATTGCGATTCAATTCTCTGTCAGCTATTTCATATAAATTATTGATTCTCCCCACGGTACTGATTGCATATTGACCAAGGCGTGAGCGCACCGTCAAAGGCTGAGGTTCTGTATCACTTATGCATCCTATACCCATATTACCTTTCATTTTTGGCAACTCAGATTCAAATTTTGCTCTGAACTGAGTATTTTCGATGTTATGAATAGATCGGTTAAAACTGTTACCACTCCAAATCGCCATCCCACCCGTACTGGTTCCCAGGTGTGAATGGTAATCGGTACCAAAATATACATCTGTCACGCAATCTTCCTTTGATACAACACCAAAAAATCCACTCAAAGCAAATACACTCCTTAAATATGGTTTTAATAATCGACATGTTTTGAGTACATAAAATTACCTTCTATATATAATAATGTAAAATGATTTTATATTCATGCCACAATAATAAGAATACAACATACACGTGTATGCGTCCATGGAAATACTATTAAAGATCTATGAACCCTTTATCGTCAAGGTTTATATGTTCCTTTGCTTTGCAGCCAAACTCTATAACCTGAACATTATCTTGTCTTCCTTATTTTCCTATGCTTAAAGAGGCCTCAAGTCAATTCGGTCTTCCTATTGGTTCATCATTTCTTGGTTTCTATTTCCGCTTTAAATGAGTTCTACCCCAATTGGTTGTCGCAACTTTGTGTTCCAGCTTTTCTCACTGCTTCGCATCACATCTGTTAATTTTTGCTGTTAACCCCCCCCCACCAGAAAAGGAAGCACAAAGAACGTCCCAGGCTTCCATATATGACCTATTTTTTATGCATTTGTTAACAATAATAGTGCTTATTTCATATTCCCCAATAAATACTCAGTCCACTTTATACAAATACTTATTTCACGCCATTTAGTTATAGCTTAATGAAGATAGATCTGACAAAGTCCGTCACTCAGGTATCTATTAGTTATCGAATGGGATAGTCCACAAACATCACCGCATTGGGTTGATTAAGAAATATTAGATAGAAGCGACTGGTTTTAACTGGTATCACATGATTAAAAGGCTTATCCGGCAGCATTTAGCATGCTCCTGGGAACGATATGATTAACTCAAGTTTGTTCCTGGATAGGGAATTAGCCACTCGATATGCGCAGTTTGTCACTTATCCTTTAAGCTAGTAGAATGGAACAGCAAATTAATGAAAGGAAGAGATACTATGCGAGAAAAAAAGATGGTTGCAGCAGTATTATTGATAGTATTGCTTGGACTTATAGGTTTGAATATACCAACCACGGCACAAATGCAGGAGGTAGATCAGCAGTTGGCCACGAATAACGATCCTGCTAATCAAAAAATTATTACTGACAACAAAACGGTTGAACCAGAGACAGATACAACGAAAGTTGTTAGTAAGCCAGTCAGCAATACGATTTCTAGGGACGACAAGGCTTCCACTCCTTCACGAAGCGCGACTATTCAATCCAGCCATAACCTGGATAGTCTTGCCAAGGTAGTTTATGGTGAAGCCCGTGGAGAGTCATTTGCCGGACAAGTAGCTATAGCTGCAGTTGTACTGAACCGGGTTGAGTCTGATAAATTTGGCAATACCGTAAATGAGGTAATATTTGAGCCCGGGGCATTTACTGCAGTCAGTGACGGACAATATTATATGCAACCTGATCAGGAAGCCTATAAAGCAGCACAAGCTGCCATAGAAGGATGGGATCCAACTAATAATTCCATTTATTATTGGAATCCAGCTACGGCGACTAATAAATGGATATGGAGCCGTCCCATTACTATCACTATAGGTAAACACGTATTTGCTCACTAATTTAATTACAGCCTGCCAAACTGGCAGGCTTTTACCTTTATCTTGCCTTTTCTAATCCTATTAACTGCCTATTGGCTCACCATTCTTGCTTTTATCTTCGCTTCATTCTCCATGTTAGTTTTCCGAGACTTGCTCGTTCGTCAATTACAACCGTTGTCGCTCTTTGTTACGTCGCACACGTCCAAGTCACTCAGCAAAAAAGGGAGCAAAGAACGTGTCTCCACTGTGGTATCTACTCCTCACCCCAGTGGTACCTCTTATTCTGACGCAGCTTTTCGAGATCGCAATTCAAGCACAGTCCATTATGACAGCATATCACCTCACCACATTCAGGGCAGCACCACTTTGCTTCCTCTTTCTCCAGGAATCTCTCTATGCCATGCTCTTTGATGAATTTGAGGTTTTCTATCATGCTCAAATGGTACTTGGTTCGGTATCGCTTATCGAGAGCTTTTAGCCGGCGGCAGGGAATATCTGCGCACTCATAGCAAAATCGAACAAGTCCTTTACCGAGGAGATCGCACTTATTTTTCATGAAGGTACAGTTCTTACCCCGTGGCAGGCATCCGGGACAATATGTCTTTCTAAATCCCTTCTTCTTAAGATCGTTTTTCATCGCCAGATAATTGACGCATACTCCACAGTTCATTCCACAGGGAGCAATGAGCTTTTGTTCCATATATAGCATCACCTCATTTCCAGAATCATTACATAGTCAGCAACATAAACATATTAGGCAATTGCTGGTAGTACGTCTCCTAAATTCCCCAATATAAACTGTATTAATCTTTTTTCACTCTATTCCCCGTATTCAAATATATAATTCCGCATACAATCGTAGCTGCCAAAACCCCAAAACCAATCAATGTAATTTCATCTGTATGCTCACTAAATGAAACGCAAGCTATTGACATCACAAAAAATATGCCCGCCAGAATAAAGATAAAATTCCCCATATATTTGCAGAGTTTTTCAATGTCATATTTCTGTTTCGCCTCTTTCGAGGCCGTATTGTATCCTGAAATTAACCATGTTACTTTTTTGTATTTTATTAGCCACCCGACCAATATAAGAATGCTTGCAGGGAAAAAGAATATCACAAAATTGCCTCCTTCATAACTCACCTGCTTCCTCGTATGAAAATGTATGACAAGGTGGCCAATCTTTTGCCTATTTTTAGAGTAGCATTAACAATCTGACCATTCAAGTGGCAGACAATACTTCACAGTACCATATTCTGAATGCTCTTGCATAAAGGCGTATTTCAACTCTTAATATCGGTTTCTCTTATGTCACTTTTTATGTTTATTATGAATATATTATAAAAACTATCATAAAGGTGTGATGTACTTGCCAACCATAAACTCCTTTATCAGGTTCTTACATGCATCTCCTGGAGCTCCGGAGGTAGACATTTATACTGACGGCAACCTTGTGGTTCATGACTTGGCTTATAACACAATCAGCGAATATTTGCCTGTAGGACCGGAAACTACGCGCATACTGGTATTTCCTGCCGGTGAGACCTCGAATCCAGTGCTTGATACCGAATACAGTATTCCTCCCAGTGAAAGAATAACCTTGTCCATCATAGGTACTCTGCCTGATCTTAACCTGCTGCCAATACTGATAGGTATTGGCACAACCGATAATGATGACTCTTTTGTACGGTTTACGAATTTATCGCCCGACCAGGCAAAATTTGATCTAAGTATTGCGAATGGGGCCGATTTGTTTACTGACATAGGATATACGAAGGTTACAGATTATGACAGAATTGCTCCCGATTCGTATATCTTTCAGATACGCATGGCCGGCAGCGATGAGGTATTGGCAACATCAAAGCCTATTATATTTAATCCCAGATTCGCCTATACGATTTACGCCATAGGGCTTCTTGAAAATGAACCAGCCTTAGAAATCGGCTTTTATGATGATCAGGTACCTTTTGTGGGTAATCAAGTTGAAAGAAAAACCGAATTCAGGAAAACGTCATCCTCTACTGGTAAACCTCCCAAAATCACATTTATTTATTCTTAAAAGAACCGATAAAGATAACCCCCCTGCTAAAAATTCCGACGCAGGGGGGTTATAATTTTTAATCAATGATTTTCATAATTCTGCAGCAAATCCTATTATGTAATGAAGTTTAGACTGCTTTTATAGTATATTAAGAGAAATGCTGGATAACAAATCAGGGTTATAGAATTATAAATGAAAGAAGGTGAACATATCTGATTTCTAAAATAATTTTTTCAAAGGTATTAGAAATCGGAATAAGATTATGACATATCAATCTAGGAAAATCGTAATTATCGGCGCCGGCCATGTAGGTTCACACTGTGCCTTCAGTTTAATGACCCAGGGAGATGCCAGCGAAATTGTTTTTATAGACATAGATAAACCTAAGGCTGCTGCGCAGGCTGGTGATATAGCAGATGCAGCCTGCTTTATGCCGCATCCTGCACTTATTAGGTCTGGTAATTATGAGGATTGCAGGGATGCAGCGATTGTTGTTATAGCAGCAGGGGTTCCAAGAAAACCCGGGCAAACCAGGTTGGATACCATGGGCGATTCTATCAGGGTAATGAAGGAGATAATTGACCCCTTAAAAAACTCGGGCTTTCAGGGCATCTTAATCTGTATATCAAATCCGGCCGATGTCATCGCCAATTATATGAGAAAAAATACCGGCTGGGCAAAGCCCAGGGTGTTTAGTACCGGTACTTCACTTGATACTGCCAGACTTAAGCGTGTTTTACAGGAAGAAACAAAGATAGACGCCAGAAGCATACAGTGTTTATCCATGGGAGAACATGGAGATTCCAGCATGATACCGTTTTCTCATGTTAGTATCGGCGGAAAACCTTTATTAGAATTAATGAAGGAAAAACCTGATGTTTACGGCAACCTGGATTTGGACCATGTTTTACACCGCACCCGCACGATCGGCATGGATATTATAAACGGAAAAAATTCCACGGAATTCGGTATCGGTTCAGTACTTGCTGATATGGTCAAAGCGATTTTCCATGATGAACATCGGATTATGCCTGTGTCAGCTTTATTAGAAGGAGAATATGGACAAAACGGCTTGCACATTGGTGTGCCGGCCGTTATAGGTAAAAATGGATTGGTTGAAATAATTGAGCTGCATTTAACCCCAGAGGAACAAAATTTGTTTGAAGTATCCTGCAATGTGATTCGCAAGCATATCGCTCTGGCTGATGAAATCTAATTATAATGCTCAATAAAAGAGCAAATAAAAAAGCCCCTAATTAAGCGCAAAAAGGCACGCAGATCAGAATGGGCTTTTTTAATATAATCTATTTGCTTTATCCGGTTTAAGGTCATCGCAAAGTGCCATGACCTTTTTTATTTTAAGCTAATAAAATTCTATCATCTGTCAGCTGTTTTTTTCTTTCCCGGGAGTAGTAGGTTAATAATTCCTCTATGGTCATTTTGCTGCGCACTTCACCTTTAATATCCAATATAATCTCCCCTTCATCCATCATAATGGTACGATTACCAACAGCCAGGGCAGATCTTATATCGTGCGTTATCATCATGGTGGTTATTTTTGATTCAGCAACCATATCTCTGGTAATTTTCAATATTTTTTGGGCTGCAGCAGGATCAAGTGCGGCAGTATGCTCATCTAAAAGCAACAGCTTGGGTAAGGAAATGGTGCACATTAGCAGTGTAATAGCTTGCCTTTGACCTCCAGACAAATTACCAACCTTCGTCTTCATGCGGTTTTCCAAACCTAAATCCAGGCGTGCTAATAATTTCCTAAAGTATTCGGAATCTCGCCTATTTATTGCAAATAAACTTTTATGAGCTTTTCTGGTGTAAGCAAGTGCCAGGTTCTCCTCAATAGTCATTGAAGGGGCAGTACCTTTCAGGGGGTCCTGCATAAGCCTTCCGATGTCGTAGGCCCTTTTATAGTCGGCATCCATAGTGATATTTTTTTTATCCAGAAGAATGGCACCACTATCAATAAAAAATGCTCCGGCTATGGCATTGAACAATGTTGACTTTCCAGCACCATTTGATCCGATTATCGTTACAAAATCTCCTGCATCCAGGTGGAGGTTTATTGAATTTAATGCCTTTTTCTCATTTAAAGTTCCAGGAAAAAAGGTTTTGCTCACATTAATTAAATCCAGCATATGATTCCCAACTATTTATTGGCTAAATAGTTGTTGACCTCCCTTCTGATCTTATTTTGCTGTATACTTGCTTTTATGTAAGGCCCGGACAGGGCTGCTATTACAATGACTGCAGAAATCAGTTTCAATGCGTATGCGGGAAACATGTCTATTTTCAGCGCAAATGCCAGGATTATTCTGTACAGGATAGAACCAAATGCTGCTGAAATCAGTCCAGTGGTGACAGAGTGTTTACCAAGTACAGTTTCACCAATAATGACCGATGCCAGGCCAATGATAACCATGCCGCTTCCAGAGCCAACGTCAGAAAACATCTGGTACTGACAAATCAATGCACCAGATAAAGCAACACAAGCATTACCCATTGATAGGCCAATGCATTTTGAAACGTTGGCATTTATTGAGGATAAACGAACCATTTCCTCATTATCTCCGGTTGCACGAATAGCAAGGCCACATCTTGTTTTAAAAGACACAGCCAGAATAGCTATAACAATAATGCAGATCAACAAGGCGAGAAGCGTTTTTCCCATTCCGCCTGGCGATGCAGTCATGGATTCTATAGCCGAGAAAATAGTTTTACTGCCGACTAATGATAGATTTGCTTTTCCTCCCATTAAAGCCAGGTTTACTGTATATAAGCCGGTCATAACCAAAATTCCTGCCAAAATAGGGTGTATGCTTAGTTTGGTATGCAATAACCCGGTTGTAAGGCCGGCTAATGCGCCGGCCGAAATTGCGATGAATAACGCCAGGAAAGGATGACCGCTTATAGTAACTACAGCAGCACAAGCCATACCCAGGGAGAAACTGCCATCAACAGTCAAGTCTGGCAGGTTCAAAATGCGAAATGTTATGTAGATTCCCAGAGCCATAATGGCATATAGCAAACCAAGCTGCATTGAGCCAATTAATAGTGTCATGCTATTTCCCTTTTCTCATATAATGATTCTATTCACCAAGAATGACAAATTTATCCTTTAGTTCTTCTGGAATGGTTATGCCCAGCTGGTTTGCGGTATTAATATTAATCATATTTGCATATTCCGCTACCTGCTCAACATGGTTGTCTTTAATGGTTTCACCATTAACAATACGTATAATCATTGCTGCAGTTTGTTTTCCCAATATAGTATAGTCTATACCCACTGTTGCCAGGGCTCCATCTTTAACCATGGAATCTGCGCCTGCATATACCGGCAGGTTAGCATCTGTTGCAACCTGAACGTAAGTAGCCATCGCTGAAGCGACCGTATTGTCATTGGGCGTAAAGAAAGCATCTATCTGACCAACTAAAGAAGCTGCAGCCTGCTGTAAATCGGCGGTACCGGTTATTGTAGCTTCTTTGTATTCGATTTCGTTTTTATCACAATAAGCCTTCGCTCTTTCAATTCCGGTGGTTGAATTTATTTCACTGGTGTTATACACAAAGCCAAATACTTCTGCCTCTGGTGTTAATTTACCTGCTAATTCAAAAATATCTTCTATTGCAATTGAGTTTGAAACGCCGGTTATATTACCTGTGGTTTCTTCGAAGGAAGCAACCAGACCTGCTTCCACCGGATTGCTTACTGCGGAAAACACAATTGGCACTTCTTTGGTAGAAGCCAGTGCGGCCTGTGCAGTTGGAGTCGCAATTGGAACCAGCATGTCTACATCATCATTCAGCAAATCCTGCATTATAGACGGCAATAGATTCATGTCGCCATTAGCATTTTTGAAAATAATTTCAACTTTGTCTCCCATACCCTGCGCTTCCAGTTCGGAAATAATGGTTTCACGGATTTGATTCAAGGAAGTATGATCCATTGGCTGTACAATACCAATCTTAAAAACTTCCGGCTGGACAGTTTCACTTTCACTCTTGCTTGAGCATCCACTCAATGTTCCCAATCCCACAATAAGAACAAGTAATAGTGCCAGTAACTTTTTCACAATACCCACTCCTTCTAATTAATTGTTTTTTATACCAATTTTAAATTTAGAAACCACCATCACTTGTGGTCAGTATATCTGCCACAAGTTATATTATAAAATTAAACGCAAATAAAAAATCTGCCCTGATTTAAGGACAGATATTATCTGCTATGCCACCTTAATGCATTTTGATCCAATCTGCTGCTCATCAGCAAAATTATTGAACTTGACAAAAATGCTGCATACTATTGTTGTTAACGCCAACTTACGTCTTAGCTACTGAATTCAACCTGTCTGGATGTCGTTCACTTCGCCCTCAGTGGTCCATTTACCGAACAGCGTCTCCGCAGGTTTTCCACCATCCCCTGCTCTCTGTAGGTGCTCAGAACAGTTTTATCTCCACGTCATCGGTTTAACTCTTTCATTATAATGACGCATCCAACAAGTGTCAAGCACGTACCACCGGGACGTTCTCTGGAACTATTTCTTGTTTCCCCTGCTAGATTTGAAGTTCTCATCCTTGCTTACAAAGTCTGCATGTGGATCATGAGCAGGGATGCCTTCCAGCGCAGCAGGATCCGGGTTCATCTTCTTTTTGACTGATTTCTTATCTTTTTTCATTCACTGATCACCTCCCATAAAAGCCTCAGTTTAGTTTACCCATTGAAATGGATTTATCATCGGCCACTTTTTGTCAGAAAAGCAAAGAGAACAAAAGGAATCAGTATAATAATCTATTGAATGTCTGCCAAATTCAAATTAAGATGTCAGGTCTGAACCTACGCCATAGTCCTGCATAAGCTCCTTATCAGTGATCAAAGCCAAGGTTAATAATTGCCGAGCATCCGGGCTTTATTGCGAAACAGGTTTCTGGTAACGATTTTTCCGCTGAAACTAAGCCTGCGCCATAACGGAGTTATTTTTTCCAATAGAACACGGTGGCCCTGCGCGGGTGGCTTTGTGCGCATCAGTGCCGCCGGTGTAGATCTCAGCGATTTATGGCAGGAGAGCACCCCAGTGCCGCAAGTTACTGCCGCCACACACATCGCTGCTTCGAAGAAGTGCGGCATAAAGCACGTAACACCGGTTGCTTCTATTGTGTAATAGGTAATCCCAATATCATACAGGAATTCCGCTAGCAGATATCGGGAAATAAGCCAGCCCAATATCATGCTTGGAATGGTAATTAAGACCCCAAAAAGCGCATATCGTCCCGTGATTTCTTTTTTGGAGAAACCTAACGAGCGAAGCGTTCCCAAATACTGACGTTGGTTCTCCATCATGCGGGAAACGGTAATCCAGGTCACCAAGGCCGCCGTCAGGAAAAAGGCGACAGAAAACATCAACCCTATCTGTTTTATACCGGTCATAGCATCCGCAACCTTTCGGAAGCTTGTCTGATTCTTCCTAATCAAATCCTGCAAACCATCAGCCGGTATAAAAAATCTCAGCAAACTCCAGATCAAAGTCATCCAAAATACCGCCGGAAGAATGGCCTGATACCACGCATGGTTCACCCATGATATTTTCAATAGACCAGACAAAATCGCTCCCCATGGCAACGCCGTATATCTTGCAGGATCATGAGCGGATTCTCCGAATTCAGTGCTCCAATAACTGCTAATCCCCCTACCATCGAAATGTCTCACGCTATTTTACGTTTATAAGCCAGCATTGCAAATGTATAGGCAACAACAAGAATGCCCAAACACCATGCTAGCGCAACCCAAATGTCATTACTGACCGGCTGCCCCATAAGCAGGGACCGCACGGCCTCGACGATAGAGGTCACCGGCTGGTTCTCGGCAAAGGCGCGAACGCCCGACGGCATCGAATCGGTTGGTACAAACGCCGAGCTGATAAACGGCAGGAAGATAATTGGATAGGAAAAGGCACTTGCACCGTCCACCGATTTTGCGGACAGCCCGGCAATTGCTGCGATCCATGTCAAGGCCAGCGTAAACAGCGCGAGAATACCGGCTACGGCAAGCCATGACAGCACCCCTGCCGACGAGCGAAAGCCCATAACGAGCGCTGCGAGAATAATAATGATAACCGAAATAGCGTTGGAAAGCAGCGAGGTTAGCACGTGCCCCCACAACACGGTCGAACGTGCAATCGGCATGGAGTGGAACCGCTCGAATATGCCCCTCTGCATATCGATAAACAGGCGGTAAGCCGTATAGGATATACCGCTGGCGATAGCAATCAACAGGATACCGGGCAATAAGTAATTCACATAGTTATCCGTGCCGGTCTGGATTGCACCGCCAAACACATAGACAAACAGCAGCATAAACGCGATCGGCATGAGGGTGACAGTGATGATGGTGTCCATGCTGCGGAAAATATGGCGCATGGAACGTCCAAGCATAATGACCATATCGCTGATAAAATGCTTTATCGTGGTTTCCATTTACTTATCCTCCTTTTTACCGACGATGGCCAGGAATATTTCCTCTAATGTCGGTTGTTTTTCAACATATTCCACCTTGGCGGGAGGGAACAGCTTTTTTAGCTCCGCAAGCGTGCCGCCTGCGATAATCCTACCCTTATGCAGAATAGCAATTTGATCGGCAAGCTGTTCAGCCTCCTCTAAATATTGCGTGGTCAGGAATACCGTCGTGCCACTGTCGGCAAGCTCTTTGACAATCTTCCAAACCTCGATGCGTGCTTCGGGGTCAAGCCCGCTGGTCGGCTCATCAAGGAAAATAAGCTGAGGTTTTCCCACTAAACTCATGGCTATGTCGAGTCTGCGGCGCATACCACCCGAATACCCTGACACCCTGCGCTCAGCGGCATCGGTAAGGCCAAAACGTTTAAGCAAATCGTCTGCAACCTGACGCGGATTATTAAGGTGCCGCAGCCTGGCAATCATGATCAGATTTTCCCGCCCGGTCAAAACCTCATCCACGGCGGCAAATTGCCCGGTCAAGCTGATCACCTGCCGTACATTTTCGGGCTTTGCCACAAGGTCGAATCCATTTACAGCAGCTTTTCCGCTGTCAGGTTTCAGCAGCGTGGTGAGGATTTTGACAATCGTTGTCTTGCCTGCGCCATTAGAGCCGAGCAGGGCAAAAATACTGCCTGTTTTAACTTGAAAGTCCACTCCTGTCAATACAGGGATGTTATTATAGTATTTTTTCAATCCTTGTACCGAGATGGCGATTTCATTTCCTGCCATATTTATTCCTCCTAAGATGTTATCAATGTGATACCGGTCAAGTCCGCTTTTCCATTTTTTAAAAAGGAATAGGTTATTTTATCAACTTTGCAGTCAATAAACCGAATCCGTTTCAAACTCTTGTTTTTGAAGAAAGTGTTAGTAAGCGTTGCATTCTGGAATGTTACCCTGGAAAATTGGCAGTTATCAAAAGAGCAGTTATTCAATGTGCCATCGAAAACAATATCGGCAAACTGGGTGGTGTAAAAGGCGGTGCGATTCCACACTGCGCATGCCATAGTATTTTTCAGTAAGGCACTAGTCTTGATCACCGCTCCCGTAAAATCAGCGCCAGTAAAATCACAGCCTTTTATATGACTTGATGAAAATTCAGCTCCCTTCATCGAACAGCCACTAAAAAAAGTGTTTACTAAATTGGAACTTTGAATAAGGCTATTGCTGATGTCGGAATTGGAGAAATCACAACTATCTACATTGTTGCTTTTCAACAGAAGCCCAGATATATCCGAATCGATAAAAAGGCATCGCTGCATATTGGAAGCACTGAATTTCTCATGCAGATTTTTCAATCCGGAAAAGTCTGCGTCTACCCAGTTCCCGCACGACATATCCCAGCCAAGCTTTTTCTCCTGCTTTCCGGATAGCGATCCTGTTGATTGCTCGACCGAAGAATCAGCAGACGCTTTCTTGGTAATTGCCGATGGGTAGCTTTCTGAAAAGTAGTTAAGGTCGACACCCAGAATTTCCGTAAGCCGATTAAAAGTAATGATATCCGGCATTGATTCTCCGCGCTCCCATTTTCCTACTGCCTGTGAACTAACGGATAACTGTTGGGCAAGCTGGGCCTGGGACAAATTCTTCTCTTTGCGAGCTTGTGAAATTTTGTTTCCTATCATTATTGCTGTTACCATAGCGGGTACCCTCTCCTTGTTTAATTTCGTCGACGCTGTTATTTTACCCATATTTGAACCGCATCTCAATATAAAATGTGTAACTATTAGTTGTTTTTTAACTACTTTTAGTTGTATTTAAGCCAACTATTTGTTGTTATAACGTAGACTATAGGTGGCTCGCGCATTTTAACTAGAAGCCCTTACCTTTTTAGAACTGCGCTTATTTGCATGCTGCTTATTATTACCAATCAGAGCGTACCTATGCTCACAACGAATACGGGATTCCCTTCATCTCTGTATGTGTTTATTGGTTGATTTTTTTCAACGCCAAAATAAATCCTCTTGAAATGTTCCTTATTATTACTTATAATTACCCTATAGGAAATTATAGGGAGCATTTTGTATGATTGAAGATTACTATACCGTGGAACAAATCTCAAACATGCTGAACATTCACCCAAAGACCATTCAGCGATATATTCGTGAAGGTAAATTGCGTGCAACAAAGATTGGCAAGGGCTGGCGCATCACAGGTCATGATTTAAGCACTTTCACCGAGAGTAACAGTTACGAAATACCTGCCTCGGAAAACCGACCTCTGCGTACCATTACCGCTTCGTCCGTTATCGATATTATTACGTTCGGAAAAGAGGATGCTATCCGTATTATGAATACACTAACAGCCTCCCTGAATGCCAAACCGTCGGAATACGGTCAATCTTCTATGCAATCTCAATATATCGAGCGCGAAAATATGGTTCGTGTTACACTCTGGGGCGAGATCAGGTTTATGGCAATAATGATGGACACGATTGCCGCACTAACAGAACAACATAAAGAGGAGTGAATTTATATGAAAAACAGTGTATTTAAGACTAATGAGGTGCGAGATAGATTTCGAGAATATTATAAGCACGTGCTTAGTCAGTTCCCCTTTGGGCAGCAATACATTAATACCACTTTCGGACAAACGTTTATGTTAACTGCCGGCCAGGAGTCAAATCCACCCATTATCCTATTGCACGGCTCGTGCAGTAACAGTGCATTCTGGTTCCCCGAGATCATGGCCTTATCCAATGATTATAGGGTTTATGCTGTTGATATTATTGGCGAAGCGGGAAACAGCGAGGAATATAGACCTGATCTCAATTCCGATGCTTTTGCAATTTGGATGAAGGATGTCCTTGATGCGCTCGGTCTTGAAAAAGCCATTATGATTGGCAACTCACTCGGCGGCTGGATGGCACTTAAATTCGCAACAGCTTATCCAGAGCGTGTTTCCAGGTTGGCTCTGCTCGCCTCTGCAGGTCTTGCTGAAGTTCGCCCACAATTCATTAGCGATGTGGAACAAACCCGACAGGTAGACGGAAATGTGCCGATTGGCGCAGACATAATTGGAGAGCACGATATTCCGAAAGAAGTGATTGATTTTATGAATCTGATTGCTGAAAGCTATAATCCAATTCAGCATTTGCCCGTATATAGAGACGAACAATTGAAGCGACTTAACATGCCGGTTCTCTTTATTGACGGAGAAAATGATGTTATTATTGATGCAGACAGATCGGCTCAAAGACTTTCCCGTCTTGTCCCATCAGCCGAAATCCACTTGCTTGCGAATTGCGGACATGTACTGACCAATTCAATTGAATATATCATTCCGTTTTTGGTGAAGGCTAGTATAAATAATTGAGATATCTATATCCGTCTCGAGCATCTCGGTGCGGTTACCCCGGTCTGCTTAGAGAACGAAAAACGATACCGGGGCTTTTTTTTATTAATTAAACCCACAGTAAGTTGACACTATCCATGTGTGGGTGCCGTTGTCATATTCTAAATATTGTGATATAAACTAATTAGGAGCTGTAGGGGAGGTAGTAGCCCCGACAGCGATCAACAAGAATATCTTGTTGTAATAGAGTCGACTTTCCCTTATGGGATGTTCGGCTCTATTTTACTATGAGAGCCAATGTAAACAATATGACAGTTGCATATGTTACAAAGCCCGCTGCATACGTTTGGGATTGATTTTCACATCCTGTCCGTGGTCGGCGTTGACAGGTGGGCTAAAGCACAGCTTGTTCCAGTTTTGCAGGAAAAAATCGTACACTTCATAATCTTTTGGCTCTGCTCCAAACGTAATTTTGCAGACCTCTAAAATACCGTCCTCCATCCGTTCATAAACCCCGACCCCAAACGGGTCTTCAAAAAATACGGTAAACTTGCTTTCATTTCTTGGCACAACAAAAAACCCCTCGCTTTTGTGGCAAAGAACGGACAACCGAGGAGGCAGGTTACTGACAGATATTGCTGTGCCCGGACTACCAACCGGGACTGTGTTTTTATCTTTGCGCCTATTTGTTTTATATTCAATATCTTATACTAGAATATATTATTCTTCAACTATGCAAGGGTGTGTGAGTGGGCGTAAATTCATATTGCAAAGTAGTCCACTTTTCATTAAACTCTACAAGGTATCTCTATCGCCGAGGAACAAATCCTTTTCCAAGAAGTTCGATGGATGCTGTTCCCCCGGTAAGATTATCAACTTCTGCTGTGAAACGGGGAAGTTTCTCAAGAGCAATCCAGGCTTCTATACTGATCCGACCCGCATATTCAATATTCATTACCTGGTTCAGGGATTCGAAGAACAGCTTTTCAAATCTGCTATAATAGCTGTAGTCCAGAGTAATAAGGATCTTCTCTGAGTATTCCTGTTTGACGATCTGAGCTTCATTCATGGCAGATTGAACCACCTGGGTATAGGCCCTCACTAATCCCCCGGTTCCCAGCAGGGTTCCTCCAAAATAACGGACTACTACCGCTATTATATTTTCCAGTTCCCTCTTCTGGAGTACATTGAGAATAGGCGAACCCGCCGTACCGCTAGGTTCCCCATCATCACTGCACCGTTCCGTGATAACACTATCCTGTCTCAGTCTATAGGCAAAGCAATAATGTCTGGCCCCGGGATATTTTTGACCGGCTGATTGAAGACATTTCTCTATGTCCTGGGGCTCAATCAACGGTGATAAGATACATATGAATCTGGACTTTTTTTCGATGCATTCTGATGTAATAACATTACTGATGGTATGGAAAATCATTATCTATTCCCATTCTTTCCATATCGTAGGCTGGTAGCCTATGGTTGCCTGTTTGCCATTGCGTACAATAGGAGTATTATAAAGGATCGGATTATTATATAGTATTTCTTCCCTCATAGTGCTGCTGCTAATACGGTCCAGGTTTAATCTACTATAGTCTTTAACCTGGGGGTTAATCATAGCTTTAAGGCCAATAGCTGCTTTAACACTGGCCATTTCACCTTTGCTTAACCCTTTTTGGTTAAGGTCTATGAATTGATATTTAATGTTACGTTCCTTAAAATACCGTTCAGCTTTCCCGGTATCAAAGCATTTCTTTCTTCCGAATATTTGAATATTCACTCATATTACAACCTTTCATTGGTTTAGAACCAACCTGACTAACTCCCGGGGCGAGATTGCAGGACTGTTTAGGACACTGCGCTACAGAATGCATGATGTTTAAGGATTAGTATTGCCAGCAATTTGCTGATGTTTGTTCAGTAATAAGGAGGTCATTATAAAATTTCTAAACCACGTAAAATTGTTCTACTGGTCCTGGTAATTATTACGGCAGCTTTTCTCCTCTATTTGTTTTATACCTTCAGATTTACACATTTTCTTTGCCATAGCACAATAAGCATATAATAAGCATACAACAATGCCATTAAACGAGGTGATCGAGATGATTAATTTCAAGCCCTATTTTATATTTTAAATCACTAGTCAAACCTGCCCTAAGTAATGCTGCTGGGTGTCCTCCATCAGACGGTTGATATTGTGAAATTGTACCCTCTAATATACATGGATGGATTTCCGTATTCCGTTAACATCTCATGCTCTTTTCCGCAATTAACCGGAGCCAGTTCTTAATTTCATCAGTTATAAGATTCTTATCTAATCTCCATTGCCAATTTCCATTAGTTGTACCAGGGACATTCATTCTAGCTTCCTCTTCTAAAAACAAAATATCTTGCATCGGCAAAATAACCCATGCGGCTTGGCTAAGATATACTTTTTCAATGATTTTAATGCATGCATTCCTATTATGAATATTCTTCAAAATACCACCATTTAAGTTTGCACTATCTTCTGCAAAGTTTTCTTCATACCAGCCCAGCAAAGTGTTATTATCGTGTGTTCCAGTATAAAATACAAAATTAGTATCCGAATCTTCCGAAACTTCTGTTAAAGATGAAAATTGAAGAACTTTTGTTCCGGGAAAACCGAAAATTTGCTTTAATATTCTGGTCTCCGTTGTGATAACGCCCAAATCTTCGACTATAAATGGGCATTGGCCAAAAACATTAATCAGGCTTTCAAAAAATCTTTTGCCTGGTCCTTTTATCCATCGGCCATTTTCTGCAGTTTTCTCTTCAGCATCCACCTCCCAATATGCCTCAAAACCGCGAAAATGATCCAACCGAATATAATCGAACAGTTCTAAACCCAACTGAATTCGCTTTTTCCACCATGCATAATTATCGTCAGCCATAGCTTTCCAATCGTAAACTGGATTGCCCCATAACTGACCAGTCTTACTAAAATAATCCGGCGGCACTCCCGCAATTTTAGCCGGCTTGCCGTGTTTGTCTAAAGCAAACAAGTTACGATTTACCCAGACATCACAGCTATCGGCCGCTACGAAATGGGATATATCGCCAATTAGAAGTATTCCCTTGGAATTTGCATATTTTTTAAGAGCTTCCCATTCAAAGAAAAAAGTGTATTGTAAAAAGTCCGTAAAACCTATTTCGTTTTTCAAGAGTGTGGTGTAATCAGCCAGTTTAGAATTATTCCGATCCTTGATTTCTGTTTCCCAATCGTACCAGGGAATTTCATTAAAATGGTTTTTCAATGCCCGGTAAAGCACGTAATCATCAAGCCAATATTTGTTGTTATTCAGAAACTCTGAAAATTTTTTATGAGATATATAATCGGAGTCTGCGGTTCCTCTTAAGTTATTACCCAGCTTAATAATAAATCTTTGGTAAGCTACTCGGAGAAGTTTACGTTTTATCTCTTTGGTATCCTGTAAAGATAAACTATGAACAATGTTCAGACTGTTAGCCTCTTCATATTTTTGATGGATCTCTGTCAATGTTAAAAGGCCTTCTGTAATCATTAAATCAAAGCTGATAAAATCGGGATTACCTGCAAAAACCGATTCGCTTTGATATGGACTATCCCCATAACTAATAGGATTCAATGGTAATACCTGCCACAGGGATTGGCCAGTTTCTGCCATCAAATCAATAAAATTATAGGCTTCTTTTCCTAAGTCTCCGGTGCCCCTGGCAGAAGGCAGAGAACTTATATGTAATAATACCCCGCAGGAGCGTTTGAGTCCTAAATTATCCGGGGCTTTTTTCCCCCCCAATAAAACTCTCCCACCTAGTGAATTTATTTCCAAGGCGTTATATGTTTCAGCAGCTAGTAATTCTCCAGTTAATAGATCAATAGTAAACGAATATTTAGATAGCTCCGGCACAATATTTACAGTTTTTGGTTTTACTAAATTACGATTGATAAGAATTAAAATGTCCTCTTTAGGTCCAATTCGGAAAAAGCCATAAACATCAGGGTCAAAAAAGAATGATTTGAATTCCCCTGTATTCAGAACTTCATATTCTCTATATATTCTAATAATTCTGCGATACCAATCGAGTATTTCCCTATCTTCGTTTCCCCAGGGAAATGTTCTCCGGTTATCCGGGTCAGAATACCCTTCAACTCCTGCTTCATCACCATAATATATGCAAGGCACCCCTGGAAACGTCATTTGAACCAAGCTAAGAAGTTTAAGTCGCTGGACTGCTAATTTGCGTGCATTCGGTGCAAGGCTAAAATTCTTGATTTCCGTATTGGTAAGACTAGCTTCATCAGGGGCTTCGCCTAAAAGAGTTAATATTCGTGGCGTGTCATGACTTCCAATCAAGTTCATCGCGGCATAAAAACTGTGGGGAGGATAATTTTCACATAAACTCATTACCTTTTGGTGAACGATATTTGAATCGTCAATACCTAAGACAAAACGAAGAAAAATATCCCTGAATGGATAGTTTGTCGTTGAATCAAGTTCTTTACCTAATAAATATTTACGCAGTTTCCCGTAGCTTATCTTATTTGATGCGTCTTCCCATACTTCGCCGATGATAACCGCTTCAGGGTTACTCTTGCTAATTACTTGCCTGAGTTCCTCAATAAATTCGTCAGGAAGTTCGTCTGCAACATCCAATCTCCAGCCGGCTACCCCAAAGCTAAGCCATTTATTGACAATACTGTTGTCTGAACCATATATAAATTGCCTGTAAGAAGGATTCATTTCCTCCACTTCGGGAAGATTATCAAATCCCCACCAACACTTATACTTTTCGTTATAAATATCAAATTTGTACCAGGGGAAATATTGTGATTCCGGTGATTGATAGGCACCAATCCCCGGGTAATTGCTATATTTATTAAAATAGATACTGTCGCTTCCGGTATGGCTAAAAACTCCATCTAAAATAATTGATATTCCATATTCTTTGGCAGTATCGATTAATTGTTTAAAAACCTGTGCATCCCCATACATTGGATCAATTTTATGATAATCGGCAGTATCATATTTATGATTGCTCGGGGAGTCAAAAATTGGATTAAAATAAAGAATGCTAACACCTAATTCTTTAAAATAAGGTAATTTCTTTATTATTCCAATAAGGTTGCCGCCAAAAAAATCCCAATTGGTTATTCTTCCCAGTTCGTCCTTAATGTAAATCGGACGGTCATTCCAATTATAATGTAATAGAGCATTTTTTCGCGGATAAAGAAGGCATCTGCTCCTATAGAACCGATCAACAATTAATTGATAAATAATTCCCCGTTTATACCATTCGGGTATTTTTGATTGCTCGTAAACAGTTATCTGATAGGCCGGAGGTTCATGCTCCCAAATGCCTCCCTCGCCGCCCAACCGCCTGCTATTGTTTCCGTAATAGTAAGTGCAATGGCCTGCCTTAACTATAAAGTAGTACCATATAAGCCCGGGTTTGCAAGGTACTTCATATTGCCCTTCATACACTGCTGTATATATAAAATATTCATGTTCGGAATTCTGTTGAGAACAGGTTTTTGGCATAGGGATGATTATTTCGGAGTCACCATTCCAAATCCGAAGGAAACAAGCTTCAACCATGGCCGTCGAAAAGGTTTTCAAACGTAGTAATACCCGCCGGCAGCATGTGACAGCTCCGAAAGGTTCCCGATACTCTAAATTATAAGAATTATGATACGCATTAAATATCATAACGACATTCCATAATTGAAAGCGTAAACCAAAGTATTCTTTTCATATATAAATCCCTTTCCAACAATTATGCTTGCCCATCAAATAAACAACTTATATATTCCCTGCTGCTTTAAAAAATATATAATAGGAAAGAAATTGACACCGTTTGGAACGGTGTCAATAATAATCTAAATATAACTCCACATGAGTTTAGTAGTGACTTATTCCTACTGTCCAATCGCTGCCATTGTTATTATCCCAATTATTGGCGCTATCTTTAAAACAAAAATTTAATTCGTTTTTCCCATTGACTTTAATTTCTGTGGAAAAAGTTCTTTCCGGACTTTTATTCATTTGGATTGTGTTAACGTTGTTCCAGCCATCGAAACCGTAATGCAGATAAACCTTATCAGCATGGTGTTCAGCTAGAATCCCACCATAACTTACAGAAGTCTTACTGCCTTTTTTTACTTCCGGTAAAATAGTGTTGTATCCACCAACAACAATATCGTCAATATTAAAAATATCACTTTTAGCCACTTTTACACCCCCATAATAATTTATAAATAGTCTGAGTAAAAGCCAGTAGAATTATTCTAATCATTCAATCCAATTAATTCCTTCAACCGTTCCGAAATATCAATTGACAGCTCCTGGGCATATTCTTCTGTATAACCTTCGGAAAAGATGTTAAATACCGGTTTATCTGCATCAGGTAATATAAGTGACCAACCTTCATTAGTATTGAATTTAATTCCTTCAACGAGTTCCAATTCTTTGTTGATATTTCGTTTTATAAGCTCTGAAATAACCTTACCTCGGCTTTCAAAATCACAAGACATTTCAAGTTTGTTTATATGAAAATTAGGAAGTTCATCGATTACCTTATTAAGGCTTGTTTTATGCTGACATAAGAAGCTAAAAATTCTTCCCAGAGAAGCCAGAGCATCAAAATGCAGTTGATACTGCAGCATATTTCCGTCTGCAGGAGCAGCAGAATCCAGCAAGTTATTTATTACGTCCGAAACAGAGGATTTTGTCCTGGTAACAAATGCACCATGTTTCTCTGCTAGAGATTCAACTTTACTGGTGGCAGTATTCGGAACTATAATATTTTTACATACCCCTGACCTTAAAGACAGATATGAGGCAAATAAGGTAAATTGTTCTCTGCTTAAAGGGTTTCCTTTCTCATCAATTAATATCATTTTTTCACCGCCGCCATTAAGAACAACTCCCAAATCAAAATAACCAGACTTGACAGCATTTGAAATATCTAATTTGTAATCATTAATATTACCTGGTTTGTCAGTAAAATATTTGAATTCTATGCTGCATCCAAGCATCTGCAAAAAGCTGTGGAAAATAGAAATCTCGTAACTGGATGGTGAGGCAATCATTACCTTAAAATTAGCTTCTTTAATTTTTTCAGTATCTTTTATCATCATCATGTTATTTTGTATATACAATGATGTGAAATTTTCAACTTTAATCTTATCGCCTATATAATCTGCACTACCTCTTCTAAAATCTTCTTTAAGAATTAGATTTTCGACTTTTTTTTCTAGTTTTTTATCAAGATTTCCACCATTTTCATTGAAAATCTCCAATCGCATATAATGAGGATTAAAGAAATGTTGACTTACATGAATACCGCCAACAGCTTTATAGAATATTATTGCAAATCTGCTCATGGGGGTCAGCGCTTTTTCGATGTCAACAACATTTAATCCTGATGACAAAAGTCCTGCGGCTATGCAATCTTTTATTAGATTTGAGGCCTTGGATCCATTGCTGCTGACAACAACATTACTATTTTTTTTACACAGGTTACCAAAAGCAGAACCTAATAAAGTAGCATACTCTGGAGTTATGTCAAAGTTTATTTCTCCTGTTATTCCTTTGCTGCCAAATAAATTTTTTGTGCCTATTGTCCCCCAAACAATATTGCGGCTTATTACCCTATTTTTCTTGATAGTCTTGTAGGGCCATATTTTTATATCCGTTTTTATAATCGTACCGGATTCAATTTTACAGGCCGTACCTACTATAGAAGCTTCGGAAACTTGAACATTTCCTTCTGTTTTTACATTGTCACAAAAAATTATGCCTCTTAAATCGTTGCTTTTTCCTATATGGCATTTATCCCACAATATTCCCCTGCTGATTATTGTATTTTCGCCAACTTCACAGTCATCACCTAAAATGGTATATGCATCTAACGTAACATCGTTCTTTAACACACAACTGTTCCCTATGATAACCGGGGGTATTAACTTTACGTTTTGAGGCAGTATAGTATCCTCACCAATAAAAATTCCCGGGGAAACTTCTCTACCCGGAATTTTCAGATTTACTTTTTGGTCCAGAATGTCTAAGTGAGTTTGTCTGTATGCTTTTAGGTCTCCTATATCATTCCAATATTCAGACTCATTAACAACATATCCATACATAGGAATATTGTCTTCCAGGAGTTTCGGAAACAAGTCCTTGCTAAAATCAAAGTTTTCCCCCTTTTTGTAATATTTCAAAACTTCTGGCTCGAGAATATAGATTCCAGTATTAATGGTATCGCTGAAAACCTCCCCCCATCCGGGCTTTTCCAGAAACTTAACAATTTTTCCGTTATCATCGATAATGACTATACCGAATTCAAGAGGGATAGCTTCCCTTTTTAAAACGAGAGTTGCTTGCGCTCCCTTATTCTTGTGAAATAGTATCGCCTTTTGCAAATCGATATCTGTCAAAGCGTCACCGCTTATAACTACAAACGTTTCCGTCAAGAAGTCCTCGGCATTTAGAACACTTCCACCTGTACCCAGCGGTACTTCCTCCAAATAGTATTTTAATTCAACCCCCAGGGATTCCCCTGAGCCAAAATATTCAGTTATCACGTTGGGAAGGTAGCACATTGTAACGGCTATTTTTTCAATATTGTGTCCCTTTAATAAATTTATAATATGTTCCATAATAGGTCTATTAACAATCGGTACCATGGGCTTAGGAATGCAACTGGTCAGCGGTCTTAACCTGGTGCCTTCTCCTCCAGCCATTATAACTCCCTTCATTTACATCCCTCCGAGTCATTTATTTTGTTGGTTTTACACAAGCTTTATCTATATCCATTCTGTTTGCTTGGCCTCAGCTTTTACTTCTTCGTACATTTTGCAAGTAAGCTCAGCTATCTTATCCCATGAATATTTATCCTTAACCACCTGCAGGGCATTGGCCTTTAATTCATCAGCCAAATTAACATTTGATAGCAGTTCAATGATATTATCGGCAAGACTACTGGCATTCCCGGCATACGCTTTTAATCCGTTCTGCTTGTGTTGAATTATTTCGCCCAAACCACCTACATCTGAAACTACCACCGGGCAGCCGGCAGCCATTGCCTCAAGTGCAACAATCCCAAAAGGTTCATATAAAGAAGGGAATACTGCAACATCAGCAATTTTGTAAAGTTTATTCTTGGTATTTGTATCAACATAGCCTGTGAACATAAATTTATTCTCAATACCGCAATTTCTAACTTTAGATTTCAATTCATCCGATATAGGACCGGTTCCTACGATAATGAACTTTACATTCCCCATCCGGTTAGCAATTTCCCCGGCAGCATCTATGAGAATATGTAAACCTTTTTCAAAAACGTGTCTTCCGACGAATAATACTATTTTTTCATTTTTAGAAGCATAGTGATTTCTAAAAGTTTCTTTATCAAATTTTAATTCTGGAAACTCTTCAACTCCGTTCGGTATAACCCATATTTTTTCCCAAGCCGGATTAAATACATCATTAATTTCCTGTCTCATTGAGTAACTGCAAGCAATAATTTTCCATGACTCATAGCAAAGCAGCCATTCGACTTGCGAAATATAATGCTGCATTTCTGTTTTTATACCATTGTTTCTTCCATGTTCAGTGGAATGAATGGTGCAAACCAATGGAATATGATAAGCGCACTTTAATACCTTGGCGCTAAAAGCACTTAACCAATCATGTGCATGAATTACATCAAATTTCCCCTGCTTTTCTATTAACCTAATCGCTTCTTCAATGAGGGCAAAATTCAACTGCATAACCCATTTGGTAAAATCCCCCGTTTGTAAGTCGCCGGGGAAAACTCTATGGACATAAACTCCGCAATCGTTTTCTTCTGCAGAAGCCAGGCCTTCCCGGCAAGTAACAACATGTACTTCCTGTCCTAAAGCAGCAATTCCCTGAGAAAGGTTATAAACATGAGGTGAAATGCCCCCCACGTTTCTTGGCGGGTATTCCCAAGTAAGCATCATGATTTTCATAAAAAATGATCTAAAGAAGCTCTTTAGATATTAATTTCACCCCTTACATTTTTATTTATCTTAGTCATTATTAGCTAGAATTATAGTTTTTATACGCTGTGCCTTTGGTTATACTTTGGCCTTTTCGGGTAATAATAGTAATTATTATGAAATTGGGGTAATTCACAATGCAAAATAGGCTTTTAAATGATGATAGGCTAAGGCTAAAGATACTGGAGATTGATCCCTATCTAAAACCATACACAGAGAATCTTCAAAACCGAATGTTCAGGTATTATATAAAAAAAGAAGGTTTGCTTGGCAGACATTCAAACTTTAACGCTTTTGCAAATGGACACTTGTTTTATGGTTTTCATAAAGTTGAAAATGGTTGGTTCTATCGCGAATGGGCCCCCGGTGCAGAAGAACTTTTTCTATTAGGTGATTTTAACGGCTGGAATCCAAGCAGTCATCCATTAAAAAAGAAGGCAGACGGTATATGGGAAATCTTTTTGAATGACAATAACGCGCTAAAACATTTATCCCTGGTAAAAGTCCGAATAAAAGCCAACGGCACGGAAAATGACAGATTACCCCTTTATATAAAGCGGACAGTACAAAATCCTGTTACTTGTGGTTTTGCAGGGCAAATATGGGAGCCTGAGGAAGAGTACAGATGGCATGATCAGAAATTTAACCCAGACCATTCATCTGGGCTGTTTATCTATGAGCTGCATATTGGTATGGCACAAGAGAAAGAAGATATTGGTTCATTTAGGGAATTTACAGCTAATATTCTCCCCAGAATTAAAAAAGCAGGCTACAATGCCCTGCAAATAATGGCCATCATGCAGCATCCCTACTATGCTTCTTTTGGTTATCAAGTAACAAATTTCTTTGCGGCGTCCTCTTGGTTTGGTACACCGGACGATTTAAAGGAATTGGTTGATACTGCTCATTCCATGGAGCTAATTGTTTTAATGGATCTCGTTCACTCTCATGCCTGTGATAATTATATTGAAGGCATTAATTGTTTTGATGGAACTAATTATCAATTCTTCCATGAAGGTTCCCGCGGTAACCATCCAGAATGGAGAACTAAACTTTTTGATTATGGTAAACACGAAGTACTTCATTTTTTACTTTCGAATATTAAATTTTGGCTTGAAGAGTATCATTTTGATGGTTTTCGCTTCGACGGGGTAACCTCAATGTTGTACCATCATCAGGGTCTCGGAGCAGCCTTCACAGACTACAGCAAGTACTTTAGTTATGATACTGATTTAGATGCGGTTACTTATCTGCAGTTTGCGAATGACTTGATTCGGGAAGTACGTCCCAATGCTATTACCATTGCCGAAGATATGAGCGGAATGCCAGGTATGTGTTTACCGGTAGCTGACGGGGGCATAGGTTTTGACTACCGACTGTCTATGGGGGTTCCCGATCTTTGGATTAAACTAATTAAGGAACGTAAGGACGAAGAATGGAGCATGCGCCAAATATGGTATGAATTAACCAGCCACCGGCCCCAAGAAAAGACTATTGGTTACGCAGAATCGCATGATCAAGCTCTTGTCGGGGATAAGACCTTAATTTTTAGACTAGCTGATCAAGAAATGTACTGGCATATGAGGAAAGATGATCAAAACCTGATTATCTCCAGGGCGATTGCTTTAAGTAAACTAATAAGGTTTCTGACTCTAACCATTGTAGGTCAAGGGTATTTAAATTTTATGGGCAACGAATTCGGCCACCCGGAATGGATTGACTTTCCAAGAATGGCCAATAATTGGAGTTTCAAATATGCCTGCAGACGATGGAGCCTTATGGATAATCAGGAACTTCTGTTTTCAGACCTGGCAAAATTTGATATGGATATGATTAGTTTTGTTAAACATCACCAGTTAATGCAGGCTGAGGATTTATTTAACCTTTGGATAGATGAAGAAAATAATGTTTTAGCCTATGAAAAAAATGGTCTGATTTTTTTATTTAATTTTAATCCGGCTAAATCTTTCCCGGATTTTGCCTTACCTGTATTAGAACACGGTCTATATCAGGTTATATTCAATACTGACGAACCTGAGTATGGAGGTTTTGGCAGAATTGCCATGAACTACGTTTATCATACCCAAAAACTTTACGAAAGAAACAATAAGCCGGGATTTACAATATACACCCCCAGCCGTACTGCAATGGTTTTAGAAGCTATTGATCAAAAGGTTTGATTAAATAACCTGAGCTTTAAATAATCAAATTTTCATAGATTTCTTTATATTTTGCTGCAGATTTATCCCAGCTAAAATCACCTTTGCGGGCATTTTCCACCAAACCTTTCCATACATTTTTATCTTCACTATAGATTTTTACCGCTTTCTGAAGGGCCATTAAAAACTCTTCCGTATTATAATGTATAAAACTAAATCCATTTCCCTCGCTTTGGTTTTCATCATAAGGAATAACTGTATCTTTTAATCCCCCTGTCTCCCGTACAACGGGGACAACGCCATAACGCATACCAATCATCTGTGATAATCCGCAAGGTTCAAAAAGAGATGGCACTAGCATAATATCAGCTGCGGCATAGATTTTATGGGCCATACCTTCATCATAGACATATTTTACAGCCACCTTGTCTGCATATACCTGCGCAAAATGATTAAGCATATGGTCGTGTCTTTCATCTCCGACTCCCAGAATAACCAATTGGATATCCAGAGACAGGATTTCACCCAAAGTACCCAATATTAAGTCAAGCCCTTTTTTATCGGCAAACTGTGATATAAAAGCTATAAGCGGTATATTTCCGTTGGTCTGAAGATGCAGTATCTCCTGGAGTTGAATTTTGTTTTGTTCTTTTTTACTTATCGAAGACCGGTAATTGGTGAAAATTAATGGATCATGCTTGGGATTATATTTTTCGGTATCAATCGCATTGAGGATTCCATACAGTTCATCACTTCGCTCCCTAATCAACTGTTCCAGGGTTTCGTTATTAAATGAATTTTTTATTTCCTGCGCATAGGTAGGGCTGACCGTTGTTATGATATCCGCTGTTTTAATTGCCGCCTTCATAAAATTAACACCGCCGGAGTACTCAATCATCTCCCAAGCATAGCGGTTTTCTCCAAGTCCGAGAACGTCATAAAAAAAGTGTTCGGGAAAAACGCCCTGATAATTTAAGTTATGAATTGTAAATATGGTTTTTATTCCATAATAAAGCGGATTGTCTGTAAACATAACTTTCATAAAATAGGGAATCAAGGCGGTATGCCAGTCATGACAATGAACAATGTCGGGCTTGAAGCCCTCCATATAAACCAAACTTTCCAAAACCGCCTTACTGAAGAAAGCAAAGCGCTCCGCATCGTCACCATACCCATATAACTCATTGCGTTTAAAATAAAACTCATTATCTATTAAATAATAATGAATTCCGTTGTGCACAAGTTCTTCCAGCCCGCAGTACTGGTTTCTCCAACCCATCTGAACCCTAAATGCAGCAATAAGCCTTGCCTTTTCTAAAACATCACTTGGAATTGACCCATATTTGGGCATAACAACCCGAACATTGGTTTTTCTGCCGTTAAGCGCAGCAGGAAGACTACCTCCAACCTCTCCTAAGCCTCCGGTTTTCCCGAAAGGATATGCTTCCGAAATACAAAATAAGACTTTCATCAAACTGCATCTCCTTTTTTTATAATACTAAGCCTATACTTTTCTGTATTTTATTTTCCAGATGTTATCGGAATAATCTCTGATTGATCTATCGCTGGAAAATATACCGGCTTTAGCGATATTGGTCAGAGCCGAACCAAACCATTCTTTTTTATTATTGTACTTTTGGTTTAACCGGTACCAAGCCTCGTTATAAGAAGAAAAATCCCTTAATACAAAAAACTGATCATTATCCCGTAATAATGAATCGTGCAAAATTCTAAAATCCCCGTTTTCTTTTACAAAGAACCCATTAACCATTTGATCTATAACCTTCTTCAACCGGGGTTTTTCATAGTATTCATCCCAGGGATTATAGCCGCCGTGGTTGTAATACTCCAAAACTTCTTCCGATGTAAGGCCAAAGATTTCGATATTTTCATCTCCTACCGCATTTCTTATTTCAACGTTTGCTCCGTCAAGTGTTCCCAGAGTAATTGCCCCATTTATCATAAATTTCATGTTGCCGGTTCCGGAGGCTTCCCGGCTGGCCGTTGAAATTTGTTCACTAATATCACATGCGGGATAAACGAGTTCTCCCTTTGAAACGTTGAATTCCCTAAGAAAAACAACTTTTATTAACCCATTCAAATCCTTGTCTTCATTAATAATCCCAGCCGCGGAATTAATCAATTTAATAACCGCTTTTGCAAAATGGTACCCGGGTGACGCTTTTCCCCCAAAAATAAAGGTAAAGGGATTGATTCGCAGTTCTCGATGTTCCTTCAATTGATTGTAAAGATCCATAATTCGCAGAATATTCATTAGCTGTCTCTTATAACCATGAAATCTCTTAACCTGAATATCAAAAATGGAATTAGGATCAACAGCAATACCTTGTTGTTCATAAATATATTTTGCTAATCTAGATTTATTTTGATAACGAATATTTTCTAACTGTTTTAAAAACTCATCATTATTTTTGTAGATTAACAATTTTTCAAGTTCATTAGCATCGTACTTCCAATGTTCCCCTATAACACTGCTAATTAATTGCGACAAGTCCGGATTTGCCTTCAATAAAAATCTCCTGTAACTAATGCCGTTGGTTACATTGGTAAATTTGACCGGATATATCCTGTAAAAATGGCTAAAAAGATGACTTTTTAGGATCTCCGAATGCTGTTTCGAAACTCCGTTTACAGAATTACTTCCTATTATCGCCAAACTAGCCATATCTATTGTTCCATCACGAATTATTGCTATTCTATTGGCTAAATCCTTATTATCAGTGAATCTTCTATTAATCTCCATTCTAAACCGTTGATCAATCTCCTCAATAATCATATAAATCCGCGGCAGAATATAATAAAACAAGTCCACATCCCAGTACTCCAAAGCTTCAGGTAAAACCGTATGATTAGTAAAGGAACAGGTATTCACCGTAATATTCCAGGCTTCGTCCCAACCCAGCCCCTCTTCATCAATCAATATTCTCATTAATTCAGGAACACAAAGGGCAGGGTGGGTATCATTAATATGAATAGCAATCTTATTTGTAAAGTCTTTAAAGGAATAGTTTCTTTTCTTAAAAGAACGAACTATACTGCCCACTCCGGCAGCAACAAAGAAATACTCTTGCTTTAAACGAAGTTCTTTTCCGGCTAAACTGCTGCTCTCCGGATAAAGAATATTGGAGATCGCTTCGACTTCAGTTTTATACTTTATAGCCTTGGAATAATCGCCACGGTTAAAGGATACCAGATCAATTTCATCCGTCAGTGGTTCTGCACTCCATATCCGCAGATTGTTTATTATAAAGCTGTTATCAAAACCAGTAATCGGAATATCATAGGGAACAGCAAGTACCGAATCATAGTTCTCGTGGATGAAAATCAATTTGTCATTAGTCATCTCTGTTCTGACTTTTCCTTTGAGTTTGACTACAACCGCTTTCTCTGGTTTTCTTACCTCCCACGCATAGCCATTTTTCAACCAATTATCCGGAACTTCTACCTGATATCCATCAACTAGTTTCTGCTCAAAAAGTCCATATTTATAGCGAATCCCGTTTCCGTGTCCGCGAATTTTCAGAAAAGCCATGGAGTCCAGATAGCAAGCTGCCAGTCTCCCTAACCCTCCATTTCCCAAGCCGGCATCTGGTTCCTGTTTCATAACATCTTCAAAAGATATACCAAACTGTTCCAGACCTCTACGCACTATATCTTGAACCCCAAAATTAATCAGATAGTACTCTAAAATTCTTCCAATTAAGAATTCCATAGAAAAATAATAAACCTGCTTACTTTGGGAACCAGAATGTCGTTCATTTGCTGCAGCCCAATTAATACCTATTTTGTCTTTAATTAAACGAACCAGAGTTTCATAATACTCTTTTGATGTACCTTCGCTTACGGGCTTTCCTTGAAACTTTAGGAATTTCAAGGAAAAGTCATTCATAAAACTGTCTTTATCTGCAAACATCGATCAACCTCCTTAAGGTATTATCCGGAAAGATATTTGATCAAGTTATTAATACACATAATTTTAGTAATCATTCTAATCCCTAATCAGTATTTCCAAATTATTAGGATGAATGCATTAGACTACTGATGTTTCATAAAAAATGAGAGCCTTATACGAAAGCCCTCATTTAATCCATAAGTTGATTCACTTCAAACCGTCCCCACTTACTATTCGCCTGGTTTTTTTTAAAATTTATTATGCCCCCAAGCATGGATTTAGCCTTATTTCCGCTCTATCAACACGACTGTCTCAACGCGGCTCGTTCCAGGGAAGATACATACATATGTAGTGCAGTTACGTTCATGGGGTTCAATAAGGTTGCCCGAAAAGCTCAACAACCTTGTTCTGGCTTTGGCTGTTTATCTGAAAATGATGTTAGGTAGAACATGTCAACCATGTCGCTCAAACACAATCCGCGTAGGGCATTCTCTATATTGTCATCGTATCACCCGCATGGTAATTAATTTTAAGCGTATGGATCTACTCCTCATTCCAGCGATATTTTTTATTCTGTAGCAATTTGTCGAGACTGCAATTAAGACACAACCCATTGTGACAACATATAATGTCATCGCATTCTGAACAGCGCCACTTTATTTCTTCATTCTCCAAGAACCTATCTATGCCATTTTCCTCGATATACTTTAGGTTTTCGATCATGCTTAAATGGTATTTGGTGCGGTAACGCTTATCAAGAGATTTCAGCCGATTGCACGGGAAGCTTTCGCATTCAAAACAAAAACGAACCAGCCCTTTGCCCAGAAGGTCACACTTAGTAGCCATATGGGTACAGTTTTCACCTCGCGGCAAACATCCGATACAGTATTTCCTATGAAATCCTTGTTAAAGGCAAGCCCGATACAATGCCGTGCTGAATGGATGGTGGATGCGCATTGACCGATCGCCCTTGCGGCGGTTTGCGCAACAGAATTCCCGTCTGCTTCGCGCGCGGCCGCATGGCAATCAAGGATTACTTTTTTGGCTGGGGGTAGTTTTATTGCTCCCGATAACCACTCCCGAGCGGCGTTCAGCGCATTTTGTGGACGCTGATCGTATGGGTAATACTTATTCCAGAGCGGCAAAATAACACGCTCGACATAATCAACCGCCCAATGCGCAAGCGTTGACTTGCTCTGCGTTTCAATGAATTTCATAAGCGGCTGAATATACGGTGCTTTCCAGTCGCTGAGCATCTTTCGTGCTTTTGGCATACTTGTCCCCTATTTGAATTTATCACACAATCAGAATTGCTCGATGCCGAGCCGTTTAAACGCTTCAAGGCTATCATATCGCTGGATCATTACTAGATAATTATATACTTTATACTATTTATGTAAGTATATAGAGAACCCCATGTTAGTTTCTTTTATTGTGAATTCATTAAATTCTGTTTGAGAGATAAAGGTTTCAAATTCATTTCTGGTGTAAGAACCACTTCTTTGTATTAATCCAGCAAAGTATGCCGCCATCCCCTTTAACCCCATATTTTCTGCAACTTTTTTGGTTGCTTTCATTGAGGCTTTTCTGTTTAAGTCCATAATCAGAACTGTGCCACCCAACTTCAATACCCTGTGCATCTCTTCCAATGCCTTAAGTGGCTCTTTGAAATTTTTAAAGGCGAGAACACAAAGAATAAAATTAAATGTATCTGATTGAAAGGGCATATTAGATACATTTCCTTGTAGGAAATCGATTTGAACGCTCGCCTCCATGGCGTTTTTGGTACAAATTTCTACGAGATCATTACTTATATCCATTCCTGTTATTTTATAATTCCCAAGTTTAGATAGTTCAATTGAAAGATAGCCCGCACCTGGGGCTATTTCAAGAACGGAATCTCCGTCTTTAATATACTTGTTTACCTCATTTGCTTGTTCCCGCATCTCGCCAATGCGATGTTCACGAGTCATTTGGTCATAATATTTTGCTTTATCACCTTCGATTCCTAAGTCTTGAAACCGCTTGAAAAACTTCATCATGGCAAAATCTCCTTTGAAAAAATAATACCCCATTATAAGCCTTGGCAGAAATAAACTTATCAGCCAATTATTAAACCTTAGACAAAATGATTGGTATGACGCCCATAAGGATAGGATATGGAAAATGATTATTTGATTTTTCTAAAAAACAAAGATTAAATTGTATTAAGATTTATGTTTAGCCCAATATCTCATATTTTTTAAAAACAGCCAGCATCTTTTTCCAGTGTGGTGGATAATCATTGCTGCCATACCTTCTTAGCTTCATGCCCTCATCAAAGTCAATAGTTAGTTCCCATTGGGTTCCGTCAAGGACATTTTTATCAACATATTCCTGCTTCCAGTCGGTGATGTAGCAGCGAAATAAGTCATGCAGAAAATTCATCCACTCGTTAAAAGAAAGCTCTTTTTCGTACTCTACTAATTCCGGATTACCATAAGGCGGATAGTACCGAGCAACAATCGCAAGTCCTGTTTTTATGATTGTCAAGTCTTGATACCCCCCATGGTATCCGCCAGGCGAAAAATGAACTTGCTTTACCCGCATTTCCATTTCGCCTGTTGGTCTATTAAAGTCTATTTTGCATTTGTTGCAGTGATGGGTGGGATCGCAATCAGTGATGCAGCACCCTCCAACCACGACTTCACCTTTAGCCATTTTTTCTTGCAACTCAAGACTCCACACGGGCATACCCCTCAATATAATCGCTGTATTCCGTGACCCGCATCGCGGACAAATTCGTCTTGCCATAGGCTATACCTCCATAGAACCCCCGGCGGTTAATCAGTCTTCCATATCTCTAATATGAGGGATATATTGTGAACTCCCTTCAATTCTTGCTTTGATTCAATAATTGTATGTTCCAGTCGTTTTCGCTTCCTCTCAGTTCAAGCTTGCTATTAAATTTATTTTTAGAATCGTAAGGTAATAAATTAATTTATTTTTCTTATCTTGACAATCTACCCACACTCAACCCTCGATGTCTGGGGGAACATATAGCACCACAATGTGCCCTATTATAGGCTATACACATTATTTTGTGGTTTGTTCCCGATCGAGCCGAACCACCGTCTCAACGTGGCTCGTCTGCGGAAACATATCAATAGGCTGAACCTTGGTTACTACATAATTCGCTTTCGCCAGCAGAGCCAGATCGCGGGCCAGAGTTGCAGGGTTGCAGGATACATAGATTATGCTGCGGGGGGATTTGTTAATTATTGCCTGGATTAATTGGGATTTGCATCCTGCCCGGGGTGGGTCCAGGATGACCACGTCGAAACTCTCTTCCAGCTCCGGCACGATTTTTTCACAGGCTCCTTTGATAAACTTGCAGTTGGTAATACTGTTATGGTAGGCATTTCTTTTGGCATTTTTTATCGAGTCCTTAAAGCTTTCCACCCCTACTGCCCGGCGCACTGAGCTGGCCAAGGCCAGGGCGATGGTTCCGGTGCCGCAATAGGCATCAAGTATTGTATCATCCGGATTCAGGCGGGCATATTCTCTAATAATCTCCAGCATCTTCTCCATCTGCAGATGATTAACCTGAAAAAAGGCCAGCGGAGCTATCTCCAACTCCAGGCCTCCTACAGTCTCGTTGAGGGTCTGGCTGCCGTAATGAAGGCGGGTTATGCCTTGATCCACGCTATATACGGCAGCAGCTTCCATGTCCTTAAGTATCGGAGCAAACTGTATGCCGCTGCTGCCCGGGCCTGCGAAAACTATCATTATTTCTCCGTTGCTGGTTGACTGACGCACGATAACTTCGCAGCCCTCCGGAACATTCACTTCTTGCAGATGATCTTTTATGTAACGGCTGTATTCCTGCATTTCCCGGCTGATCAACCGGCACTTGTCTATGCTGATAAGCCGGTGGCTGTCCTGACGGTAATAGCCCAATCTGGGCTGCCCGGATTCCAGGCCGGTATGCCATTCTACTTTATTTCGGTAATGCCAGGGGTGTTCCATGCCCATCACCGGATTCACTTCCACCTCCAGGTTGCCGATACGCTGCAGGCTATTCTGCACCACTTCCCTTTTCAGCTGTAATTGCCTGCCATAGTTGATGTGTTGATAGGCACAACCGCCGCATTCCGGAAAATACGGGCAAGCAGGAACAGCCCTATCCGGAGAAGGGTTTATTACCTCTTCCAGACGGGCACGCTGATAATTTTTCTTCCTCTCAACAATTGTTATCTCCACTGTCTCACCTGGAATAGCCAGCGGAATAAAGGTAGCCTGTCCATCTATTTTGGCCACACCTTCACCTTTATGAGTAATGCCTGTTATTAAACACTGCAAAGACTGAATCCTCCTACTGCTAATTATGCCAGCAAATGCCTGTTTGCGCTCATTCTATTATTCCCAATGTTTTCGTATAGTTCTCGCCGCAATAATCCGGGCAACCATATGTTTTTGCCGGGTTTATTCATTATCATTATATTATACTATTTTAACTTCCTGTTCATGGAAGTATCATAAGCTTCAGTTAAGCAGCGCTTTACTTCCTCAACCAGTACTAATCCCTCAGGATAGCAACATGGCTGTGTCTAACGGCTTGAGGTATAGTAGATTTCGTGTCACCCAACCATACAGTTAGCATTAGTTGTGTATGGTTGTTTTTGCTTGTTTTTATTTTATTCCCCATTTATAATTTAAGTGGAGGTGATTCTGTGTCAGATAATAAGGAACTTATTACTGCCCAGGTTTTGGCCGAAGCTCTGGATCTATCAGTGGAAACCATCTGGAGATACACCAGAGAGAATAAAATACCTTATATAGTATTAGGAAGCAAGAATTATCGTTATAAGTTGGCTGATGTTATGCGATCATTAACTGACCCAACTGTGCAGGAAAACGTAGTGGAGTATAAGGAACAAGATAGTAACAAAAAACTCACTTATCAGGATTATCTGTTATTGCCGGAAGAATCAGGCTATCGTTTTGAAATCCTGGACGGAATATTAATCAAAGAACCTTCACCAAATGTTATGCATCAGCGGGTTTCCCGCAGACTCCAGAGGATCTTGGAAGATTATTTTTGGAAGGTAGATCCCGATGGTGAAGTTTTCGACGCACCCTTGGATGTTACCTTCCATGATATTACCGTAGTTCAACCGGATCTGTTCTATGTATCCGGAGAACAAAAACTTATCGTGAAGGATGCCAGAATTGATGGGCCGCCCACACTGATAGTGGAGGTTTTGTCTCCTTCCAGCGTCCGCAAGGATCGTCTGCAAAAGCTTAGGATTTACCAGGAAGGTCAGGTGCAACACTATTGGCTTGTAAATCCCCAGGAAAAAACCCTTGAATGTTTTTCCCTGCAGAATGGCGTTTACGCCCTAGTGGCTGCCGGAATGGACGAAGACCTGATGGAACACCCGGAGTTCACCGGATTATTGATTGCCTTAGGCGATCTATGGTCGCTTTAAGCATCGGAAGCACTCTGCGAGCACTATCATTTGGGTTCGCTGGCTCCAAAGTTTAAGGTTGAAACTACTGAGCAGTTTCAACCCACCGTTGCAAACCCGTACACTTCCCGGAAGGAGTTGAGCAAGGATAAATGGTCTGTCCTGCTCCTATTTAGCTAGCAATAACCCCCATGCCCTCTTCGAAGGCTTTCAGGTTTATCTCGATGGCTTTTTCCGGAACCAGTGTCTGGATGGCATTTTTCATCTCCTGTACCGGTAAACTGGCTACTGCTGCAAGGACACCAACCAGCACCACGTTAGCAGCTCTGGTATTCCCACATTGTCTGGCTATTTCAGTGGCATTGATCAAACGAGTATTGGGGACCAGGTTTTGTATTCTATCAACTATATCTTCAGGATACTTTACTTTGCCGCTCATGACCGGCAGAGGATCAACCCTTTCGTCGTTGATTATGACCATTCCATCCGGCTTTAAATAATCCAACCAGCGGGCTGCTTCCAGTTTTTCAAAAGCCAGCAGTATATCCGCATCTCCCTTTTTTATTATGGGAGAATATACTTTTTTTCCATATCTCACCTGAGTCACCACACTTCCACCCCGCTGAGCCATTCCGTGAACTTCGGATACCTTAACATCATATCCCATCTGCACAGCTACATCGGCGAGTATTCGACTGGTCAACAGTGTGCCCTGTCCACCTACTCCTACTATTAGAATATCAGTTACCTGTTTACTCATCACTTATACCTCCAATACCTTTATAGCATCGAATTTACATATTTGTGGACAGAGACCGCAGCCTGCGCAGTTGTTATCATTCATAACTGCAATCCTCTCCTCATCCAGGAAATTGATTCCAGTACAGCCGATTCTAATGCATATTTTACACCCTGTGCAGAGTTCCGGGTCTACATAATATTTGACTCCGGACGGTTTCGTTTCTATTAAGGCACAGGGACGTTTAGCTATGATTACTGACGGTTCACGTCTGGCCAGTTCTTCCTTTAGCGCATTCTGTAATTCATCCAATTTCAGCGGGTCAACTACCTGTACGTTCTCTATACCGATAGATTTCACTAATGCAACTAGATCCAACTTTCTGGTCGGTTGGTTGGTAATGGTTTTTCCGGTAGCAGGATGTTCCTGATGCCCGGTCATTGCGGTGGTATCGTTGTCCAGTATTAGCACTGTAGAAGTTCCCTGATTATATACAATATCTATCAAAGGGGTAATTCCGGAATGAACAAATGTAGAATCCCCTATTACAGCTACCATTTTTTCTGCAAATTCTTCACCCCGGGCCTTCTCCATGCCCATGGCTGTGCCAATGCTGGCCCCCATACATATGGTGGTATCCATCCCATCCAGGGGGCTCAGAGCTCCCAAGGTATAGCATCCGATATCACCAGCTACCATTAAACGCATCTTTCTCAAGGTATAAAATACTCCCCGATGCGGACACCCAGGGCAAAGCAGAGGAGGCCGACCTGGTATTTCCTTTACTAATCCATACCTGTCCTCATTATTGACACCCTTTAAAACTTTTTCTATTAATTCCGGGCTGTATTCCCCTAAAAGAGAAAATAATTCCTTTCCTTCAACCTGGATGCCCCAGGATTTGATCTGGTCTTCAATCACCGGTTCAAGTTCTTCTATAATTAACAGTCGATCAACCTTTTGGGCAAATTCCTTTATTAATGTTTCTGGCAGCGGATTTACCATGCCCAATTTGAGTATAGATACTCCAGGCATAGCTTCTTTTACATACTGATAAGGAACCCCACTGGTGATAATACCAATGCTGGTATCAGCTAATTCCACCCAGTTTATCTCACTGCTTTCCGCATATTCCTTTAGCTCTAGCATGCGTTTTTCTACTTCCACATGCCGGGCCCGGGCATTAGCAGGAAGCATGACATATTTAGCTGCATTCTTTTTGTAACCCTTAATCTCATATTCCTGTTTTGATCCAACTTCTACCATGGTCTGTGAATGGGCCAGGCGGGTAGTTATTCGTAACATAACCGGGGTGTCAAACTTTTCACTTATATCAAAGCCCATTTTACAGAACTCCAAGGCTTCCTGGCTGTCCGATGGCTCAAGCACTGGAATTTTAGCAAATCTTCCATAACCTCGATTGTCCTGTTCATTCTGGGAGGAATGCATTCCGGGGTCATCCGCCGAAATCAGAACCAGCCCCCCATTTACCCCGGTGTAGGCAAAGGTGTATAAAGGATCTGCGGCCACGTTTACTCCTACATGTTTCATCGCTACCAGGGTCCGGGCTCCTCCAATCGAGGCACCAATCCCGACTTCCAGAGCAACTTTTTCATTGGGAGACCATTCAGCATAAACATCATCAAATTCTGCGAAGCTGCTGACTATTTCTGTACTCGGGGTACCAGGGTAAGCAGCAGCCACAGTGGCACCAGCTTCATAAGCACCCCTGGCAATAGCTTCATTTCCAATCATCAGTCGTTTCATGGTATTCCTCCTTAGCAGTTATCAAATAAAAACCTCTCTTCCAGACGGATGAGAGGTTCACTGACCCTATTAACAGTGCCTGGTATAATCATCTTTACTTATATTTGAATGATAACACAGGTCGCCGTATTATACACTAAGATTGATGGTTGCTATTTAAACCTGCATTGGAATAGTCCTCCACCGGGGACAAGGGGACGGTCCGAGACCACTGAAAAAGGCTATTTGGGTAAACGGGTATGTATAAATACACTTGCTCCCAGTCTGCGCATGGACAACATTAACTGCTTGTCGATTACCTCCAGGGGTACAGCGCCAATTCGCATCCGTGCTCAGCGGCGCTCTCGCGGCGTCCGTGCCGCTCGCCCCCTTCCGCTAATCGCCTTCGCAGGATGTTGTTACCCATGCTTCGCCAATGGCCGCCAGTATATTTATACATACCCTGGCGCAAGTTTTGAGACTTTTTCAGTGGTCTCGGACGGTCCTTTTGTCCCCGCATCTGGTAACTTTACGGAATAACTTAAAAAACGGTGCCAGGCACTATTAACTACTTGGACTGGCGAGCATTATGCTTTGTCCCGCCGTCAGCCGGTCTTAGCTTAGCAAATGGAGAAATACTTCCTACATATGCAATGCTTGCTATTCAGCTATATGCTCGCTGTTAAGCGCCTTACCTTCAGTATTGTTTCGAGCATAGCGAGCACAAATTGTAGTCCTGTTGAGGGCTTCCTTGCTAAGACAAAGCATAAAACTCGCTAGCGGGGCAGGTGCGAAAATTTAATTATTAACTTATTCTGTAAAGTTACCAAATGAATTAATGAGTTAGTGCCTGGCACCAAACTCAATAATAGCATCACTTATCACTCTGGACATACTATAAACATGAGCCAGACTGATTATATCGGTTGCAGATTGCGATGTCCTATTGGCTCGATTTCCTACTAACCCGGTTATGGCAAAATCGCCTACTTTAGGCAGATTTTTTTGTACTGCCTTGCCTGGTTTAATTGGGCCAGTCTTTAATTTAATCAGCCCCGGAGGTTCACTATCTCCTATAGACGCATCAATAGCCACGGCAGGCCGATAAGGATATCTAGCTCTTAGTTCTCTTAGCTTGGCGCTGAGATTGCCAGCATGCCATGGTTCCTGCAGAGTACCAAATACCAGCAGCTCTGAACTCTGTTCCTGAAGCATGGTTCCTGTCAAGGGCCCCAGGCAGTCCAGCAGATGGCGGTCTGAACCAATACAAATGTATAATGGTTGTTCAACAGTATCATTAAAATTATTAATGAAAGCCTGGAGTAATACCGCTCTTGCATCAGGCTGAGCATAGTGAGCTGCAGCAAGTAACCTGGAATCCATTGGTTTACGCCTCCAAAATCTCCTGCAGAGTTGTGATAAAACGCTTATTCTCACCTGGATTACCAATGGTCACCCGAATGTAGGTGGGATATCCGAAAATATCTCCGGTTCGTACAATAACACCTTTGGACATCAGTTTTTTAAATACTTCCTGACAATCTTTACCGGTATCAACAAAGATAAAATTTGCTTCTGTAGGCACATATTTTAGACCCATTTTTTCAAACTCTGCATACAGATAGGTTTTGCCGGCAGAATTCATTTTCTTACTGGCCTCAACGTGGTCTATATCATCTATTGCAGCCAGAGCAGCAATTTGGGCCAGGAGATTGACATTGAAGGGCTCGGTGACTCTCTCTACCGCGGCTACAATATCCGGGGTAGTAACCATATAACCTATGCGCAGCCCGGCCAGACCATATATTTTGGAAAAAGTGCGTGAAACTATAACATTTCTGCCCTGCTTGAGATATTCCAAACCATTGGGGAAATCTGGGTTTTCAACGTATTCAAAGTAAGCTTCGTCAAATAGTACTATAACATCTTCCGGCACCCGGGTCATGAATTCATCTGTCTCTGCTTTGCTGACTGCCGTCCCGGTGGGGTTATTAGGATTACATAGATAAATTATCTTTGTTTTATCGGTAATGGCATCTGCCATAGCCGGCAAATCATGCTTGAAATCAATCAGGGGAACCGCAATACATTTAGCTCCCATAATGGTGGCAGTAAATTCATATTCTGAAAAAGAAGGGGATGCAAATATAACTTCGTCTCCGCGGTTAATAAAAGTCTCCACCAACAATTTCAATAATTCATCAGAGCCATTTCCAACCAGCAGCTGATTATCTTCAATGCCTAAAAACGAAATCAATTTTTGCTTGAGGTAAAAATTATTGCTATCTGGATAAAAATGAATGGTATCTAACGACTTCCTAAGTGCATCCAAGGCCCGAGGTGATGGCCCCAGGGGATTTTCGTTAGATGCCAATTTTATTATATCTTCCAATCCCAATTCTCTCTTGACTTCTTCCACTGGTTTTCCCGGGGTATAGGGTTTTAAACTAAATATTTCATCTCTGGCCTGTTTTTTAATAATATCGCTCATGTATTATCCCTCCTGCTTTTCCTGGTTGCGTAAATCTATCACTCTTTTAGCTTTGCCCGCACTTCTTTCTATGCTGAATGGTTCCACAAATTTGAGTTTTGGATTCAGGGATAGGGTTTTATATAATTGCTGACTGAGACGACGCTCAATAGCCTCTATTTCCGCATAATTGTCGGAGAATATTTTCTCTGATACCTCTACCTGTATTTCAATATCTTCCAGATAGCCCTTGTTATATCGAATAATTTGATAATGGGGTGATAATCCTTCTATATTCATAAGCACGCTCTCAATCTGAGATGGGAATACATTCACCCCCCGGATAACCATCATATCATCGGTGCGGCCAGTTATCTTGCTTAAACGGGCAGTAGTCCTCCCGCATTCACACGGTTCATAAGTTATCGAGCTAATGTCTTTGCTCCGGTATCTTATAACTGGAATTGCTTCCCGGCACAGGGTGGTTATGACTACCTCCCCTTTTTCACCTGGAGCAGCCGGCTGCATAGTTTCAGGATTTATTATTTCAGTAATATAGTAATCTTCTGCTATATGCTGTCCGTTTATCAAATGACACTCTCCAGCAAATCCAGGCCCGCCGGCTTCACTGAGCCCATAATTATCAGTAGCCAGCATTCCCCATACTTCTTCAATCTGTTTACGATATTCTTCAGAAAATGCTTCTCCTCCAAACAGCCCAACCCTTACTTTAAGGTCCCTCCTTGGATTGATGCCCATATTGAGTGCTACTTCGCCTAGATGCAGGGCATAGGTGGGAGTACTTACCAGGGTGGTAGTGCCAAAGTCTTTCATAACCATCAGCTGCTTCTCAGAATTCCCTCCGGATATAGGTATTACCGTAGCGCCGACTCTTTCCATGCCGTACTGCAGTCCATGGGCACCGGTAAACAGACCATAGCCAAAGGCAATTTGGGTAACGTCGGAAGAGTCCACCCCGGTCATGCTTATCATTCGGGCCAGAAGTTCTGTCCATATGTCCATATCTTTGCGAGTCAACCCAACTACTGTCAGTTTTCCCGTGGTGCCCGAGGATGCGTGCAGCCTGATCACTTTTTCCATAGGAGCTGCAAACATCCCAAAGGGATAGTTGGCTCTAAAGTCTTCTTTACTGGTAAATGGCAGTTTTTGAAGGTCTTCTAGTTTTGTTAAATCTCCTGGTTTAAAACCTACCGTATCGTATTTGCTGCGGTACAGCGGCGAATGTTCATAAACATACTCCAGAGTTTCCTTTAATCTCTGCAGCTGCAGTTCTTCCATTTTATCACGGGGCATACATTCAGCTTCTTTATTCCAGACCGCCATATTATTCGCTCCTATCCTGTTTTCTATCCTTAAACCGCTTTAATTTTTGCCGTCAATAATTCCAGACTAAGCAACAATAGATTCGCTCTCATTATATACCCGATTAATGTGATCCGCCGTATAGGATCTGGTAATCATGCTTATCAGCGGTACTACCACCAGTGGTATGATCATAGCCAGTGATCCAAAGAATGGAGTACCCCATTTTATAAACAAGTCCATAATATCACTGCTGATAAATGAAGGACTGGTATTAATAACTATATATCCACCCACCGCTATCAAAAGCCCGCTTATCATCCCGGCCCAGGCTCCGATCCGGGTAGTATCCGGCCAGAACAAGCCATAAAGATAAGGGGCTAGAAACGAACCTGCTACCGCACCCCAGGAGAGAGCCATCAGGGTTAAGATTATGCCGGGCGGATTCAATGCTACATACAGGCAGAAGGCTATAAAAGCTATACATAAAACCCGCATAAGGTTCATGGTAGTTTTTTCGCTGATATCCTTTTTCACCGTCCCTCTTATCAGATCGATACTCACGGAAGAACTGGCGGTTAAAACGAGCGACGATAAAGTTGACATGGATGCAGACAACACCAAAATCAATATTAAAGCTCCAACCAGCGGAGGAAGGGTTTGGCCTATGATAGTTGGCATGATCAAATCGGGTGTAGGAGCACCATTAAAAATTGGCAATTCGGCAAAAAATAAATGGCCGGTAGATCCCACATAATATGCGCCCATGGTTATTAGCAAAGAAAATATCGTTGATACCCAAGTGGCTACTGGTATAACCTGCTCGTTTTTGATACCATAAAACTTCTGAACCATCTGGGGTAAACCCCAGGTACCGAGACTGGTTAAAATAATAAGTGATATCAGGCCTACCCAGCTTACTGCTGATGAAGGTATTATCAGCCCTGGATCAATGGTTCTCAATGAGGTGAATCCATTGACAAAGCCATTGACTATTTCATGCCCCACCACAAAATATACCATTAAGACTACTCCGAGTATCATTATCAAGCCCTGCACAAAATCTACCAGAGCAACCGCCATATAACCTCCCAGGACCAGATACAATCCTGCCAACAAGGCCATTATGGCCAGAGCTAGAACATAAGGTATACCAAATATCTGTTCAAACAAATAGCTTAATCCCATAAATACCGAAGCAGCATAAGGAACAAAAAATACAAATATTATTATACTGGAAACAATTCTCATACTCGAAGAGTCATATCTCTTTTCAAGAAAGGAAGGCATAGTCAGGACATTGAGCCTGCTGGTCATTTCCCGCGTCTTTTTACCCAGGATACGCCAGGCCAGGTAGGTACCGATAATGCTGTTGCCCAGTGCTATAAGCAGGGCGGATATTCCGTATCCCCATCCTACTTTACCAGCAAAACCGATTAAAAGAACGGCTGAAAAATATGTAGTGCCATAAGAAAACGCTGACATCCAGGGTCCAACGGACCGGTTTCCAACCACAAAATCATTCACGGTGTTAGTTTTACTGCGACTGTACAAGCTCAGACCGACGATCACCGCAAAAAAAGACACCAGCATAGCAATCTTAGCGAATAACAATTTTACCATCCTCCCGTACCACCAACAATTAATTTAATGTATGATATACTACCGTACTACCCCAACATTTCCTTTATGAACTGAGGTAAGATGAATGCGCCTTTATGCACATGTTCATTATAATATTTTAAACCATTTATCTGCCTTTTGTCACCAGCAATTCTTTCCGGGTCCCATTTTTTGCTTCCCACCGTAAATGACCATGGGCCTGCTGTATAGGTCATTATAGGAGCCAGGCAGACCTTTACGGTATCAAAAACTGAACTTAAATTCTCAAAAACATTAACAAAAATATCCTGATAAAATATTGGCGATTCAGACTGCACTGCAATCATACCATCATTATTCAGCCGATTATATACATTTCGATAGAATTCCCTGCTGTATAACTGAACAGCTGGCCCTATGGGATCGGATGAATCTATTATTACCATGTCGTAATATTCTCTGGCATCCTGCACATACTGTATACCGTCTTCTATATGCAGGTTAAGCCTGGGATCATCAAAAGAGCAAGCCATAGAAGGGAGATAGATTTTACTGTTTTCTACTACCCGGTGATCAATCTCTACCAGATCAACCTGCTGCACTGTATCATGCTTTAGCACCTCTCTGGCGGTCCCTCCATCTCCTCCGCCAATAATCAAAACCTTCTCTGGCTGAGGATGAGAATTCATTGCCGTATGAGCAATCATTTCATGGTAAATAAATTCATCCATTTCACTGACTTGAATATTCCCATCCAGAACCAAAGTTTTGCCGCATTCTACTGTATCAATAATCGCCAGTTCCTGATATTCAGTTTTCTCAGCGTGCAGCACCTTATTTACTCTCCAATGCACACCATATCCCGGGGTGTGCTGCTCATAAAACCATAGATGATTCATAACTGCTATGCCTCCTTAGAAAAGCCCGTTTATCTTACCTCATTGTTTATACTTCTCATTTATCAAATCACCAATCATCTCCTGATTTTCATCTGAGGAAAGAAAATCCTTCAGATCATTGGTCAATAAAGTAGCTTTTATAATCTGGTCTATCTCTTCATCCCCCTGACCCGGATTCCAGTGTTTTAATATGTCAATAAAATCCCGCTGATCTTTCTCTATAAAAACCAGTTCTAGCAAATCCAAGAGAAAATTCATTTCCTCAACGGAAATCCTGCCTCTTCTTTCTAGATCTATAATAAGGTTGGCTATTCCATCATATAACTTTTTTATCTCAAAATCTTGGGAAGGCATTAATTTGCAACCCTTTCGGCATCTTTCATAGTTTGCTTTTGGAGATCAAAGTTTATAGGAATTCTAACCCCGCTGCGTCCATCCCGGTTCTTTTCAATGTATATGTAGTAGTTGGGCTTGCGGGCATATTTATTCAGTTCTTCGTTTTCTTCCAGTTCTTCCTTGGAAAATGGACTCAGTTTTAACATCAGGTCGCATTCATTCTTCATCCTTTTAGCACCCTGCAGACTACCGTCAGGATTTAGCTGCACCAGTACCATAACAGCAATTTTGAGGTTTTGGGCCAGCAGTTTCTGAGTCTTGATTATTTGTTCCAGTATCTGCCATTCCTGAAGTTTAGGATCCTGTTTTTCCATTCGTCCTACATAATCGACAATCATCATATCAATATTTTTTTGGGCTCTGAATTTACGAGCAATAGAAATGGTTTTTTCCGGGGTAAGGTTGGGACAGGGATAGGAATAGAAACCGCTGGTTCTTAATTTTGAATATCCATTCAGAATCATAGACAATTCATTCTGGCTTATATCCCCCATCCGAATCCGGTCATGTTCTATTTCAGATAGTATCGAAGCCCACCTCAGGGCAATCTGCTCCCGGCTCATTTCAGTATTTAAATATAGTATGTTTTTACCATAGTTAACAGCTATTGATCTGGCTGTGTGCAGTGCAAAGGCAGTCTTTCCATGCCCGGTTTGCGCACCCAGTATTATCAAATCTCCCGCTTTATACCCCAGAGTAATATGATCCAGGTTATCAAAACCAGTAGCCAGGCCATCCAGAGGTATAACCCCTTTATGCTTCAGCTGTATCTCCTGGTATCTAATAAAACGTCTTTCCACTTCATCGTAACCTAGATTGGCCATATCTTCAGGGGTATCTATCTTATCATCTATTTCCAGAGCGGTCAGGTTGGTCAGATGGTCTTCAGCCTTCATTAACAGCTGTTCAATATCCTGCTCCTGTCTTTCTTTTAAGATCTGGTAGTTGTTTTTCAGGAAATCAACAAATCTCCTGATTTTTGCTTTGTCTTTTACTCTTTTTATCCAATACTTGATATTTTCATCATCAATATAGTGTTCAGCTATGTATTTTATTTCCTCTATATCCCGTGGATTATTCAGCATCCCCAGACTATGAGCTTCTTTTAATACTTCCACATAAGTGGGCCGGATCTCTCTTTCGAATAAGGAACAAAGCAGGTCAAAGATGGTGGCGTGCTTAGGTGCATAGAAATCAGTGGTCTGCATACAATGGTAAGCTTCAATACATGCATCCTCAGAATGGAGCATGGAAGACAGAACCCTTCTTTCACTCTCCATATCCATTAATAAATCATCCGGCAGTGCCGATTGATAGTTGACATTCAAAATAATCACCATCCAACTCTAATATCTAACGGCCTCTTCGTAATCGAGCCTGTACAGCGCCTTTTAATATATAACTAGATAGCGGAGAACATAATCCTCCGCTATCTACTATTAGCCTGTTCCGCACACACCTATACTTATTTTACTGTATTATCCCATAATATTGGACTATTTTTTTACTGGAGGAACAAATATTTCGTATTCATCCCCGGTAACAGCAGAGCTCTTAGGCTGGTTAACGCTAGATATTTTCTTGTCGGAGCGCTTCCTATCCTTAAATTCTTTTACTTCTTTATCGGCTTCCTGAACTTGGCGGATTTCTTTGGCCATCCAATTATTTAAAACACTATCCATGTATTCCAGTCCCCCGTTTTTGGTGCGTTGACACATGACTTCACCGGCTTTCATAATCATAGCATGAGAAAATCCCCAGTCATATCTCCATTTGTAATAAATTTTGCGTCTGGCTTCTGCATTCATATCAATACCAGTATAATTTCCAAATTCTACGATGTCCGGGTCAAACCTTCGGGTTTTCAACGAAATGTTTTTACCGGTATCCACGTAGTTCTTAAAATACATTTCCAGACCGTCCAGACTGTTAATAGAATACTCTTTAAGATCCCTCGCAATCTTCGATATATCTGCGGGATTCACAATCTTCCTCTCAAAACACAGCTCCAGCATTACCAGCAAAAATTCAGGCGAAAAGGCCATTTCATCTAACCATACCCTTAATTCGTTGGACATCTTAACACTCAGCAGATTGCCGGTTTTACGGGCAACAAAATCAGCCACCCGTCTAAAACTATCATCATTTTTTATCGGCACTGGAAGCGATTTGTTGGATGACTGATGATGGTTGTTGTCTTCCAGCCTTAACTCCAGCTGCTCTATCTTGTACCTGTATTCATCCAGCATATCTTCAAGTTTTTCTATTTGCTGCTTTTTGGTTTTTTCGCTATTTGTTTTATCAGACAAACGAGGATGATCTCTGACGATAAGACTCTCCAATTTAATAACTAATGGCTGCAGTGATACTTCTTTCTCAGCAAAGCTCTTCTTGCCATTCTCCAGACTTATTATTCCTGCCTGATGCAGACTGTTTAGTTTGCGGGATAATTTCTGTCTTGATAAGGCAGTACATGCTTCGAGCACCTGCCCGACTTCAACTCCGTTTTGAGCCAGCGGTCTGGTTTTCTCATAGGCACAAATGACAGATGCCAGTATGCCAATATCTTCCATGTCTAAATTCAATTCTTTGGCATAAGCGAATAAAACGCCGGGTATATTTACATATCCCCAGCGAAAAACTTCTATTATTGCTGAGCTTTGAATCATGCATTCTCCTCCTGCAAAATATGTATGCAAATTATAGCACTAGATATAAACTGATAACAAGAATAGATAATTCTAGATTTAACCTAAAAATTGTATCATTATGAATAAATTTAACCCGTACCCATGGCAATTCCTGTTTTTACCTTATATCTGGACTTGACGATTTACGTTTCCCAACACAGTAGTATTAGTACTAATGATTAAATAAATTCCGCTTGAATAAAATGGAATTTATTATTAATTATTTATCCAAGTGCTTCTTCTACTTTTTCAACCGTTTTTATAATCTGCCGGTAATTGGAATCCTTCATACCATCCCGATACATATCATGCAGTTTCAAACACAGGTCCAGATATGCTTTTTCAGCCCGACTGGCTTGATCCTTTCGTTTATCCTCAATGTACTGCAGTCTTGGAGCTTGCTCCATTTCCTGCAGGACAAATTCGTCCAGCATGTCGGGTATATAAACGGGAATATCGAATTCTGATTTTATGGCTGCCGCCAGACCGTCCTGTGACTCTTCTTCCCCATGTACCAGGAATATGCCTTTGACATCGGATTTAAAGTGCCGCAGCCAATTCAGCAGGCCTTCCTGATCAGCATGAGCAGAATAGGTTTCAATATTTACTATATCTGCCTTGACTGCTACTTTTTCCCCATGGATGGTTACCAGCTTTTCGCCATCCAATATTTTTCTTCCCAGGGTGCCCTGAGCCTGATAACCTACAAAAAGAACCGTTGCTTCCGGTCGCCAGATGTTGTTTTTGAGGTGATGCTTAATCCTTCCTGCTTCACACATTCCACTGGCAGATATTATTATCATATTACCCAGTTTGCAGTTAAGCTGCATTGACTCCTGGTGAGTATGAGAAAATTTCAACTGATCCAGCATCAAGGGATGACTTTTGCGATCTTCTAATATTGTTCTGGCATCATCATCATACAAATCTATGTGCTTCTGGAAAATCCGGGTAGCTGCTATAGCCAGGGGACTGTCTATATATATTTCGATGTTGGGGTCCAGCCTCCCTTCGGAGCTCAGTTCATTTAGATCGTATAAGAGATCCTGGGTCCTTTCCACTGCAAAAGCAGGGATTATTAAATTGCCCCCTTTACTCATCGCTCGATCTATAACCGCTTTCAATTCTTCTTTGCGGCTTTCTGTAGGAGGGTGTAATCGGCTTCCATAAGTAGACTCGATGATAATATAGTCTGCATTTTCGATAATAGTGGGATTCTTAATGATAGGTTGATCCGGGGTTCCCAGATCTCCGCTAAAGACCAGCTTTAGTCTTTCGCCCTGCTCTTCTATCCAGAGCTCAACGATGCAGGCTCCTAATATATGCCCGGCATTTCTCAACCGTACCTTTACACTTGGTGCCAACTCGATAATTTCATCCATATTCAGAGAACGAAATTGATCCAAACATTCAATGGCGTCATTGGCCGTATAGATAGGCTCCAGCAGCGGTTTGCCAGCCCTTTTGTTTTTACGGTTTTTTCTCTCTATTTCGAATTCCTGTATATGCCCCGAATCCGGGAGCAGCACTCCAGCCAGATCTTCAGTTGCATGACTGCAGTAAATTTTACCTTTAAAACCATGCTTGCAAAGTTTAGGAACCAGGCCAATATGATCTATATGCGCATGGGTAAGTATAACAAAATCAATCGATTCCGGTTCCACGACAAAATCCCGGCAGTTTCTCTCCTGCAAAGCCCTGGGGCCTTGAAACAATCCACAATCTACTGCAAATCGGCTGGTCTCCGTTTCTATAAGAAAAAAAGACCCGGTCACAGTCCTGGCCGCACCCAGGAAACGTAATTTCATATTTATTCCCCCATACCTTTTCTCTATCTAATTATATCGCAACCAGTCTTCTGGCGTCCTTTTTTCTTGAGAGCAGACAATACTGCTGATAAAAATCTATAATTTCAGCCTTTATAACTTTACTATCCTGGGTTTTCAGTGCCCGGAGCAGGTTATCAAAACTTATACGTCCAAAGTCTTTTACTACCTCGTTACTGTCCAGGTTCTCGACCACCTCACAATAACGACCATGAACCTGTTCAAATACTCCGAAATACAGTTCGCGAATCTGCATTACCCGTTTTGTAATGTGTTCAGTTTCTATCTCTTCCACATCTGCCATTGCCACCAGATCATCTATCAGACTATTAAGCATTCGGTTGTTGAATATAGCAGCCATTACTTCCTTGCGGTACTGTTTGGATAATAAGTAACGCATGTAATCAAGAAAATCGCTTTGCGCTGATGATCTTAGCAGAGAGTATCCGTTTAGCAGTTCCAGTTCTCTTTCTGATATATCTCCCCTCACCGTACCTCTCCCCTTCGTTATATTTATTTATAACTTAGGAGTTCAACTCGGTTTGGCTTTAATCCTCCAGGTAATTATCGTAATATTAATGGCTAATCCTAATCTATTCTTATACTTTCGACAACACTGCTTGCTTTATTTGGAAGATTATCCTTTTCTATGTCGAGATAAAAATGATCCTATTCTATCTAACGCCTGCTCAATGTCAGCCACACTGGCCGCATAGCAGCATCTTACATGTCCATTACCCATTGCTCCAAATGCATTTCCGGGAACTACGGCTACTTTTTCTTCCATAATCAACTTTTCGCTGAATTCCTCGCTGTTCATGCCGGTGCAAACTATGGAGGGAAAAGCATAGAATGCTCCCTGCGGCTCAAAGCACTGCATACCGATTTCCCTGAAGCCGGATACCATAATCTTTCTCCGGTAATTATAATTTTCAACCATCTTTCTCATTTCAGTCTCTCCGTGGCGAAGAGCCTCCAGGGCAGCTTTCTGGGCCATAATAGGTGCACACATAATGGTATACTGGTGTATTTTAGTCATTGCCCCGATCAGGTCAGGATGTCCACATGCATATCCGATTCTCCACCCGGTCATAGCAAAAGCTTTGGAAAAACCATTAAAAACAATAGTTCGTTCTTTCATGCCTGGAAGAGAGGCTATAGAAGCATGTTCTCCATTGTAAGTAAGTTCGGAATATATTTCGTCAGATATAACAATTAAATCATTCTTTATAATTATTTCTACCAGAGGTTCAAGGTCTTCCTTACGCATAATTCCGCCGGTTGGGTTATTGGGATAGGCCAGGATCAGGACTTTGCTTTTGGGGGTTATAGCCTTTTCCAGCATATCCGGTCTAATACGGTATTCATCTTCAGCAAAGGTCTCCACCGCTACGGGAATCCCATAAGCCAAACTAGCTCCAGGTGAATATGATACATATGATGGTTCTGGAACTAAAACCTCGTCCCCCGGTTCAATAATCGCCCGCAGAGCCAGATCGACAGCTTCGCTGACGCCTACGGTCACCAGGATTTGGTTCTCCGGCGAATAGTTTACTCCGATATGCCTCCGCATATAGAGGGCAATCTCTTCTCTAAGTTCAATCAAACCCTGGTTAGAAGTATACATGGTATATCCATGTTCCAGGCTGTAAAAGCAAGCTTCCCTTATGTGCCAGGGAGTTACGAAGTCGGGTTCACCCACACCTAAAGATATAACCCCTTCCATCTGCGAAACGAGATCGAAAAACTTTCTTATCCCGGAAGGGGGAATGGCCTGCACGGTTTTGGACACATATTTATCCATATTGCTCACGGGCTGACCACCAACCTTCTATCTTCCTGCGGGCTTTCAAAAATAAAATTATCCTGTTTATAGCGTTTGAGTATGAAATGAGTAACTGTACTCTGGACCTCATCCAGGGTGGAGAGTTTATGGGAAACAAACAAAGCAATTTCCTTCATGGTATCAGCAGTCACCACAACGGATAAATCATAAGTACCACTCATCAAATATACTGACCTAACTTCCGGAAAACGGCTGATTCTTTCAGCGACGCCGTTAAAGCCTACTTCCCGCGCCGGAGTTACCTTGACTTCAATCATGGCCTCTACGCCGTTCTCACCAAAGCGATCCCAGTTGACCACGGCATTGTATCCAAGTATATATCTTTCCTTTTCCAGATGCGCTAGAACTTCCCGGATATGTGCTTCTTCCTCATCCAGCATAGTGGCCATAGTTTTAGGACTGATTTTCGCATCATGCTCTAGAATCTTTAACATTTTTTTCTCTAGTTCCATTCTTTTTTAAAGCCCCCTTAGTAAAAATTATTATAAAAAATAAAAACTCTCATCCCACAAGGGACGAGAGTATATTTCCCGCGGTACCACCCTAATTGCATAAATGCCCGCTCTGTTATGGATAACGGCCTCAAGGAAACCGTCCGGCTTAGTGTCAATCCGCATTACACCGGAGCTCTCAGGTGGCTTTCACTGTTAACTGCTCCCGGTTCACAGCAATCCCGGTTCTCTGTCAGCAGGTCTTCAGTTACTCTTCTGATCATCGCTTTAAATATGGGTTTTTATCATGCTATCATTACCGTCAACCTACGTCAAGCCGAAATTTGCGGATTGTTATTTTGGGTAAAGTTTTCCTGCACTATTTTTTCGAAATCTGCATATTTATAGTTTTATCTGGAGGTGAAGTTGATGTATTATTTATCAGATCTAAGCCAGGAGGAGCTCAAGGTAGTTCGCAAAATCGATGAATATTTTAGTCTTGATCACATGAGCTTTCAGGAAAAACTGTTCAATGCCCTGCTTATAGCCCAGCATGAATTAGAAGCCCAATACTACGGAAATGAATTTGAGAAGTCCAGGATAGTTGAATTTCGTGACATTCTGCTGATGCTCCTGAATAAAATTCCCCGGGAATAGTGCAGCTTTAAGTCTTACCAGCTGCTAGCGATTATATTTGCTACTTGAATAGCATGAATTTCTTCTTGAGCCATCTATACTCTATCAGATAACCGGCGATCATGACTATAAATATGCCTAGATACAGGGCACGTTCCCAGGTTAATCTTGATTCTAATACATTTATTATCTTTTCCTTCTCACCGGCAAAGTTTGAAATGCTCTGACGTTCCTCTTTTATAGAGGCCATCTGATGAATGGTTTTGTATAATTCATCCTGAATCTCATAATATCTATTCCACTGAGCGGTTCTCTCTTTTTTCAAATCAGCTACCCACTTGGCATAGACATAATTCTTATCCTCTTCCTGAATAGTCATGGCATCGTAAACCGGGATACCAATTGAGGCTGCAGGTGCATCCAAACCAATAAATCTGCATATAGTTGCTGTTGTATCCAGCATTATGGTAGATGATGTTTTCGAACCTGTTTTGCATCCCGGGCCATGAATTACCAGAGGCACCAGGTCACTGGGTGAAGTGCTTCGAGCTGAAGTCACAATCAGCATGGAATCATAATACATATTATTATTTTTTAGAAAACTTATAAGCTGCCCCAGACTGTTATCAAAAGACATTAAAGAGTCGTAATAGACGGTTTCGTCCAGAGATAAAAGACCATCCATGCTGTCATTAACATATATGAAAGAGAAAAAAGGCATATTCTCCGGTGTATTCTTCATCACCTGGGCCAGAGCAGTTTGGTCCTTGCTGTCGGCTTTCAATCCTACATACTTTTCTTCCCCATAATTAAACACCTTGAGTTTACCGCCTGATCCATCAATTACCTGAAATGTCTTACCATGCTTCTGAAGTAAAGCTAATAGAGATTCAACTTCTATATTATTGCTGCTGTTATAGTATCCATGTTCAATCGGCAGTGTTCCGGTTAAAAGTGATGCCTGGGCAGCTTCAAGTGAATCGGTTCTCAGAGATAAACATTTTTCATCCATTAGGCCTTCTGCTGCCATCTGTCTCAAGTTATGCATCGGGGTGCTGATATAACCTTCATAGTTTAAACCTTCGACATTGATTAATATTACCCGCTGCACAGCTTCGGCAGCAAAGACCGGCTGCAGCATCAATACTATAGTAAACAATAAGGTTAATATACCAATACTTAGCAGCAGGTACAAGCTCCTCATCAATCACATCCCCCCTTACAGGTTTATGGTAATGTATATTGATAGGATGGTACTATTATTCTTAATCATCAGAATCTGCCGCTGCGCAAAATGGAGTAAGCTAAAAAGAGTCCTAAGATTACAGACAGGATAAATCCTATTTCCGCGATTGGAATCCTTGCCACAATGCTGCTGCTTCCGCTGACATTTACGAAGAGAGCAGTACCCATAATGAGGCTGGCCAGGATGATAGCCAGGGAGAGACGATTAGATATCAAATCGAACTTGGCCCCCAGTACTTCCAGCCGGTAATGTTCCATTCTAACTGTAATTTGTCCATCAATTAATTTCTTGAAGATATTACTGATATCCCGGGGCATAGTTCTGGCGACATTTCCATAATCCACAATTATCTCGGCTATCTCTTGTTTTATCTTATGCCCGGAAAATCTTTCTTTTAAAGCTCGTTTTCCATATGGTTCAGCAATATCAACCAGGCTGATCGTAGGATCCAAAAGGGATAGAGTACTTTCAATGGTCATCAGCATCTTGACCAGCAAAGACAATTCAGCTGGCAGCCTCACCCGATAATGAACCGACAAATCGATTAGCTCCGATAGAGCCTGAGCAATATTTATCTGGGATAAGGGAAGTCCGTAATACTTACGAGAAAGGTTAGCTACATCCCGCCTCAATTCTTCCACACTTACATGGCGGGTATTATCAGCTATTTCTAATAGGACCCTGGTAACACCGGTAACATCATGGTGCATCATCCCAATTACCAGAATCATGTATTTATCACGATCGTATTCGTCAATCACGCCCACCTGTCCAAAATCATAGAATATGATTTTCTCTCCGCTGCTTACTGCCATGTTACCTGGATGGGGGTCGGCATGAAAGAAACCATGTACATATATCTGGTAATAGAGTGCCTTAACAATATGGGATGCTATCCGGCAGGTGTCAAAATGATGTTGTTTCAGGCTGGCAAAATCCGATATTTTTATTCCTTCCACATATTCCATGGTTACCACCCGTTTACCAGAGTAATTCCAGAATACAGCAGGGATAATAACCGTATCGATCTCCCTAAAATTGCGGTGAAATATTTCGATATTGCGGGCCTCTTTTTCAAAGTCCAATTCGTTTACCAGGGCCTGCCCCAGTTCCTCGATAACTTCGGACAATTTATAAAACCGTATCCATTCGCTGCGTTTTTCCAGCCATACCGATATTTCTCGCAGTATCTCCAGGTCAGTCTTTACCATCTCATCAATACCTGGCCGTTTCACTTTTACTACCACCTTTTCACCCGATATCAAAGTGGCTTCATGAACCTGACCAATGGATGCAGCAGCCATAGGCTGGGGATTAAAATATCTGAAATGTTGATTTGAATCTATACCCTCTTCACCCAGTATCTTCTCAACTTCTGCAAAAGCAAAAGGAGGTACATGATCCTGCAGTTTTTCCAGCTCTTTGATATATTCAGGATTCAGCCAATCGGCCCTGGTACTAAGCAGTTGGCCCATCTTTATGAAGGTAGGCCCCAATTCTTCAAACGCAGCCCGCAGACGGAACGCAGCATTTCTCTGCTGCGACCGATCATCGATGGTATCTGATCTTCGCCGTATTCTTATAAAAGGCAAATTCAGGCGATCATATACCGAAGCAAAACCATATTTAATGAATACATTGGCTACTTCCCGATAGCGCGGTAAATGCTTTACCGTGTTTATGGACCGGTTTATCGTCATTTGTTTCCTCCCACCCTCAGCACACTGCCGGGATTATTCCCGGCAGTACATGTATATCGGAATATTATCAGGATAACTTACCTTCCAGATCTTTGACTTTGTTTTTTAGCTCCTCTATATCTGATTGGCTGCTGGCGAATAGGTCTTTAAGATCATTCAATTCTTCTCTAATAACATTTCTTAATTCCTGTTTTTCTTCCTCGCCCCGTTTTATAGCATCGTCCACAAATTTCCTGGCTTCATCTTTGCTCATTTCGCCCTTCTCGACCATTTCATGTATCATTTTTTCTGCCTTCTCTCTGCTCAGACTGATAGCGCCCAGGCCGAAATAAATCGCTTTTTTCATCATATACCGATGTTCCTCCTCATGGTTATTTTTATGTATTTTTAGCAGCATTAACCAAAGCTATACATAATCTCTGCATTAATCGTTAATATTGACATGCTATTTCAATTATGATATATAAAAATTAATTATTGGCACTCATGGGGCGAGAGTGCTAATAATAATTATTAAAATATGAAGGAGTTGTTAATCATGGCTGGTTTAGTACTTTAATCTCAAGCCCCATTTTGTGCGTTCAGTAATTAATGTTTATAATTAAGGTCATAACTGGTAAAAATACCAGCTGTATATTTTTCATATTAAGGAGCGTTTAAACATGGCAAGAAAACAATTCAAGGCAGAATCGAAACGACTGCTGAATCTGATGATCAATTCCATCTATACCCACCGGGAGATATTTTTAAGAGAGCTTATTTCCAATGCCAGCGATGCTATTGATAAGATATATTACAAAGCACTGGCAGATGAGTCTATCACCTTCAATAAAAATGAGTATTACATCAAAATAACCCCAGACAAGGAGAACCGAACCCTGACCATCTCCGATACCGGCATAGGTATGAGCAAAGAGGAACTGGATGACAACCTGGGAGTCATCGCCAAAAGCGGTTCCCTGACCTTTAAGGAAGAAAATGAAATTAAAGATGGATATGACATTATTGGACAGTTCGGTGTCGGATTTTATTCAGCTTTTATGGTATCAGATACTGTAACGGTTATCAGTAAAGCCTATGGGAGTGACGAAGCGTTCAAGTGGCATTCCAAAGGCGTTGAAGGCTATACTATAGAAGCCTGTGAAAAAGATTCTTTCGGTACGGATATAATCCTAAAGATTAAAGAAAAAACTGCTGATGAAGATTATGATCAATTCCTGGAACTGTATCGCTTAAAATCCATTATCAAGAAATACTCGGATTTCGTAAGATATCCAATTAAAATGGAGGTTACCACCCAAAAATTAAAAGAGGGCAGCGAAGACGAATATGAAGACCATATAGAAGAACAAACCATAAATAGCATGGTTCCCATCTGGAAGAAAAATAAGAATGAGCTTACTACGGAAGATTATGAAAATTTTTACTCAGAGAAACATTATGGTTTTGATAAGCCCATAAAACATATCCATATAAGTACCGAAGGAGCGGTCAGCTACAATGCAATATTATTCATACCGGAAAAACCACCCTATGATTTCTATACCCGGGAGTACGAAAAAGGTCTGGAGCTTTATTCCAACGGCATATTGATCATGAATAAATGTGCCGACTTGCTGCCCGACTTCTTCAGTTTCGTAAAAGGTATGGTCGATTCAGAGGATCTATCTCTTAACATATCCAGGGAAATGCTGCAGCACGACCGGCAGCTGAAGATCATCGCCAAGAACATTAAAAACAGGATAAAGACCGAATTGACCAATATCCTGCAGGAAGACAGAGAGCGTTATGAAGAATTCTACGAGTCCTTCGGAAGGCAGCTGAAATACGGTATCTATGAAGGTTATGGCATGAACAAGGATATGCTCCAGGAACTGTTAATGTTTTATTCTTCCCGGGAAAAGAAAATGGTCACCCTGGATGAATACGTCAGCAAAATGCCAGAAGAGCAGAAATATATTTATTATGCAGCTGGAGAGTCCATAGAGAGAATAGAAAAGATGCCCCAGGCTGAACTGGTGGCCGATAAGGGCTATGAGATCCTGTACTTCACCGATGATGTGGACGAATTCGCCATAAGAATGCTGATGAGTTATAAGGAAAAAGAGTTTAAATCGGTGTCCAGCGGCGACCTGGGAATTGAACCTGCAACAGATACAGATGATTCATCTGAGCAGGAGCAGGATAAAGAACTGTTCGACTACATGAAAAATATCCTAGCCGATAAGGTCAAGGATGTTCGGGCCTCAAAAAGACTCAAGCACCACCCGGTCTGCCTGGCCAACGAAGGAGAGCTTACCATAGAGATGGAAAAAATACTGAACGCTATACCCAATGACCATAAAATTAAGGCCGACAAAGTCCTGGAAATAAACAGCAGCCATGAAGTATTTAAATCACTGCAAGAAGCTTACGAAAATGATAAGGATAAACTAAATCTATATACTAATCTATTATACAATCAAGCCCTGCTTATAGAGGGTTTACCTTTAAATGATCCATTAGAATTTACTAACAATATCTGCAGTATAATGAAATAGCCGAGGGGATATGTTCTCGGGTTAGATACGAAAAAGAATGTACTATTTAGATATTATAAGCCGGCGGTGCCGCCGGCTTGAATTATGTTGGATTTATAATCCCTATTCCCGCAATGGATGGCTTGCCTGCTGCTGTGACAAGATATTCGGGCTTATAAAGAAAGAGTAATCTATCTCAATGTCTTGATTTATCAGGTTACAGGAGGTATAATTACTTTCGTGACATATTTATGGGCCATTAGCTCAATCAGGCAGAGCAGCTGACTCTTAATCAGAAGGTTGAAGGTTCGATTCCTTCATGGCCCACCAATATTCATGACTTGTAACACCCGATTTATCGGGTTACTTTTTTTATATAAGTAATTTGTGCGCCGATTGGTGCGCCGGTTAATAATCATAATTTCATCTGTAGTATCACCAAAGCTTATGTACCAGTAACCGCTGATATTTACTATCATGGAATTTTTACCAGCCACCGTTAAATATACATTTTAAATTTTAAAAAATGTACCTCTTTCCGTGGTGTAGTAACCAGCAGCTTTTAATTCACACTCAATATCTTTTCGGTGATTTTGGCTGAACTCAGGAAATGAACATAGTGTGATACTTCTCTGGGATCTGGGCCATGACTTTGGCGTTCTTTTCTTGGACTTCGTTAGCTTTCTTCAACAGCTATGTCTGTAAATTGCCCATTTAAACACTCCTTTCCTCGCGTATGTCGCTAGATGCCATTAATATTTATGTAACAAAAATAGCCACCCAATCTTAGCGGCTCGTTCTTGAATATTAGATTCGTATGTGGTATATAATAAATATAGGAATCGTGGGGATGTGCCCCCCTAACAAGCGATTCGCTAAATAGCTTTAATCTGTAGAGCTGCTGCTCTCTTATGTTAAGAGGTATGCGGCTCTATCTTGTTATGAGAGCCAGCGTAAACAACACAAGGGCTATAAGTAATATAGCTTCGTATTTATTCATACGCGTCAACTCCCTTCCGCTAATCGCAGTTAGGAGTCCCCACAATTCCTATAACTATTATATATTTTGGATTAAGTAATTAAAAGCCTGTATGGTCCGTACGGATTTACGCAAGGAATAATGAATGATACTGAGCTAAATTTTTTAAATGGCATGAAATCACATGGGGTAAGCATTTTGTTCATAATGAATAAACTTGATATTGTGAGTGAAGATGTTTCCTAATTCATTATTACACCCTTAAGTATTTGTTAATTTTTTGGTTATTGTGTTTCATGCGTTTTTCTTAACGTGCATAAGGAGAAATAATGAAATGTGGTGATAAACTTCAGCCTTCCCAATTGACAAAAAAGATGCAAGGTCAAATTAGGTAATAGTATTACGGCCCAGGCATGCAACAATCGCCTGATTAGCATCTAAGACCACAAAACCGCTTTAAAGTTAAAAACCCTAAAGCGGTTTTGCCAAAGCTTATACTAACAGCCTCTCTATTTCATACTAGCAAATGGATAGAAATTCTTCTTCATACTGGCAAGTAATTCCCCCCGCAGGTCAGGATGGGCTATGGAAATTAGTTCCCTGGCACGCTCGGTCCTGGATTTATATCTCAGGTTGGCTATACCATATTCGCTGACTACATACTGGGCATAGGTGCGGGGAACGGTGATCGGGGAACCTGGAGGCAGCTCTGGGACTATGGAAGATGACAGCGAACCATCTTTCATGGCCCGGGAGGAACTCACCAGGGTAATCCCTTTACCGCCTTCTGACCAGAATGATCCAATCATAAAATCCAACTGTCCTCCAGAACCGCTGATTTGGGTATGACCCAATCCCTCGGAATTTATTTGTCCACTAAGGTCGACCATTAATGCCATATTCATGGCTACCATATTGGGGTGCTGGGCAATGAAAACGGGATTGTTGGTATATGAGGAAGGATAAAATTCGCATGCCGGGTTCTCCGTTACATATTTATACATTTCTTCGTCTCCCATACAAAAGGTGGCAACTGTGATTCCTTTATGAAATGGCTTGCGGTTATTAGTAACAATGCCTTTAGCCACCAGCTGCGGCAACCCTATAGGAAACATTTCAGTGAGTACTCCCAGGTCTGTCTTTCCCTCTAAACCACTAACAACTGCTTCCGGTATACCCCCTATCCCCATCTGAATCGTATCGCCATCATTAATCAATTCCAGCACATACTCGGCTATACTTTTATCTGCTTCTGTAGGGGTACCCCTGCCAAAGGTTGGTATCCGGGTTGAGTTTTCCACAAAATAATCGAATTCCGAGATATGCATCCAATTATTCCCATATATTACCGGCATCTGATCATTAACTTCTCCTATGGTAACCCGTTGTTTTCCGGATGCTCTTCCTTCCCGAATAGTTTCCATGGTATAGAAATTTGTAAGACCGAGATTTACATAGCCACTTTCGTTCGGTGGAGTGACCATAGCAATGAATATATCTGATTTGTGCCAAAACTTATCGGCCAGGTCCGAGCTCATAACCGGATAAAAATCAGCCTGCTTGGAATTATTCATCTTCCGGCCGGTAGCAATACTGAAAGCTGGCATATAATTAATATGGCCATCAAGTTTGATCATGAATTCAGGATCTAGAAATTTGAATGGGTACAGCCCAATAGTATCCAATATTCTTACATCATGCAATTCTTCATATCGATCCAGAATGGCGTTAAAAATCTCTGGTGAGCCGGCTCCGATAGCTAGGCCAGTACCAATTACATCACCCGATTGAACAGTTCTAGCAGCCTCTTCTATAGATATCAACTTTTTTTGATATTCAATTTTTGACATATAAACTCCTCCTATAATATTTTGCCGTCATTCTGTTATATTTCCACCAGAAGCTTTACTTCTGGAGCCTTTATCAGATCTTCGCTAACCTTGGGATGGGCTATGTTGATCAGCCCTTCCGTTCGTTGCCATAAGTCAATACCTTTCCTCTATCTTTTACTGTATTGGCAGAGAGGCATCTAATTCAAACATACATTCTTGTCATACGGGGCATATCCACCCCAGTCTAATGAAGGAAATATCCTGCCAGATCAACCGTCTTATGGAGCACCTACAAGTCATATCGGCAGAGCACTTGGTTTCGCCGCTTACTCCAGCAAACTAAAGGCCGGTCTGGCCATATCCCCGTTAGAATACTTGTCGGCAGGGTACACTCTATTACCTAATTGCACCGGTTTGCCCACAATATCCATAGTTACTTTTTTTGGATCAATAGCTACCAAATTACCCATTATCCAAGGTCCTTCATCCAGCTCCACCATTACAATAGTATACGGAACTTCGTTTTCACGACCCTCCGCTGCGATGAAAGAGGTAGTAAAGGTAACAATCTTTCCCTTCCCGCTCAACTGAGCAATTTCATGGTTAGTTCTGGCACATTCTCCGCAGACCATCATAGGAGGGCAGGTAAAAGCCCCGCAATCATTACACTTCAATCCCATTAATTTATCTCGCTTAAGTGCCTGGTTATAATCCTTGAATGTAAGCTTATATTCCATCCTGTAACCCTCCTTTACATAGTTGAAAGAATCATGCTCACTAGTACTCCGTCTCCGCCCAGGGTATCGATAATACCGTTTTTAGCTCCATCAACCTGTCTGCCTTGCTCTGCCATATCTCCTCTTAATTGACGCGTTACTTCATATACCTGGGATACGCCGGTGGCTCCAATGGGATGCCCCTTGGCCTTTAATCCACCGGAAAGGTTAATAGGAATTTTACCCCCGATCCTGGTTTCGCCTTTTTCCCAGGCCAGGCCTGACGTACCATAATCAAAGAAGCCAAGACCCTCTGCAGCTATCATGGCAGCAATACTAAAGCAGTCATGTAGTTCGCAAAGATCCATGTCTTCAGGGGTCAAACCCGCCATACTGTATGACTGTTGGGACGCCAATTCTCTGGCCCGGATGCGCGGAAGATATTTTTGCTGGGAACTCAGTTTTCCAGAGGATGCCTGCCCGATGCCAGCGAAATAGACCGGCTTTTTGACCAGTTTTTTCGCTGCCTCTTCCGAGGCGATAACAATTGCGGCTGCTCCATCGGAGAACGGGCAGGCATCTTGCAATTGTATAGGAGTAGAAACCATGAAGCTCTTCAAGACATCTTCCTTGCTTATTGCCTTATGGATCTGGGCATTAGGATTTTTCATAGCATATTCGTGTGACTGTACAGATACGGCAGCCATCTGCTCTTTGAGGGCTGCCATTGGTATACCGTACTTATTGGAATAGAGGTGGGCTAAGAGGGCGAAAACCGCTGGAAAAGTAAAACCGGCCGGGAATTCGTAACGGCTATCTCCAAACATAGCAAAAGTTCGTGTCGCTAAAGGGGTCCCCATAGCGGTTGCTTTTTCCACACCTCCAACTAACATGATGTCATAATACCCTGATGCAACCCACATGACCGCATCCCTTACTGCCATACTGCCAGATGCGCAGGCTCCCTCAAATCGACTGGCAGCTACATTAAAGCATCCTATATCGTTGGCCAAGAAGGACTGAACCATACCCTGACCTTCTTCAAAATCGCCCAAAACATTACCTACATTGACTGCCTGAACATCCTTCGGGGTGATGTTCGCTTCATTAATGGCGTCCAAAGCCACTTCGGCCAGCATTTCTACCTGGGTTTTTTCTGAGTTGAAACAGAATTTGGAGTGACCTGTACCTATTACAGCAACTCTTCTCATTATTCATTCCTCCTTTGATTCGTAAAAGAGCTAAATTACTATTTCAAAGCCTTTGTTTCTCCCCTTCCGCTGTCCTATCGAGGGGCCATCCGGATGGCCCCGTCCAGGCGAATGGTTTCACCGTTCAGCATGGGGTTCTCAATAATCTGTTGAACCAGCATGGCAAATTCATCGGGATCGCCTAATTTTTGCGGAAAGGGAACTGATTGGGCTAGATTTATTCTAACCTGTTCCGGAAGGGCTTCCATCATCGGCGTGCTGAAGAGTCCGGGCGCGATGGTGCAAGTTCTGATACCGTCACCGGAAAGATCACGGGCAACTGGCAATGTCATTCCCGCTAAGGCTGCCTTGCTGGCGGAATATGCTACCTGGCCTATCTGGCCGTCAAAGGCGGCCACTGAGGCGGTATTGATCATGACTCCACGTCCGCCTTCATCATTCAAGTCGTTTTGCAGCATTTGATAAGCTGACTGACGTATGACATCAAAGATTCCAATAAGATTGATGTTTATTACCTTTTTGAAGTAGTCCAGATCATGCGACCCTTTCTTGCTGGCAGTCTTCATGCCGGAAGATATTCCCGCACAGTTCACTACAATATCGATCCTCATGTATTTTTCCCTTGTAAACTCTATGGCCTGCTTAATATCTTCAGTGCTGCATATATCTGTCTTTATGAAAGCAACCCCTAGCTCTTCAGCCAGGGCATTCCCCCGATCTTCATTCAGGTCCAGCAGCACCACTTTGGCTCCTAATCGAGCCAGCCTTCGTGCGGCTGCTTCACCAAGTCCTGAAGCTCCACCGGAAATGATAGCTGTCTTATCTTCAATCTTCATAAATCATTTCTCCTTTGCTTACGATTAGTCGTTTTCAGAGATTCTAGACCTAGAGATCCAGACCCCGACTTATTATCAATTTCATAACTTCCGAGGTGCCCGCATAAATAGTCTGAATCCGAGCATCTGTCCACATTCTGGACATTTCGTACTCTTTACAGTAGCCATAGCCACCGAACAACTGCAGGCAGCGTGAAGCCACTCGATTCTCCATTTCACAGATCCATAATTTGGCCATACTGACTTCCTGTACCACATCATTGTCAGCCATATGCTGGAGAATGAGTGCATCTAAGAAACTTCTGCCCACCTGGATCTCACTCGCTATTTCTGCCAGTGTAAACTGAGTATTCTGGAATTTGCTTAACGGCTGGCCGAAAATATTCCTTTCCTTAACATAATCCAGCGTTAACTGCAGACATCTTTCCGCAGATGCTTGTGCCGTTAATGAAACCATCAGCCTTTCCTGCTGCAGCTTCTGCATCAGGCACTTAAAACCGCTGCCTTTCCCCCCCAGTACATTGCTGGCTGGTACGCGGCAATCTTCAAAGAACAGCTCGGCGGTATCCTGCGCATGCAATCCCACTTTTTGAATCTGTTTGCCTCGTTCAAAACCCGGGGTGCCCCTTTCAACGACGAACAGGGTTATTCCCCTGGTTCCGGCAGCTGGATCGGTCTTGGCCGCTACAATGACCAGATCCGCTAAAACACCGTTAGAAATAAAGGTCTTTGAACCATTGATAATATATTCATTCCCGTCTTGGACGGCTTTGGTTCTCATTGCGGCAAGGTCAGAGCCGGCTCCAGGTTCGGTCATGGCCACTGCCAGAATTTTTTCTCCGCTTACACAGCCCGGCAGCCAACGTGCTTTTTGTTCCTCGGTGGCAAATGAACCAATATACGGAGCCACAATATCACTGTGCAGCCATGCAAAGACGCTCCTGCAGCCCTGTCGGGCAATTTCTTCAACAACTATAACTGAATAGAGGAAATCAGCTCCTGCCCCCCCGTATTTTTCTTCTGCCCAGGGACATAGAAATCCATAATCCCCCATTTTTTTAAAGATTTCACGGGAAACTATGGAGTTCTCTTCCCACTCAGCGTAATAGGGTACCATTTCACTGGCTACGAATTTCGAAAAAGCTTCTTGAAACATCTTGTGTTCATCAGTAAATGGCAAAATTCGTTCCATTAAAAACTCTCCTCCTTATCGTCTAGATATAATTTCTCTAGAACGGCAGACCTAAACCAGTTAGCTTATCTTTCTTGAAACAGGGGCTTTCTCTTTTCAACGAAGGCTTTCATACCTTCTTTTTGGTCTTCAGTGCTAAAGCAGAGACTAAAGATATCTGCTTCTATAGTCATAGCGCGGTCTATATCAGTTTGCATTCCTTCGTTAATGCAGGTCTTGCTAAAACGTACTGCCAGCTGGCCTCTAGCTATGACCCTGTTGGCTATTCCCTTAACATGATTTATAAGGTCACCTGCTGATACCACTTCATTGACCAGCCCTATACGCAGTGCTTCTTCTGCATCAATAATGTCTCCGGTATAATGCAGCTGTTTGGCCATGCCTGCTCCTATCAATCGGGGTAAGCGCTGCGTACCGCCAAATCCTGCAGTTACTCCCAGACCTACCTCGGGTTGCCCGAATTTAGCATTCAATGAAGCAATACGAAAATCACAGGCCATAGCCAGTTCACAGCCGCCTCCCAGGCAAAAACCATTGATAGCTGCAATTACTGGTTTCGGCAGATTCTCGATTTTCCTTAGAACGCCCATGCCGAAAAGAGCAAATTCCCTGGCTTCCAGAGCCGTCAAGTTCTCCATATAAGCGATATCTCCACCGGCAACGAAAGCCTTATCACCTGCTCCAGTAAGAATTATGACCTTTATTTTTTCATCGGCGCCTGCCAGATCAATAACCGAAGAAAGCTCTTCAACCGTAGTTCTGTCCAAAGCATTGAGATACTTAGGACGGTTTATGGTAATCAAGCTAATTCCCTCTTCATCTTTGAGGAGAATATTACGGTACATGAAAATCTGTCTCCTTTCCCCTACTCGTTACTCATCTGATTCTTCAGATAAACCTTTCCTTTACTCTCTAACCGCCTGGTTGAATATTCAAGCAGACCAACAATATACAACCCTGACAATATGATAATGACTGAGATCCCCCCTCTCCAACATTCCCTGGACCCTTTATTATGCAATAGGTTTAATACCTCATCATTAGTCACTAATAGCAAACTGCGTGCCAGGTTTATGAAGCCCTATTTATCGGGGTTTTAGGCAGTGTTTCTTTTATTGCTTGAAGCACTTTGACAGCGAATATTTATATATAAGAACCGCAATATTGCAGCATTATGCTGCAATATTGCGGTTCTTTGGCCATAGTCTTTTATATTTCCCAATATTGCGGAACTTAAGAATCCAATACCAGGAATTCGCCCGTTTCTTTGAAGGTAATTTTGCAGTGGTTATTTGATATGCTGCCGGCATTTTAGCAGATTGCTAATGCACGTAGCCAAAAAAATAGACCCCATTAGGGGTCTATCACTTTCTGTTGATTCTTGGTTATTCGGATATTATAGGTTATGATCACCTGGGGATATTCCGTATTTGGCGGCTTTCCTCAGAACTGTAGAAGGATCTATGTTTAATTGTCTGGCAACCTCCCGTGTAACCTTGTAACGAGCATAGGCCTGTTCCAGAATCTGTTTTTCAACAACTTCAACTGCTTCCCGAAGCGGCATGATGCCTGAAACCGAGATCTGGGGGTGCTTTCTCTGATTGATATTATGTTTGAGATGTGAGGGCAGGTCTTCACGGGACAGAATATTTCCAGGTATGGTTACCACCAATCTCTCCACAATATTCTCCAACTCTCGGACATTACCGGGCCAGTCATATTCCATAAGGATATCAATCACATTGTTTGATAACTCTTTATCCATTTTATATTTTTTATTAAATAACTTAACGAAATGAGCAAGCAGAACGGGAATCTCTTCTTTCCTTGACCGCAGAGGGGGGACCTCAACGGGGACCACATTCAACCGGTAATAGAGGTCTTTTCGAAATTCCTTCTTTTCTACCATCTCCAGAATATCCCGGTTAGTAGCAGCAAGAATACGTACATCGATGGGTATCGCTCTTTCTCCCCCTACCCGTATAAGTTCTCTGCTTTGAACTACCCGCAATAAATTCGCCTGTAAGTTAAAAGGCAGCTCACTTATCTCATCCAGGAGAAGCGTACCTCCGCTCGCCAGTTCGAAATAACCAGCCTTGCCACCTTTTTTAGCCCCGGTAAAGGCGCCGTCTTCATATCCGAATAATTCAGTTTCCAATAGATTATGAGCAATAGCTCCACAATTAATTTTTATAAATGGCCCGTTTTTTCGGAAGCTGTTATTATGTATCGTTTCAGCAATAAGTTCTTTGCCTGTTCCCGATTCTCCGGTTATTAATACGGTCGAATCAACCTGGGCCAGGCGGACAACTGTCTCCAGCAGATCTTTCATTTTCCTGGAACTTACTATAAGTTTTTCTGAACCTGAATACTGCATCTGCAAGGACCGCAGCTCGGATTCATAGTGTTTGCTTAATCCCTGAGCTTGTTCCAGTTGCTGTTTCAGCAACATTAACTCCGTTATCTCCCTTACATTAGAAACCACTCGAAATATTTTGCCTTTTCTATCAAAAACAGGGGTTCCGGTAGTTAAGGCGAGCTTCCCAGTTATTGTCTTCTGCATAATGGTCTTGGGCCTTTTTTCTTTTAATACCAGGGCACTCACCGATGCAGAAACAACTCCTTTTTCATTAACCAAATCTTCAACATTGCGACCTATCAGTTCATTCCTTTTGAATCCAGTAAGTTTTTCAAAGGCTTCATTGAGCCGAAGAGTAATACCATCGCCATCGGTTAGATAAATTCCATCATGAGAGGATTCTATTATAGCATCCATCTCATCGTTTAATTCTTTTACGTTCTCCAATTCTCTGGATATGCTTTCTAGTTCGGAAATATCCTGAAGAACCGCCACAGCACCGAGAATCTTACCATGTTTTTTGATCGGGGTACGATTGGAGATAAATGTGCAATTCTTTAATTCTATTTTTTGAACCGGCTTACTGAGACCTGTCTTAAGGATTTCCATTAAGCCGCTATTGGGAATAATTCCCATAATATCCTGGCCACGAACCGCACTGCTCTTTAAACCAAGAAATTTTTCGGCTGCCCGATTCAATACATTAATTTTACCGTTTCTATCTATAGATATTATTAAGTTATGAGTAGAATCTAGTATGGTGGAGAATTCAGTAGAAATGGAAGTGAATGAGTCAAAATAGGCTCTAGCCAGATCAGTCCGGGTAATCATTCCGATAACAACATTTTTATCTACAACTGGCATTCGCCCCACGTTATTCTCAAGAAGATCTCTTACTTTCTCATCTGGATGCCCTACGATGATATCGTGCTTCATTAGATCTCCCACCATCATCTGTGGATTTTCGTCCTGGGCTAATACCCGGTAAATATGGCTTTTAGTTAATAATCCCAGTAATTCTCCTTTTTCGTTCACTACTGGTGCACCGTCTATCTGGTGATCCAAGAAAATCTGGCTGGTCTCTCTTATGGTATTTGCCAGGTTTAAAACCACCAGATCAGTACTCATTATTTCACTTAATTTCATAATAATAACCTCTTTGATATTATATTCTATAATTTCCTCAAATAGGTATTGCCTATATTAACTAGTATATCACAACAAAATATTGCTCCTCTAACCAGGAATACCATATCATACTGTTGCTTGATCTCGCCTGCCTTTTGTTTTAATCCAGCGTCTTTGATCATATAGGTTATTACAAATGAAATTATTCTATATACAAAATAATTAATTATTACTAGCTTAAATGGTGAGATAATGTAGGAGAGACACTCTTTTTCAATGTAATTAGCATACATAAAAAAAGCTGATAGTCCCTACGTATTTTCGCAGAAGCCATCAGCTGTTATCAGCAGTTCGGAGCTTTTCAAAGGGGACTTCATCCCTTTAAAAATAGTGTAGCATCAGCCCGGCAAATACCGCTCGACCAAGTTCCTCTTCGATTCGAAGCAGCTGGTTATACTTGTCAGAACGGGTTGATGCATCCCGTTTTTATCAGGTCTGCATTTACTGCTTAAGTTAAAACAATTACTACTTATTTTTTGCAATTTCTTTTCTGTCAGGCGCAAGGGGCGGTTGTTCCAACCATTTGTTTTTGGTCATAATATCGAACCAGTTCTTTACCACTGATATAGTTTTTAAAATGATTGCTTCATAAGCTATTATCAGATCCGCCCTCATAGATGATGCCAAGCCTGCTCCGTGATATATCTGACCTATTTGGAATAAAATCCCTATGTGATACATCATAAGTTTATCCGAAAATGGTGCAATTTGTGAGGTGGTTATCTCGGTTTCATATGATACCGGTGAGGGTAAATTATCATCCTGTAAGATTTTGCTCAATGCCTGTATTTGATTATCAGCTGTTTTTTCGCTATCTTCCAAGAATTTCCTGGCGTCTTCAGATTGAACTACCTGGGCAAAAGCTATAGAGAGACTTTTAGCCATTATATTTTTCTTAACATTAAAGGATAGGCTTACGATTTCCGTGGCTGCTAGAGTTCTATTGGGTTTTAATATTCCAGATGCAAAGCTTTTGTCATTTACAAATTCAACATTACTATCCGGATAGAGTAATGGATCTCTAACAAACTTACCTTTTTCAAGCAATATGTCAATAGTTTGATGAAAGGTTGTTTTGCCATCATTATCGAAGGAATCATACATTTGTCTCATATCTTTGCGCGTGGAAGCACTCAACGCTGACATGTGCCCTATCAAACCATGCAAAGTCATTATATGTAAGTAATGTAAGCAAAATATATCAGTAAACAGTCGAGGGGCTTCCAAGTTAATGTCTGAATCGGTAAAGCCTGCTGGCACTGGAAATCCATCTTTCTGTATAAGCTGGGTTATTTCCTGTTTCTGCCTGGCAAAGATATTAATAGCGTCTTCAAAAACTTTTTTGATAGTTTCATCTTCAATGATTGAGTACATGTATTTATTTACGCAATCTGCCATTGTACCATTTACATATTCAGTCCATAGAGTCCCTATTTCAGATGATGTTAGTTTGATATCTTCGTAATTCATTTGCTTCCACCTCTCGTAAAAATAATATATCTGTTCCCAATATAACCAGAAAACTAAAAAATATGCATAGTAGCCGCTAATGCTGAGTAGTAAGATAATCTGAACAGTTTTTCCAAAGTACTGTACGGACATAAGCAAGCAGTTTTGGCCATGAGGTAACTCTCGATGGGGCAGAAAAAAACACTGATGCATTACCGGTTATTTCATACTGCTAAAAGGTATATCGAATAAAGCTAATACCGCAAAAGCAATTATTATGGATATCGGCCATACCCATAACGGCCTTTTATAGTGCAGCCATAAAAGCATAAACATAAGCACATCATGCATAACACTCCACCCTAAGTTCCAATCATTATGATAAGAGAACCAACCTCCAGCATGAAGGAACAACTCGATAATCAGTGCAATGGCAGTCCAGGCCAGGATGTATATGGTCTGTTTTACTATCCCTTTAGGCATATAGGGAATAAATAGTAAAACAGTGCAGGGAAAAACAGTAAATGTAATTAATATATCAATTAAGGTGTGGTTAAATATAGCCGACTCATAACTCCAGAGCGGTTTATTGTAGACAAGAAAATTATAAGTCAGGTCACCTATAATAAAATAGAGGATGGTAGGGTAGTATTTTTCCCAATTTCTCCAATCCCCCCATTTCCAGGTAACGAAAATAGCGGTCAAAGCAAAAATATGGTGCACTGGTCTTACCTCTGCTTACATTTTTATAATAGTTTTTTATAAATCTCCCATTTTTATGCTGTTGGGAAATAAACCTTTGCTTTTAAAGGATTTTGGCCTTCCTGGTCCGAAAGTAGTATTAATGTTTGAGGTTAACGCTCCGGATATTAAATGATGATAGGGGATATTATATGGATTTAACCCTTCGTATTTTAGTGATTGAACCGGCAGGAACAGATTCCATGCTGGCACTAAAAGCCCTTCATAGCAATGGTTACCACCAAATGTATAAAAGAGTGGAAACACCTGAACAGTTGATTTTGGCCTTGAAGGATGATCCCTGGGATATAGTAATAGTCGATGTCGGAATCCTGAACTTTGATGAAGAATCTGTGTTGAAGATAATTAATGAAAGTGAACTGCATGTGCCCTGTATCATATTATCAGAAAAAATTGGTAAGGAACGCCGGGTAAAAACTATAAAAGATGGCGTTAGCCAGAACATTAATGCAGAAAACCTAAATCATTTTATTCCCTCGATAAAAGGTGAGGTTCATGATGTTTTATTGAGTAACTTGCATAAAGAAGCTGAAAGAGACTATAGAGAGCAAAAAGAATGGTTTCGCGTCACTCTTTCAAGTATTGGCGATGCTGTAATTACCACCGATGTAAATAGCACGGTTACTTTTATGAACCCGGTAGCTGAAAATATAACCGGTTATACGCAGGAAGAAGCCGTGGGCAAGCATATAAGCTACGTATTCAGGATTTTTAATGAAATTAATCTGGAACCTGCTGAGATACCAGTAGAAAGAGTCATCAGAGACGGTTTTATCATCGGTCTGGCCAATCACACCGGACTAATTACTAAAAAGGGTGAAACACGTTCTATTGCTGATTCTGCGGCTCCTATCCGAAATGATGATGGGGAAATTATAGGGGTAGTGATGGTATTTAGGGATATAACTGAGACTAAACGATTAGAAGAAAACATGGCGCGTCTGGATAAATTGAATGTGGTAGGGCAAATGGCAGCAGGGATTGCCCATGAGATAAGAAATCCCATGACTACAGTACGTGGTTTTTTGCAGTTGCTCAGTATCAATAATGAATTTAACGGTTATACAGAATATTTTGAGACTATGATCGAAGAACTGGAAAGAGCCAACACCATAATCTCACGTTTCCTGTCCATGGCTGAAGATAAAGTATTGGAAGTTGCAGAGGAGAATCTCAATAAGATAATTGGCAGCATTGCTCCCTTGATTCAAGCAGAGGCCATCATGAGCAACAAGTATGTAAAACTGGAATTAGGGGAAATTCCTAATATAATGTTGAGTGAAAATGATATTCGTCAACTCATATTAAATCTGGTTCGCAATGGACTAGAGGCATCAATGGAAGGTGATGGCCTTACCATACGAACCTCTGCAGCAGAGTGCAAGGTGGTTCTGTCGGTGCAGGATAATGGTAAAGGGATCGAACAGAAAGTTATAGACAATCTAGGTACACCCTTTCTTACTACCAAAGAAAATGGTACTGGTTTAGGTCTGTTCATCTGCTATAACATAGCAGAAAAGCATAATGCTTCATTGGAAATAGATACTGGCAGCAGCGGAACCACCATTTCAGTGTTGTTTAAAGCTCCAATAGGGCAAACAACCCTTTTTTAAGAAACCAAGGACGAAACCAAGGGGAAACCAAAGACCAGCTAACTAAAGTCAAGCTTTTTTTGGCACTACCCAGAAC
>JAENZE010000017.1 GCA_016841425.1 Syntrophomonas sp. | reverse complement strand
ATTTATTTATTTTCTGGGAAAACAAATAAATCCACGGCAACGTCGTTGCCCCCCTTACGGGGACTACTGATGTTCCGCTGCGCTCCACCAATAAGGTAGCACCCTTACTGGCACCACTGATGTTCCGCTGCGCTCCACCAATAAGGTAGCAGGATTTATTTATTTTCTGGAAAAACAAATAAATCCACGGCAACGTTAACTTATGGTGCCGGGCACATTTCTATTTATAAATCTGTTTCATCCAGGCTACTGTTTCAGGTATACCATGTTCGAGAGCAACTCTTGGGTTAAAACTTAGGTCTCTTTTTGCTTTTGATAAATTAGGGATTTTAGCCATTGTAGTAAAAGGTTCAGCATCTTTATATGTTACATTATGATCGCTTTTTCCCAGGCTGTATAAAATCATATCAGAAACATATTTCATATCATGTAGTTCGCTCCCGGCTAAATTATATACTTCCCCGGGTCTAAAATTATTTATAATATCCGCCATTGATCTGACGCAGTCATCTATATACAGGGATGTTCTCTTATGATTAAGGTAAACATCATAAGCCATATTATGCAGTGCCCGGAAAGTAAACAAAGCTATGGCGCTTCTATAAGGTGAATAATATTCCCCGGGACCATATACATTAAAAAGCCGGATTCTTACGGTTTCTGTATTATACATAGCTTCTGAATTTAAAATCTGAAGTTCATTTACCCATTTCGATAGTGCATAGTCATTCATTTGCCTGATTTCTGCTGTATCCATAATATCTTCTGTCATAACCCCGCGATAATCACCATAGACCTCAGAACTGCTAGTAAAAATCATTAGGAAGCCGTGTTTCTCCTGTAGTCTAATCAGGTTTTTGGTTCCTATAACATTTGTCGTCCACATTTGCTCAAAATAGGCTTCCCCGTTCCATCTTCCAAATTCGGCAGCAAGATGGTAAACATAATCAAACGGTTTATTTATGAATATTTCACTTAACTGTCTGTACTGGCTTATGTCACAACGTAAATGGTTGTTTTCATGGCTATGCTTGATATCACATGTCCATACTTCCATTCCCCGTCGGTTTAGTTCCTCGACTAAACTTGTACCTAGTGTTCCCTTTCCCCCTGTGACCAATATTCTCATGGCACTCCCCCATATCCCATTCCGACGAAACGAACAGTATAGTCTTAATAGTTTCATTTTATGCACTATTTGATTTATATGTTAATAATTGTTTGGTTGTTTGTTTGAGAGCAAGTCTGAAGAGCCTATCCTTTAGAAGTTTGCTAGGACGGTGAATCTGATATTGATCAATTATATCCTGGACAGCTTAGTTTAAAATTTATCGGTAAAATGATATGGCCTTTAGGTGATTATTAGCATTGGCCAACAGCTTGAATTAGCAGATCTCAGACTATGAAATGCTACCAAACTATTGCGATTTTCTTCCCCCACCATAATTACTCCATGGTTAATATAACTATGATCTACCCAGCTGCAAACTAGTTTGGTAATATCGAATATTATTAAACCGATCCAGGAGGCGGGTATAACAAAGTTATGTTCAGGTGCTAATGAAAAAGGGAGCATGCTATCCCAGGTGATGGTGTTATCATCCCATTCCTGCAATAACCTGTAAATACCCATCTTAACAGTTCCAGAATCCACCTCGTTTCTTAATATGTTTAACTGCAGATATGACCTTTGTATCTCATTGGAAGATTGAATCGTACTTAAATCAAATTGGAGAAGAGTACGGTAGTTATCGCCATGTTGTTTGTATCTGCCAATAAAGAGGGATTTGCCGCCTGAAGTTGAATAGTTTCTAGCAGGGAAATATTCAGATATGCAGACATTTTTAATTGGTAGTAATCTTTGCAGCATGGGATCCTCCCTCTCAACAGATGAAAATTATTGGAAGTTGCGGACAAAAATTATTTATCCTGTGTACGTGGAACTAATATTTGATCGTTCCCCAATCTCTAGCTTCATTACGGCATACCTTTCCACGCCTTTTACGATATAACTTGGCATTTAACTTATATTCAGGTGTTTGCTCCTTTCCAGTGTCATGCCTTTCATGATAGAGATGAATTGTTTGTGCCTGGGTAAGGCATAAACGGCAACCTTTAGTTAGCAGGCGGTCAATCAGATCATTATCGTCATAAGCAAATCCAATGAAGTCTTCATCATATCCCCCAATAGCGATGAATTCTGTCCTGCTTATGGCCATGAGAAATGGCAGGGTTGTATTAAGATGTGGGTAACTATAATAATAATTGTGTGAGCTGTAGTACCCCTGGTTTTGTTCTACATACGTTAAAAATGATCCATCCTGGTCATCCATGCCAATTGAAGTTGCTAAAAACATGGGCTCGAATAATACTGGTGCTGTCAAATGTTCAATTGTGTTATTTATATGAAACATCTCCGCACATGAAATAATTAAAATCTTTCCGCGCGCTATTTTAGCTCCTATATTTAAGGCAAAACCAGGCACCCGGTAAACAAGATTGCTTTCATTATTTCTATAACCAGTAAATACATATTTTAAATGCAATCTGTTAGCAAATTGTTCGCATATGTCTGAAGTAAGGTCTGGAACACCGTCATTAAGAACAATAGTTTCAAAAGAGAAAGGTATATTTTGCTGGGACAAAGAATATAGATTCCACTTAAGTAAATGGGGACGGCAAAATGATGTTATAAGTATTGATACTTCAACCATAAGGGTCTCCTCTCCATAATAAAGTGGACAAATATGATTAAGAATAGCTTTAATATTGATACAGATTACGCTGCCAGGAGACTATTTATGACAAGAAGGTTAACAATATCGAATCTGGGGATGAACCCAATATCGAGTTGTAACAATATTGCACCTGGGCATATATAGTAGAGTAAGTGGCATTACTTTGGGCTATATATCAACAAGCTATAAAGAAACCTGCTTAAAAGGGTAGGGATGCAAATTCTATTCGTTTCCTTTACGAGCCAGAGTTTTTAGGTGTAGTTGAAACAGAACTATAACCCGGCCCCGGTCAGATAAGCAAAACGGCATATTACACTATGATTGAGGAGAGTTCAAGTAATAAAATATTTGAGATAGGAGGCATCATGGTTGAGTAGCCGACCCGATTTTGTTGGTTTGAATAAGATGGCTAATGATAAGCTCCAAAAAGAAAGCCGCTCTGCTATTTCTTCAGAAGAAGTTAAATCGGTATCAACTGACGATATTGATTGCGAATATCATAGTCTAAATACAGTCACCGAAGATGGAGTCAGTGTATTTACGTGTACTAACCGACCCCAATTAATCGATCAAGTTTTTAATAATTATTTACAGCAAGCTTATGGTCCTCGGGAGCTAATAATAGTACTAAATAATAATCATATGAGTCTGGTGGAATGGCAAAATCGTGCCAGTCAACATCCCGATATTCAAGTATTTCAGCTTGATGAGAAAACAACTTTAGGTGAGTGTACCAATTATGCGATCCAGAATTCTTTTTATGATTTTGTAGCCAAATTCGATGATGATGATTACTACGCTCCGGATTATCTTACCGACATGATGGCAGCCTTTAATTATTGTGAAGCAGACATAATAGGTAAATCAAGCCGGTTTATCTACTTTAAAAGTAAATCCATTCTTGGTTTTTATAGACCTTTCCCTGAATATTCTTATGTCAACTATGTTGTTGGGGCGACCATGGTTTTCAAAAAACATCTTTGGGAAAAAATCAAATTTTCGGACGTTACTGAGGGGGAAGATACATTATTCCAGGAGGAGTCTATTAACAGTGGGTTCAAAATCTTTGCGATTGACAGATATAATTATGTAACTGTTAGAGATGTAGATATGAATAAACATACCTTTCAACTGGATGATGATACCTACCTCAGCTATTGCGAACGTGTCATACCAGTTACTAATTTTGTGCCTGTAATTACGAGATAGCACTTAAGAAAGTTATTCACAAATTTAATCCCACAAGTATCTCAGGGGAATCTCCAAACCTTCAAAAACAACAGACTGGGCTATCTCTGCCCCGGTATATACACGGTGCTCCTTGATATCCTGCTCGTCAAAGAAGTAGGTATAAATTTCTTTGCGTAAAGGGTTAATAATCCAGTATTCCATAATACCGCCGTGAAAATACAAATCAAGCTTTTTAAGCAGGTCCTTATGCTGTGTAGACTTGGACAGGACTTCGATTACCATGGTGGGTATGCCGGTATATCGGCCTTTTTCATTAATGTTTTCTGTGTCACAAATAACCATAATGTCTGGCTGTACTACATTTTTGCTCCCATCTTTGATAAGCGTAACATCGAAGGGGGAGGTCAAAGGCCTGCATTTCTTTCCTTTAAACCAGCTATACAATACATTAGATATTTCCATAATAATATTCTGATGGGCGTAAGAAGGCGAAGCCAGCAGGTACACTTCTCCATCTATATACTCATAGTGGTTTTCGCTTTCCTCCGTAAGCTTCAGGAAATCCTCATAGGCTATCTTCTCATTCTTCCAAACATACCCTTCAGCCTTTTCCGCCAGGGTTGAAAGGCCTTTTTTATGCTCTTTAAGTGCCATGATAACTGCTATCTTTTTACCATTTTTGGTAATGATTATATCCTCGAATTGTGCCAGTTTCAGGTAGCGGCCGAAATTGTTTTGGGCTTCTGTTGATGAAATTTCCATTTACCCACCTCCGAATTAGCTAAAATATAAATATAGCTAAATTAACTATATAATTATGATGATACTATGTCAAATATACATCTGTTCGAGGTCATGTCATTCAAGCCGATGCTTACTATTGATCAGGGGATTATGTGAACGCTGTTTTTTATTGCTTTCTTAACGAATTTACCAGGTCATTACAGTAGCGCCCCCTGTCGCATTAGAATTTGCCAGGATTGGAGAGGTCAGGCATAATGATATAAAGGTTGTACATCATGGATAGCGATGCGTATATGGGAAGAGGTATTCTATGGATGAGAGAGAAAGACATTTTCAGGAGGAAATTGAAGACATCAAGACCAGGCTGGCCAGACTGGAAGAATCAGTATCAACTCTGAACATGTTGATACAGCAGCAGTCCAGGTCACAAGGTGCTGCTCCTGGAGTTTCCCGTCCATCTGCCCTTATTTCTGTATTAAACCTCTCCCCGGATAAAGTAAAAGCTAAAGAGACGATATTTAACGACGGTTTGGAGATGCTGATTGGCAAGAACCTGCTGAATCGGGTCGGAATAGTTGTGCTTCTGTTTGCAGTAGGATATTTTCTTAAGTACTCCTTCGATAACGGTTGGATCGGGGAATTGGGTCGGGTAGTTATTGGATTCCTGGCCGGTTTATCGTTCCTGGTGGCAGGAGACATAAACATTCGGCGCGGTTACCGCTATTTTGCCCAGGGGCTGTCCGGCGGGGGAATAGCCATAATTTATCTCAGCACTTTTGCTGCTGTCAACTATTACCACCTGATTTCGTCATATACTGCTTTTGGACTATTGATTATTACTAACCTGGCTGGGGGGGTGCTGGCCAGACGACAGGATGCTATAGGATTGGCCACAATTGCTGCCCTGGGTGGGTTCCTGGCTCCCTTCCTGATCGGGAACGGGGAAAGAATTGACCTGGTGACCCTGCTTTTATACATCAGTATACTGGATCTAGGGGTTCTGTATTTAGCCTACTATAAAAACTGGCGCAGCTTGAATGTACTGGCTTTTTTAGGTACAGTTCTAGTTTATGTAATAAATTCGACTATGTATTCAGTTCAATATGGATCCGGCATATGGGTCAATCAATCCTTTCTCGGCATTTATTTTATTATTTTTGGAGCTCTGGCTTTTCTCTACAATGTTCGCCACCGGAAACCCACCAATTTTGGTGATTTGTTTATTTTAACTCTTAATGGAGGCTTCTTTCTAGGAGCCAGCTATGCTAATTTAAATTACGATTATGGGGAATGGATGGGCACCCTGGCGGTGATACTTACCGCTTTGTACTTATGGGTAGCCCTGGCTTTACAACGCAGAAACATGGGAGACAGACTGCTGTTTCTTGCCCTGCTGGGAATGGGAATGGTTTTCCTGACCATTGCTGTTCCTCTGCAGTTTAATGAACAATGGGTTACTGCGGCCTGGCTCACTGAGGCACTGGTATTAATTTTTATTGGTCATAAGGTGGGCAATAAGATGGTCTTGATATCAGGCCTGGGTCTCCTGTTCCTGATTACCCCAAACTCGGTTTCCGCCCCTTATTCTGCTGATCCACTCGTGCCCCTGTTTAACACTCATTCACTGGATGCTATCCTGAGCATTGGAGGATATATATTCGCTGCTTACATCTTCTTTCCACATTCCGAATCGGGAATAAGGCCGATTTTAAGGTGGGGAACGGTTATAATAACGGTAATACTCACCCTGACCCATTTAAGCTGGGAAGTAGATAATATGCTTAAATACTTCAGCTTGGATTATTCAGCCGATTTTGCTATTTCCCTATCATGGGTACTGCTGGCCCTGGCATTAATTCTGTGGGGTATGCTCAAAGAAGTGGAGATAATCCGACTGGTATCTCTGGCGCTATTCGCTCTGACCACTCTGAAGATTATGTTTATTGACCTCAGTTATATGCCCATGGTTTACCGCATTATCATCTTAACTGTGGTAGGAGCAGTTCTGGTAGGCGTTTCGTTTGCCTACCAGAAGAAAGAGAAAAAGGAAGCAGAGTTATGAGGAAAACGTTCATTTTCTGGTTGGTCTTAATAATATGGCTCGTGCAGGCTTCGGTTTATGCCGTTCAGGATTTTGCCGCCTACCAGCATTATAAAGAAGTAAAGGTAGAAGGGGATGGCTTTGCTCTGGTTAACCTGGATACTGAAGTGCTTAACCAGACCCGGGAAGACCTGGCCGATCTCCGGTTGAGCAATGCTGACGGGGAAGAAATATCGTATCAACTGACACCTTATTCACTCCCGCAGAGCGATCTAACAGAAGCAGAAATAATTGATAAGATGAGCAGGGAGGGCGAGCAGTTATTCACCCTGGATATGAAAACAAGTGGACTGCTGCATAACGAAGTGATACTGGATATAGAGAGCCAGAGCGATTTTTTCTGCGAGGTTCAGATTGAAAGCAGTGATGATAGGAGCTGGAATTTGGTGACCCGCGATAAGATATTTTTAGTCGAACCGAATTATCGAAAAAACGAAATTACTTATCCGGTGTCCAGTTCGCGTTATCTGCGTTTCAAAATTACTATGGATTCAGGTCCAGATGTCATTATAAAAGGGGCCAGAGTCGGGTTTATCACGTCTGTGTCAGCTCCGGCGCAGGAACTGCCCGGTTCAGTCATATCGCGAGAAGATGACCGGCAAAAAGGAATAAGTTTCATAACCATTGATATGGGGGTAAAAGGATATTATATAGCTAATATTGAATTGCAGGTAAACGGGAGAAACTACCAGCGTATGGTAACAGTATACTCCAGTAAGGATGGGGAAGAGTGGAGGAAATTAAGCTCGCCGGTTAATATCTATCATTTCAAATGGTTGGAATACGAAGCCATTCAAAACTGCATAATAGTTAAAGAAAAAGCCGGCCAGTATCTGAAACTGGAAATAGAAAATGGCAGCAGCCCTCCGCTGCTGTTGGATAAGATACTGGTCAACGGTTCGGTGCCGAGCCTGTTGGCAGACTTGAGCGAGGGGACCTACAGGTTATGGTACACTAACCCGCAGGCCCAAGAGCCAGCATATGATCTGGCCAAGTTTGCTCACCTGGTAGATTACCGGGTTTTGTCCAGTATGAGTCCGGGCCCGGAAAAGATCAACCCAGATTACCAGGCCCCCTCCATACCGTGGACGGAAAGAAACCCCTGGATATTAAATGTGGTGATTATTCTAGCGGTTCTCATCCTGGGTGCGATAATAATCAGCAAGGCTCATATGCCATCCCGGGATTAAAAATAGGGGACTTGGCAGTAAAGGTTACCCAAAATAAATAGTTTGTATTATTATAGTAGTGTAAACACCCTAAAGGAGGAAAAAACATGAAGAAAAAAGTTGCTTTGATTACCCTGTGCTTGTTTCTCGTTGGGCTCTTAGCTGGACCCCTTTCAGCTAATATTAATGCTACTGGTGACAATAATGCTGTCAGATTGCAGGATATTAATGACGATTGGGCCAGGCAAGACATTGAAGCAGTTGTCGCAAAAGGATTTATCAAGGGATATGAGGACAATACTTACCGGCCGAATCAATCGGTAACCTGCCTGGAAGTAATAGTGATGCTGATCCGAGCAGCCAACCTGGAGGATCAAGTAGAAAATTATACTTTAAGCAGTGATAGGGCACTCGCTCTAAGCCAGATCCCTGATTGGGGAAAGGCTTATGCTGCAGTAGCAGTGGAAGCAGGCATTTTAAGTTCAAATGATATTAGCACTTTTAAACCCCAGCAGGAAGCAATGAGATATCAGGTTTGTTTATATATGCAAAATGCGTTGAAGCTATGTGGTCTTCAGGATCAGGATGCTGATCGGAACAATCTTACAAGTTTTACAGATAATGACTTAATACCACCTCAAGCCCGAAGTGCCGTATCTCTGATGAGCCAGTACGGTGTTGTAAACGGATATCCAGATGGCAGCTTTGGACCCAACCGGGTAGTTAAAAGAAACGAAATGGCTAAAATGCTAAACAATTTTCATATAAATTGCCTCCAGAATATTCAGGAGCCAGAAGAGGAAGGCGAAAAAGAGCTTATTCTGACTGGAATCTTGGAAAATAAATATTTTAACAGTGTCGAAGAGACATTAACCCTGGATGTAATAGATGAAAGTGGGTACAGATGGCGGTTTAGCATAGCGGCCGGGGATGATGTAGATGTGTACTACGAAGGCAGTAAAATGCGCTTGAATAGTGATTTGACTCGCATAATCAAAACCGGGGGGCCCGCCTTTGTGCTCCTGAATGAAGAGCAGGAGGCCGTATGGGTTAAGATATATGAAGCAGTAGCAGATGGGCAGACAATATTAGCAGGGACTCTGGAGGAGATTAAATACGACAATGAAAAAAATAGCCTCTCTCTGGATGTCATAGATGAAAACGGGTCTGAGCGGGCATTTGATTTAGAAAGAAGATCAGGAATTAAAGTCTATTATAATAATAGATTTGTGGTATTTAATGAAGATCTTGATACCATAATACCTGGCGGATTAATCACGGTAGTGCTGGATGAAGAAGAGAACCCGGTGCTGCTCAGGATTTACGTGCCAGATGGCATGGAAGGTTATGAGGTATTAGTTGGAAGTCTGGATAAGATCAGTTATGTGGGTAACAATCTGAATATCAGATTAACCGATAATGATGAGGATGAGTGGAGCTTTGTGATAGACCAAAGCGATAGCGTAGATATTTACTATGATGGCACAAGCATGGAATTAAGCAAAGATATTAATAATATAGAAGCAGATCAAGATATCAAAATACTCATGGACGAAAATGAAAAACCAGTGTGGGTAAGGATCTATTCAGCTGATTAATAAGTTAAGCCAATCGAGTTTTGATCGAGTATATAAAATTTGTGTCAGGGATGTCAACAAAGACGAAGGTTTGCTAAGAACCTTCTTCTTTGCATTATGATGGTTTTAGGCCTAACAAAAGATTTAATAAACCTTATTTCTGTTCTCAAGATCCTCATAATTACCGAAGTAATTATTATAATCTACTTTCGCAGTTCATGTTAAGTAACGGCAGTGCAGGCGAGCATTATGCTTGGTCCCGCCGTCAGCCGGTCTTATCTAAGTGAAACAAGTAGATACTGATTGCACATGTTATGCTGAGAATTGGAGCTATTTGCCATTAGAAATCGCCTTACCTTCCTTGCTTGGACCAAGCATAATACTCGCTGGTAGACTAGTGCGAAAGTTAATACGAAAATCGCTTCTTGGGGATGAAAGCTCAAGGTTAGCGCAGGGGGATAAAGGCGAGTCACTTTTTAGCGGGAACATAACTTGTTTCAGCCCATCAATCTAAAGCATCAGTAGCTAACTTATATGGAGAAAATAAGACGGATTCAAGCGGTCTTAAGCATTCCATCCCTACAATTTTCGTCTGCACTTGGTCATACAGACATGTTTGGTTGAGTTATAATTTATTTGCCAGGCTGAGAGAGGTCAAGGATAATGATTATATGATATAGTATGGTGATTATGGGGGAGGAATTGAAGTTGAAAGATTTAGATATTTATTTGCAGCCGACTGCAAGTATTGACTGCGATCACCCGTTGATCGTTAAACAGGCTGTTGACTTAACCCTGGGCTGCAACAGGAATAATGAAAAAGCAGTCCGGTTATTTTACTATGTGCGTGATAAATGCCATTATAACATGTATACCTTGAGCGCTGACCCTGATGACTACCGCTCTTCGCAGATACTGGAAAAGGGTAAGGGGTGGTGTATGCCTAAAGCTATTCTGCTCGCTTCTCTTTGCCGGGCGGCGGGTATACCCAGTCGTCTTATACTAACTTCCATCCGTAATCACAAGTCTCCTCCGGAAGCGGTGGAGATGATGGGCACCAATGTATTTTTCCCCCATGTTTACAATCACATTTATCTAAACGAACGCTGGGTTAAGGCGGCTCCTACTTTTGACTTTGATATCTGTGAACGCATCGGGGTACCAGCGGTGGAATTCGATGGGGTGAATGATGCGATTCTGCCCGAGCGGGATCTGATCGGGGGCCTTTATATCGAATACCTGGAGGAGTATGGGATATTTGCCGATGTACCATGGAAGCTGATATACCAAATCGGTTATGAAACGTATGGGCAGGACATGAGGACTTGGTTTAAATAGGCTGACCCCAACACATAAAGCTATTGACAGCAGCATAATATAAGTGTAAATTAACAACAATGATGCTGTCACAGCATACAATTTAATATTATTAGACGAGACGAGACCAGATGAGACGAGAAGAGGAGAGAACGACGAGATGAGCAGGTATAAGCAAAATGCCGGCACATTTGAGCGTGCTGGTTTTTATTTGCCCTTTTCCGGGGCTCAGGTGTTCCCTGAACCGGAAGATTTTATTGCTATGAGCGCAAATTATGATTATGTTCCCATTTATGCCCGGAAGAAGCTGGACTATTTTGATATGTTGAAGTATTTTGAGTCCAGGAATACCGGGAAGCTTTGCTGTATGCTGGAGAGCTTAACCGGCAGTGAAAATGGGCGCTATTCTATCCTGGCGTGCGATCCCCTGCACGAGGCCTTTTCTGGCCTGGATAATCCCCAGGGTGTTTCCCTTTTGCACAATTTTATAAGTTCACTTCGTACCCCCCGGCTGGAATTCCCCTTTTTTTCTGGGGGTCTTATTGGCTATTGGAGTTATGAAACTGGATTGTTTTACCAGGGCATGGAAGTTGATCAGAGGCCTGGTGCAGAACAGTATTTCTTCATGCCGAAGGAGATATATATTTACGACCGGCATACCAGCTTTTTGAATGTTTTTGTTTGGATGGCCGCTGCTGAAGCCAATCAAACGGCTTATGAACAGGCTTGCCGACAGGTGGATGAGATTCTCAGCCGGGCCGCCGAGCATGTAAGGGATAAAACGACGCCGGAGAAGGTCGGTTATGATATGAGTACGGTCAGGGTAGATGAGGAATTCGGGGTTAACATCAACCAGGACGAATTTTGTGAAATGGTGATTCGGGCCAAAGAACACATCAGACAGGGAGACATCTTCCAGGTGGTTTTATCCAGGCGCTGGACTAAAGAAAGTTCTGCTGATCCCTGGCTGGTTTACAATAGACTTCGGGAGCTGAATCCTTCTCCCTACATGTTTTACCTGCAGCTGCCTGATTCAATCTTAATGGGAGCTTCGCCCGAAATGCAGGTTAAGGTGTATGGGGGCAGACTAAAAAACCGGCCCATAGCTGGAACCAGAAAAGTAACCGGGGATAAGGAGCAGGATAAGCTTATGCTGGAAGAACTGCTGCAGGATGAAAAAGAGCGAGCTGAACATCTGATGCTGGTAGATCTCAGCCGCAACGATGTGGGCAGGGTATGCAAAGCCGGCAGCGTGCGTTTAACCGAGTATATGCAGCCAGAAAAATATTCTCATGTTATGCATCTGGTTTCAACTGTAGAAGGGGAGCCAAAAGATAACGTATCACCGTTAGATGCATTCCAAGCCTGTTTTCCGGCCGGCACATTAAGCGGGGCTCCTAAACGGAAAGCTATGGAAATAATTAAGAACCTGGAACAGGACCCGCGAGGTCCCTACGGAGGTGCGGTCGGCTATCTTTCGTTTGATGGCAGCCTGGACTCCTGTATAACTATAAGGGCTATTTTGTACAAAAACAGAAAGTATTACCTTCAGTGCGGCGCTGGTATTGTGGCCGATTCGGATCCGGAATTAGAACATAAGGAGACTTTGAACAAAGCCAGAGCACTAATGTTGGCAGTAAAGGGAGCGGAGGCGGTACAGTGATTGTGATGATTGATAATTATGATTCATTTACCTATAACCTGGTGCAGTACCTGGAGGAATTGGGGGAGGAGGTACAGGTATATAAAAACGATGAGCTCGGCAGCAGAGAGATTATCCGGCTGCAGCCGGAGGCGATAATTATCTCTCCAGGGCCGTGCAGTCCCCGGGAAGCAGGAGTATCTGTAAATGCCATACGGGATTGTTATGATAAGATTCCCATTCTGGGGATCTGTCTCGGGCATCAATCCATAGGCTATGCCTTTGGAGCCAAAATTAAAATTAATTACCGGCTTATGCATGGCAAGGTTTCAAAAATATATCATGATCAACAGACTATCTATCAGGGCCTTAGTGAACCCTTCCAGGCTACCAGGTATCATTCGCTGGTAGTAGAAAAGAATTCCTTGCCTCCCTGCTTGGAGATATCAGCCTGCAGTGAAGAGGGGGAAGTCATGGGCATCCGGCATAAATATTTTCCGGTGGAAGGCGTGCAGTTTCACCCGGAATCGATAATGACCCCGGAGGGCAAGAATCTTTTAGCCAACTTCCTGAGCTGGATAAGGAAAGCTTCGTCTGTTCAGGCCAGGTCAGCTGCTGATAACTAATGACAAGCTGCGTCAGGCTGCCAACCGCAGACACGAACCACATCAAACTGGCGTATCCCTATCCTGCGGAACCCCGCCCTGATTAAGAGATAGTGCTCCAGGGTGGGGCATAGACGAACAGAGAACAGATTAGTTCAGACGAGAAGAGAGGAGTATAAAAAATGTTTAATCAGTATTTAAAAAGTGTGGTTGGAGGAGAATATCTTAATATTGAAGAGGCGTACAGCAGTGCCAAAATGCTCTTACATGACAATATTCCGGTAGTCCAGGCGGCTGCATTTCTATCGGCCCTGCGTACCCGTAAGGAACGTGCCCTGGAATTAGGCGGTTTTGTGCAGGCCATTTATGAAGAAGCAGTGAAGATAGATGTTGATATGGACCTATTAGATACCTGCGGTACTGGTGGGGATGGACTGGGAACTTTTAATATTTCCACCCTGGCGGCCCTGGTAGCTGCTGCTGCTGGTATTCCGGTAGCCAAACATGGAAACAAGGCGATAACCAGCAAAGTGGGAAGTGCGGATATACTGGAGACTCTGGGTGTCAATATCATGCTGAGTCCAGACCAGGCCCGTATGCTGCTGGAGAAGGTAGGGATTACTTTTTTATTTGCGCCTTATTATCATCCCATCTTAAAGGAAGTGGGATCATTGAGAAGGGAAATGGGGGTAGCGACTATTTTTAATTTTCTTGGTCCCCTGTTGAATCCATGTGAGTTGAGCTACCAGGTAATGGGAATAGCAGATAACAGCATGCATGAATCTATAGCCCTTACTATGAGTAAGCTGAGACGAAAACGAGCTCTGGTTATTCATGCAGAAAACGGAATGGATGAAGTCAGTCCCAGCTGCATAACCAGATTTTATGATATCCAGGCCGGGGAGATGAAGAGGTATGATCTAGACCCGAGCGACTTGGGGTTAGATCGGATTCCCCTGGAATCAATTCTAGGTGGGGATATTTCAGTCAATGCCCGTATAGCCCGGGAAGTATTAGACGGAACTGCCGGACCTTTTAGAGATACAGTAGTATTAAACGCTGCAGCGGCAATAATGACTGCGGGTAAAGCTCTGGATATGAAAGAAGGAATGCAGCTGGCAGAAGAAATAATAGATTCCGGCAAGGCTAAAGCAGTCCTGTTGAAGATGATCCAATACAGCAGGGATGGGGTGCCTACATGCTGAACCGTATAGCAGCCGCCAAAAAATTAGAAGTCCAAAGGCTTAAATCACTCATTGATATAGATACCCTCACGATAAAGTCAAATAAAATTAATCCTTATAGCGTTTTCAAGAATGATAGCGGCAGGCTGGAAATAATAGCTGAAGTTAAAAAAGCCTCTCCTATCAAAGGAGTAATCTGCAGCAGCTTCAATCACCTGGAGATAGCCAGAAAATATGAGCACCATGGTGCTGCAGCGGTATCGGTAATAAGTGACAGCAAGTTCTTTGAGGGTAAGGCAGATTATTTGCGTGACATACGCAGGGAAATAGATCTGCCCATACTACGCAAGGATTTCATCGTGGATGAGATCCAGCTTTATGAGACTTGGGAGATGGGAGCGGATATGGTGTTATTAATTGCGGCCCTGCATGGGTATCGGGACCTGCTTGGTCTATGTGAAAAAAGCATGCAAATAGGGTTGGAACCGCTGCTGGAAGTACACGATGCTGAAGAGATAGCAACAGCAATAGATTTACCAGTAAACATTATTGGTATTAACAATCGGGATTTGAAGAATTTCAGGGTTAGTATCAACACCAGTTTAAATCTAAGCTCATTGATTCCCAATTCATTTATCAAGGTCAGCGAGAGCGGGATTAAGACCTCTCAAGACCTGGCGTTACTGGAGGCCAGTGGTTTTAATGCGGTATTGATCGGGGAAACCCTGGTATCATCCCCTGACCCGGGAGCCAGGCTGGATGAACTGCTTGGATACAGGGAGAAATTCACCTATGACCAGGGTTAAAATCTGCGGAATCAAAACCCTGGAAGAAGCCAGAATGGTAATAGAACATGGAGCCTGGGCCATGGGTGAGGTTTTTGCACCATCACCTCGCCGGATATCAATAGAACAGGCGGAGAAAATTAACCGGCAACTGGGAAAAGAAATCATTAAAATTGGCGTATTCGTCAATGAGGAAATCGATTCGCTTAAATATATAATCAAAACCTGCTCTCTCGATATGGTGCAGCTGCATGGAGAGGAAGCGCCGGAGTATGTTCGGGAGCTTAATCTTCCGGTTATCAAGTCTTTTTCCGTTAATGAGCCTATTGAAAGAAGTCTTATTGAGCAGTGGCCGGTGTGGGCTTATCTTTTTGATGCTTATTCTCCTGCCCTTAGAGGAGGCAGCGGAAAAAGTTTTAACTGGCGGTGGCTTGCTGAAGTAAGGTTAGGGCTTAGAATAATACTGGCCGGTGGCCTCAACCCGGGTAACGCCGGCCACGCCATAAAAGCTGTAAAGCCCATGGCAGTAGATGTTTCCAGTGGGGTTGAATTTCCCGGTGGCGGAAAGAGCGGCGAGAAAATCGAGCAGTTTTTGGCGGCAGTAAAAGAAGCTGATAAGAATATCGGTTTTGCCCGGCAGGAGACATTTGGGTTGGAGTCTCCCCCAAAAAGATTGATAGATAACAGTGGAGGAGGATCGTACCATGGATTATAAACTTGCAGTAAGGGATAATCATACTGCAGATACCATAATTAATATAGCAGGTAAAGCTGGAATTACCCGAATTGGTAAGGGATACTGCACCATTATAGCTGGTCCATGTGCAGTAGAATCACGGGAAAAGTACCTGGAGATTGCTCTTAAGGTTAAAAACATGGGAGCGCATATACTGCGAGGGGGAGCGTTTAAACCCCGTACTTCTCCCTACTCCTTTGCGGGTCTGGGTGTTGAAGGCTTGAAGATTTTAGAGGAGGCCCGAGATATAACCGGTTTGCCGGTAGTCACCGAACTTATGGATATTAGGGATTTAGAGCAGGTGTATAGATACAGTGATATCATACAGATAGGCAGCAGAAATATGCAGAACTTTTCCTTACTGCGTGAGATGGGACGGGTAGATAAACCGATTATGGTCAAGCGTGGGCTGTCAGCCACCATTGAAGAATGGCTTCTAGCGGCTGAATATGTACTGTGCGAAGGCAATAAGGAGGTCATATTATGTGAGCGAGGCATTCGCACTTTTGAAGTGATGACCCGTAATACCGTTGATATTGCTGCAGTAGCTTTACTCAAAGATTTGTCCCACCTGCCAGTCATAGTTGATCCAAGTCATGCTACCGGGCAGCGAAATTTAGTGAAGCCGGTAGCTATGGCTGCGTTAGCGGCTGGGGCTGACGGTTTAATGATCGAGGTACACCAGAACCCGGAAGAAGCTCTTTCCGATGGACCGCAGTCTTTAACCCCGGACTTATTCAGGCAGGTGGTTAAGGAAGCCCGGGATTTAGCGGCCCTCAATAAGCAGATCTTCCAATAGAAATTAACTTACGGTGCCAGGCACCACTTATTAACTTATTCTATAGTTCCAGTTAATAATTTTCCTGTGCTATAATTTAAACAGGGTTTTCCTGATCTGGAAAAATTGGAGTCTTACTGTATTGCTTTCCAGTCAGTCAGGTATATTAATATCAAATTAATAAAAAAGGGGTGGTTTTCATGGAACACAAATTACCGGATCTGCCTTATGCCTATGATGCCCTGGAACCATATTACGATGAACAGACGGTGAGGATTCACCACGATATGCACCACAAAGGTTATGTTGATGGTTTAAACAAAGCGGAACAAGCGCTGACCAAAGCGCGGGAGCAGGATGACTATTCGCTGGTCAAGCACTGGGAAAAAGAATTGGCTTTTCATGGATCCGGGCATATACTGCATGCTCTTTTCTGGGCTAATATGGCTCCAGCAGGACAGGATAACCCGGACGGGGAGCTTCTGGCCAGAATCAATCAGGATTTTGGGAGTCTGGAAGCTTTCAAAAAGCAGTTCAGCGCGGCAGCAAATGCAGTTGAAGGCTCGGGTTGGGCGGTACTGGGATGGAATCCTCTTTTCCAGCAGCTGACCATACTCCAGGTAGAGAAGCATCAGAACCTCACCCAATGGGGAATAGCACCTCTGTTGGTCCTGGATGTATGGGAACATGCCTATTATCTTAAGTATCAAAACCGAAGAGCGGAATTTATTTCCGCCTGGTGGAATATCGTTAACTGGCAGGAGGTTACCAATCGTTTTATCAAGGCTGTGAAATAGTCCGGCTTGTTAACGAAATCAATAATAAGCTGTGTGGGTTGAGCAGACTCATACAGCTTGCTATTTTGCAGAATAATTAGCTGCCTTAATATATATAAAAAAATACCATAAATGAGGAATTGGTTTTGTAATATAGTGCTTCAAAAATTTTCTATATAAACCGGGGGTGCCTAACGGCGCGCTTCAATAGGGAAACTTGTTGAACCATACCCCAAACCGATACGGAAATACAAGAGATAGGCGTTGTCCCGCAATGGATAGCGCCTATCTCTATGCTAATTCTTTGAACATATGAAGGACCTCTCGTAAATATTGTCTGCAGTTGCCTTATCCGAATAAGTCGCTGTGGGTTCCGGTGCGGGTGAGAGTCAAAACAAGTATATCGTGCTCAACTTTATAAATAAGCAACCAGTCCGGGGTGATGTGACACTCCCGATGCTTTGACCAAATGCCGCTCAACGCATGGTCCTTATGCTTTTCGGCAAGTGGTTGTCCTGATGCCAGCGTTTGAATGACTGTCGTAAGAAGGCGCAAATCATAGCCTCTGCGCTGAATATATTTTAGATCACGCTTAAAGCGGCTGGTCGGCTTCACTTCATACATCGGCTAAAAGCTCCTTCATCATCTGGTCGACATCAGTATAGCCTTTAATCGATGGGTCACGACTGATGCGCTCAGCCTCTTCCATGGCGGCAATCGTCTCGGCCTTCGGATTCTCAAGAGCAATGTCAAACGGAATTCTCTGCTGACGCACGGCCTGACGCAGGAAAATATTGAAGGCCGTCGTCATGTTCATTCCGAGCTCAGAGAAAAGCTGCTCAGCCTGTTTTTTTAATTCAACATCCATGCGAATGCTTATATTCGTCGTACCGGACATAATCAACAACTCCTTTACTTTAGTATATTCAATATATCATAGAATGTGTGCATTGTTAATACAACGCACAAGGATTTCGTTATTGCAATGGTTCAATCAAAAAACAAAAGAAAGCCGCCTAAACACCCTCTTTTTTTGTACATTTCTTTAGGAAATTTAATTAATCAAAAAGGAGTATTTGGTAATATATAGAATATTTAACAACATTGTCATCATATGCCACATGATACAGATAAAACCGTAGACAGATTGGGCTACAGCAGCACCAGCACTTATGACGCAGATGGAAATATGATCTCTGCTGCCGATACCAATGGCAATACGACCTATTATGAATACAACTCCATCAATAAGCTGATATCTGTCACCAATGCCCTGGATAATGAAAGCAGCTACACCTATGATGCCAACGGAAATTTAATCGAGGCAGAAGACGCATTAGGCCACAGCACCAGCTATGAATACGACGAGCTCAACCGTTTAATCACCAAGACCGATCCGTTGGATAAATCAGTAGAATACACGTATGATGATGAAGGAAATATCACCCAGCTGGAAAAAGCAGACGGAATACGACTATGACGCATTCGGAAACATCTGGGACACCTCCGGCAGCGGCTACAACCCGATGCAGTTCACCGGCGAATACTCTGATGAATCAACTGGATTGTTATACCTGAGAGCCAGGTATTACGACCCGAATATCGGCAGATTCATAACCCCGGACAGCTATACCGGCGGATCTGACCGATCCACTGTCCCAAAACATCTATGTTTACTGCGGCAATAAACCGGTGGCCTATGCTGATCCGAGCGGGCATATTAAGGCATGTCAATGGGATGACTCGTTTGAGGATATTCAAGCTGGGGGCAGCGAAGCTATAATCTTATAAAAAGCCCGGAGCTATTTATGAACTGGCTGGCTTGTTAACGAAATCAATCAAACATAATAAGCTGTGTGGGTTGATATGCTCCCCTTTGAGCAGACTCATACAGCTTGTTATTTTATGATTAGATATACATACAGATAATAAAATAGCATCCCTGGACATGTGCCTAATACTATCGGCTGGCGATCACTTCAATTTCCACCATGACATCCTTGGGCAACCTCGCTACCTCAACACAGCTGCGAGCTGGAAAGGGTTCCTTGAAGAAGCCGGCATATACTTCATTCATGGCTGCGAATTCATTCATATCCTTCAAAAACACCGTGGTTTTAATGACTTTTTCCAGACTGCTTCCGGCAGCCTCCAGGATATTCCTGGCGTTGGTAAGGCACTGGGCGGTCTGTTCGGCAATGTCTGATCCAAATAATTTCCCTTCCTGGTCCATAGGTATCTGACCGCTGGTGTATATGAATTGTTCGGTTTTAATGGCCTGGGAATAGGGGCCTATAGCTGCCGGGGCTGAACTGGTGTTGATTGGTTCCTTGGACATGCACTAACCTACTCCTTCGTTTTGTATTATCTATTTATTTTACAGCTTTTAGTCGGGCTTTAAAATGCATAGGTTTAACAAAAATAAGAAAAGCTCCCTAACTTATATGGAGAAAGTAAGACCGGACCCAAGCGGTCTTAAGCATTTATCTGTCAATTTTCGTCTGCACTTGTGTCATACAGACATATTTGGTTGAATAGTATGAGTAGTTTAAAGGCGTAAGCAGTGATAACATAAAACATCCCAGAATAAAATAAAATATAACTGGGTTAGATATGGATCAAGAGGTGCAGATTGGTGTTTTTTGCTGAAGGTAAATTGGACGCCATATGGTATGTAGATAAGCTAATAAAAGACTGGATAAATCAGATCAGCAGTCCTGGACTGGATATATTTTTTCAGTCCATCACCCAGCTGGGATCTCCGGCGGCTTTCATATTGCTTGCAGTTCTGGCTTTCCTATGCCTATGGATGCGGGGTTATATCAGGACGGCTATAATATTAAATGCCGGGCTTATAGGGGCCTGGGCTGCTATGAAATTCATTAAGGAAGTGGTGGGAAGAGAACGTCCAGCAGGGGAACAACTCACGGCTGCTACTGGGATGAGTTTCCCCAGTGGTCATGCTATGTTGTCTCTGGTGTTTTATGGATTCATAGCTTACCTGCTGCTGGTGAAAGTGCCATACAGGTATGGAAAACTAGCCGGGTATACACTGATGGTGGTTATTGCTTTGATTGGCTTGAGCAGAATATATTTGAATGTGCATTATGCTACCGATGTAGCCGCTGGATTTGTTTTTGGATCAGCCCTTTTAGCCCTGATGATTAAAGTATCCCGGCAGATATCCTGGTAAAATACCAGGCAGAGCACACTGACTCCCGGAACAGCTGGCTGGTATTTACTGCTGCTTAAGCTGTTTTTGATAAGCTTTCCAGCCAGGACATATCTTGGTATGCCACCTCCACAGCATAGCTTTGAAGCTGCGGGGGTTCTTTTCCGCTGATTTGCGAAATTCGCAGTTCTCACATTTAATCTCCATAATCTTATACTCCTTTACCTTGACTTTTTCCTTTTTTCCGCGTTGATACTCTTTTGTTCTTTGCGCTTTTTCTTACCTTCGCTGGAATAAATACGCTGGTTTTTTTCCTGCTGCTTTTTTCCGCCTATATACTCTTTTTCCAGGCCCCTCATTACCACCAGGGTATGACCTTCATCAAAGGTTAATGCCACTGGAAAATCTGATTCACCCGGAACTACCCGGTACCCAGATTCTTTAAGCGAGGGTTCTTCACTCAGCATTTTTCTAATTTCTTTCTTTATTACTGAAAAATTTCTGCTGCTGTGATGCCCTTTGCCATGAATTATATCCAGTACTTCTACTTCGTTTTTGATACACCAGTTTAGGTTACCCCGGGTTTTTTCCCGGGCTTCTTCCAGTGATAGGCCATGAAGGTCGACTTTTTCCAGCTTCACAATTACATTACCCTTTCTTATGAACTCTGACTATTAAAATTATCTTAAGACCAACGGGTACTACCGATGACCCTAATGACGTACTAATGCCGGACTGGACTTCAGGACAATTCTCGGCACTAATCAATGGGATGACGAATTTGCTCCCATAGTCTGTACTATGACCCGGATTATTGAGATGGATACCTATAATGTCCGGTGATTTGCCATTGCAGGAGCGCATCTTCTTCTTTACATATCCCGGCATTATGTATCACCAGGGGAAGGCCATGTTTGTTAAGTCTATCGCTTACTATCCCGCAGTGTTCATCACCGTTGGGAAATTTCCAGTATACCACGTCTCCCCAGTGCCAATCTTCAGGATGTTGAGTCGGATCCAGGGATAAGGCCATTCCATGGCGGTGCATAAACTCGACCTGGTTGGGTACCCGCCGATGATCTATATTGGTATCGGCTGCATCTAATCCCCAGTTGTTAGGATAGCTTTGGAAATCGGCCAGCATATCTTCGTGAATTAGCTGCTGCATATCAATACCGGCATTTCTAAAAGCTCTTATGACTACATCCGTACAGGCTCCCCGATCAGCCGCAACGTCTCCTCCCGGATAATCTATCACCTGGTAGGAGGCATCATAAAGAGTCCCGTCTTTGGCCTCTTGCCGCGCTCCCAGCAGTATAAGATCTGGGACGGTCAGCTCTTCAGGGGGTATACTCTCCACCGGGGAAGGTATATCTTGGATGCTATTTTCAGAAAACTTGTCTGACAGCGGGTTACCATTGCCGGACAGGGATAATCCGGGTATGATACCTGCCATTAACAGCAGTGCTATTATGACTGTCAATAGAATCAGCAGATTGCGATTATGTTTCAAAAAAGAATCCTCCAACTTTATATGCAGTTCTGGGTTCTAGTCCTGCTCTTACTGTATCATGCAGAAGCAAAAAATTAAACTTGTATTCTACTCCAAGAAAGAGCTTTTTGAATGATTTGACATATTAACAGGCAAAATTGCGGCCCTGTTTACAGAGCTGTGATACAATAAAGAGGTTACAGTTAGAAGGTTGAGGATAAAATTATAATTTTAATTATTTTAAGGTGGTTATATAATGACTGATATTATCGCTGGTTTAAACCAGGAGCAGAAAGAAGCGGTTTTACATAAGGAGGGTCCATGTATGGTCCTGGCCGGGGCCGGCAGTGGCAAGACCAGGGTTTTGACCAGTCGGGTGGCTAATTTGATCAATAATGGGGTTGCTCCGGATTCAATACTTTCCATAACTTTTACCAACAAAGCGGCCCAGGAAATGCGTTCTCGAGTTTCAGCCATGATTCCGCAATATACCGGGCAGTGGATTCAGACTTTCCATGCTGCCTGCTACCGCATTTTGAGGATGGATATTACTACTTTGGGTTATGATAAGAACTTTACTATAATGGATGATTCTGAGGGGAAAGCACTGGTCAAGAGTATTTTAAAGGAAGAAGACGATTACGAAACTAAACCGGAGGAGCTTCTGTACCGAATAAAGCAGCTGAAGAACAAGAAGCAGGATCCGCAGGAGTATTTTAGGGAATTAAAACTGCCTTACGATAAAGGAGAAAAATTCTACCGGGTATATCGCATTTATCAGCAGCGTATGAGGGAATTGAACGCCGTTGATTTTGAGGACCTTATTTTATTATGTATCGAATTGTTTCAAAAATATCCTGCGTCTCTGGAGAAATATCAGAACTGGTTTAAATATATCATGATCGATGAGTACCAGGATACTAACTATATTCAGTATCTATGGGCCAAGCTCCTGGCATTTAATCACCGCAACATGTTTATTGTAGGGGATCCGGATCAGTCTATTTACAGTTGGAGAGGGGCCGAACCCTATAATATCACCCGCTTTTTTAATGATTATCCAGATGCCCGGGTAATCAAGCTGGAGCAGAACTATCGTTCTACCGGCTATATATTGGAAGCAGCCAATGCCATAATCAGGAATAATCGAAGCCATGAGAATAAAAAGCTTTATACCAATAGAGGTAATGGGGAAAAACTAGTGCAATTTTGCGCTGTCGATAGTTTTGGTGAGGCAGCGTTTATTGCTGATACAATTGCCGAATTAGTGGACAGAGAAGGCAGAACCTATAATGACTGCGCAGTATTTTATCGAACTCATGCCCAGTCACGTCTAATGGAAGAGTCAATGGTACGCAGGTATATTCCTTATAGAATCATCGGAGCCAGAAGGTTTTATGAAAGAAAAGAAGTTAAGGATATAATTGCCTATCTGAAATTGAGCTGCAATAATAATGACCGGCTGAGTTTTGAACGAATAATTAATGTTCCCCGGAGGGGGATCGGGGATAAAACTATAGAGAAGATAAAACAGATGGCGGAAGAACAGAACGTTCCCCTGCTGGAAGTTCTGGCCGATCCTTCAGCTATGCCTGGTATAAATCGCAAAAAATATGACCAATTAGAGCAGTTTTATGGGATGATAAAGTACTTCAGCAGTCTGGAAGAGTCCGGGGCACCAGTAGTTGAAATTCTGGAACAGGTAATGACTATGACCGCTTATGTAGAAGATTTATTGAAAAATAATGCGGTAGATGCTCAGACTCGTATTGAAAACCTCCAGGAATTAAGATCTCTGGCAGTAGAATTCGGTCAGAACGGTGGAGGAGGACTGGAAGATTTCCTGGCTGAAATTGCTCTGGTGCAGGACACAGATGATACGGACCATACGGATTCCGTTTCGCTTATGACCCTGCATGGAGCTAAAGGACTGGAATTCCCGGTAGTGTTTTTGACCGGTATGGAAGAAGGCGTTTTTCCTTCCTATAGAAGTGAGACGCCCGAGGAGATGGAGGAAGAGCGGAGATTATGTTATGTAGGTATAACCCGGGCCAAGGACCGTTTATATTTGACCAATGCAGTATCCAGGCTTCTTTATGGTTATGAGAGAAATAATCCGGCCTCCCGTTTCATAAAAGAAATCCCGCAGGAACTGTTGGATGTCCCAGAAGAAGAAGTAGTTGAATCATATACTTTTTACGAGGGTGATAAGGTACGACATAAGAAGTTTGGTATCGGAATAATAACCAGTCTTACAGAAAATGATCTGGTAGCAGTTATAGATTTCGAACGGGCCGGCATAAGAATGCTGCGTTTAGATATAGCCCCTTTGGAGAAAATATCATAATAGATGACATTAATCAGGCAGCAGTTTCAGGTTTAACACAAATACCTTTTAGCGAGAGGAGTAAGCATGAATCGGCCGGTCAGTGATATAGAGAAATTACGGGAAGAGCTTAGAATACATGAATACCAGTACTATATACTGGATGACCCACTTATCAGCGATGCTGAATATGATCAACTCATGCTGGAACTACGGAAGTTGGAAGAGACCCACCCAGAACTTATGACCCCTGACTCTCCCACCCAAAGAGTTGGTGGTCAGGCTCTGGAAAGATTCGGCAGCATTGTCCATAGGGCACCCCTGCTGAGTCTGGACAATGCCTTTTCCTATAAGGACTTGCTGGACTTCGATCAGCGGTTAAAAAAAGAGCTGGATGAAGTTTCATATGTGGCAGAACTTAAAATAGATGGGGTTTCTATTGCCCTGGTATATGAAAATGGACTATTAGTCAATGCTGCTACCCGAGGTGATGGCTTCGTAGGAGAAGATGTAACCGCGAACATAAAGACTATCAAGACCATTCCTCTAAAACTTAAAAATTCAGTGCCCCGGCTGGAAGTCAGGGGCGAAATTTATATGCCCAAAAAGGAATTCCTGAGAATCAATACTGAAAAGGAGGAAAAAGGCGAAAAGACTTTTGCTAATCCGCGCAACGCTGCAGCAGGTTCTTTAAGACAGCTAAATCCCAGGATAACAGCTGAGCGATCCCTGGCTTCATTTATATATGACATATTATACATAGAAGGCAGAGAAGTATTGAGCCAGGAAGAGGCCCTGCGAACCTTGCGTGATTTCGGTTTCAGTGTAAACCCGCAGGCTAGAATCTGCCAAGATATTGATGAGGTATTTGATTTTACAGGAGAATTAGCAGTAGGAAGACATGATCTTGCTTATGAAATCGATGGAGTAGTGGTGAAGTTGAACCCCTATGCGGGGCGTTCTTTGATGGGGCAGACCATCCGCAGTCCTCGCTGGGCAATTGCCTATAAATTTCCAGCCGAAGAAAAAGAAACCCGACTGCTGGAGGTGGAAGTGAATGTAGGTCGAACCGGTATTATTGCTCCCACTGCCATACTTGAGCCGGTGTTTATTGCTGGCACTACTGTGGGTCGGGCTAGCATGCATAATTTTGACCTGGTGGCGGAAAAAGATATTCGTATCGGAGACCGGGTTCTAATCCATAGGGCCGGGGATATTATTCCCGAAATAATCAAGTCTCTTGCCGAACAGCGCAGTGGAGAGGAGAAAATTATTACACCGCCAAATGAATGTCCAGCCTGCGGCAGTGGAGTGGTAAGGCTGGATGGAGAAGTGGCCTATCGCTGTGAAAATATCAATTGTCCAGCCCGTCTCAAGGAGAGTTTAATCTTTTTTGCTTCCCGGGGGGCTATGGATATCGAAGGGATGGGGCCAGCCATTGTTGAACAGCTGGTGAACAGAGAGCTGGTAAACAAAATAGCTGATCTATATAACCTGGAGTTAGAGCAGGTTATTTCCCTGGATAGAATGGGTAGCAAATCGGCCCAGAACCTGCTTCAGGCTATAGAAGACAGCAAAAAGCGACCTTTACACAGATTAATCACTGCCCTGGGAATCAGACATATAGGAGCAAAAAGTGCCAGAATACTCACTCAGCAGATAACTGATATCGATGGTTTTTTTGAGGTAAGTGAAGAAGAGCTGGCTAAGATACCTGAAATAGGACCTATTATGGCAGACAGTATTGTTAAGTTTTTCACTGAGCCGCTTAATCAGGAGACTATTGCCCTTCTAAAACAAAAGGGCGTTAACACCAGGGAAGAAAAGCTGGCCGAAAGAGAGCTGCCCCTGGCGGGCAAAACTTTTGTTCTAACCGGTACGCTGCAGGTCATGACCAGAAGCGAGGCAGGTGAAGTGATTCAAGAACTGGGTGGAAAAGTTAGCGGCAGTGTGAGTAAAAAAACTGATTATGTTGTAGCTGGTGAGTCTCCGGGCAGCAAATACGATAAGGCCGTTGAGCTTGGGGTATGCATCCTGGATGAAACCCAATTCCTAAATAAGTTAAAAAACAGTTCGGCAGCAGTTACCAAACTTGATAATAAGGAAATAAAATAGGTATCTGCTGCCAAAGTTATGGTAAAATATTAATTTAAGCAAATAGCTTTTTGGTATAATATTGCACAATAGTCTTTTAAATGACAGGGAGGTAATGACATGGCTCTAAGTATTCAGGAGGTGCAGCATGTGGCACTTCTAGCCCGGCTGAATTTAAGGAAAGACGAAGAAGAGAAATATGCTGAACAGCTGGGTTCTATTCTGCAGTACGCAGACAAACTAAACGAACTTGATACCGAGGGGGTAGAACCCCTGGATCATATACTGCCGGTATTCAACGTATTTCGGGAGGATAAGGTGAATCCCGGGCCAGCGAGGGAGGAAATACTTGCCAATGCTCCTCTGGTAGAAGAAGGACAATATAAAGTTCCAAAAATAATTTAAGGGGTGCTTGCGGGTGGATTTGTATGAATTAACGCTGCATGAACTGCAGGAAAAATTATATAATAAACAGGTTTCATCTGAAGAAATAGTAAAGTCGGTATTTGCTCGTATAAAAGAGGTAGAAGATAAGATGCAGGCCTTTATAACCCTGGACGAAGAGGGTGCTCTGGATAGGGCCCGGAAGTACGATGCCAGGGGTAATCTTTCTAGTATAGCTGGTATACCCTACGGGCTAAAAGACATTATCTGTTCTCAGGGTATGAAGACTACCTGTGCTTCGAAAATACTGGATAACTTTGTGCCATTCTATGATGCCACGGTGGCAGCCCGGCTCAAGGAAGCCGGAGGCGTCCTGATAGGCAAACTCAACATGGACGAGTTTGCCATGGGTTCATCTACTGAGCAGTCAGCATTTTTTCCGACCAGAAACCCCTGGGATCTAGAGAGGGTTCCAGGTGGATCATCAGGAGGATCGGCAGCAGCCGTGGCCGCCTGCGAAATCCCTTTTGCCCTGGGAACTGATACCGGGGGATCTATTCGGCAGCCAGCTTCCTTCTGCGGAGTAGTAGGACTTAAACCAACCTATGGGCGGGTTTCCCGTTATGGTGTGATTGCCTATGCTTCATCTCTGGATCAGGTGGGTGTCTTCAGCCGGGAGGTAAGGGACTGTGCCCTGGTTTTAAATATAATAGCCGGAGGTGATCCTCTGGATTCCACCTGTGTGGATATAGAGAAACCTGATTATACGGCTTTCTTAAAAGATAACATCAAAGGGTTAAAAATAGCCTATCCCCGGGAGTATTTTCAGGAGGGAATAGAACGGGGGATAAAGGATGCGGTTAAGCAAGCCCTGCTAAAGTATGAAGAACTTGGCGCTATAGTCGAGGAAGTATCGCTTCCCCACAGTGAATATGCTCTTCCTGCATACTATCTGGTGGCTACTGCCGAGGCCAGTGCCAACCTGGCCAGATTTGACGGAGTAAGATATGGTTTACGTGATTTTGAAGCAGAAAATGTGATACAGATGTTTTCCTCCACCCGGGCGGCTGGTTTTGGAGATGAAGTTAAAATGAGAATTATGCTGGGTACGTATGCATTAAGTTCTGGTTATTATGATGCATATTATCTAAAAGCCTTGAAAGTCAGAAGGTTAATTAAAAACGATTTTGATAAAGTGTTCAACGATTTTGATCTGATAGTTGCACCGACGACTCCCACTACGGCTTTTAAACTGGGAGAGCAGACCGGAGATCCACTTACTTTATACATGAATGATATTTTAACCGTACCCATTAATATGGCCGGGCTGCCTGGCATGTCTATACCGTGTGGTTTCGCAGAGGGGCTGCCGGTCGGAATGCAGTTGATTGGGAAACCCTTTGATGAGGGAACCTTGATCAAGGCCGCCTACGCCTTTGAGCAGAATACTGACTATCATACTGCCAGACCGGATTTGGGGGTGAAATAATATGAGTAAGGAATTTGAGACAGTTATCGGCCTGGAAGTTCATGTGGAGCTGAAAACCAGCAGCAAAATTTTCTGTTCCTGTTCCAATGAATTCGGAGCGAAACCCAACACAAATGTTTGTCCCATATGTTCAGGTTTTCCAGGTATGCTGCCGGTTCTCAACGAGCAGGTGGTAGATTATGCTATCAAGTCCGGGCTGGCATTAAATTGTGAGATAGCTGATTACTGTAAATTTGATAGAAAAAATTATTTTTATCCTGATCTTCCCAAGGCCTATCAGATATCTCAGTATGATCTGCCCATATGTAAAACAGGATATCTTGACATAGAGGTTAATAATGAGAAGAAAAGGATTGGTATAACTCGCGCTCATTTAGAGGAAGATGCCGGGAAATTAGTGCACCAGGGAACGATTAGCTCCACTACTTTTTCGCTGGTCGATTTAAACCGGTCTGGTGTACCGCTGCTGGAAATCGTATCGGAACCTGATCTGCGCAGTGCACAGGAGGCCCGGGCCTATATGGAGAAATTACGGTCTCTGCTGCTGTTCGCTGGAGTCTCAGATTGTAAGATGGAAGAAGGGTCATTAAGATGTGATGCGAATGTATCAGTCCGTCCTTATGGCCAGGAAGAACTGGGTACCCGGGCAGAGATTAAGAATTTGAACTCCTTCAAAGCCATGGAGAAGGCCATAGAGTACGAAGTTCGCCGACAGATAGAAGCGATCGAAGATGGCGAGGAGATTATTCAGGAAACTCGTACCTGGGAGGAAGAAAGGCAGATAACGCGTTCTATGCGCTCCAAAGAAGAAGCTCATGATTATCGCTATTTTCCCGAACCAGATCTGCCTCCATTGAGAATTAGCCGGGAGTGGGTAGAAAGGATTCTTCAGAGTATGCCTGAAATGCCAGAGAAGGCTAGAGAAAGGCTTATGAAAGCATATGGTCTGTCGGAATATGACGCTAATTTGTTAACTCTGACCCCTGATTATCTGGCATTCTTTGATGGTTGTACTTTATATTATAAAGATGGCAAAACAATATCCAATTGGATGATGGGAGAATTAAATAAGCTGTTGAATCAACACAATATGGATATTGCGGAATGCAAAATAACGCCCGCAGCTTTGGTAGATATGCTGAAGCTTATTGATGAGGGCCGAATCAGCGGTAAAATGGCTAAAGATGTATTTGAAGCTATGTTTGAGACTGGGGCCGATGCCGAGCAGATAATCAAGGAAAAGGGTATGGAACAGATTTCCGATGAAGCTGCTTTGGGAGCTATAATTCAGGAAGTTATTGATAAGAATCCCGGAGCAGTTGAAGATTATCACAATGGCAAGAAAAAGGCCACCGGGTATTTAGTAGGACAGGTTATGCAGGCTACCCGGGGCCAGGCTAATCCTTCTCTGGTAAATAAAATATTGTCTCAGAAGTTGAACCAAAAATGATGGGAATAGATTTAGTTCAGCGCCGGCTGAAATAGGTGATGGTAGTTTAGCAATCATCAGGAGCCTTTATTACGCAGAGTTACTGTAGCCGGAAATTAGTAAAGCACTCGGTTGATGTGTTATAGGCCTAATACTAAATATTCAGCTTTGCCTCCAAGACAGAAGCATAAGACAGAAAATATAAACCCTAGCTATTATCTGCTGTTCAATTTTCATAACTGTGATAAAATTATAGGGTTAAAATTTTGCATAAGAACCTTGTTGGGAAAGGAGTTTAATATATGAATTTTGGTTGGTCAAGTGAGGATTGGTTTAAACAAGAAGGAGCAAGACTGCATATAGTTGATACTACCTTGCGGGATGGGGAGCAAACTGCCGGAGTAGTATTTGCCAATGCTGAAAAAATAAGAATAGCCAAATATCTCGATCAAATAGGGGTTGATCAAATAGAAGCCGGTATTCCGGTGATGGGCGGATTTGAAAAAGAATGTATTAAGCAGATCGTTGGCATGGGTCTTAAATCCAGCATAATGGCCTGGAATAGAGCCGCCATATCTGACATAGAACAATCCATATGCTGTGGAGTTGATGCGGTGGCCATATCGATATCTACTTCGGATATACATATTCAGCATAAATTGCAGACTACCCATCAAGATGTCTTGAGACGGATGTCGGATTCCGTTAAATTTGCTAAAGATAATAATTTGTACGTATCGGTTAATGCTGAGGATGCCTCCCGTTCCAGTATAGAATTTCTTACTGAATTCGCTCTTATAGCCAAACATGCGGGTGCTGACAGGCTGCGCTTCTGCGATACCGTGGGGACCTTGACTCCATTGAACACTTACCGCTATATAAAAACTTTAAAAGATGTTACTGGTTTGGATATAGAGATGCACACCCACAACGATTTCGGCATGGCTACCGCCAATGCCCTGTCTGGAATCTATGCCGGAGCTAATTATCTGGGGGTGACTATTAACGGTCTAGGTGAAAGAGCGGGTAATACCTGTCTGCAGGAGATGATTATGGTAGTAAAATACCTTTTAGATATGGATGTAAGCTATGATACCACTCTGTTTAGAGAAGTTGCAGAATATGTAGCCAAAGCATCTGGACGGGAGCTGCCGGTCAACAAGCCTATTGTCGGTCTTAATATATTTGCCCACGAATCAGGGATCCATGGAGACGGAGTGTTGAAGAATCCTTTGACCTATGAAGTATTCACCCCGGAAGAAGTCGGTCTGGAAAGACAGATAGTAATAGGGAAACACTCGGGTTCTGCAGCGATAAGGGCTAAATTTCTCCATGAATATGGGGTGGAATTATCTCATGAGTCTTCGGATGAGATATTGAAAAAAGTTCGGCAGTTGGCGATAGACTTAAAAAGGTCTCTATTCGATAAAGAGTTGGTATATATATTCGAAGAATACAAAAAGGAGAGAGGGGACAGCTAGGTGGGAAAGACAATTGCAGAAAAAATTCTTTCGGCCAAGAGTAAACGGGATGTTAAAGCAAATGATATCGTGATTGCCGATCTAGATTTTACTATGGGACAGGATGGGACATCCGGATTAGCCATCAGGGCTTTTGAGGAAATGAATGCGGCCAGGGTCTTTGATCCTGCTCGGGTAGCTATGGTAATAGATCATAGTGCTCCCAGCCCGCTGGAGGGTGTTTCAGCCCTTCATCAGCAGATGAGAACTTTTGCCGGCAATCAAGGTATTAATTTTTATGATATAGGTGACGGGGTATGTCATCAGCTGGTTCCCGAGCAGGGTCATGTGGTTCCCGGGGATCTGGTTATTGGAGCTGACTCTCATACCTGTACTTATGGAGCGATTAATGTGTTTTCAACCGGAGTAGGGTCAACTGATCTGGCGGCAGGGATTATATCCGGCAAACTGTGGTTTAAAGTACCGGAAACTATAAAATTTGTGTTAAACGGTAGCCTCCCCAGAGGAGTTTATTCCAAGGATCTTATATTATATTTAATTGGTGATATCACAGCTGATGGAGCTACCTATATGGCAGCAGAATATACCGGTCAGGCTATAGCAGATTTATCTGTGGAAGCCAGGTTCACCATTAGTAATATGGCTATCGAAATGGGAGCCAAGTGTGGACTTATGGAAGCTGACGATAAAACCATTGCCTGGGTCAAAGAACACAGCAAGAAAGAATTTGAACCTGTACAAGCTGATGCAGATGCAGTCTATGCTCAGGTTTTAGAATACGATGTATCTAACCTAGAACCTCAGGTGGCGCAACCTCATACAGTAGATAATGTAGCCCCGATCAGCGCCATAGCAGGTACGCCGATCCAGCAGGGTTTCATTGGTACCTGTACCAATGGCAGAATCGAAGACCTGCGTATTGGAGCGGAAATATTGAAAGGGAAAAAGATAGCCAGGAATACCCGGCTCATAGTTGCACCTTCATCCCGGCAGGTTATGCTTCAGGCGTTAAAAGAAGGGCTGATTGAGATATTCGTGGAATCAGGTGCTGCGGTTGTTACTCCTGGTTGTGGACCATGTGTAGGTACTCATAATGGAGTACCGTCTGATGGGGAGAACGTAATTTCAACTGCTAACCGTAATTTCAAAGGTAGAATGGGGAACAACAAGGCTTTTGTTTACCTGGGATCACCGGCTGTCGTAGCTGCGTCAGTATTGACCGGAAAATTAACTGATCCCCGGGAATTTATCAAATAGATTAGGAGGAGCAAAATGAGCTTGACAGGTAAGGTTCACAAATTTGGCGACGATGTAAATACCGATTATATAATTTCCGGCCGTTATAAATTCAAAACCCTGGATATGAGAGAACTCGCTAAACATGTTATGGAGGATCTCGATCCAGAATTCTATTCTAATGTAAATGAGGGCGATTTCATCGTGGCCGGCAAGAATTTTGGCTGCGGTTCTTCCCGTGAGCAGGCTCCGCTGGCTATAATAAATGCCGACATAAGTGCTGTTATTGCCAAATCATTTGCCAGGATATTTTACCGTAATTGTATAAATACCGGACTGCCTCTGATAGAATGCGATACTGATTTGATAGATTCAGGTGACGAACTGGAAGTAAATCTCAAAGACGGGATTCTTTATAATAGGACCAGCGGATTGGAGATACCGATAACTCCACTTCCGCCGGTGATGCTCAAAATATTGTCTGAAGGCGGACTGGTAGAGCATTTTAAGAAACATGGAACATTTAATCTGGATTAACTGGAGTCTGCGCAATCAAGAGCAGAACATATCTAAAAAAAGGAGACAGGTCAATGAGTAAAGCAATAGAAATACAGGGAGAAAAAATCACGGTTGAAAATGGCATTTTAAATGTGCCTGATCATCCTATCATACCTTTTATTGAAGGTGATGGAACTGGTCCTGACATCTGGGCTGCTGCATCCCGGGCTTTAGATGCTGCGGTAGAAAAAGCATATGCTGGTAAGAAATCCATTGTATGGCACGAAGTGCTGGCTGGAGAAAAGGCTTTTAACCTTACTGGAGAATGGCTGCCGGCTGAGACCCTGGATGCTATCCGGGAATACATAATAGCTATAAAAGGGCCTTTGACCACGCCTATTGGAGGCGGGATACGTTCCCTGAATGTTGCCCTGAGACAAGAACTGGACCTCTATACCTGCCTCAGGCCAGTGAGGTATTTCGCTGGAGTACCTTCTCCGGTTAAGAGACCGGAAGATGTCAATATGGTTATCTTCCGCGAGAATACGGAAGATATCTATGCCGGTATAGAATATGCGTCTGATTCACCTGAAGCCAGGGAATTAATTGCTTTTCTTCAGAATAAACTGGGAGTAAGTAAAATAAGATTTCCTGAGACTTCAGGAATTGGTATTAAGCCTGTGTCCGAAGAGGGAAGTAAGCGTCTAATAAGAGCAGCCATAAAACATGCCATTGATGAAGGCAGAAAAAGTGTTACCCTGGTTCATAAGGGGAACATAATGAAATATACGGAAGGTTCTTTCAAGCAATGGGGATACGACCTGGCTGAAGCTGAATTTGCCGATAAGACTTTCACCTGGGATCAGTATGACCGCATCAAAGAAAAAGAAGGAGAAAGTGCTGCTAACGCAGCTCAGGCACAGGCCGAAGCTGAGGGAAAGATTATCATCAAAGATGCCATAGCTGATATCTTCCTGCAGCAGGTTCTTACCCGGCCTACCGAGTTTGAAGTGGTAGCGACTCTTAATCTGAACGGAGACTATGCTTCCGATGCTCTTGCGGCTCAGGTGGGCGGCATAGGTATTGCCCCCGGAGCTAATATCAACTATGTTACCGGGCATGCCATATTTGAAGCCACTCATGGCACAGCGCCTAAATATGCAGGTTTGGATAAGGTCAATCCATCTTCGGTTATACTATCCGGTGAAATGATGCTCAGGCATCTCCAGTGGCATGAAGCAGCCGACCTAATCATATCATCTATGGAGAAGACTATCGCCAGCAAGGTAGTGACCTACGATTTCGCTCGCTTAATGGAGAGGGCCACCGAAGTTAAGTGTTCAGAGTTTGCTGATAATCTTATTAAAAATATGCAGTAATTATCCTGGCACACAGGATTATCATTATAGAAGGAAGTAAGGGGGGATAGAGCTTAATGAAAATAATCGAATTCTACAAACTGACTGATGATCCAGTGCTTTCTCTGGAAATCTTTCCGCCCCAGGCCAGCTATCCAATCGAATCTTTGTTTCATACTATAGAAGAACTCAGAGATTTAGAACCGGACTTTATAAGTGTCACTTATGGGGCAGGAGGAAGTACCAGAGACAGGACGGTAGAGATTGCCTCCAGTATAAAAAAGGATTTTGGGATAGAGACCCTGGCTCATCTGACTTGCATGGCTCACAGCAGGCAGGAAGTAGATCATATACTGGAAACGCTTTGGGATAGAGGTATCCGAAACATAATGGCCCTGCGAGGTGACCCGCCGGCAGATGCGGAAAGTCTGGAAATGATTCAGAGGGAATACCACTATGCCTGGGAGCTGATAGAGGAAGCTCGGAAAAAGGCCGATTTTGGAATTGCAGCAGCAGCCTATCCGGAAGGACACCTGGAATGCCAAAAAAACAGTGATGACATAATCCATCTCAAGCAGAAGGTGGATGCAGGTGTAGATGTTCTTATAAGCCAGCTCTTTTTTGACAACCGGAAGTTCTTTGATTTTATTGACCGCAGCCTGCAGGTGGGGATCAATTGTCCCATCGTTCCAGGTATTATGCCGGTACTGAATGCTAAACAGATCAAGAGAATGATATCTTTATCCGGGGCTTCAATAACCTCGGAGCTGTTAAAGTTACTTGATAAATATGGCGATCTGCCTGAAGAAATGGAGAAAGCCGGCATAGAGTATGCCAGCCGCCAGGTGGAAGATCTGTTGACTAATGGGGTACCGGGGATCCATATGTATACCATGAACAAATCCCGGCAGATCAAAGAGATAGCGAAAAACGCTGGACTATAAAATGAGTAATTGGAAACAAGGGGGATGATTTTGTAACATCCCCCTTTATGCGCCCAACTTTTTGTATAAATCCCACAGTTGAGAAAAGGAATTACTTATGTCATGAGGTTCATTCTTACCTGCAGCCTGTTCTATCCTGGCTGCAGTAGAGGATATCTCATGAAAACCGTATAAACCTGCACTGCCCTTGATATCATGACTTATACTCTTTACCTCCTGAATATTGTTGGATTTAACTGCTTCATCCAGTTCATGGATAGATTCACACAAGGAGTCTAGAAATTCAGGGATCAAATTGCAGATAATGTCATTATCTGCTGTGGTATCAGAACGGGCTGGAATATCATTTAAGCACCTATTTATCTCATCAATTAACTCCTCAGCTTTGAATGGTTTGGGGATGTAGGCGCTGCAGCCGCAGTTCATACATTTTTCCCGGGCATCACTGGTTGAATTGGCGGTAATGGCTATAACCGGTAAGGAAGAATAATTGTGCTGGCTGCGAATCTTCGTTGTTGTTTCATATCCATCCATCAAGGGCATCTGCATATCCATAAGGATGAGGTCATAATTACTGTTCTGAAGCATTTCTAAACATTCTACACCATTTCCGGCAGCTGCTGCCTGAAAACCATATTTCTGGAGTATCTGGCAAACGATCCTCTGGGTTAACTGGTTATCATCCACTACCAGAATATTTACCGGGGTGAACCCCAACAATAGATTATCGACCATATTATAGCGGGGGTTTCCAGTTTTAGATTCCGGTCGTGGTTGGGCGATTATTTCTTCAACCGGGAGTTTTATATAGAAGGTCGAACCCTGATGGGGTTTGCTTTCTATCCACAATTCCCCATTCATCAATTCTACTAATTCCTTGCAGAGATATAAACCTAATCCAGTGCCTGGATAAGAACGGGAGGCCGAATTATCCACCTGAGTAAAAGGGGAAAATATTTTGCCTAATTGATCTTCAGGGATGCCTATTCCCGTGTCGCTAATGGATATGGTGATCCAGGAAGATGCAGAGCCTGGAGTATAGTCGAGCTGACATTGGATACCGCCTTTCTGGGTAAACTTAACTGCGTTAAATATGATATTGAGTAAAATCTGCTGCAGTTTATCATGGTCAACTGCTACATAATCAGGCAGATCAGGATCAATGTGAATACCAATGCTCAATCCCTTTTCATTGAGGGCTGGATATACTGATCGTAGGATTTGCTCCAGGACATTTCTGATATTGCACTCTACCGGGCGGCATTCTGCTATTCCCATCTCCATCATAGATACACTTAATATTTTATTAATGATTTCAAGTAATTGCTCTCCACAATCATTAATTATTCTAATGTTTTCAGTCTCAAAACCGTATACTGCATTTCGTTCCAGCAGTTCTACCGCGCCAAGTATGCCGATTAAAGGAGTGCGCAGTTCATGGCTGATATTAGCCAGAAACTGATTTTTGGCCATATTTGCTGCCTGGGCATCTTTGCGGCTTTTGATTAGTGTAGTAATATCACTGGAATAGACAACTGCTCCTTGTATATGGCCTGACTTGTAAATAGGGTTAACCCGGTGTAAATAAGTTTTAGTTTCGCCATTTATATATAGTGTTTGCTGATCCTGGCATTGCCTGCCATTAATTATAGCTTGTCGCATGCCAGTCAACTGGTTTTTTTCAAAGGGCGAATCCTGGTTTGCTGTTTCTTCCGTGAATATCTGGCCTTTTTGTATACCAAACACGCGATAGGCATCTTCATTATGGTAAATAACTTGGCTGTGACAGTCTATAATAAACACGCATTCTGGCAAAGAATTTAATACCTCAACCAGCATAATATCAGCAAGTGGTCCTGGGAGCGTACTATAAGGCACATTACTAGAACTGGCAGTATTAAGCTTTGCAAGGAGTTCCTGCACTTGCTGGTGCAGCAAAATAACAAATAAAGAAATTACTAAGGCCAATGTAGTAATGTACACTAACACCAGGGTTTCCATACGGTGCAGTGAATATACAGCCAAATAATTTGTTGTAACAGTGATTAGTACAAGAAGCATCATAATGTAATTAGTTCTCTTTAGTGCCATATTTTTACACCCCCACGAATGCTAATATATAATGGAAATAATTGTTATGTATAAATAAGATACACCAAAAAGCTGGAAAAACTTGTCTTCTTATGAGAGAAAAACCGCGATATTTTTATGTTTTAAAGCCGAATTGTGTAAAAAACCCCCTGATTTTATAGTCTTATGTAAATAATGGCATCGACAAAATAATCCGAGCCTAGCCCGTAAGAAGCAAAGCGGTTAAAGTCTCACTAAGACCCCAGCAAAAAGGTAATTATACCCTTATGAGGAGCATATATCCTTATAGTATAGGTTTAGACAAGACTGATATTTATTCAGGACAGCAGGATTTTACTACACCGGGGGTGAATTTAATAGATTTAGTACATAATCTGGAGGTGCAGTAATTGACAAGGAGAAAGTGTGTCGCAACAGGCTTGATTACAGCGGTGATATTGGTTTTTACAGTAATTAGTTTTTTAGGTCCTGCGTCTGTACATGCCCAGCAGGTGATCAAGATATTTATCAATGGCAGCGAAATATATTCTGATGTTCAACCTGTGATCATTAACAGCCGAACCATGGTACCTATTAGAGCTATCAGCGAAGGATTGGGAATGGATGTAGAATGGGATGGGGTAAATCGACACGTTAAAATAACTAATCCAGCCCTGGATATTATCGAAGAGAATAATGGAACAGATGTTATACCTCAAGATGGAGAGATTTCAATACTGGGGACTTCTGCTGTCAAGGCCGAGACCCTTAGAAAATTGATGCTGGCCAACAATCCACAGGCTCCTGCCGATCTGCCGGAGCTATATCTGGAAATTGCCAAGGATTATGGTATAAGAGGCGATATTGCTTTTTGTCAGGCCGCCAAGGAAACCGGATGGTGGAAATACGGTGGTCTGGTACAGGCATATCAGAACAACTATTGTGGATTAAGTGCTACTGGCGCTGCGGCCACGGGCAGCGAAGACCTTCGCGGAGCCGATCCTGCCCGGATATGGTTTACCGAGGGAGTCCATGGGGCCATTTTTAAAACCCGCGCTGATGGCGTTGAAGCCCATATTCAGCATCTTTATGCCTATGCCAGTAAATCGCCCCTGCCAGCAGGAAAGAGCCTTGTTGATCCAAGATTTATCCTGGTCAGTCGGGGGATTGCCAGTACCTGGAGCGATCTTGATGGCAGATGGGCCGTACCGGGTGTAGGTTATGGACAGAGTATAATAAATGACTATTATAATCAGGCAGTACAGAAAGGCAGCACTCAGACCCAAACCATGACTCAATCCGAGAAAATAGAGCAGTTGGAAAAAGAGAACCAGTTATTAAAATTAGAAGTACTGCGTTTACAAAAACTCGTCCAATAATAATCAGTATTTTATCATAAAAGCACGAAATGAGGCTATCCGTCTAAAAGGATAGCCTCGTTTACATGTATTGTAATTATCATCGGTTGAACAGTAACTTGTACTTGTATATGACTGAACTACTCATATTGCAGGGTTTGTTTCTAATATATTTAAACTTAACAGTCATATAACAGGGAAACTGTCATTCAGCAGCAGCTTGTGAGCGATACTGCCAGGACAGTGTAATTCTGAATGGGACAGAGGACGGTTCGAAACCGCTCTCCCAGGTTATTTTAAGGCGGCAGCTTTTCTATGCCATGGTCCAAAAGGAGTTCCCACGGGCAGAACAGTATATCCATAGTGGGTATTCAATACTGTAGCCGCAGAACCATAAAAAGACATTATAGCAATGAGGAATTCCGAATAGGCAGCCAATTCATGCCAGAATTCTCCACCCCAGCCCAGGGTGCTCATAAAGAGGCCCAGGAACAGCAAATCAATTAAAAAGAAGATGATGAAGAGAACTTTATTTGCTCCCATTGATCCTACTGTCATAAACATAGTGAAGATAAAATAGCCTAGAAATGCGAAGCCGAGTTGATGCAAATCCCCGGCAACTCCTTCAGCGGTGCCGATAATGCCATTGGACATCATCCAGGTTACAGCTACTGCAAACCAGAAGAAACCATATCCACAAAAAGCGGTAGCGCCAAAAGTATTATTGTGTTTAAAGTCATACAGACCTGCTACGAACTGGGCTGAGGCACCTAAAAATAAAGCCCAGGGTATGATGTACAGAGTGCCGTCAGTTATTCCTAATTTTTGCGAAGAAGCTATCAGGGTGACCAGCGCAAGACCTAATAAGCCGAGCGGAGATGGATTCGCGACAGTCTCCTGTATGTGTCCGGTTACTTTTACTTCATTTAAATCAGCCATAATTTCCTCCCCCTAAAACTATATTCCCCCCATAATCTTAATAAACTGTATTATTCACTCCTTTCTAGTATATTTATGAGAGTCAAATAAAACAACAGTGAATAATATTCAACAAATCATTGAAAAATCCTGTCTGTTTGTGATTGTTTTCTTAAAATAGTCTTTGCCATTTTATACATTCCCCAGATATATAGTTTTAGAAAAGAGCCTTAAAATAATTAATATAAGAAACAACATGGCTTATTATAGGACATTGTTATGATAAGCTTACCTTTTACTTCTGATTAATTAGACTATTTAGAAAATTTAATCTTTTAACAGCAAAAAGGATATATGATAGTAACATTAGAATATAGAAAATATCCAGAATTATGTTGTTTTACTGTCGTATGATGACGTATTCTAAAAACGCTAATAGAAAGGCTTAAGACAGGTTTATGGTATAAAGAAAAATTGAAAAGAAGACCATTTATGTCTGTCAGTAAAGAGGCTTTCTGATATCGGGGGTGGTTAGGGAGAAATATACTGGCAAATTTGCTTAGCATTATTACAGGGGGATATTTCAATTATGTCGTTTTAACAGAGGGACATCCTTTATTATGCTTTTTGTATTAATTAAGGGGTAATACAAAATGCTGGAAGGATCGCCTTTATATTGGAGGGGGTTTAATAAAATGGCTGCTAATTTTGCGTATCTAAATACTAGAGATTTGGAATTTATTCTTCAGGAATGGCTTCCTACCGAGGAAGTATTTGCTTATCCCAAGTTTGCGGATTACTATTCTAAAGGTGATGTGAAATCAGTTCTGGCTCCAATTCTTAAAATGTGTAAAGAGGTTATTGAACCTACTAATACGGATGGGGAAGAAAATCCGGTAAAATTCGAAAACGGAAAAGTAACCTGTTCACCGTCCTTTGGACCTTTATTCCATCAATTGCAGGAAGAGGGCTGGGGTACCAGCAACATAGATCATTCAGAAGATGCTATGGTTCTTCCTCATATCTTACATTCCACCGTATGGGAACTCATCGGTGCTGCCAACCCGACTTTTTGCCCTACTATCATATTGACCAGCGGAGCTGCCGGATTAATCCAGAGCTATGGTGATGATAAACTGAAGACGATGTTCCTGCCTAAGATGATGGACGGGACCTGGTCTGGGACTATGTGTCTGACCGAACCAAGCGCAGGTTCTGACGTAGGAGACATTTTGTCCAAAGCTACACCTACTGATGACCCGAGGATTTTCAAGATTAAAGGTAATAAAATTTTCATTACCTTTGGAGACAATGATTTTACAGAAAATATTATTCACCTCTACCTCGCCCGAGTTGAAGGTGCAAAACAAGGAACCGGAGGCATTTCACTGTTTGTAGTGCCCAAGTATTGGGTGAACGAGGACGGCAGTTTTGAGCCCAACGATGTGGAGACTACCGGTATTGAACATAAGATGGGACAGCACGGTTCCTGTACAGCCTCTTTGAGTTTCGGCGAGAACAATGCCTGCCGGGGCTGGCTGCTGGGTAGTAACCCGTTAGAGAATGAAGGCAAGGGCGAAGGTATGGGCCAGATGTTCCAGATGATGAATGAAGCCCGTATGGAAACCGGTCACATGGCTCTGTCATGTATTGCCAATGCCATGTATAATGCAAGGGATTACGCCAAGGATAGAATACAGGGTCGGCTGCTTACCAATCCTAAAGCGGGGCGTACTGCAATAATCAATCACGAAGATATCCGCCGGACACTCCTTCTAGGTAAAGCCCATGCCGAAGCTATAAGAGCTATGTTTTATAAGACCTATATGGCCTTTGATATTCGTCATCACGATCCGGACCCCGAAAGAAGAAAAGCTGCTAATGAGCTTATAGAGATTACAACCCCATTGTGTAAAGCATATCCCAGTGATGAAGGCTGGTGGCTCTGCGCTGAAGCTATCCAGGCTTATGGAGGATATGGATACTGTGAGGAATATCCTGTAGCTCAGATTGCCAGAGACATAAAGATTTATTCAATCTGGGAAGGCACCAACTTTATCCAATCCCTGGACCTATGCGGACGCAAAATGACTATGGGTAAAGGTGTTCCATTCCAGAACTTCATGAAGGAAATGTATGATTTTTATGAAGTTAACAAGGATAATGAAACCCTGAAAAAGGAATTCGAAGTATTTATTAAAGCTTTTAAAGCTATGAACAAGACCCTGCAGATTATGCAGGGATATCTGGGTAAAGGCGATTTCAGCATGATGCCGCTGTATTCTCGTCGGATTTTGACTGCTCTGTCTCAGCTCTATGCAGGCAGATGTATACTTGATCAGGCTATTCTGGCCGCCCAGAAAGCCAATGAGCTTGGATCTGATCATTACGATTATAACTTCTATATCGGCAAAGTAATGTCAGCCCGGTATTATCTGCTGAATGTAGTACCTAATGTATGGTTATTAACCGACATTGTTGAGTTAGGAGACAGATCTGCCCTGGAAATTCCTTTAGAATCATTCGATTATTAAGTACTGCTTAACTTATCTAAAAAGGCCTCCCACATATTGGGAGGCCTTTTTTATGGCCCACGGGGCCGTCCCCGTGGGCCATTCTTAAAGGAAAAAAAAAGCCGCCCGGTGGGCAGCTTTGCTCATTATTATACTAAAAATATAAATGCGAGCATATAGATTTGGAAGGGAAAGTCACAGGTGAACAATAAAGTTAATTGTCAGATTAATTGTGAACTTAATAAATGGTGGTGGGAATTTTAGCACCTGACAAATGTTTCTCAGGTAATAAATTTGAATCTACCGGGTATTTAACTTTATTAGCTTACCTGATAACAATTTATGAAATGAAAGAGAGAAAGGTTACAGGTGAACGAAATATTTTATAAAATTGGCGAGGTATCTGAAATGCTGGGAATCGAACAGCATACCCTCAGGTATCTGGAAAATACGCTCAGGCTAAAAATAAAAAGGGATGAACGCGGTGATCGACTTTATAGTGAAAGAGATATAGATACTCTGCGTTTGGTTTTGCAGCTTAAAGATAAGGGATTAAATACTACCGCGATAAAAATGGCTCTGGAAAATACAGAAGATCAGGGAGCGCCTGGCGAGACCGCTTTACAGACTTCCCGACCTCAAGCAAATCTTGAACTGGCAGACATATTATCCATAGCCTCTAAAATAATGGACCAGAATGAGGCCCTTTTTGAACAGAATAAGAAAATGGAACAAAGACTTGATAGGATGGAAAAAAAACTCGACCAGCGAAATGAAGAGAGGGAAAAAACTATAGCCGAGTTCTTAAGTCTTTGGAAAGCGGAACAGGAAGGGAGACCGAAATCATGGTTTTCTCGCTTGAGAGGCAAATAACCAGTTGTTTGTTGTAGGGTCAGCACTTACTTATTAACCTGAGACTTATAGTAATAAGTTAATAAGTTAGTGCCTGACCCCAGGATATCTATTTATCTCCTTCTTCGGGAACAATACAAATAAAAGTAAAGTCTTCGGTGCTATTGTTTTTGAACTGGTGCTCAGCGTTATCAGGTATATAAGCTACAGATCCCGCCTGCACCTCATAATCCTGTCCTTCAAGAAACAAAGTCCCTTTACCGCTAATAACATAGTTGATATGGGGCCATGGGTGGGTATGACGGGGAGTATAACCCTCAGCGTTTATGGTGAAGGCACGCATCATCCATCCCTGCCAGCCTTGCGCTGGCCCCACTAGTATCTGTTTAACAACATTTAAGGCTGCTCCTGGATTATTAACTTCCTGATCTGGTATTTCTTTAATATGGCTTACGTACATCTTAATTCCTCCAATTCAGTACAAATGGTATTTATTGTCGCTCCTATACTTTCTGCCTGCGCCCCTATTCTTCGATAAAATAACAAGGATGATCGCAGCTGTTGCATTTCTTTTTATTAATCTTAAGGCGAGGAGTGCGATTAGCCCCTTTAACCATCTGAAGAAGTTTGAAGGCGGTTTCATCGTTTTTGTATTTGGCTGCCAGCACTACTGAACCTTCCATACCTCCCACTCCTCCGGCCGCCACTTGCACCGCTTCAACATCCAGCAGTATTTTAAGGCTCTCAATTTCAGTGATTATGGTGGCACCCGAGAGACATATATATCCGGTTTTCATGCCTACTAATTGAGCGGTTTTTTCAATTCCCATTACCTTCTCTGCTGCCTGACAGGAGGGGATCATTTTTTCCAGGCCGGCTGGAATAATAATCTGTATACCCCGGGCCTTCAAGATGCCGATGGACTTTCCGATAGTTCCCCCCTGGGGGTCGCCCAGTAAAATTCCAGCATTACCATAAGGGTCTATGGCATTAGCACCTTTAATGAATATATCGCCGTCTGTAAAAGAGTTTAGAAATTCCAGCCAATCCACTTCTAATACACGACCTTTTTCGATACACCAGGGGGCACAGCGTAATTGACTGTCGGTGGCGCAGGCAGCCTGCTGGGTAATTACTCCTGATACATACGAGCTGGGATTGTCTATTTTTAGGTTCAGCAGATGAACGGCAATGGCCAGGTTGGTGGTTCCATGGCCTATAAAAATGCGTCCGTTTTTATAGGCGGCTTTCACCTCCGGCAGTTCGCATACTGCCCGGGCGATCAAGGATTTCGATGCAGCCGGGTGAACAGCAAAAGTGTTAATCATTCCAAGTACCCTCCTTCGAACTTAATTTTACTTATCTAATCGCTATTTGCTATCAAGAATCTGCAGCATACATAAAAGCTTATAGCGCACGGTTTGAGCATAATCATCATAAGGAGAATGGGCATACTGCTTATGCTCTTTAAGATAATCAGAAAAATCATTAATAAGATCAGAATTAACATATTTATAATTTTCTAGCAGCTTAAGAGCTTCCAACTGCTCAGATAATAAATTGCGAAAAATGGATTGATTATTATCTGCGGATGGTGAGACCATTGTTTCAACGTCTGTTTCCAACCTGCACAGATTCAAATTCAAATATATATTAATATAGGCAGGAAGTTCACCTGCAGGCCATTTAACGTCAAGAACTGGGTCCATCCCCATAAAACGTTCCTGAGTAGTCATGGCTTCACCCTGTGCTACCTCATATATCTTTAAAGATCTTTCACTTTCAGGGTTGGGATCGGTATAGGACAGGGGAGAAAAGGATAGTATTTTGTATTTGCCCAATATGTCCAGTTCCAGATTAGCGGTATCAAATGGAATTCTTTCGAGCAATATCTGGTCTTCTGTCTTATCATATATTTCCCGATAGAAATCAAAGGGGTATATGGTCTTAAGGCTGTTATGTTTGTTAATATAATGGTTGATCCAATAGCATAATCCCCTCGCTACCAAATCCATAGAATTGCATAAAATCACTGGCAGGTCAGGAAAACACTCGGAAATGATCTGCTTAACTCCTGGGGCCAGTGCACCTCCTCCTTGAAGAAGGATGCAGTCTATATGCCAGGAATTACCATCAGCCAGACCCAATAGGGCGGCTCGATCTCTTAACAGGGTCTGACAGTATACCTGGAGTTTCCCATATACTGTCTCCAGGTAAGCGAGAAACATACCCTGATCAATATAGGATGAAATTGAACCGCCTTTATAAAAATCGCCTAGATACAAGGCAGCGGATCCGTTGCTGCTTATCTCCAGTTTGAATTTTTCTGCTTCTACCAGCCAGGAGTTATAAAGCTGACGCTCTTGTGGCAGTAGTAATTTACCGGTAACATATTGTTCGGGTATACCGTTCCCGGTTTGCATTTGGTAAAGGGGTATGAAAATATTTCTTATTACGGCATGGTCGAGTTCTGAACCGGAAAAAGCATCATATCCAATCTGGAATTGGGCTTCCAAAATTAATTCCTGCCGATCGCCGATCGCATCCAAAAAACTAAAGTCGGTAGTTCCTCCTCCCACATCTATGCTCAGGACCGTACCTTCTAACGGCTGATATTCATTAAGGGTGTTATAAGCGATCAGTGCAGCTAGAGGTTCTGGTACCAGGTAAATCTCGTTAAGTCTAAAGACCTCCCTGGCCGCGTCAAGCAGTATTTGTCTGGATTTAAGTCCAAAGTAATTCGGCACCGACAGAGCTAGAGTTTTGATAGGGGGAGCCTTCCCTTCTAAATATTCGGTATATAAATAAGATAAGAATCCTCTTACCACTTCCTCTACCTTATATGGCCCTAATTGGAATTTGATATTTCGTTTCAAATCCAGTTTAAAAAAGAAAGCTTTTTCAGAACCGGGTTCATCAAGGCGCAGGGCTAGTTTCCCAAAGTAAAGCTGGCCGGTTGATGGCAAATAAACTGCTACGGTTGGAATAACTCGTTTCTGCGGGTTGATATCCACCCAATTTCCTTCTAACAGACCGGCGATCTTGGTATATGATGTTCCAATATCTATACCCAGGTACATCTAAGCTAACCTTTCTTTCCAATAATCATGTAAGGTATCTCTTCGCTGCTTTCATCTTCTACCCGGATGATAAAAATATCGCCTTCTTCATGGAGAACGGTATGGTCCATCTGCTCGGTAATACGAGTATTGATGTGGTATTTATCCAGCAGGTAGAGATATTCATCTGGCAGAGTCTTCCCTCTGGTCAAGGGTATATGGGTTACTCGAATATCCAGATCCTTCCACACTCTGGCTATATTGCGGGGGGCCAGGAGTCTTTCCAGATCATTCTTAATATTGCTTAACAGCTCTAATTCTGAATTCAGCCAGGTTAAAAGATCGTCACTATGACTTATAATACTGGCTGTATGCATATGTTCTTCTGCTAGGATTCTTATTCTGCTGTCCAGAACGGAAAAAGCAAGGCTGATTTGCTGGATGCGAGCTGTCAAAAGGGATATTTCACTTACCGGGCTCTCATGAGCCATGGTTTTATAGAGCGGAGCAGAAAACTCCAGAATATTTTTTATCTGAGTGCTTAAATATAGAAAATCAATATTTTTAGTGTCATCCATATCTTTGCCAACTTCTTCAACGTTCTTGCGAGTGGAGGACACATCATAATGTAACTCTTTCAGGTAACCTGGATGTTTAAGATTCAACCTGCACAACTCTGGTATCAATTTAAAACCAGGTTTGGAGATATAAGACATTATTAGATTTAGAAACGACAGCCAGACAGTGAAGAATTCTAAGAACTCCAGTATTATTTCTTGCAGCCTCTGATGGTCCTGAACTTGTAAGTTTAGCAGCATAAGTTCAGCAAAACGCAGAGAAGTCGATTGAATCTGAACTTCATAGAAACTACAAAAATCTGCCGGTAGTTCTATACTGCTGTTTACCAGCAGGCTGCGAATTTTAGAAATACGTTCCGGCATGATGTTGTTGTCTGAGGCACATTTCTGTATAAGATCGAAGATATATCCCTGCTGTTTGATTAATCGATAATAAGAATTGTATATCATCGGATCTTCCAAATCGGAATAACATAATGATTGGGCACCCATAATCAGCATTTGTGAACCGGACTGCCCATTAAGAACCGTCAGCCCAGATGAAATCTCATCAAGACTGCCGATAAATTCTTCCAGTGCCCAGAGTTTAGCCCTGATCTCATTAAAACCATAAATCAGCTCCAGCACCTGACGATCTCTTTCATCGCTGAAGGACGTTCTTTGATCCATAATATGAAGCTTTAACTGCTGCAGCCGGGTGGAAGTGTTTTTTACCTGGTTGAATAAATTAGCATGGCGTTTTATTATAGCAGCAATATGCTTTTTTAGCAGGTCTTCCTGTACTTTTAGATCCAGCAGTTGATTAATATCGTCTCTTATATCCTTTTTGTAAATCGGCCAGAAGGTTTCATGAAAGCTGCGATAATAGAATGAGTTAACCTCCAGCAGATAACGGTCTAAATTCTCAGCGGAACTAATACCGCTTTCAAACTGCTGGCTGATTTCTTCTGCCTCACGGCGCAGCCGGAGGAGGAAGTCTTCCATATTGCTGCTGTAGGAATCCAGGTTTAAATCATTAACATTCATTTGAATACCCCCAGGAAATGTGCAGCAAATATCTGCCGTTTTAACCATGCATCTTTCATCCTGAATAAATCAGGCCGGGATGAGATATCTTCTGCCAGCTTATCATGGTTATTATCCATTACCACATCACATATGGCACGTGCCTGGCTGCGGTTTGCTTCTCCAGCCAGAGGAGCCAGCTGTGAGTATATCGTCTCATTCATAAACAGGGTACAGGGCAGCCAGTGCCACAGGTTGACATAATGATCGAGAAGCTCACCGGCAATCTGGTCATTAAAGGTAATGAGCTTCATTATACTCAGCATACGAAGATATTCGATTAGTATAAAAGATTCGTGCGGCAGAGCAGATATTCTTTGGTTAATAATCTCCATAAATCCCGTTAACCGTTGGGGAGCAACGCCATTATTCAGTTCCCCTGATTCGATCAGGTAATTGTCAAAAGGTCTATACTTATTAAGGATACTGCTCTTCATATATATTTCATACAAAATACTGGGCTTTTGCTTATTAAAAGCCGTGATAATGCTTTCGTATACAGCTAGATACTGCAGGCTGGCTGGATCAGGATTAATAAGAGCAAAATGCTTGGTGTAAATTCGATCAGCCAATTCATATGGGGATAAAGGCTGGTTTAATAAAGCGTAAACTGGAATTACCTGGCGCAGCAGGCGATAGAAGGTTCGATGGATTTTCTCATCTTCCAGCAGGCTCACCAGTCTATTTTTTCTTTGATAATCCTCATAAAGTTCAATCAGTACTCCCAGGCAGTCTTCAACCAATCCGCTTTGGAAAACACCTTCCGCCGCTGCTAACAGTTTGGTGAAACGTTCGGCACCATTGGGGTCATGGAAATTGTGAATACTACTCTCCTTCAATAAAACCAGGGTTTGTAATATATTGTTGATTTTATCCCCATAGAGGCCAGGAAATTCATTTTTTTGAGTTTTTATAAACCCATAAAGGGTTTGTTTGTTATTTCTTAATAGTTCAGACTCCCGTTCTTTAAAAAGCTTACGCAGCTCCTGATTGGCTGTCCTGGATAAAAGATATTGGCAGGATTCAAGATTAAGCGAATTTACCACCTGCATCATCGATAGATGATATTCTGAGTTATATAGATTAACTATAAACTGCAGCTTTTCTGGATCAGGCTGTCTGAAGGCAATATGCCAGGGAAGAAAAGACCAGAAGTCCTGCAGCAAAAATACTGGCCCATCCCCCAGCCATTTAAGTACTTGTATATTGTGGAGATTGCCCAGCAGCAGGTTGAAAAAATCTAATTTGTGGTCCGAGAAATACCAGCATCGATACCAGAATTCTAATTCCTGGGTTCCAGATATAGATATGGTATTAGCATCATGCGTATCTGCTCGTGCAGATGTTCTCAAGCTTAATTCATTCTGCCACATTAAAAACAGGTCATTATTATTAAGTTCATTATCTAATTCGAGTACTATACTTGGCAATTGTATTCTCCTTAGGTGGATTTTCCATATAGTGCTATATTCAGAACTGAACAGGCATTCTCAGCTTTAATAATATCTCTTTCGTTCAAGAATAGATAATAGTAAATAGATTTCTCTTTATTAGTATAGATACCTCCCAGTCTGTCGTCAGCAAGAACATCTATTTTGTCCTGGCTGGCCTTGCTCCGTGTCAGGTAGCGGTATGACTGCACACGGGTAATGAACTGATATTTGGCTAATCTGTCAAAATGTGATTTTAACCCGATTTCCTTATAAGGATTGCCATCTTCGTATTTAATTACTACATCTCCCGACCTGGCTGCGGGCAATTCATGCGGGGTCGAAGCAAATCCGGTTAGAGATTGGATTAGCCGGGTAAAGAGATGATAGTTATTTTCTCGCCTGAGATTATAAGCTATATAAGGATGCAATTCCACCGGGAATAGCTCGAATAGATCTGGTGTTTTATCAATTATGCCAAACAGCTCAGGATGATAAAGCAGGTGATTGATCAGATCATCTATATCATATTTAAAACGGGGGATATATACTGAATAATTCCGCCATAAGACTGCAGAATATCTAGTATAAAATAAATCATAAGATTCTAACGAACTATTTATAAGAGCATCAATATAATCCAAGAGCTCTTTATATTCCAGCTCAGATAAGATTTCCCTTTTATCCAGTTTTCTAAGTATACTTCTCATTTAGCTTACCGTACCAGTTTTTTTATATTTTAACCCAACATTACTACAGTAGAAAGGTTTGTCTTATAGAAAAAGTGGTAATATAGTTTAAATAGCATCTCATGCGATAGGGAGTTATTAATATGAACACCAAACCGAAAAGAGGGCGGAATAAATTTGGACTGCTGCTATTCCCATTGCTGGTCCTGCTATTTTCTGCCCTGCTGGTGAGCAGCAACCGGCCCGTTTTCGAAAACCAGGAAGCGGTTATGTATGCTTATATCGATAGTGCAGCCAGGGGTAATTTTGGCTACGGGAATACTATGAAATATGCAAATGACATTTCTTTTGCCGGGCTGGAAGCAGGTGATATCATACTGGGAGGATATCCTGATTGTGCCTATGGCCGCTTTTCTCACGTGGCCATGTACAGCGGTAATGGTCAAGTCATAGAAGCTTTTGCAGATTATGGAGTGCATATCCGTCCCATCGATCATTTTCGGGATTATAAGGAGGTCTGTCTGCTCCGAGTAGAAGCTGATCCAGAAGTCAAGAAGCAAGCAGTCGAGTATGCCCGCAGTTTTCAGGGCAAAATGTTTTTTGCCCTGGCTTTTAAGCCCGGGGATAGGATCTGGAATTGCAGTAAGGTCATATGGAAAGCGTATAATGAACAAGGAATCGAATTGGATGAAAGTGAGGATTTGTGGATTTCCCCGGACACTTTCTGCGATAGTTCCCATGTTAGTATTATTCGAGAGAAAGGTATTTAAATGCTGGTAAATGCAGTTAGATTATATTTTATTCACCTTAGTGCTTTTGCAGCAGGCATTTTAAGCAGTTACTTTCCAGGGCTGGATATCATGGTTGCTATCATCTATCTGGTGGTTATTGCCCTGGAGGCCCGTAGAGCTTATGAACTTCCATTGATCCAAAAAATTGTAACTGCGTCAATCTGGCAGGCTCCCAGCCTTTTTTTTGCTGTTCTCTGTATAAGCTCTTTTAACTTTCTGGGGCTCTATGAATATGCTATCTTCATGCTGCAGTTCTGGTTTACTCCCCTGCTGGGGCTGTTATCCCTGGCCGGAATAAATTATTATTTCGATAAACCTCTATACTACTATCTTCTAGTTTATTTACCATTTATAAGCTGTATATATTACATTGGTATAGCTTCCATTAACCGGAGGTGAAATAAGAAGGCGGTCCAGCAAGTTAACTTACGGTGCCTGGCACCATTTTAATTTATGATCTTATCTATTAAGAAAGATTACCTGGGCTCAGTAATAGTCAGTGATACCGTTCATGTGCTGCGTTAGCAGCGCCTGTCTAAAGGATTTGGATTACCTTAGTTAAAAGGAACCTGATCTTTAGAAATTCGGTATCACTGACTGTAACCTTATTATGTGCAGGATTCATAACTTTATCCTGGTAAATAAAGGTTTTTTTAGAAGGGAGATTTTATTTATTTGATCCAGGAACGATGTTAGAATATAGCTTGGATATTCCGGATTTAATATATGGAGGTATTAAAATGATAAAAATAACCATACCAGGTCGACAGATTATACTGGTTTTGGAAAATCTTGTGCTTGACTTAAACGGTACTCTGGCAGTTGATGGATTTCTGCTGGATGGGGTTAAAGAAAGAATAGAGATGCTTAGAGATAAGCTTAAGATATACATTCTTACTGCCGATACTTTTGGAGCTGGCAGGGATATTGCAAGGGAACTAGAGGTGGAGCTTTTAAAGGTAAGCCAGGAAAATGGAGCCCAGGATAAACTGGATATTCTTAATACGCTGCAAGCAGAGAATAGTGTTGCTATAGGTAATGGCTATAACGACCGTCTCATGCTGGCTAATGCAGGATTAGCGGTATTAGTGCTTGAAGCTGAAGGATGTTCGGTAGAGGCTATGCAAGCAGCAGACATTGCAGTAAAGAGTATAAATGATGCGTTGGATCTGCTTATCAATCCTATGCGTATTATAGCTACTCTCAGGGCTTAAGGTACTGGGAACAGCAGGAATAACTTCCGCAAATCCCATAAATTATATAACAATATATATGTATACAAAAGTGTGTCCGGAGTGCATACAATAGTGTATACTTTTGGGGCCAAAAGTAGAGATATTAACAAAATATTAACATCAATATGAGGTACATTTGTATTATAATGTAATAACGTGGCATGATTTGTAGGTGATTTTTTAAATATGAATCATTTTATTATAAATTATGGTTAAATATGTGTCTGCTTCATGATTGCAGTAATCTAAGACGAGCATTATGAAATGATGCCGTTTTATATATAAGAATACGAAGGAAAGGAGAGAAGAGCATGAAAGAAAATCTCAACCTGGCTCCGCCCAGTGCAGAAGA
>JAENZE010000003.1 GCA_016841425.1 Syntrophomonas sp. | reverse complement strand
TATTGGGATTCCATTGAACAATCCGTTCAACTACAATTTACAGGGGACGGTTCTTCTTGGACCAGGGGGACGGTTCTTGCGGTTGGTAACTGCTTAAAGATCAGACAAGGGACGGTTCTTGCGGCTGGTAACTGCTTATAGATCATGCCTTTCATATGTTTGTCAATTGCAGGATAGCATCTTCTTTATCTTCAAAAATGGTCTATCTATTGGCGCCTCTTAAGACAATATGATAGATTACACTTTCGCTTCGCTTTCTTCCAGTTCTTGGTATACTAATTCACTTCTGATTTAACATAACAATAACCAGAAAATTGCCGACCGGAAGAACCGTCCCCTTGGTTTGGTCCCCTTGGTTTGTCTATACTGGAATACAGTAACAGGCATTTACATTGTGAGTTTCTAATAAAAATAACGCCATTGAGTATACTAAAATAATTAATTGTATCGGAGAAATAATGTGATAGGTTTATACTTATATTCTGCACTGGTTATCATAAGTATCATTCTAATTGGAATTACCTACTGGAAAACGAAGAACAAGCTGGTGTTTGTCTTGCTCCTGGCTATTGCAGGTTGTATAGCAATATTTGACTATATTATCTATGTCTTTGGCAAAGCTTATATTTACAAACCCGGTATTTTAAATAATTCATACGATAAGCAAATTGGAGCTATTGTATCAGATGTGTTCTCAGTACCAGCCAGTGCAGTCTTTTTTGCAGCTTTACGACTCAAGTGGCGATGGGCAGTGATGATAAGCATTCTATATTATGGAATTGAGGAGTTGTTCATAAAAGCAGGCATATACGAACAATTTTGGTGGGAGTCCTGGTACACATTTATTTTACTTTTCCCTTTATTCTGGATTGCTAAAATCTGGTACAACAAATTAAACAGCATCCATGGACATTTGATATCTTATACTACCCTTATAAGTGCGCAATTAGCGGTAAGAATGGTTTTGATAATACTCATGGTAGGGTTTTCGGAAAGCAGAATTCTTATCTCTCCGTGGATTAAGGCGTTAGGAACCCAGGGGCCTGTAATATACTTGCCTATTTCGCTTATCATAGCTACGACATTTTCAATTCTAATTTTGCGAAAAGTTAATAAAGGTTGGATTATTCTTGCCTTAGCTGCATTCTTCCTATTAGACCTTGCAACAAGATGGATGAAAATTATTGAGTCAACTACAGTTTGGGATAATATATATATCATTCTTATTGACATTATCACACTTCTTGCAGGAATATATTTTTCTCAATTTCTAGAGAAAGATTTTTATCTTAAGCGTAAAAAATAATACATTTTCTTCAGATATTCTACCAATCTGCTCTAAGCTGCTATCATCTTCAGCTTAGAGACGATATAATAGCCAAATCCATTGGTTTCAGCCTTATTCTGCTTGTAGTATGCACCAAAAGTGTTAATTATAAGTTTTTAAGCTCTCTTTTTTTAAAAATAAAAAGTCCCAGGGGTTTGACCTGCAGAGAGTACCCTTTTGCCACATCTCAACATAATTTGACTAATGCTAGGGAGGGTCAGGCAGGGATAACCTTGACTAAATAGTAATAATTATCAATAATGGGATATATTCTTTGAACAATGCCAGGAGGTTTAACATGAACAAATATCGCTCCATTATAAATATTGCCCTGTTTGGGCTCTGTCTGCTTCTGCTGGCCGGTTGCAGTCTGGATCGAGAAACAGCTGCACCCGGAAACAAATCAGCCAAAACGATCGTAGCCGTTTCTATTGTCCCCGAGCAGACCTTTGTTAAGGTAGTAGCAGGAAATTTGGTTGATGTGGTAGTGATGGTTCCTCCAGGATCCAACCCGGAAAATTATGCCCCCACCCCACAGGAAATGGCTAAATTGAGTGATGCTAGCTTATATTTCGCTATCGGGGTGCCTGCTGAAAGGACTAACATACTTCCTTCTATTAAAGATTTAAACCCTCAGATTAAAGTGGTGGATCTAACTGAATCAGTAGCGGCGGTCTACCCGGACCGGGAATTCACTCCGGGCGAAAGAGATCCCCATATATGGTTGTCACCCAAAAGAGCCCGGGTGATAGTTGATACTATTGCAAACGAACTGAGCAATATTGATCCGGTTAATGCAGGCTATTACCGGCTTAACGCGCAAAACTATCAACAGCAGCTGGAAGAATTGGACTTAACCATTAAATCCACTCTAAACGAGTTGGAGCAGAAAACTTTTATTGTCTATCATCCGGCCCTGGGTTATTTTGCAGAGGATTATGATCTTCAGATGTTGGCCATAGAGGAGGAAGGCAAAGAAGCCACCGCCAAACATATACAGGAAGTAATTGACCAGGCTAATAACAATGGCATAAAGGTAGTATTTTATCAAGCTTCAGTCAGCAGCAAACAGGCTGATGCTATAGCTCAGGATATTGGGGGTTATACTGAACAAATAGACCCGCTGGCCGCAGATTACACCAGTAACCTCCAAAAAATAGCTGATACCTTTGCCAGGGTTTTACAGCAACAGAGATAGGAGATGCCATGAATACAGTGGTCGAACTGGAAAATGTAAGTGTTTACTATGGAAACGTACAGGCATTATTCAACATCAGTTTAAAAATAACGGAAAAAGATTTCCTGGGCATAATTGGTCCTAATGGCAGCGGAAAAAGTACCCTGCTAAAATTAATAGCCGGCCTGGTAAAACCTTCATCTGGAATAGTACGAGTACTGGGAAAGCCTCCCTTTCATACGCATGGAAAAATAGGTTATGTCCCCCAGCGTTTTAATTTGAACCGGGAATTCCCTTTCAGCGTAATAGAAGCGGTGTTAACCGGCCGCCTTACCAAACACAGTCTCTTCCTGCACCGATATACAGAGGTTGACTTTTCCGCAGTGGAAGATATCATGTATAAGCTGGAAATTCATAATCTCAAAGACCGGCAAATTGGAAAGCTATCGGGCGGTCAGATGCAGCGAGCCCTTATTGCCCGGGCTCTGGTAATGGAACCCGAAATTCTGCTGCTGGACGAACCCACTGCCAGTCTTGATGCAGGCTCTAAATCCCATATATATTCAATTCTAAAAGATCTTAATCAATATATGACTATCATTATGGTCAGCCATGACATGGGAGTTATATCTTCTTATGTTAAGAGCCTGGCCTGTTTGAATGTGACTATGTTTTATCATGGTGCACCGGAATTAACCGACACTTTATTGGGCCAGGTATACGGTTGTCCGGTAGAGCTGATAGCCCATGGAGTACCTCACCGAATACTACCTCAACACAGGGAGGAAGACTATGATTGAAGCCTTGATAAGCTATAGCTTTTTGCAGAATGCCTTTTTTAGTGCTATTTTGGCCAGTATAGCGTGTGGTATAATCGGCACCATCATTATAGAAAAACAGTTGATAATGATGAGCGGAGGTATAGCTCATACTGCTTTTGGGGGAATAGGTCTGGGCTATTTCCTTGGCATAGAGCCTTTAATTGGCGCTATGGCTTTTGCTGTCCTATCTGCTCTGGGTATTCGTCATCTGCAGGATCGAACTAGGATAACTCCAGAAGTAGTCCTGGGAATGTTCTGGGCCCTGGGTATGGCTCTGGGTATTCTTTTTATCTCATTTACTCCAGGCTATCCCCCCGACATTACCTCATATCTGTTTGGAGATATACTTACTGTTTCTAGATCGGACTTGATAATAACCGTCGTCATGAATTCAATCATTGTAATTACTATAATCGTATTCTTCAATGCTTTTAAAACCTATCTTTTCGATGAGGAGTTTGCTCAGGTAGTAGGTCTTCCCGTAGTCCTTTTGGAAACCCTCACGTATATACTTATTGCCCTAACAGTGGTAGTCCTGATCCGGGTAGTCGGAATCATGCTCATTATTGCCCTCTTAACTGCTCCACCTTCAATAGCCAGGCAGTTCACCTATAGTTTGCATCATACTATGCTGCTCTCCATTGCCCTGGGCATTATTTTTTGCCTGGGCGGGCTTTGGATATCTTATGTCATGGGCATCCCCTCCGGTGCAGCTATTATCGTTATAGCAGTAGCTAGCTACTTCATAGTGTCCCTGCTTAAAGACTATATTCTATCGTCCCATAATTAGTTCTCCAATCAAGCACAACTACCATTAAGCAATCTTGCTTCTAATCCCTGCATTAAAGATAATACAGGTTTATTACGAAATAAGGTTAAGGATAAAAGTATCTTATTTCAACAAGCACATTTTTTCTGCTAATTCATCAAGTTCTTTCTACACTCACCAAGCTTTTTAGAAAATTAAATTTTCAGAAAATCTCTTAATAAACTGCTGTTACAATTCAGTACGAGGAGGATCAATATGAAATATTTCATATTTTATGGGCCAACTGCATCGGGTAAATCAGCTCTAATGGAATACCTTCTGATTAATGATGCCGATTACCTGGAACCCCTGGTATCTTTTACTACCCGGGCCATGAAAACCGGGGAAAAGGAGGGAACCGACTACTATTTCATAGGCAGAGACCAGTATTTGGAATACCGTACTCAGTGTAAAGTAGTTGAACAAATCCACTATTTGGATCAGGTTTATGGTCTTACTTCTGACGAACTTAAAAGGGTAGCAGCGACCAATAAAAATGGTGTGGCAATTATGAATTTAGAAGGTATAAGAAGTCTTAAAGTTAACGTAGGCTATCAAAAAGTTATCAGTATCTTTATCTATAGGGACTTAAATGAAATTATTAAAAGCATCAAACAGAGCAGTATCGATCAGGCAGAAAAGCAAAAAAGAATTGAACTGGCCCAGCAAGAATTAAGGGATATTAATACTTGTGATTATATTGTATATAACACTGGTTCTTTTGAGACTGCCTACCAGCAGCTGCATCGTATTATGCGAGATGAAATCAATTCCCGGCCTATTGACTTTAATATTAAGGTGGGGCAAAAATACCAGGATGCCAGAGGTAATCAAGTTGAAATTGTAGTGGAAGCAGCTGAACATACAGTAAATGGAAGTATTTTAGTAATATACCGGGATCTGAGCAGTGGATCCCTGCTGGCCCAGCCCTACGAAAAATTTTGCGGCAAAAGAGGCATAGGTAAAGGCAGCAGTGAGGGCCAGTTTAAATTGCTTGAAGACTGGGTATAGGTACGGGTTAATACACTAAAATGGCGGTCCACCGATTTCCGGAGAAGCCATAACATTATTACTATCCTACTTTTGACAGGGTATTTGTTCTGCTCTTTATTTTATAATGTATCTGCTTATCCAAACTCTGGAGCGAGGGCATGAGATAGAAAATCATACCTTTACTCACCCGGATCTAACCCGGAAAGCTGATAACCAGGTTGAAGCAGAAATCCTGAAAACTCAGCAGGCGATTGAGAAGATTACTGAACGCTCACCAGTTTATTTTCGACCACCAAAACGCTTGATTAACCGTCAGGTTATAGATTTGGTTGAACAGCAGGGATTAACGACGGTTTTGTGGACTGTAGGAGTTGAGAATCAACAATGCCAGACGGTTCAGGATATGGTCGAGCGAGTCATCGCTAAGGCTCGTCCGGGTTGCATCATCCTGGCCCATGACGGTCGCCTCGACCGCAGTCGTACCCTGGATGCTTTACCCCTTATAATAGAAGGCTACCATCAGATGGGTTATAGATTTGTTACCCTGGAAGAGCTGATGCAGTATCAGCATGAACCGGAATATATTATGGTAGAATCTGCTTTATAGCAGGTAAACCGATTTGGAAAGTATACGTATAAGATCCGTTCTATCTGCTGTAGATTAGAATACCCTTCAGCGCTGGTATTAAAGTGGCAGCCCGTTCTATTAGCCTCTTTAATAGAAAACTTTAATTCCTCCCCATATTGACTGTAATCGATTTTCTTGATAATATAATGCTTGCGTCGGGATGTGGCTCAGTTTGGTAGAGCGCCTGGTTCGGGACCAGGAGGCCGCAGGTTCAAATCCTGTCATCCCGACCATTTATATGAAATGTTAAAACAGGAGCAGTCAAGGCTGAACTCCTGTTTGTTTCTTATAGGGTGACTTATATCTTACGAAACCAGGCCCCATAGTATATTTTTCAACGACTGGAAGCCTGATGGTACAGTTGACCAATATAATTTGAATACACTACCCCACTGTAAAACATCAGAAAAATGCCGGCAAATGAGATTATGGGTATACCTACAATGATAGCGGGTGCCAGGGCAGTAATAATTGCCATTATCAGGTAAGCTGGTGCATAATAATCTATTACTTGCTTGATGCTGTATAATATCTCCCCAAATTTAAAAGCATCCAGAATGTTGTTAGCAACGGCGGTATTAGCAAGAGCCATGGGAACCATGGCCCCCGCCACCAGAGTCACTATAGACGACACCATTATACCCAGAATCGGTACTATATGCAGAATAAAGGTAAACAACAGCGGGATACCCAGATAGGCAACAAAAATAAGCAACGCCATTAAACCCTGCCGAAAATGGAATTCCCAGTCTGACCAATCGGGAAGAATCGTTTTCCCCTGTATTCCCAATCTGACGCATTCGATAAAATATCCCAAGACCAGAATATTTACTATAGGTATGATCATAAAGATGCATCCCAGCAGCATCTTTTTCAACCATTCACGGTCACTAAAAGGAAATTTTACATATTCTATATAATCTATCATTAAATAATCCCTCCTCCAGTAAATAATATTATATACTGAGGAAGGATTTTATTACCTAAAATTTCAAATTTTAATTACTTCACTGCAAGACTATGATAAACCCTGATAATTTTCCAAAGATTCTCCACTGCTGCCGTATTTTTTCTGGATATCCTCTACCTGGGCTGCCCAGTTCTGGATTCTTTCTCTAACATTGGTCTCTTTGGCCTGATCAACGATTAGAACGTCATTTTCATTCAACTGTACGCCTATGTTATAAAACCCTTGTTCATCCGAACATACCAGTAGTCCTTCATACTGCTCCTTCACAAAAGAACTGTTGTTTACCAGAGAATTTTTGTTTATTATTCTGCCCTTTTTATCAGACATATTAAAACCTCCTAATCAATTGTTTAAAACCTTTAGCATATTATCCCCTCCAGCACGTTTTTTATGTACCAGGATAAGCTAAATACCCAAATCAATAATGGGAGGTTCAATGGTACTTATTAATTTTTCTTTAGCAGTTCTTTTCATCTTCTTTATTTCTAATTCTCTTCTTAGAGCGCTGCTCTTGCTCTCAGCTTCTTCCCAATACACATATTCTGCTGGCAATCGTCCCCGGGTATAGCGACTAGCTTTGCCTTCGTTATGCTTTTTCAGTCTGCCAGGCAAGTTAACAGTATACCCGGTGTAGTATGTATCATCACTGCATTTTAATATATAAACGTAGTGCATTATATTCTCCCACCTCATACTGTACCCAGGTTGTTGGTAATTCTGCTTAGCTTTACTGCTTTTTATACCCCGGGTTTATCAGCCCAAACACTTTTGCATACCACTCCTGCCTACCTCAGGTAAAACCAAAGCTGGGGAATTAATCCCCCAGCTCTACCGACCTTATTAATATGCTGAGCTGTGGTTATTAATTGCCCAGCTAAAACAAGCTCTGTTAACAGCGATGATGGGTAACTCGCAGAGGCAGGTTAAATTTATGAGTAATAGTATTTCCTACTGTTTCTATATCCTCCATGGTAACATCTATTACCAGGCACTTCAGTTTAGCATAAATACGATAGGCATTATCCAGTTCCTCGGCTACCATTTCATCCAGACTATCGATATCCTGAGGAATATCAAAACTCCTTATACGCTCTTTACGAAGTTTCATTAACGTTTCTATATCAATAGTTAATCCTACCATGGGCACTATTCCTTTAAGATCAACAATTTCTCTGGGTATTTCGGTATCAATCTCTATTGGATAATTAGCAACTTTGATGCCCAGATTGGCTAGATGCATTGATAACGGGGTTTTTGATGTTCTTGGCAGCCCCAATATGATTAGATTAGCTTCTTTTATGGTTTCCAAGTTTTGACCATTATCATGTTCAATAGTATATTCTATCGCTTTCATACGATTGAAGTACTGATCATCCATAGCATGAGTTAAACCGGAAATATACGCAGGTTTGAGTCCAGTTTTATTCTCGATAACTTTAAACAATGGCTCCATAACATTTACGGCTAGAACACCCTTTTCTTTGGCATGTATTTGCATATATTGGCTTAGCTCGGGTTTTACTATTGTATATACAATAACCGCATCCTCTTCAACGGCTTTAGAGACAATTGTTCTAACCTGTTCATCCTTATTCACCCGGGAAAAACGGGTAACACTACGATCTACTTCAAATTGAAGAACTGAAGCTATAGCAATTTTTTCAGCAGTTTCACCTACAGAGTCTGACACGGCAAAGATGTGCAATTTTTTAGACATAATCATCATCCCCCTATCTGGTTGTGTAGTCCCCTGTTTTAAACTATTCTACAATATTGGATAATTTCCCTTCTTTTTTTTGTTCCAGAATAAGGATTATCAGGTTCTGCGACTACAATATACTTCTCCTCTATTAAGACCAGATTTCAACTGCTCCTGCCGGGTAACCACTGCTTTCATCAGGGCTAATATAACTGGAATCTACTCCCAGCAGTTCACATATCTCTTGCAGAGGGGCATAAACAACTCCCTCAAGGGCAACAGGAGGTTTTACGAAAACATATTCTTTATTGTTAACTGCGTACTTTCGTTCCCCAACTGCTACAGTTATTGCCTTTCCTCCATCAATATTGAAACTAAACAGCCCATAACCGTATAAAGTATCAAATCCTGCGCTCCCCAAATCTATGGCCTGGTAATTCAACAAGTTTTTCAGCTCTGCAGATGAAGGATAATGTCCAAAGCGCTGCTTGGTACGAGAGTAGATCAGGGCAGCTGCTCCAGTAATATGCGGAGCCGCCATGGACGTACCCGAGAGTTCAACATACTTACCGCCAGGGTAGGTGGAATAGGTATCAACCCCGGGTGCTACTATATCAATTCGGTCATTGGAATTGCTAAAATCTGCTATACCAGTCTTTAAATTGACTGCCCCCACCGCCAAGCTCTCCTGGTAATAAGCAGGATACGATATCTCACGGGTATCAGGATCAGCATCTCCTGAATTACCAGCTGCACAAACTACTGTTATACCTTCTTCAACTAGCTTGATAATCTCCTGATGCATGGTAGTATTGGGGAAAGGCCCTCCCAGGCTCATATTGACTACATTAACTTTTTCCCCGGCAGATCCCCTCCAACTGCGCGCCCATTTCAGTCCCTGGACAATATCAGGATAAGACCCAAAGCCATCTTTACTGAGTACTTTTACTCCCAGCAGTTTGGCCTGGGGGGCTACCCCCAGGAGTGCTCCATTGGCAGCTATTATGCCTGCCACATGGGTCCCATGCCCATTCAAATCCAAATAATCAGGTTCGCCAGGCACGAAACTGACCCCCCCAATTACGTTGACCTTTAGATCAGGGTGGTTGTAATCAATACCGGTATCGATAATTGCCACCACTGAACCTTCTCCTCGGGTAGAAGGCCACATTTTCCGTGCAGCTATGAGAGATACCCCGGGAGGTGCCCATCCTTTCTCTTTTTGGAATAGACTATCATAAACCCGAATGATCTGGGGTTTCACAATATACACTAATCATCACTCTCCTTGCTTTATTCTAAGCAGGAGAGAAAAATGTGTTCATATATGGGCTTATTTAATACTATTAATTTAATTAACTAAATATTTCACTTTGTTAGGCTAAGATATGTTTTTTTTAAAATAATAATGATAATATAGGTATTAGGAAAAATTGGGGTGAGTGATAATATGGGCAGCGAAGAATCATTAGCATTAATAATAATTATTATTGTTCTCAGCCTGGGCTTGATAGCAGGAATAATTGGAGTTTTAGTTTTTAGCAGCAACCTTTCCGATTGGTTTAAAAAATTGTAATTTACTAAACTGTGCATATTAATCAATAGGTATTGTGTACTTTTTTTACTTTTTTAAGGTACTAAAATAAGCAGGGTATTACTTATACTCTGCTTTTCTGGTTTTCACTTTCTCCACGAACATTCGTTTGTCATGCTGATACCTTATATAATTATAATAACAATGGTCATGAGCAAATACTATGAAAACCGAAATTGCTACGCTTCCGCTGCATACAGTTACCCTGCCTGGCTATTTGATCATATGAAATAATTAAGTGCAGCTGTGATGGAAAGAAGATTACGGGAGCCGGGCAAAAATAGGCAGAAGGGAAGCCAGGATGCCCTGAAGAGATTATCTCAATGGAACGGCAGATCCATACTGCCGCTGTTAGTTCCAACAAAATCTGTACTCCTCCGCCATAACTTTATATCCACAAGCAGTATAATCTAACCTCTTCTTTCTTAATTAGCAGGCTCTTTATCCCCATGCTTTCAAATAAATTCTATTTATACTGTTATAGTATTACATTGAATAACTTGTATTGACTGTAATTGTGTTAAATAGTACAATCATTTTGTCGAATTTTAGCGGATTTTTAAACTGGAGGTGTTGCAGCATGCAGCAGATATGTACTTATGAAATAAAGCGCAACTATCCTCTGAGCGTAAGCGAGGCCTATAACCTGGGTTACGAACTAAACTCAAGATGCCTGTTGCTATTCCAACTATTACTGAAAGCGGAAGATAAGAACGGCAGCAATAATGTGATAGAGAGATTTGTTAAATATGGCGTTAGGGAATTGAAGTTATGTGAAGTCAGACAGAATCATCATCTCAACCTGGAAAATACTCTTTATTGTCAAACCCAGTATATGGATTATTTGGACTATAGTACTGACGTTCTAAAGGAAAATGAAGATATACTAGTAGTCGAAGAGGATATAGGCAGAGCCTTCCGGCGATTAATTTCTTTCTATGACTTTCTCCTTAGCAAGCAAGACAAAGTCTTTTCCAGGTTGGAATTAAATAATGCGGTACAGGCCTTATGCTTTGGAATGAATCTACGTCAGGATTTATCTGATTTATTCAATAGTCTCAGTAACAGTTACCGGGAAGGTCCGGTAAAGCAGGCGTTAATTGATCTACTGCAATTGAATAATTATGTTAGCAAATCCATAAAAAAAGAAACCCTCTCGCTTATAGACCAGAAGGAGAATGACACAACTACCGATTACCCAATTGCATCCAATATTTAAAGATATATAAGTAACAATCCTGAACAGTATCCAGAAAGACAATTTTCGACTTAAATTTATATTGTCATCGCATGATTACGATGCAAAAATAATATAATTTCTTTCAATATTTTGTTGCAAATTTTGTCGCTTTATGTAATAATATAATCAACCTTCACCCCCCATATAAAATAAAAAACATAAATTCCATCACATTCCCTCTCCATATGAGCCCGCAAAGGGCTCATATATCATTTCATGTGAATTTTTTCTTTTCACAATTAGATTAAGCAATTTCCTAAATTAGCAGTTTATTCCGACAGGATAATCATTTAGAATAGAGATATTAGTAAATTAATGCTACCATAGCCTGAATTTGTGTGACAATTTAGAAGGGGAGGTCCTTATTTAATGGAAAATAGCACAACCAATGGTGAGGTCATAGTGGTGACTTCGGGTAAAGGTGGTGTAGGCAAGACTACTACCGTGGCGAATCTGAGTACTTCTCTGGCCAGAATGGGTTATAAAGTAGCGGTCATGGACCTGGATATAGGGCTAAAAAAGCTGGACTTAATATTAGGCCTGGAAAACCGGGTGATTTATGATATCGTACAGGTCATTGAAGGTGAATGTACTCTCAAGCAGGCACTGGTTAAAGACAAGAGGTTCCCTGGCCTGTGTATGCTTCCCGCAGCTCAAACGAGAAATAAAGATGATATCAGCCCAGAACAAGTGCAGGTAGTATGCGACAATTTAAAACAAGAATTTGATTACGTATTCATAGACTGCCCGGCAGGTATAGAACAGGGATTCAAGAATTCAATCGCGGCTGCCGATAAAGCTATTGTAGTGACTAACCCTGAGGTCTCAGCAGTTAGAGATGCTGATAGAATTATTGGTATGCTGGAATCAGCTCAATATAAGGATATTCACCTGCTGGTAAATAGGGTGCAAAATGATATGATAAAGAGCGGTAATATGCTGAGTATAGAGGACTTAGCTGAGCATCTTTGTATAAATTTGCTGGGGATAGTGCCGGAAGATAAAAACGTACTTATTTCAACTAATAAAGGTGAACCCATTATACTAAACGAACGCAGTCAGGCCTCTCAGGCTTTTAACAATATAGCCCAGAGATTAACCGGAAAAGATGTGCCATTTCTTGAATTAGATGAAAATTCCTTCTGGAATAAGTTAAGAGGTCTGGGACGGAGTCTATTACCAACCAGATAAAAGGGGGCAGCAAATGTGTTAACTTTTATTAAGAATGTTTTTAAACAGGAACATAATTCCAGCCGAAGACAGGCTAACGACAGACTGAGAGTCGTTCTGGCTCACGATAGAGCCGGGACTTCCGCTGAACTCATGGACACTATTAAAGAAGAAATTATACAGGTTATAGCCAAACACATTGAAATTGTGGGTAATCCAGAAGTTAATTTTATTCGCGAGGGAAGGCATTCAGCTCTTGATATTAGTATTCCTATTAAAGGCAGGTAAACATCTTGGCCAATATTAAAGTAAAAGGGATTAATAATAATCTGGTCTTCGTCTTTGAAGAAGGTAATTACTCAGATTATATTCAGATTTTAAAGGATAAATTTGCAGCTAATCAGCAGTTGTTCGAAGGGTCCCCGGTAGTTTTTAAAGGAAAAGGACTTAATGCCCTTTCTTTTGAAGATATTTCTAACCTCCAGCAGCTTTGCCTGGAATACGGAATGATATTAAATAATATCGAACTTAACATAAACCGTTCCTATTCCAAAGATATATTTATCCATCGAAACGTGCGCAGCGGACAGAAGATACATTCGGAAGGATCGGTGATTGTCTGGGGGGATGTTCATGAAAGTTCTGAAATCATAGCTGGTAATGATATTATTGTACTGGGTAAAATGGAGGGCATAGCTCATGCTGGCTTTTATGGCAATACAGATAGTATCGTGTTTGCATTAAACCTCTGTCCTGGACAAATTCGCATAGCCAGTAATTTGTCGCATTCTCCCAGCAATAAATCAAAACAGGTATTTCCGGAATTCGCCTACCTTTCCGATGATACCATCTGTATCAAAGAGTATAATTCCAGGGACAATCTGGACCGAATCAAAATCTTATGATAGTCAACATCAAACAAGCCGGACTGTTCGTCCGGCTTACTCATTTTAATTCCATATCATTTTTTCGGCTGCCATACCCGCCATACATTGCCTGCGAGATCGGTGGTAGGCTTTAAAGTCGGTTCCCCTGGCACCCAACCCGAAGGCATCACTTCGCCAGTGGCCTGATTATGCTGGTAAGCTTGCACCTGCCGGAGTAACTCCTGGGGGTTCCTTCCGACTGGAGGTGACAGTACTTCTGCGGCCTGTATTATTCCCTCAGGATCGATCAGGAATCTTCCCCGCACATTAACTCCGGCGTCTTCATCATAAACATCGTACAGCTTGCCTATTTTACCACCCCGGTCACAGAGCATAGGGAACGGTATTCCTCCATCTACCATCTTGGATAGCTCGGTTTCATCCCATATCTTATGAGAAAATACACTGTCCACGCTCATGGACAGAACTTCTACATTCATTTCCTGTAGTTTGCTATAGCCCACGGCTATACTTGCTATTTCGGTGGGTCATACAAAGGTAAAATCACCCGGGTAAAAACATATCACTACCCATTTACCCTTATAGTCCTCCAGGTTGATTTTGGTTATCTTTCCCTGGTAAAAAGCTTCGGTCTTAAATACGGGAGCCGGTTTCCCAACTAACATAAATATCGACCTCCTTTTCAATTTAATCCATATATGGATAATAACCTAAGTATAGCCCGTTTGCAGTACTTCTACAAGCTGCCCAACAACCCGATGGGACTTTAAGCTCAAGCATTCCCGGTTATTGACAAAAGTGATATTCGGGTGAACATGGGTTCTGGTCCAAGCCTTTATAATGCCAGAGTATCATTACTATTCAAAACTTTCATAGCCAGGATTTTAGCAGCATAGAAGTCTCCCTCCTTTTAGCCTGATAACTATGATTTCATGGAGGATATAAGAAAAATAAGAAGTCCTATGCCGGCCAGGGCAAAACCTGCCACGCCAAAAACAGAATATTGTTCAAGAATATCAGGGTGACTGCCATGGACTATTAAGGAGGAACCTATTAGTCCCCCGGTAATAATCAAGCTGGAGCTAAGGCGGCTCACCAACTGCCCCATTTTATGATGAGATTTTTCACTCAGGTCTACCTTAATATTCAACTGCAGGTTGCCTCTGCTGGTGGCTTTAATAATTTCATGAAAATCGTGGGGCAAAGAACCCAGTGGTTTGATGTCCCGATAATATCTGCGATTTAGGTACTTGTAAACATTCTCCGGTTTAAGTCGTTCCTTGTACACCCTATTGGCCAACTCGCTGGCTGTATTCATAAAGTCATAACCGGGGTCAAGTTTTTTGCCTACTCCTTCAACAGTTATGAGCGCTTTCATCAGAGAGGTAAGGTAAGCTGGCAGTTTTAGCTGATAGTTGTAGGCTAAAATCATAATATCTTTGCGCAGACGATTCATATCCAATTTACCCAGACCACCAGTAGACACATTCAAAACCATGTCACTGAAATCTTCCAGAAAGTCTTCCGGATTGCGGTTCAGATTATCCAGGATACCCATTGAATGAAGGGCTGCCATAGCTCGCTCCATATCCTGTTTGCTGATACCCATAATCAATTCACCGATATTTATTAACCTGTTTTCGGTCAGAGTACCTATTTCTCCGAAATCGATGAAGCATATCGTGTTTTCATTAACGATGATTATATTGCCCGGATGAGGATCGGCTTGAAAAAAACCATGAAATACGATCTGGGACAAAAATGTTTCTGTACCCAGACGGGATATTTTTCTAACATCCCAGCCTCTTCTCTTTATCTCCTCGATATCATTAAGCTTGACCCCCTCAATATATTCTTCGGTGAGTATTTTCCCCGTGGTGTATTCCCAATATACCCTGGGAATAACTACCCGGTCGTCCTCAGCGAAATTATTATATACTATCTCGGTACTCCTAGCTTCGCGCGCATAATCCAGCTCGCGCAAAAACATCTTAGCATAGTCTTCTATCATAGCTACAACATTTAGACGCTTGGCTTCATTGGATCGCCTTTCAGAAAACCTGGCCAGGGTTAGCAGTATCTGAAGGTCATTTTCCACCTGCCTCTCTATACCAGGGCGCTGTATTTTCACGATAACCTTTTCCCCGCTCTTCAGCCTGGCCCGATGCACCTGCCCTATGGAGGCAGCGGCCAGCGGCTGGCAGTTGAACTCTTCGAATATGTCATCTGGATGGCCCAGTTCCTTGATCAACTGCTGGACAACCTCCTCATAACTCATAGGTGGAACTTTGTCCTGCAGGCGTTCCATCTGTTCTATATAGGGGGGAGGAAGAAGATCGGGCCGAGTACTTAATACCTGTCCCAGTTTTATAAAAGTAGGCCCAAGTTCCTCCATAGTTATCCGTAGTTTTTCTGCCATCAAGTAATGTGCTTCTTTCCTGCTGCTCATCACATCTTTTCGACTTGCCACAGGAGCCAGACCAGTCAGACCAAATCTCTGTACCACGTACCCCAATCCATTTTTAATTAAAACCCCTACAATTTGCTGTCGGCGGCGGATATTTCTATACTGCTGTTTTAAACCCATTTCGGTTCTCCCTTCGAGTAAAGGTTCAATAATTGATTACTGGTATAAATAATTCGATTTAATGTCTGTTCTTTCCTCTTATTCTGCTAAAAGGGTGCCACCTAATAATAGGCAGCCATTGAGTAGTCTGGCCGCCTTAGTTTAAACTCCATTACTTTATTGTATTCCCATGAATTATGCCTTATTTTCCCTTGTAATCCGCTAACCGGTTCAGCATCATCCAGAATAAATAGGCTGGTACGCTGGCAGCCAGGTTTTCTTCGCCCTTCTTAGTATCGGGTTGATTTATCAGTCCTTTTCTAGCCAGTTCATCGAGGGCGTCTTCACCACTTTCTATCATCCATTTCTCTAATGCCACATCAATCACTCCATTTCTCAAATCGTCAAATAATCTACTCCAGGGAAAATTAGGTCCAGGACAGCCGGGGCGGTTCACACTGTCAATCCGATAATGTCCAATTATGTGGTCATTATCAATGGGTATATTATGTTTTTCAATTAGCTGCCTGTGCAGCCATAAAGTAGCCTGGTACTGCTCCTCGGTAAGGGTGCCGTCTCCGCCCTGAGCTCCGTATCCCTCATGTTCAATGCCTATGGTATAGCGGTTCGGATTCTCACCCCGGTAGAGGCTCCATGACGGCTTGTTTACTATCCCAGCGTGCCAGCTGGCATTTCTATCATCTACCATCTGAATTATTCGTCCTGTGCGTGTGACCAGATAATGTGCGCTTGCTTTTGCTGCCGGGTTCTGCATCCAGCTTAAACAGCCCGGGTATTTCCCAGCAGTAATGTGATCAACTATTGTTAGTATCTTCCTGTCATGTCTGCTGCTATGATTTGGGGATGACTGTTGCTCGATCTTATACTCTGTATTCAACTTAGCTCACCTCCTATATCCTTAAACCTACTACTTGAAAAAGTAATACTTCTCCTAATGTTCTCCCTCCCAAAAGAAACCACTGCAAAAACCCGGTTTGGTTGTATAAAAATGCAGGAGGCATCGACGGAGCATGGAACACCCTTCTAGGTGAAGCGGTGGAAGGGGGCGAGCCCCATGGACGGGGCGAGAGTGACGCTCCGCACGGATGCGGATTTGGAACGTCCCCCTGGAGCCGCAAGACGAGCAGTTGGTGTTTCTCATGCGGAGTCTTGGTGACGGAATATTCGTGCAGCCAAGAGCACATTATACCTTTTTCAGTGAAATCAAATATACTTACAGTAACCAATTCGCCGAAGGGTCAGTAAATTCCTGTCAATTAGGTGTAGGTACAGAAAGAGGCCTCTCATTAATTCAGGGAATTAATGAGAGGCCTCCGCTATACGGTTAGATTTTAAACTACTAAGTTTGAAGGATCAAGGACGTATTACATCATGCCAGGCATGCCGCCGCCCATGCCGCCCATGCCTGCCATAGCTTTCATGTCTTCATTGGGTTTTTCGGTTATGATAGCCTCGGTAGTTAATACCATGGCGGCAATACTAGCTGCATTCTGAACTGCCGAACGGGTAACTTTAGCCGGGTCAATAATACCAGCTTTTATCATGTCTTCATATACTCCAGTCATAGCATTATAGCCAATACCAACCTCGGCTTCTTTAACCTTTTCAACTACCACGGAACCTTCTGCACCTGAATTGTTGGCAATCTGACGCAGGGGTTCTTCAAAAGACTTCTTAACCAGCATTATACCAGTCAGTTCATCACCTTCAGCTTGAAGCTTTTCTACGGCCCGTAGTGCGTTGATAAGAGCAGTTCCTCCACCAGATACTATTCCTTCTTCGACAGCTGCTTTGGTGGCTGCCAGGGCGTCTTCAATGCGGTGTTTCTTTTCTTTCAGCTCGGTTTCAGTAGCAGCTCCTACCTGAATAACAGCAACTCCGCCGGCTAATTTAGCCATTCTTTCCTGAAGTTTTTCCCGGTCATATTCAGAATCAGTTTCTTCCAGCTGAGCCTTAATATTAGAAATACGACCTTTTACAGCATCTTCGCTGCCCGCACCATCGACGATAATGGTCTCGTCTTTTTTGATCACTATTTGCCGAGCTTTACCCAGCATATCAATACTAATGTTTTCAATCTTAATACCAACATCCTCTGAAGCAACCTGGCCGTTGGTCAGAACAGCAATATCTTCCAGCATAGCCTTTCTTCTTTCACCAAATGCCGGAGCCTTAACTGCTACGCAATTAAAGGTCCCTCTCAGTTTATTGACCACCAGAGTAGCCAGTGCCTCACCTTCGATTTCTTCAGCCACAATCAATAATGGCTTACCAGTCTGAACCACTTTTTCCAGAACCGGCAGGACTTCATTAATAGAAGCAATTTTCTTGTCACTGATAAGTATATAGGGGTCATCTAAAACAGCTTCCATCTTTTCCGTATTGGTTATCATATAGGGAGATATATAACCCCGGTCAAAGCTCATTCCTTCTACTACTTCCAGGGAAGTACCGACTGATTGTGATTCTTCCACGGTAATAACACCATCCCGGCCCACCTTTTCCATAGCGTCAGCAATAAGCTGTCCAATTTCCTTGTCGTCTGCGGAGATAGCCGCTACCTGGGCAATGGATTCTTTGGATTCAACTGGTTTGCTGATAGACTGGATTTCGTCTACTGCTGCTTTAACTGCTTTGTCTATACCATGCCTCATCACCATCGGATTAGCACCAGCAGCCACGTTCTTAAGCCCCTCTTTTATCATAGCCTGAGCCAATACGGTAGCCGTAGTAGTTCCGTCTCCGGCCACATCATTGGTCTTGGTAGCAACTTCCTTTACCAGCTGACAGCCCAGATTTTCCCACGGATCTTCCAGATCAATATCCCTGGCTATAGTAACACCATCATTGGTTATGGTAGGAGAACCAAACTTACGATCCAAAACTACGTTTCTTCCCTTGGGTCCCAGAGTAACCTTAACTGTATTGGCAAGTGCATCTACGCCTCTTTCCAATGCCCTTCTTGCCTCTTCACCAAATTTTATCTCTTTAGATACCATTCTGTGTATCCTCCTTTTTCTTTTGTTTAGCCTATCTTAGCAAGTATATCTTTTTCGGGCAAAATTAAATAATCTTCACCATCATACTTAATACTGTTGCCAGCGTATTTCTTAAAGATAACTTTATCGCCTGCTGCGACAGCCATGGGTATAATTTCGCCTTTCTCGTTTACAGCACCCGGCCCAACAGCCAGTACTTGACCTTCCTGGGGTCTTTCTTTTGCAGTATCGGGTACATAAAGACCACTTTTAGTCTTTTCTTCGGTTTCTTCAATAGGTTTAATCAAAACATGATCTGCCAAAGGTTGAATGTTCAAGAGTATACCTCCTCATATGTTTTTATTGTTGTTAGCACTCGCCAAGCATGAGTGCTAACATCTAATTATAATATTAGGCAAGATTCAGCCAGTATTCAAATGAGAAAACAGGCTAAATTCGCCCAATATTATCGATTAATAGTATGCTCCTATCATTTTCTTTTTATACCTTCAAATAACACCGTTTTTTGAAATTTATTTTGCTTAAATTTTAGATATAATGCTCCGAATACCATAAACTGGACTTTTACGATATTATCCTCATGAATTTGTTGGCAGAAAAAACATAACGGTAATAAAATATTACCGCTATTGTAATCTGAATTACAGTTTTTTATATAAACCAAACATGTCTGCATGACACAAGTGCAGACGAAAATTGTGCGGATGAATGCTTAAGACCGCTTGGGTCCGTCTTACTTTCTCCATATAAGTTAGCTGGTGATGCTTTAGATTGATGGGCTGAAACAAATTATGTTCCCGCTAAACGAATCGCCTTTATCCCCCTGCGCTAACCTTAAGCTTTCATCCCCAAGAAGCTCACAGTTGACTCTGGTACATAGTTTTTCATGAGTGTGAACTTGTATTGATAATCAATCCTGGCCGCATTCTGAGGCAGAACCGATGATAATATCCAGCCCATGGGCCAAGGCCGGAAGAACTGCCTCCAGTGATTCCCGTACCCCTTTCACACTCCCGGGCAGATTTATGATAAGAGTATTTTTCCTTATCCCAGCTACAGACCTGGATAGCATAGCTTTTGGGGTCTTCTGCATACCGTAAGAACGCATAGCTTCAGGAATACCAGGTACTAATTTTTCTATGACCTGCAAACTTGCTTCCGGAGTGACATCCCGACTTGAAAAACCTGTGCCTCCTGATGTTAATAACAGGTTAAGCCCTAGCTGATCACAGGCATGTTTCATCTTCTCTATTATAATATCCTTTTCATCAGGTATCACTTCGTAATATGCAACAACAAAATCAGGTCCCAGCATCTCTTTGATCTGTTCACCGCTGCGATCTTCCCGGTCCCCAGCCGCCCCCTTGTCGCTCATTATTAATATACCGATTCTGTACATCACATCACCTCAACTATGTCAGCCTTCTTAATCTTACCACCCTGTATTACCCGGCAGAATAGCCCTTCGTACGGCAGCAGGCTTACCCCCAGGGTTCGTGTTACTATGCTGGGGTGATCTTCTTTCCCTATCTGAGAAATTTCCAAAACTGCACTTTCTCCTACTTTAAGTCTGGCTCCGACTTGTAATTGTTTAAGATCAATTCCTTCAATCAATAAATTTTCCGCAAAATCTCCTGGACCGGCATCCAAACCGTGCTCCTGATTTGCTTTTAAGACAGAAGCTCGGTCCAGGCAGGTTACCTGTCTGGTCCAGGGGCCGGCATGACCATCATTTTCAATACCATGATTTTCTAGCATATTGGCTTGAAATACTTCCCGCTTTATCTGACCTCGTTCCGGGCTTACACAAATAGAATACAGTCTTCCACTTTGAGCAAGCTGGTTTTTTTCCTCTTGTATTACATGGCCGCTTTTGCCGCCTGATTTTTCCACCAACATAATACCACCTATTTCCATCCATCGGTCCAGTGCCTTACCCATGTCGTAAATGGTAAGAGCGGCGATAGAAACTGCCGTAATTGCTTCCATTTCCACTCCAGTCTTACCGGTTGTTTTAACCTGCGATTTAATTATTATGCTGGAGTTATCATGGTCAAATTGAAAACTTATGTCCACTGAAGTCAACATCAACGGGTGACACATAGGTATTAATGAAGCCGTATTTTTTGCTCCCATTATTCCAGCAACCTGGGCAACGGATAAGACATCTCCCTTTTTAATGCCTCCGCTTTTTATAGCGTTAAGGGTTTCGGGATTCATTTTTATTATCGCCTGGGCGATAGCTGACCGTTCGGTGTCATTTTTCCCGCTGACATCGACCATGCGAGCTCGCCCCTCATTATTTATATGGGTAAAGTCCACGAGAAATCAACCTCCAATTTGATACATCTTGCGCTCATTTTCGCTCCCCCATCCAGAATTCATTTGGTGGCGGGGAGCTTTATTTATTATGGTTTTAATAAACAGGTTCTTTAACTCCTGGTCGCTAGCACCACTATGCAGAGCCGATTTCAGGTTAACCTCGGCATTTTCATAGAGGCACCCTCTTAAGCTGCCATCTGCCGTCATACGAATCCGGTTACAGCTCCCGCAGAAATGATTGCTCATGGGACTTATAAAGCCAATAGTTCCCAGGCCGCCCTGCACATGATAATATTTGGCCGGACCGTTACCTTCTATTCTACTACCTTCATACAGTTCGTATTCCTGCTCGATCTTTTTCTTGATGTCATCTACATTTATAAGTTTATCCTGATTCCAGAATAACAAGTCACCAATTGGCATGAACTCAATAAATCTGATATGAAAAGGATATTTGTACGCCAGTGCTGCAAAATTCAAAATCTCGGAATCGTTAAAACCTCTTATTACCACGGTATTGATTTTGACCGGTTCCATACCCAGCTCCAGTGCTTGAAAGATAGACTTATTAACTTTCTCCAGGTTTCCTCCCCGGGTGATATATTTAAATTTTTCACCAACCATAGTATCCATACTAAAGTTTACCCGCTTAAGACCGGCTTGCTTTAATTCTGTCGCTATTTCTGGGAATAACATTCCATTAGTGGTTAAAGCCAGATCATCAATCCCCGGTAGACTTGCAATATCACTCACCAACTGAATAATATTCTTTCTTATTAAAGGCTCTCCTCCGGTCAGCCGCACCTTCCTTATCCCCAACCTGGAAGCAATCTTTATCAGCCGAGCTATTTCTTCCAGGCTGAGTATATCATGATGATCTATCTTTTTTATGCCTTCCTCCGGCATACAGTATCTGCACCTCAAATTACACCGGTCAGTAATGGAGACTCTTAAATAATTGATCTCCCTCCCATAACTGTCCTTCATTATGTTCCCCTCCCTTGGACCGCGGTGTTATAAAACCACCAGGCTTGTCCCTGCTAAAAGCATCCGAGCTCGCAGCCATATATTTTTATGCCTGCCTCATCACAGAGCTCTCCCATTCTTGCCAAGTCTATTTTTCTTTCAGCGGCAAACTTTCTAGCCTCGGTACAGCTTATCTTCCCATTCGGACACTGTTCTTTCAGTTTAGCAACTAATTCCTGCTGATTCATTATATAACAACCCCCCCTGATAATAAATAAAACCCTATATTAGGGTAAAATAAACTTATAAGCTAATGCTTTGGTTAATATTATAATAATATTGCTCTATAACTTCTAATATCATTAATCAATTACTGATTATACAATCCGATCCACAATTAAACATATGAGTTTAACTATAGGCCTGAACTCTGTCGAATCGGGTTAATATATAATTCATTATACAACATATTTTAGTTCAGCTACAATTTACATTTGGAGGAAGTCGAAACGCAGCTAAATAACGCATAACTATCGTTTCTGATTATTCTCCATTAAAGGCTTAACCTCAAGTAATAGTTATGAATTTAATAGGAGTATGGTATGATAAGATACAGTAACACAATCCTGTTCTTTCTTAATGGAGAGGGGGTATAGCATGTCTTCATTGCAATGGATTCTGGTAGCCATAGTCAGCGGAGCCATCGAAGTAGCTTCGGCAGGTTTCTGGTTTTTGTGGCTGGGAGTGGCCGCACTGCTGGTAGCATTGGGAGTTAGTCTCAATATACTGGTCAACCTGGAGAGTCAACTGTTGGTATTTGCTTTACTAAGTTCTCTGTTAATTATTTTCACCCGTCCTCTGGTAGTTAAATTGTTCAAAACGGAAGATATTCCTACCACTGCAGAGGCTCTTATCGGCCAGCACGGGGTTGCTCTAAGCGAAATCAAACCAATGCACTACGGTCAGGTAAGGCTCAATGGAGAAGTATGGACAGCTGCATCAGAGGAGGATATTATTGAAGGTACCCGGGTTGAAGTTAAAGGTATAGAGGGAGTCAAGCTCCTGGTTAAAATCTCTGGATAACCACCATATTGGCTTATATGAAAGGAGAGGTTCTTATGCAATATTTTGTTAATTCCATGATAGTGGTGTTCGTAATATTTGTCGGTCTGACCGCTATTAAAATAATTAAGCAATCTACAGTAGGTATAGTTGAACGTTTGGGAAGGTATCATAAAACGGCTGCCAGAGGTATCAATGTCATAGTTCCTTTTATAGATCGCTTTCGAGCCATAGTAGACTTGAGGGAACAGGTAATGGATTTCCCGCCTCAGCCAGTTATAACTAAAGACAATGTAACAATGATGATCGACACTGTAATTTATTATCAGGTAACAGACGCATTCAAGTATATATATGAAATCGCTGCTCCCATTCCAGCCATCGAGAACCTAACGGCAACCACCCTGAGAAATATCGTCGGTGACCTGGAACTGGATGAGACTCTTACTTCCCGCGATGTAGTAAATACCAAACTTCGATCTATTTTGGACGAAGCTACTGATAAGTGGGGAATCAAAGTAAACCGGGTTGAATTAAAAAACATCCTCCCTCCTATGGATATCCAGAATGCTATGGAAAAACAGATGCGGGCAGAAAGGGAAAAACGCGAAGCCATTCTCCGGGCTGAAGGACAAAAAACAGCAGCTATATTGGATGCTGAAGGCAGAAAGCAATCAGCTATATTAACCGCTGAAGCTGTAAGAGAAGCGGCTATAAGAGAGGCCGAAGGAATGAGGCAGGCTCAAATACTTAAAGCTCAGGGTGAAGCTGAGGCCATTCTAATGGTACAGAAGGCTTTTTCTGACAGCCTGGTTATGATCAGAGATGCCAAAGCAGATGACAAAGTCCTGGCTTTAAAATCCCTGGAAGCCTTAAAAGCCATTGGTGACGGACAGTCCACCAAGCTCATAATACCAGGAGACCTGACAGGCCTCAGCAGTGTTTTTGCAGCCCTTAAAGAAGTAGTGGCAGATGACAAGAAACAGCCCCGGGCAGAATAAAATAAGTTTTTGCGTCTGAGACCGCTATTCAATACCGGTCTCAGACCAATGACAAAAACGGATATCTACGTTATTTCAAAAAGCCTCTCAATCAACGTACAGACTATCTCTTATTCTCCCGGATAGACCCGCCCATCCGGCCATTCTATCTTAAGCTGGCCCTTCGGTTCTCCGTCAGTAAACTTACCGATAATACTAACTAACCACCGAGCGCCTTGCTTGCTGCTGGTAATCCTGCAAAGAAGATGTTATGCATGCGAGAGGGCCTGCCCACCCCGGAAACAATCGCTCTACTACAAATCCTGCAGTGCAACTACGCAAATAATTCTCCCCATAAAAAGTTTCTTGATAATCTTGAATTAGCATCTTGTCCATAAGTCTTATGGATTCGTCCCGATTTCACCCATTATATTATTTTATTTGGTTTTTGCTCTTACCATAGTTCTAAATAAAATACCATAATGACTATTATTAATTTTTCTTAGTAATTTTATCCTTATTTGTTGACATATTATATTTAATATAGTATATTTGTTACACTTCCTTTACCTATATAGGAAAGTCATTAAAATGAAAAAGGCAAAACCATTGAAAAATGGTGACGCAAAGCTACAGGGGCTAACATGGGTTTTTGCCATTATGCCAGCCAGTTACCGGTATATCTTTACCAAAGGGTAATTAACCTGTATGCTGGCATACAGGTTTTTCTATCGAAAGGGGTTATTTAAATGATCTTTCCTGCTTTATAAAATTATAAATTGAAAAGGGCAAAACCATTGAAAAGTGGTGACGCAAAACTACAGGGGCTAACACGGTTTTACCGTTATGCCAGCCAGCTGCCGGTATATTTTATATGAGTAAAACCTGCAGGTTGGAATGCAGGTTTTTTTGACGGGAGGAATAATAAGGATGAAAGTTCGTAAATTTTGCAGCACAGGACTAATAACTCTTATTTTTGTGGTGAGTCTTACCTTTATTTTTACCGATGCTCAGGCCCAGGCATCATATTCTACTGGATTCAGGAATTCTAAAATACAGATTACAACCCCTAGCAGCAGCGGGATTAGCTGTGACGGAAGTTTATGGGTGGAAGGAACTTCCAGCCTGGATGCAGTATGGTTTTGTATACGAGGTCCTCAACAGGAGCTGACTACCTGGAAAGCCGAGGTAAAAGATGATACTTTCGGTACTTTGATCAATCTGCGCTTCGGGTACGGGCAGTATACCATATGGGCTGGTGACAACGGCCAGCGTTTTGACGGCACCATTCGCTTTTTAGTCAACAACCGGATTTCCGAAGACATCCGTTATACTTCCGCATCAATGTATGTGGACTCCAACAATTCAGATATAGTCGACCTGGCTGCCGCTATTGCTCCCGCTGACTTGAGTTCCCGGGAAAAGCTGGAAAATATTCATTCATGGGTTACGAATAATATAGTCTATGATTACGACGCTTATTTAAGAAAAGATGTTCAACTGATTACAGCCAGCCAGGTGCTAAGAGACCGCAAGGGCTTATGCCGTGACTTCTCCTTCCTTTTTGCTGCTCTGGCCAGGGCCGCCGACCTTCCTGCCAAGGTGGTATATGGAGAAGCAGAATCAGGAAACAGCTGGGAGCTGCACGCATGGAATGAAGTATTGATTGGAGAAGAATGGGTGTCAGTTGACAGCAGTTGGGATGCTGGCTATGTAATGAATAATCGATTCATCCAGTCACCTTCCAAAACTTTCCTGGCACCGGATGTAAAATCGTTCGCGCTTACTCACCGCGTCACTCAAACAACGGTACACTGAGCTTTATTATAAAGCTCTTCAATATATAATCACCCTTCTCTCCCGTTTGTTTTGCACTTACTGCCGGTCTATACCCCTTCCTCCACCCGGACTGGCAGTAAGGGGCAGAGCACAACTCCTCAATTCTCAATAATTTAAAAATGCCGGATGATATTGAATATCATCCGGCATTTATTATGAGGCTAAGCCCCATGGGAGAGAGAGGCATTATAAACATCGGGTGCAACCTATGTAATGACTCTTTTTTTATCCTTTTCCTGATTGTATAAAAAAGCTAAAGCTTCGGTACGATTACGAACATTAAATTTTTTGAATGCACTGCGCAGGTGTGATTTAATAGTAGATTCTGAAAGGCAAAGAGATTTTGCTATTTCATGGTTTGAGTAGCCCTGAGCCAAGTAGTTGATGACTTCTTTTTCTCTGCTGGTCAGTAGAGATGCTCCTGAAAATTCATCTACCTCCATGCGGTTCCCATAGGCATCAGGACCCGGCCGGGGTATACATACAATACCTGCTGTTACAATTAATTCCACTGCCTTGACAATTTGCCGGGGCAGCAGTCTCATAGGCAGACATCCGCGAATCCCACAATCCAGAATATTCAACAAGTCGTAAGTGCCTGGATTTTCAACTATAATAACTGTTTGCAGCATGGGGCAGTGTTTAATAAGATCCTTTAATAACGGTATGAATTCATCGCCAGACACTTTCCAGACCACTATATCAGGTTGAGTAGCACAGGCAAGTTCAACCAATTCAGCTGACTGCAGCTTGCCCAATACCTTAAAATTATTATTTTCTTCGAATGCCACCGACAAACTTTGAGTATAAAGCGGCGCGTCACTACATAGAATTACTCGTAATCTGTCCATTTTCTATCTCTCCATTCTATTGTACCTCTTTTTTAAATTATATCGTTCTGACTGAGAATTGCACTATTTTTCCTGCTGTTTAGCTGAAAGCATATATTTAAAAGGCATTATATTCAGAATATAACACTTGCATCACATCTCAATCACACGTTATATTTTCCATATATTACTATATCAGTGTTTGTGTGAATTTTAGTGTACATTCCATCAAATGTCAATATTTTCTGCTATTTCTTTTTGGAATGTAGAAGCTTGGATGGACTTATTACCTGTTTCTAGATAAAAATGATGAGCTGATTTGTAGTTCCGAAAGTATAAGCGGTTATAAGACGGCAGACAAATACTCTGCACACATATAAGAAAAGGTTAATACTATTTTTTGTTGCTTTAGAAATAATCCCAATTGATAACCAGTTCTGATCTGTCTGTAACTATCCAGTGCACCGGAACATCTGATCCGCATGGATGAATATTGTCAACTACCTGGTATTCGTAGCAGACACCGCATATAAAAGCGTCCTCTCTCACACGGTCTAGAAACCGGTCATAGCAGCCAGCACCATATCCCAATCGGTATCCCTGGGCATCATATGCCAATCCCGGTACTAAAATTACATCGATATCCCCATAGGGGAAAGCTGTCCCTTCAGGCTCTAAAATTCCAAATGTCCCCTTCTGAAGTCCCCGGGGCGAGGTATATTCAACTGCCTCAATATTGCTCGTTTTACCCACCCGGGGCAGAAGTATGGTCTTACCTTTATCTTTTAGTAAATCCAGCAGGCTCCATAGATCAACTTCGTTATTTATGCTGGCAAACCCCATTATAGTCTTGGACCGGCGAATCGGCTCCAGCTCCAGAACCCGGAGGGATATTCTCTGGCTCGATTCGTTTACTTCCCGGGTTGTCATGCGGCTCCGGAGACGCTTCATATCTGCCCTCAAGGATTGCCTGATTAACTGCAAATCATCATTCATACTATCTGCGCCTGCCTCTTCTTACATATATATTACTGCTTTCTTTTGATCTAATCCAAAAATATAATCCCAGCGCTGCAGCAAACATTATCATGGTATATATCTGCCCCAGGGTAAATGGTCCAATATTAATCAGACTGAATCGGAAGAACTCGATAACAAATCTATATATGGAATAACCTATAAGATAAGCTAGAAAAATCTGGCCGGTAAATTTACGGCGGGGATAAAGCCATAGTAAATATACAAATAAAACAAAGTTAAGCAGTGAACTGTACAATTGGGTGGGATGACGCAGCAGGTTGTCAACTCCCGGGAACACCACTCCATATTCCGTACCGGTCGGCATGCCATAACAGCAGCCGTTCAGAAAACATCCGATTCTCACCAACGCGTAACCCAGCGCTAGATATGGACAAAACATATCAGCCATTTCCCAGAAGCCCAAATTTTTTCTCCAAATATAAATCAGGAACGCCAGCAAGCCACCGACAAATGCACCGTACCAGACCAAACCGGAGAAACCTGGAGAGAAAAACATCCAGGGATTGGATAGGAAAGTCGGCCATTCATAATAGAGGATATAAGCTATCCTTCCGCCCAGTATCCCGAATACCACCATTAGTATGACCATGTCTAGGACCATATCCCTATCATAACCCTCACGATGGAAAGTGCGTCCAATGCCCACTATTGCTGCAATAGTGGAAATAGCCAGCATAAATCCCCAGGAATAGACTTTGAAATTACCTAACTGTAGTAAAACAGGGTGCATCCCCATTCCTCCTTATATAGAGCACTTATCCACAAGACAAAATCTCAACAATTCCGCACCCGCACGTTTTTATAGGACTGTGAAAATTCTTTAGGACCTTAAAAAGCCCGGGAATATTAGTTATCAACAAAGTTATCCACATTATCCACAGAATATCTTCACAGGGACAATAGACCGGGATGAGCATTTAGCTCAAGTGGGGCATAAGATTTAGTAATGTACTGCTGATACGCGACCCCTGCTATCATAGCAGCATTATCGGTGCATAATGCTAATGAAGGATAGTAGACTTTTATGTTTTCTTGATCCGCTTTTTCCTTCATTAGAAACCTAAGATGCTCATTTGCTGCCACTCCGCCAGCCATTAAAAGGGATTCCACCCTATTTATTTTAGCTGCTTTAAGCGATTTTTCAACCAGTACTTCTACCAGTGCTTGTTGAAACTCGGCTGCCAGATCAGTTACCTCTAGTTCTCGGCTCTTCTCTATTCTTTTCCACGCATTCATAGCAGCAGTTTTCAAGCCGCTGAAACTGAACTCAAAATCATTTTTATCCAAGAATATTCGGGGGAGCTTCATTTTTCCAGCTGTCCCTTGAGCAGCAGCCTTCTGTATGGCTGGACCTCCGGGATAACCAAGCCCCAGAAACCGTGCCACCTTGTCAAAAGCCTCCCCAGCAGCATCATCACGGGTTTCACCAATTACTTTATAATGATTAATATCCTTCATATACAACAGACTGGTATGACCTCCTGAGACTACCAGGCATACAGCAGGAAACGATATATCACCGTGTTCCAAAACATTAGCATATATGTGTCCATGCAGATGATTAACTGCCAGTAAAGGACGGCCCAAGGCCCAGGCAAAACCTTTTGCAAATGAAACCCCTACCAGTAACGCGCCAATCAAGCCCGGCTGATTAGTAACAGCTATGGCATCAACATCATTATATCCTAATCCAGCTTCTTGAAAAGCATTATCAACTACCACCGCAATATTTTCAATATGCTTGCGTGATGCGACTTCCGGTACTACACCCCCGAACTCCCGATGAATATTTATTTGGGAATTGATAACATTGGACAGAATATGACGTCCATTCTTCACTATTGATGCAGCTGTTTCATCACAGGATGTTTCAATTCCTAGAATTAATATGTCTTTCATATCTTGCAGCAGACCTCACTTAATTTCGGACATTTAATATAAAAACTTGGTCATTATAATCGCGTCTTCATCATTATCTGAATAATATTTTTTTCTCAGGCCGGTGGGCACAAAGCCCAGACCATTATACATTATCTGAGCGGCATTATTTGATGGTCTTACTTCCAGTAAAATTCTTACCGCCTTTTTGTCTCTGGCAATGCCCTCCAATTTGTTCATCAGCAGTTTTCCCCTTCCCTGCTGACGATAATCTTTGGCTATAGCAACATTGGTTATGTGGGCTTCTTCAAAAATTACCCATATACCTCCGAAACCCACTATCTCCCCTTCATAGTCACATACCAGATAACTTGCAAAATTGTTACTCAGTTCTCCCAGATAGGATTCTTTAGACCAGGGCAAGGGAAAGGACTCCCTTTCTATATGCATAACCCGCTCCAGGTCTTTGACGGTCATGTTTCTGATTAGGCAACTAGCTTCCATGCTATACTTCACCCTTCCCCAGACGGTACTCCGCTTCTGATAATCTTATATACCAGGGCCGCAGCTGAAATACATCTGCAAATTCACCCTGTCGGGCCTTATGAGCAGCCAATATGCCCGCCGCCGCTGCCCGCGGCAGCATTAGATGTCCGGGTATGGGTATAAGCCGGTTTGTTAGCTCCGTATTAAAATAGTCAGAGTATCTATAATAACCGTCGCCTAAAAGAATAATTTTGTCTTTGTGTTCGTAATCAGCCAGGGCCCGAGCCTCACTCAAAAAGGTCTCCGGTGCGCAGGCCATAGGTTCCCTTAGTCTTTCGGGTCTAATCCCGCTGGCATCATAAAAAGCACAGTAAACTTCATTTTTTCTGGCGTCCAGTAAAGCGGCCACCAGAGCATTGCTGCCAGCAATATTGCCAGCCAGGGTATCCAAAGTTGAAACTGCTACCACTGGTTTTTTGGCTGCCATACTTATGCCCTTGACGGCAGCCATGCCTATTCGTAATCCGGTAAAAGAACCTGGACCTGCTGTTACTGCCAGAGCGTCAATATCTCCAATCGTACAATCGCATTCCCGCAAAATCCGGTTAATGGTAGGCATAAGGGTTTCGGAATGAGTTTTTTTATAATTAGTAAAACTTTCTATTATAACCCGGTCTTCATCTACCACCGCCGCGCCAGCCACCGGAGTAGAACTATCAACAGCCAGAATCAGCACAATTTCTGCAACTCCTTAATTTTTTCCTGGTATTCCTTGCTTTGGGCCATGATACTCACTTTCCTCTCTCGGTCGTAATCATCATCCACCAGACCTATATTAATAAATAGAGCCTCTTCAGGCAGCAAACCTTGTCCTACCTGCGGCCACTCGATTAAACTTATACCCTTCCGGTCCAGATAATCCTCCAAACCCAGGTCACATATTTCATCATAGTTCAATCGATAAAAGTCAAAATGATTAATTTGAGCGTGTTCTGTACTATAAACATTCATCAGAGTAAAAGTCGGACTGGTGACCCTTCCCTTATATCCTCTTCCTCTGGCTATACCCCTGACCAAAGTAGTTTTACCTGCTCCCAGCTCTCCTATCAGGTATACCAGATCATTCAAATCCAACACCCGGGCAATTTTCTCCCCCAGTTCCTCCATTTCAGCTTCACTATATATAAACAATTCCAAGTTTTCACCTCGCAGCTTACTGTGAAATACTTAAATATTTCCATCTCATCTGCTTATCCTTTGACCTTTTTGTATTCATCTCTAATCAGCTTGAAGTCCTCCCAGGTAGGGCGTTTATACCCCGGATTCCTCAACAAAGCGGCTGGATGATAAGTAGGCATGATCTTGATACCCTGTCTGAGCAACCAGCTGCCGCGTATCCTGGTTATCCTTACTTTGGGGTCTATTACGGTCTGACTGGCCATCGAGCCCAGGCATACTATTATAGCTGGTTTAATAATTCTTATCTGAGCCTCCAGGTACTTCTGGCACTCTTTGACTTCGTCAGGATTAGGCAGCCTATTTCCCGGCGGCCTGCATTTAACTACGTTGCTTATGTAAACCTCATTCCGCTGAATCTCAGCGGCCTGCATTATTTTATCCAATAGTTGACCGGCTCGTCCTACAAAAGGCTTTCCCTGAATGTCCTCATCCTGACCCGGACCTTCCCCTATAAACATTATCTGCGCATCATGAGGACCGTCAGCAAATACTACCTGCTGACAGGTCTCCCGCAGTCGGCAGCGGCAACAGCCCCGGGCAGCTGCCTCCAGCTCCATAATGGTTTCAATCTCTGGATAAGCCTCATCAGGTGCAAGCCCTGGCAAAAACGGCATATAATAAATATTTTCCGGTTCTGCTACAAACCGCTCTTTTTCGCTTTCTCCCCATTCCCCGAAGAGGCCAGGCTGCTCTTTAGACATTTTCTCCCCTCCAGTCCTATTCTAATCCTTGCGGGGTGAACTATATACAAAATATTATAATACAAAATAACCCTAGCCCTAAAAAAAAGTACCGTCTGCCCCGAGTGACGGTACTTCCTTATCATAATCAATCAGCCTAAATGAGTCAAGGGAGGAAACAGGGGGGACGGTTCCGTTCCCCTCAGGGAATAAATGAAAACGGGAGGTCCCCCCTGTTTCTAAACCGTCCCCCTGTTTTCCAGAACCTTATACAGGTCGTAAAAACCGTTCCCGATTCTCCAGAAAGATATTCCGCCCAGGCGAGCTTCGGTTACCTGATCAAATTTGCCCTGCAGGCTTCTTTCATTTTCCATCCAAATTTCATGGGAATTTCCATTCCCGTCTCTATAGGTAAAATATGGACTCATGCTCTTGCTATCAAAATGCTCGGTCACCTGGTATTTTGTCTTGATAGCAGCCAGTTTCTCAGCAGTAACAGTTTGGGCACCGCCATTTGAAGACCAGTCATAACCATAGGTAGCCATTCCCAGAAATATTTTCTGGGGAGGGATGTGGGCGGTCATATATTCTACCACCTTTTCCACCCACCATAGCGGTGCTACCGCACCCGCTGCACTGGTTTTGTAATGATAATCATAGGCCATGACTACAACCCGGTCAGCAGTTGCTCCTATCTTAGTGTAATCATATCCTGTAGGCCATCGATCTGACTCAGTTCTGGCAAAAACAGCTACTGATAGTTCCTTATTTACTCCTAAAGATACTTTCAATTCCTTTAGAAAGGTGGTAAAATTTACAGCATCATTGGCATTAATAAACTCAAAATCAATATTCACTCCATCATAGCCATATTTATTAACTTGATCCATCAGGTTACCTATAAGCATTTTGCGGTTTTTCGAATTAGATAGCAGTTGATGCAGTTTATTGCTGTCCATTAATACAACACTGAGATGGGTGTTAACTCCACAACCGGAAACAAATTCCAGCACAGACTGATAGTCATCTTTATATTCATAATATAAGTGACCATATTCATTAGTCTCATACCAGCGAAAAGCTATGTCAGTAAAAGACTGAATATTATCGTTCAGCTCTTTACCTGATGAATAATAATAGTATGCAAACACCCGCGGCAAATAATCAAATTCTATATTTACACGGCAAGCCTGACTGTTCCAGCTCACGCTGGCTCCCAGTGCCTCCACCAGGAAACGAAGAGGAACATAGGTCCTTCCCTGGTATATATATGGTGCACTATCAAATTTCAAAGTCTTTCCATCTATCCTGGCAAAACTGCTGCCGATGAAAAATTCTATATATTTTCCCTGGCAGTTCATAGCAACTTTTTGCTGCTGCCCGTCCCAATACACTTCCCCTTGAAGAGCCTCATCCTCAACAATGAATCTTACCGGTACCATAGTTCGATCATTTTTAATGACCGCCGGGGGGGATATATTCCTGAGTTCACCGTTTATGCTAATACTCGGATTGGTGGAAGCCTGAGCGCTGAGTGCAAAAATAAATGTTGATAATATGATCAACAACAGATAGTACTTCCAATAAATTTTCATTTCTGTATCTTGCCTCCATAATTGCTATTTTTGTATGTGATTAGTAATTCTAGCCTGAGCTTCCTTTTCCTTGATGTAAATAATGGCAGAAAGGTGACACGGGGACGGTCCTTTTGTCACCTGAGAGCAAACAAAGAAGGCCTTCACAAGAGGTTTGTGTAAGGCCTTTTAGTTGCCGGACTCATGGTTTTAAGTTTAAATCATCACATCTAGACTCTTAATCATCCAAAAAAGAGGGACATAAGGACCGTCCCCGTGTCCCTTTTATTTCTTGAATTCTTCTATTAAGGCTGGGACAATCTTGTATAGATCCCCGGTTATCCCATAGTCAGCAGATTCGAATATGGGTGCATTTTCATCTGAATTCACCGCGCAGATTATTCCAGCTTCGCGGATTCCAACCAAATGCTGGATCTGCCCGGATACACCAATTCCTAAATACAGGGCAGGTTTTACCTCTTTAGCTGATAATCCTATGCAGGATTCTTCAGTCATCCAATGTTTCTCTTCAGATATAGGACGGGTACATGCTACTTCTGCACCCAGAACCCCGGCCAATTCTCTGACCAAATCCAGATCTTCTTGTTTTTCTAGTCCCCGCCCTGCACATACAATTACCCTGGCGGCGGAGATATCACCAGAAGACTGTGCTTTACCTTTCCGATCGATCACTTTCATACCGGAGGGTTCTGGTTTCTTTAAGGTTCTAACACTCCCCTGACGACTATCTATAACCTGAGCAGGTTCATAGGCTCGAGGAGGAATGGTGGCCATCTGTGGTCGACTGTTGATGCTCACCGTCTGTATGGCTGAACCTCCATACATCAGTCGTTCCATCTGCAGCTTCCCCTTATCATCAATATTCATAGTAATGCACTCGCTGCATAACGCGGTATCTAACCTGGCTGCTATTCGGGCACCCATCTCTTTTCCCTTTAGACTGGCAGCTATTAAAAAAATATCTGGATCTGCCTCTCTGGCCTCATCTGCCATAAGCGGAACATAATCCTGCACCGGCTGATCTTCTGCCAGAGGAGGAAATAATAATACCTCATCCGCCCCCCGGGCTATTAAATCCTGGGCTGTATCATTATCTCCAGAAACCAATGCTGTAAGTTTAGTGCCCAGACTGTCAGCCAGACCACGGCCGGCAGTAAGCAGTTCAAATACCTGTTCATATTTATCTGCATAAATCCAAACTCCAGACATTTTATCACCCCCTGTCTATCACGCCGGTTTTACGAATAGCCTCTACAAACGCTTTGATATCCTCTGGGCCAGCCCCAAAATGGGTGCAGTTTCTCTCTATACTGGCCGCTTTGAGACCTTTATCTATCAGCAGCCTTTTATACTCAGATGCCAAATCTTCAAGTTCTATGTTAATAACCGGTTTTTTGGAAGCTGCCAGGGTATCCTTAAGTCCAGGCACCCGTGGGTTGTTAATGTCGGGCAGCACTGTCACCAGAACCGGCATGGGAGCCGAAATAACTTCCATTCCCTCGTCGGTTTTACGTTCAGCAATAATCTGCTTATCTTCTATACTCAGTTGGTTAACAAATGCTATGCAGGGAATACCGAGTTTCTCAGCCAGTCTTGGTCCTACTTGCTGGGAATACATATCACTCGACCCTTCTCCGCAGATAATCACATCATAGTCTATCTGGTCAGCAATTACCTGAGCCAATATGGCTGAAGTTTGTGAAGGTTCCAGGTTTTCAAATTGATCATCATTAATGAAATATGCCTTTTCCGGCCCCCGGGAAAGTGCATCTTTGATCCCTTTGGTAGCATCGCTGGAGGCAACTGTAACTGCAGTTACACCACCGCCATAAATTTCCTGCAGTCGTACCGCTTCTTCAATAGCATTACGGTCATAATCACTCAATTTGTACTCTGCCCATTCCAAATCAATTTTTCCAGAGCTGGATGGTTTAATATAGGCTTCATCCACCACCCATTTAAAACAACAGACTATATTGGGCATGGCTCACACCTCGCTTTATTAAAAATAATACAGGCAGGAGAAGACATCATCTTCGCCTGCCTCATCTCTATCTCAATACATTGCCAGCTATAACCATTCTTTGAGCTTCAGAGGTTCCTTCATAGATTTCAGTTATCTTGGCATCTCGCATCAGCCGCTCCACTTTCTGCCCTTTACAGTAACCATATCCACCATGAATCTGTACTGCTTTGGAGGCATGTTTGGAACACATTTCAGCGCAAAATACTTTGGCCATGGCTGCTTCCTTACTAAAAGGCAGCCCCTGGTCTTTAAGAGATGCAGCATAATAATACAAAAATCGGCCTGCGGTGATATCGGTATACATATCGGCAATCATCCACTGTATAGCCTGGTTCTTGGAAATCGGTTTGCCAAACTGTATTCTCTGTTTAGAATAGCTGATGGACTCATCCAAAGCTGCCTGCGCAATACCCACAGCCTGGGCGGCAATTCCAATCCTGCCATGATCAAAACAGTTCATAGCTATTTTCATCCCATCTCCTACCTTACCCAGCAGGTTTTCTTTAGGTATCCGACAATCCTTAAAAATTATCTCGGAAGTCTGTGAAGCACGAATTCCCATCTTCATGAAGTGTTCTCCCACACTTAATCCTGGAGTCTCACGGGGAACGATAAAAGCACTCATGCCATTCCTTTTGTCATTTTTATCAGTCCAGGCAAAAGTAACATAGGTATTGGCAACCGGACCATTAGAAGTAAAAGTTTTTACCCCGTTAAGTACATACTCATCCCCATCCAATACCGCAGTGCTAGTAGCTGCTCCCACGTCGGTACCTGCTCCCGGCTCAGTTAAAGCAAAAGCACCCAGGTGTTCTCCCTTGGCCATGGGAGTCAAGTACTTTTTCTTTTGGTCATCATTTCCATAAAGAGCTATAGGACCGCAGGCTAATCCAGTATGTACTGACATGGTAAACCCGGTTGCAGCGCAAGAGCGGGAAAGTTCTTCTACCGCAATAGCATAGGTCAGGTAATCTACCCCGGCTCCGCCGTATTCCGCAGGAAAGGGCATTCCCATCCAGCCGCCCTCAGCCAGTTTCTTAATAACTTCTTCCGGATAACGGCTGTTCTCGTCTATTTCCACTGCTACGGGGTCCACATAGGTCCTGGCAAATTCCCGCATATTGTCCCTGATCAGTTCCTGCTCTTCAGTCAGTTTAAAATTCATATTTTCCTCTCCTTTTCTATTCCTGCACGACACAAATATACCCGAAAAATAGCCTGTCAGGATTAAAGTTGCTTACTTTGATTCTAAGGATAGCAATTTATTTTGTCAACTATTAATTTGTATACCAAATATTTTAGTAATTTCGATATTTTTCTCCTTTTAATAACAACTTGGTACGAAATAGCTTCTTGTGGATGAAAGCTTAAGGTTAGCGCCGGGGGATAAAAGCGATTCGTTGAACGGGAACATAATTTGTTTCGGCCCATCAATCTAAAGCATCACCAGCTAACTTATATGGAGATAGTAAGACCGGACCCAAGCGGTCTTAAGCATTCATCTGTACAAATTTCGTCTGCACTTGTGTAATACGAACATCTTTGCTTGAGTAACAAATAAAGATCCGGTTAGCTATAAATGCGAATTAAGTTCTGTAAGCATTTTTTTCAGAACTTCTGACTGTTCTTCATTGAAATTGTGCAGTGCTTTTTTATTAGCATTTACTATGGCCTCTGTTACCGGTTCCTGCAAAGCCAGTCCGGCCTTGCTGATCATAACACACAATGCTCTCCGATCTCTGACGTCATGGTAGCGGTTAATCAGGCCCTTGTTTTCCATCCGATCCAATATACCGGTAATGGTAGAGCTATCAAGACAAAGCCTCTCCGCCAGCTGTTTGGCAGTAAGTCCATTTTGATCCCAGAGACACTTCAAGACCCCATACTGACCGGGAGTTATTCCGTAGGGTGATAGTTCAGCTTTAAACAGTTGTTGTACAGAATTTTGTGCTTTGGTTAGAACGAAATTTACACATTGTTCAAGTTCCATATCATTCTCCTCTTCTCTGATAACTAAAAATACATTAAAACATCATTCCCCATGAAATCCATGAAGAGACTAACAACTAAATTTAATAACTCGCCAATCATTATCCTGGGCATGGTCCAGAAGTTTATTTTCCGGGTTCACTGCCACTGCTTCACCAGCAATTTCCAGTACCCGGAGGTCGTCATAGCTGTCCCCATAGGATCTGCTCAACTTCCAATCCACTTCCTGCCCGGAAAAGACTTCCTGCAGCAGGGCTAGCTTGTTTTCTCCATCAACAAAAGATATCTCCCTATTGAAATTAATAGTGTCGTTTTCAAAATAAAGCTCTGCTCCTATCACGGTATCTATCACCAGATCTTCTGCTACCAGATTCAAGAGGAAAGCATAAGCTCCGGATAACAGAACCAGATGGAATCCATCTGATTTAGCCCTTTTTATTTCGTCCAGTACTTCTGGATTATAATATTTGGTCAGAGCCGGGTAGGATTGCCGGAAAAATTCCATCACCTGCACTTCACTCATTTTATCGAACATCTTCTGAAACTTCTTCATGGCTCCATATTTCATCCTAGCTCTGGACACTATTCCTACCTTATATAGAATCAAAATCGGCATAATAGAAAGATAGGTTTTTATATATCTACTCCTGGGCCTGCCCTGCCGCACCCATTCTTCCCCAAGAAAAGGCAGGGTATCTCTCATAAAAAGGGTGCCATCAAAATCAAAGATAGCTAATTTCATGGAATTCCTCCCGTTAAATGCCAGCGTTTTATAAACCCGGATGGATATGAGAATCCATCGTTCTGGCTAAATATTTTGTAATTAAACTTCCCGCATATGACAAATCATCAGGCCAACAATGTTTTGGGTTAGATGTTCCAAATGCTGCCATTATTTTGCTAACCTTAAATCCATTAAAGGAATATAATTATTATATATAAAATATCTGCAATTAGCTTACATAATATTACATTTATACTATTATATTTTTATCAGGTTTATTATGAGGGGGGATATTCAAGTGTTCCAGTTACAAAATCAACCGCTGATCGATATTCAAATTGACCAGCAAGTTGCTACTCTGACGTTAAATTCTCCACCGGCCAATGTGATATCATCACCAATGATAAAGGAATTACAGCAGGCCTGTAAGAACTTATCTGACACTACGGCTGTCGTAATTATAACCGGTATGGGAAATCACTCTTTCAGTACCGGAGCCAGCATCAAAGAACAAGGTCATAACTCAACAGAGGAAAATAAACATTACTTCCTCGAATTATACCATATGCTGGAAAATATTACTGCTCTGCCCTGCCCGGTTATATCTGCCATAAACGGTTATGCCCTGGGAGCCGGATTTGAGCTTGCTTTAAGCAGTGATATTCGCATAATGGATGAAACTGCAGTTATGGGTGCAGTGGGGGTCAATCTTGGCTTAGTATTCAGCACTCAGAGACTGCCTCGCCTGATAGGATATGGCAAGGCTAAAGAAATGCTCTTTACCGGCAGGCGCCTCCCTGCCAGAGAGGCACTGGCACTGGGTATAGTCGAATATGTTACCCCAGCAGGCCTGGCACTGGCCAAAGCCCAGGAGATAGCCGCAGTCATTGCATCAAAAAACGTCTACAACCTGCAATCTATTAAGAAGGCGGTTAACCAGGGATTAGATATGGAACTGGGTCAGGCGTTAAAGTTGGAATCCAGCTATCTTTTTGAAATGCTGGACACCGAAAATTACCGGCGGCGGGTCAAGAAATTTTTGCACCAGGAATAACCTGCTATGGTGCAGGACGAAACACGGGTATGGTCTCTTTTGATTCCTCAATCCAGGCCAGTTCTACCGGCATACCTATTCTAACCCGGTCAACCGGGCAATTGATGATATTGGTAGGAATACGTATGCCCTCATGTAGTTCAACCATTGCATAGGTGTAGGGCACCCGGTCTTGGAATTCCGACAGCGAACTCCTTCTCACTGTGGTATAGCTATAAATTATTCCTCGGCCGGTGGTCTCTTTCCACTCAGGTTTAACCTCCAGACAGTACGGGCACATTTCTCTGGGAAAGAATATGTATTTTTCACAGGCTGGACAATATTGTATTTTGAGGGCGGTACGTCCTTTTTTGAACCATTTTTCACCATTATCTAACGTCATGCTTATCCCTCCCTAGTATTAAACTGGATTGGGTACTCATAACCCCTCCATTCCCGTTCACAAAAGCCAAGCGGTTATTTTTTATCTGTCTTTTTTCCGCTTCCCCTCTTAGCTGCCGAACAGCCTCAGTTACATGCGACATTCCTCCAGCATAGGAAGGCTGCCCAAAAGACAACTGTCCTCCGTGAGTATTAAGAGGTAAATCTCCCCGATAAGTTAAATCATGACTCTGCACAAAAAATCCTCCTGCTCCCTTATCACAAAATCCTGCATCTTCAAGAGTTACAATTACGGTAATAGGGTAACAGTCATAAAGGGATAGCAGGTCCATGTCAACTGGCTTAAGTCCTGCCATAGCAAAGGCCCGGGCAGCTGACCATTTTACCGGACTAACAGTTATGCTGTCCGAATATATAATAGAATTATGAGTACAGGCCTCACCCATCCCCAGCAGATATACAGGCACATTTGGCATGTCGATCGCCTCTTCTGACCTGCTGATTATAACTGCTGCAGCACCGCTGCATGGTCTCACTATCTCCAGCAGGTGTATTGGATCAACAATAAGGGGAGAATTCAAAACATCCTCAATGCTGATAGCTTGTTTATTAAAAAGGGCATCCGGATTGGCCAGAGCATTTTGCCTCTGATCTACCGCTATTTTTGCCATCTGCTCAACGGTAGTTCCAAATTCATACATATGTCGTTGGGCAATCAATGCATAACCAGAATTAAATCCCATAGGGCCATAAGGAAGTTCAAAATCTATTTCCGCCCGGGACATTACTGCCATCTTTCCCTCCTGGCTGTTAAATACCTGACTGTCCCATATTCCTCCACTCAAACACAGACAGTGCCTGCATAAACCCGCGGTCACTGCTAGAGCAGCTCTTGTTATTGCTGCGCAGGCACTAGCGCCGCCTAATTCTACCATATTTATATAGCTGGGACTCATCTTCAGGTACTCAGCTACCTGGGCTGGCCACATAAAACAGCTGTCTTCTGCCGGAGGAGTTACCAAGAGCCCATCAAGATCACTCTTCCTTAACCCAGCATCCTTAATCGCCCGGCTGGCAACTTCACTCAACAGTTCCAGACTGCTCCTGCCGCCTGCATCTATTTCAGGTTTCAGTTCTGCCATACCAGATACAGCAGCTCTTCCGCTTATATTCATTCTGCTCCACCTCTTCCCTGATTTCCTTATATAAAAATATTAATTATATTATAAAATAAATATTGAGATATTTGCGGATATACTGTTTTTTAGGTGATAAAGTATTTTATCCCGGAAGGATGACGAGAAGATTGAAAAGCTCTGTTTATTTATTTTTGGCCCTGCTGCTTATGATACCGGTATGTGCTTACCTGATCTCATATTCTGCAGATCAAGATACTTCAGCTGATATCGAGCCGTTGGATCTAGGAGTATATCCTACTCCGCAGGATGCAAAGCGGGCTGGTGAAAAAATGCTTAAATTGCAGTCGAGCAATGGTTGTGCTGCAGATCTCCTTGTCTCAAATAGAACTGTGCCAGTTAACATCACCTTTACCTCAGAAGAACTTACTGCCCTGGTATTCCGCCCCCAATCCCCTCTGCCTTTTTCTGAAACCCAAATCAAGCTTAACTCACTCGGTACTGCCGAGGTATCAGGTATCTTATTGACAGATAAGGTTTCCTCCTTCGCTTCACATCTGGGTATAAAAAAGCAAAAAGCATTGCAGGGCATGGATTATATTGGTCTTACCCACAACATACCCTTCTACATCCAGGGCAACATTTCCATCAGCCAGCAGCAGCTTAGCCTGAATATCAGCAGTCTAATACTCGGCAAGATTTCTATGCCAGCTGATGAAATAGCCATGGTTCAGAATCTTATTACCCCCTGGTTAGAACAAGAATTGAATAGTAATCTTTCAGTAGTTATAAATTCGCTAACCATAGAAAATGGTATTCTTAACCTAAAAGGCATGTGGATTAATTAATTCTCAAATTTTACCTATTCCGAGTTATAGCCTGGGATTTCCCATAATATAATTTTTACGTCCCATTTAAATAATATTTTATGATTTTTTTCCTAATAAAAGAGGATTTTTTCACCAATTCGTGGAATAATTATTGGATGAATTCATGAGAATATTCCGGAGGGAGTTATGACTTTAATTCGGAAAACGGTGGTCATCCTTGTCGCAGTAAGCATTTTACTATTATTTTCACTGTATCAAATCTCCAATGTGATATTTATGGACAACTACCTGCAATTAGAAAATACATATACCTCATTAAAAGTAGAACAAGTATCAGGTGCCATAGACGGACAGCTTAATTCCCTCGGCATTCTTTGCCAGGACTGGGCCGTCTGGGATGACTCTTACCAATTTATGTCCGATCACAATCAAGAATATCTTGAAAGCTGCCTGACGGAAGATATTTGTTCCTCTCTTAATTTGTATACTATTCTATTAATCGATAATAATGGCGAGGTAGCTGCAGGCAGTGCCTACAATCAGGACCGAAATGAATACATATCCCCTCCGTTGAGCCTGCTGCAGCATTTTAAGCCAGATAATACTATTCTCACTACCACCACCGCAGAAGGTAATATGAAGGGTTTACTTAAGCTGCCAGAAGGGATACTCTTATTTAGTGCTCATCCGATACTCACCAGCGATGGGGAAGGACCCGCAGCTGGCACCATGTTTATGGGTCGATTGCTGAATAAGAGCCTGATAAGCAAATTAGTCGCAACCACACATATCGCTTTTTCTGCAGCCGATTATAATGCTCATCCGGTATCGGAAGATAGCTCTATAAACGAAAGCAGGGACAGCGAGGATATCATTTGTGAAGTAGTGGATGAACACATAATAACAGGTCATACCCTGTTAAAGGATATCTATGATAATCCCGCTGTGATGCTGGAAGTCAATCTGCCCCGAGATATATACCAGCAGGCCCGAACCTCTTTAAACTATTTTGAATATGCCATTATCCTGATAATAATGCTCATAACTGTTCTTATTATTATTCTTTTTAGCAAATTAATATTGAACCGGGTTAGACTCCTGTCATGCAAGGTTAGTCAAATAAGCTATAACAAAGATCTTTCCACCAGGATTCCAGTAATCGGTAGAGATGAGGTTGCCGGTCTAACTAATAATATTAATCTTATGCTGGCTGAGATTGAATCCGCCCATCAGCAGTTGTCAGCAAGCCAACAGCAATATCAGCAGTTATTTGAGGAAGCATTATCGGCCAATTACATATGTACCCCAGAAGGTAATATACTGCTCTGCAACCCCAGCTTTCTTAACCTGCTGGGTTATAAATCCTTTGAGGAAGCCTCTTTAACCAATGCCTGGAATCTTTTCCATTCGGCAAATAAGAACGCCATATTGATAAAATTACAGCAGGAAAAAATGATTACTAATTCAGAACGAATTATTTATGATATTAAGGGCAGACCAATTACTATATTGGAAAATATAGCTGGCATTTTTAATGATGAAGGTGAATTAATCCAAATTCAGGGGTATATGATAGATATCTCGGAGCGTAAGCAGGCTGAAGACAAGGTTAGATATTTGAGTTTTCACGATAAACTTACCGGCCTTTATAACCGTTCTTATTTTGAGGATAGATTAGAGCGCTTCAATACATCGGGTAATCTGCCCTTGAGTCTGGTAGTTATAGATGTCAATGGATTAAAACTGATAAATGATGCTCTTGGACACGATCGAGGTGACGAACTGCTGATCAAGGTAGCTCGGGTTATAAAGCATTCCTGCCGCAGAGATGACATTACCTGCCGCTGGGGAGGGGATGAATATATGCTTTTGTTTCCTTCCACCAGCAGTGCTATTGCCTCAGTGATCTGTGAAAGAATTAAAGCAGCCATTGAACAAATTGAAATACAAGGCTTACAGGTAAGTGCCAGTTTCGGCATGATGACAAAAAATGATCCTGATCAAGATATTAGGGAGATATTGCGCCGGGCGGAAGAAAAAATGTACCGCAACAAACTCCTGCAGCACACCAGCAATCGCAATGCAGTTATAACCTCGCTGGTCAGGACTCTTCTGACCAAGAGTCATGAAACTGAGGAACATACCCAGCGGTTAAAAAATATGCTGACCAAGATGGGTAAATATATGCATCTGCCGGAAAGTGAGATAGACGAACTTATATTGCTGGCAGTTCTGCATGATATAGGTAAGATAACGGTTCCCAACAGTATTCTAAACAAAAGTTCGCAGCTCACCAGTGCCGAATGGGATATTTTGAAAAAGCATAGCGAAATAGGATATCGGATTGCTAAATCATCACCAGAGATGGCACCAGTAGCAGAATCTATTCTGTATCACCATGAATGCTGGAATGGTACCGGCTATCCTCTGGGGCTGAAGGGAGATGCTATCCCTTTGCATGCCCGTATGCTGGCAATAACAGATGCTTTTGATGTTATGATTCAGGGACGGCCATATAAAGACAAACTTTCTATCCAGGAAGCGGTACAGGAACTGAGGAGATGTTCTAACCTGCAGTTCGATCCAGATCTGGTAGATATTTTTATATCCAGTCAGGATTTTAAACTGGATGAGTATTCTAGCGGTGTAATTAGAATTTCAGATCACCCTGCCTAGAGATTCGCTTTAGTCATCAGTCTGGCATCTTGTCGACAAGGTCGGCAAGCTGAACAGGAAGCCGGACCTGTCCCGGCTTCCTCCTTAAATAATTATTGTTAAATTTATGTAGACCTACTCTCGTTTTTCAAGCTCTGGTTCTTCTCTAGTTAAGACAGCATGCTTCTTTTGTTTCTTGAAGCCCCAATTGTATTTTCGCTTTAATGCTCGCAGCACCAGGATGATTATGGCAATAAGAATAGCCCAGGGTATAAAGGCTATTAGGAAAATAAAGAAACCACTCAAGAACCCTGCAACTCCATTGGCGCTGTCAATAAACCCCTGCACAGCCTTAGCCAGTATACCTTCAGGCACTTCCACCTTGGCAGCTGTCGTTTGGCTTAAAGAAATCGAAATAGAACTGTAGCTCGTGGCATTTTCCAAATAATTAAGTCGCCCCTGCAGGACTTCTATATCACTTCTAGCCCGGGTCAATTCATTTTCAACACTTATTATCTCTTCAATCGTTTTAGCCTGATCAATTAAGGCCAGCAGCCGCTCTTCTTTCTTCTTCAAGACCGCCAGCCGGGCCTGGGAATCATAATATTCTTCGCTTACATCCTGAGTAGAAATACTTTCATCTTTTATTTCACCCAGCGCAGCGATTTCATCCATAACACTGTTTAATTTGGCGGAAGGCACTTTTATGTTCACCTCACCGCGCACCCAGTCATCCCCCCGGGATAAGTTACTGCTTACCGTATATCCCTGATTGTCCTGCCCGATTTTAATGATCTTATCCACAACTTGACTTACGTCTCTTACCGTTAGAACCAAACCTGCATTTTGTATTACTTTTCGTTCCTGCTCAGGACTAGCCTGGACCATCTTATCATAATCCGGGCTGGATTCAGCAGCCTCACCGTCAACACTGGACTCATTTGAACTCGAATAACCAGGAGAAACCTGATCTGCTGTATCTGACTGCCGTGTTTCTAAGTAGGATGATTTGCCACAACCAGTTATGCTGGTTGAAAACAGAAGAAGAAATATCAGCAGGAGCATAATACCAGTATATTTTATACTATTCCTTTTCGAATAACTTATCAAAACAGCACCTCCTCTATTGTTATAAGCTTGCAGTTTATTATTCCTTCTAACAGGTATATGATAAATCCTGCCTTTTCTTACATTATAACGAGATCAGGCACTTGTTTTAACCCATCAAGCTAAAGCAGCACTAGCTAACTTATATGGAGATAGTAAGACCGGGCCCAAGCGCTCTTAAGCATTCATCCGTAAATTTTCGTCTGCACTTGTGTCATAAAGACATGTTTGCTTAGTACTAAAATAGCTTCTTGGGAATGAATGCTTAAGGTTAGCGCAGGGGGATAAAGGCGATTCATTGAGCGGGGAACACAACTTGTTTTAACCCATCAAGCTAAAGCAGCACTAGCTAACTTATATGGAGATAGTAAGACCGGGCCCAAGCGCTCTTAAGCATTCATCCGTAAATTTTCGTCTGCACTTGTGTCATAAAGACATGTTTGCTTGAGCTACTAAACTTATTCCTGGTTTGCTAAGAGTATAAATAAAGTAAGTTAGTGCCTGACCTCGTCTATAACCATGCAGGATTAACTGGTCCAGGTACAGAAATAATGTTAAATATAACAGCGATTGGGAAGTGCTTTATGCCGAAAGTAATAAGTATTATAAATTTGAAAGGTGGGGTAGGAAAGACTACTATCACCATAGCTCTAGGAGAAATTATGGCCTTCAACCATAATCTGAAGGTACTGATAATAGATCTGGACCCACAAACTAATGCTACGGTTGCTCTAATAGGAGAAGATGTATGGGCCAGGAGAAATATTCGGGGGCAGACGTTAATGCAGCTTTTCCGGGACAAACTCGAAAATACCAGTATCTTTTCGGCCGAAGAGGCTATTATTAAGAATGTATCCAATGTCGGAGGGGGCATTAATGGTCTCGATCTGCTTCCATCCAGCCTGGACCTAATCGAATTGCAGGATCTGATTATTAACATACCAGTCAGCAGATTTTTACCCTTCAAACCAGTTACGGTGTTGGCGGAGGCAGTAGTAGATCACCTTCCCGGCTATGATGTGATACTGATAGATTGTCCGCCCAACCTGGGTTTAATTACCCAGAACGGTCTCATTATCAGTCAGCATTATTTAATTCCAGTTATTCCTGATGTCCTATCTACCTATGGCATCCCCCAGATTGTAAGCCGTATTAAACGATTATCAGCTAGCACCGGAATAGCTATCCACCCCCTGGGCGTAGTCGCTAACAAATTCCGCAAACAAAACATACACCATACTAACCAGCTCACCCTGCTAAAACTGAGCGAAGCTGAAGGGGGTTATCATAGATTGTTCAATACCGTAATCCCGGAAACTTCTCGTGCGGCTGCTGCTATGGATTTTACTGCCGTATGCATGAATCTGCACCACAAGTATGGTTACGAAATTCCTTATACCATGTATACCGCATTAACTGAGGAGGTATTAAAATATGTCCAAGCTTGATCCTACTCCTTATATATCAGAATTTTTGAGACTGCTAGCTTCTGAATTAGAGACTAACAAAGCCCTGGCCAAACGTTTGTCGGCTCCCCTCATAGAATACCTAAACTCTAACGAGCTAAAGGACCAGGGCTCCCGGATCAGAAAAACCCAAAAGCCTTCAATTCCTGAAGGCTTTGATCCGTTTAAAACCTATTATGAAAAGGGGGGTGTAGGATTGCTGGCTTCTTTACAGAATATGGATACCACCACGTTAAAGTACATTATTTCAGAATACGGCCTGGATCCTGCTCGTACATATTCCCGCTGGAGAAAGCACGAACGCCTATCATCTTTTATTGTTGACAGAGTTAAGGCTTTGAGCAATAAAGGTAAGGTTTTCGGACCCAGGTAGACTTTTTAGGGACATTTGTTGCAACAGCCCATTACATCTGTGTACAGGACACCGCCTTCCGGGTCCAGCATATCTATGAGTCGGCTCGCAGCAGCACTTTCCTCTCCAGCTAAATTAAACACCACCGAGAATTTGGTGCAGTCATCCAGATAGTTATGCAGCACTTCCCGGGCTTCATTTTCATCGCTTACTTCCCTGGTAATTGATGCATATTTAACGCCTTTTTCGTTGAGATTTTCAATGATCAGCCTATTTTGCTGCAAATTAATATCTACAATCATCACAATGGCACCCAGGTTGGTGTAATGTCTTCCTACATTACGGCTTATGCGTTTATTGCGCCCTGATACGATTAAAACATTAGGCTCTGCTATTCTAATAGGAATCATATTCTCCCCCCCCTGTCATATTTATTTATTATTGTTGCAAATATCATGCCAGTTCATAATGTTTTACATATTGCCAATTTTCCGCTAATGGTCAGCTCACACGCGCAGTCAATTCTGAAAAATCGATTCAATTCTGGAACATCCTATCAGACTTAAAGGCTGCTTGGGAACCAATGATGTCCTGCGAACCCGAAATACCCATAAAGTTAATCCGAAAGTGAATCCTTTCACTTTATGACCATTTGTTGACATAACTTCGCTTAAAGCGTCAGAAATCCGACTGTTGTTAATTGGAATTAACATAGTGGCAAAAAATTATATGTTCGATAAAAAATAATCCCATACTATTTCCCCTAATGATTCCAGATGCAATTTTCTTGCCAACCTCAGGTGAACATGGGGCATTAACCCAAACTCCTGATTTAAAGGTCTTTTGACATTACCTAAGAAATATAAGTGTATCATCTAGTTGTCCATTTGTATCACAATGGAACAAATTATACACACATATGTACACAGGCCTCGGGGACAGGTTCCTTGGACCACCCTATTAAACAAAAAGCAGGCCCGGGAACGGGTACCCGTAGCCTGTGCACTACTCACGTATGGGTATATCCAGATAGAAAGCAACTCCGTCTTCTTCATTGCTGGCCCATATTTTACCCCCATGGTATACAGCTATCTCCCTGACAATGGCCAGACCTAATCCAAACTCACCTTTATATCCCTGCTGATACTCTTCAAACAATTTATCAATAAGACCTGCTTCCAGCGCAGGACCATCATTGAATATGCGAATAAACATATACGGCTGTTTATTTATATAATGCTCACTAACTGTTATACTGATCAAAGACTCTGCATAACGGATCTGGTTATCTAACAGGTTTTCAATAGCTACCTGCCACTGTTCCTGACCACCTTTAAATGATATATCTTCCATTTCCAGCTGCCAGCTGAGCTCCAAACGCTGCCATCGTAAAAGTTCCACTATGTTTTCAACCAGTTCTGCCATATCTATAAGGTCATCGGATGAACGTTTACTGAATAAATAATCTAACTTGGTAAGGTACAAGAGATCCCTGACCCTTTTTTCCATACGTGCGGCTTCTTTATCTATTACTTCTATTGACCCTTCCAGGCCGCCTTTAGGGAATATCCCATCGGCAATGGCCTGAGCATAACTACGAATAACCATAACTGGAGTCTTTAATTCGTGAGATATATGCTGCAAAAAAGTACGCTGCATATCTTCCTGTTCGACCAGTCGCTGTCTCATCCTTTCGATTGATTGTCCCAATTTGCCTATTTCATCATCGCGGTCCACATCGATGGATTCATACCAGTCCCGGTTAGCAATACTGCGCACATGATTTTCCATTTTTATGATTGGTTTGGTTATATATCGGGACATTAGGAATGAGGGTATCCAGCTTAAGAGCAATATAATCGCGATCAACCATAATAATTGGCTGAAAAGGTTTTCCACCAGATCATTCTGATAGGATTCCCAGGTGTATGAAAATAGGTACACGGGAACATTGGCCAGTTCCCCCTTGCGAATAATATAATACATTTTTTCCCCGTTGATATCCCGGGAGTACTGCTGAGCCGCTATCTGTTGCTCACGTGATTCCTGCATAATAAAATCAAAATTGTTGAATATCAGAAGTGAAGTGGAACCTGCTATTACCTCCCCATCTTCTAAAAAGACAATATGTTTAACCGTCTGGTACTGTTGACTTATTTGATCCCATTCAGCTATATCATGTATATCGGTAAGCGTCTTACCATTGGAAAGGTATATAGACTGAGCTTCTCTTATAGTGATATAGCTTTGCTGGGTGAAAAAATCTCTTAATGCCCAGGGAACCAGCAGCATGAACAAGGTTGAAATGCCAATAGTAATGATCACAAAAATCATCCATATTTGTAACGCCAGAGGACTATTTTTCATGATTTCACCAGTCGGTAGCCATAACCGTATATAGTCTCTACTCTAAACTCCGGGAGTTTCTTGCGCAGTCTTCTAACCAGGTCATCCACCACCCGGTCAGAACCCACGTAATCCTGGCCCCAGACATGATCCAAAACCTGCTCGCGGGAAAATGCCAGTCCCTGATTTCTGGCCAGTATGACCATTAAATCAAATTCCTTAGATGTCAGATCAATTTCCTGACCGTCCTGGGTTAATTTACGTCTTCTTTCATCTATTAAATAAGGATGAACCTTAATCAGGCTACTTTCATCATGCTGTTCACCATAGACTCTCTCCAATAGTTTACGAGTCCTTATTACCAGTTCTCGCGGCAAAAATGGCTTGGGAAGATAATCGTCACTTCCCATTTCTAAACCCAAAACCCGATCCAGTTCAGCATCCCGGGCGGATATGTAGATAACCGGGATAGAAGGATCATTGGCCTTTATATACTGAAGTAGTCTGTATCCGTCAATGTCGGGGAGCATAATATCCAATATCCATAAATCGGGTCGCTCAGCAACAGCCTGCATAGCCTTTTCTCCACACAAAAAGGGCTGGACATGCCAGCCCTCTTTGGAGAGATAAGAGGATAAGAGTTCGTTCAGGTTTTCTTCGTCTTCTACCAGGTAGATTTTGTAAGACATTATCTGTCCTCCTGGTTTGTTTAATGCTCTAGCTTAACTTAGTATAAGAGGAAGGGTATCTGAATTATATTTTATCAAATTTGTATTGTTCGATAAATGTACTACAGCCCTTTTATTTCCCGACTAAAGATATCTGGGGAAAGAAGCTTGCCGGGTCAGGATCGTCTGCAGCTCCAGGGATAATAACATCTATATCCCTACCGAACAATAATTCATGTTCTTGGTTTTCCCACCTCCTAAAATGCAACAGCATATATTTACTTTGTATGTTATTACTTTAGGCTATAAATATGGGATAAATACTGCCCTAATTATGTGATATTGTAAAAAAATAACGTGGAATACATATAATGCTGACCTCTTCATATCTTGCCATGTACAGATTTAAGCAATCCTTGCTCCTCCAGCCATTTCGCAGCGGTTTGCTGTACCTTAGCCTGGAGATCCTGCAAAGGCATACCCACCTCCCCGGCTATACGGCTCAAATCCTCGTATTCAGGAGCAAATTTGAGCAGCAACCCATTGTGATAAGCTATTTTAACGGTAACCGGCCCCCACAAGGTAGGCACGGAAATCAGCTTGCGCTCCAATATGCGGCGCTGTACCTGCAGCCTGCGCACACCCAGAGTGGTGGTCTCTTGCCACAGGATTTCCTCCAATTCATCAATAATGCCTTCCTCACATAGTATGGTCAGACAATTTCCCGGTCGGTTTTTTTTCATGATCAATGGAGTCAGGTAGACATCCAGTGCTCCTCTTGCCATCAGCAGGGGAAATAGATAAGAATACAACTGGGTATTCATATCGTCAATATTACATTCCAGCATCCAAATACGCTGCAGACTGTGGTTCTGTCTGGCCTGGATAACTCTCAGCAGGTTAGGAATTTCCAGGTCCTTATCTCCCAGACCGTATCCTACGGCCTCAACTATCATCTCAGGAAAAGGCCCAAAATATTCGGCCAGATTAGAAATGAGTGCCGCACCGGTCGGGGTTACCAGTTCTGACCGAAGTCCCGTTGTATATACCGGTATCCCCTTGAGTATTTCCAATACGGCAGGGGCTGGTACGGGAAGCAAGCCGTGAGAACAGTTCACGAAGCCTTCTCCCATGTGCAGGGGGGAGGAGTACACCTTATTAATATTGAGATCCTCCATACAGATTAAGGATGCTGTTACATCCACAATAGAATCTATGGCTCCGACCTCGTGAAAATGGACTTCGTTCGGTGTAATACCGTGAATTCGAGCTTCTGCCTCGGCAAGATGTTTGAATATATCCTGACATCGTGATTTCACATTTTCCGACAGTGCACTATCTCCTATGATGGAAATTATATCAGAGAGACCCCGGTGTGAGTGATGATGTTCGTGATGAGAGCCGCTTTCCTCCAGCAATACACCAAAGTCTATTCCCCAGACACCCAATTTGTGGTTTTTTTCAATACGCAAACTGTATCCTGGCAGATTAAGCTCTCTTAACTGCTGATACAAAAACTCCTCTCTAGCTCCCAGATCAAGGAGGGCGCCTACAATCATATCACCGCTAATTCCTGCAAAACAGTCGAAATAAAGTACCTTATCCATAATTTATCTCCTCACCTACTCCATATTACCCCTGCTCTATATTACTGTGTAATGCCTGGTCTACCTGACGGTTAATAATGCTGGCCAGGCAGCCGGCCCCAAAACCATTATCGATATTCACTACACTTACCCCAGATGCACAGCTGTTCAACATAGCCAGCAAGGCTGCCAGGCCTCCAAAGCTGGCCCCATAACCAGTGCTGGTGGGTACTGCTATAACCGGCTTATCCACCAGACCACCAACTACGCTGGCCAGAGCTCCCTCCATACCAGCCACAGCTATGATGACCCGGGCTTTTTTCAATGATTCCATACCAGCCAGCAATCGATGAATCCCTGCCACGCCTACATCATAAAGACGCTCTACCTGATTACCGAATGTTTCAGAAACGACTGCCGCTTCTTCTGCTACAGGAAGGTCTGAAGTACCAGCGGTGATAACTAGAATGGTGCCAGTGATTTGCTTGATCTGCTGCTGTTCTACTACAACCAGCCGAGCCAGTTGATGATAGACAGCCGCCGAATGAATCTTTTTTATTGCTTCAAAAATTTCAGGGTTGGCCCTGGTAGCCAAGAGATTGCTGCCCTGAGACAAGATAGCAGAGGCGATTCCAGTCACTTGTTCAAGCTCTTTGCCAGTACAGTATATGACCTCCGGATACCCTGTACGCAGGTTTCGATGATGATCAACCCGGGCATAGCCCAGATTCTCAAAAGGCAGATTCTGAAGCCGCATCATGGCAGTGTCTGGATCAATTTTCCCATCCTGGATATTTTTCAGTATGTTACGCAGCTCATCTTTTTCCACATTTATCCTCCTATCTTATCCCATTATCCATGCTGCCCATTCGATATCCGCACAGATCCAGGCTGACATGAATAAAACCTATCCTGCGCAATGCCTGATCAATTTCATCCATGAAGTCCGTATTAAAAAACCGCACCCGTTCCGCTGGCCCCACCTCAATCCTGGCCAGATTCCGGTGGGAACGAACCCGGAATTGCTGGAATCCGGCCTGTCTGATTATTTCTTCTGCTACCTCGACCCGCCTCAGAAGACTTGCAGTAAGGGTTTCTCCATAAGGAAAGCGGGTAGCCAGACAGGGTGTCGCTGCTGCATTCCAGTTAGGCATTCCCAGGTCACGGGCCAGCTGCCTGATTTCACTCTTGTTCAAAGCGACTCTCTGCAGGGGACTTATGATACCCAGCTCCAATATGGCCTGCTGCCCCGGCCGATGTTGCTTGGTATCTTCAACATGAGAACCTTCCAGCACCTGGCAGCCCTCTTCTGCCGCCAACATTAGCAAATTTTCCAGCAGTTTCTTTTTACAGAAGTAGCAGCGTCTTAGAGTGTTGCCTCTCACTTCTTCATGCTGTAAGGAGTCAACTTCCACTATCCTATGACTTATCCCCAGGCAGGCTGCAATTTGGCAGGCATTATTCAGGTCATATCTGCTCTGCATTCCATTGTCTACAGTAACAGCCTGGAAATTTCCGCCCAGTTCTTCCTGCCCCAGATAGGCCAGCAGGGTACTGTCCACTCCCCCGGAAAAAGCTAGTATTATTTTCCCTGCGGTTCGAATTTCTTCCCGAAGCAGTTCGAGTTTCTTTTCTATGGTCATATAAAACTCCCGTTATCAACCTTAATTTACTATTGATACCGCTGGCAATAGTTCTTTAATTCATGTTATTACATAACAAATTTAGCATTTGCCCCTCTATCTATCAAGCGCCATGTTTTCCTCAAAAAGTTTTAAGCAGCGTATAGCTGCTTAAAATGGCTTTCCTATTCTCTTGTAATCTGCTGCCAAGCACACTATCTTTACTCTTTGGTCTTTAATTCCTCTAACTGCTTCTGTAATACATCTATTTCCTGATACTTTTCATCGATCTTGTTGCATATGGCAGTCAATTCTGATTCAGCGTTGTTACCTGCTTTAAAGGCATTGTAAAGAGTATTGCCCAATTCGGATTTAAGCGAATTGATCTCTTTTTCCAGGTTAGTAATATTCAGCTTTATTTTCCCGCTTTCGACCATATCACCGGATTTTTGAACAATTTTGCTGGCCTTCTGCTCCAGTTTGCTTTTATCAAATTTGAACATCCTACCGCCTCCCCTTAATAGGTGGGGGTAAAAGGCTTACCTTTCCTCGCTCGACCTTCTGGCAGGTTAAGTCTGACCCCCTGTATTAGTATTCTAACCCATATTTATACTAATACAAATTTATTTCAGCTGGTGAACAAATATGCCGCTTCTTAATTTGGGTTCAAACCAGGTAGATTTGGGCGGCATAATTTTATCAGCATCAGCTATATCCATCAGGTCCTTCACGGTAGTTGGGTGCATAGAAAAGGCTACTTTCATACCCTCTTCCACTCTTCTTTCCAGTTCTTTTAATCCCCGTATGCCCCCCACAAAGTCAATTCTTTTATCTATCCGGGGGTCTTCGATGCCCAGGATAGGTCCCAGCAGATTATACTGCAGTATTGATACATCCAATCTTTTAACTGGATCACTTTCATCATAAGTGCCTGCTTTAGCTCTGAGAATATACCATCGTCCATCCAGGAACATACCGAAAGTCCGCTGGGCCTCCGGTTCATAAGGTCCTGCCCCGATATATGGTTCTATATCAAAATTCAAGCTCAGCATTTGCATGAATTCTTCTCTTGGCAAGCCGTTTAAATCTTTTACCACCCGATTATAGTCCATGATGTGCAGCTGGTTATCGGGAAATATTACGGATAGAAAATAATTAAATTCTTCCTCTCCATTATAATCGGGGTATTCCGTTCTTCTCATTTGCCCTACTCTTACGGCTGAAGCAGAACGGTGGTGTCCATCAGCTATATACAGACATTCAACTTTGCTGAACAAGCCTGTCAGCCTCCTTATCACCTTCTCATCATCGATGACCCAGATGGTATGACCGATATTATCGTCAGACGCAAAATCATAAACTGGACTATGACTATCCATCCAGGTATTGATAACCTCATCTATTTCACTCTGAGCCCGATAAGTTAGAAAAATGGGACCGGTATTGGCATCACAGTAATCAACATGCTTGATGCGGTCCTGTTCCTTGTCGGCCCTGGTTAATTCGTGTTTTTTAATCAAGTTATCCATATACTCATCAATCGAGGTACAGCCTACCACTCCGGTCTGATATCGGTCCCCCATCTTCTGCCGATAAATGTAGAGACAATCCCGGCTTTCTTTAATAAACACACCCTGATCAATCATTAGCTTAAGGTTATCCCGTGCTTTTTCATAAACCCTGCGGTCATAAAGATCTATAGTTGTATCCAGATCAATCTCGGCTTTGTCAACATGTAAAAAAGAATACGGATTCCCCTTAACCATCTCTCGGGCTTCATCGCTGCTCATAACATCATAGGGAAGAGCCGCTACTCTGTCAACTAATTCTGCTGCCGGCCGAACCGCCCTAAATGGTTTCACTATTGCCATAATATACCCTCCTGCAACTTCTATATTACGCCCGCCAAAGAGGCCTGGCCTATTTAAGTTCTCCCATCGTTGAACCTTAATCCGGCGTTTGAAATATAACGCCGAACATTACCTCCATTTTCTCTTGTTCCCAGAACTACTTTATAAACCCAGGATTTCATCGATATTACCGATAAGTTCCTTGATATCATCCAAACGACAGTCAGCCATATGGGCGATACGGAAAGTCTTTTCTTTCATCTTGCCATAACCATTTGAAATCTGGAACCCCCTTAGACCCAGTTCCTTGTTTAAAGCACCTACGTCAATATCTCTAGTATTAGTAATGGTAGTAAGGGTATTAGACATATATCTCTCATCAGCAAAAATAGCAAAATTCTTTCGGGCCCAACTTCGTACATACTCGGCCATTTCTATATGACGATTAAATCGGTTGTCCAATCCCTCTTGCAATATATTATCAAGCTGGTAGTCCAACGCAAACATATGCGGTAACGAAGGAGTGGATGGATACTGATAATCCTTTTCTATTATGTATTTGTACAGCTGCATCAGATCCAGGTAATAACCCCGGAAAGGTACTTTTTCGGCTCGTTGGCGTGCTTTTTCAGAAAAAGTACAAATAGCCAAACCTGGAGGTAATCCGAGTGCCTTCTGGGTAGAAGTAATACAAACGTCAATCCCCAGTTTATCTACTTCTATCTTACTGCCCCCGGCGGAACTTACTGCATCTACGCAGAATATTACCTCGGGGTATTTTTTTACTACCTGGGCAATCTCTTCTATCGGGTTCATAATACCAGTAGATGTTTCATTATGAGTAACAGTAAGCAGATCATATTTTCCGCTGGCCAGCACCTGGTCAACCTGTTCATCCTGATTCGCCTGCCCCCACTCAACTTCAAAGATATCGGAAGGGATATTATTGCTTTGAGCCATCTCAAACCATCTTCTGCCGAATGCTCCTACCGAGAAAACTGCTGCTCCTTTTAAGGTGCAGGAACGGACAGCTCCTTCCATAAGTCCACTGCCAGAAGTAGTAGACAGCAGTATGTCATTATGGGTATAAAACATCTTCCTCAGCTTATCGCTTATATTATGCTGCAGCATAGATGCATCTTTACCGCGATGCCCTATCATAGGAGTAGCCATTTTTTCAAGCACATCACTTCTAACCTCAACCGGTCCAGGTATAAATAACTTCTTGTGCATATCTATTCCCTCCTGAAAAGTCTTAATCTAATAAATTTTACTCTAATGAATCTTTATACACAAGTCCACCCAGAAAGTGGACACAGGGGACGGTTCTCTTGTCCACTTTTTCAAGGTGGACAAGAGAACCGTCCCCTGTGTCCACTGTGTCCAAAAAGGCCACAGTAAAAAGTGCCCCCTTGTGGCCCCTTATGGGCAGCTAAAGAATGCTGCTACATGGCGATTTTTTATGTCCACATCTACCAGCAGCTTCCTGCCAGTAGGTGACAGGTCTATTACTTTAATTACATTGCTGTACCGGGCATAGTTAGGAATTAATTGATCCAGAATATTTTCTTCCTTATGCAATAATTCTGGATAATACATTACTCCATCTTCCCCGGGGAACAAAGCGGTGTAGAATATCCCGGTCTCTACCAGGTCTTGAAAAAAATGCGTTCCGAATGACAGCTCCGGCATAAATCCTTTTTCTTTAACTGCTACCTCTACTAATACGCTGCAGTTACAAATTTCACTGAATGATACTGGAACTCCCAGCGAGGGTATACTGGTCCCCCATCTACCCGGTCCTATTAAAGCAAAAGGTCCGAACTTCCCATCCTTGAACAGCCGGTTTATATTTCCTATCAGACGGGCCACCTGGTATTTGCCCTGTTGTGATAAGGCAATATATTCAAACGGATCAACCAGAACTATTTTCTCTGGATACCCGGTTACACCATATCCCATAAACCGTCCGCGGGAAGCAAACAGCAAATCACCGCTGATTCTTCCACACTCTGCCTCTCTCCCTTCTTGTTGTATTAAGGTTTGCAGAGGACGGCACTGTAATAAATTAATTCGCATCTCGGTGTCAGATACGAAATTACAGGCAAATTCAGTATCAACCGGATATTTATAAGCTTCTTGAAGCTGCTGCATCATTACTTTCATCCTTTCGATGAAAGGAGTATGGTTTATAAGTCCATCAAAACTAAGCAGCCATTCTTCCGAATTTAATCCCATTTCTCTCATCCGCCGACTGGTCTCATGATCCCGGATGGCCATAAGATTCCAGTTCAGCATACCTGGTTTGAGTTCAGGTATCTTATTTAATGCTATGTTCCCCCACTCATTAGTCTGGCTGTCAAGTACATCAACTTGATGTTGGGAGAACACTCTCAAACCCTCTAATGAAGCATCCGGTCTAAGATTCGGCCGATCCATGGCAAAGACTCGCGGATAATCGTCATCTACCCGGTCTACTGCCCGGGTTCCCAGGCCAAGTACCAGGCGCATCATCCCCGCCTCAGCATTCATGTCTTCCCTCCATACATAAGGATTAAAGGACATGGCTACTCCGGCAAGATCCGGGAAGAAATACTGTGAATGGTGGGAACCGGAAACCCTCTGCACCAGTAATGCCATTTGTTCATCCCGAGCCACCAGGCCCCTTTGCATACGATAAGCCAGGGCATCTTCACTCATGGTACTGGCATATACTGTCTTCAGAGCTCTTTCAAAAGCTTCATAACGTTCCGTTAACGTGCCCTGGTTAACACAGAATACACTCTCGTATTTACCGGCAAATGCGTTTCCGAACCCATCCTCCAGAAGACTGCTGGAGCGTACGATTATGGGTGCCTGACCAAAATAATCCAGCATTTGATAGAATTGCTCTTTGATAAAATTAGGGAAAACGCCCTGCAAAATTCCTTTTTTAAGCTCGGGAGCATAGCTAAAGAAATATTTCTCTTTCTTTTGTTCCATTCTTAGTTTCCAGCATCCGTTTTCAACCAGATAAGTGTAATATAAATCGGATCCAATATAAAAGGAGTCATGGGTTTCCAGCCATTCAGTCCAGGGACTGTCTGCCTGGGAAGTAAGTATCTTCCTTGCCAGCAGCATACCTACGGTCTTACCTCCCACAAAACCGGAACCTATAACCCGGGTACGTATCTCCAGCAAATCTTCCAGAGTGAAATATCGCTCCGCCAGTTCCAGAATTTCTGGATCACGGCCGATCATCATTTTACAGAGTTGTATCAGCATAGCTCGCTTTTCTTCTTGTATTTCCGAACCATCTTTAGTAATCAGCTCCCGGGCCTGTAAAAACAGTCTATCACCAAAATCCAGTTTGCTTTCCACATATCCAGGTCCCTTAAAACGCGAAAAGAGGGTAGCCGCCTGTACGCTGCTGGTCACCGGCACGAAGCTCCCTCCTGCAATACGGAGGTGAGGAAGATACATAGTTGGTGAATAGCGATCAAACACCTTTATAGGGTGGACAAAGATTTCGTTTTCCTGCCGATGAACATCCAGAAAAAGCTGGGTAGTCTCTCTTATACGAGCAATGGTATTATTAGAAATCCGGTTCCGTAAAATAGCAAAATAGGCAATAGTCTCAAGTTCATACAAGTATGGACAGGTCACTCGGAAAAAATTTCCGGTCATAAGGTCGGTGGCCCAGGAGGTTAACAGGTCAGATAAACAGTCAAATACATAGTAAACCTGGTAACCTTCTTCACTCACTATCCTGTGTACTTGACTGGAAAAGCTCTCAAAACCCTCTTCTGCATCTAGATGGTAAACCATAACCCCATTACTTTCGTCAAATATGGGGTCATGCTGCCCAAACCTCATATAAACTACCCGCCGTTCTTCCATCAGAGCCTGCTTCACAAAAGCACGAACGAATTCACAATAATCCTTTATGGAGTCAACCTGCCATACCACATTATCTCCTAATCGAAGACCGTGCAGGACATCATCCAGCCCACTTAAGCCAGTCGAAGCTCGTTGTACCTCACTCAATGTCATAACCCCCTTTAAGAGTCCAGATGAAAAGGGGACTTCCTGCTGTCCGCCATTTCAACTGCAATAAAAAAACGCCCCAAAACCCATACCAGTATTCGGCAGGATTTTAGGACGCCTTTGCCCATAACTTTTATTCACTTCCAATGAATTACTATAATCTTATAAATATTTTTTCCTTGTTAATAAATATTAGCAGATTCCACTCAGCCAGTCACTGTATACAAAAGGGATGGAACGAGAAATATTCACTTTGATGCTATAAAATGGGGTGATTCTCAAGTCTGGTTAATTCTATCCACCTCTTGCCTGAGATTATTAATCGAAATATCCAGTTCAGTAATTTTTATACACACGGCTTCTATCTCTCGGCCTTCATCTTCTCCTCGCAAGGCCTGATTTTGAAATGCTTTATATACGATATCACCTAATTCTGCTTTTAAATTATACAAATCATTTTCCAGCTGGGTGATCTGAAGTTTTAACTTACCTGTTTCAAATAAAATACCTGATTGTCTGGCCAGCTTTCCCATTTCATTTTCTATCTTACTGCGTTTAAACACCTGGTCCCAACCTCCTTTCTTCTTAACAAGAAGTCCTCTTCTGCTGTACTATACAATACTGCCCCATTCTCTGGCCGGAAATGTTCGTATAGTATTGAGAGAAGCCAAATAACTTACTGTTAGCGCGGCCATTAAGACCATAAACCAAAGCCGCTGAAAATATAAACGTATCATCAATATTAGTTCATCAAGCTGCTTTGCTTATAGTGTATATCACGGAAACGGCGAAAACAATAGTGCATACGCTGCCCATTAGGTAATTTATCCAGGTCAGAACTTGGATGACAAGTTTAACATTAGAAATTTCAGAGCACGAAAATACTTCACCCTTTTCTCCCTAAAAACGATAATATATTAATAATAACGACATTTTTTCAGTATTCAATCTGGACGATATGGTCCATAGGAGGTGGGGGCCTGTTGAGTAGACGCAGTATGTATCTTACCTGGCTGTCTATCATATTAATTACGGGATTAATATATTCCGTAATCGTGTACCAGCTTTCTATAGAACTTCATAAGAAAACTTCTGATATAAAAATAGCCAGCATAAACTCCCTCCGCAATGAAGTTAACTCCTCCATCATGCTGCATGAACAGCTATCCCTATATATTTTTAACGAAAAGATTAATCAGCCCCAGGTATTAAAACCCATGTCAGCCGCTTCAAATACACTTGATAGACAGCAGCAGTCTCAACTAAGATATCAATTGTATGATTTTCTCCATGATGATTACGCAAGTATAAGCCATTATGGATTTAAACAGATGCATTTTCATTTTAAAGACGGGATAAGTTTTCTGCGCATGCAACGACCTGAACTTTTCGGGGACCAGTTATTCGAGATCCGGGTAATTGTTAAACAGGCCAATATGGAGCAAAAAAGTGTTTCGGGTTTTGAAGTAGGCCGGGTTAACAGTGGTTATCGCTTTGTCTATCCGCTTTTCTATAGAAATGATCATATAGGTACCGTGGAGATGGGTGTATTACCGGAAACTATACTAATAATGTTAAATGATACTTTCCCTGATGAATTTCATGAATTTATTGTGAAAAAAGACATCGTTGATAGAGTTACTCATGACTCCGCAAAATCGAACTATATGATTTCTTTATTAAATGACGCCTTTTATTATGACCAGAATGCTTACCTGGCCAATACCAGGTATTGGGATAAGTCAGAATCAGAACTCATACATGAATTAATTTATAAAATAAAAAAGGATCCCCTGCTGGTAGAGAACCTGCAGGAAATGAATGATTTTGCAGTGGAAGAAGAAGTAGATCACGTGAATTACCTGATATCCTTTGCTACTATCAATAACTACCAAGGTGACCCGACAGCCTATTTTATCTCTTACTCGGCGAACCAGCAACTTCCTGCTGTCCGCTCTGCCTATTCCCTTAATATACTGCTGCTGACTTTACTATACTTAATTTTCGCAGTTGTATCCTGGTACTTCATAAAAAGCCGTTTAAAACTAGAAATGCAGGCCAATATCGATCCCCTGACCCTTATTTTCAACCGTTATAAGTTCTTGGAAATGGCCAGCATGGAGATAGAAAAATTCAGACGATATGGCCGTCCCTTAAGCATTATTCTCTTCGACCTTGATTTATTCAAAAAAGTAAACGACAACCATGGACACGCTACTGGAGACTATGTGCTAAAAACCGTAGCTCAAATCATCAACCAGAATAAACGCAGCGCCGATCTTTTTGCGCGCTGGGGAGGCGAAGAGTTTATCCTGTTGCTGCCGGAAACCTCGTTGCAGGAAGCCCTGGCAGTTGCGGAGAGATTGCGGAAAGCACTTTTTGATTATAATTTCGATAAATGCCACCAGGTTACAGCCAGCTTCGGGGTGGCAGAACTGGAAACCAGTGATGAAAACCTCGATGCAATCATAGAAAAAGTTGACCAGGCATTGTATAAAGCTAAAAATAGCGGAAGAAACCGGGTCGAGAAATATCAGGTCGATGAGCCCTATCTGTTCGACTTCTAGGTGACAAGGGGACGGTCCTTTTGTCACCTTATGATTGAATCAAGTCAAGCAGGAAACTGTATCCGTGATGTTCAAACCCCAGCGATTCATAGAAACGGTGAGCGTTCTCTCGCCTAATATTGCTGGACAGAGCAACCTTGTAGCATCCACTATCTTGACAGATTTCTACTGCGAATTGCATCATCTGTGTCCCAATTCCTTGCCTCTGCCATCGAGGGTGTACTGCAACGTCCTCGATCACCCCGGATGGAGCCCCCAAATGACCAAGGTTATCCATTATGAGTAATGCAAAGGTCCCTACCACCGTGCTGTCGGATAACGCTACATAAAGCCGGTAGTCAGGATAACACTTCATTTTATTATATATTTCTAGAGCTTGCTCACCCGTAAGCACTTTACCATCATCCAGTACCGGCTGAGCATATAGGGACAAAACTGCTTCCAGGTCGCTTTCCGCAGCACATCGTATCAGGATATTCTTCATGGTGAAAACCCTCCTTATTAAAATTAAATGTTCTTTGATACATTAGTTTTTCTGGTTAAGAACATGTTATATAATACAGTTTCCAGGCTAGTCAAAATTCCCCTTTACAAAGAAAGCATTTAAGGCCAATAAACAACCCCTCCAAATCAGGAGGGGCTAAAGCAACACTATACTATTTCACGAGATACGACCTATTTTACTGCCAGAATGTTATTATCTTTAAGTACTACATCATGTGCTCCACCTTCTATTATACTGGTTGATGAAACGCGGGTTAACTTTGCCTTTTTCTGCAATTCAGGTATGGTTATTACACCGCAGTTGCACATGGTTGATTTTACTTTGTTAAGAGTAATCTGAACATTGGGTCTAAGCTCGCCTGCATAAGGAACAAAAGAATCAACACCCTCTTCAAAGGAAAGCTCAGACTTGCCGCCCATATCATAACGCTGCCAGTTTCTGGCTCTGTTTGATCCTTCGCCCCAGTATTCTTTCATAAAATTGCCATTAAGATTAAACTTATTGGTAGGACTTTCATCAAATCTAGCAAAGTATCTTCCCAGCATGACAAAATCGGCTCCCATTGCGAGGGCGAGAGTTATATGGTTATCGTGAACGATACCACCATCTGAACAAATGGGAATGTACACACCGGTCTTCTCAAAATATTCATCTCTGGCTTTAGCAACTTCTATTACTGCTGTAGCTTGACCTCTGCCAATTCCTTTTTCTTCACGAGTAATACAAATAGAACCGCCACCTATGCCAACCTTTATGAAATCTGCTCCTGCTTCAGCTAAGAACATAAAGCCTTCCCGGTCAACCACATTTCCCGCGCCAACCTTTACCTTATCTCCGTATCTATTTCGAATGAAATCAATGGTTACCTTCTGCCATTCCGAAAAGCCCTCTGATGAGTCTATACATAAAACATCTGCACCTGCTTCTACCAGAGCAGGTACTCTTTCCTCATAATCCTTGGTATTAATGCCTGCTCCAACAACATACCTTTTTAATGAATCAAGTAATGCATCAGGGTTTTCCTTATGAGTATCATAGTCTTTCCTGAATACAAGCGAAACCAGATTTTGATTTTCATCAATAACAGGAAGTGTATTGAGTTTATGGTCCCATATATAATTGTTTGCTTCCTTAAGGGAAATACCTTGATTGGCACATATGAGAGAGGTAAACGGAGTCATGAATTCATGGACTTTTGTATTGAGCGGTAATCTGCTGATTCTGTAATCACGGCTTGTAACTAATCCAAGCAGTTTCCCCTTTGAAGTCCCATCATCAGTAACAGCAACGGTTGAATGGCCTGTTTTTTCTTTCATTTCCAAGATATCAGCTAGTGTTTGGTCTGGTTTAATATTTGAGTCACTGATAACAAAACCAGCCTTATAATTTTTAACTTTGCTTACCATTGCAGCTTGGTTCTCTACCGTCTGCGAACAGAATATAAATGAAACGCCGCCTTCAAGCGCCAGAGCAATTGCCATTTTATCATCTGATACGGCTTGCATTATTGCAGAAACAACCGGGATATTCATTGAAATAGTTGGTTCCTCGCCTTGGTTGAATTTAACCAAAGGTGTTTTAAGACTGACATTTGATGGCATACATTCTCTTGAAGAATATCCCGGTACGAGTAAGTATTCGCTAAAGGTGTAAGAGGGTTCGTCATAATAAAAAGCCATATACAGTATCTCCTCGCTATTTAATTATAAATAATTACATTAGATTTGCCGAAATTATTCTTTTAAATTTAATATTTTGATTAACTAATGTCAACTTTTTCTTATGAACATGATAAATTTTTTAATAAATACGTTGAGATATATGAGTAATTTCTTTTTGAAAATTTATTAACTATTACTAGTCCAATAATTATGAGAACTATAACGTCTGCAAAACCATATGTTGCTTCAAATGGTATTTTTAACCCATCCTGAATAATGGTAAACAGCGCTCCGGAAGGAGTGAGCAATGGATAAAGAATAAAAATATTGCAGGTTATTCTGAAAATAGCTGAATATACTATACCTATTACAAACAGTGTTATCATCTCTCCGGCAGCCATTCCATACCCAATGTGATACAGGGAGTAGGCAATCCCACTTAGAAATATGGAAGGTATTATGCCAAAGTAAGCCTCCATTCTTAATTGGACCCAGCCACGGAAAAATACATTCTCATAAAATCCTACGGCTACAGCCATAGTAAGCAGGGGCAACAATTCATTAAATCCTGGCATCTCAATGTTTTTAATGGTCAGCATATACTGGGCACTGGCCAAAATAGTACCTAGTACTATACTGATAAATAGATTCCGCCTGGTAATACCAATTTCTGTTAAAGACCTTTTCATTATCAACGAATTCCAAACTACCGGAACCATTACCCCACAAAGAGTTATTCCAATAATACCGAAAGTAATAAAATTTGCAGCAACTCTTTGGGTTGTGAATACCTGAAAGGCTGTATAAAAAGCCGATACCACCATTATCCATGATAGCAGCACCACCCATATCTCCCTGCTGGGTTGGAATTTAAACCAGTTTGTTTTTGTCATAAAAAACCCTCCTTGTCAAATATTACATATAAACTCATAGTTACTGTATTTACTCAAACTTACCCAGATACTCAGTTGCTGCTGCTAATAAAATACGTCTGAAATCTATCATCAGCTGTGCTGCCTTATCCCCTGCCCATTCTGGATATAAGACTTTGGGAAGTGCAGCATCCTGGGTTGCAATATAGAAAAACTCCCAACCTATAGCATGTAATAATGGCAATGATCTCCCTTCTTCTATAAACCAATGTTCACGGGCTATTTTCTTAGTTATTTCATATTTTTCAGTAAATATATTTATAAAATTTTTATAGAGTTTCTCCAGTTCCCTGGGGCCGAAAATATTATCTAAGAAAGATCCGACTTCTTGGCCAATTATCAAATCACCATGCATTTCGACTGCACTGGTGTTTATGCCGAATTCAGCCAATATCTTCTGAACCTCATACGGCTGATAGTAGGGGGTAATCCATGTATTGATGCCTAGAACACCGAATCCTATCTGCTTTAATCTCTCCAGGATATCTGCCCTGTTTTCTCTGTGTTGCTCTCCGAATTCCAAATTAAGCAAATGCCATTTTCTATCCCACGGTTTATTCCTCAAAGCGTACCTTTTCCAAAAATGCTCCATCCCTTCATTCCACGCCATAATCGCCTCTTTACCATTCGGAGCCAGCTGGTAATATACCTCGCTGCCTACATTGTAATTGGTTAGTACACCTGCTTTTACAGTTCTAGATAGCGACATTCTTATAGCAGATTCGCTCTTACCAAAGGCCTTCATAATTTCGAGCAGACTGGATAATCTAAGGGTATCTTTGCTGTATTGAGTAACATAGTTGTTATAAACAAACAATAACAGGCTTGTTGCACTGTCACTCTTTCGTAAAATTACCATTTGATGCACCTCCACCTTTATAACATTTAAATTGTATGTTCTTATTATATGTTATAACATTTAATATGTAAATATGTATTTTAAGAAATTAATGGCCTTACCCTAATTCACCATTCTAGATACATTTCAAAATTTTGGAAATCTTATATCACAAGAACTTACTCCAACTGCTAGCACTAAAGTAATAGAGGAATCAGAGCAGAATGTACGTCTGCAACTCATTTGTATGAAAAAAAACCGTGAAGTGTTTGCAGGTAAATCTGCAAATACTTCACGGAGTATAAACTGTAAATTTATTTTTAGGCCGCAATCCTTATTACTGCAGTATCTAAAAACTCTTTTCTATCCCATTCCTGATTTTATGATTTTATTAAAGGCACAACATTATTTTAAAAAGCACTACTTTATTATAAAACCACAACAAGAGTTTTATTTTCCCAAAAATATCTTACTCTACCGTCACACTTTTGGCCAGGTTCCTTGGTTTATCCACATCTGCTCCCCGATAGATGGCCATATAATAAGAAAACAACTGCAGCGGAACTACCGAAACAATCGGAGCTAGTATAGGATTAATATCTGGCAGAAGAATTTGATCATCACATTCCTGACATGCTTCCTGCAAGCTTTCTTTACATACTGCCACTACCACTGCACCGCGGGCTTTTACTTCTTTGATGTTGGACATAGACTTTTCTACCAGATCATCCTGGCTTATTAAAGCCAGAACTGGTACCCCATCATGTATTAAAGCCAGGGGACCGTGTTTCAGTTCACCTGCTGCATAGGCCTCAGCATGGACATAAGAAATTTCTTTCAGCTTTAAAGCCCCTTCCATGGCCACTGCATAATCGAGTCCGCGTCCCAGGAAAAAGGTGCTCTGTACCTCTTTGTATTTTTCAGCCAACTGCTTTATTTTCCCGCTTTCCTTTTCCCGATTCAGTATCTTCTGTACCAGCAAATCTATACCGTATAATTGGGAACCCAGCTCCTGTAGCTCTGACTCAGTACAAGCTCCTTTGATTTTTCCCATATACATTGCTATTAGGTACATGATAGCCAGCTGGGTAATATAAGCTTTCGTAGATGCTACTGCGATTTCAGGCCCGGCATGGGTATAAATCACCTTATCCGCTTCCCGGGCTACGGAACTTCCCACCACATTGGTTATAGCCAGAACTTTGATGCCCTGACGTTTGGCTTTTCTTAAAGCCTCCAGGGTGTCGGCTGTTTCACCGGACTGGCTGACTACTATCATTAGATCATCAGGATTCCATAGAACGTCCCGATACCTGAACTCAGAAGCAATATCTGTTTCTACCGGTACCCGGGCTAGTTTCTCAATAGCCATTCTGCCTACCAATCCTGCGTGGTAGGCTGTTCCACAGGCAACTATAAATATTTTACCCACCTGTTTAAAGGTTTCATCCATTTCCAGCCCACTAAGGTCCACCATATTCTGAACCGTTTTACCGGCCAGGGTATCTTTGATAGCACGGGGCTGTTCATTTATTTCCTTGAGCATAAAATGATCGTATCCTTCCTTTTCAGCGGATACTGCATCCCAGGTAACCTCGAATACCTTTTTATCAATCGGCTGGCCCTCAAAGTCTGTTATAACGACTTTGTCCGGGGTTATGACTGCAAATTCGTTTTCTTCAATAATGTAAACATTAGAGGTTAGTCCCAGTACTGCTGGTATGTCTGAAGCTACATAATTCTCCCCCTGCCCCAATCCAATTATGAGCGGGCTGGCCTTTTTGGCAGTTACAATCTTGTCTGGTTCATCACTGCATATTACAACGATGGCAAATGAACCCCGTACCTGAGCAAGTGCTTTTCTGACTGCCTCTTCCAGTGAATCAGTATAGTATTTTTCTATCAGATGAGCCATCACTTCGGTATCAGTCTCAGATACAAAATCATGGCCTTCAATAATCAATTCTTTCCTCAGCTGAGCATAGTTTTCTATGATACCATTGTGAACCAGGGCAATTTTGCCGGTGCAATCGCAATGGGGATGAGCATTGGAATCGCTGGGTACCCCATGGGTCGCCCAGCGGGTATGCCCAATACCCAGGCTGCAGCATTTCCCCTTGCCTAGTTCTTCCACCATATCAGCCAGCCGGCCCTTCTTTTTACACACGTCAATTTTTCCATCATTGTACATGGCTATACCCGACGAATCATATCCACGGTATTCCAATTTCGCCAGGCCATCTATTATCACCGGAACTGCATTGCCTCTTCCGGTATAACCCATTATTCCACACATAATATAACCTCCAATTATAATCAAAGGGTGGACGAGGGGACGGTTCTCTTGTCCATCTTTCTTAACGAGGGTAGACACGGGGACGGTTCTCTTGTCTGTCTCCCCAGCATATTCTAAAAGCATTCTAAAAGCAGACAAGAGAACCGTCCCCGTGTCTACTCCTAACAGATTCAAAAAAGTGGACAAGAGAACCGTCCCCTCGTCCATTTTTGTATACCACTTGATCTGACTTTTTGTACCGGTTATCTCTATCCGGTTTTGTAATCAGTCTAACGATGGTGGTTCACCGGAGGGTATCCGCCGAATATCTCGATTAACCCTCTCCTCGTCACCCGGAACTGCACTGAGCATAAACTGGCTTGAATGGGATTAAACCCCAACCCCGGAAACCAATCCTACACTAATGGATCAATGCTCGTTAATCCCATACTGTACATTTAAACTGGGAAATATCTCCCTGGTCTATAAGTCTGGCCATAGCAAGCACTGCTTGCCGCAGGCCATCCCCTGAGTATGCTTTTTTGTACCGGGTCTGGCGCTTTACGCAAATGTTCCGGAATACTTTCCGGTCACTTGTTCTACTCTTTCTTTTATGGCATTAATCACCTCCTTGAGCAGGTATTCATCGGGACCCTGAGCCATAATCCGGACCAGTGGTTCAGTTCCTGATGGTCTTACCACCAGTTTTCCCCATTCTCCCAACTTCTCTTCTGCATTATTAATGGCTTCCACTACCAATTCATGTGCCATTACCTGTTCTTTATTCTCCAGCTTTACATTAACCAGGATCTGGGGCTGCTTTTCCATTTCTGCCGCCAATCGGGAAAGGGGAAGACCGGTTCTCTGCATTACCTCTACCAACTTCAGTGAAGTCAATAATCCATCTCCTGAGGTAGCATGCTGTTTAAAAATTATATGCCCGGATTGTTCTCCACCTAACATAGCACCGTTTTGCATCATCTTCTCCAATACATAACGGTCCCCCACTTTACAACTGCTGACTGCTATGTTTTCTCGCCTTAAAGCAATGTTCAACCCGATGTTGCTCATAACTGTGGCTACTATTTCAGAGGGCTTCAATAGTCCTCTCCTCTGCATATCCAGAGCTGTGATACACATAATATGGTCACCATCAATCTCTTTACCATATTCATCAACTGCTATACAGCGATCTGCATCACCATCATAGGCAATACCGATATCCGCTTTGCTCTCCAAAACTGCTCTTCTTAAATTATCAATATGGGTCGATCCACATCGATCATTAATATTCAGACCATTAGGTTTGTCTCCGATGGTAATGGTTCTGGCTCCCAGCTTTTTCCACATCATTGGCCCGGCTGCGTAAGCGGCTCCGTTAGCACAATCTACCACTATGGTTATATTCCTTAAATCCTGGTCCAGGGTGTAACAGTCGCATACAGAATTGACATAATTTTTTAGCCCGTCTTCCAGGTTATAAACTCTGCCTACATCCCCTCCCACCGGGAGACCGCTCAAGTAGGCCTGGTTTTCCAATACCTCTTCAATCTCTTCCTCTATTTCATCAGGAAGCTTATAGCCATCAGCACCAAAAAATTTTATCCCATTGTCCTCTACCGGATTATGGGAAGCAGATATTACTATACCACATGATGCTTCATATTTGAGGGTCAGGAAAGCTACTGCCGGAGTGGGTATAATCCCGGCTATAAGTGCATCGGCACCAGTAGAGCATATGCCTGCAATCAAGGCCGCCTCCAGCATATCACCAGAAATTCGGGTATCTTTTCCTACCAGTATTCGTGGCCTGGTCCTGGTATTATGTTTTGCCAGCACATGGCTGCCTGCCATACCCAGCCGAAAAGCTAGTTCAGCGTTAAGGTCAGCATTAGCTATTCCTCTAACTCCATCAGTACCAAACAGTCTTCCCATTATATAAACCCCCTGTTTTTCACACTATAGTTTTCTGGCGTTTAGTGCCTCTTTATTCGATATCTCTAGTTTTTCACGAGGTCTTCCATAGTTACTAATAATATTTTCTGCGGTTTTAAGTCCATCTACGGCAGAACTCATTATACCGCCTGCATAACCCGCTCCTTCTCCGCAGGGGTAAAGGTTGTCAATACTCAGAGAACATCCCTGCTCATTTCTAATAATCCTTACCGGCGTTGAAGTACGGGTCTCGACCCCGGTTAATACTGCTCTTGAATCAGCAAATCCAGGCATCCGGTTCTCCCAATATTTAATTCCCCTCCACAGTACAGCAGCTATTTCGGAAGGCAGAACCTCCCAGAGATTAGCAGCCTTTACTCCCGGTTGGTAAGTAGTATTGATCTGGTGTAAATCCTTGCTGTCTCTTTTGCCCATAAAATCTGTTAAACGCTGAGCAGGTGCTTTATAATCCTGGCCTCCAATTTCAAAAGCTCTTTTTTCTAATCTATCCTGCAGCATTATACCACCCAAAACCTCTTCATTCCAGTCCATAGGTTTTACAGTTACCACCAGAGCAGAATTAGCAATTCCGCTATCCCGGGCCAGATAACTCATACCGTTAGTTACTACCCCACCAGGTTCAGAAGCCGCAGCGATAACACTTCCACCCGGACACATACAAAAAGTATAAAGGCCCCGCCCGCTAGCCCGATCCTGATAGGTTAGATGATAGTCAGCTGGACCCAGGCGCGGATGACCTGCGAAATCTCCAAATTGTATTTTGTCAATCAGCGGCTGGGGATGCTCTACCCGGACTCCGATTGCAAACGCTTTGGGAACCAATTCTATACCCCTGGAATGGAGAAGTCTATATACTTCCCGAGCACTGTTGCCCACAGCCAGAACAAGTGCTGCACAGGATATTTCTGAGCTGTTATTTATTATTATGCTTTTTATCGACCTCTGGTTAATACTTATGTCTGTCATCCTGCTGTCGAAGTACACTTCGCCGCCTAAATCCAATATCTCCTGCCGTATATTCTGAATAATTTTGCGTATGACATCTGTGCCTACATGCGGTTTTTTTACGTATTTTATTTCCTCATCAGCCCCATGTTTTATAAAGGTGTCGAGCACATAAGAAATTCTTTCATCTCCTATTCGAGTCGTCAGTTTCCCATCAGAAAAGGTTCCTGCCCCACCTTCACCAAATTGAGTGTTGCAGTAAGGGTTTAATACAGCCTTTTGCCAAAATCTCTCTACCGTTGCGACCCGACGCTCCATGTCCTGCCCCTGCTCAATGATTACCGGCTGATAACCATGTTGAGCCAGATATAATCCACAAAAAAGCCCTGCCGGTCCCGCTCCAATTATGAGCGGAGAGTAAGGCAGGTCTTTATTCCCTGGGGTGGGCTGGCAGATCTTCTTTTTGGTAATTTTCATAATATCCACGGAAGCCCAGAGCTGTTGGTCCAGCTGCCCTTCATCTTCCACCCTGATATCTGCCGTACAAGTAAAATGCACTTTATTACGCCTCGCATCTACTGCTCTTTTAACCAGCTGCCATTCTATGATTTCATCTGCCGGGACCTTAAGTTTGGCTGCTGCTGCCTGTACCAAATCTGTATCGGTATAGTCCAGGGACAACCTCAAACCCCGAATTCTTATGGTCATTGCCCTTCCTCATCTTCAATAATTTTTTCTATCTCAATTTCTGCCAGCACATTTGCTGGATACAGTTTTATCTCCTCGGACGCCTGCAGGTCTATATTCAAGGTAAATGATTGATCAGCCCCATTTATATCTATTTTTCCGGTATTAATCTCATTGACAGCTTCAACTGCCAGTGTATTACCAACAATTTTCACGGTGTTGATATCTAATTTAATATCCTTAAGCCGGTAACCTGCGGCTGGCTCCCCTTCACTGACTGCTACAATTGGCACTTCTTTATATGCTTTAATTTCATCCACCACGGCAATAACCTTAACTGAAGCCGGAACAATCTCCAGACCTCCATTAACCGGATTCCCATCTTTATCCCGTGCTGCGACTTTAAGCTCAAAAGTATTGATCGATTTGGTATTGGATAAATCAACCTGACATACCACCGAAGTTACCAAATTAGCGTCTTCCTGATTACCTTTTATCAAACAACGCTCAGGTTCGGTAAGCAGATCCATAAGCTGATATCCAGCCGGGGGATTGACACTAATATTGTAATTAACCGGAACAATAATTTCTTGTATTTCCTCGAGGGTTACATTAACCGTTTTCGGCTCAACACTGGTAAATAATACTCCTACAACTGGATGCAGCTTTACCGGCAGAGTATAAACACCAGTATCCTTTCCCGCCAGGTCTACAGAAGCCTGAATATCTCCAGTTTCCTGGAATACACCCCAGAGCTTGACAGTTACCTGCTCAGGACCCTGTACCTGCATTCCTTCCTGAATATTATCGTACATCAGGTTCACTTGCACACTATTTTGGCCTACCTGATAGGAACCTTCATTAACCACATAAAACCAAAGCAGCAAGGCCAGTATCACTGATATTATCTTGAAACCGGTTTTTTTCCGGCTGTTATCCCTCTGATTCTGCTTCACGGAACCACCTCCTCTTAAGGTTAGTCCGCCAGTCTACCCCGACCGCAAGTTCCTCGGTAAGATTATCCCTGAGACTACGATCATCCAGGTGTCGCTGCAGCTTGCCCTCTTTGGCAATTGATATGGCTCCAGTTTCCTCCGATACTATCACCGCGATGGCATCTGAAACCTCAGTTATCCCAACCCCTGCTCGATGACGGGTACCAAGTTCTGGATCCAGGTAAGGATTATCACTCAGGGGGAGAAAACATCCGGCTTTTTCTATTCGAAGACTGGATATAACAACAGCACCGTCGTGCAGAGGGGAATTAGGAACAAAAATATTGATCAGCAGGGCTGCAGACACAAGAGAATCAAGATCAGTTCCACTTTCCATATACTCACCTATACCGGTTTCACGGGTTATTATTATTAAAGCTCCAACCCGATTACGAGATAAGACTGCAGCAGCATCGCTTATATGGCGGATCATGATATCAGAATTCTGAAGGGTTGACATTTTGCGGGTGGAAAAGAAACTCCCTCTGCCAATCTGTTCCAGAAGTCTCCTGAGTTCAGGCTGGAATACTATGGGAAGCGTTATAGCAAAAATTATCCAAAGTTTCTCCATCAACCACTTCACCATAGTTAGATTTAAGTAACTTATGATAACAGAAAACCCCAGAAGGAGCACCAACCCTTTAAGAAGCTGCTCGGCCCTAGTCCCGCTTATTAGACGAAGAATCCGGTAAAATACATATGCCACAATGGATATATCGATTAAAGTACGGATAATATCCCAGGGGCTGGCAATTACCCCTGACAGCAAACTGAAATCCAAATCCAAGGCCTCCAAGCATTTGTAAACTTAAAATTAACTGTATAACATATTTGATGTTATCGCAACCTGCAGGATGTTGATAAGGCTGGTATTTTAGCCTGGATAATGGAAAACCGCGAGGACACCGTTTTCTAACTGTACCTGAGCGGTATCTTCAGCCAGCACATTTGATACGGCATAAGGATTATCACACTCCAGTACCACGTTTTCCAGAGGATATTCAAAGTCTTTAAGGTAGACCCCTGCAGCACCCCCGCCTAACGGCAGCACTGACACCAAATCTCCTGTTCGTCCCTCTAACGACATCTTGTTGCATACCAGGTATACTGTACACTCAGGACCATAATGAATAATCTTGATGCCTCTTTTTACATATTCCAAACCGCTGTATAGATTGCTCAGGCTATGATCAAATCTCTTTCCTTGAGTGCCCAGCAGTATAATTTCCTGCGCTCCCATTTCTTCTGCTGTAGACAAAGCCAGCTGAATATCTGTAAAATCCTTGCGGCGTGGATACTTCTTAATTGGTACCTCGCGGGAAGTGTAATATTCTATAATATTTTCATTTATTGAATCCATATCACCAATAATACAGTCAGGGATGACCCCTAATTGATAAGCATAATTAGCCCCTCCATCAGCGCATAACACTATATCACAGTCCTTAAACACATTCTTATAAAATGTCAGATCGCCGTATTCACCATTGGCAAGAACTATACACCTCATATAGACTCTCCTGTTCTATCATTTGTCCAATAAAATACTATACCAGAGTAATATTAGTGGCAAACAATATTTTATTCTTTTTCTATATATATCGAATTGTAATCCAAAGTCTGTAACCTATAAAGATATAAATAACAATCAATGGAAGTTTAGGGACTTATCTGACTTAAAAATATTATAATTCTGTAAATTGACAAAGAAAATCTACTTGATTATAATTCTAGTTAGCTTAATTGTAGCAAAGGAGGATATTTAAATGGCCTACATAATTAATGACGAATGCATAGCCTGCGGTGTATGTGTTGATGAATGCCCAGTTGATGCAATAAGTGAAGGAGACGATATTTATACAATCGACCCTGAACTCTGCACTGACTGTGGGTCCTGCGCTGATGTTTGTCCTGTCGAAGCACCTCAGCCTGTCGATGACAAATAAAGGTAAATAAAAACGAGCAATTACCCCACACAAAAACCCGTTTTTTCGGGTTTTTATTTTTTCTGGAATTATTTTAATCCAATATATTGCAGCTGTCTTAAAGCTTCATATAAAATTATTGCTGCAGAATTGGCCAGGTTTAAGGATCGACCTATATCCAACATAGGCACCCGAATTTGGTGGTCGGGAAAAAGCTCCAGGATGGAGGCTGGCAAACCTCTGGTCTCACAGCCAAAAACTATCACATCATCTGCCTTATAGTTAATCTGGTGATAGTACCTGCCAGCTTTAGTGGTGGCCAGGTACAAATTTCCTGCCTTAACGGTATCTAGGAATTGAAAAAAATCGTCCCAGACCTTGATATCCACTAAATCCCAATAATCAAGGCCCGCTCTTTTCAAATAACGGTCCTCCAGAGAAAAACCCAATGGTTTTACTAAATGTAATTTAGTCCTGGTCAGAGCACAGGTACGAGCTATATTTCCAGTATTATGAGGTATTTCAGGTCCTACCAGCACAATATGCATTAAAAACAACAACCCCCTCTTATACATAAAACTACTAGCGTAGTTTGCTCTAAATACTTCCGCAGCTATATATTCATTTTGAATTATATTATATACCTTATACTGTTACACATAACAGCAGCAAAGCAGGAAAAACTACAATCAAAACGATAGGGGTGAAAATAGTTGATAAATAAATACAAAATTTACTGGTCTATCCTGCTGACCTTGATAATTTTATTAACTGCTGTTGCAGGTTGCGGTGATACTCAAAAGAATGCCGAGCAGAAGCCTGAGCTGCCCAAGCAGGATACAAGCAATCTTGCTGATGAGGTAGAAAAATACCGGCAGGGAGAACCAACTATAAGTCTATATCGTAAGAGCAGCGGTGCCACGCAGAAGCTTAAGCTGGAGGAATATATTAAAGGAGTGGTGGCGGCTGAAATAGGAGACAAATTTCCCATGGAAGCTCTCAAGGCACAAGCCATAGTCGCCCGAACTAATACTTTAGCCCTGCTCGAATATGAAAACGGCACCCGCGGCAAGCACAATACCGACGCCAGTGACGAGCATACAGAATTTCAAGCTTATAATGAGAAAGCTATCACTGAACGAATATCCAAAGCGGTAGAAGAAACCCGGGGTGAGGTGCTGACCTATAATGGTAAGTTTGCCTATGCCCTGTTTCATTCCGTATCCACTGATAAAACAGCCAGCATAGCAGAAGGATTTCCTAAGCTAAAAGACAAAGCCGGATATTTAGTTCCAGTAGATACTAACGGCATAAGTATCGCACCACAAAAATATCGCACCTGGACGGTGACAGTACCTAAAAGCAAAATAAAAAGCATCATGGGAGCCCAGGCAGGTAACCTGAACGATATTAAAGTGGCTGAAAAAGGACCTTCTGGCCGGGCTCTCACTATAACTGCTGGAGGAGCTTCAATTGCAGCAGTAGATCTAAGAGAAGAGGTAGGATTTGATCGTCTTTATTCCACTAGTTTCAAGAGCATTAAAGCGAAAGGGGAGAATATCGTTTTCGAGGGGAGCGGCTGGGGCCACGGGGTTGGCATGGAACAATGGGGAGCCAAACTGATGTCTGAACAGGACAATACCGCCCAGGAAATAGTTGCTCATTATTTCCCTAAACTAAGCTGGCTGAAGCTTTATGAGTAAAACAGCACTATTGCCTGTAATCCAAATGAACAGCTCTTGCCATTATGAATTGTCATGGATGGCAGCAGTATATATACCAGCAAGAATTAGTAATCCGCCTATCAATTGATACCATAGGAGAGTTTCGTGAAAAATGAAATAGGCTAATATACTGGCTCCCACTGATTCCCCCAGAATGGAAACAGCTACCACGGGAGCCTTTATATATTTTAAAGCCCAGATTATTATCCCATGTCCGGCGATTCCAGGCCCCAAAGCTAATAACAAAAAATATACCCAATCCAGAGTCGGATAGCTGAAGAAGTCCAGCCCGCTTATTAAACACGCTAGCAGGAGTACCAGACCTGCCACCCCTGATACTAGCGAAGTATAGGTCATCGCATCGACCCGTCCTCGCACTTTCCGCCCGGCCATTATATATACAGCTACAAACAGACCGCTTAGAAGTGCCATCATATCACCCAGCAGCCGTCCATTCTGTGAATCTCCATGAGCGATAAAAGAACTGCCTAACAGTGCTACCAGGATGCCAGCAATAGCTTTCCAGTTAACTTCTTCCCTAAGCAAAAAGATGGAGAAAAGCAATACAAAGATGACCTGCAAATTGGTAAAAAGGACTGAACTGGAGACGCTGGTGTAATCCAGGGAAGTGATCCAGAAACTGAAGTGCAGAGCCAGGAAAAGTCCAGCTCCGGCTATGTAGATAAGGTCGCGGATAGAAATACTTTTCAACCCCACCGCGAAATTTCGCCTCCCAAAGGGAACAGCTAGAATAGCCGTAAAAAAGACCCGGTACATGGCAACTATCAGAGGCGGAGCTGAACACATCCGAATCATTATCGAAGCTGTAGACATACAGGCTATGGAAAATGCTATGGCCAAATATAGCTTACTGCGGTTCATGCTTCAGCACCCAGATAAGACTGGATGACTCTTTCATCATTCTTCACTTCTTCTGGCGGACCATCCGCTATTTTTCTCCCATAGTCCAATACTGCAATCTGTTCGCAAATATTCATTACTACATTCATATCATGTTCAACCAGCAAAATGGTAAGGTTTTCGTTATCTCTTATTTCTTTTATAAATTCCATTAGATTTACCTTTTCAGACGTATTCATCCCCGCGGCCGGTTCATCCAATAAAAGCAGGGATGGCTTCAGAGCCAGGGCACGTGCAATCTCCAGTTTCCTCTGTTCCCCATAAGCAAGATTATCAGCGTACTCCATCCTTTTCTCGTATAAACCCACCATCTCCAGGAGTTTACACGACCTGAGGGTTATTTCCTTTTCTTCCATGCGTTCCGCAGGCAATCCCAGCAAAGCGTGGAAAAATCCAGCTCTGGTTACCCCGTGGCACCCTACCTTAACATTATCCAAAACTGATAGTTTGCTGAACAGACGAATATTTTGGAAGGTCCGACCTATACCCATACGGGCGACATCGCACGGTGGCGCACCATTAATATGAGTCTCTTTATATTTCACCTTCCCAGCAGTAGGGGTATAAATACCGGTAATAATATTAAACAAAGTGGTCTTTCCCGCCCCATTGGGACCGATTATGCCAAATATTTTTTCTTCTTCTACATTCAGGCTGATGTCATCCAGGGCAAGTAAGCCCCCGAATTCCTGGCTAACTCCTTCCAGGGTCAGGATTCCCATGTCTTCACCTCTTTACCAAACCAGCGTTTTTTTATATCATACCATCGAACATCTCCCAGCAGTCCGTTAGGTCTGAATATCATTAATAATACCAGCATGCCGCCATAGAACAGCAACCGGTATTCCGCAACTATCCTGAGCATTTCCGGAGCTATAGTTAAAACTACCGTACCCAGTATAGTTCCAGGAATACTTCCCATACCACCCAGTACTACCATGTTGAGAAATTCAATAGACTTCATAAACCCAAAATCCTGGGGGGCTATATAAGTCATATAATGAGCATACAATCCTCCGCCCAGACCGGCCAAAAATGAACCAACCATAAAAGAAAGTACTTTTAGCCGGGTTGTGTTAATCCCAGCGGCTTCAGCAGCTATCTCATTTTCCCTTATAGCATAAAAAGACCTGCCAATCCGAGAATTAAGCAATTTAACATTAAGCACTATAACTATAATAGCCAACAGCCATACCAGAGAGAAGGTAGTGTGTTCAGGAATACCTGACAGTCCTACCGCCTTGCCGCCCGGCTCAAAATTCAGAAAGAATACCCGTATTATTTCCGCAAACCCTATAGTGACCATAGCCAAATAATCTCCTTCCAGGCGCAGGGTAGGTAATCCTAACAAAAAACCAAACCCGGCTGCGGCTGTAGCCCCGCCTAATAATGCAGCCCAGAACGGCATTCCCAAGTGTATGGACATGATTGCTGCGGTATAGGCCCCTATGCTCATAAACCCAGCGTGCCCCATTGAAAGCTGGCCAGTTACCCCGGTGGTAATGTTCAAGCCAAGAGCCAGAATAATATTAATCCCTATCAATACCATTATGTGGAGATAGTATGCATCAATATACTGTGATAATACTGCGTCCATTACCATTCACCTATACCTTCTTAGTAATCTTTTTGCCCATTATCCCCTGAGGTCTTAAAATCAACACCAGTATTAATATCCCGAAGGCAATGGCATCTTTGTAGGAAGATGACAGATATGCCACCCCTAGTATCTCCAATACTCCCAGAGTGAGGCCACCTATCATAGCTCCTGGTATGGAACCGATTCCTCCCAGAACCGCTGCTGAAAAAGCTTTCAGCCCCGCCATCATGCCCATATACGGCCATACCGCATTGTAGTAAATTCCGACCATAACCCCGCCTGCGGCAGCCAGGGCTGAACCTATAGCAAATGTATAAGAAATAATCCGATTAGCATTGATACCCATAAGGGAAGCCGCATCCAGATCCTGAGAGCATGCACGCATAGCCTTTCCCATCCTGGTCTTGTGTATCATCAACTGTAATCCCACCATCAACAGAGCTGACACTACCAGAATAATTATCTGCAGTGAAGAAAGATCCAACGAGCCCAGATGATAAGTGTGTATGGTTATTATTTCAGGATAACGGGTGGTGTTGGTTCCTCTAAATAAGGCCATCAAGGTAGATAGGAAAATAGATACCCCGATTGCACTGATTAAGGCAGACAATCGTGAAGATTTACCCCTGATAGGACGATAAGCTACTCTTTCTATCAGCATGCCCAGGAGCATACAAAAGAGCATAGCTCCAATAAGAGCAATAAAAATATTAACCCCGAAAACACTAACCAGAAGCAGTCCAGCAAAGGCACCAAACATATATATTTCCCCATGGGCAAAATTGATAAGCTGAATAATCCCATAGACCATGGTATAACCCAGTGCGATTAATGCATAGGTACTGCCCAGGGTCAGTCCATTGACAAGTTGTTCTATAAACATAAGCTGCCTCCTCTGGTCCATCCAAACTGTTCACAATTTAATACACGTCTGAAACCTGCACTAAACTCTGGACAGTATAATATATGGCCCGCCCGCGTGCCTCAGGCGGGCCCAGACCGATGACAGAAGTGAATATCTGCGTTATTTCAAAAAGCCCGCTCAATCAAAGTACTCAGGTACGCCTCAATCGCAGGCTTTTCTCATGCCTTGATCTTCGCTTCTGTCATCGGCCTGTCATCTTGCCGACTTTGTCGACAATCTGGGCCCGCCTGCATCAGGCGGGCCATAAACGCTCTAATTTATTATAGATTTACAGGAATTTTTTCTAATAGAGCAAATTGTCCATCTTTGATGGTAATCAGACAAACTGGACTCTTCCTGGGTTCACGATCCGGGCCTATAGTAGTAATACCAGATACACCAGGATAGTCAGCGAGTTTGGCCAATTGAGTTTTGAATACTTTGGGATCTATGCTGTCAGCATCTTCCATAGCTTTTTTCAAAATATAAACTGCATCATAGTATTGAGCAGAGAACATATCCGGGTCTTCGTCATATTTTGCCCGGTAGGCTTCCAGGAACGCTGCTGTTTCATCACTGGGCTGGTCACTGGAAAATCCGCAATAGAATATTACTTTTTCTTCCACCGCGCTTTGTCCCAGAGCTGCTAAATCCTGTCCATACAGTCCATCGCCGCCCACCAGAACCATATCAAAATTCTGCTTTTGGACCTCGTTCATTATCAGGGCAGCTTCCGTGTAATAGCCGGTGAATACCAGTACGTCTGCTCCAGCATTTTTTAGCTTGGTAACCTGCGCCGTGAAATCAGTTTCACCGTCATTTATGCTTTCATCCAGTACAATGTTACCTTCTTTAGCAGTGATAGCATCTTTAAATACCGGGGTTAAAGCTGTACTATAACCATTATTGAGAGAAGTGATTATGGCAATATTCTTCCATCCTTTTTCCGTGATCATCCAGTCCACTACTGCGGGGGCGGCAAATGCATCCAAGAGGGTGTTGCGGAATACATAATCTCCTATTTCGACTACCCCGGTGCCGGTTGCTCCAGCTGAAATTATAACTACTTCGTTGTCCTGAGCTATCTGCCCGGCAACTTTGGTAAGTCCCGTACAGGGGTCTCCTACCATGGCTACAACTTTATCTCTGGTTATATATTTCTTGGCAATGGCTGAAATATCAGTTGTTTCCCCTTTATTGTCATCATACACACCTTCTACCTGATGGCCCAGTATACCACCGTTAGCGTTAATCTCTTCAATAGCCATTTCCATTCCTTTTTTGCCCGGAATACCATAGTTGGCTACTGATCCGGTCAGGGCTCCCAAAAACCCCAGCTTGATTACTTCTCCGGATGCTTCGCTGCTCGGGTCCTCCGCTGCAGGCTTTTCTCCGCCGCATCCTGCAAGAATAGACATCATCATAACACAACATAAAACTAATGCCAGTCTGAATTTTAACTTAGAACTCAAATCCTTTCTCCTCCTTATCAATCTTATTTTCCTAGTCTGAACAGAGATATTTTTCTCTTCCCGTTCCCTCCAGTTCAAAAAAGTATAACAGATTATATATTCCTTTTTTCAACCTTAAATCCTCCTATAAAAATAAAAAACTGCCCTGAAGGCAGAATTTGGCATATTTTCGTCTAATCTTGGAATTAATACTGTACTCTTACCCTCACCTCAAAGCTTGGGCGTCAACAGTTCTTGAGTATAACTATCTATAAATGGCAGAAGCGGTATGTCGGAATATTCTTCAGCATTGATAAAGTGTTGTACATTAGGGTTATCGCGGTATTCCTCTATCAAGCCTTTAAACAGGATATCCAAACTACTCATTCCAAGCCCTGCTTGAGTTTTAAGCAGACCCTTTTGTTCTGCAAATAAAATGGTAGCAGTAATGCCGGTCCAGGTCAGGGAATAAATAAATTGCTCCACCGGGCCACTCAATTGTGTACAGACATAAAACCTGCAGATCAAAGACCGCAGTGGATAAATGGTACAGATATTATTCTGTAAAAATATGCAGGGATCCGGTTTCATTCTGGGAAGGCCCAATGCCAATTTCTCTTTATGAAAATAACCTCTTAAGAATTCATCATAGCTCAGCTGTAAATCATTGGCCATCTTCTTAAAAGAAATTATGTCCGGTATAACATAGGCCGTATTACAGCAATTAATTGCACATCCCCTGCACATGGAATGATTTCCTTTTGCAAAGGACTTGAATAGAGTTTCATCATCACACAGGGGCTGCCATGCCTCCAAAAGATCTCCCACGGTAGCAGAATGGTCTATTATTCTAAGACTGACTCCTGGTTCCGGCTCACTATCTCGATAGTAAACTTCAACTTTAGACATTCTCTTAAGACTTCCTTTATCTTCCGGTTTTAATCTCCAGACGGATTCTGGATCGCTTTACGAGCCAGTACGTCACAGCGTTCATTCCACTTGTTTCCGGAATGGCCTTTTACCTTCACCACCTGGACGTGGTTTAATTTCATCATCCGGATGAGCTCCAGCCACAGGTCCTGATTGGCCACCGGCTCTTTCCGGCTGTTTTTCCAGCCATTCAGCTGCCACCTGCCTAACCAGTCCTGCTGTACTGCATTTACAAAATAGGCGCTGTCAGAATAGACAGTCACCTCCCATCCCTTAACCTTTAAAGCTTTTAGTGCTTCCACAACTGCTTTGAGCTCCATGCGCTGGTTGGTGGTATCTGGTTCTCCTCCTGATATCTCTTTTATCTTATCCTGGTGAAAGAGAACTGCTCCCCAACCCCCTGGACCAGGATTACCAGAGCATGCGCCATCCGTGTAGATCTCGATTTCTTTCATTCCCTTACTCCTATTCATGACTCATGGCGTGGATAAGCAGTTACTATTTCTACCGCTTCGGTTATGGCTACCAGAAGCCCCACCCGAAATGAATTTTGCAGGCTCTGAGTTCTAGCGAACACTTCTCCCTTTCGGCTCACTACATATTGAGGTTTTACCTTGTTAAGAGCGTAAGCAGCAATATCTGCCCGACACTTGTCGCATCTACAGGCATTCGATTTTTGCTCTAGAACATTATCGATTTCCTGCCAGACCAGCTGCTCGGCAATGTTAGATATTTTGTATTCCATGCTGTATTCACCACTCAATCAAAAATATTTAATAACTCTCTAACGCTTTGAATATGATAATCTGCTTCCGGTACCAAATAGGTTTTACCTGGTGCCAGCCATATTGCGGTCATGCCGGCCGCTTTTGCACCTGCTACATCAGTATGCTCATTGTCACCAATGTGGGCTGCCTGCTGGCTGGTGATTTGAATGTTTTCCAGGGTGTACTTGAATATGGCTTTATTTGGTTTAGCCCAGGCCACTTCATCGGAAAAAACTAGAAACTGAAAGTAATCAAATATCTTATCCTTCTTCATAAGTTGACGAAGGGTTACCCCGGGTGTAACGCCTGTGTTGCATATTACTGCCAGCCGGTATTTTTCTGCCAATAGGGGTAGAGTCTCAGCTACTCCATCATTCATATCCGGTGGTATTTCTAACAGCTTGCTGGTGTACGCCTGGTACAACTGATTCTTAATATAGTCATCGACTTGCAGCTGCATATCCTGAAGAGCAAATTCTATCTGACCCCTCGGAGAAGGATCAAAGCAATGTTCTCGCTGGATACGATCTGCTTTTTGCCAGGCTGCTTTAAAAGCCATCCCCACAACTTCAGAGCTGAGGTCATAACCTGCCTGTTGCAGCAGCTCGGTCACAGCATTCATCCTCAGTTCGAATATCCTACGATCAACCGGACCTTTGTAAAGGGTATTCCAAAAATCAAACGTGATTGCTCTGATCAATAGCTTACCTCCCCATAAGCACCCGGATCAGGATCTATCCATTTAATAATCCATTTATGACGAAGCTTCCTGTATTTTTTGAGTAGTACTCTCCGCCTGTTTAACATAGCCTTTTACATCTTTATCCAATAAAGCCTGGTTATCCTTCTGTCTTTCCTGATTAATCGCCCGGGCTTTATCCTTTATTTTATTCTCACTATCAGTCTTGTAGAATCCGCCACCTTTAAAAACTATCCCCACATTTTTACTGATCAACCTGTGAACCAGTCCTCCACACTTGGGGCACTCGTTGATAGCATCTTCGCTGATTTTCTGCATTTTTTCAAAACGCCCACAATTCTCGCACTCGTAATCGTAAATAGGCATAACCTTTACTCCTCTCTCTGGTAAATCGATTTATTATATTAAGCCTTTTGGGTCAGCAAAATAATGTCAAATCAAAATACTAAAATAGACCATCAAGGACATCAATCCATTCCAGGTACCATGTGCCAGCATAGTTACCCATATATTACCGGTCTTCTCGTACATATAACAGAGCACTGCTCCCCCTATAGCCAGGGGAATCGTTCTCCATAAATCCCAGTGAGCAAGACCAAAAATCAGACCGGCAACTACCGCCCCCCACCCGGACCCCAGATAACCTCGAAAGACTGGATAAAGCATGCCCCGGTAAAATAATTCTTCCGATACAGGAGCCGTAACCGCACCCAGAAACAGCAAAACCAAGAACTGCCAATCTTCCCCCGCTGAACGCAACATCTGCTCAAAAACTTGTGGCTGCACATCAGGCTGTAATCTTGATATTGGTATGCCAATCAATATCATTAAGACCATCAATAGAATACCGCCTATCAGCCCGTATATCAAAAGGTCACGGCCAGATGCTTTTCTAAAACCCAGCTCAGCCAGTCGGGCTTTATTTATATACACAGTAAATAGTAAAACCAGTCCTATAATTATAAAAAACTGTATTACCGCACCAGCCGTAAAATAAGTGAACAAATCATCAATATAATGCGAAATCAAATTAGTGCCGAGCAGGGTTAATAATAGTGTCCCGATGTACACTATTATTAGATCTATCCAACCCCATTTAGGTCTTAGGGCAGCATTAAGCAATAATTTCACCCCTTACAATTTACTATTATAACTCGCTTACTCTATTTACCGCAAAATTTTATTAAGCAAGAAATATGTAACCAACCGTTTGTCCACAATAAAAAATAGTTAACGTTATCAAGTAGAAGATCCCCATTGTTTAAGAAAAATGTTTTTCGCTTATTCGGCCACCCTGGTTCCCTGCTTTATAATAGCCGCATATAAAGGGAATAATAAGCAAAAAAATAATATCAATTGGTGGTGAAACAATGACTCCCCTGCTTTTTATTTCTATCGTTACCCTGGTCCTGGTAATATTGGTCTACTGGATATTAGCCAGTCTTGAAAAACGGCCTGTTAATGATGAACCTGAGTCCAGTAACAACATGCAGTTCGAAACTGCCCAGGAGTTATTCAAATTCCTGGACCCCCAGCAGATACCTGAACAAGATGTTCTGCGACTGCAGGCTGATAAAGAACATGTCCAATTATACTGGCATATAAGCAGCGATACCTGGGATAGTACCATGGAAAAATTCGGGTTAAAAGCAGAACAAGAAAACGTAGTCATCCGTCTGTACGATTCTAATTTACGCATTATGGATATTCCTGCACAAGATATTCAGGGAGGTCAAAAGGTTAAAACTGAAAATTTTCAGGCTAGCTACGGCGTCCTGGGGATCAAAGTGAAAGAAGACTTTATTCCTTTGTTTCTTTCCCGAAGCCTGGAATAATCAGCTGCATCACGGTCTCCCTTGGCCCAGAGAATCGATGAATTGTCGGGCGGTACGCCCGGAAGGGCCATGTCGATTCCTTTCCCACTCCAGGGCCCTGCTGTGCAGCAGTTCGGGGTCCATATTAATTTGGTGCTTTTGGGCCATATACTCAACCATCTGCAGATAGGTCTTTTTATCTGGAGTCTCAAAACTGATACACAGACCAAAACGGTCAGCCAGCGATAATTTTTCCTGCAGGGTATCCATACCATGAACTTCTTCCCCTACCTTCCCCCTATCGCTAAAAAACTCCTTTACCAGGTGTCTTCGGTTGGAGGTGGCATATATCAACACATTGGGATTTTGCCGAACCAGACTCCCCTCTAAAACCGCCTTTAGCCCTTTATACTCTGTTTCATACTCCTCAAAAGATAAGTCGTCTATAAATATTATGAATTTCAAGCTATAATCGGCCAGGATATCCATTAGCTCAGGCAGGCCGTTTAGCTGGTCTCGGTTAATTTGAACCATGCGCAGATTCTGCTTTTCATATTGATTGAGCAGTGATTTGATCATACTGGATTTTCCTGTCCCCCGGGGACCGTAGAGTAAAATATTGTTGGCCGAGTAACCTTGTAGAAATATCTCGGTATTATGGCACAATTGTTCTTTCTGTCTGCCGCAGCCTATCAGATCTTCCATATAAGGAAGATCCGGGTTTCTGATCCCCACCAACCCTTCCCGGTTATTATAACTTAGAGCTTGGAATTTTGCTGCACTACCCCGAGAATGACTGCTATGATATTCGGCCAGATATTTCAATTCACCAGGCCAGTCCAAAGACTTGTCAAACCGGGCTGGTATACTATCGGCGGGTAAATTATCCGGCATCATGATTATTGCTGGCCCGGATATTCCCAGCAGTTTTTCCAGGTTATTAAAATCTATTCGATATAATACCTGCAGGTAATTAAGATCATATTTAGCAGCTGCCGCCAGCATCGGGTCCAGATCTTCAATTCTTTGTTTCTCCGCTGCCCGAGTGAAAGGATTATCATCATACAGCATTAATTCCAATAAATGCTGTTGATACGATGTTCCGGTTTTAAATACCCGGTTTAGAAATTCGCAATAGGCATCCATAACTTCTATATTGCCAGCTTCATTTGTTCCCTGCTCCAGAACGTATACCAGAGCTTTTATCAACGGATCATTCAGAATTTCTCTATAGATACATAAGCCAGCCAGCGCACCGCGATATTTGTTTAACAAACCTGTTCTCCTCCAGTGCTTCATTAAGTGTAAAATAAAATAGTTACCAGAACCAAAAAGGCGTGAGTAAAGAAAAATGCAGCACTAACCCTTTCGATAATCCAGTTAATAATTCTCTCTGCTCCTATATGTCCCCGCAAATATTTATAGGAAGAATTAAAGAACACCACTATGTGCAGCAGCTCTTCCCCCGCCAGAATAAGAGTCAAAATTGTCATTACCGGATTATGCAGGAGCAGAAAGGCCAGAACTAAATATACCACTTCTAATATTAGAGACGCGGCCAACATGGCCAACAATCTAATCCGGGCCGACCCCTTATCTTCTTGCAGCCAGAACACAAATGCCTCTAGTATATCTAGTTCCAAAACCTGGGGTTTTCCCCTTAAAATTAAAGAAAAATAAATCCCATATATTAAAAAGATCACACCCGCCATGATTCCCAGGGCTATAAGCACTAATACACAACCTTCCCGACCATTCCTTTAGTTTTTAGGCTGCTCTTGGATATGTCCGCCACCACCTGAACACTGTATATCACGTATAACAGTACTCGTTAAGGGGCTCTTGATTTTTCAAAAGCATAACAACTTAATATATTCATAGTTAGTATTAATACATTATAGACAACTAAATGCATTTAGCAAATTATAACCCATGTCGCAGCATTTTTTAAAGTAATTCAAATTCAAAACGAGATTAGTTTGAAGTAACCTCAAAAGGTTGCATTAAATGCTTGAATTACCGTTACGGGCTGAAATATAATATAATTTGATTTGATTTGCAGCCGTTGTGAGTGAGTACTGAATATATTACATGGTAATGGGACGTGATTATTAGATGGAAAATTGGCCCCCCCTTGATGTTAACAAAATAGCAAAGCCGGCTCTAATTGCTGATGGCTTTCTTTTTACTGAAGGACCGGTTTGGAACCGACATGAGAACTACCTGCTTTTTTCTGATATCGCAGGTGACACCATATACAAACTTATTATTCCTGACAAAATAGATATATTTCGCCAGCCCAGTAATAATGCTAATGGCCTGGCGTTCGATATTAATGGCTGTTTGCTGGCAGCGGAGCATGGAAGCAGGAGTGTTACCCGCCTACAAAAAGATGGTTCTATCCAAACTATTGTCAGCAGCTATATGAATCAGCGGCTGCATTCTCCAAATGACTTAGCAGTACGCTCAGATGGTACCATCTACTTTACAGACCCACCCTTCGGGCTGGGAAGCCGTAAACCGGAAATGGATTTTATGGGATTATTTCGCCTGGACCCAGGTGGAAATATATTCTTAGAGGAACAATTTCAGCAATATCCCAATGGAGTCGCCCTTTCTCCCGATGAAAAAACCTTATACCTGGCCTTGACCTTCGCCCACAAGATTATTGCCTTTAATGTGGCGCCAAATGGGTCTATCAATAATCCACAACTATTGGCCAGGGCGTCTTATCCAGATGGTATGGCGGTAGATCTGGCTGGGAATATCTATATTGCCAGCAGCGAGGGAATAAAAGTTGTATCAAGGGAAGGAGCCTCCCTGGGGACTATAAGCCTTGAACAACACCCGGCCAACTGTGCTTTTGCTGGCGAAGACGGTAAAACCCTTATTATTACTGCCAGAACCGGGTTATACGGTTTGAAACTTCCTATTCCCGGGTTTTAATCGAGAAGTGTCTTCTGGGCATAATTAGAGAGGCTGTCCCAAATCCCAAAAAGGATTTTAAGGTACAGCCTCTTTTTTACTAAGCAAATTAATCAAAACCATAAAAATAAGGCAGATAAATTAGGTTCTAGCCCCTGCTGCTTTATCATAACAAATCGGATTCGTCCCCTGTCATCTTTTAGAGTTTTTCGTTTAGTTCTTTTATGACGTCATGCAGGTCTGCCTGCATAATATAATCAGCCATATAGTTAATAGCTGCATTTTCGTCGGTATTTATCGCTGCTATCACCCGGGCATCCCGTATACCTACTGTGAACTGTACTTGCCCGGAGATACCTAATAACAGGGCCAGTTGTGGTTTGCATTTTTTGCCCGATAATCCAATAATTCTTTCTTCAGATAGCCATTTCTTATCAGTAGCCAGTGGTTTGGAACAGGCTACTTCCCCTCCCAGTCTGGCCGCCAGGTCCTGTATATCTGTCAGTTTAGCTTCGTCACTCAGTCCCTGCCCTACAGCTACCAGTATCTCTGCTGCTTCAATATTTACAGTGTCAGCTGCTTTAGGTTTGAAGTCGATTACCTTTATTGCCGCACCTTTAATTTCTACTGCCAGTTCTTCAACGCTGCCATTTCCTGCTCCTGCAGCTTCATAAGCACGAGGCCTGATAGCTATAACTTTTGGACCCTCTATGTACTGGGTAGCTATGGTTGCTCCACCCAGAGCATTGCGCTGACATTCAATTTTGCTGCCTTCTACATTTATTGCTGTAACATCAGTTAAACATCCAGCTCCTATGACCTGTGCCAGGCGCCCAGCCAGCTCCTTCCCCCGACGATCGGACGAAAGCAGTACGACGTCTGTATTCACCTTATCCAGCACCTGTTTTATGGCTGCGGCAACTGCTCCGGTGTCTGCTACTGTAAGGTCTGGATTGCTTATTTTAAAAACCCTGGCTCCTGCTGCTGCCAGAGCCTGAGCCAGGTTGTCATCATTTATGCTAACAGCCCAAACTGTTTCATCGATTTTCCTGGCTGCGCTGATTAACTCCAGAGCCAGTCCCTGCTTTGTGCTATATACAAGTACTCCTGCCATAATATTTTCCCTCCTATATTACCCCTTCAGTTTTAAGTGCCTGCAGCAACTCATCTACGCTGCTCACCTTAACCTGCTTGCGGTCAGTCTCCGGCGCCAGGTTGCTCACCATGTTTATTTCCGGCAGGCCGGTTAAATCAATTGCCAGGTCTTCTAGCTCCAGAACTTCTTTAAGTTTTTTACCTGCTTTGAGTATCTGGGTAACTGAAGGAATTCTGGGCTCGTTAATATCACCCAGAACGTTAACTATAACTGGCAGACTTACTTCGATTATCTCATCGCCATCTTCCAAAGAACGAACTATCACTGCACTGCTGTCATTAATCTCTATGCTGCGGGCATAACCTACCTGAGGCAAACCCAGCAGTTCTGCCACTCTTGAACCCACCTGTCCGGAGTAATTATCTCCACTGCCTTCTCCAAATAATATTAATCCTACATCTTCAATCTTCCTGATCGCTTCAGCTAAAACCAGGGCTTTGACACTTCCATCAGCACCATCCAACTCATCATCCAAGACCAAAAATGCTTCATCAGCTCCTGCGGCCAGGGCCTCCTTTACCGTTTCTTCTACTTCTTCGTTTCCGGCCGAAAGTACGATTACTTTGCCACCCTGACTTTCTTTGATAAGCACCGCGGCCTCAAGGGCATTCTTATCTATTATTCCCAGTGCTGCCGGCACTCCATCCAGTACCGGTTTGCGATTACGTATCCTTATCTGCTGCAAATCCGGTATCTGTTTCATAGCAACGACTATATTCATTCCTAATAAACCTCCTTAGAAAATTAAAATAGTAAACATATCTATTCAGCCACTGACCGCGTGAATAAATAGGACTTATTATCCAAAACGGAACTGCACGCCAGCGCCTCCGGTTGGATAATACCATTCCAGTACCTCGGTTCCACAGGCAATCCTACAAGTTCCACATTCCAGACAACCATCAATAGTAAGCTCTACTTCACCATCCTGGTTCTCTTCATACAGCCCGGCTGGACATACCAGTACCGCTCTTTTTAAACGAGGATCTTTCTCCATGCCCGGTTTAATCTTTATATGCGGTTCTTTGTCGTGTTTGAAAACATCTAACCCCAGTTTCGCTTTCAGTCCCATAATTTCGCTCATATTTTCATCACCTTCCGCATGTCCTTAAACATTGCCCACAGTTCACCTGTACCTAGGTATTTCTTCACGGTCGGAAATAGTTTAGCCTTGCTGCCTGCAGGAACACTATACATATCACGCATAACATTGCCAATAAGTTCTGGATAATAGCTATAGATACGGTGATTTTCCAGCGCTTCGGGAGCTTCACTAAAATTCTTGAAGTCCTGCATGACAAAACTATCTCCCAGCATAGCCTCATAGCTGGCCAAACCGGCAGCACTGAAGTCTTCTCTAGCTTTTGCTTGTATAACTGCCTGAGCCGCATAGTATCCTGAAGCCAGTGCATATTCCATGCCTCTAACCGTTACTCCAATATTCATAGAAAATCCAGCGGCATCTCCCGCTACCAGAATCCCATCCCCGGATAGTTTGGTCAAGGCTCTAAGCCCCCCTTCTGGTATCACATGAGCTGAGTATTCTACAGTTTCCCCGCCTTTAATAAGCCGGGCGATCTCTGGTCGCTGCTTGAAATCATCCAGCAGAACTGGGGCTTGGACGGCTGCCGGGCCTTCCATAAGATCTTTAATTCCTACCACTACACCCAGACTAATGCTGTCTTTATTGGTGTACAGGAATCCACCGCCAAATTTTCCCCGGGTTACTTCTCCCATGAACAGGCGGGCTGCGCCTTCATCTCCCTCTAAGCCAAACCTTTCATTTATCAAAGCAGAATCTAATTCAATTATTTCTTTAAAACCTACACCGTATTGCCCTGCCGAACCCGGTTTTCTCAAACCTGCTTTTTCCGCCATTAAGGAAAGCACCCCATCACAGGCAATAACCACATGAGACCGAAGTTCATCTCCACCTGCATACACACCTTCGACCCGCCCATTTTCAATGATCAGGTCGTCAACCCTGCTTCGGCTGACCAGCATAACACCTTTTCTTTCCGCCTGTTTAGATATCCAGCGGTCAAACTTGGCTCTCAGTATGCTGTAACTCTGATAGGGTTCCGCCTCTAGCTCTTCTCCCCGGTAGGAAATATTCAAGGATCGTTGGCCAGCCATAACACTGACCCCTTCCTGGGTGATATGCCGCTCAAAAGGAGCTTTCTTCCATAAATCCGGGAACAAATCTCTAATGGGGTTTAGGTATATACGTCCCCCGGTTACATTTTTGGACCCTGGATAATCTCCCCTTTCCAGCAGAAGCACTTCCAAACCTTCCTGGGCCAGGGTATAAGCGGCGCCAAGGCCGGCAAGACCTGCACCTACTACTATCGCATCAAATTTTTCCTCCATCTGCTAGCTGCACCTCGCTTTATCCTTTTAATACCGACCCCGCCACTATCATTTTTTGCATATCTGCTACCCCCTCAATCTCGGGACCAATAAGGGCATCCCTGAGTATGCGCTCTATATTATAGTCTTTCATTAATCCGTAAGAGCCATGTGCATCCATGGCAAGCCGGGCTGCATCCACCACATTGTCGCCGCAGTAAGCTTTAGCCAGTGCTGCTTCTGCTGCAAACGCGGCCGGGTCTTTTATGTCATTGGCCAGCCATCCCAGACGATAACACAGCCAGCGCGCCGTTTCATACTTAATTTTTATATCAGCAATTTTTAATTGAATAGCCTGGAACTTGGCAATAGGAGCTCCTCGATGGGTTTTCTCCTTAACATATCTAACCGCTTCATCCAGGGCTGCCAGTGTCCCGCCCAGGGCTGCGGTAGCAGTCCCAACTTTCCCCAGGGCAATACCATAAAGCAGTATGGGAAAACCCTGTCCTAACTTACCCAGCAAGTTTGCTGCTGGCACCTTGATGTTTTCCATATATATATCGACCAGTACCCCGCCCTTCATTCCTACTTTGGCCCAGGGCTCAGATATGGAATAACCTTCACACCATTTGTCAACGATAAAAGCGGTAACTTCCCCGCTTTCACTTTCCCGGGCAAAGACTACGCAGGGACCGGGCTGGTTAGCATTAGAAATAAACCGCTTGGTGCCATTAAGAATATAGAAGTCACCTTCTTTTACCGCGGTGCTGGTTAGCTGTTTTGGATCTGATCCGGTAGCCGGCTCAGTAAATGCAAATGAAGCTATGGTTTTCCCTTTACAGGCATCGGGTAGATACTTCTGTTTCTGCTCCTCGGTTCCAAACTTTTGAATAGCTCCTAATCCCAGAGTATGTGCAGCCAGAGTCATGGCCACGCCTCCGGATACCCGGGCTATCTGTTCCATCACCAGAACATATCCATCGTAGCCGCCATCTGCTCCTCCGTATTCTTCTGATATGGGTATGCCAAATAATTCTAATTCGCCCATCTCCGTGAATATTTCGTTCGGTATCTTATTCTCCTCATCAATCTGCCTGGCTATTGGCTCAAGTAATTTATCCGCAAAGTCACGGGCCATACCTTGCAGCATTAATTGTTCTTTGCTAAGACTAAAATCCATTCTCATTACCTCCCCATATTTATCATTTCATTTTCTTCTTATAGTAAATTACGCGTATGTAATATTTGCATTTAGTTTATCATAACTAAAATACTTATGCCATATGTTTGTTTATTTTATAGTTGTTTTTTTACTGGGAATATATTCTGTCCCCTATTTACCAGGGATACAATTTAGCTTTGATTCAACTGCAAAAAGATATAATGTGCTGACTTGGATGCATGAATATTCCGTCCCCAAAACTCCTGCATGGGAAACGCCAACTGCTCGTCTTGCGGCTCCAGGGGGACGCTCCAATTCCGCATCCGTGCGGAGCGTCACTCTCGCCCCGTCCATGTGGCTCGTCGCTCACCTCGCAGCATCATATTGAAAACGACCAGAGGGAGTATAAGTTGTACCCGAAGGGTGGGTGTTTCTGCCATGCTCCGTCGACGGCTCCTGCATTTTTATGCATCCAAACAGGGTTCTTGCAGTAGAATCAGCTTTAAACTACATTAGTTCGAGTAAATTGAAAACCCTATTTAAGACCTAATTCTTCTAGTACCGGATAGAAAGGGGCCGGAAATTGGGCCTGCCTCATAAGAGCCGGATATACGCTGGGATACCTGGCTCCACCCTTTTTATGGGTTTCCTCCAGTCCAATACAAATTTCTTCGAATCGGCAGTAAGGGATACCAAAGACTATAGCATCTTCTTCGCAAAAAGCCATAGCTCTTTCCCCGACCCCGGGAAGGGTAAACTGACAGGTACCAGACTGCATTGCGGTTATAACAGCGCGCAAACATCCCATCCTTTCTGTCAATTTCGCATCTAGAGCTTTGCCGGTATGAAAATTCTGGGCCATTACCAGCCGATGAGCCTGAGCCGCATTGCAATAAACCAGTACTGTATCAGGTACAAATTCTGCTTGTTCCAGGGGAGCTAATATAATATACTGTCTGTCGGCAGGTTCCATTCGAGGAAGGTGCTCCTTGTTTAAGGAAGCTCCTATTTCCATAGTCTTAGCACAGAAAGGATAAGCCATCAAGCCTTCTTCCCAGTTTTTTGCCAGGGGTTTTATGCCCAGACACATAACTACTGGAGGACATTGGTGGTCTTCAGGACCAAATATTACTGTCCTTCCCATCCTTCTCACGATTCCATAACCCTGGCACAGGGCCAGTCTTTCTCCCAGGTTTTTCTTCGGACGTATACCCTTCTGCGGAATCTCCTCTTCTGAAGCCAATAGCTTAATTGCTATGGAATAGGTAGCCGGACGCAACAACTCCTCAATGTCTTGTGATAATCTCCTGGTTAATTCCATATAATCTCCTCCCTCATCAATATAAAGAATATTACGCTAAATAGCTTTTTATCTTTTCAGCCCCACCGGGCAGGAACTCATACAATTGAAACAATTGTACTGAAATCCAATCAGTTGTGCCTGATACAGTCGCCAGTAATGTGGATCTATAAGCATCTGCTTCTGCTGCTCTGGAGTACTGCCTGCAAACTTACTCCAGAACTTTATGCTTCCGCCGATTCCCCAGGGCTGTGAGCGTCCTAAACATTTGTTTACATTGGTCAAACCTTCTTCATCGAGAGCCCCGGCTGGACATGCTTCAACACAAATATCACAGTCAATGCATAATTCAGCTGTTACCGGCTGATCAGAGGCTAATTCCAGATCACAGAGAACCGCAGTAAACAACACCCGGGTGCCCAACTCCGGGTGGATAACCAGGTTATGCCTTCCCATTACCCCCAGTCCGGCTGCTACTGCGGCATGGCGCAGGGAAAGCTCTCCTACCGATCCTCCGGTTTCCTGCTCCATAGCCATTGGATAGGATACTCCTATGGTCATAGCACGCCCCTCAAGCTCTTTTTCTATAAACCTGGCCAGTTTATAACTGCAGGATCTTGAAAAATCCATCACATCCATCCGGCCATTCATAGCTATTCTCATATTTGGGCTTTCACAAGTTGATAATTCCCGGTAAGCCAATACGATAATTGATCTAGCACCTGGCATCATACTATCAACCTTTGGAGATCTCGGACTATGATAGTCCGAGACCGAAGTGAACCCCACATCGTCAACTCCCATTCCTAATACAAAATCCTTTATCCTCTGTTTCATGTCCCTTCTTCCTCCTCTCAAATAGATGACCATCCGGAACCGTTCTACTGTCATCTGGGAAATTTTATCTTCCTCTGAAGGTCGGTTTGCGTTTTTCGACAAATGCTGCAATAGCTTCCTTTAAATCTTCTGAACCAAAACAGACCCCCGATTGTGCCTGTTCAAACAGCAGGGCTGCTTCAGTGCTGTTATCCTGAGCCAGGTTAATTCCTTTTTTCGCCCAGCCCACGGCCAGGGGAGGATAAGCGGCCATTTTCCCAGCAAGACTGAGAGCCCGGGCGTTGAGCTCTTCTTCTTTAACAACCAATTCAACCAGGCCTATCCTATACGCTTCTTCTGCGTTGGCTTCCTCACATCCCATTATCATTCTTTTGGCCTGCCCTACCCCAATGAGCTTGGTCAAGCGGGTGGTACCACCCATGTCAGGTGCCAGACCTAAAGACACTTCCGGCAGCCGAAATCTAGCAGTATCAGCTGCAATCCTGATGTCACAGCCTAATATCATCTCTACCCCAGAGCCGACACAATAACCTTGCACAGCAGCGATAACGGGAATGGACGTCTCCTGCCAGCGGCTGTATACATATTGCAGCCAGCTAATTTTTTCCAGTATGTATTGATAGTCAAAGTTTTTTAGGGTGTCTAAATCCATCCCCACTGAGAAATGTATGCCATTGGCATTTATGATCACCGCTTTTATTGCTTTGTCCTTTAAGATGTTATCCTGAATTTTCTCCAGATTATGCAGCATATCAATATTTACTGCATTCCATCTATCAGGACGGTTCAACGAAAGAACTGCCACCCCCGACTCCTTTACCTCTACCTCTATGGTCGAATTAATTGTAAATACCATATTTCTCCCCTCCAATTCTGTAAGACATAAAACGCGGACATCTTATTCCAGCTACCTTTATCAGGGCCACGGGGACAGGTTCCTTGGCTCAGTCACTTCGCGACAGGGCCAAGGAACCTGTCCCCGTGGCCCAAAATAACCCTCATAATTACCACTCCCTTAAGATAACCTTATTCTTGACAGCATTTTACATAATGTATTATTTATTAACATGTTACCTTTTTATTTATTAAAAAAATCCCTTACCGGGATTTTTTTAACCTATAAGTTTTTTTCCAAATTAGCTAAAGATTTTTCAAATGCTGGTACATCAAAAGATTCAATGGTGTCTTTAATATGCTGGTTGTATTCCTGGGCAATAGGCAGAATCTGTTCAGTCAGATCCCGGCCTTTTGGAGTTAACAATATTTTAACGCTGCGCCGATCCGAGGGGTCTTCAATGCGCTGAACCAGTCCTTCCCTTGAGAGCCGGTCTATTAAGCCGGTAACTGCAGGACTATCCAGCTGTATTCGAGCAGCAATGTCTTTTACTCCGTCCCCATCATTATCAAGCAGATCAAATAAAACAAAAGACTGGCCAATAGTAATACCGTATTCCTGATAACGAGTATTGTATTCCCGGCTGATCTTGCGTGTTATGGCTCCCAGACGGAAGCACCAGAAGTCAGTGAATTTTTCCATTAATATTATGCGCCCCTTTTTGTTAACATGTTATCTAATAACATGTTAACATTACTACAATACCGAAGTCAATTGTACAGGATGGAATAATCAAGGCAAATATCTTACCAGAAGGATGTTTAAAGAGCTGCAGCATACCAAGAAAATAAGTTGAATGCAGGGTATATAAAAGAGCGAGCAAAAAAGGCTAAGAGCAATGCAACCGGAAAGTAATTCCGTGGCTTCCCCCGAACTGAAAGAGCATAAAACCTAACCAGCGCTTATGGCCTGGCGGGTCTTCAAGCTCTTGATAGCCCGTTCCAACCCATCGACAGTTAATTCTTCCATAGGAAATATTTCTGAAATTTTCTTAATGGTATATGATCCATCCATCCAAGTCCAGTACTTCCTGGGAATAGGGTTTAACCACACCGAATATTCAAATTTGCGTCTTAGCATGTTCAGCCATTCAATGCCCGGCTTTTGATTGTATAATTCCCAGTCTATGACACCCCCGGGTCTCATCAGCTCATACATAGCCATACTGGCATCACCCACCAGAATAACCCGATAATCAGATGATAAGTGATTAAGGATATAATCCGTGGGGGTATAATTGTTCAAACTGCAGTGGGTATCATGATACATCCAATCATAAACACAGTTATGGAAATAAAACACTTTTAAATCTTTAAAATGAGCAGTACGGTTGACTGCTGTGAACAGCTGGTTGCATAATCTGCTATATGAAATCATGGAGCCTCCGGAATCCATTAGCAACAGCACTTTGATCGCATTTTCACGCGGTCGGTTCCATATCAGTTCCAGACGCCCGGCATTATCACAGGTTTTATCTATAGTTGCATCCAAATCCAATTCAGTTCTGGCTCCATCCAGCCGGGTGGTGAATTGCCGAAGTTTACGCAGTGCCACCTGGAACTGCCTTACTCCCAGAGTTTCATCGGTCCTGAATTCCTGGAATCTTCTCATACCAGCAACTTTTACTGCTGATAAATTTCTGCTCTCTCCCCCAATACGTATACCACCTGGATGATATCCAGAATGGCCAAAGGGAGAAGTTCCCCCTGTACCGACCCAGCGGTTCCCGCCGTGATGCTCCTCGGTCTGCTCTTTAAGTCTTTCATCCAACATACGTTTTAATTCATCCAGATCCAGCTGCTGGTGGTTTTTGCGCATCTCTTCGGTAACCTCGACTTCCGGCAGTTCTTTATTCAACCATTCCCATATTTTTTCCGGAAGTCCTTCCGGGGTTTCTATCTCCTTGAAAAAAGCAGCAAATGCCATATCAAATCGATCATAATGAGCTTCCGTCTTAACCAGCATGGCTCGGCCCAGGTAATAAAAACCAATCAAGCTGGACCCGGCCAGACCAGCCTCCAGGGCCTCCAGCAGAGACTGCCATTCATTCATAGATACAGGCAAGCCATAATTTTTGAGTGTATAAAAAAATTTCGTGAACATATTCTTTAGCTCCCGATCCAATTCAGTCTAGCGAAAACGTCCTAGAACATTAGAGTTTTTAGCATTGCCTCTGCCCTGCAGCTGATTTAGAAGAGTATCCAGATCTTCGTTTTTCTTGAGCAATACGCCTAAGAATGGAAGTTCTTTTTTTATCTTGCTGGGGCTTATTCCTCCGATCACCAGGGCCTGCAGCCAGTCAATCAATTCGCTGGTGCTGGGCCTTTTTTGAATATCGTTAATATTACGCAGCATGTAGAAAGTCTCCATAGCCTGTTCCAGCAGCTTCCTTTCCAGTTTAGGATGGTGAACGCTGATGATACTCTCCATGGTATCAGGATCTGGAAAAGCTATATAATGAAAAATGCACCGACGCAAGAACGCATCCGGCAGCTCTTTCTCAGCATTACTGGTTATGATCACTATCGGCCGTTGATTGGCGGTTATAGTCTCTTTGGTTTCCGGTATGTAAAAACTCATCTGATCTAATTCCCACAGTAAGTCATTAGGAAATTCCAGGTCTGCTTTGTCTATCTCATCTATCAACAAAACTACCTGTCGGGGTGCCACAAAAGATTCCCCCAGCTTCCCAAGTTTAATATACTTCTTAATGTTAGCTACATCACTCTCACCGAACTGACTGTCATATAATCTCTGTACCGTATCGTAGACATACAATCCTTCCTGGGCTTTGGTGGTCGATTTTATATTCCATATAATCAATTCCATATCCAGAGACTCAGCTATGCTCTGGGCCAGCATAGTTTTCCCAGTTCCTGGTTCCCCCTTGATTAAAAGGGGCTTTTTTAATGATATGGCGATATTAACACTGTTGCTCAGTTCATCAGATACAATATACCCGGATGAACCCTGGTATGCTTTTACACTTGCTGACATGATTTCAATCCCCCTGTGAATACTAAAATATAAGTCCCCAATCCTTAACAAATGATAACAGAACTACTATAGAGCGTCAATTGAGAAAATATTCTCAAAACGATTAATTAAAAAATTACTCCGCGGGGATGAAGGCTTAAGGTTAGCGCAGGGGGTAAGGCGATTCGAAGAGCGGGCACATAACTCTTGCCAATCAATCTGAAGCACACTCAGCTAACTAATTAATTGAACAGCTAAGACCGGCCCCAAGCGTTCTTAAGCCTTCATCCCCACCTCAGCTTTTCTAAGTGCTTGTGGCTGGTTAATTTGTGTTTTGCAGAGACGCATACTTGCCGGCTGCATGCCCGGTTGAAAAAGCTGCCTGCAAGTTAAAGCCGCCGGTATAGCCATCAATATCCAGGACTTCGCCAGCAAAGAATAAACCCTTTATCAGCTTGGACTCCATAGTGCGCGGATTAACCTCTTTAACATCCACCCCTCCTGCGGTCACAATAGCTTCTGCCACTGGACGGGTAGCAACAACAGTCATGGAAAGGGCTTTCAACAGCTTCACCAACCGGCCGCGTTCTTCCCGGCTTATCCCGTTGCACTCTTTATCAGCATCTATCCCACTCAAAGCTATGATCACCGGTATCATTTTCTTAGGCAGTAATTCGCCCAGGGAATTTTTCAAATTCCGCCGTGAGTATTTTAATAAATCCCGCTGAATTCTTTCATCTAGCTTTTCTTCACTTAGGGCTGGCTTTAAATCGATAGTAAGTATCACCGCTTTTTTATCCCGGGACAAACATTTCCCAATATCGCTGCTCATGCTCAGAATTATGGGCCCCGATACTCCAAAATGGGTGAACAGCATCTCTCCAAAATCCTCATTAATTTGGCTGCCATCAATCTTCCATGCTGAAGCCCGGACATTTTTTAGGCTAAGACCCTGCAAGTGCTTAACCCAATCTTCAGCCGTAACCAGTGGAACCAGGGAAGCCCGGAGATCTATAATCCGGTGACCGGCTTCTTTCGCCCATTTATATCCATCCCCGGTAGAACCGGTAGTAGGATAGGAAAGGCCGCCCGTTGCTATTATCACTGCATCAGCACTCATTCTTTCACCGGCCATCATAACCCCGGCTGCCCGCCCGGACTCTATTAAGATTCCGGTCACTTCCCGGCCCGATAAGATTTTCACTCCCGCTTCGAGCATATTCTGATAAAGCAGGTTAACCACATCCAGTGCCCGTTCGCTGCGAGGAAATACTCTATTCCCTCTTTCCACCTTGGTGGTCAGCCCTTTCTGTTCAAAATACTCAATCAAGTCCTGATTAGAAAACTCGTTCAAAGCACTATAAAGGAACCTTCCATTACTCGGATAAGATGCAATAAATTGATCTCGATCTACCGTAGAGGTAATATTTCCCCTGCCTTTTCCAGTTATACCAAGTTTTTTCCCTACCCGCTGGTTTTTTTCTATTAGGACAACTTGTGCACCATGTGCCCGGGCGTTGAGGGCTGCCATCATTCCAGCCGGACCTCCGCCAATTACAGCTACTTTGTTATCCATAAAGAACCTCCAAATAATTAAACTTTATCCTCTTGAAGTTTTCTGCTAAAATTCTACTTATTGGTAAACCTGAATACAGGAGGTTATTAGAAATTGGACAATAATTATCGTGTACCTCAAAGTCTGCTTGCGCTTGTGGTTATTATTCTTGGTGCTATGTATTATTATGCTGCATATGTGGATATCCCAACACCAGAAGACACAGTTATTGAATTTTATGAAGCTTATTTCAACCAGGATTATTCACTGGCAGCGGAAAACATAAGTGTTTTCTGGGCTGCACAGCTCCTGCCCGAATATGCTGATCAAGAGCCGGCAGAACTGCTTGCTGATCGGTCCACTCTGGAAGCAGAAGCAGCCCAGTTTTTCACGATGGTTGAACAACAAAATCCCACACCACCTGACGTAAGTATAGCAGTTAACCCGGCCTACACAAGAAATGGTGAATACAGTGCACTGGTAGTCTACGAACTCACCCAGGGCAGTGAACCAATAAGTATGGAAATAGCCATGCTTATAAAAGAGACTGACCGATTCTACATCATTAATATTTATCCATTACAGGAAGCTAATTTAAAAGATGTCCAAGAATTTGATATGGACGCTTTGGATACTGATTTCAAGGCTATTCTGGAGTCTTAAAGGAGTAGTACGAAAAGGAGTCATGTTATAGACATTCTATAATGAGACTCCTTTTTTAATCTTTATCCAATTTGACCATGTTCCGACTGCACTTCACCAGCAGTTGAATTGAATACTTTGGAATGGGCTGGTATTATATCACCATCGTTCAGTACACATCCACTGCCTACAACTGACCCAGCCTCCATTTGCACCGATGAACCCAATTGGCACCTGGAACCTATAACTCCCTCATTTATCACAGCTCGATCCCCTATCCGGGTATCATTCCATATGATGGAATTTCTCAACTCCACCCCTGAGCCTATCACGCAACCATCTCCTATTATTACGGTCCCCCTAAACTTTACCTTATCACCAATTATAACCTGCTTACCTGTAAGCACCTGGGCGTGGTCTGAAGAATAAATTAATCGACCGGAAGACCTGGCTTTCACCCCAGCGGACAGCAGATCCTGATGTGCCCGCCGATAAGTATCAATGTTCCCCACATCGCACCAGTAGTCGTCAATACTAATTCCATAGAAAGGAGCGCCTATCTTGACTAAATGGGGAAAGACCTGTTTTCCAAAATCGTAAAACTGCCGAGCTGGAATGTATTTGAAAATCTCTGGTTCAAATATGTATATCCCGGTATTAGCCATGTTACTTAGGGCCTCAACAGGTTTCGGTTTTTCCTGAAAACTCTTGATCTTATTATTCTCGTCAGTTATTACTATTCCAAAATGCTCCACTTCATCTACCTTTTTCAAAGCAATGGTAGCCAGAGCCCCGTTCTGCCGGTGAGCATGAAGCAGTGAAGTAATATCAAGGTCGGTTAAGGCATCGCCACTAATTACCACAAATGTGTCGTTTAAAAACCAATCGCACTTTTTCACTCCCCCGGCAGTTCCCATCAATTCATCTTCCAAAGAATAATTGATAGACATCCCATACCTGGTTCCATCCTTAAAATGCTCGTTAATTATCCGGGAATGATAATGCAGGTTGGCTATCACCTGTTTACAGCCGTGAGTTCCTAATAGATGAACTATGTGTTCCATCAAAGGCCGGTTTCCAACTGGAACCATAGGTTTGGGTATATGCATGGTTAGCGGCATCAGTCGTGATCCAACCCCTGCGGCCATGATCATAGCCTTCATCTGTTTGTTCCTCCCATTATTTATAGTTGTAAGTATAATTTACCAGAGCCTGATATTTATCGCAAATACCTCGCGCTAATTCACCTATATATATATAATAAAAAACCCGGCTTAATATACGGCCGGGTCAAGAATATTATTGTACCTGGGTTCTTATACAGGATGTGTCCATTAACTGCATGGCCAAAAACTCAAGATGAGTCTTTATTTCTCCAACTATGTAGTCAACCTCTTCCATGCTGTTTTGATTCATCGACGCATTATGGTTAACTTCTCTTATAGTCTCATACATCTGCTCAACACCCTTATAGGCATTATGTTTATTTTCTTCCAGCAGATAATACGCCAGTTCAGTTAAATCCATGTATAATTCCTTTAAATGAATTTTGGGCTGATATATACTGTCTAACTGGTTTACCTGTGCCAGTATAGCCCGATAGCAGTTTATCACCGGGCTCCGCAAAATTATTACCCCCTTGTATCTTAAGTCTGCTGCTCATATTTTAACAGTTTTTGCCATATTCTTAGCACCTTCATCAGTGTATAAAACATACTATAATAAGTCAATATTAAAAGTCCAAATTATCGCCATTATTTTACGCCATACTTCTTCTCCAAAGTATATCTTCCGATATTATTCATCAAATATCCTTTTATTTAACATTGATTATCTGTACAAATTGTTATACTAATATACAAATAACCTTCTGTTCAAATGAAACAGAAGGTTATATAATTATTTTCTGCTATTTTTCCATCTTTTTCTTCATAAGCTTATAATTTATACTGTCTGCAAGAGCCTGCCAGGAAGCTTCGATAATATTTTCTGATACCCCGACGGTACTCCATTTATAGCCCGTATCACCAGATTCAATTAAAACCCGGACCCGGGCCGCCGTAGCTTTATTACCGTCCAGTACCCGAACCTTATAATCCGAAAGATGCATCTCTTCAATTTCAGGAAAGACTTCATTCAAAGCTTTCCGCAGAGAATTATCCAGAGCATTAACCGGCCCATCACCTTCAGCTGCGGTATGTATGATTTTATCGTCAATAGAAATTTTAATCATTGCTTCAGACGTCATATCGCCCTCTTCATTTTTTTCCAGGATGATCTTAAGATTCTTGAGTTTGAAATATTCGTCATACTGCCTGAATGCTTTCCTCAATAGCAGTTCCATTGAAGCGTCAGCACCTTCGAACTGAAAACCCTGGTTTTCCAACTCCTTGATCTGCTTTATAACCTTACGGGTCTCCGCATCATACTCGTTAACATCGATGTTAAATTCACGAGCTTTATAAAGGAGATTTGAAAGACCTGAAAGTTCAGAAACCAGCACCCGACGATGATTGCCTACTGCTTCGGGGTTAATATGTTCATAAGTCAGCGAATCCTTTAACAAAGCACTTACATGAATTCCGCCTTTATGAGCAAAAGCTCCGTGGCCAACATAAGGCTGGTTATTGTGATGGGGCATATTAGCTATTTCGCTGATATAACGTGATACCTCGGTCAGCCGTTTTAAATTGCCTGGAGGCAATGTCCTTTTTCGCATTTTTAATTCCAGGCCGGGTATGACAGTACAGAGGTCCACGTTGCCGCAACGCTCACCATAGCCATTCATCGTACCCTGAATGTGTACACAGCCATGTTCCACTGCCATCAAGGTATTGGCTGCAGCACATCCTGAGTCATTATGTACATGTACTCCCAGCGGTATGGTATTATGAATTTTAACCTGGTCCACAATATTTGCAACTTCCCAGGGCATAGCTCCCCCGTTGGTATCACATAGAACCAGGCAATCAGCGCCGGCTTTAGCAGCAGCAGCCAGTACTTCCAGAGCATAATCCTGGTTATTTTTATACCCATCGAAAAAATGTTCAGCATCAAAAATAACTTCCATTCCCTTGTCTTTTAAACACGAAATGGTATCGCGAATCATTTTGAGGTTTTCCTCCAGGGTAGTTTCCAGAGCCCGGATAACATGGAAATCCCAGGCTTTTCCGAATATTGTAGCAGTGGAGACTCCAGTCTCCAATACTGCCTTGATGTTACTATCTGCTTTAATACTTATTCCCGGTTTTCGGGTGGCACTAAAAGCGGAAATTTTGGCATGCTGAAGCTCTAAATTTCCTGCTTGTCGGAAAAACTCCAAATCCTTAGGATTACTGCCCGGCCAGCCGCCTTCGATATAAGCGATACCTAGATAATCCAACTTTTTTGCTATTTTCAGCTTGTCATCAATAGTGAACGACAAACCCTCTCCCTGTGACCCATCACGCAGGGTAGTATCATATATGGCTACATCAACCAATTTGATATTCCCAATATTTGTGCCCTCCTCTTATATTAACCAATAATATTCTTTTCTTTATAGTAGCATTATTCTTTCCACAATAACATCGCCCATTTCCCTGGTACCAAGTAATTTAATCTCTTTCTCTTCAGTACTGCAGGATAACAGATCTCCGGTCCTATAGCCCTCTTCTAGAACTCTGGTAACTGCTTGTTCTATGACTTCTGCTTCCTTGTCCATACTAAATGAATATCTTAAGAGCATCGCAGCGGACAAGATAGTAGCCAGGGGATTAGCTTTATTCTGTCCTGCAATATCAGGAGCACTTCCATGAGATGGTTCATAAAGCCCTACCTCTCCACCAATCGAAGCACTAGGGAGCATACCTATGGAACCTGTTAACATGGATGCCTCATCGGTTAAGATATCTCCAAACATATTCTCAGTGACAATAACATCAAACTGTCGGGGATCCCTGATCAGCTGCATAGAACAATTATCTACATACATGTGTATGGTTTCAACATCCGAATATTCCTTTTCCAGTCCGCTTACAGTTTCTCTCCACAGACGAGAAGACTCCAGGACATTGGCCTTATCCACCGAGCATAATTTTTTTCTTCTCTTTCTCGCTACCTCAAAAGCAAAGCGAACAATTCTTTCGATCTCATAGGTAGAGTAGGTTAGTATATCGGTAGCTTTTTGTCCGCCATCAGGAGTCTTTTCCCGATATTTGTCTCCGAAATACAGCCCTCCCGTCAATTCGCGGATCACCATTATATCAACACCCCGGATAACTTCTTCTTTTATAGTGGAGGCCTCAAGCAGCCCTGGAAAAAGCATGCAGGGACGAAGATTAGAAAACAGAGCCAGTTCTTTCCTCAATGGCAATAAAGCTCCGATTTCAGGACGAAGGTGTACCGGCAGTTCATCATACTGCGGCCCCCCTATAGCTCCCAAAAGTACTGCGCCTGAACTTTTGCATATTGCCAGAGTTTCAGGCGGAAGAGGGTGGCCTACCGCATCATATGCGGCCCCCCCTACCAGAGCTTCAGTAAACTCAAATTTATGGCCAAATTTCTCTGCTACTGCTTTTAAAGCCTTCACAGCTTCCGGTACGATCTCAACTCCAATGCCATCCCCCGGTAAAACTGCGATTTTATAAGTCGACGTCATTCTGTTTATCACCTTTCTTTGACAGTTAATAAGTTAACAAGCGGTGCCTGGCACCTATTTATCTTTGACATAATTTATTAGCCCGCCCTTATCTATTATCTGCTGCATAAATTCAGGAAAAGGCATAGCCTGGTACTCCTCTGAAGTCCTCAAATTAGTTATTTTACCGGTTTCCAGGTCTACTTCGACTTGATCACCATCTTTTAATGCATCCACTGCCTGACTGCACTCAAGTATGGGCAGTCCAATGTTTATGCAATTACGGTAGAATATACGGGCAAAAGATTTGGCAATCACACAGGAAACACCGGCCCCTTTTATGGCGATAGGGGCATGTTCCCGGGAACTGCCGCAGCCGAAATTTTTATCTGCTGCTATAATATCACCTGTCTGAACCTTGTCAGGAAACTGTGGATCAGCATCTTCCATACAATGTTTGGCAAGTTCTTGTGGGTCAAAAGTGTTCAAATATCTGGCCGGTATTATCGCATCAGTATCAATATCGGCCCCGAATTTATGAACCCTGCCTGAAAAAATCACACTCAATCACTCCTTATACTTCCCAGGGAGCAGTAATCTTACCTTTGATCGCGCTTGCGGCTGCAACTGCCGGGCTGGCCAGGTATACTTCACTTTCCGGGTGGCCCATCCGGCCTACAAAATTCCGATTGGTAGTAGCCAGGGCCTTTTCCCCTTTAGCCAGAATTCCCATGTGCCCTCCCAGACATGGGCCACAGGTGGGAGTACTTACTGCTGCACCGGCTTCGATGAATATTTCAATGTATCCTCTGCGCATTGCTTCCAGAAAAATCTGCTGGGTTCCTGGAAAAATTATGGTTCTGATCTCTGGATGAATCTTCTTCCCTTTCAATATCCGGGCAGCAATTTCCAGATCTTCAATCCTCCCATTAGTGCAGGAGCCTATCACCACCTGGTCAAGATTTATTCCGGAAGCCTCACTGACCGACCTGGTATTCTCCGGCAGATGCGGAAATGCTATTATCGGCTCCAAAGCAGAAACATCATATTCCCTTACTTCAAAGTAGAGGGCATCCTCATCCGATTTAAATAGGGTAAACGGCCTTTTAGCCCGGGTTTTTATATACTCCAGGGTTATATTATCCGGCTCGATTATGCCATTCTTCCCTCCCGCCTCAATGGCCATATTGGCCATGGTAAAACGGTTATCCATGGACAGGCTTTTAATAACTTCACCTGTGAACTCCATAGACATATACCGAGCTCCCTCAACTCCAATATCTCCGATAGTGTTGAGTATGAGGTCTTTACCTCCTACCCATTCCGGCAGTTTACCATAATAAACAAATTTGATTGATTCCGGTACCTTAAACCACGCTTCTCCAGTTGCCATTCCGGCGGCCATATCAGTGGAACCAACTCCAGTTGCAAACGCACCCAGGGCTCCATAGGTACAGGTATGAGAATCAGCTCCAATAATCAAATCCCCGGGTAAAACCAATCCCTGTTCCGGCAACAGGCAGTGTTCTATTCCCATCTGCCCTACTTCGAAATAGTTCTTTATCCCGTACTGACCAGCAAAATCCCTCATAATCTTGCATTGTTCAGCGGATTTTATATCTTTGTTAGGCGCAAAATGGTCTGGAACTAAAACTATTTTCTCCTGGTCAAAAACCTTATCCAGATCCAGTCGTTTAAATTCCGAAATGGCTACTGGAGCGGTAACATCATTACCCAGGACTACATCCAGCTTACAGTTCAACAGTTCTCCCGGCTCAACATAATCTCTTCCAGCATGGGCGGCCAGAATCTTCTGGCTAATTGTCATTCCCATGAGAGCAGCTCCTTTCCCGGGGCTTAAATGTCCCCATTGCTTTGAATATCCCGGTGTTTTTCATAATAGTATTTATTAATCGCATTAATGTAAGATTTGACACTGGCTTCTATTATATCGGTGCTCAATCCCCGGCCGTTATATATATTGCCGCCAATCTCAATGCGCGAAAGCACTTCGCCCAGAGCGTCTTTCCCGCTGCCAATGGCATTCAGTTTATATTCCAGCATACTCCCGTAAATATCCGTTATCCTATCTACCGCTTTGCAGCCAGCATCAACTGGTCCGTCTCCTGTAGCTGCAGCTTCAAAAGTCATGTTGTCTATCTGGAGCTTCACAGTTGCAGTCGGTAGGACCGCAGTACCACTGGAAACATGCAGGTAGGTGAGACTGAACCTTTCTGGAATCGCCCACACCCGGTCTTTAACCAGTGCTTCCAGATCCTCATTGGTAACCTGTTTTTTCTTATCAGCAATCTCCTTAAAGCCGTGGAAAGCTTTATCCAGTTCATCCTCATCCAGAATATAGCCCAACTCTGCCATATGGTCTTTGAAAGCATGCCGGCCAGAGTGTTTACCCAGTACTAAATTAGCCTGGCTCAAACCTATCAGTTCAGGGCTCATAATTTCATAGGTGGAACGTTCTTTTAATACTCCATCCTGATGTATCCCTGATTCGTGCAGAAAGGCATTCTTGCCAATTATAGCTTTATTTGGCTGAACGCTCATACCGGTAAGCGTACTGACCAGACGGCTGGTTCTATAAATCTCCCCATAATTTATATTAATCTCTTTATCATAAAAGGCATGACGAGTATAAAGGGCCATAATTATTTCTTCCAGTGAAGCATTACCAGCCCTTTCTCCGATACCATTCACCGCACACTCTACTTGCCGGGCACCGTTTAATATCCCGGCCAGTGAATTAGCCACAGCCAGACCCAGGTCATCATGGCAGTGTACACTGATAATTGTTTTATCTACATTGGCAACCTTGCTCATAATGTTCTTAATAAAAGCCCCGAACTCCTCCGGCACTCCATAGCCTACAGTATCAGGCAAATTAACAGTAGTTGCCCCTGCTTCTATAACTTTTTCTACTACCAGGGCCAGATAATCCGGATCACTTCTCGATGCATCTTCTGCCGAGAATTCAATATCACTGCAGTACCTTTTGGCGTATTTTACTGCTTCTACAGCCTGCACCAGGACTTCATCCCGGGATTTATGCAGCTTATATTTGAGATGAATGGGAGAGGTAGCCAAAAACGTGTGTATTCTCGGGTTCTCGGCTCCTTTAACGGCTTCCCAAGTCCTATCAATATCAATACGATTAGCCCGGCACAAACCTGCAATAACCGGTCCCTTTACAACATTGGCTATCCTTCTTACCGCTTTAAAATCTCCAGGAGAGGAAACGGGAAATCCTGCTTCGATAATATCTACACCCAGACGCGCAAGCTGTAAAGCTATTTCAAGTTTTTCCTCTTCATTTAAGCTTACTCCAGGAGATTGTTCTCCATCTCGCAGCGTAGTATCGAAAAGATATACCCTGTTCTTATTTTCCATCCAATAATCCTCCTATATAGGGGACATTCCTACCACCAGGAACCCCAAGGGTAGGTGTGTCCCCTTTCCTTAGCCTGAGAGTTACAAGCCACAGCCCGCCATTGTCAGAAGGTTCCTGACCTTAATCTCCAATCTTATACTCAGGGACATTCCTGCCACCAGGTTCCCCAAGGGCTGGTGTGTCCCCTGACCTTAACCGGTAGGTGTGTCCCCTGACCTTAACCGGCTGGTGTGTCCCCTGACCTTAACCGGTAGGTGTGTCCCCGTTCCTTACTCTTTATTTAGTATCCTTCAGCCATGGCATCATGGCTCTTAAGTCTGCTCCCACTTCTTCAATCAAGTGTTCGCGGTTCTGTCTCCTGAGAGCATTAAACTGAGGCCGGCCTACCTGGTTTTCCAGCAGCCACTCTTTGGCAAATTTGCCTTCTTGAATTTCTTTTAAAGCCTCATACATAGCATATCTGCTCTCTTCCCCGATAACTTGCGGCCCCTTGATATAATCACCCCACTCAGCAGTATCGCTGATGGAATATCTCATATAACCCATACCACCTTCATACATTAGGTCAACAATGAGTTTCAGCTCATGCATACATTCAAAATAAGCTATTTCCGGCTGGTATCCTGCTTCAACCAGCGTCTCAAAACCGGCTTTAACCAGCTCAGCTACCCCGCCGCAGAGTACACACTGTTCACCAAAGAGATCGGTTTCAGTTTCTTCCTGAAAGCTAGTCTCGATTACTCCCGCTCTGGTACAGCCAATCCCACAGGCATAAGCCAGGGCCAGGTCTTTAGCCTTTCCGCTGGAATCCTGCTCCACTGCTACCAGACCTGGTACTCCTACTCCTTTAACATACATACGTCTAACCAGGTGGCCTGGGCTTTTGGGAGCTACCATGAAAACATCAACATACGGCGGCGGCACTATCTGACCGAAATGAATATTAAATCCATGGGAAAATCCCAGTGCATTACCTTCCTGTAGATAAGGCTTAATTTCATTATGATATACCCCAGCCTGGGTTTGGTCGGGCAGCAGTATTTGGATTATATCTGCAGCCTGAGCCGCTTCAGCAACGGTCATGGGTTCAATGCCGGCTGCAACTACCTTATCCCATTCTTCCTGGGTAGCTTCATCAAAAGGCTTTCTGATTCCAACAATTACTTTTAAGCCACTCTCATGCAAGTTCTGAGCCTGGGCATGACCCTGGGAACCGAAACCCATTACTGCTATAGTTTTGCCTTTCAATAGATCTAGATTAGCATCTGCATCATAATACATTTTTGCCATTAATATCATCCTCCTGATTTATTTAATATTTAAGATTACGGGATATCTATCCCGGGTTTAACTAAATACTGTGTCCGGGGCCGCGCACAATAGCGATCTTACCGGTTCTTACCAATTCTAATATCCCAAAAGGTTTTAAAGAATCCTCAATAGCCTCCATTTTACCTGAATCTCCGGTAGCTTCTATAATGAGAGTATTCTTCCCGATATCAACAATCCTGGCCCTGAAAATCTCTACCAGCTGCACGATCTCCGATCTAACATTGGGATCGGCTTTAACTTTAATTAAGATTAATTCGCGTTCAACCAGACGCTCTTCGGTAATATCAACTACTTTTATGACATCCACCAATTTATACAGCTGTTTGCTGACCTGTTCGATAATTTTATCATCACCAGTTACGACTATGGTCATACGAGATATGGAGGGATTTTCTGTTGCGCCCACCGCCAGGCTTTCGATATTATAACCTCTTCTCCTGAACAGGGTCGCTACCCTGGTTAATACACCGGGCCTATTTTCAACCGTTACCGCTAGAGTATGTTTCTTCATGCTTTATTCCTCCCCCAGCATATTCAGCAGAGATTCACCTGGCGCTACCATGGGATATACATCCGCCATACGGTCAACCCAGAAATCAATTACCACCGGTCGATCAGTTACTTTCAAAGCTTCTCTCAATGCGTTATCAACTTCCTGCGTATTTTTGACTCTCATCCCTATAGCTCCATATGCTTCAGCCAATTTAACAAAATCCGGCTGACTGCTTATATCAGTATAAGAGAACCTTCCCCCGTAGAACAAGCTCTGCCACTGCCGGACCATACCCAAATACTGGTTGTTTAATATACAAACAATGACCGGTATTTTGTATGCTACCGCGGTGCCCAGTTCCTGTATGTTCATCTGTATACTGCCATCTCCAGCAATATCGATAACCGGACGGTCCGGGCAGGCAACTTTGGCACCAATAGCGGCCGGGAGTCCGAATCCCATTGTTCCCAGTCCTCCTGAAGTTACAAAGGAACGAGGGTTTTTGAACTTGTAATAATGAGCTGCCCACATCTGATTTTGTCCCACTTCTGTAGTTATAATGGCTTCTCCCTGGGTCAATTCAGATATTTTTTCTATAACATGCTGGGGCATAATGCGTCCCTCAGAAGATGCACCGTACCTCAATGGATATTCTGCTTTCCAGCGGTCAATTATCTGGTGCCACTCAGTAAATTCTTCTATTGTTTCGATGCGCTTATTAATGGCCTGTAATACTTCCTTAACCTGGCCGACTATTGGTATATGTACATCAACATTCTTACCAATTTCAGCGGCATCAATATCAATATGAATAATCCTGGCATGAGGAGCAAATTCCGCTATTTTTCCAGTAACCCGGTCATCAAAGCGAACCCCAACTGCTATCAAGAGATCGCATTCCCCGATAGCATAGTTAGCATACCGGGTACCATGCATCCCCAGCATACCCAGGGATAGATAATTGCTGCTCGGAAAAGCACTCATTCCCATCAGGGTAGTGGTTACCGGTATCTTTCGCTTCTCAGACAATTGTCTCAGTTCTTCAGCAGCCTCTGATGCTATAACTCCACCACCGGCATAAATAACAGGTCTTTCTGATTTATTTATGAGTTCTGCCGCGGAAACTACCTGGCCATAATTGCATCCTTTCATAACCCGGTAACCGCGAAGATTTATTTCCGAATTATAGGGCTCATATTCTATCTCTCTTTCCATAAAGTCCTTGGGAAGATCTACCACTACCGGACCAGGACGATTGGTAGAAGCAACATAAAAGGCTTCCTTTACTAGCCTGGGTACGTCCTCAGTTCTTTCCAAAACATAATTATGTTTGGTAATCGGCATAGTAATACCGGTTATGTCAGCTTCTTGAAAGGCATCCCTGCCAATCAAGGGACTTACCACCTGCCCGGTAAAACAAACCATGGGGACAGAATCCATATTAGCTGTAGCTATCCCGGTAACCAGGTTAGTAGCACCCGGACCTGACGTAGCAATACATACGCCCGTTTTCCCAGTTACTCTGGCATAAGCATCTGCGGCATGAGCCGCTCCCTGTTCATGGCGAACCAAAATGTGACGGATATCAGAATCATATAAAGCATCATAAATCGGTAAAACCGTTCCTCCCGGGTACCCAAAAATGGTATCAACGCCTTCCTGCTTCAAACACTGCAGTAAGATCTCGGCTCCCTTTAACTTCACACGATCACCTCCATTTTTATTTAGGCTAAAAATAGTTAATAAGTAATTATAGTATCTAAAAATCATTTATATTATAATCCCGGATAAATGATGTTTATCCTGAGTTAGCCCGGTAAGTTAGGGTCTAGCAGTCGTCTTTAAAGCATAATAGCGGGCCAGCATGTGGCCCGCTATCTAAACCGGTTAGGTTCTGGCTTATTTCTTGAAGATTGCTCCGGTACTTGCTGATTGTACCATTTGAGCATATCGTTTCATATAACCGGTCTTAATATTTGCGTCGGGCTCCTGCCATCTGGTTCTTCTTTCTGCTAGTATCGTATCATCTACTAGTAGTTCTAGTCGTAGGGCTGGTATGTCTATTCGTATCATATCGCCTTCCTCTACCAGAGCTATTATACCCCCGGCAGCGGCCTCCGGAGAGACATGACCAATTGAAGCTCCCCTGGTAGCACCTGAAAAACGTCCATCGGTAATTAGAGCGACTTCTTTATCTAGTCCCATACCAGCTATCGCTGATGTTGGGGTAAGCATTTCCCTCATACCCGGTCCCCCCCGGGGCCCTTCATAGCGTATCACTATTACATCGCCTGAATTAATCAGGTTGGCCAGTATCGCTTGAACAGCTTCTTCTTCAGAATTGAAAACCCTGGCCGGGCCTTCGTGCTGCATCATTTCTTCTGCTACCGCACTCCTCTTTACCACTGCTCCTTCACTGGCGACATTACCAAATAGCATAGCCAGACCACCGGAAGTACTGTACGGGTCATCTACTGATCTTATGACTTCATGATCCAGTACTGGCTGGCTGGCAATGTTCTCTCCCACTGTCTTACCCGTAACGGTTATACAGCCGGGTTTTACCAAGCCCTTTTTATTAATTTCATTATAGAGAGCCTGCACTCCGCCAGCCCGGTATAGATCTTCCATGTGATGTGGTCCCGCCGGGCTCAAACGGCAGAGATTAGGGGTAACTGAACTAATTTCATTAAATAGGTTTAAATCGATCTTAACTCCACATTCACTGGCAATGGCCAGCAGGTGCAGAACAGAATTGGTAGAACATCCGATGGCCATATCCAGATGTATAGCATTGACGAAAGCATCGGAAGTCATTATATCCAGAGGACGAATATCCTTCTCCAGCAGTTCCATTATCTTCATGCCAGCTTTCTTGGCCAAACGGATTCTTTCCGAGAATACCGCTGGTACGGTGCCATTACCCGGCAGCCCCATACCCAGAGCCTCAGTTAAGCAGTTCATAGAATTAGCTGTAAACATACCTGCACATGATCCACAGCTCGGGCAGGCGTGTTCTTCCAAATAGGCCAGTTCCTCTGCGCTCATACGCCCAGCAGCTGCAGCTCCTACTCCTTCGAATACCTGGGTTAAACTCAGCTTCCTGCCATTCGCAGTTCCAGCCAGCATAGGACCTCCGCTTATAAATATGGAAGGCAGGTTCAATCGGGCAGCCGCCATTAACATGCCGGGTATAATCTTATCGCAATTGGTAATAAATACCAGAGCATCAAAAGCATGGGCAGTAGCCATAATTTCTACCGAATCAGCTATTAATTCACGGCTTCCCAGGGAATATTTCATCCCGATATGATTCATGGCTATTCCGTCACAAACCCCTATGGTATGAAACTCAATAGGGGTCCCTCCGGCCATATTTATCCCGGTCTTAACCGCCTCGGCAATTTTATCCAGGTTAATATGTCCCGGAACAATATCATTTTTAGAGTTAACTACTCCAATTAACGGCCTGGATATTTCTTCTTCAGTAAGACCTAGGGCCTTAAATAATGAACGATGAGGAGCTTTTTCTAATCCCTTTTTAACAATATCGCTTTTCATCCGTTTCTTCTCCTTTCCACACCTGCAGGATAAGCAGTATGGTGGTTTTGAATGATTTTACCGGCCAACATGCTCCTTAAGTCGGAATACGCTGTTATGATAAGCCCTGATACCTTCGGAAACACCATCTCCATTTAGGTAACCGTAATCGAACACTGACACCCTGGCATTATCCTCATCATAATACTCACCATCAATATAAAATTTAAGTGCCATATGTTCCACCCCTTTTTAAGAAAATTCTAAATGTTATCACCCAAAAAAATGTATAAAAAACCCTCTCGCCCAATTTCAGGGACGAGAGGGATATCCCGCGGTACCACCCTGGTTGCCGTGTAAAAACACAACCTCTTATGATGCACATAAATACCATATGCCTACTTGTTAACGGACTTTTTTCGTCCGGCATCACCTACTAGGCTGGAATGCCTTTCAGATAGCGGCTCGAGGATGAGCACCACATGAAATATTGATCCCGGATCTCAGCCTTTCCGGTTCTCTGTTATCAAGTGATTCCACATGTCAGTTCCTGTCATAGCCTTAATTTATATGGTTATCTATAGAGTATATTTAAAGCACAGGTTGGTGTCAATAGCGTAATCATATGTTTTTATGTTTTTTTTGCTCTAACTTTCTTATATACTCATTCAGCTGAATATATTTCGGACCACCAGAGAGATATTTCCCTCTATTTTTATCTTTTATTCTTTTAAACATGGCCCATAACAGGCGGGTTCCCTCCTCAGTCTGGCAGGCTTCGGAAGGACTCATTCCATGCAGAATAGGCAGTCGGGAATTAAACCACTTGTTCAAGTATACATCCTTAAGGAACTGCTCCAAATCCGGATATTCCTTTTTTAAGTCTGAAGTCAGGATGTCGAATATACCCTCTTTTCGAACCTCCAGGCCATCAAATTCCAGGCACTCGTACATTTTATTTTCAAAATTCTTGCGGGCCTGGTTCATATCGCGATCTCCAAAGGTCGACAGGGTAATCCAATTCATACCCACCATATATTCCGCCAGAAATTTGCCCTCATCATCATCCCCTTCTAACTGATAGAATACATCACAATCATCTGTGAAGCTGTAAGCGATGTTTTCCAGAGAATTTATCTGTTTAAGAACCGTATCGCGATCTTTGACCAGATAACGCGTGCTTATAAAGCGCATTCCATCCTCAAAAATGCTGTCACCCTCATCTTGCAGCAGCAGATCCTCAAACCTTAAATACTGTCCTCCCAGATAACGGAAGGCTGTCAATACGTTCACTTCATATTCACCCATTTTAACTGCGGGATAATTTATATTACGGGTAAGTATACTATCAAAATCTAATATAGCATTATAGTCTCTGCTCATGACTACAAATTCTTCACCATTGATAACCAGATCAGCCAGAACATCGCTTAAAATTGAAACAGGCGTGGTAAAATCCTCTTCACTGCAGGTAATACGCATATGCATTCCATAAGGCAGCTCTTTGACCTCCCTTATATCGTCTACTTTGTCAATGATGTCAAATAAAAGATCAAGATTGATAATCTCATAAACACGGCAGAATATCTCTTTATCAAAAGGATTGATGGAGGCATTAGGTCCCACTTTTTCGGTGCCAATATTTTTCATGTAGTCGATATGCCAGGACCGATCAGCATTTCGAGCCAACCTAATTTCATATTCATGGCGGAGAAGCTGACGTTCTTCTAGAGTTATGGCATAAGCGCTGATACCAACATGCTCATGATTTCCCTGGGCATCAGTGACTCCACCTTCAACCAGCATGTTACCCTGCAGCAGCAATGTTGAATCCAATCCGCCTTTCTCTGAATAGCTCCCTCCCGGGAGCACAGCATACACATAGTCAATATCCTGATTTTTAACAGCATGAAAGAGGCTGTTGACTATCTGTCTTGGAGTTAATCTTATGGATAGTTTATCAATAAGCTTTCTCTGCCAGTCATTCGAGAATCTTGCCATCTGATTCAAATATTTGTTATATAGAAACCGGCCCGGCGCAGGCTTGCTCATGTGACGAATATTATAATCATAAGCCCGTGATACTAGAAAGCATACTTCTTCAAAACTCAGCGGAACCATATCTTTCAAAAATTTACGGTCCGACTCATATCGATGCTCATTCATTCCTTCTACCAGAAAAAAGCTGTGAATACCATCCGGATTGAAAGTCAAATAGAAACATTCGGCCTGCACCTTATTATTTCCCGTAGACCAGGCTACATCAACAGCAAGGCGGCCACAGTGACGGGTCATGCTAGCATAAGCACCCTGGAACACCCCCGCAAATATCTGAGGTGGAGTAGTATCAATTCCAGCCATACTATACTTTTCCAAAACCCGGTTGCATACAACTTCAAACTCCCGGCCGTACTCTAATCTTAACAGATAAAAAAAGCCAACCAGGTCCGGGTCGTAAAATGAACTAAGGTTCTGTATGAGATCAGGTCTTAGTTCATACGGTATATCTTCCATCATTTCTAATATGATCATTCGGCCTTCGTTATTTCCTACTAATTTTTTTATATCATCGACAAAGCTTTTCAAAACAGGCCGGGGAAAGAAATTTTTTGGTTTCTTCATAATTATTCTCCTGTGGTAATGTCGCCTCTATTTACATGTAATGTACCATTTTGCCTTTGATATAGCAACTCATCCTTTAATCCGTCATTCCTAAGGATAGGTTAATGGAGATACTATAGATGTAATACTAACTAAATATATGTTATTTCTCCTCGATTAACAATTGAAAATATTGTTCATTTATTTGCAGGAAGTATTTTCTGCATAACGAAATTAAGGTAATATGCCTTTTTATTCGATATAATATATCAGCTTTAGCATAAAGGTGATTTTGTGAGAAGAATTAAAACTGACAATTTAAGACCAGATATGATCGTAGCACGGACAATAATCGACAGTGATAGTCGTATATTGCTTAGTTCCGGTATGGCTCTGACAGAGAAATACATTAAACGACTAGGTGAACTAGGCATTGCATCTATCTTTATTAAAGACGGATTGCTAGACGATGAAGTATTAATAAACGATATTGTATCAGAGAAAACCAGGGCTGAAACTGTCAAGGTCATAAAAAGCAGCTTCGTTAACCTGGAGAAAAAAAGCAATTTCAATGTCCATGCTGTAAAAAACATAGTAAACAACATAATAGATGAATTACTGGATAACAAGAATATACTTGTTCATCTTACTGACATACGGAGCTTTGATGATTATACTTTTGGTCATTCAGTTAATGTATGCATTCTTTCTATTATTACCGCCCTTACCCTGGGTTACAACGAGCTAAAACTCAAGGAACTTGGAGTGGGGGCACTGCTGCACGATATTGGCAAGACCAAAATTGATAAGGAAGTACTTAACAAGCCTGGTGATCTGACTCCGGAAGAGTTCAATGAAATAAAGCGGCATACTGAATATGGCTTTAATATACTTAGAGAATATATGGAAATATCTCTGCTCTCAGCTCACATTGCCTACCAGCATCATGAACGATGGGACGGAAATGGTTATCCTCGTGGACTAGTTGGATATGACATACATCAGCATGCCAGGATAGTAGCAGCAGCAGACGTTTATGATGCTCTTTTAGCAGACCGGCCATATCGACCTGCCTATAATGTTAATCAGGCTCTAAATATTTTAACCCGCATGGCTGGCAGTTATCTGGATTATGATTGTGTAATGGCTTTAAAATCCAATGTAGCCATTTATCCAATAGGAAGCTTTGTACAGCTTACCACCGGCGATATTGGTATAGTTGTAGACGCCAATAAGAACAACCCCACCCGACCCAAACTTAAAATAGTACTTGATAAAGACAAAAAACGAATCCCCAATCCTCGTGAGATAGATTTATCTCGTTTAAAAACCATTATGATCACCCGACCGATTCAGGAAGAAGAAGTGCCCTTCAACTAAGCTCCCGTCTGCCGGAATATTAAGTCAATTAAATGCGCCTCATCTGTCCGGCAGCCGGTTTATCCAGCGAGGAGCTCCATATCCATTCCTATCTGCAAATCCAATCTTTTTATAATGTATTAATAAGCAAATTTTAGTATAAATTAAATACGGGTGATTGCTTTATGTTTATTAAAATATTAAGTTTATTTTTTATTCTCTTAATTGGCGGAACATTATTGTATCTACTGTTTTTTAAAGTCATTCCTACCGTAAGTAACAAAAAGTGATAATTATATCCTGCAATATTTCTCTCCTAACTGTTAAAAATAAAAGAAAGGAGGGATACAATTGACTAGATACAGAACGACTGACGGTAAGGAAGATCTTAAACAGAAATTTAATACCTTTGGAGCCATGGCCATCCCTCTAGCGTTTGTCAATGGTCTCTATTTCGGAGCCTATGGCTTACGGAAAGTTAGGCAATACTGGGAAGGCGGGCCCATGGACTAATCGCTGCTCTTCTACTTAAAGATGGTTCACTGCTGAGTGAGCCATTTTTTATATATCTGCAAATCTGAACCCGCATTAAAACTCTTAATTGCTCTTTCCCCAGGGGAGTAGTTTGCCCGACAAAAAAACCCGTGTGCACGGGTTTCATAAGAATATAAATTAGAATGAAAATGAAGGTCATCATCATTATCCCATAATGTGATTTGTTTTGCAAGTTTCGACATCTTCCGCTCCATTCCTCCTTTTTCGCTCTCCCTGATTCTTCCAGTATGTTCCCGGGCATGTTAAATGATGCCGATTATATATAATAAATTTGATAATATAGGATTTTAGTCTATTAAATTAAAGTATTTCCTTGTTTAATTCGAAAAATATAAAATATATTTATGTTGTATGCCAAATAAGTTAGTCTTACTATTTTTAGTGCCAATTAATTAATGGCGAGGAAGCGACGGGAGAATGTAAAAATGGGAGGGCGAGTGTAATGAGAAGTTTGCGTACAAAACTAACGGTTTATGTTGTAATGGTTGTTATTCTGGTATGCTCGGGATGCGGATTGATTGCATATAATATGGCATCCAAATCACTGGCAGAATCAATCGAGGGAAGCGCACTGGCCAAGGCGCAAGATGTAGCCGCCATGGTCAGCCAGCAGGTAGATGCTAACGTAAATACCCTGGCAACTCTGACCTCAACGCCGGTAGTTAAGAGCATGGATGTAAACCAGATGATGCCTGTTTTACAGGCCGAAAGTAACCGAATGGGCTATTCGATGATAGGACTTATGGAAAAAGACGGTACTTTTCATGGAACTGACGGGTCACTTTCCAATGGTGCCGATCGGGAATATTTCAAAAAGGCTATGCAAGGACAATCCAACATATCTGAACCATTAATCAGCAAGGTAACTAACAGCCTTATCGTAGTGGCCGCAGCGCCCATTAAGGATGCTGGAGGCAATATCGTGGGAGTCCTCTCGGCTATATTTGATGCCGAAGTCTTGAGCCATGTGGTTGAAAACCTTGAATTTGGCGAAACCGGTTATGGATATATGATTAATAAAGAGGGGACCGTAATTGCACATCCCAATCACGACATGATCAATACCTATAATCCTTACCAGGACAGCAAAAACAATGTAACTGAATTGCTGGTACTGGTTGACAAAATGATTGCCGGCGAGTCCGGATTTGGCAAATACACCTGGACTGACAATTCTGTTAAACTAATGTCTTTTGCTCAAGTGCCAAATACGGATTGGTCAATAGCGGTCACTGCACCTGAAAGTGAACTAATGGCCGGAGTAGAAAAAATGAAACTCAACATCATCTTTGCTGCGCTGGCCTTCATTATTCTCGGTTCCTTAGTTGCTTTTTGGTTAGGAACAGTCATATCCAACCCCATCAGGGCGGCTTCAGGGCATGCTGCCTTAATAGCCGGAGGGGATCTCACTGTAAAGATTGAAGAAAAATATCTGAAGCAAACCGACGAACTAGGCGAAATGGCCCGCAGCCTTGATAATATGGTAAAGAGTTTAAAAATAACCATGAGCAATATCCTTTTGAACGCCCAGGAAGTAGCGGCATCCAGTGATCAACTGGCAGCATCCAGCGAAAATATTGCTACCGGCATGCAGCAAACTTCAGCTTCAGTAGAAGAAATAGTCGCTGGTATGCAGGAAGTATCAGCAGCCACCGAAGAGATTAATGCCTCAACCGAGGAAATTACATCAGCGGTTATTGAGGTTAATGCAATGGCCCAGAAAGGCTTTGAAGATTCGGTACCTATTAAAAAACGGGCCCGGTATACAGAACGGGAAGCTACTGAAGCCAAGGATAAATCTGAAAAAATATATACCGGAATCAAAGTCCAGCTGGAAAAAGCTGTAGAAGAAGCCAAGGTAATAGATCAGATTAACAGTCTGGCCGTAAACATTTCCGATATCGCCAACCAGACTAACCTCCTGGCTTTAAACGCAGCCATTGAGGCTGCCCGAGCTGGTGAACACGGCAAAGGATTTGCAGTTGTAGCTGAAGAAGTTAGAAAACTGGCCGAAGATTCTTCTTCCACTGTAGAAGGAATTCACGGCTTGACCGGGCAGGTACAGGGAGCATTGCAAAACCTGGTCAATATCACCAGCCAATTGCTGGAATTCATCAACGGCACCGTAATCATTGACTATGGCCGTACCGTTGATGCCGGCAGATATTATAGTCAGGATGCAGATACCTGGTCAGACCTTACATCAGATACCAGCAAAAATATGAATCAGCTGCTGCTTTCCATGCAGGAAGTCACTCGAGCCATTGAAGCTACTGCTGCAACCGCCCAGCAAGCCAGTGCCGGCTCCCAGGAAATTGCCCGCAACACTGAAACTGCAGCTACCGCTGCCATGGAAATAAACAGCGCTTCGGAAAGACTGGCCGAAAGTGCTGGAATTCTATACGAACTCATGCAGCAGTTCAAACTGGACGAAAGCAGCAATAAAGGCAGAGCCGTCATGAGCGATGTTAATAGGACCGGTGTCGAACCACCCCTGGAAGAACTATTCCCGAACGACAAGGACAAATCTCAAGCTCAAATCGCATAACCTATATAATACTGGGACATTACTGCCTGTAATCGGGACACATACTCAGGGACATTCCTGCCACCAGGAACATAGGGGTAGGTGTGTCCCTGTTCCTTAACCTGAGACCCTCGTCCCCATTTCCTACTATTCTCAAAAACCACTCAACCTGCCACGGGGACATTCCTGCCACCACATTATGGGGACATTCCTGCCACCACATTATGGGGACATTCCTGCCGCCACATAATGGGGACATTCCTGCCACCAGGTTCCCCAAGGGCTGGTGTGTCCCCTGACCTTAACCGGCTGGTGTGTCCCCTGACCTTAACCGGTAGGCGTGTCCCCTTTCCTTAACCTGAGACCCTCGTCCCCATTTCCTACTATTCTCAAAAACCACTCAACCTGCCACGGGGACATTCCTGCCGCCAAGCTCCCCAAGGGCTGGTGTGTCCCCTTTCCTTATTTTGAGAATTCCAACCTACTTCCCACCATCGCTAGATCGTCTGGAGAACTCAGTAGTCTCATCCTGGTGTGTCCCCTCTATCCCCATCATTCATGCAATCCTCCGTGTTCCCAAGCTGGTCCACCCCTCTTCCTCGCCCTAATTTTTTTATTCCAGGTACTTTTAGTCCCTATTTTCTATTATTTTTTTGTATTTTCACAAAATTAGCAGGATATGTCTCGAATTGTGAAGAAATCTTAATAAATAGACTACGTTTGGGTCTTATTTGGGTGGTAATAATTGGACCTTAGTGAAGGGGGGGTATTACTTAAGTAAAAAATGGGGGGATTATACTTAATAAGAGTCCAGCTAAAAGCAATAGCATAGGTAGTTTAAAAACATCACAACACAGCCTAAACTGGACGCACTTATACGAAGAGGGAGAGATATATAATGAGAAGTGTACGAGCACAGTTGACCGTGTATGTAGTGATTCTGGTTCTTCTGGTGTGTGGAGGACTGGGCTGGATCAGTTATAGCCTGGCTTCACAAACCATATTAGAAAACATTAACACTCAGGTATCTACCAAAGCTGAAGATGCAGCTCAGGCGGTAGCTGATGAAGTAAGTAAGCAGCTGGCAGTCATTGAGACTCTGGCTGCTAATGAAACAATCAAGACTATGGACCTGGAACAACAGATGCCGCTGCTGAAAAAGGAAAACTCCAGGCTGGAGTATATCATGTGCGGGCCAGCTGCCCCAAATGGAGACGCTTTAACCACCACCGGAGTTGCCTTTAATATGGCAGACCGGGATTATTTCCAGAAAGCTTTAAAAGGTCAGTCCAACATATCAGATCCCTTAGTAAGTAAGGTAGATTCCAGTGTAGTAGTTACTCTGGCAGTTCCCATCAAAGATGACGCCGGGAAGATAAAAGGAGTCCTGGTAGCAGCTTTGGATGCAGGAGTGTTATCTCAGAAAGTAGCAGAAATAACTTTTGGAGAGACCGGCTATGCATATATGTGTAATGAAGCAGGAACCGTCATCGCCCACCCCAACCAGCAGCTGGTAGTCGACCAGTATAATCCTGCTGACAGCGGACTTGCTGACCTTATTGCCCATGTGGAAAAAATGAAGGTTGGAGAACCCGGTTTTGGTGAGTATCTGTGGACGGATGGCAAAACCAAATTTATGGGTTATGCGCCAGTAGAAGGCACTGGCTGGTCAGTAGCAGTTACCGGGGAGAAAAATGAAGTTATGGCCGGTATTACTAATATGTCCCAAAAGACTATGGCTGCCTCCTTGGCCTTTCTTTTGCTCGGTGCTTTGATAGCCTTCTGGCTGGGCGCACAGATAGCCAAACCTATATCTGCTGCTGCCGGCTATAGCGAACAGATAGCCCAGAATGACCTTACTGTAGAGATCCCGGCATCCATGCTGAACCGGAAAGATGAAGTAGGTCACTTGCTGGTCAGCATGAATAATATGATTAACAATCTGAAGAACATGATTATCGATATTGCGCGCAATTCCCAAGAAGTGGCGGCTTCCAGCGAGCAGCTTTCCGCATCCAGTCAGAACATCGCCACTGGTATGCAGGAGACTTCAGCAGCAGTAGAGGAAATATCCGCTGGAATGGAAGAAGTATCTGCAGCAGCGGAAGAAATTAACGCCTCATCGGAAGAGATTACCGCGACTTTAGCCCAGGTAAACAATGAAGCTGACCAGGGCTACGAAAATTCTCTTCAGGTTCAAAAGCGGGCCGCTTATACTCGTGATGAATCTAAGAAGTCTCTGGACGAAACCAACCAGATATATGGCAGTATTCGCGGTAAAGTTGAAAAGGCCATTGAAGATTCTAAAGTAATCAACGAAATATCCGGAATGGCTGGAAAAATAGCAGAGATAGCCAATCAAACTAACCTGCTGGCTCTTAATGCAGCCATAGAAGCCGCCCGGGCTGGTGAACACGGCAAAGGGTTCGCAGTGGTAGCTGAAGAAGTGCGGAAACTAGCGGAAGATTCAGCTGACTCGGTCGATGCTATTCAAAGCCTAACCCAGCAGGTACAAAATTCTATAATGAACCTTACGGAAAACACCGAGGAACTACTCGGGTTCATTAACAACAATGTTACCAGAGACCTCGGACGTATGACCACCGCAGGAAAATACTACTCTGATGATGCCGATATGCTTACCCAGCTGACCGGGGATACCAGCAAGAATATCCAACATATTATGGCCTCCATGCAGGACGTCACCCGTGCTATAGAGGCTACTGCAGCTACCATCGAACAATCCAATGCAGGATCCCAGGAAATAGCCCGACACACAGAAACTGCAGCAACGGCTGCTTCCGAGATCAATTCTACCGCTGCCCGACTGGCCGAAAGCGCAGAAATACTAAACAACCTGATACTCCAATTCAAAGTTTCTTAACACACAATGGGGACATTCCTACCACCTGGAACGCCAAGGGTAGGTGTGTCCCCTTTCCTTAGCTTGAGACTCCCATATTCACTGCCCACCATCCATGAAGTGTACCCCGAAAGCTCCGTATACTCAGGGACATTCCTGCCACCAGGTTCCCCAGGGGCTGGTGTGTCCCCTTTCCTTGACATGAGATTCGCGCGATACTTCCTACCATCCGTGAGATGTACTTCGAAAGCTCAGTGTTGCTTAGCCCTGGTGTGTCCCCGTTCCTTATATTATATTAATAATCCATACACTGAAATTTAAAACCGAAGCAAATGCTACCCATAATACATAAGGAACCATCAACAAACCCGCCAGCCGGTCTATTTTAATAAACTGCCAGGTGTTTGTCACAATCAATACCAGCAATATAAGTATTTCCACAAAGGCAAGACCTCTTAATTCCCAGCGGAAAAAAATCAAGGTCCAGAAGAAATTAAATACCAGCTGCAGCAGATAAACCCACAATGAAGCCCGTACAGTTCTTCTTTCCAGACCATACATAAATATACGATAGGCAGCAATACCCATCATAATATACAATAAAGTCCAGACCGGGGCAAAAATCCAGCCCGGCGGAGCAAACTCCGGCTGTTGCAGCGCTTTATAAGCCTCAAATGCATTGCTGGTTAAAATGGAACTTAACCCGCCAACCCCCAGGGTAAGAATTATCGCAGCAATCAGCGACGGCCATCCTATTGTCCGCTTCACCTTCAAGATACCAACCATACTACTTCCCCCTTTCTTAACAGGACAGGCCACAAGGAGACGTTTTTACTGTGGCCCCAATTTCGGTGCCTGGCACCGTTCTGCCCTACTTCCCTCTAAGATCCATTTGCCGGTTTATCTCCTCCAGGGTATCTCCGGTATGCCCCCCGTCAATTTTCAGAAGGGCTGCATGGTCCAGCTGGGTACGGCCTTTATTGATAATAATCAAATCCTGATAAAAAGTTGAAAACTCCTTAACAAAACCAGCCAGAGGATAAACAGTCAAAGATGAACCAATAACTATTAATACCTGAGCTCCCAGTATCATATCCCGAGCTTCTACATAATTCTTTATATTCTCACCAAACAGCACCACATCAGGTTTCAAAACACTTCCACACTTTTTGCAGCGCGGAACTATATCCTCATAACTCTTGACGTATTCATCACCATAAACTACCTGGCACCCGCGATTTCTGCATATGTAACGATCAGCTGTACCATGAATGGCGATAACCTTTCGGCTGCCCGCCTTTTCATGCAAACTGTCTATATTCTGAGTAACGATGCCCTTAACCCGTCCCTTTTTCTCCATATCTGCCAGTACCTGATGCGCCTTACCAGGTACTGCAGGCGGGAATACAAAATGCTGGCGGTAAAAGGCATAGAACTCCTCTGGATTACGATTAAAGGCATTTATATTGATGATATTCATCACCTGGTTTTCTCCCAGTTTTCGGTATATCCCATCCGGTCCCCGAAAATCAGGAATACCCGCCTCGGTACTGATTCCCGCACCAGTTACGACTATGGTATTACGAGAATTAGCCAGAACACTTACCACTTGATCAAGATCATTCTTTTCCATTTACCCAATATCCCTGCCTTCCCTATTGGATTGTCTTCTCCAAGACTAATATCCAATCTTTCTGTATCATATTGCAGCACTACTATTAATATAGGATTTAAGAATAAGTGCTGCATATACTTATAATGTTATCATCCCTTCAGAGAATTTACTCACCTTTAATTAGAACATATTCCACAATTTAACATATATTATATCAGAGGTCTCGTATGAGGCTTCTAAAACACTACGGGGGGTTTATTACTTGGCAGTAATAACTATACCGGTGACCAGCGAAATGGTATTAGTCATGGATAATGGCATCGGAGCAACTGGGCAGCAGTTAAAAAAGAATCGGGTCTACAGATATGTTAAAACAGCAGCAGATAGCGAAGATGTTTTTTCGGTAGCCCAGAGCCTTTTAGGACTGCAGGAAAAGACCAATCTTTCCATCCAGCGCAATGACTCTAGCGAAATAGAAGAGGAATAGCGAGCATCTAATAACCGAAGCCAGGGATGCATCCCTAATTACCGCCTTTCTTTCATCAGGGACCGGGTTATAATGACAGCGGTTTAGATGAGATCGTAAAGCTAATTTCTTCAACTATAAGGAGGAGAACTATTGAGTGAAACGAGCAGAACCCTGGAGATGACATTTGCCACTGAACTAGACAAAAAACATGTAATCCGTGTTGAAGATGCCAGGAGCGATGCAACTGACGCGGAAGTAACAGCAGCAATGGATAACATTATCACCAAGAACATCTTTTCAGGGACCGGGGGAGAGCTGGTTGAAAAAGTAAGCGCCCGGTTGATCACCACACAGATAGACGAATTCGATATCGTGTAAACATCTGGGGCGAAGGTTTAAATACCTCGCCCCAGATTTATTATATCTAAATCTATTTATTAACAATACCAGCCAAGTCACTGACCAGACTGTCTTCAAATTACCCATTCAGATACATTATACATATTAAAAATAAAATAAAACCGTATATCAATTGGTTGTATTTAATAAGCAAATAAAGTATATTGATTCTATTCACTATTGGACATACACCTAAAACCAACAACTATGTCAGAGGATAATAATACAAGTGAGTTAGAATGAACAATTATGCATCAAAGCTTACTCCAAACGGTCAATCCAGCAGGTTCATCCTCTAATAGCAAGCAAACTCACCTGGTATCTTATGATCAACCTGGAACCCGGGTACTAAAGATAAAGCCTGCAGCAGCGCTAAATTTGCTAGCAGGATATAGGACTTGTTACTGCCGCATTTGCTGTTTATAGTCCATGGAAGGGGTAGAAAAGTGCATATATTATTGGTAGACCAGGAACAGCAGAATCTTAACTATCTTAAAAATTTCTTAACCGGTCTGGGCCACCAGGTTGCAACTGCTGACAACGGAAGTAAAGCCCTGGATAAATATTATAAAGCCGATTTCCAGTTAATATTGGCCGAAGTAAATATACCAGTAATAAACGGTCTGGATTTGCTGGATAAAATCAATCAGTCCAAATACCCATTCAAACCCCAGGTAATTTTATTCTCTGCAAATGCTGATGCCAACTGTGTAATTGAGGCTTTACGCAAAGGGGTCTATGACTTTTTGCTTAACCCCATCAATCTGGAATATCTTCATATGACCATAAATCAAGCCGCCCTGAACTATAACAAGAAAATTCCTGATTTCAATAGCCTGACAACTCCTTCCAAGCCAGTGTCTTTAGATATGCGTCAAACCAATGTACCACATATTTTAATCGATGGGATTGGCCCGGTATTTCTCAATTCTCCTGTTGTCAAGCAGATTTATGAGCTGGCCCCGCTCCTGCATTCTGACCGCGGAATTCCTGTTCTAATAGAAGGCGAAACCGGTACCGGAAAGGAATTAGTTGCCCGCTATATACATTTTGAAAATGACAGCTATGATTGCTATCGCCCCTTTGTTGCCATCAATTGTTCAACCCTCACCCACAGCTTGTTCGAAAGTGAGCTTTTTGGCTATGATGCCGGCGCTTTTACCGGGGCAGTCAGCAGCGGAAAGAGGGGCAAACTAGATTTAGCTGAAGGAGGCACTCTTTTCCTGGATGAAATAGCCGAACTGCCGCTCAAGTTACAAGCGAAATTACTTCGGGTAATACAGGAAAAAAAGTATTATCGTTTAGGTGGATTGAAGCAGATTGAAAATGATGTACGCATAATCTGTGCTACCAATAAGAACATTGAAGAGCTTGTTGACAAGAATCGATTTAGAAGAGATTTATTTTATCGTATCAATACCGTTTACCTGAAGGTACCTCCTCTTCGTGAAAGAGTTGCAGATATCATTCCTCTGGCCCAGGTTTTCCTTAAGGAGTTTTCCAAGCAAAGGCAAAAGGATTTTGTCAGTATAAGTGATGCATCAGCCAAACTGCTGCGTTCTCACCCCTGGCCCGGTAACATAAGGCAGTTACGCAGTGTGATTGATTCGGTCACACTCTTTCACAATGATACTATTTTAAAGGAAAAACACCTGGACATTATCCGGGGTGATCCCCAGATCAAAAATAAAAACCCGGTGCCTGCCCACAGTCTTGATTATATTAAATTTGATTTGTGCGCAGACAGATTACCACTTGAGAGCATAAATCGAGATATAATCACACGAGCACTGGAAATTCATAACGGGAACATCAGTAACACCGCCAGGTATCTTGATATTTCCACCCGCTCCCTTTCATACAAGTTAAAGAAATGGGACATCAGCCGCTCTAACCTTAAATAGCAACAATTTTGTAATACACATTTGTTAATCGGACATTTTTGTCCAACCTCAATTCATTCCTCGTCTATTTATTCAAACCTCTTATAAACTCTAAATAATGGCATTATACCCTCTTTCGCAACTCTCCTGTAACGGTGGCATTATTATTGCATAGGAAGCTTAGTACTAAATTATATATAAAAGGGGGTTATTTATACTAAATTAATATTTTTTATAGAATTTATGTCACATATACACTTGGGAGAGAAAATAATTAAAGGGGTGGATTAAACTGCATAGTATCAATCAACGTTTAATGGTCTCAATAGGTATTATTGTATTAATTGTATGTACTGCACTGGGCGGAGTCTCATATTACAATTCCAGTCAAATGCTGCAGACCAGCATTGAAGAAACCCTGCCCGGCAAAGCAGAGGACGCAGCCAAACTCATAGCCAGGGGAGTAAAGGCTCAATTAGCTGTTCTGGAATCCATCGCAGCACGCAGTGAAATAAAAGATATGAATTGGGAAACACAATTTCCGACCCTGCAAGCAGAGAATGAACGTCTGGGATATAAGCTAATAGGAGTGGCATCCACCGATGGAATCATGAAAACTATCGACGGTAATGTGGTCAATATCGAAGATCGGGAGTATTTTACCAAAGCCATGTCCGGACAGAGCAGCATGAATGACCCCATTATTTCCAAAATTGACTCCTCTATCTTAATCCCTATCAGCTGCCCTATTCAGGACAATGGCTCCATAAATGGAGTTTTAGTAGGCTGCCTGGATATTTCAGTATTAAGTACTATTACCAATGACATTACTTTTGGCAGCACCGGTTATGCATATATGCTGGATGGAACAGGAACCAAAATTGCTCATCCTGATTTCAGCCTGGTTACCGGGATGGATAATATCATAGAAAAGGCCAAAACAGATCAAAATCTAACGCCCCTGGCCGAGCTGGAAAATCTCATGATAAACGGAGAAAACCAGTTTGGTCAGTATTCATCTAATGGAGATACCTATGAAATAGCATTTGCACCTGTCGAAGGCACTGGATGGTCAGCAGCCATTGTATGTGAACGCAGTGAGGTTATGGCTGGTTTAGAAGGATTAAGAAACAGTTCACTCATAGCCTCCATTCTGGCTCTTTTGCTAGGATTAGGATTAGCCTTTGTTATCGGACGACCTATTTCTCGTCCCATTGTTCTGGCAGCAGACCATGCCAGGGTTATGGCCACTGGTGATTTCAGTGTAGACGTTCCACCTGCCTTTCTGGAAAGCAAAGATGAGATTGGTGACTTATCCAGGGCATTTAATGAGATCAACATAAAAATAAGAGAAATTATACGGGAAATTGCAGCTCAATCTAATGATGTAGCCTCTGCAAGTGAAGAATTATCGGCCTCCTCTGAAAATATAGGTGCGAGCATGGAGGAAGTGTCCGCATCTACAGAAGAAATAGCAGCTGGTATGCAGCAAGTATCGGCGGCAGCAGAAGAAATAAATGCTTCGGGACAGGAAATAGGTGCAGCCCTGGAACAGGTAGAAGAACAAACCAGGCAGGGCTACCAGCAGTCAACAGAAATAGAAGCGCGAGCTTCCAAAGTTCAGCAGCAGGCACAAAATTCACGCCAACAGGCCGAGGGCATGTACAATGGAATCAAAGATGCTGTAATTGAGGCTATCCAGGAAGCAAAAGTAGTAGATGAAATTTCCAGCCTGGCTCAAAGTATAGCAGGCATCGCTGACCAAACTAACCTGCTGGCCCTCAATGCAGCAATAGAAGCAGCCCGAGCCGGTGAGCAGGGTCGCGGATTTGCCGTAGTAGCTGAGGAAGTTAGAAAACTGGCCGAAGATTCATCGCAGGCGGTAGTGAATATCCAATCCTTAACCAAACAAGTCCAGGTCTCCATAGGGAACTTGACCCAGCACTCCAACGAACTGCTCTCGTTTATAAATGATGAGGTAATCGAAGACTATGATCAGATGGTTGCTATAGGTGTGCAGTATAAGGAAGATTCGGATCTAGTTGCGGCCCTGGTACAAAACGTATCCAACAGTATTAAAGACGTTACCAGCTCTGCTCAAGAAATCAACCACGCTATAGCAAATACCGCCGCCACTATTCAGCAGACTGCAGCAAGCTCTCAGGAAATAGCCAAAGGCAGTGAACAAGCTGCCAGCGGAGCTATGGACATCAACACTGCAGCCAAGAAGATGGCAGAAAATGCGGAAAAACTCAACCAGCTCATCATGCAGTTTAAAATATAGTAGGGCGGGTGTGTCCCCCGACCTTAACCTGCCTGTCAAAAGGATAGACACTGTACGCAAACAAATCATGACAGGATCTCTCCTTCTCAAAACCCAGGGGGTGCAAACTTGCACCCCTGGGTTTTATACTGAAGGTGAATAAAGAGTAACATTGTTTTGCTGATGGGCTTTTAAATGCTGGATCAGGTTTTCCCTGTGCAGGGTGCGGATATCCTCGTAATCTCCGTAATGATCAAGGATCTGATCAGCCAGGCCAGCTATTTCCGACCCTGATACCGGCATGGTACAGAACTTCCGGATGGATTCTGCAAAATCAGCACCATCCCTGGCTTGTTCATAATCCTTCAGAATATAACGGCCATCATTTCCCTTGATATAAGTGATTGCCGCCGGAACCACACTTCCTCCCTGCTGGGATAAGACATGGTCTTGAAGCTTATAAGTTGCGCTGTAGGTAGTTACGAAAACCTTAAGCTGCTCACCCTCCTCATAGCTTCCGAAAATTCTTGGAGCGACAACCGTAAAACCGCGCTTAGGGTCCGAGTATTTATCAGTTTCCGTAGCATATACCAGTTTTTCAACCTCATCGACTCCATCATAAATAAAATCAGGAAGTGTGACAACCTCATCCGCTTGATTGGCCGTTACCAAAACCAGCGAAGCTTTCGGACAGTTTTCCTTTACCCATTCCAGTGAATTTAAGTCCGCAATTTTCTGAATATGTGCTTTAAAGGTGTCATACCAATCCTGCGGATCAGTACTGGCATACTTGATATCTTCTCCACCCAGAATAGTCCGGCATAAGCTCTCCATGATATGCCCCTTTAACCCGGTCTGTCCGCCCTTTTCAAACTCGCGGAATAAATAAGGCAGAGCCTCCGTATCCAGGGCGAGAATGGCTCTATACTCTTGTTTATGGGCATCGATATAATCCTGGGGATTCGATGATTCCCGGGGTGAGGACATGATGATGTTCAAATACTGCTCCACACCGGGTTCTAGTCCCTGGCCCCCTCCGCCCGTGCCGATGCTGACGATCTGGTATTCATCATTACCAAGGCTTTTAATGCGAAATTCGCTGTAATTGCCTTCACACTCATAGCCCGCATCCGTAGGCTTGAAACTGCCATTGGCGCTCATAAAGTAGAGCCCTGTCGTAGAATAGTCCGACTCGATCCGCACACAGAATTCCTTTTCATCACCCGCGAGAAGCGCAACCTTGTTAAGCTTATAGCCCGTGATCCGGTACTCTTCCGGCACATCTTCTCCCATAAACGAAGAATAGTAGTGTTCAAAGGCTGTCTCCCCAACCTTGAGCAAATCTTGTTCCCCACTTGTAAACAGCATGGCCTGTGCTTTAGTCTTTTCCAGATCAAAAGGAACTTTGGGATTTGATACCAACCCCACCACCGCGACGCAGCAAACTATCGCTGCTGCCGCCAGGACCCAGAAGGCCGGTTTTCTATAATTCAGTATATTTTTTATCCTGGCCTTAACATCGCTTTCGCCAAAAGCCAGGGGGCTTCCGGTTACCGGGATACTTTTTTTCGCCGCCAGAGACAGCAGAGAACCTGAATAGCCGGTTTTGGCTTTCATCCCCATATCTCTGATCACGCTCTCATCACAGGACATTTCAATATCCCGGCTCAGGAGTGCAAAAGACACCCATACCAGGGGATTGAACCAGTGAATAATCAGCACCAGAAACGCAAAAGGCTTGATCAAATAATCGAATCTTTTAATATGTATTTGTTCATGGGCCACAATATATGTCATATCGGCATCGCTCACGCCCACAGGAACATATATTTCAGGCTTTATAAATCCGCATATAAAAGCCGTATCGATGGTGTCCGTTTCAAAAATATTATCCTTCACCCGGGTCGCGGTTCTCAGTTTCCTTTTTACTCTGACATAAGAAATAACACTGTAGAAGAACAGCACAATTATCCCCGCCAGCCATATAACGCTCAAAACGCCCAGCATTGTCTGACCGGAGTTCATACCTGCATTCTCCTCAGCCTGCAGGCCAGCATATCCATCATTCATCGTATCACCAATACTGCCGGCACCTTTGTCAGCAGCAGGGCCTGGCATGCCAGCCGTATCATACTGCAAGTACTCTGTTATCCCTGTGTTTTGTGCCATATCCAGATTAACCAGATTGAAAAAACTTAAATCAGAAGTAAAGGAAACCGGGCAAACCAGCCGAAAAAATACCGCTGACCATAAAACATACATAAATATCCGGGGCGCCTTTTTAAAGAGCAGACGAACCAGCATAACCCCAACCACCACATACGATGCAGTCAGGCTCATATTTAAGACATATGTGAAAACTTCCTGCAGTACGTTCATATTTCCGCCCTTTCAATAATCCGTTTCAGTTCCTCCGCTTCTTCGGCAGACAGCTTCCTTTCGCCGAGAAAGGCAGTTAAAAACCGTGGCAAAGACCCGTCAAAAGCTTTTTCAATCAGCGCCTGGCTTTCATATTTTTGCACATCTTCCCGTTTGACCAGAGAAGTGACCAGGGCACCTTCATTCTGCAGGATGCCCCGCTCACACAGTTTACGCAGTACGGTATAAGTAGTCGATTTTTTCCACCCCAGCTGTTCCAGGCAGAGCCGTACCAGCCGGGTTGAATTCACAGGCTCGTTTTCCCAGATAAGGCTTACAAATTTATATTCCGCATCAAACAATTTATACTGCTCCATATATATTGACCCCCGTAGGTTTATTTGGATAGACCTACTTTGAGTTTATTGCAATAAACCTTGTTTGTCAAGAAATATATGCTATTATATGGAGGCAAGATTTATTTGAGATGGGAGTAATCATAGTAGGTGTAATTAAGCATAAGGTACATACCTTAAGTAACTTTGCATAATTAAAGGAAGTGCATCTATGCCGCAGCAAGTACAATTGAAAGTATCTAATCCTCCACAAAGCAGGTCCAAGATTCGCCACAATTTAGGCAAATTATTTTTTACCGCAAAACGCAGGTTGTCATGGATCAAATATGGTCGAAATTATGCCCAACTAAAAAAGCCGGATATTCGTCTCCCCTATTTAATTTACTCCCATAAAACTCCCCTGGTCCGTAAGTTGCGTAATGTTGACATGTGGATGCAGTATAACAAAATAACTAACTTAAAACTGGCACTACAAGCTATCAACGGTCTTATCATACGACCGGGTGAAACTTTTTCCTTCTGGTACCTGCTTGGGAAGCCTACCCGCAGCAAAGGATTCTTGAATGGGATGGTATTGTGCAATGGTTCATTTGAGCCTGGCATAGGCGGGGGCTTGTGCCAATTATCAAATCTGATTTACTGGATGACATTACATACTCCCTTAACAGTAAAGGAGCGCTGGAGGCACAACTATGATGTCTTCCCTGATTCCGATCGAACTCAACCCTTTGGCTGTGGCGCTACCGTTGTTTATAATTATATTGATTTACAGATTTGCAACAATACCGATAGCGAATACCAGTTAGTGCTGGGGCTGGATGACGATTATTTAAACGGCCAATGGCGTTCCAGGCAACCTTCGGCCTATACCTTCGAGGTTTACGAGCAGGAACATTTGATCACTTATGAATGGTGGGGCGGCTATATGCGTCACAATGTGATAAACCGGATAGCATATGATGGAGACGGCCAGGTAGTTGCTGATACTTTCATTGCTGAAAATCATGCGGTAATGATGTATGAGCCTATGTTATCCCCAAAAGTTCAGACCGTCTTTTTAGGTTTAAGGTAAAAGAACTGGAAAGGTTTTATGTGGGAGATAATTTAGCTTATAATGTTTAGAGATGACCTGGGTCAAAATTCCAGTATTGCTAACAAGCGGCAGATGTTGTAGATGGGAGAGACTTATGGAAGACATTAAAAATATAGCAGAGAGACAAAAGAGCTATTTCCGTACCGGAAAAACAAAAGACCTGCATTTCCGCCAGGAAGCCTTGAAAAGGCTGGAAGAAAGTATTCTTGAGTCGGAAGAGGATATGCTGGCAGCACTGATGCATGATCTTGGCAAACCATTGTTTGAGGGGTACAGCACCGATATCGGCCCCATCATTGGGGATATTAAATATATGTTGAAAAACCTGCCGAGCCTGGCCCGGCCGCGCAAGGTGCGCACCCCCCTGGGCCTGGCGGGCGGGTCCAGCCGTATAATGCCCCAGCCGCTTGGAGTAGTGCTGGTTATGGCTCCCTGGAATTATCCCTTTCATTTACTCTTACGGCCGCTGATCGGAGCCCTGGCGGCAGGTAACTGCGTGGTTTTAAAGCCTTCAGAACATGCACCATTCTGCGCGAATGTATCCCGCCATCTGATCGAGCGTGCTTTTCCGACGGAACATGTCACCCTGATAGAAGGCGGAGCAGAGGTAGGGGCCGCCCTCTTGGAGCAAAAATTTGATTGCATATTCTTTACCGGCAGCACCAGTATGGGCAGAACTGTAATGCAGGCAGCAGCCCGTCATTTGACTCCGACGATATTGGAATTAGGGGGAAAGAGTCCCTGCATTGTGGAGCCAGACATTAATTTGAAGCTCAGTGCCCGACGCATTATCTGGGGAAAATTCCTTAATGCCGGACAGACCTGTGTGGCGCCGGATTACCTGCTGGTAAATACCAGGATTAAGGAACCTTTCATTGAAGAAATGCGGCAGGCCATTAACAGCTTCTATGGGGCCAACCCCCAGAACAGCCCCGATTACGCTCGAATCGTAAACGATATGCACTTTAAGCGCCTTACTGGCTTAATGAAGACAGGCCAAATAATCTATGGCGGACAGACAGATCAGGAGTCCCGATATATTGCCCCAACCCTCATTCAAGCAGATTGGGCCGACCCTATTATGGGCGAAGAAATATTCGGCCCGCTCCTCCCTATCCTGGAGTACGAAAACCTGGACCAGGCCCTGGATATAATCAATGAACAGCCCACACCGCTGGCCCTTTATCTCTTCACCCACGACCAGGGAATACAGGAGAAAGTGGTCCGCGAGACCAGCTCTGGAGGAGTATGCATCAATGACACGGTAAGCCACGTCTTGCCTCATGAGCTGCCCTTCGGAGGAGTAGGTGAAAGCGGTAAGGGGGCCTACCATGGAGATGCATCTTTTCACTGCTTCTCCCATAGAAGAAGCGTTTTTAAGAATTCCACCCGCTTCGACCTGAAGGAGAAATATCCCCCTTACCGGATTTCCTTGAACAGGCTCAAGACCTTACTGCGCTTTATGTAAAACTGCATCAGGGTTGCTCGTTTTATACCTTCATTTAATACTGATAAACCTTCGTTTTTTATATCATTAGCATTTATCTCTCTATATAAAAACATGCCCCTATTCTTACCTACCGCTGCGAGAACTTATACCCCCTATTTGGTTAAACTATTGTTTATTAAAAACCAAATCGTTATTCCTATTATCTATCAATATCAATCTCTCTTACCCGGTTTATTATCTAAGCTTTTGCTTACTACAGCTGTTTCATCAATGTCAGCCAGACCTATATGGCACTAGATTATCTTTTGGTAAACAGCAGGATCAAAGAAGATCTCAGTGAATTACCCATGAGCCAGATGAATCTTGACAAATATCTAACACCTGTAATATATTTATTATAGGTGTTAGATATTTATTATTTAATTTTGAGCCCTAGCATAAAAATCCGTGTATATAAGCACAAGGAGGTGATCTGCCATTTCTAATGAATAAATTTAATGCCTCTGAAAACACACCTGTATCTGGAGATCAACTTCTCAAAATATTAGAAGCATTAGCCAACCCGCATCGTTTAAAAATAATTGCTTTACTGGAAGGAAGAAGGGTTCATGTCAGTCAGCTGGCTCGCGAAGCCCAGATAAGTCGCCCCCTACTGTACATGCATCTAAAACGCTTGCAGGAAGCCGAATTGGTTACGAGTAAAATTGAACTGTCTGATGACGGTAAAGCCATGAATTACTTTGAATTAGTCGCTTTTTCAATTGAGATAAGTCCAAACAGCATTCTTCATGCAGCAGATACACTAACCTTTAAAAAAGGCAATGAGGTCGAATAATACTGGAAAGGAGGGAACCAAGTGACTATCGAGTATGCAGGAATGAGCTTTGTTATCGCTATCGCATTAATGATTACGGCGCTCATAATTGTTATTATCTGGCAGGGTTCTAAAATCGCCCAGACGAAAATGAAAGTCGCTGCTGAAATATACAAAGAAGAAGCTTATCGCCAGTTGGCAGAAGACGTATTTAGCTCAATAGTCACCCTTAGTTTAAGGGCGTGTCCTCCGGCCTATCTCCAAGTATGTCATCTTTCTTTATAGCCCGAAGCAATTCTATCATACTATCCAGCTTCTTATTAATCTTTATCAATATCACCAGTACAGCTACCGGAACCAGAAATATTACCAGCTGCTGCAGTATAGTAAAGAAAACTAGTATACTAAACGTAAATTCCGGCGTGTGTCCCGCCGGTCCAACCGGTCCAACCATCAAATCACCTCCTTATATATAACCGGGATATATAATGGGGACATACCTGCCACCACATAATGGGGACATTCCTGCCACCAAGTTCCCCAGGGGTAGGTGTGTCCCCTTTCCTTAGCCCGAGAAAATTTCTTCACTGCCTGCCATTCGATGGTCGACTTTAGATAACTCATAGCTACTAGCCCCGGTGTGTCCCCTGACCTAGGCTAATTGCATAACGCGATTATTTACCCGCCTCAAATACCTTCCTCAACATGCTGCCAATGGTAACAAATTCATAACCTTGATTCTTCAGTTTAGCTACTGCCAGATCAGATGCCTTAGCAGTCCCCTTCCCTACTGCATGCATGAGAATAATATCCCCGTTCCTGACCTTCTGTAAAATCAGGTTAGCAATACTATTAGCTGTCCTCTGCCGGTAATCCAAAGTCTCAAGGCTCCAATGAATGCAATACTTATAACCCATAGCACCTAGTATATCTAGTACCTGACGACTATACGAGCCAAAAGGAAGACGAAAAAGAGGTTGGGTCTGCTTTCCGGTAACCCGATAGATTGAATTATTAGCAGCAGAAACTTGCCTTATCAACTCCTCCCTGCCTAGCCGGGTTAAATCCGCATGGTCATAAGAATGGTTTCCTATTTCGTGGCCCTCATTTACAATTCTTTGAGATATATCAGAATTTTTTTCCGCCCACTCTCCAGTGATGAAAAAAGTGGCCCGCACACCATGCCTCTGCAACACATCTAAAATCTCCCCAGCTTTTCCCCGGTCTGTCCCACAGTCATAGGTAAGGGCAATTTGCTGTAAATGAATATCCCCTCTGGAAAATATAACAGAAGAATTATTAACTTGCACGTTTAATCTCCTCCAGACCAGCAATACTTTTTCTGTCTTAATTTACTTATTTTGTAATTGCAGATGATTAAATGTTAGTTCACATATCGTAAACCGTCAAGGTTTTGTTTTATTGTTGTGAATAAAATTTTGCTGGTTCACAGCTTGTGATATCTTATTTCAAGGAGGATTTCAGCATGTCATTTGGTAGTCGATTACGTGAATTAAGAGAAACTAAAGCTCTCAGGCAGGAAGATTTAGGCAGGCTTTTTACTGTTGGCAAATCTGCAGTTTCTCAATGGGAAAACGATATACGAGTTCCCGATATAAATATAATTATTAAGATCGCCAGGTATTTTGAATGCAGCGTAGATTACCTCTTCGGTATATCTGATGACAGGTACTATAGCTCGTCTAGTATGGTTAAACTTCCCCTACTGGGACAGGTGCACAAAGACCTGCTGCTATTGGATAAAAATAATATTCAAGACTACCTGGACGTTCCTGTATATCTATCTGCCGACTTTATATTGAAAATTAGCGATGACAGCATGATTGGTGCAGGAATTCTGGAGGGTGACCTGGCCTTATGCCGAGCATCTGCAGAGCCCAAACCAGGACAGATAATAGCCGTCAGGGAAAATACTGCCGGCCAATTTGTTGAAATATCCTTGAGGTACTACTTTAAAGAGGCAGGAAAGGCAGTATTAAAATCAGCTAATCCTTATTATCCCGATATAGACTATCAGGCAAATAGTTGCACTGCCATCGGGCAGCTGGCGTCTCTAATAAGGTTAGATGCACCGGGGTACGAAATATATACTGATTACCTGACCATCAAAGATGAGGAAGAATGGATGGGGGTTATCGAAGCTGCCTCAGAATATGGCCTGTCTCCTCAGGATATATTAGCCTCGGTCAACATACAGGCCAAGATTTTAAAGAGATTAAAGACTCCATAGTGGGTCGGTTATGTTTTAGTAACACATTCTGATTTGATCTTACATGCAGCAGCTTTTTCAGTCAGGGGCATGTCCCACTGGTGCTGCCATAAAAACTCCCCCTTCAATACCTAAAAATCTCTAATACTAAACATAACCAGGCTACCCCTGGTCATCATCTAACATTTTTTGCATCTCTTCCATCTGTTTTACACGTCGGTTCATCCTAACCAGCAAGATAATACATGTTGCCATAGCTGCCACCAGCAAAATAAACAATAAGATATTTAGTAAGCTCCAAAACACGTACAAGTTACCTAATATCAGAGTCCCTGCCGTCAATGTACCTCACCTCTTCTCTTTACCAGATTGTAATTATGGCAAGGGTGTTGTGTTTATTCAATGACCTCTATCAGGATTATTCGGCCCTCAAATCCACCTCGCTCTTCATGTTTCTTCAAACACAAGGCTTCGAAATCGTCTGCTGATAGTCCCCTGGCCCTAACAAGAGAATCAATAACCTCTTGAATATCAGCCAGTTCTTCAATATCACCACTTGTTTTATATTCATCCAGTTCTTCTTCTAGTTTATTATTAAGAAATGCAATGTATTCCGCGTCATCATTTGCTATGCTGGTTATGGCTTTCTTATTGGATTTTTCTATTATTTGTGGAATTAAATCGCGGATTAGTTTGTTGTATTTGATTACAGTCATTATTTGTCCTCCTGAATAAAATTACAGAAACCGTCATGGTCGTGCTTTTCATGTTTTAGTCTTTGTAGGTAATTTAAACATTAATAGGGAGGTGTCCAACCCGTTTTAAATCCGTTTCGTTCTGCATACTTATACAATTCAAGCAGATTTGTTGATCTATAGTTCCCAAGTTGATTAATCACTTGCACATCATCTGAATCATTAAGCATGCGATTCCTTTCCACAAGCTTTTCCAAAAACATTTGTTCTGGTAAGTTATTATGCTTAGAAAGATTACACCTTTGACAAGCTAAAACAAAATTCCAAAGGTTATCACTATGGAGATATGACCAAGGGATAAAATGATCAACATGAAAAACAGAATGTTTGATTTCTTTTCCGCAATAAAAGCATTTTCTTTCCGTATTTTCTTCCAATATGTTTCTATACCACTCCAAAGAATCTCTTTTGGTTAAGCCTTCAATTGAATTAATAAACCCTACCGCAACAGTGTTATTCTTTTCTAGGAATTTGGCCCACTCGTAATTATTAAGTCGAAATATTGTAGAGTGGTATTTTTTCATGAATGTATATGCTATTGAATTGAATTGCAATATTTCATTTTTGTTAGAAAAACCATATAATACACCTTCCATATCCTGATAAAGAGCCCCAAAGACATATCTTTTTCCGTTTTTCTTTATGTCTTTCAATATAGATAGTTGAGCTATTTCAGACAACTGATCAAAGCTCAATTGATCTGGTATTTCATGGCTCATCTGAGCAGTATACAATACCTTTTCGATGGCTGATTGTTTGTGACTACTGTCACTTTGAGACAAACCATACTTAATTATTAGATTCCAGTATACATTAGTAAATGTAGAAAATAACTTGTCATAAGAAAGTATCAGTTTATCATCGACATTATAAAGGTTTTCTATTAATGATCTAATTAGGCCAAACTTGTAACTTGACTGATTTTTAGATCTAGTAGAAAAAACATAATTAAATAATCCCCAAAGTTCATCTTCAGAGAGTTTTGCAGAGTTGATTCTTCCCTCTTTCAGTTTCCAACCTTGCATATACAATAACTTCCTTATTTTTTCTGAATACCTATATTATTCTAAAGCATTAGGTAATTTTCCTCCTATAGGTTTGCAACCTAAACTTAAAGACTATTACCTTCCACGAACAAAACACATATTGCGACTTGACTTATATTACATATTGGTATATTTTGTTTAAAATAGCTTTATTTACGTACGTAGGAGTTATTTATTATGGAATACAATTATTCTTATACGTTCCCAGCTGTAAGGGGTATTCAGGCGAATAGGGATTTTTTTATAACGATGTGTCCCTTAAAACTTATACCAAAACTATTTATTTTCAACGAAGAGGAACTACCCCCTGAGCATCGTGCTCAACGTATATTAAACCGGTCGCGCATCCCATATATTGTTAATTACATAACTGAAAATCCTACGGATTATGTATTTTCGTCAATAACCGTATCTATTGATGGTGAACTTGAATTCGTCCCCATAAGCGATCATGATCCAAATATTGGGCGATTAATTATTTCAATGGATGCCAGTTTTGTTATAAATGATGGCCAACACCGTAGAGCTGCTATTGAAGAAGCATTAAAAGAAAATCCACAACTTGGTAATGAAACTATTTCCGTTGTGATCTTTCATGATCAAGGTCTAATCAACAGTCAGCAAATGTTCGCTGACCTTAACAAACATGCAATAAATACTACAAAGTCAATAGGAATCCTATATGATTCACGCGACCATTTGTCAATTTTGACTAAGCGTCTTATATACACAATCGATCTTCTTCAGGTACTAACTGACAAAGAGAACTCTTCTCTTCCCAAATATTCCCCTAAGATTTTCACCTTAAGTAGTTTGTATAATGCAAATAAAATACTACTCGGAAATAAAAAATCAAATAGACTAAGTACTGAAGATATTGAGTTTATCGAACAGTATTGGAAAATTCTATGCGAGTCTATTAGCGAGTGGAACCTGGTTAAAAATAAATTGATAACTGCTGCAGATTTACGATTGAAGTATTTGAGCTCACACGGAGTAGTTTTAGAAGCAATGGCAGTAGTTTTTAATTATCTATGGATAAACAACTATCCTGATTGGCAAGATTACATTACGAAACTGGATCAAATTAATTGGCAGCGTGACAATGTAGCTGACTGGCAAGACCGAGCCTTTAGTACACAGGGTAAAATAATAAAAAGTAAGACAAATATTCTTCTAACCAGTGCTAAAATTAAACAAATACTATCCATTCCCCTAAGCCCCGATGAAGAAAAACTTGAACAAGGATTGATTTCTAATGCCGAACATTAAATTTTATGATCCTTACCTCTCTATTAAACAGCAAATAACAGATATTTATCAGGCCGATAAACGCCCGTGGGTAATAGGCTATAGTGGAGGCAAGGATTCTACACTAGTGGTACAACTTGTTTTTGAAGCTCTTTCCCAGCTACGACCTCATGATAGAATAAAACAAGTGTATATTATTTCATCTAATACTTTAGTAGAAAACCCTGTGATCATATCTCATATTGATTATAATCTTGGTAATATACAGCAGAGTGCTGATGCCAAGGGTCTACCCGTAAGCACTTATCCAGTGAAACCTGAATACGAGAAGTCATTCTGGGTAAATCTGATAGGTCGAGGATATCCCTCTCCTCGCCAGCACTTTCGCTGGTGTACAGATAGATTGAAAATAGAGCCTACAAACAAATTTATTCGTGAAAGAATATCTGAGTATGGCGAGGTTATTGTTGTATTAGGAGTACGCAAAGCAGAAAGTTCCAGTCGTGCACAGGTACTTGAAAAGCATAGAATTGAGAATCATGTTCTAAAGAAACATACTTCTCTAACTAATGCATACGTTTTTGCTCCTATAGAAGACTTAAGTACAGATGAAGTATGGAGATATTTATTAGCAGATAATTCCCCTTGGGACACTGATCATCATAAGTTATTGGATATATATCAAGACTCATCAGAAGAACCTGTTTTTATGCTGGACAAGTCTGCCCCGGCTGCCGGTACCAGCCGATTCGGTTGCTGGACCTGCACTGTGGTCAAAGAAGATAAAGCTTTAGTTGGATTCATTAACAACAACCATCCAGAACTTGAACCATTACTTAAGTTTCGTAACTACTTATACCAGATCAGAGATAACCCTAAAAAACGTGAGCTTAAAAGAAAAAACGGAAGTATTTACTATATTGGGAAAGATGATACTAGGCGGCGCGGATTGGGACCATTTACTTTGGAAGCCAGAAAAGAAATGCTGCAGGAACTACTTACAACACAGTCCACTATCCTATCTGATTCAGCATACACTAGCAAATATGGTTTTCAGCTCCTGATAAGTGAAGAGGAACTTAAATTGATAGATAATATCTGGATGGATCAAGGAAATTGGGAAAACTCAGTCCCCAAAATATTTCAGCAAATAATCGGTAAACCTCTGCAATGGCAGGAACAAGAACGCCCATTATTTACTCAAGATGAGTTAAGGGTTTTGGAAGACGCGTGCAATGAAAATGATATTCCCTTGGAATTAGTCCATAAGCTGTTGAAAGTGGAAGAAAAACATTATGGCTACAAGTTTAAGCATGGTTTATACAAGGAAATGCATTCTATTTTATGCCAGGACTGGTTACATATTGATGAAGATGAGGTAACATCAAATGATTTTTAGAGAAATAAGCATACAGAACTTTGGCATCTATGATGGTATTGTAAAATTTGATCTCACACCCGATAGCTCTGAGAAAAACATCATACTAATTGGAGCTAAAAACGGTGCTGGTAAAACAACTCTGCTGAATTCTATAAAAATAGGGCTTTATGGGCCGCTGTCATTTGGGTTTAAACATATTAATACCCAGTACAAGGCTTTAATCAAGGAAAAAATGAATAAGTCAGCATTTATGCGAAATGAAAACCAGGCGGGGGTTACTGTCAAATTTTCTATGGGAGTAAATGGTGCAAGTGATGAAATCACGATAAAACGCCAATGGTTTCTGGAAAATTCCGATATCAAAGAGACCTTGTCTGTTTTCAAGAACAATGAATCTTTAAGCTCTAAAGAAGCTGTTGATTTTGAAAACTTTGTACGCAAATTCTGGCCGCCCAGTTTATTTGAATTTTTCTTGTTTGATGGGGAAGACATTCACCTCCAGCTTAACGAAGATAGACTTCTAATAAACTTGAAAGAAGCTTTTTTCACATTATTAAATTTGGATTTAGTATATCTTTTGAAGGAAGATAGTCGGAATTATCTGCTGCAGGCTAATATATTTGAGCAATTGGATCTCGAACAGAAAAATTATACTGCTGTCTCTCAAGATTTTGCCTTTATTAAACTTCAATTTGAAGAGGAAGAATCAGAGTTACTAAGATTAGAGCAAAGAATTAAGGACTTGAAGGAAGAAATTGTCCAGTTCGAAAATGAGTTTCGCTTAAACGGAGGACTGCTGGTAGAGGCTCGTGAAAATGCTAAAAATACTATAATTAGATTAGAGCAGGGAAAAAAGGAAGCAGCTGAATTGCTTAGAAATAGTATATCCGAGTTACTGCCGTTTTTTATGGTAAAGGATTTACTTAAACAAACCCATGAGCAAGTAAGCCGCGAACAACAGTATACTATTTACCATGCCTTTGCAAAAACAGGAATTGAATCCTCGCGCCAAATATATGAAGAATTGATTTTAGACCGTAATATTAAAGTCTCACGGCCAGGAGTAGCCGAGGATTATTCACGACAGCTCCTGGATGACTTAATCGATTCTCTAATTAGCCATAACAAAACGTCTTCACCCATAATTCATGACCTCAATGAATCAGAAAAATATCAATTATACAGCATTGTACAGCGAGTAGACAAGTTCAACCCCAAGACAATTTCAGACACTATTAAAAAAATAACTACCCACAATTCTAAAATCTCCAAATTGAATAAGCAAGTGTACTACAACCGCGATAACCAAGACTTAAACCAACTGCTTCAGGATATCCAGGGAAATAACAATAAAAGTATCGAAGCAGTGAAGCACTATGAACAACTAAGACAGAAACATCAGGAGACCACGCAGAATATGGATAAGGTCGCTGTAGAGTTAGAACGCATTGAAAAGAAAATAACTCAAGCCCAAAAAGACGAAAATATTTTCGCTATATGCCACAGGATGGATAAAGCCCTCGACAGTTTTATTCAGGAAATTATTAGGGTTAAAACCAGCACATTTAAAAAGCATTTTTTAAACTCGTTTTTAACTATCATTCGGAAAGACGATTTTATTAAAGATGCTAAAGTAAACTTTAATACCCAGGATTTCAAAATTACTCTCATCGATAACGATAATAATCCCATAAAGCATAGTCTTCTATCTGCAGGAGAAAAACAAATTTTTTTACTCAGCATCACCTGGGCATTAATAAAAACTTCGGGTCGAGAAACTCCAATATTTTTCGATACCCTTCTGGGCCGGCTGGATACCTCACATCGGGAAAAAATAATTAATAACTTACTACCATACATTAGTCCTCAAGTAATCGTTTTAAGTACTGATACTGAAATTGATGCAGAATATTATGAGCTGATTAAACCTCGTACCAATAGAGAATATACATTAACTGCTGACTCGGATCATTCGATTGTAATTGAAAATAAATATTTTGATCTAAGGAGAAACTTTTATGCACTTCAGAATGCGGACATCAGCTAAAACCATGCATATTTTGAAAGACTTGCAAATTAAAACAAGACTAGCACCTAATATTCTAGCTCGTTTAGCCATCGGTTTATCGCTGCAAGATCTTGACCCGATTGATGACCTGGAAGTGGACAATTCTGGCCTTGAATTTAATCGGCATACTCTTACAGGTGAGCATGATGTTGTATATAAAGCCCTAATTTCCCAACATTGCAGGCGACACCTTAATGACGATGAATACTTCCCAGAATATATAAAAAAACATCTAGATAGAGGCGCTTTAAAACTCAGCAATAAATACGAATATGCTGGTAACGCGGAAAAATTCTTAACGACTCTTTGTCACAGTAAAACTAGTATATAAGATATTTGTTATGTAATTATAAGCCATTATGGTAAAACGAAAACTATATTGACACTCGGAGCACTATCGTTTTATGGTAATTATTTACAATTAAGAATATTGCGCACACCACCACCAACTTGCATAAGATTGGTAAAGCCATCAATTACTAATCAATTGCCCATACAATAACTGCTTCTTTTGCTATTTCCATCTGCCGGTCTTGTATATTTTTTAAATCCCAAGATGAATAACTTCCAGCCACCTGACGAGGGTAGTAAAGATGAGAATGATTATAATCCTGATTATTGGAATTACTAATTTTAAAAGAATATTCTTTATTTTTAACCCTCTGATTAATATCCCTTTCCAATATCAAAAGGTTACCTAAACGATATACAAATTTATTATATAATGGGTCATTGCTAACGTGGGGCCAATAATTGCCGGGCTTTTTAGGCATAATATGTTCAACATGTTGGCTAGTACTATGGGGGTGTGGTATCAGCCCAGCATTGCTACCTTTATATTTTTCCAATTGGTAAAAAACATAAAAAGCTAAATCATTAGATTTAGTAGAAAAGTTCTCAAAATCCAACTTAAATACGTCGTCCTTAGATACGTCCTTCATTTTATCTATACATTGGTCCACCGAATCGCCAGTCCTGAGTGCATTTGCCCATGTATTCATTTTCCTCTCTAGTTCTTCAACTTTGGCTGTTCCAATGGTAAAAAAGCGAAAACAGAAGGCCAATATTGCATTAACCAATCGCAGGAATTCATGCTGACTATTGCCGAATTGAACTGCTCCAGCCAGAAGGAGAGGAAGACTATGGGAAACGCTAATCCTGTTTAGTAGATCATTAAGTTTTTCATTCGTTTCATTGTTCCAAAAGGACGTACCTTTCAAAGTCAGATGTCCATACCAAACTGATTCATCTAGTAAATCCTGCAGATATACAATCGGATCAACATCAGGGCGTTCTAAATACCCTTTTACCTTATTAAAAAGGTTTTTCGGATCAACTATGTCCGTATTTTTGCTATTGTAATGGAATCGAATATAGGAAGTTAAGTCTTCATTTTCTATATTTTCGGTTATGTTATCCCACTTTTCTTTTATTGCTTGTTTCGCTATATTTGGTTGTTTAAAAAACAGATTCTTAATCAAATCCGATTCAGAAAGATCCAAACCGCGGTCATTTAATGTTTCAAATATAACATACATGGTTGCTTCTTTTTTAACCTGAATGCGAAGAAGTACAAAAAAGTCCTGAAGAGTTTTAATGAAAGCAAGCAATTTCTTTTCATAAAGCAAAGGGTTTTCTGCCAACAGAAAATCTGGCAATTCTAACTCCAGGCACTTATTGAAAAAAGCATTACATGCAATAATGTTAGATATTGAATCCATGTAACTGGGGATGGATTGGGTTTCTAAATATGTATTACGTTCAATCATTGAATTTTTTAACAAGATGTAGTTGCGAAAAAAACTGTCTACAGTATCATCTAATTCTAATCTTGGCTGATATGGTTCTCCATATTTACTTTTTTGCAAACAAGGTATTATTAATCCCATTATTCCTGCATGTGCTTCGGCGCTTAATTTAGAAGAATATTCGGAAAGTAACTTTAAAAGTATAGTGCAGCATATTAGACGCTGTTGCCCATCTGAAATGTCTTGCAAGCCAGAACGTAGTGATTCTTCTGTTAAATAAATAGCACCAAAAAAATGTGGTTCTATCTGATCATCTCGTAATAGGTCATAACCCGCTGTATATGAGCGAGAAACGGTTTCTTTTAGATCTTTCCAAAGTTGTTGTAACTGCAAATCGCTCCATGAAAAGTGCCTTTGATTATCAGGAATTTTAAATTTATAATCTCCATCAACGAATAAATTATAAAGAGTTGTTTCCTGTGCTATAAAATAATCCCTTGGATGCATAAATTCGACCTCTTCCCTTAAATTTTAGTAAAAGCTTATCATTTATACATTGTCATGTTAACTAATTAACTCTAAAATTGTATATCAATCTCATCCAAAAAGGAACGGGACTTAATTTCGGTGTTTGCTTCCTGTTGAAATATTAATTCAACCAGATTATCTAAAGGATCACCAGGGGAATCAATTAAGACTGTTTTTAGTTCATCGAGACCAGCACTAGCATATTGTTCAATTAAAGCAAATTTTGCGTCCGTTGCTCCTACAGTTTCTCGAAGAATATTAAAGTCTTCGTTTTCACACAACGCAATAGCATTTATCATAACTTGATCAGTGCCTTGTTTAAAAACTGACCAATGTATTTGCTCTCCACCTGTTGGTAGGTTTATCTTTTTTTGTTTGGTATAACCAATACAAGCCGCCACAATGAATAAATCCTTGAACGTCATAAAGGGAGCATCATCTGCACTAACCAAACGCTTGAATATATCTTCCTTGTCTTTAGGGCGACGAAAACGATCAGCCATAATTAAACCTCCCTTATATCGGTATATTCATATTGACTAGGCCGTGGGCTTTTAGGCGAGTAATTAACAAGTATATATTCGGTACCAATACGGCTACCGATCTGTTTTTGAACATCCCCTTCCCACTGCGAATCAGTAACTAAAATAATAACTTGATGAGAAAGGGTGGGAATACCCTGAGCTATTCTAGCCCTGTGATCAGGATCAAGAGTTCCAAAAGGAGAATCCATCACAATTGGATAAATGCCACCTCGAAAAAACTTATTCTTCCCCTTTTCATACTGTTCGCGAGCAATATCAACTAGTGCACCTATAAACGCTAGACTGGTTATCTGACGCTCACCTTGGGACATCGCAACGGTCTTTTCCGTTTCACCAAATTCCTTAATAATCTGCAAAGAATAATCATCGTTTAGTTTTGCATAATAACCCTTACGAAGAAAATGTGTATAAACCTCATTAATTCTCAGTTGAAGATTACTTTTGGTTTTTAAAGCCGCTGCCTCATGAATTTTGGCTACAATGTCTCGGGCTTCCTGGCAAGCTTCCATTCTCTTTTTTGCCAAAGCTGTTTTCGCTTCTAATGCTTCGTATTTTTTTACTTCCTTCTTGATATCATCTAATTTACCTTCAGAATTCCTTACTGCTTCCCTCGTTTTACCTTCTTGAACATCACAATCCCTAATATTATCATCAAGTTCCTGACGACGACGTTCCAAACTGCGTATTGTTTCGGAATCCTTATCACTTAATTTTGAACTGATCTCATCAAGTTGTTCCTCAATACTTTGCTGATGATCAAGCTGCTTTTCTCGTTGTGAACGATAAGTTTTAAGTTGACTAAAAAGGTCTATCCGATATTGGGACATAACCTTGATCCCAGCAGCCACCTCCGTGAATTTATCTTCCAACTCTTTTGTCCCTGCTTGACTAAGCCAAGCTGCAACTTCGTTATAATGTTGGCTACCCGGCTCCAATTTAATACCGCATATGCAAAGTTGCCGCTCGAGTAAATCTTCTACAAATTGCTGTTTAATTCCAACTGGAATTTCTCCTTTTTGTCTTTTATCTTCGAGAATTGATTGTGTGCGCTCTAGAATAACCCTAGCAAAAGCCAAATAACCTTGATTACTGCACAAAGTCTTAACGTTTTGATCGATGTCTTTAATTGCCTTTTGTATTTCAGTTAAATCTTTTTCAAGCCGGTCCCTTTCAGTCTGAATTACACGGCTCTCTTCAGCTTCTCGCAATTTAGCCACAATAGCTTCCTTTTCCTGGACCACAGCTTTTCGATTTTTAAAAATTTCTACGATTTTTTGTTCTAAATCTTCTATTTGTTCCTCCTGCGATTCCTGTTTTGATAATAAAATTGACAGATCTCCAGTCGCAGCAGATTTAACCTCCGCGGAAAATATTTTCCGCACATCATCTAAATGTTCCTTGGTCCGTTCCAATACTTTCAAACCCATTATGGTCTTGATTGCTTCTTTTATATCCTCTGCCCCTGCTTCTTTTGATAAATTATCAATTCTTTCCCCATCAAAAAAGAAGTATGAACTCATCTCTCTAGGCATAATTTCATCAATCATGTTTTGCGGGTTTTTAGGTTCTATGGTCTTACCTTTCTCATCAATAATAGTCACTGTAAGTGAAGGTTGTGTTGTACGAAACTGGCCTCGTTGTTTTGTACCAGTTAAATTCCTCATTATTGTATAATTACGCACACGATCACGAAACCTTATCTCCACGAACATTTCAACTGTATCACCTTCTTTAAGTTCCGCTTCTGCCTTTTCGCTAACCAATGTCCCAGGTCTAGGAAGGCTAATTTTTCCATATAGGCCCCATAACAGAGCATTTAAAAAAGTGGTCTTACCTGCTCCATTATCCCCATGAATAACGGTGACATTTTTATCTTTGTCTTTGGAGAACCTAATAGTCTGCAGACCATAATATTGACGAAAATTCTTGATTCGGATTTGATCAAGAATCATTATTTAATCACCCCCCGAACCAATTGAGTAATTTCCTCTTTAATTCCCTTGGGGTTATTCATATGAATTTTAGCGTACTCCAGATCGATAGCCTGCTCAACAATGCCCCGCACTTCCTGTGACGCTTTTTGAAGTAATTCTCTTACCTCAACTTCTTTACTTGCCATTAGTTTCTCCTCCTTTAAAGATCTAGTAGGTTATACATTTCAGCAAATTCAAGCACCTTTAAGGACGCCTGAGGTCCGTTAATAGCTAGTTCTGCAAATTCCCGAAAGCGTCTCAATTCTCTGGTCATCATTTTTCGTTCAATATTAAACGTAACTGTATCTAATTGATCTATTTCTTGAGGATTTCTAGGAATTACTATAAAATCATGAATATAAGAGTATTTCTTATTTGGATGTTTTCTCAATACTCTCCCGCGTCTTTGAACAAATTCACGAGGATTTGTGCTACTTGCCAAGATATATGCGGTTTGAGTGGCAGGCACGTCTACCCCCTCGTCTAAACAGCGAATAGCGACAAGGCCTTGCAATACACCATTCTCGAATTGATTTAAAAGCTGTTTCCTTTGTTTTTGGTTTTCCTGAGCCGTAAAGGGGTGGACTCTCATCCCCAACTCTTTACCTAAAATGGAGATTACCAAGTCGATTTGTCGCTCACCGCCTATTTGCGCATCACCGCAATAAAAAAGGTTATATTTACTATCTGTACTATTCTTCATTAGGTCTCTAAGCACTACTAATTTATTCGCCGCACTACTTAAGAGTCGTGCTCGTTTGATTAAGAGTAGATTTAAAGCATTATTTGAGGTAAGTTCATAATCTTCGTTAAAAATAAAGGCTCGAGCAATTTTTTTACTAAGGTCAAGATATTCTTCATTTTCTTCATCGGTTAATGTCACGAAATGAGGATAATAATAGTACTCTGTAAGGTATGTACCAATCGCTTCACTAAGCCCGAAACGATAAATTACTCCTTTTTCAAAGTAATTATTCAAAGCTGCAGAACCGCTCTCATCAAACCAACGGTCTGGAGTTGCAGAAAGACCCAAACGATACTCAATATTATCAGGTAAGCATTGACGCAAATTGGATGCACCTAAATGGTGAACCTCATCTGCTATAAGCAGAATATTGCCCTTAATTTTATGCAACGCGGCCTGCATAGATGGGGAACTGAAAGTACTATTAGTGGTGATTAAACAAACAGAAGAGATTGCACCAATATTATAACTTGTAATCTTAGCGTTTAGCGGTTCTTCCCATGCTTTGCGTGATTGAAATGCTAGAATGGGCTTCATTTTAAAGTGGCGACATTCTTGTTCCCATTGCGTTACTAGATGCTGGTAAGGACAAATAATTACTACCGCTAGGTTTTCAACATGTTTTAATAAAGTCGCACAAGTGGCAAGTGCAGTTATCGTCTTTCCAGTTCCGGTAGCCATCTCAAGGATACCTCTGCCGCGTGCTTTAAACCATGTCGTTATGGCCTCTTTCTGGTAATCACGTAATTTAATGAATGGTGGGATTTCTGGTCCCTCGTAAATTTCATAATCCCCTTGGTTTTCATTCCATTCAGATCCATAATCAGGTGGACGAATTACGGCACTTTCAATAATATCTATCAACTTTAGGTCAAAGTCTGAAACGTCTTTGGAATCCCATAGCGCATCAAACCATCCCATTAGGCTTGGGAAGGCATCCTTTGTCATAACGTTAAGCTCACTGTTGCCTGTAAATCCTCCTCGGCTAAAATTACTGGACCCGGCAATTGCATAACCATCTAAATGATCTTCTCGGCTAATGAGGTATACTTTTGCATGGAAATAATTAGCCGGCCCAGTGTACACTTTTACTCGAAATTTTCCTTGGGCTACAAGATCCCGTAAACGGTAAGCCACGTATGCTTGTCTTGATCCCGGTTCTATTTGTGCAAGTTCAACTTCAAGAGCTTGGAATGGTCGAAGCTCTATATCTGATCGAGGTTGACAGTCATGATTGTATTCGGTAAATCCTTCTTGAATTTCGCAAGCTGTTCCATAATCAGTTCTATTACCCATTATTAAACGAACGCCTCCTTTTTCCCCAACCTGATTCAAGGCGTCCTGAATAAGCTGAAAACCACTTAAATAAAAATAACCGACAGCCATACTTAAACTGTTACCCAAAGGCAGTAATTGGTTTAATGCTTCAGTCATTGTTATTATTTTGTTGTCAATCACCCTATGCTGATGGATAGAAATATTTGGTTCTTTCGTCATATAATCCTCAATATAAAAAGCTTCATTTAATGAACTTTATTACCCTATATAATCCAATAGAAAGTCTAATAGTTCTACTGCAGTTGGATTATTTTTCTCAATATTTTTATTAGTTTTTTTAGTAATTGGCTCTACATTGTCTTCATCTATGTTTTGCAGCAGTTCTTTAGTATCTAGGTTCATTATTGAGTACAACTTCTCCATTAATTTAATTTCTTCTGGTCGTATAATCCCATCTGCCAATGAAACCTTAATTAGCCAATCAGCAATAACATTTTTTTCATCAATGTTTAATAATCTTACTCCCTTATTTATGCTTTTGTTGTCCATAGGCATAGATAAAATCCAATCCAAATATAACTCAAGTCGTTTTTTCTCTAACGCATTAAGGCCTGGCCAACGCTTAATCTGATTTTTGAGTAATATAATTTCTTTTTCAACTACTATTCCATCGGCCTTGGAAACCATAGCTCCTAGCTTTAGATTTAGGGAAGCGAAAGCATAAGCCGGGCTATACGCAGCTTTTTCTTCATAATTGTCAAGTGAAAATAATATTACATCATCACTCACTCCAGGAATTATCCCAGTAAATCTGAAATCCGGTTCTAAACCTATATTTAAATTATCAAGTAAATCAAGAAATAAAACATATTTCTTTTTGGATTTATTTTTCCAGTCAGGAAAATATCTTAGTAGACTCCAAAAACCAATTTTTACTTCTTCTTCGTTTATAACTAATTTTTTAAGCTCTTGAATTTTATTAATAGAATGATCTGGCCACATTGAGATTTGTAGTTTTAGTAAAGAATCTAATGTATAATTTTTTAACACTTGTGATTTGCTAAATGGGTTCATGTTAGTTACGTTCTTCTCTAATAGAAAATCGTAAAAGTAAGACAAAGCTATGGTACGGTGATTTACACTAACCTCCTGAAAACCTTTTTTCAATAAATTATCGTGATATATTTGAGCGTCAGATAAGGAAACCGAACTAACCTGGCTCAATGTAATATCTTCTAAATTTTCTGTTTGGAAAAAATCATTAATATACTTGATGTATGCTTTCTTTGTAGTATTAGACCTTGTCGCTAGAAACTCATTATTAAAAGCATTCAATAGAATCTTTAGCTTTATGTCTTTATTGTTTTCCATTAGCAAGAAATCCCTCCTATCAGGTAATATATACGCTAGTCTTCTGAAAACAAAAATAAACGTAATAAATTATTATTATAGAGAATTCTCATATTTACGACAATTCCCCTTTTTTAAGATCAAGATCGTAATAATATAACAAATAGATACTTACGACATTAATGTGCACTTGACATACCAAAAAGTCCATTCTTAATCTAAAACTCAAGTACCCAAAATATTTCTTCTGATTCAAGGTGGGTTATTACATATAAAGGTAATATGATTAATCCACAATCTTCAGTGGAAAAACCCACACATTACGCATCTGCCCTTCAGTGTCAGGTTGCCTATCCTTATATGGCCGTCCAACTAATTCTACCCGGCCTTGAAAAGTATATTTCTTAGGTTTAAAGACCTCAAATAAATATACTTTCACACCATTACTAGCCGATTGAGCTAAGGTCTTATTCTGTCGATAATATAGACTTTGATCACCCGTTAGACCCATACCGGTATAGTGAAAAATATCACCCATCCAACGGTCCTCATATACACTGCCCCGAGTATGGTCCGATATGATTACTAGGCTGTTTGTTTTAATAGATCGTCTCATTCCACCTTGGGGACTAACTTGAAACATATCAACTAAACTCTTATTATCAATTACGTCTCCCCGCTGCAAGCCATTCAATAATGCCAAATAAATGTCCCCTCTCGCTGAAAAACCAATATATTTACATATTCTTCTATATTATAGTAAAGTCCTCCATAAGAATTAGTTTTTATTGGCAATTGATTATAGTGGGAAGTGGATATGGGAGTCTCAAGTCAAGGTCAGGGGACACACCAGGTTGAGAGGTATGAGAAGGTTGAGAGTAGCCAAGTTTTGCCGGCTGCAATATGGAATTCTCAAGTCAAGGTCAGGGGACACACCAGCCCCTGGGGAACTTGGTGGCAGGAATGTCCCCATATAGCGGAATGTCCCCATGCCAGGGAATGTCCCCGTATAGCGGAATGTCCCCATATAGAGTCCCCATTATGGGCGTTATTCAGCCTGATAGTGACATTAATTGGATGGGCTGTCGATATATTTGTTATTTTATGCCAGGACCATGGCAGCTATTAGTCCCCTTTTAATGGGAGCCGGAGCGGGACTATGAGGGTTAGCCTCATGTGACTAAGTTCACACATTTCGACGATAAATTACTTTGATATTTTGGTATAATATGGCTTAAGGTGAATACACGCTTGTTGAGTTGACTGGAGCAGGGTGAATTTTGGCGAATGAGTTACAGATTCTTAATCTGGAGGTGGAATTATGTTAGATACCAGTGAATCAGTTAACCGGGCCAATGGCGGTATGCATTATGCAGATGCAGTTTATCGCAAACATGCACCGTCCGCTAATTATGTTAGGTATATTATAAAATTGTTAAACCAGAACCTGTTTGAAGGAGATACTTCTCTGATATGTTATCCTATTAAAAATAAGATTCGGATAAATTATAAGGGAGAGTATTTTTTACTGCTCAGCATAGGCTGGGTAGAAAGCTTTAGAAAAATGAAGGCCAGTGCACTGGAAAGATATATAATACAACAGTTAAAGCAGAAGAGTATCCGGTTTGATAGATCTTCTTTCTACTATCGGACCTGGATATTGGAAGAGAACGTTCAGGTAGTTAGATAAGGAAAAGGTAAATGATTAAGCTGCAGTTGGTTGAAACATATGCCCAGGTGGTAAAAAATATAGCCCGTTTTAATTCCAGTTTGCCTGCCAGCAATGAACTGCAGAGAAGGCTGCCGGCATTCCTGCACTGGTATTACTCACCAGAAGTGAATGCGCTGGCCCCGGCCAAATTTATTGCTTACCAGGATATGGACAGCAGTCTTTACCTGGCAGCGAAAGATACAGATAGAAACAGTCGTGAGGCGATAAAATGGCTGAATCACTGGTTTAAACCGGCGGAGGAGCTGGAACTGGATACTTTAAAAAACCAGCTGATAATTATGACTGGCAAATACAATAAAAAGCCCCATAAAATGATTTGCGTTCATGAACCGATAAACTCCATCCGCCTCATCAAGGAACCGGTATTCCTTCATTAAACCTCTACATTGTCCTGGGCGGCAATCAGGATAGCCCAAAGGGGTTATACTTAATGCCCTGGTCAAAGGCATCCATGTCTTCTTTTCTCTTAAGCCAGCCTACAAAAACATAGGTAAGCGGGGTGGCCGCTATTTCGTATCCTACTTTCCAGAGGTACTGCCCCATGACCATGGCCATAAATACCGGCATGGCGTAGGTTCCTCCAAAGGCTATGGCCATAAAAACCAGGGTGTCTACGCCTTGCCCTACCAGGGTGGAACCGATAGTCCGGGTCCAGAGCCAGCGCCCTCCGGTCCATACTTTCATGCGGGAGAGAATCATGGAGTTGGAGAATTCACCCACAAAGTATGCGGCTAGAGATGCGATGACTAAACGCGGGGTAAAACCTAATACGGTGTTGTAGGCGTCATTGAATTCCCAGAATTCTGGATAAGGCAGACGAATGATGAATATGAAGAACAGGGCCATAAGCAGATTGGCTCCAAAGCCCATCCAGATCGTCAAGCGGGCTCTTTTGAATCCATATACTTCAGTGAGCACATCTCCAAAAATATAGGTGATGGGAAACAGAAACAGGTCGGCGGTTAAAGGAATTCCCATGAATTCAATCAACCTTCCGGCTGAGATGTTAGTTATCAATAGACAGGTGATGAAAAGGCTGGTGATAATAAGAAATAATACCGATAATTGGGGTTTTTCTGCTGGCTGCATTTAGCATTCCTCCTTGTTTTTTTGAGGCGGGTAGGCTGCGACCGCCATTCTTTTTAATTTCAAAAGCTATTATACCATCTATTTTAGTTTTTGGCACAAATTTTATGAAAACTATTCTTCACTTAGAAAATGGTTAAATCCAAATATCTCCGGACATCCACCGGTAGCCAGGAAGAGTATCTTTTCTCCCTGCTTAAAATATCCTTTTTCAATGAGATCCAAAAGCCCCACCATAGCCTTGGCGCTGTAGACAGGATCCAGCAGTATACCTTCACTGGAGGCCAGGAGTTTAATAGCATTTCTCACTTTGTCGTCAGGGATAGCATAGCCGCTTCCCATATACTCATCAAACACTATGATTTGATCAGGACTGGAAGGCACCAGGCCTAAATAGTTTTCGGCCAGGTTGGAGAGACGGGCTATTTCCATCTGACACCATTCCCGATCGCCCAGGCCTACTCCGATTCCTACGATTTTAGTTCGATCCCCCGCCATCCGCGCCCCTACATTTAATCCGGCACAGGTTGAACCAGTTCCAACCGCCATCACTATAGCGTCAAATTCCTGGGGATTTTGTTCTTTTATCTCCTGGTATGCTTCTACATAGGAAATAATACCCGGCATACAGCTCCCACCTACTGGAATTACATAGGTGTTCAGACCCTGGCGGTCATTTTGAGAGACCAGCAGGTTGATTTGCGCCTCTGCATCTTCCGGCTTAACACAGTAAGTTTCGGCTCCCATCAGATAATCCAACAGGAAGTTGCCCTGCCTGGTTTCCGGTTCATCTCCGGATAGAACCAGCTGGCATTTTAAACCCAGGGCAGCAGCGGCTCCGGCTGTTTGCCGGGCATGGTTGGAGGTAACTGCACCGGTGGTTATTATAACCTGGGCACCTTTATCAAGGGCCTCAGCCATTATATACTCTAATTTCCTCACCTTGTTCCCACCCAGAGCCAGACCGGTGTAGTCGTCCCGTTTCATATAGAGCTCAGGTCCGTCCAGGATGCGGTTAAGATTTTCCAGCTTATGCAAAGGGGTAGGGAAAAAACCCAGCGATACTCGTTCCAGGCTTGATTTCATTAAACGCCACTTCCTTTCTATGCTGGTCTAAGTGAAGTTATTTTTTCCAGAAAAGCGGATAAAACAATACTAAAAGCGGGAATATCTCCAACCTGCCCAGCAGCATAAGAACCGCTAACATAAGTTTACCGGCGTCCGGGATAAATGCGTAGTTTAGGACCGGTCCTACTGCCCCATAACCTGGGCCGACGTTGCCCATACAGCTGGCTGCAGCCGTAAAACTGGTTAGAATATCTATACCCATGGCGGCCAGCAGTAACATCCCTATAAATACTATAAACATATACAGGAAAAAATACAGTAACACATTCATTACCAGGGAATCGCTGATAGTATTTTGATCCAGGCGCTGGGAAATGACAGCCCGGGGATGGACTATTTTTCTTAGTTCTATCCTGGCTCTCTCCAGCATAATGAGGTGGCGGCCTGCCTTTATTCCTCCTCCGGTTGATCCAGCACTGCCTCCGATAAAAAACAGTATCAGCAGTATACCCTGAGAAAGCATGCTCCACTGGAGGTAATCAGCAGTAGCAAAGCCGGTAGTGGTGAATATTGATATAACCTGGAACAGGCTGGTTCTGATCCGGTATTCGCCAACTGGAAGATCATGCAGGCCTGCAAAGACCAGGACAGTGGCAATGATGACTCCCAGCAGGTAAAATCTCCATTCCCGGTTACGCGGGAATACTAACAGATCCCCTTTAGCAAAAGCAAGATAATACAAAGCGAAATTGATTCCGGCCAGAAACATAAATACTATTAGGGTCCAATGTATGGCCGGGTTGGTGAAGTATGCTATGCTGGCATTGTGAGTAGAAAAACCACCGGTGGCCATAGTTGCAAAGGTATGACAGAACGCATCAAACAAACCCATGCCTTCTCCCCACAACACAAGCAGCAGTATAGCACTAAGCGCCAGATAAGCTATCCAGAGGTTTTTGGCTGTATCACGGGCTTTGGAATTGACCTTACCTGCTACTGACCCGCCTGCTATCTCGTTCTTGTAGATTTGGCTGGCTCTAATGCCAATAACCTGAATAAGGGCTACAAACAGCACCATTATTCCCATACCCCCCAGCCACTGGGTAAGGCTGCGCCAAAATAAGAGGCCGCGGGGCAGGGCCTCAATATCGGTTAATATGGAAGCACCGGTCGTTGTAAACCCGGATACTGTCTCAAATAATGCATCAGTATAAGATGCAAAGTACCCGCTAAGTGCAAAAGGCAGGGAACCATAAAAACAGGCGGTCAGCCATCCCAAAGCTACGATAGCAAAGGCTTCTTTGTAATTGAGTTCACTCGCATCTCCGAAAAAAAAGCAGAGAATGAAACCGCTGATCAGGGTAATAACTGTAGCCATTAATAGTTGGTTATAAATTGCTTCATGGTAATATAGTGAGCACAATACGCTGGTGGCCATAGCCAGACCAATTATAACGAGTATCTTCCCCATGATGCCGAGTATAACGCTTGGTCTAATCAATTAAAATTCACTCCTGCATAACTAAAATTACCTTATTCTCAATAAGTCTCAGGTCTTATCGAAATTATGGCTATAATGCCTGGGGGTTCAATGACCCAAAGTTCGAAAATGCTTTACCTCTAATCATTGTATCAGGTCACTTCCACCTGGCATAATTCGAATGACTACATTCTATCATTTTTTGACAGATAGTATCCAATTATTTTAATAAAATTGGGGCTGACGATAAATGGCGGGTCCAGTATGTTCAGCCTTAACATGGAACCGCCATTTTTATAAGTCTAATCCACAGTGATCAGAATATTTGATTAAAGACCGAAACCTCTAATAGTCAAATGCCTCAACAGGAATATCCAGAACCGATGTATCACCATCCTGCACCAGTTCGGCCACTGCCCATACATTTGGCACCACGTTGCGCAGATAGTACCTGGCTGCAGCTACTTTACCTGCATAGAAATTATAATCGAAATGTTCTTTTCCCAGTTCAGCAGCTTTCTGCTGTGCAATTAAGGCTTGATCCAGGATACACATGCCGCAGAACAGCTGAGAGGTGGCGGTTAAAATACGATGGGAATTTAACGGCAGCATTGCGAACTGCTTCTGTCCCATATAGCTCATTATGGATTTCTGAATCTTAGCATAAGCATCTAAAGCTTTGCCCAGGTTTTCAAATTCCTTCTGAAAACCTTCGGAAGCTTTGTTAGTTTCATAAAAATCTTTAATTCCCTTAAGGAATCGGGCAAAGGTAGCTCCTTTATTCATAGTCCATTTGCGTCCTACCAGGTCCAGGGACTGAATAAAATTGGTTCCTTCCCAAATAGAATAGATTTTAACATCCCGGGCAATCTGCGCCACCGGGTATTCTTCACAATATCCATAGCCGCCATAAGCTTGAATAGCATCTCCGATCAACCACCAGGCTTCATCTGAGGGATAAGCTTTACACAGAGGGGTAACAACCTCGATAAGGTCGTTGGCGGCTTCCCTTTTCTCGGGATCAGGATCCCATTCCCGGACATCAAAAGCAAAGTTTATTTTATACATCATGGCTCTAATGGCTTCTACATGAGCTTTACCCATTAATAGGATCCTTTTGATATCTTCATGATTAATAATGTTTACCCTGCCGCCTTTAGGATTGGTCAGCGCACGTCCCTGTATTCTGTCCTTGGCGTAATCACGGGCATTGTAGAAGGCATTGGCTATACAGGAGCGAGCCGCCTGTCCGGTCTGCATCCGGGCCCCATTCATCATCTGGAACATTTGAGCCATCCCTTCACCCTGACCATTGTTATTCCTGGGATCTATACCCAGGAGAAAACCCCGGCATTCATTATTCTCTCCAAAAGACAAAGCCGCGGTACAGGAGCCAGCCTGCCCCATTTTATGCTCAACGCCAGTAGTCTGAACATCATTCAGCTCACCTGCATTGCCGTCCTCATTCACCCAGTATTTAGGAACTATAAAGAGGGATATGCCTTTGGTGCCCTCGCTGGCTCCTTCCACCCGGGCCAAATATAGATGAATAATATTCTCGGTAAAATCATTATCACCACCGGTGATGAATATTTTATTGCCTTTTATCTTGAATATACGCGGATCATCAGTGGGGTAAGCTCTGGACAGGATATCACCCACGTCTGATCCGGCGGTAGGTTCGGTTAAACACATGGTGCCTGACCAGGTCCCGTCCATCATTTTAGGAAGGAAACGCTTTTTAAGATCATCTGAAGCAAATGTTTGAATTAAATTGGCTGCACCACTGGTTAAGGCAATATAGGGAGAGAAGGCCGGGTTGGCAGCGGTTATCATTTCCCACACCGAGGAAAACACTACCTGGGGCAATATCATGGCATCTTCTGAGCGGTCTATATTTGAAGTCCCCCAACCCTGTTCCTGCAGTTGCCGAAACAGTGGTCCGAAAGATTTGGGCAGGGTTACTTTTCCATTTTCAAACTTAACCGGATTTTTGTCGCCATCATCATTGGTAGGTTCTATGACTTCTTTACACATCTTCAGAATCGGCTGTAATATTGACTTCACATCATCTTTAGAATAGTATTCGGCAAACCTGGGATAGTTAAAGATTTCTTCGGTAGGCAGCCATTCTTGTAAAATAAACTCCAGGTCCCTCGTATTCAAATATGCAAAATTAGCTGACATTTTTTATCCTCCTTGTTTCAAGCTTTACTGTATAATTGCTGTGCCCTGTATCTGCTCATAAACAAATTACTGCTGTAGCCCCTTATCAGCTGCATCCCCCCTTTGTAGCTATAAAATGCGTACTCTCTTATGTATTGGTGCAAAAATAATGCCAGCCATCTTGGAGGCTTAACCTGGGAATCGAAAGCGATTTTACTGTCGCCCAAACTGATAGGCTGGTAAAGAAAGACCCCCTGCTAACCTATGTTTTGATCGGGATATTGCAGCGTTTGATCAGTTGTAGAGCAATGTTTTAATTAAATGCATTTACTGCATAAAAATAATACATTCCGTTTGCAGGTGACCTTGGAATAGACTTATTCTCGGCATTGGTATCATTCTTGCAGTAAATCAACGTGATGAGGCTCATACCCAAAAATTCCAGAAAATGTGCCTGTCTGCTTGAACTGTCGGATGCCTATTGTTATGGAAGGGGGGAGAATATTCTATCGGGACCAGCAGTTTTCCAAGTGTTCTGAATTTAAGAGGAGGTAATAATGTGATGATAAAAAAAGTTGGAATTATCGGGGCTGGAGCTATGGGTCTGGGGATTGCTCAGGCTTGTGCTCAAGCGGGTTTAAGCGTAGTTTTGAATGATATTAACCTGGAATTGGTGGAAAAAGCAGTTAACAGGATAGATAAAATGCTGGGCAAAGCGGTAGCCAAAGGCAAACTGACCGAGGAAGTTAAGGCGGGTATACTGGGGCTGATAGTGAAGAGCAGCAACCTCCAGGATGTAGCTGATTGTGATGTTATTATTGAAGCTATAGTGGAAAACATGGAGATAAAGAAAAACCTGTTCCAGCAGTTGGACAGTATTTGCAAGCCAGAAACGATTCTGGCCAGCAATACTTCATCTCTGTCGGTATCCGAACTTGCCAATGTAACCAAAAGGCCTTCCCAGTTTATCGGTATGCACTTCTTTAACCCGGTACAAATGATGAAACTGGTGGAAGTAGTCAGACCTTTGCAGGTTTCAGCAGAGACTGAACAGACTATAATGGAACTCAGCCGCAAGCTGGGTAAAGAACCGGTACCGGTTAAAGATTCACCCGGCTTTGTAGTAAACCGCATCCTGACTATGGGAAGTGGAGAAGTGCCATTTATGCTGCAGGAGGGGGTAGCTACTCCAGATGCTATCGATAAGTGTATGAAACTGGGAGCAAACTGGCGTATGGGACCCTGTGAACTGGGAGATTTTGTGGGCATAGATATCAGCCTGGCTACCAGGATGACTCTTTACCGGGAGTTTGGAGAGGACAAATACCGCCCCTGCTTGTTTACTAACCAGATGATCAGAGCTGGATTCCTGGGTCGTAAAACTGGCAAAGGCTACTACATATATGATGCTGAGGGAAATAATTTAGGAAACAATCCGGCTTTATTTAAATAGAAGGGGGTATAAGAATTGAAAGAAGTATTTGTGGTTGAGGCAGCCCGTACCGCGGTTGCTCGAGCCGGGAAACAATCCTGGTTTATGAATGTTCGGGCCGATGACCTATCGGCCATGGTAATTAAGGATTTACGCAGAAAAATCGGTATCGGCGAGGATTGGGAAAAACAGAAGATAGTCGGCGATGTTTACTGGGCAGCTACCGCCAATGCCTTTGGGGAGCAGGGCGGCAATATGGGGCGTAATGCATGGCTTCTTTCCGGTGGGTCCTATGATGTTCCAGGCATGACAGTGGATCGTTTTTGTGCTTCCAGCCTTTCAGCCCTGGTTACCGCTACTGCTACTATGGGTGCAGGATGGTCAGGGGAAGTAGCATTTGCAGGCGGAGCCCAGCATATGACCCATATCCCTATGGGTGCTGGTTCGGACCGCAATCCAGAAGGAGCCAAGTATTATAATCCTATGTCACCGATGATGGGCTGGACCGCTGAACAGGTGGCCAGAAAATATAATATCAGCCGGGAAGTGCAGGACCAATTTGCTTATGAAAGCCATATGAGGTGCGCTGCTGCTCAGGATGCCAATGACGGACTGGGTAAGACCAAAGACGTAATCGTTCCCATTAAGTGTAAGGTCCCAGCCAAAAGTGCAAACATCTCTGATAAGGCACCGGAAGCGTTATATACGGCTCCCGAAGGACTGGCCAAAAAAAGAATAGAAGACGGTATTACGGATGACGTAGAGATGATAGTCTGGCAGGACCAGGGGCTGCGCCGTGATACCACTATCGAAGGACTGGCTAAAATGCCTGCTGTCTTCATGAAGGACGACCTGGCTACAGTTACTGCCGGAAATTCCAGTCAGATCAATGATGCGGCAGCTGGTTTAGTATTGGCTACCGCAGAAGGCTGCAAGGCCCTGGGGTTAAAACCCAGGATGAAGTTAATAAGTTCAGCAGTGGCAGGTATCGATCCGCAAATCATGGGAATTGGTCCGGCTGTGGCTATCCCCGTGGCTCTGAAAAGAGCTGGATTAACTGTTGATCAAATCGGCTTATGGGAAGTAAATGAAGCTTTTGCCTCCCAGGCTTATTACTGCTGCCATGAGGCTCTGAAACTTCCTATGGATCGGGTCAACGTATGGGGTTCCGGTATTTCTATAGGCCATCCTCTGGCCTGCACCGGGGCTAGAATTGCCTGTGATATAACCGCACTGTTTGATGATCCTGATTATTCCGATGTAGATTACATTGTTGAGTCAATGTGTATCGGGATGGGCATGGGAGCTGCGGCAGTGTGGCAGAGATGCAGATAGCAAGAACTTTATAAAAGAACAAAGCAAGATGCCAGGCCGATGACAGGAGCTAAGATCAAGGCATAAGAAAAGTCCGCGATTGAGACGTACTCAGAGTACGTTGATTGAGCGGACTTCTTTTATAATTTGTGAGCTTCGCGAACATTAAATTGTGGTCCTGTGGGCTTTTTGAAATAACACAAATATTCGGGCCTGAAAAGGGCCCATCTGGGCTCTTTTTACTTGCCGTCTGTATATTCGGCTAAAATTTTCATCTGTTCGATTTTCCTATACAGGGTGCTGCGAGTTATGCCCAGGGCTCGAGCAGCCTGGGATATATTGCCATTATGCTCTTCCAGAACCTTGTTAATAATGTGCAGCTGCTGATTTCTCAAGTCACTGGATTCATCGGCCAAATTAATCTGGAAAAAGCGCTGGGGAAGACAATCTGTAGTAATGGTTTGCCCTTCTGCAAATACTACTGCATGTTCAATAACATTACGCAGTTCCCTGACATTACCGGGCCAATGATAGCGCTGCAGTATGGCCAAGGTTTCCTCACTTATACCTTGTATACCCTTATTATCACTGCCTCCCAATTCCTTAATTATACTGTTAACCAGCATGGGAATATCTTCTTTTCTTCTCCTGAGCGGGGGCAGCTTGATGTTTATTACATTAAGACGATAAAACAGATCTTCCCTGAATACACCACAGCTGATGGCCTCATCAAGATCACGATTGGTGGCAGCTATTACCCGCACATCAACTCTTTTGGACCTGCTGCTGCCTACCCTGATTACCGTCCTATCCTGCAAAAATCTTAACAGGCTCACCTGCATATCAATAGGCATTTCTCCTATTTCATCCAGAAATACTGTACCTCCATCCGCCATTTCGAATTTTCCAATGGCACCGCCCTTCTTGGCTCCGGTGAAAGCGCCCTCCTCGTATCCAAAAAACTCACTCTGCAGCAGTTCTTTAGGTATGGCACCACAATTTATAGGAACAAGAGGACCTGGTCGTTGGCTGGCTCTATGAATAGCCTGGGTCAATAATTCTTTACCGGTTCCACTTTCGCCTTCAATTAAAATGTTGGAGTTCACCCGGGCTGCTTTTCTGGCCAGATCCTTTACCTGAACCCAGGAACTACTTTCACCAATCAGTTCGTTAAAGGAAAACAATTCGTTTCTGGGAGTATGCATAGAGCGCTTGCTATCCTGATTAGATTCAAAATCATAGGTAAACAGAATCATGGAATGCTCCTTCTGCTCCGCAGACTTTAAAGGCTCCTTAATGCGTAAAGAACAATGAAGATCTCTTATGCCATTATTGATTTGGAATTCATATTTATCCTGTTTTGCATCGAGCAATACTTTTAGCAAATCCTTATAGCCCGGAACATATGCTCCGATAGATTTGGCTATTACTTCATTTCTATCATTAACTCCCAGCACTTCCTGGGATTTTTTGTTCAGGTTAATTATACTTCCCTTGCCATCTATTACAAAAAGACCGTATTGTACACAGTCCAGAATCGAATCTATCTCGGTTTTCTTGGTAATTCCCATCCCTATGGTGGTTGCTGCGTATTTGACCAGTTGGATAATCTCCGGGGTCAAATCATGAAAAGGATTCATCACACTGAGTACCCCAATAATACTAGAATCAGCTTTTATGGGCACCCCGATACTGCTGTAAAAATGGAGACAATGGCGGAAGTGTTCAAAGGCCCTGATTTCCATGGATTTTCCTTCTATTAAAACAGTCCCTATGCAGTTAGTACCAACCACGTTTTCCTGGCAGCAAATACCCACTGGCAGCAATTCATCATTGCCAATAACCTCTAAAACAAAGCCTTCCGCATCGGACAAAAGTACTATACTCTTATCAATAACCGCGCCTAATTCTTGCATAATCGGCCAGGCAATTTTAATCATTTCAATATTCTGACTCTGCCGAAACAGCAGTTTCTCGTTGGATAAACCAGGTTTTCCTTCTGCAAAGGGCTCTATTAGGTTCCGGCATCTCTGCCAGGATCTTAATATTTCAGGCCTCACTACGTCTTTTGTTACTATGCCGTCATTAATAAAACTAAACCAGGATTCCTTAATATTCACTTGTTCAGGAGTCAAATCAAACAAAAGACAACACCTCAAATTTGAAATAGAAGTTACATTAATTATACCATAAGACCAAAATCAGCAATCCTGGATGTTTAAATAAAGCTGTCATGTGCTTTTAACAAATTGCTTTTTTTGCAGTACCTGTTATCTAAGAGTATCAGGTATTATACAGTGCAATGCAGAACATTATGTGCAAATAAACAAAAAACCCGGGGCTTTAATTATGCTCCCGGGTTCTTCGACCTTTGCACCTAAGCCTGCCGGAAGATACCTGACTGTATCTCAACTACTGCTCCTAACTCCATTAAATGCTGCAAATGATGATGGACGTATAGTCTTTCCCAGAAGTCTTCCATATAAAAGATCCGCTTTTTAAAGGCCAGTTGATACTCTGCCATCTGTTCTATGGTATGAGGTTCTCTCAACAAATCATATATCTGCTGTTCCCGGTCCATCATAACCCCCAGATAGGTATCCAGACTCTGTCCGATGTGCTCAGTCAACGGCCGGCGATGAGATGATGCGAAGATATGAGGATCAATTTCTTTTATCAGCTGCACGGACTTAATAAACTGCCCTACATTTGAGCAGCCATCTCCATACCATGGACCGCCTCGGGTAGTATCAATATCGCCTGCAAATAGTATTCCTTCTTTTTCGAAGTAGAATCCATAATGATCGATACAATGTCCTGGCAGATGTACAGCAGTAAACCGTATTCCCCGTCCTAAATCGAATTGCTGCCTATCAGTGATTGTTCCAGCTAGATCTAGCTTTATGAAGCCCGGCTTTCCGGGAATATCCTTATAAATTCGCAATGTATCATCAGCTACGGGCAGTGGCTTGTCTCCCATAAATTGCTTCCATAACCCAAATCCTCTTAGCTTAAGATAATTCTCCTCACTGCTATATGATTGTTCCCCTTCTTTACCGGTATAGAGCCGAGTATCAGTAAAAAGCACCCCACAATGGGTATGATCAGGATGGTTATGAGTTAGTATACCAATATCTACTGATTTCTTGTCTATTTCTTCAAAAGCTTTGATACCAGCTCCAAAATCGATAACGGCCCTTTGCTCTCCCTCTATGTACATGCATATACAATAGGGGTAAAAATTTGGCGCATTTGGCATTAATACTGAAATTCCTTTTGCCAAAGGCAGCAGCATCTTTATTGCCCCCTCTTAAATTATATTAGGATTAATTTCCAAACTTATAGGTAATATTAATATTTTATCACTTATGAACTATATGTTAAGGATATAGTTCAAAATTAATTCCGTAATTTACCTTATACAAATTCTGTTTCCTCGAATCGAATTAAGGGATACCAATTTAGAGGCAGGCATTATTAGTTGCCATATTCTCTTAACATATATTCCAAATAGGTTATGCTGCGGTTATTTCTTAGCGCTTCTCTGAGCTGAAATTCAATTCCCGGTATTTTTCTAACCGTCCTGGCAATTTCAATGGTCCTGACATCAATACCGCTTATCTGACTGTTGTTATCCATCAGGCATTCCAATTTAGCATCAATTTCAAGCAATGTCAGGTCCAGCATCCTGTGGATTTTTTCCACTTGTCCGGTATTGCTTTGAACCTTTTCAATAAGCTCTCTATTCATAGTTTGAATTTCAGTTCGAGCAATTTTGCGCAGATCATAGTATTGTTTATTGGCCCAGATATCAAGCAGCTTGATGATAATTATAAACCAGATAATAAAAACTAGTACGATAGAGACCAGTACCTGCCCGCTAATTTCAGTCATGTTCCGCAGCTTCCTTTCCATTATTTTACACAGGATATTATATTCCTGCCGCAGCCTGCTTGGTACTGAAAAAAAAGACCGGGGTCATTCCAATTTGTTTGAGAATAATTTCCTAAATTTTATCCACAATATCAACATTTTATCCACAACTCGGGACTTATGGTGAAAATTGTCAAAAGAGGTGGCATCCTCTGTGGGGAATGTCGAGAATAGCGGGGGTTTGTCGGAAGCAGTTTGAGAGTCCCAAGCTAAGGACCAGGGACACACCTTCCCTGGTTGAAAGGGCCACAAGGGGACGGTTCTGTTGATACACCTCAATGCTTTCCGCTGTATCAACAGAACCGTCCCCTTATGGCCCAGAACCGTCCCGCCATAATACTCACGACACTCTAGTGAGCCTGGTCCAGATCTCCATGCGTGAAGGAAGACTCCAATATTTCAACGGCTTCCTTATATTCTTCGGCTTTATCGCCCGGGTAAGAGAAAATAAATGTGTTCTGACTGGCCTTGCCGGCAAAGGTCTTTTGATAATATATGGTATCGCCTTCCAGCCAGGACAAGATAAAATAGTTATCCTCCAGGACCGTATAAGTTATATCACCCTGTATGGTGTCCATCCAATCTACATAAAGATCTTTGATCTCTTCTTCAGATATCAGGTTGGAACCGAATACCGTGAGACTTATTGATTCATCATTAGAAGTAAAGGCCTGTCCGTCACCATTGGCCGGCATCCGGTTTGGGTTCAATTCCTGCGGGTAATATATATAAAAACCATATCTGCTGTTACTGTAAACGTAATACCCATCATAACCAGGTGCCACTTCTCGATTTAAGAAATATACGTCGGGTTCTCCGCTATCTTCATCCGCTGTAATTCCCCCATTTAATGAAGATGCTGTGCTGCTGCTCTGGAATAATAGATCGCGATCCCCCAACAGTATACACTGGTTAAATATCCCTAACACCTTGACATCACCAAGGATTTTGTTCTCATAGATGCCAAAAAGATGATAGTCGCGGTAGATGGATCCTGAATCGATAATACTCTCCGGAACTATAGCCGCCATACCTTTAGAAATGGGGTTATTTTCACTGGCTTGAACCATCTGCTGCTTGGTGTAGTAGATATATTCTTCTCTCCCCGGATTAGTAAACAACATTAGTATTATTAATAAGGGAATGACAGCTGTAGATGCCCATAAGCTGCCCCGAATATATCCACCGCTGTTACTCTTTTTCTCTTCCCGCTCTCCCCTTATCCCTCTTTCATTCAAGACCATTTCTATGGCGGTTATAAGCTCTTCCGGGTAGTCATCCCGATTACCCTGATATATTGGAATTAGCTCATCTGCAGGCTTGTCTTTAATTTTTTCATATATCTCTTCTATATTCATTCATGCACCTCCCTCAATATATATTCGTTCCCATCCACTACATTCCTGCCCTGAAGGAAAAAGCAAGCTAGAGTTGAATAGTTATAAGCAGTATGCCAAAAAGATACTTAACTTAAGATATTTGTTAAAATTAATGTGTTCCCTATAATCTGAATAATAAAGTGAAGAGGTACAGCGATATGCTAACAGTTCAAAAACATATGCTATCTTATCAACCGAAAAGGGTAAGTCCAGATGGTGTTATTAAAGTGTCGCTCATTCAGGAACAATACCCTAAACAGCTTATCGGCAGGCGAGCGGGAGAGGGGCTCTATGTGGGAAGAGTCAATATCTAGCTCAAGGGGAACCCGATTTCAAACAAAAACTAGAAGCGGACCACTGCTTGGAGACCATTGATCTAGAAAAGTCTGGTTTGATTTGTTTATTAGATTTGCCTTTCATCAGGAGTAAACCGAGCAGGAACCTAAAAAAGGTGAAACTAAAAAATCAATAGGCTATAGGACTTATATTAGATTATGCATGAAATTGTTGAATATTGCTCTAAGTTACTTTCTGCTGCATTTCCTCAAAACAACTATCGCATATATATTTCCCTTTATAATTCTGTACCTCACCTACATTGCCGCAAAAAATACACCCTGGCAAATACTTCTGAAGAACGATCTTCTCTCCGTCAGTAAGTATCTCCAGAGCGTCTCTATCGTCTATCCCCATCGTTCTGCGCAGTTCTATAGGAATTACAATCCGTCCCAGTTCATCAATCTTTCTTACCACGCCAGTTGATTTCATGCCCCAAACCTCCTTTTTAAACCTGGATCACATCAGAAGAATACAAATCCATACAAGTAAGTTCACCAAGCATGTTCCATATTATGGATGTATATATAAAATATACCAAATATTTTTAGGATTAGCAATATAGTGACAAATACCAAGAATCTTCAGCGCCACAAGGCTTTTAATTCAATGGATAAGCCTGCAAAATGAGGATGTTCTACCACCTCTTCTTCCATTCCGGCTGCAACCAGAGCGTATACCCCATCTCGAAGTGAAAAGCATTCCAGAGTTTTTTCCTCGGGATTGACCAGCCAGTAGTGCGGTACCTGGGCCTCCCGGTAAATACGAAGTTTCTGCAGCCGGTCCTTGCGGCGGCTGGTAGGAGAAATAACTTCTACTACCAGGGTAGGGGTTCCGTCAATCCGAGTATCTTTCACGATCAGCTTTTGTTCCCCGGACACATAGAATAAATCCGGCTGAACTACGTGAATGTCCCAGAGGGTTACATCCAGGGGCGCATTAAAGATTTCACCTTCGGGATCAACCCGCCAGAAATAGTCTTCCAGTATCCTATGCAGCCGGTGTGAAACTCTTTGGTGCATAACATTGGGTGACGGCTCTTTGACCAGCATGCCCTCTAGGATCTCAAATCGACAGCCGGGCTCTTCCGGCAGCAGCAGATAGTCTTGATAAGTAAGTTTATTAGGTGGTTGGGCTTCGTACCCAGCTGCCTTTTCCTGAACAGTTGAAGCTGTAAGCGCACTTATTACATCGGCAAGTTTATAGCGGTACTGTTTGCTGCCCAATTCAATATAGGGTATCTTTTTCTCCCGGGTATATCTCCAGATGGTTTCGACTGAAAGATCCAAGGCTTCGGACAAAACCTGAGCGGTTATCAGCTCCTTATCTTCGGCCATAATATCACCTCCATTCAAATTATATTTTATTCTTTAACTATAATCAACTGATGTCAACTAAAATAAACCCGGCTTGATTTTTCCTTCAAGGCAGCAATGGAGATCAAGAGGGTTTAATAAATCTCCAGTCAGTACAAAATATTATTAAGCTAGTTAATGATTGTACTGCTCTGATATTGTACAATTAGGTTAAGATTTCCAATTGTCGGTTCAGGGTTAATTAATTATTGGAGGTATGATTATATATGCTGAAAATCGAATTGAATGAGCAGGAGGCCCAGCCGGTTCTATCAATAAGAACCAGAACTCCGATGGAGAATTTGCCTCAGACTATTGGCGAAGCCTATGGTAAGATCATGCAGTATATGACTGAACTCGGCGTACAACCTGCTGATGCGCCGTTCACAGCCTACTACAATATGGATATGGAGGATCTGGATGTGGAGATGGGCTTTCCGGTTAACAGCCAGCTGCAGGGTAAAGGAGACATCGTATTTCGCGAAATTCCTGCCGGGAAATATGCCTCATGTATGTATACCGGACCTTATAGCCAGATGGAGCAGCCCTATAACGAGATGTTTAAATGGATAGAAGATAATGATTATCAACCCACCGGGATTTGTTATGAGTATTACTATAATGCACCGGGTGAAGTACCGGAAAGCGAACTGCTCACCAGAATTGTAATGCCGGTAAAATAAACTGCATCAGGGGGGTGCGGTAAGCTTGGACAATGAAACCTGCCCGCAGCATTATCTAAAAATTCTATCCAGTTCGGCGGATAGTCCTTTAAAAATATAGGATTGTACGATTTCATATTTTCTGAATGTAATACTATTACTGATGTTTCTATCTGCAAAAAGGTAAACAGTTACCTCCCTGCTTAGCGGGTTTACAATCCAGTATTCCCGTATATCACATGACATGTATAGATCAAGTTTTTGTATTAAATCCTTGCTCCGAGTACCTTCTGATAATATTTCCACCACCAGGTCTGGGACACCCTGGTAATAGTCGTTCTCATCCAGCTTTTCCTCAAGATTGCAAATGACCATGATATCAGGCTGGACAACATTTATATTCTCCTGGTTTCTCTTGAGGGTGATGTCATAAGGTGCCACCATAGGCGTACATCTTTTCCCCTGAAACCAGTTGAAAAAAACCCCAAAAAGTTCGGCCAGGGCTTTCTGGTGCGCGGTTTTAGGCGAGGCTAGCAGATAAATTTCACCATCGATGTATTCATATCTTTCCTCAGCATTCCTGGTTAGTTCCAAAAACTCATCGTAAGAGGCCCTTCTGCCTCCGCTGCTATATTCTTCTGCCTTTTCCCTAACTGCACCGGGTACGTCAGTGCACTCTGAATCTATGGCTGATAATCTAGCTATTTCCATACCGTTTCTGGTAATGATGATATCTTCCTTAGCCGCCAGCATCAGGTATTTTCCGAAGTTGTTCTGAAGTTCCGTTGAATTGACTTTCATGGCTTCGCCTCCCCCCAATAGCTATTTTAGCTATATTAGTTAATGTTATTATAATGTCGCAGTAAATACCCGTCAAGAGTGAGCGAACTGGCTTGAATTGCTGCTAATAATACCGGCATCCCGCCTCCGGGTAATGTTTTGTTGGGTATATCCTACTGGACCAGGCTTTATTTTTCTGAATAGTATTAATAGGTAACGGGAATAGATTCTCATAGTCATGTGGTTAGTTAATGACTAAGTGATTACAGGTGAGCAGCGCGGTAAATAAATTAAAATGCAGGTCAGGAACCTTTACTCAGCAGTACCTGCGCATGTACATAATTCTAGAACCGGAGGTACTTTTGTTCTCTCGGGGATGCCTATGGAAAAACGAACTATAAACTTGGTACCATTAGGGGTGCTGACAAACTCAATCCGGGCAGAATGGCGCCTGGCAATACTATAACATATGGCCAGTCCTAAACCTGCAGACGTCTCTTTGGTGGTAAAGAAGGGGGTTCCAATATGTTTGGCTGTTTCTCCGGAAATCCCCGTTCCCTGATCCTGTATAAGAAGCAGAACTTCATTGCCAACTAAATCTGTGCTGACTACAATGGTTCCCCCATCTGGCATGGCTTCGACTGCGTTAGTAATTAAATTTTTAACTAGTTCCTTGATTTCCAGGTTATCCAGCTGTATATCTGGTATTTCGCGTAAATGGGTTTCTATTTTTATCTTACCGTGCGTTTCCGGGGGAAGATAATAATTCAGGCCTTCACATACAATGTTATTAAGATTTTGTTTTACCCGGTTATTGGCCTTGTTATCCGCCAGGTTAATCAAATGACTTATTGCAGCATCGGCTTTATCAATCTCTTCAATCATTAAGGAAAAATACTCCTGGGCTGCTTCACAATATTGTTCGTTTCCCATCAATTGCAGAAACCCTCGGACTGTTGTCAATGGATTGCGTATTTCATGACCAACGACGACCCCTAGCTGTCCAACCATATTAATCTTCTGCAGACGAGAATCCAGCGGTTGATTATCCCTTTCATTGCCACGATTATCTGAATTTGAATCCTCATCCAATCGTCCGTACCTGAAATTAGTCACAAAATATATTATCAGTGCAATAACTATAAAAAAAAGTGCCCTCTGCAGAGACGAAAGAGTTATCGCGCCAAAAGCACTGTAGTTAATACTGATATGAAGAATGCCCATCCCCAGGGCCAGGTAAAGAGACTTTATGCCGTACCAGATACCGGTCAGAATAATAGGTATATAGAAAAAATGAGTATATACAATATCTTCTTTGAGATACAAATTTACATAAACCGCTGTAGCTATGCAGAATACACAAAATATTAATATCACTAATTTTTTATAAAAATTAATGTCTTTCTGGATGGAGTCAATAACTTTATATACATACTTCATATATTATCCTCCAACATAGAACGACTCTTATTATACTAATAATATCAAAATTATTACCTGATTTGATAAGTTTTTTGTTGGCATACAAAATATTATTCCCTGACAGGTAACAGAAGGACCATTTCCCACTCCGTTGTCTTCAATATACTGCAGTTCTATAGTTTTTAATCATTTTAGCTACCTTCTCTGAGGGTTAATTTGATTCCTATATGCTGTTCATATTTGAAACAATTACCAGAGAGGATCGACTAGAGCATAACAGAACCGCGTATATGGACACATAGATATTTAACAAATGGGAAAGGTAGAGTAAAAGAACAAAAAATATTAAAGGTGATTATATGACAAAACCACAGGCTATTAAGGCTGCTGAAGATCGGGACCAGCCATTACCGGAAGAGTATTTTGACGAATTAGAAAAGTTCATTATTGATATGGGTGATACCCAGGGAGCATTAATAGAAATACTCCATAAAGCTCAGTGTATTTTTGGTTATCTGCCGAGAGACGTACAGCTGTTTATTGCCCGGAAATTAGGCATACCGGCTGCTGAGGTTTTTGGAGTAGTCAGCTTTTACTCTTACTTCACTACCGAGCCGCGAGGAAGGCACACTATCAGCGTATGTATGGGAACAGCCTGTTTTGTGAGAGGATCAGACCAGATCATAGAAAGGTTTAAAGAAAAACTCAACATTGAATCCAACCAGATAACTGAAGACGGAAATTTTACCTTAAAGGATGTACGTTGCATAGGAGCATGCGGGTTATCCCCTATTGTAATGGTAGATAACAAAGTATATCCCCGGGTAGAGGAAGAAAATCTCGACAATATTATAAAGACCTATAGCAGTGAAGGATTATGATAATGAAGATATGTTCGCTGGATGACCTTAGTAAAATCAGAAACGATCGGAGAAGCTTGAATTCAAGAATTAACGGCCGCAGTATTGAGGATAGAATAGAAATACTGGTTGGTTTGGCTACCTGCGGTATTTCTTCAGGAGCAAAAGAAACGCAGCTTGCATTTGAAAATGAAATAAAAGAGAAAAATTTTAAGAATATCAGTGTGATTCCTGTGGGATGTATCGGTAATTGTTATTCGGAACCTACGGTTCAAATCAATGTACCAGGACAATCTCCGGTTATATATGGCAGGGTGCATGTGCAAGATGTTCCGGAAATCATTGAAAAGCATATAAGAGACGGCATACCAGTAGATCGTCTGGCATTAACCAACCCGGTCGATAATAAACAGATGCGGATTGCTCTAAGGCACTGTGGTTTGATTAATCCTGAAGATATTTTTGAATATCTTGCATGTGATGGGTACGAAGCCCTCGGCTGTGCTGTAACTCAAATGTCACCAGAATTCATCATAGATGAAGTAAAAAAGTCAGGTCTTAGGGGACGGGGGGGTGGAGGATTTCCAACTGGAGTTAAGTGGGAAATCACCCGAGCCCAACCTGGTGAGAGGAAATACATTATCTGCAACGCAGATGAGGGCGATCCTGGAGCCTTTATGGATAGGAGTATACTGGAAGGAGATCCTCACTGTGTTCTAGAGGCAATGGCTATAGGAGGATATGCCCTGGGTGCAGATCAGGGTATAATTTACATCCGAGCCGAGTACCCCCTGGCCGTATCTCGTTTGAATACTGCAATTAGTCAGGCCAGGAAGTTAGGCCTGCTGGGGCCAAACATCTTTGGCAGTAATTTTAATTTTGATATTAGGATAAAGTATGGTGCCGGGGCTTTTGTATGCGGGGAAGAAACGGCGTTAATCAATTCATGTGAAGGTAAACGTGGAGAACCAAATTTCAAACCTCCCTACCCTGCTCAGAAAGGTTACTGGGGTTATCCAACCTGTGTAAATAATGTTGAAACTTTCGCAAATATTGCACCCATTATAACTAAAGGTTCCAGTTGGTTTGCATCTATCGGTACCGAGAAAAGTAAAGGAACCAAAGTTTTTGCCCTGGCAGGAAAGATAAATAACGTCGGCCTGGCTGAGGTACCTATGGGAATAACCCTGCGGGAATTGATTTATGAAATCGGGGGCGGAATAAGAGACGGACATAAGTTCAAGGCCATTCAGACTGGCGGCCCCTCCGGAGGGGTTATCAGCGAAGAATATCTGGATACGCCGATAGATTACGATAATCTTATCGAGATTGGATCTATGATGGGCTCTGGAGGAATGATCGTCATGGACGAAACTGACAACATGGTTAACATAGCTAAATTTTATCTGGAATTTTCTATGGATGAATCCTGCGGAAGATGTACTCCCTGTCGTATAGGCACCAAGCGTATGTACGAAATAATCAATAAGATTACCAGTGGAAAAGGCACTATGGCCGATCTAAATTCATTAAAACAATTAACTTATATGGTCAGGGACAGTTCTCTTTGCGGACTGGGCCAGAGTGCACCCAATCCTGTAATAAGTACCATGAAACATTTCATGAGTGAATACCTGGCTTTCATTCCGGATCCAAGAGCCAAGCTGAAATTTAATGTAAATAAACATTCTCGTAAAAGCAAAAAGGCTGATTAGCCACTATATTGCAGAGGTGATAACGTGCTGGAGCCCAAAGAAGCAGATGACCATAAGGAAATTATTCCTATTAAGATTAATGATCAGAATATTACCGTCCCCGTTGGAATTACGATCTTGGAAGCTGCTCATCAAATCGGAATAAGAATACCTACTTTATGCCATCTTGACTTACATGATATAAAAATGGTTAATAAGACTTCCTCCTGTCGTGTTTGTATGGTGGAACTCTCTAAAGGTAATAACCGCAATGATTTAGTACCAGCCTGTGTGACTCCTGTCACCAGGGACATGGAAATACGCACTGATACACTTCGTGCTATAAGAGCAAGAAGAATGGCGGTTGAACTCCTGCTTTCCAACCATCCCAATGAATGTTTTACCTGCCCTAAGAACCTGGAATGTGAACTGCAGGCACTGGCAGCAGAATTAGGAGTACGGCAGATCCGATGGGAAGGAGAACGAATGGATTATCCCAAGGATGTATCCAGCGACGCCATAGTAAAGGATGCCAATAAGTGCATTTACTGCAGACGATGTGAAACTATGTGCAACGAAGTACAGACTTGTGGAATACTGTCTGGTATAGGCCGAGGATTCGATTCCTTTGTAGGACCTGCTTTTAATATTCCTATGGCTGAATCCTCATGTACTTATTGTGGTCAGTGTGTGCAGGTTTGTCCAACCGCAGCATTAACGGAAGTAAATCATACTGATAAGGTATGGGAGGCACTGAACGATCCAGATAAACATGTAGTAGTTCAAACAGCTCCGGCTATACGTGCAGCCCTGGGTGAGCTTTTTAACATGGAAGCAGGAACCTTAGTGACCGGTAAAATGGTTACCGCTTTAAAACGCATGGACTTTGATGCAGTTTTTGACACTAATTTTGGGGCTGACATTACTGTAATGGAGGAAGCTACTGAGCTGATTTATCGTATGAATAATGAAAAACGGTTGCCCATGCTGACGAGCTGCTGCCCGGCCTGGGTTAAGTTCATCGAACACCAGTTTCCGGAATTACTGGATGTGCCTTCTACCTGCAAATCACCACACATAATGTTTGGCACTATAGCTAAAACCTATTATGCAGAAAAGAATGAAATAGATCCTGATAACATCGTTGTGGTATCAGTAATGCCATGTATAGCTAAAAAAGCTGAAGCCAAACGTCCAGAACTTACAAAAGATGAACATAATAATGTTGATATAGTTATAACTACCAGGGAACTGGGTGCAATGATCAAGGAAGCTGGAATAGAATTTGCGGAACTGCCCGAAAGTGATTTTGACAGCCCCATGGGTATGGCTAGTGGAGCGGCAGCAATATTCGGGAATACAGGCGGAGTGATTGAAGCAGTAATACGTACTGCCTGTGAATGGATAACCGGAGACCCACTGGATAACGTCGAATTTGATCAATTAAGAGGCGCGAACGGACTTAGAAAGGCAGCTATCAAGGTCGGTAATAAAGAGCTGCGAATTGGTATAGCCAGCGGCCTGGGGAATGCTCGGCAACTCTTGGAACAAATAAGAGACGGAAAAGAAGATTATGATGCTATAGAAATTATGGCCTGCCCGGGAGGATGTGTCGCGGGAGGTGGGCAGCCATATCATCATGGAAATTACGAAATTGTTAGAAAACGACAGGAAGCCATATATCAGGAAGATAAAAATAAGCAACTGAGAAAGGCTCACGAAAATATCGAAGTATTGAAATTATATAAAGAATATCTTGGAGAACCTTACGGAGAATTCGCGCAGGATTTGTTACATACTCATTTTGAAGAAAGAGAAAGAATTTAATCCCACTTACTTCCTCCCTGAAAGGTTATATATGTCAGTAAATATAACAACTCTTTTCAATCCCGTACCTTTTTAAATGATCAAAGCTTATAATACCTTCCCGTTTTCGCCGGTTTTTAAATTATATTTTTTTGCCCAATATATTCCTACCTGCTTCAACACACCGTCTGGATCTCCAAGGTTCCACATCAAAGTTTTTGCTTTGATAAGTAATAATTCAGTAATAAGATAAATAATGGGAACAAAGTCATTAAGAAACCACCATATAAATGGCAGTGCTGCCAGCCATATGTCGGCTCCTGTCATATATAAAAAAACTGTCCCAAATGAATTAATAAGCAGTTTAGGCAAGATATTACTCGCTGGTTTCACCAGGTAATTATTAACATTATAGTTATAAGAAAACTGATTGAATAAGGACATAGATATCATTAACCCCAGACTAGACATAAGCGTATACCATGGGTTTCTGGTGATACATAAAATAAGTGGAAATGAGTAGATGGCTGCCAGACTTGGTATAAGAACCCAGAATGAGGTTTCTCCAACCATACATTCAAGTGGTCTTTTTTCTAATAACTTGCCAAAGAAGTCATTAAGCTCTTTTTTGCTAAAACTGATACGCAATCCACGCTTCGTAAGCAGTGCATCTTTTTGAGGGGTTTCATTTAAATCTTCCCAAAATCCATTCAAAGATATCGCTCCTTCCCCTTTTAATTTTTCTATACTTGCAAAATTTATACCATAATAATTACCTCCAGCAAAAATGTATTAGCTGTTTTTGCCAGAGATACACTTCCTTAACATTGTATTTTTGTCGCACATTGTCTAATATTAGGATATGATACGTTTTTGAATCATCTGTTGTTTTTAACCTGGCACGTAAGGTTAAGAGGGAGGCAGCACTATGAAAATACAAGATATAATGACAATCAGCCCGTCAGTGCTTAAACCGGAAGCAACGCTGCAGGAAGCTGCCTCGCTCTTTATAGAAAACGAAGTGGCCAGCGCTCCTGTAGTAGATGAGGATAACAATCTGCTTGGTCTGTTCGATAAAACCCAGCTTTTTCATGCAGTAGCATACGGGGATAACTTAGAAAAGCAGATAAAAGATTATATGATTAAAAGTCCACCAACCGTAACACCGCAGGACGATATTAAGATAATTCAAAAAACCGGTGACTTCAGCCAAATACCTGTTGTTGATGGTCAAAAAGTAATCGGCACAATCTGTCAGAAACATCTTGTCGGTGTGTATTACAATGAGCTTTTAACCGTTATAAACTCTACTTACAATGCCATTGTAAGTATAGATTCAGATGAAAATATCAACATTTTTAATCCCGCCGCTGAAAAGCTGCTGGGAAAAAAGCGTTCAGAAGTACTGGGAAAGCCCTTTTCAAGTCTTTTTCCCAACAGTCGGCTTCCCAACATTATACAGAGCGGAAAAGTAGAACCCAGTCAGAAATTTGTATTCAATGACAGACATTTTATTTCTAACCGAACTCCAATAGTGGTTGATGGAAAAGTAGTAGGAGCAGTAGCGATATTGCAGGATGTTTCAGACTTTGATGCTATTATCGAAGAATTACAGGCCACATTGGAATTAAAAGAAGAAATGGATGCCATAATCGAGTCCTCTTTTGACGGAATATTCGTAACCGATGGCAGAGGCAAAGTTATCCATGCCAATGAGGCTTACAAACGTATTACAGGAGTTAATATGGAAGATGTCCTGGGTAAAACGATGGATGAACTGGTTGAAGCCGGTGTTTACGATAAATCCGTCAGCATGCTCGTACGCGAGCGTCTGGAACCAATCACTCTTACCCAGGAAATCAGCACCGGAAAGACTGTTCTTGTTACCGGTAATCCTATTTTTGATAAACAAGGTAATCTCTTCCGGGTCGTTACCAATGTACGTGACATTACCGAATTAAATACATTGAAAAAAGAAGTGCAGCATCTTCATTTCCAGGAAAAATTAAAAAAAGCTCAATTGTGCGAAAACTTCATCGTCAGATCCCCGAAATCAAAGGAACTTCTGGATCTTATTATACGCCTTGGTCAGGTGGATTCAACCGTCTTGATTTATGGTGAATCAGGTGTGGGTAAAGAGATGGTAGCTAATATCCTGCACAACAATAGTATTCGCAAGGACAAACCTATAGTTCATATAAATTGTGGAGCTATACCTGCCAACCTCCTGGAATCAGAGCTTTTTGGCTATGAAGCGGGCGCATTTACCGGAGCCCAGAAACATGGGAAAGCAGGATTATTTCAGATTGCAGATAAGGGAGCACTCTTTCTGGATGAAATAGGCGAACTGCCTTTAAGCCTGCAGGTCAAACTGCTGCGTGCTATCCAGGAGTCTGAAATTACCCGGGTAGGCGGGGTTAACCCGATTAAGATAGATGTACGCATCATAGCTGCAACGAACCGTAATTTGCGGGACATGGTAGCAAATGGCACTTTCAGGAAAGACCTTTTCTACAGGTTGAATGTCGTACCGGTTAGTGTACCTCCTCTCAGAGAGCGCCGGGAAGAAATTCCTGCTCTGGTTTATCACGTTATCAAGAAACTTAACAACAGGTACGGCCTCAATAAGGCAGTGTATGAAAAAGTTGTAGATCGGCTTATAAATTATGATTGGCCCGGAAATATACGGGAACTGGAAAATATCATTGAGCGAGCTTATGTTACCGTCCCCGGCAACATTATAAAAGAAGTTAATTTAGAATCATCGGATACAAAACAGGAGGAGTTCCCATCAAAATTGCCTGATGAGCTAAAGTTAAAAAAAGCAGTTGAAGAATTTGAGAAAAAGCTGATCCTAAATTCTTTAAAACAATATGGCAGTACCCGAAAAGCAGCTGTGATGCTCGGGGTCAGTCAACCAACCGTATGCCGTAAAGCAGCACGTTACGGTATTCAGCTGGCAGACTATGAATAAAGGTGATTCATAATTGTTTCACCCGATACCTTTTTGTATATAGGTACTTTTCTCTTGATTCTTTCTTGATCAAGTAAGGGAGAGCAGCAGTTAATAAGACAAAATAGATGCAAAAACGTATCGCGATCAATACTTTTTCAAACCCCACATAATAACCCTATCAAATTATCAATTTTAACGTTGATATCTTCTTAAACACCGTTATTTTCAATTACATAAAACATTTTTTAAATAAATATTCTCTTTTTTTTAGCATGGTACAAAGTTTGCAATAACAGAAAACGTACAGCAAAAGAACAAGTTGTTCTTATATTTAATGCATTAAATACGTTTCTGAACGGTAACTCCAAACTGTAATTATCATTGTAAATGTGAAAGGAGTGTACGTAATGACCTTAAAAAAACCGCAGGAGTATATCGATGACCTCAGGGCTATTGCCGGGGATATCGATGTCTACATGTTCGGTGAAAAAGTTGAAAATTACGTGGACAACCCAATTATTAGGCCATCTATAAATGCTATGGCCATGACCTACAAATTGGCTCAGGAGCCTGAATACGAAGATCTGATGACAGAAGTATCAACTCTGACTGGCGAAAGAGTTAATCGTTTCGCCTACCTGCATCAAAGTAAAGAAGATTTAATCAAAAAGGTAAAGATGCTTCGTCTTCTGGGACAAAAAACTGGCTGCTGTTTCCAGAGGTGTGTAGGAATGGATGCTATCAATGCTTTATACAATACCACCTTTGAAATGGATGCCAAACATAAAACAGATTATCATGAGCGCTTCAAAAAGTGGCTGATTGACATCCAGAACCAGGATCTCACTGTTGATGGGTGCATGACTGATGCCCGCGGGGACAGATCAAAATCACCCGGACAGCAACCTGACCCAGATGCTTATCTGCATGTAGTGGAGAAAAGAGAAGACGGCATCGTAGTACGCGGATGCAAGCTTCATCAGACCGGTATGCTCAATTCTCACGAAATTCTGGTTATGCCTAATAACAGTCTCAAACCTGGTGAAGAAGAGTGGGCTGTTTGTTTCGCAATTCCCTTGAATACACCCGGTATGATTTTTGTTTATGGACGTCAATCCTGCGATACCAGAAAACTTGAGGGCGGCGACATCGACATTGGAAACAAATATTTCGGCGGACAAGAAGTAATGACGATTTTCAACGATGTTTTCGTACCCTGGGACAGAGTTTTTATGTGCGGAGAAACTGACTTTACAACTATGATAGTTGAACGCTTTGCGGGCTATCACCGTCAGAGCTATGGCGGATGCAAGGTTGGCGTTGGTGACAACCTGATAGGTTGTGCCAAAGCCCTCGCAGACTATCAAGGAGTAGCCAAGGCTTCTGGAGTTAAGGACAAAATCGTAGAAATGTGCCACCTCAATGAAACCTTATATGCCTGTGGCATTGCCTGTTCAGCCGAGGGCCGGGAAACAGCAGCCGGTAATTATCTGATTGACATCTTGCTCGCTAATATCTGCAAGCAGAATGTTACCCGATTCCCTTATGAAATTGCAAGATTAGGTCAGGATATTGCCGGTGGTTATTTCGTAACCATGCCTTCAGAAAAAGACTTTGATATTCCTGAAGTTGGTGAACTGGTTAAGAAATATTCAAGCACCAGTACCGAAGTTCCCGTTGAAAACCGTCAACGTATGCTGCGACTGATGGAAAATCTTACCCTGGGATGCGCTGCAGTCGGTTACCTGACCGAGTCAATGCACGGTGCGGGTTCACCACAGGCACAGAGGATTATGATTACGAGGCTGATCGACCTTGAGCATCGCAAGGAACTGGCTGAGAAGCTGTGCGGAGTTAAAGAAAACAACGACGTAGACTGGGAATAAGCTCAATTAATGAAACATGACGAATTTGGATAAAAGACCAATTAAGCTCAGAATAAAATATTGCGGGGGATGCAACCCGTTAATAAACCGGAAGAAGCTGGTTGATGAGGTACTAAACTGCCTTAAAGTTTCAACCCCTGTTGAAATAACCCAGAAACACGCAGATATAGCACTGGTAGTCTGTGGATGTTCAGTTGCCTGCGTTGACCTGGCTAAAATCAGAAATCATGCTGAATATGTGATACTGGTCGCTGGCAACTATATTAATCACTATCAAGTTTCCAGCGACCAAATGGCAACAATAATTTGCCAATTAATAAACGAGAGAGAGGAGGTTAAGTTAAATTGTTGAATTGGCACCAGCATTACATTAATAGGATATTTCCGGCCAACGAAGCTGTAAAATGCATCAAATCAGGGGACAGGGTAGTATTAGGTCACGCTTGTGGAGAACCTCAACTGCTGCCAGAAGCTATGGTAGCCAGAGCTGAGGAACTGGAGAATGTTGAAATAGTGCATATGGTAGCAATGGGAAAAGGGCTGTACGCCCGGCCAGAAATGTCTGCCCACTTTCATCACAACGGTCTCTTTATCGGAGGCCCCACCAGACAGGCCGTAAAAGAACAAAGGGCTGATTATACTCCCTGCTTTTTTTCAGAAATACCAGCTTTATTCCGGGAAAACAGATTACCGGTAGATGTAGCAATGGTTACAGTAACCCCACCAGATCAGTTCGGTTTTTGCAGCCTGGGAGTTTCAGTTGATTACACCATGCAGGCTATCAAGTCTGCAAAAACCGTAATAGCAGAAGTCAATCCCAATATGCCCAGAACACTGGGAAATTCATATATACGAGTGGAGGATATAGACTATTTCGTGGCATGTGATTTACCCATAATAGAACTGGATCAGCCGCAGATAGGAGATGTAGAACGGGAAATTGGAAGAAATATAGCATCACTCATTGAAGATGGATCTACGCTTCAGTTGGGAATAGGTGCTATTCCAGATGCGGTTCTCAAATTCCTGAATGATAAAAATGATTTAGGAATTCATTCGGAAATGTTCTCAGATGGTGTAGTCGAACTTGCTGAAGCAGGAATTATAACCTGTAAACATAAAACTCTTCACCCAGGTAAGATGATTGTCACTTTCCTTATGGGGAGTAAAAAGCTGTATCAATGGGTTAACGAAAATCCCATGGTGGAAATGTACCCGGTTGATTATGTGAATGACCCCTTTGTTGTTATGCGTAATGACAAAATGGTCTCCATCAACTCAGCACTTCAAGTGGATGTTATGGGACAGGTGGCCGCAGATACACTCGGCCCGGTACAGTTCAGCGGAGTCGGCGGGCAGGTAGATTTTGTAAGAGGAGCAAGCAGATCAAAGGGAGGAAAATCTTTTATAGCCCTACCCTCTACCGCTGCTAAAGGTACTGTTTCCCGAATTGTTCCTTCACTGGATTTAGCATCCAGTGTTACCACCTCCAGAAACGACGTAGACTATGTGGTTACAGAATATGGAATAGCAGCTTTGCGGGGCAAGACCATCAGACAGAGAATGAATGCATTAATAAATATTGCACATCCCGATTTTCGAAATTTCATTAAACAAAAAACCCAGGAGATTTATTTTTAGGCAGGTTGAATAAAAAACACAAGAGGAAGGGGATTAATAATGCGTGAATTTCGTGAATACGGCAAAGAGAATCGTTTTATTCCAGCCGGACCTTTTAAAGTAAGATTACCCGGTGTCCATTACCGATGGGAATGGGCAGATTATATCCAGGGCCTTATAATGTGTGCCGTCTGTCTGGGTGCTATTCCGATTCTGCAGGAAACTTTAGGAATGCCATTTGAAGTTGCTATAGCAATAGTAGTATTAAATGGATTTCTCTATACCTGGCATACGCTGCTGGGAGACCCGGTTGTTCCAGGCTGGATCACACCAGCCATACCGCTGTTAATCGCATATTGTCTGCTTTTCCCTGAAGGAGCACCCCGAATGCAGGCCTTGATCGCATTTGAGATGGGGCTGGGCATATTTGCGATTTTCCTTGGAATTACAGGGTTGGCTGGTAGGCTCATTAGCCTTATACCACATAGTATTAAATCAGGTGTTATTATGGGAGCAGGCTTCTCGGCTATCTATATGATATTTACAGCTGGCGGAAAGTTTGATTCATTCCCTATAACCTGTACGCTATGTTTGATAGTTGCATTTTATCTTTTATTTTCAAACCACTTTAAGAACCTCATGGCTAAGGGAGGTATCTGGTCAACTATCGGCAACCTGGGGATACTACCCTGTATAATAGTTGCTATCATCGCTGCACCGTTGTTTGGCGAGACTCCCTGGCCGGTAATCGAATGGAGCATAACCAAACCAGCTTTTGGAGTATTATGGACCGAATGGGTTCCCTGGGGTGCGCTGGGATGGCCTACCCTCTCGATGTATGCTGCTTCAATCCCTACCATTCTGGCTGTATATATCGTTCTCTTCGGTGATGTAGTCCAGAGTCAGGCCCTGGTAAAAGACGCTGATATCACCAGACCTGATGAGCTTATCGAATACAGTCCTGACCGGGCTCATCTGATATTTGGTATGAGAAACCTGATAATGTCAATCATGGGTCCTGACATAACCATGTGCGGTCCTCTGTGGGCAGCTATGCAGGTTGTTACCTGTGAACGCTACAAAAAAGGACGCGAAAGTATGGATTCATTATTTGGCGGAGCCGCCAGCTTCCGTTGGGGAACATTTACCGGTTACTGGTTAATGCCTATAGTTACTCTGACCAAGCCCATACTGCCAGTAGCTCTGGCTCTTACCATGATAGTTCAGGGCTTTGTAAGTGTACGTATCGGAGTCATGGAATCCAGGAGCTTCAGAGACCTCGGTATCGCAGGAGTTATAGGCGGAGTACTGTTAGCCAAAGGTGCTGCTTATGCTTTCGCAGTTGGTATTTTAGCCACATTCCTTGCCTACGGCAATGATTTCTTCAAAGGTGACGTAGAATTTGGACAACTGTGGTCTGATAAAATAGAAAAATGGCTTGAAAAAGAAGAAGAGCTAATCAAAGAAACAAATAAAGCCAGCATTGCATAACTCATTTTACCATTACACGCTCCTCCTATAAAAACCTGATGCTGCTATAGCGAAAAAGTGGGGCTATGCCTCACTTTTTTGCTATACATCCCATAAAATATGATTTTGACAACTTCTCAATATTAAATATAACAAAGGGCAATATTATATTTAATCAATTTATTATTTGCTTTACCGCTTGATCATCAATATGGATGGAGTGAAAACGATTATGACACTGACAATTATAGAAATAGTCTTTTTTATCGCTTTTATTGCCGCAATCCTCTATTTTAAAATACTTTCCCGTACTCAGCTTGGAGAAAGAGAAATTGGTCCCTATACTATAGTATATGTACGCAGTATAGGGTCAACCTGGTCTACTACCGGTAAGATCAAAGAATTGCGTAAATATCTTAAGAGCAAAGGTATCGAATCAAAACAGTATATCAGTATATACCTGGCTGACCCTACTCAAATTGATACTAATACAATTCCTGGTATCGTTGGGGCCGTAATCGATGATGATCATTTTCCCGCAGTTGAGGAACCCTATGCCATTACCACGGTTGCCCCTCGATATGCAGCAACCGCGGCCAATGCCAATCGTCTGATAGCGCTTAATAAAAACACACTCTATCCCCAATTAAGAGCGTACATGAATACTAAAGGCTATACTAATTCTGAAGAAGAATATATTGAACTATACCACATGGATGAAGGAAACGGATTTGGCAATGGATTCTACACCGAAGTATGTACCAAAATACGAAAACAGACTGAGGAAGAACTAAAGGAAACCGAGGAATATGAAAACAGAGGTATCGATGCGGCATCAAAGCTCTTTGGCGGTAAGGGCCGTTTTGGCAAAGGTTAAAATGTTATCACAAACCATAGTCTTAAAAAGCTCGATAATATTAGCATTCGTCATTTTATTAACCATCAGTTCTCTAAATCTAACCGATTTTGTTTTCCCCTCATTTCTAAGTTTTTCTAATTCTTTGGGTATTTGATTTTGACTTGCTATTAAATCTTCATAAATGTTTTCAAACTTTGCCAATTTACTAATAGCATCTACAGAATATCCGTTTATATCATGCTGTAATTCAGTATCATCTGCAACATAAAAAACAGGTTATGACAGTAATATAAAGGCATAGTCAGTTTTTATCTTGTACATACTATCAGAAATAACTCAGTGAAAGGAGCATTCTAATTGTTTAAACACGACAAGAGTTTATTACATGAAGTAAAGGTGGATAGGCCAAATCCCAACTATGCAGCTATGATGCAGGAACAGTTGGGAGGTGGAGATGGGGAGTTGAAAGCAGCTCTGCAGTATATGTCCCAGAGTTTCCGCATTAATGACCCGGCAATTAAAGATCTGTTCTTGGATATCGCTGCGGAAGAGCTCAGCCATTTGGAAATGGTAGCTACAACCGTTAACCTGCTTAATGGCCATAACCTGGATAGTCAAAATGCAACTGTGGGCAGCATCGAAGCTCATGTATTTACCGGCCTAAGTCCAGCTATGACCAATGCATCCGGGTTTCCCTGGACCGGTGCCTATATTAACTCTACCGGCGACCTGGCCGCCGATATCTTATCCAATATTGCTGCTGAACAGAGAGCCAAAGTGGTGTATGAATACCTGTACCGTCAGATTAATGATAAGGGAGTTCGTGAAACCATTGACTTCCTGTTAAACCGGGAGGAAGCTCATAACACCATGTTTAGAGAAGCATTTAATCGCATTCAGGATACCGGTTCATTAAAAGATTGGGGAATAACTAAGGACTCCAAGCTATATTTTGATTTGTCTACGCCGGGTAAATATTTTGGAGAATTAAATAATCCAAAACCTACCAGTCATTTCGAAACTGATTCTAATTAAGAGACGCACCAAAATATAAGGAATGTCTATCCTGAAAACAAAGATAAACTGGAAAGTATAAAAAGGCAAAAAAATACTAGACTCAAACAAATGATTGAGTTTCAAAAAGATCTTTAAAAATTGAATTGTTGCCTAAGCTGTACTTGCATTGATTTGATGATCAATGCTCACTGCATAACCAAGTGCTTCTAGCCGTTTGACTGATTTTTTTACTATTTCGGTTTTTCGCCGTTGCTCAAAGAAGTCAGGACCAAGTTCCTGGTAAGGGGAGTTTGTTTTGAGCATATGATATACGATTGTAAGGATGCTATGGGCTACCGCTACAGTAGCACGATTTTTACCTCTTCTTGCTGCAATTCTGGAGTATTGGGCGCTAAAATAGGTGCTTTTCAGATGACCGGCTACCTTGGCACACTCTATCAATGTAGATCTCAGTATATCGCTACCTTTGCGAGTTTTACCACTTTTACGTTTTCCTGCACTTTCATTGTTGCCTGGGCATAGACCAGCCCATGAAGCAAGATGCGCAGCAGAGGGGAACTGAGCCATATTAGTGCCAATTTCAGCGATGATAACCTGAGCACTGCGTTCTCCTATTCCGGGAATAGAATCAACAAGGAAGATTTGTTCACGGACAGGCTCCATTTTCTCTCGGATTTCCTTATCCAGTAATAAAATATGTTCTTCAAGAAAATCAATATGTTTTAACATTGAATCTAGCATGAGACGTTGATGTCCGCCCATAAAACCATGAAGAGCTTCTTCAAGCTGAGGTATCTTTTTACGCATTTGCCTTCGTGCCTTATTAGCCATAGCTTTTGCATCATTGCAGCCAGCAGCCAGCATTGCAAGCATATCACGAGAGGATTTACCATCAATCTCACTTACTACAGAAGATAATTTGATGTTAGCTCCCTCAAGGACTTTCTGAATGCGGTTCAATTCTCTGGCACGCTCCTGCACCATGCTGCGGCGATAGCGTACAAGTTCTTTGAGCTCACGTTGTTCTCGTTTGGGAATAAAGCTTCCATTTAACAAGCCGTGGCGAAGTAAATCGGCAATCCATTCAGAGTCTTTGACATCAGTTTTACGACCAGGTACAGCTTTGATATGTTGAGCATTAACAACTAAAGCGGGTATCTCCTCCATTTCCAGAAGATTGTAGATTGGCTTCCAGTATGATCCCGTTGCTTCCATAGCAACACATTGACAATCAACGCTTTTAAGCCAGTCAACTAAAGAAAGAAGCGAAGCAGTCATCGTACTGAAACTTCTAATTTCCTTCTTTTTGCCTGAGAATACACAGGCAACGATGGTCTTCTTGTGAACATCCATACCACAACAGCGCTCGTAAATTACATTCATTGTCAGACCTCCAATGATTTAAAATTTACGGCGGGCTTCCTGAAACGTATTAATCTACCCTGCGTGCTCGTGGCAACAATTTGTGGTTCAAGCAGGAAACCTTAGTCAGTCTATAATATCGGGCTCAAGGCACCAAGACATTCCGACTTATGCCGTAGCAAAAGAATATCATAGAAGCTAAGAGTTTTCATTGCTTTGCTGGCGCGCAAAACTGCGCATGGGGGTCTCTAATGTAAAGACTGTCCTTATATTGCTTTCCTTATTTTTTTACTCTGCCATTCTCCCACTCCCTCTTCGATACTACTCCCATCTTATCTAATTTTGACTTAATAACCCATATTATGATAACCTTGCAAACGTTTGTCGTACATACGGCTTAAGATCGGTACATTTATATCTAGATAATCATAAATCTGTACTTCACTCTTACTATGGTGCAAACGATGTAACCGGCCAACATATTGCCGCAAGGTCCCTTTCCACGAAATAGGCATTACAAGAAACAGGGTATCTAATCTGGCATCATCAAATCCCTCGCCGATATACCGATCGGTAGCTATAAGGATGCGTTCTTCATCATCAGGAATATTTGCTATCTCATCCGCCAGGGCCTGTCTTTGCTCTTTCCCCATTTCACCCCGCAACACGATAATATTTTTGGCAAACCCCTTAAGCCGTTGGGCAAAATACTCTAGATGACTGGTCCTTTCCGTGAGCAGAATGGGTGATCGGCCTTTGTTAAGTGCATGAAGAATGTCATCAAATATTAACTCATTACGTCTCTCATCAACAGCCAAAGCTGCATAAACCTCATGCATTTTAGAGGCATCACAAGTATTAGGCAGTACAAATTCAGTAGTACGCGGTATAACCAAGTGATCAAAAGGCCTTATGGTGGCTTGTTGTCTGTCATCTACCCGAAAACGAATAGGCCCACACTGCATTATAATTATAGGATGGTGACCATCCTTACGAATCGGTGTGGCAGTTAGGCGGGGTTTTGGAAAGCTGTCAGACGTATCAGCTGGTTGATCATAGCCTTAAGCGAGAGTAATTGAGTAATGTTGTTTGCAAATTATATGTTGCCGTTATTTTGTTTACTCATTTTTTCTATCGCATCCCGGTCACGTTCCCTCCGGCACCGATGGAACCAACCCAGTTACATATCGGTTTTCCTAGATATTTAAAAGGCCCCTCCAACCTTGGAGCGGCCTACATTTCCTTTGGAGCCGATGGGCGGATTTGAATCGCCGACCTGCTGTTTACTAATTCAACTGCGAGTCACTGTATACATCTTGCAGTTTTTTGTTTGGTTTTAAAAAAGCCCTTCTAGCTGGTATCAGAGTTCAGAATACCCCAATAAGCCTTTATGAATTATCACACCATTGTAATGTGTCAAAATTGTTTCATCTCTGAACTTAAGATTAAGCCGTGAGGAAATTTAGCCGGATGAGCAACATTAAGGGCTAGTGCAAAATTAGATTTCTGTTCCAATTGGACATACAGCCAGACAATCAAAGCAATAATACTGGTTTCCTACCAGTATTGACTGATAAAGCCGCCAATAGTCAACACTCCCCATCATACGCTGTTGTTCATCAGGTGAGGCATCCAGAACCTTTTTCCAAAACGCAATATTACTTCCTAACCCATACGGTTGACAAGTTTTAAAACACTTGGTTACAGCAGTCTTACCTTCCTCGTCCAGAGCACCAGCCGGACAAGATTTAACGCAAATATTGCAGTCATTGCATAGTTCATCTGTTAAAGGAGGATCAGAAGGCAGGTCCAGGTCTGTAAGGACTGCTGAAAATAATACTCTGGTTCCAAAACGGGGATGGATAATCAAGTTGTGTCGGCCAAATACTCCCAACCCTGCAGCCCTGGCGGCATGCCGCAGGGAAACCTGGCCAACTGCCCCGCCAGTTTCTTTCACCATAGCAAAGGGTACGCTAACCGGTACGGTAAATGTTTTAGCACGATAGTTTCGTTCCAAATACCTTGCCACTTTATAGTTCGATGACCGTGCAAATTCAATCAAATCCTGTCTCCCGCTCATAGCCGTATCTTTATCTGATCCAGCACACGAAGATAATTCCTTGAAGGCCAGTACGATAATTGATTTGATGTCTGGAGAAATCGTCTCTAACTTAGGTGACCGCGGACTAACATAATCAGAAGCTGCTGTAATCCCAACATCATCAATACCTAAACTTAAAACATACTCTCTGATATCCTGTTTCATAAATCAATCCTCCCTTCTAAGCTGATTCTCTTATTCTCAACTACCTGCTTGGCAAGACTATTTAAGGTTTGCGGAGTAATTGTATAAGTGTCCCTCTTCGTCAGAGTCACTGCATCGGTTGGACACTGCGAAACGCAAAGGCCACACCCAATGCATTTATCTTTGCTAAGCTCTGCTATGTCATGGTCACAAGCAATTGCTCCAACCGGACACCGCTCAACGCAAATTTCGCATCCTGTACAAAGGTCATCCTCAAGACAAGCAATATAGCTGGATTTAGCTACACCATCCGGAAAGTTATGCTCTGTAATCAGCCTTAGCATATGGCAGCAGCAAACGCAACAATTGCATATAAATAAAAGGTTTTCTTGATTGTTACTGCCGGTATGCACCAGACCAGCTTCCTCGGTTTTCTTTAAAATATCAATAGCTTCATCCAATGTTATGGCCCGAGCGATGCCACGTTCAGCAAGAAATTCTGCCGCACCATCAAAAGATAGACAAGTCTCAAGGGGTTTATCGCATTTACCTTCAGAAATACGGCAGGGGCAATTGCCAACTGCTATTTTCTTAGCTTTTGCCATCATTTGCGAAGCCGCCTCATAAGGAAGGATTTCTATTTCTGAATCTATCGCCTCCTCTGCCGGTAACACCCTCATCCAGGGGGGATTGGCAGAACCGAGTTCTGCAGCCATGGCCTCCATATAGTAGGCATGCCATAAATGTCCAAGCTTGGTCTGATTTTCAGGATCACCGCTTCTCATTAACGGATACTCGAACAACCCGGGGTAATTTGGCAGCAATGCATAGGCTCTGGTCCCGCCAATTTTCTTCCCCAGTATGGCTCCTTTATCTGCCATGTCTTCAAGTTTAGCTACCGCCTCGTCCAGCGGAATGTCAATTTCTTGGACGATATTTTCCACTTTCTTTAGTTTGAAATCCAGTAACAGCGCTAACTCTACCTCACCCGGCGGAAAAAGTAACTTCAGGATCTCGATAAATTTCTCACTATAAGGAGCTCCGACTGGATGTCTATCCAGCTTCTGCTGGAGTAGATGGTAATGATGCATTTTCCTCCCCCCAATTCAATTTCTTATACCTTGTATTAAGATAACTAGCCTGGATAAAATTATAGACTAATACTTGATATTAAAGAAATTAATGTTAATAATAACATTAATTAGGAACTCTAATAAGGCCTGAGGAGGGTTAAACAGCATGGAGTGGCATCAAATAGTTGGTTTTTACTACACGGCAAAGACGGGGAATTTTACTAAAGCGGCCGCAATTACCTATCGGACTCAATCGGCATTATCACAACAAATCCGGAAGCTGGAAGAAGAACTGGGAGTATCTCTTTTTGAAAGAATCGGCAAACGAAAACTGGTTATCACTCCCGCAGGAGAAATTTTCTATGAGTTTGCGGGTTCTATTATGTCACAACATAATCATTTGCTTAATGAGTTAAGCAAACTTAAAGGACTGCAAAAGGGCCAATTGAAAATCGCAGCCCCTTTCACCTCACTTAATCAGCTCTTGCCTGAAAAGCTGGAAATATATATGAAAGATTTTCCCTGGGTTGAGTTTACCATCCTAGACCGATCCCAAAAGGCGGTCATTGAGTTAGTCAGGGAGGGTGAGATTGACTTTGGTATCACTACTGAAAGCTTTGTGCCTCCTTCCCTGAATAAGATCCGCTGGAAAGAAGTAGAGACTGTCCTGATAATAAATACCTCCCACCCTTTAAGTGAATTGGAAGAGATTACACTCAGTGATATTGTAAAATACCCTCTTATTCTTCCTGCTAGGGGAAATGAACCGAGTAAGCGCACTGAACTGGAGAATCTTTTTATGGAGAATAATCTGGACTATAATATGGTGATGGAATCCTCAAATGTTGAACTTAATCTAACCTATGTAGAGATGGGGCTGGGAATATCATTTGCCACCGTGGTCAGAAATCTGCCTGCATTGAACAGAACAGCTTCCCGCTTTATTTCTTTAAGTGAGTATTTTGAACCAGAATTTTTATCAGTAGTCTACAGAAAAGACAAAGAACTAATGAAGCATCAACAAATATTTTTAGATATTCTTATAGGTGAAGGTAAAATCTAACCGCGCAAAGCCGCGCGGTTACTTGCTTTTCTATGGAGCCGATGGGCGGATTTGAACCGCCGACCTGCTGATTACGAATGAGAGCGAGGCTAGTTGAAGACATTTTTAGATAGTTTTCCTTGGTTTCAAACAGCCAGTCTATTTACTTTCCAGAGTTTAGTTTAATCCGAGCAAGTTTTAAACGGTTTTTACTGATGTTACTAGTAATGTGTCATAAATGTGTCATCAAATAAGATACTCAGCCGGACGAGCCGCTTAAGCGGCTAGTGCAAAATTATCTTCTGCAGTTATTTTAGTTTTTTCACCTTTTTAACGAGCTGGCGACAACTCGGAATAAGCTGGAGGCAACGTAATGGCCTGGCTCCACTAGGATTTCGGAACCAAGCCACTAAAGTACCTAAACGTTAATTTTTCTATTTAAGTAGAGGGATACCCAAAATTGGCCCTATATCAATACCAAATAGTGCCTCAAGAACGAAAGACAAAAGGAACAACATGTTAACGCGTTTATCATAGCAACCCAATCCTATGTAAAGTTTACAAATTATTGTGTAATAATTTCGCTACAAGATTATCAAAATAACCCGGGCTTGATATTCCATGACCCTGTCTGCCATTTTTCAATAGTTCGCTGTCCTTCGTGTTAAAAGCTGGATCGCTCATTAGGACTTTTATGTCATGCTCCTTGATATCCTTTTTATCTATTGAAATATGTTCGCTCATAAAGTAAAAGTAATCCGGCGTTCCTGCTTCCACCTCACGCAATTTCAGATAAGTAAGACTGTCAACGATAGCCGGGTTCGGGATTTCATCTCCATACCAGGCAAATACAGCATAATGCGCCAAATAGGTTTCATTGATTTTATTAAAAACCATATCCTCCACCCGCAGCAGGATGTACTTCCCGCAGTATTCTGAATAGTCGATGTCTTCCCGGGTAATTTTGTAGGAAAGAACATCGCCTTTTTGCCAGGGGTCTGACTTCATCCAAGATGGTACCGGGATTTTTTTTGCTGGAGGCATGGGAGAAAGCAAAGTCTGTTTTGCCTTTTCTAATGCTGCTTCCCTTTTTTTATATTGTTTTGGGGGTTCCTCTTCCCACCGGATTAAATCATCTCCGCTTTCGATTAGTGCAATTGCCATATCCCTGACCTCTGGAAGCAGGCGGCCCTTTTTCCACTGCGTAACCGCCAATGCGATCCAAAAAACTGGATAATCTTCATCTCCGCTTTCCGGCATCATGCTCTTTTTGATAATCTCTGTTGCTTCTTCGTTTGACTTTCCCTTGATTATTTGTTTTATGTAATCATCTCTGACATCACAGGCAAAATCATCGGAAAAGATAGCTGTACCCCAAGCACCCATATTAAACCTCCTTAGATTCCGAATAAGTCCTCTATGTCTTCTAATGTTGCTGAAGCTGAACCAATGCCTGACCCACGCATAATTTCTAACGCGCGATTTAATTCATCTTTAAATTCGCCCATCCTTCTTACGGCAATGCCCCGACGCCCGTTGTCCAGGGCCTTAAACGCACTCTCCACGGCTTCAAGAGTAAATGCAGATATAAGAATCTGTTCCTCCGCCCTGGCGGTCTTTCTGTCCAGGCCAGACATAACGACTACCATATGATAATCCTTTTTGGTGGAATACCAAGCCTTGTGCTCTTTCTCCCGGCGGTTAGGATCGTTTGTTATTCCAACATAGCGTACTTTATTATTATCATCCACTAAGACGTAAACAGAATTATTGCTCCATTCCGATTTCGGCACACCATCGCTTTTTATCATACTATTTACATAATCAACTGGGGCCAGGCCAACAGGGGGACGTTCTTTTTGTTGGGTACAACTAGGCATTGAAAATAATATCCACACTGAGCCCGGTAACTCGGGAAATCTGTCTGAGTGATACGCCGTCGATTCCTTTGATTTTTCTTAAAATCTCATTTCTTTTTCCCTTTTCCATACCTTGAAGCCTTCCGATGGGTTCACCGCTCATCAATTTTTCAATCTCTGTTTTGATTTCGCTATCACTCTTACGGTGCTTAATCTCATCTTCCAAACATTTATCTTCATTTTCTAGCTTCATGAATTCACGAAAGGCCAGCATTGCTCTTTCCCGGTCCGGGTGAATTATGCCTAGGACGAAAGCTGTTTCGCTTAACCCACTAGGATACTCCCCTGCCCCATAATAAGCATGGATGCTGCTCCATCGATATTGCTCTGGTTTTTGTACCATCCTGGCCTTGACCGGATTGTTGTGTATGTAGCGGATCACAGTTAACAAGTAATTGTCGTTTTCAACGACTTCACTTCCGTAACGACCTTGAAAGACGTGACCGCTTCGCCCATATTTACGGTTATACCACCAAGCGTAACTGGTGCCGATCCGGCTCATGATACGCGATATTGTATCAATGTTTTCCCGAACCAGCAGATGAACATGGTTCGTCATTAAACAATATCCATAAACCGCAAACTGATCCTCCGATTTCATCTTAACTATAGTTTCTAAAAAACGTTGATAATCATCATCCTCGTAAAAGATATCTTGCCGGTTGATTCCTCGTAAAATAACGTGATAAACTCCACTTTCGCTTCGCTTTCGCGTTTTCCTCATTTTATTAAATCTCCAGTTATTTTTTACCATTATAACAAAACAGTGTAAAAAGGCCAACAAAAAGAACGTCCCTTTGTTGGCGCCAAAAACCGCGCATCCTGCGCGGTTACTTGCTTTTCTATGGAGCCGATGGGCGGATTTGAACCGCCGACCTGCTGATTACGAATCAGCTGCTCTGCCACTGAGCCACATCGGCTTATTATTTTATGACAAATTGATGATAGCAGGTGCAGGATTAAGAGTCAAGACCAGCTGCTCATATAGCAAGGTATACCAGGAAATAATCCGGTTTCCTTCCGCCAATAATTGGTGCCAGTTAGTAATTATTGACCTCTTCACTAATAGTGTTGTTTACTTCCTGCATCAGCCGGCTGTAATCCTCCTGGGCTTTCATATAATCCTTAATGAGAATGTTATTCTCCATTTTTAATCTTATGTTGTCCAATTCTTCAAGATGTTCCTGATCAGGTTGAACTCCTGCATTTTCGGCAAGTTCCAGTTGTTGCTGAATGGTTTGGATATCCTGGATGAGCTGTTGGGCATCGGGATTATCTTTTATGTTCTGGCCGGTTCGCTGTATTTCTTTAAACTCCTGGGTTTCCTTAATTTCCTGACCAAGTTCTCTGGCTTTCTCAAATATACTCATTTTGAACCTCCATATTATTTATTGCGTTTATTGCCTTTTAAAACCCCCGAAGTTTTTGTTATCAGTTGCGGGTTAAGTAGAGCAATATCAAGGGTTATTTTTTCTTTCCCGACAAATAGTAATAATTGGGGTTGTTCCCGGCTACTGCCTGGCATACCGGGCAGTATTTTTCCAGATAAGCTTTTTTGCCTACTATTTGAACCATTTCTTTTAAGGCCGAAACGGGAAATTCCTTTTTACACATACTGCATTTTTCCATTATTCTTCCCCCTTATTACTTTCCCTAGTGAAATATTATAGCATTAACTAAATATTTTTTTGCCCGGGGATATGCTTAATCGCTGTAAGCTTTGAGATAACTGACCTCCATTTCGGCCAGCTCGACTACTCTTGCAGTTGCGATGGCCCTGGTCTCCTCGCTTTCATCGAGCAATTGATCGTCTACCAGTTGATCAAAAGGTATCAAGCTCATACGTTCAGCAGCCTCTTTTATATCAACATTAGAGAAAAAGGCATTTAATAAATTTAGCATATTAAAGAAAAATTCCTCACACCATACCAGGATTTCATCTTCGTCTGGTTTTCCATCTATAAGATTAAATTTACTCACTTAACATCCCCCTTAACCACCGGCTGGCTTCTTCCAGGGCTTCGCTTACTCTTTCCGGGGCGGGTCCGCCAGGTACTCTTCTGCGTTCGAGACAGGCTTTAACATCCAGGTAGCTGAATATGTCATCCTCAATCAGAGGGCTGAAGTTCTGGTATTCCTCCAGGCTCACTTCCTCCAGCATCTTACTCTTCTCGATACAGTATAGTACTGCTTTTCCTACCACCGCATGGGCATCCCGGAAAGGCAATCCTTTCTCAGCCAGATAATCGGCTAAATCTGTAGCATTGGTAAAACCACCCCGGGCTGCAGCTGCCATGTTGGCGGTATTGAAACGAGCGGTTTGCAGCATAGGGGCAAACACCAGCAGACATTTTTTGACGGTATCTATAGCATCAAATAGGGCTTCTTTATCTTCTTGCATATCTTTATTGTAAGCCAACGGCAGTGATTTCATTATAGTCAAAAGTGTGATCAGATCTCCATAGACCCGACCGGTCTTTCCTCGCACCAATTCAGCCAGATCCGGGTTTTTCTTCTGGGGCATGATGCTTGATCCGGTGGAAAAAGCATCATCCATCTCCACAAAAGAAAATTCTTCACTGGACCATAGTATCAATTCCTCTGAAAATCTGGACAGGTGCATCATCATAATGCTGGCAAAGCTGCAAAATTCCAGGGCAAAATCCCTATCACTCACCGCATCCAGACTGTTGCCGGTTATATGGGTGAATTCCAGCTGCTGCCGGACATAATCTCTATCCAGGTTGAAGCCGGTGCCTGCCAGTGCACCTGAGCCCAGGGGCATATAATCCATTCTTTTATGACAATCGTCTAATCTATCCAGGTCCCGGCGCAGCATTTCAAAATAGGCCAGCAGATGATGAGCCAGACTCAAGGGCTGAGCCTTTTGCATATGAGTATACCCGGGCATGATTGTTTCCAGATGGTCACCGGCCATATCCAGCAGGACCTGCTGCAGGTTCAGAATAAGTTCCCTGACCTCTTTTATCTCATCCCGCAGGTATAATCTGACATCCAATGCTACCTGGTCATTACGGCTTCTGGCAGTATGCAGTTTCTTGCCTACGTCACCTATCTTCTGGGTCAGAAAGGTTTCGATATTCATATGGACATCTTCTGCTTCCACGGTAAATTCAAGTTTACCTGCTTCAATCTCGATGAGTATCTCCATCAGTCCCCTGATGATTTGATCTTTCTCTCCTTCAGTAATGATTCCCTGTTTGGCCAGCATTCGGGCATGGGCTATACTGCCTTGTATATCCTGTCGATACATTCTGCTGTCCACAGCGATTGAGGCATTAAAATCCTCGGTCAATCGGTCACTTTTGGCGGTAAATCTTCCACTCCATAGCTTCATAAATACACCTCAAACTCGTTCTTGCTTATCTCATTCCTTATTATATATCTTTACTCATGATGATGTACATTATCAGTACATAATACTCTCCCTGAATCTGGACTATCTCGTATGCCGTCTTCTGCTTGAAAAAAAAAAATTCATCTGCTGCATCCTTGGAGTCAGTGCATCCATCCAGCTCCATCCGGCATATCACCGCTTTTATGGCATAATAGCTTATCTCCTCGGGCAGCATCTCTTTGATAGGTTTGAGCCTTTCGCTTCCAACCTCCTGGATTGCTTTAAGGATACATGCTTCTTCTTCCTCACTCACTATCTCTCTCCAGTCTACAGTAAATCCTTCCCTGGCTGACCGGAGTATGTGGTCCTGTACAGTCAAATAGGTCAATTTACGCTGTCTGGCTATTTCGGACACTGTGCTCCCGGTCTGATACATCTGCCAGCTTATTAGATAACTTGGTTGTTTGGGCTCTTGAGGTTGCTTGGTTGGTTTGGATTCTTTAACCGGAGCCGCATTTTCACCGCTCTCCATATGGCTGCTGCTCTTATCTTCTAAAGAATAGGAGCGAATTATATTCATAAACTGCTCTCCGTATTTCTGCATCTTTATCTCGCCTACTCCGCTGATAGCCAGCATGGAGTCATAGTCCTGCGGCATCCGGGCACTCATCTCTCTAAGAGTTAGGTCGTGGAATATTACGTAAGGCGGTACCTGTTCTTTTTGAGCTATTTCCCGGCGCAGAGCACAGAGGGATTGGAAGAGCCGGCTGTCCTCCTGTACTATTTCTGGCCGGGCAGGCATCCGCAGAATCACCCGGGCCTGGCTTTTCAGCACTGGGAGAGACTTCTGTTTGAGCTTAACCACTGGATACTGACCGGCAGTAGTATAGATATAGTCTTCAGCTGCCAGCATATTGATCAAGTCACTTATAGCGCCTATGGTCATATTGCTCATGATGCCATAAGTAGACAATTGATCGAGTCGCAGTTCTCGGATCCTCTTGTTCTGAGATCCCTTGAGCACGGATGCTACCAGATTTATACCGTACTGCTGATTCATTCTTATGATGCAGGAGAAAATCTTCTGGGCTTCTATGGTCATATCTCTGCTTTCATAGGATTGGGTGCAGTTAATGCAGTTTCCGCAATTCTCTGGCAGATCTTTTTCTCCGAAGTATTCCAGGATGCTCTGCCGCAAGCAGCGGGTAGTATGACAGTAATCTATCATAGCCTGCATCTTCTGGTATTCTTCTGCTTTTCGCTCTTCAGATGAGGTAGTCTGCTCGATCAAAAACTTGTGGGTCTGAATATCTGCCGGGCTGTATAAAAGAATACAATCCCCCTTTTCCCCATCGCGGCCGGCTCGGCCCGCTTCCTGATAATAGGACTCCAGATTACGGGGCATGTTATGATGAATAATATAGCGTATATTGGATTTATCGATCCCCAGACCAAAGGCATTGCTGGCCACCATAACCTTGATATCATCATACAGAAAAGCTTCCTGGCTCTGGTTCCTCTCCTCGGTGCTAAGTCCGGCATGATATCTCCCGGCTGGAATCCCCCAGGATTTAATATAGTCATAAATACTATCAACTTCTTTGCGGGTAGCAGCATAAATGATTCCTGACTGCTCGACATGGGACTTCAAATAATATTCCACCCACTTCTTTCTGTCCGTTCCTTTCATAACTGTGAAATGCAGATTTGGCCGATCGAAACCGATTAGGTGAATACTGGGATTGCGCAAAGAAAGCAAACGGATTATATCTTCCCTTACCCGGTCACTGGCGGTGGCTGTAAAGGCGCTTATAACCGGCCGGTATGGCATAGCCTCAATCCAGGGGGCAATGGCAGCATAGCTGGGACGAAAATCATGTCCCCACTGGGAAACACAGTGGGCCTCATCTATAGCAATAAGCGATATTTTGATTGTCTCTGCCAGTCGGGAAAAATATTCGGATGTCAGGCGCTCCGGGGCTATGTAGATAAGTTTATAATGGTTCTGGCACACTAGCTGTAATCGCCGGTTTATCTCCTGGGGAGTTAGGATACTACTGATATATGTGGCTGGGATTCCCAGATTGTTGAGAGCGTCCACCTGATCTTTCATCAAGGCGATCAGCGGTGATACCACAATGCTGATCCCGGGCAGCAGCAGGGCGGGTATCTGATAGCATAACGACTTACCTCCCCCGGTAGGTATTATGCCCACCGACTCACGACCTTGAAGAGTGTTTTTTATGATAGCCTCCTGCCCGGGTTTGAATTCACTGTAACCAAAATATTTTTTCAATACCTGTTGTATGGAAGTCAAGGTGTCCTCCCTCTTCTGCTCTGCATTTTTCTAAAGGGGTAATAAACAATACTTGGGTAGAGGCGCTTCATACATTAATGAGTCTTACCTCTTTTACATATCTGCGGCATTCATCGGCTATATCCTGCAGTTCCTCCCGGGTGTATGGCTTTATATAAAGATATTCCGGATTCAGGGTATCCCGGGGATTAAACTGCTGCAGGGTATATTTGGAGGCTCCCTCGATGTATTTTGCTATTTCTATAATATCTTCTGGTTTATGCAGCTCAGGTACTACGGTAGTTCGAAACTCTACCTCCATATCCGCATTTCTCAAGAGATGAATAGAACCTTTTACATTCAAAAAATCCTCACTGCTAAGTCGTCCCCCGCAAGCCACCAGGTATTTTTTGTAATCCAAAGCTCCTTTTATATCCATGGCGACATAATCAAGCAGAAATCTTACGCATAATTCGCTCAGCATAGACGTTCTGCTGCCGTTAGTATCCAGTTTGCTAAGATATCCAGCGTCTTTTATACTGCTCAAGGCGGCCGGGAGTTCCTGGTGCAGGCAAGGTTCACCTCCGCTTATTACCACTGCATCCAGAAAGCCCTGTCTTTCATTTAAAAAGCCCAGTACTTCATACATGCTGATATATTCTGGACCTGCTTTCCCCGGTTTAATAAGCAGATGTCCATTATGGCAAAACGGGCAGCAAAAATTGCAGCCCCGGGCAAATAGCACTGCTGCTATTTTCCCGGGGTAATCGACCAAACTCTGTTTAAGCATACCTGCAAATTTCATTATCATCCTGCTCCTGAAATATTATCCTATGTTGTAGGTTTTCCGGTTTGAAAACTCTTGTTGTTTTCCTTCATTCCACTGGTCTACCGGTCTTAGATAACCTACTACCCGGGAATAAACTTCACAGCAGGTTTCCTGTCCTTCATTTTCACAAACCGGACAGGTAGCATGTTCACCGGTCAGATAACCATGCTGCGGACAGATACTAAAGGTAGGTGATATATAGTAATAAGGCATCCTGAACTGCTCGCAGGCTTTTTTGACCAGGTTCTTGACTGACTGATTGTCCGGCAGGGCTTCCCCCAAAAAGATGTGGAAGGTGGTGCCTCCGGTATACATGCTCTGCAAGGGGTCCTGGAGTTTCATAGCCAGGAATATATCGTCTGTATAACCCACTGGCAGATGGGTTGAATTTGTATAGAAAGGCTGGGCTCCTCTGCTTATTACATCAGCTTGATTGGCAACTATGATATCAGGATATCTGGCGGTATCCTTCCGAGGCATGCTGTAGCTCACACCTTCGGCCGGGGTTGCTTCCAGATTATAGAGGTTGCCGGTTCTTTCCTGGTAAGCAAGAATCCTGGCCTGCATGAATTCCATTACTTCCAGAGCAAACTCATGCCCTGTTTCGCTCCCTATATCCTGTCCTATGAAGTTTAAACAGGACTCATTCATGCCTACCAATCCTATGGTAGAGAAATGATTCAGCCAGAACTCACCGGAGGACTCTTTAACCGCCCGCAGGTAAAACTGGGAATATGGATATAATCCTGACTGAGTAAGGTTTTCCAGCATTTTTCTTTTAATTTCCAAGCTGTCCCTTGCTAAATCCATTATTTCTCCCAGTTTGCTGAAATAGTCTTCTCTATCTATAGCCTGGTATCCAATCCTGGGCATATTGATGGTAACTACTCCGATGGAACCAGTAAGGGGATTAGATCCGAATAGTCCTCCCCCTCTTTTTCTCAGTTCCCGATTGTCAAGACGGAGGCGGCAGCACATACTCCTGGCATCGGCGGGATCCATATCCGAATTTATATAGTTGGAAAAACCCGGGATACCGTACTTAGCAGTCATTTCCCATATTTTATCGTAGTCCGGGTTGTCCCAGTCAAAATCCCGGGTAATGTTGTAGGTGGGAATAGGGAAAGTAAATACCCTTTCTTCTGCATCCCCTTCCATCATTACTTCGGCAAATGCTTTATTAAGCATATCCATCTGTTCCTGGAATTCACCATAAGTCTTGTCCAACATCCTGCCGCCCAGAATGGCTGGTTCATCCTGCATATGCTGCGGACACTTTAAATCCATGGTGATGTTGGTAAATGGAGTCTGGAATCCTACCCGGGTAGGAACGTTGACATTAAAAATGAATTCCTGCAGGCACTGTTTGACCTGCTCATAATTAAGCTCATCATGGTATATAAAAGGAGCCAGGAGGGTATCGAAATTAGAAAAAGCCTGGGCTCCAGCTGCTTCACCCTGCAGAGTATAGAAGAAATTAACGATCTGGCCTAAAATTGTCCTGAAGTGTTTGGCGGGTTTGCTTACTACTTTACCTCGGGCACCTTTAAACCCTTCACGTATTAAATCCTGGAGATCCCATCCTACACAGTATACGGCCAGGATACCCAGGTCGTGGATATGAAAATCTCCCACCTCTTGAGCTTGCTTCATCTGTGGCGTGTAGATCTGATTCAGCCAGTACTGGCTGGTGACAATAGAAGAGACATGAAAATTCATGCCCTGCAGGCTGAAATTCATATTGGAATTCTCTTTCACCCGCCAATCACTGCGGTCTAGATAATTGGTGATAATCTCATTATTCTGGATGAGCTGGAGGCTGTCCCTCATTCTCTCATGCTGTTTGCGATATAGAATATATGCTTTAGCCGTCTTATAATGGTCATTGCGAACCAGGACTTTTTCTACTAAATCTTGTATATCTTCAACCGTTGGAAGCTCATAGCTGTCCATAAATGAATATCCCAACAGTTCCAAAACTTTATCAGCAAGTTCTTCCGCGGTCTTCCGGTCACTTCCGCCAACTGCCCGGGCGGCCTTAAAAATAGCGTCAACGATTTTCTCTTTATCAAAGGGTACAATTCTACCGTCACGCTTTTTTATCTTCAATATGCTCATCCATCGTCCTCCTTACACAACCACAATATATATGGTGCATTTTGTTATTAGGTACTACATACAGTATAATTTATTTGCAATTACACTTCAAACGTCAATATTTAATCTTAATTGCCTTTCTCGTTTAATTTTCTATAATTATATCAATGTTACCGGGTTTTTTGCCGAATTGCGATTTATTTTTGGACTAAGTTCCTTGAAGTTAAATTGCATTAGGTCATATAGCCTATAATTATTTCATTAAGTATGGTGCATGGTACCCAACTTATTTACTTGCTATTTTAATAGGCTTTCACGCAAACATAAGAACCTTGCAAGATTAATACTCCGTTGTCCCAGGTCATAAGTTTGCTGCTAGATGTCAAATATTATTTTCCCCATTAATATTAAATCCGCTTCCAATTTTTACAGTTTGAAAGCGGATTTCCCTGCTTGTAGATATTGTACATATTGTTCAGTTCTAAGGATTGGGGGAGCAGCATCCAACTTGATACACTCTGGGTAGTAATTTGGTGTTCGATACCATAAAAGAAACAGAAACCATCCTGAAAAGGAACGGTTTCTGTTTCTAATGGAAAAGTGAATATGTGAATGAGTTACTTCTTATATGGGGTTACTACCCATTTGAGACAGTTGTCTTTCTTATTGCCAAAAACATCATATCCTGTAATAATGTCATTCAATGGAGCATGATGAGTACAAAGGTAATTCATATCTATTTTCTTGTTCTGAATAAGTTTTATCAATTCCGGAATACGGTTGGCATTTACCAGTCCCATAGATATTTTTATATTTTTAATCCACAATGTATTCATAGGCAGAACCTGTGGTCCTTCAAAAACACCAATTATAGAAACATTTCCGCCTGGTCTTACTGCCTCCAGTGCTAGTTCATAGGTTCCCTTGGCACCCACACATTCCAGGGTCCGGTCTGCACCACGTCCACCGGTAAGATCTTTAATGGCTTCGACAACATTAACTTTAGCCGGATTGAGTCCAATATCAGCAACGCCATTCTTAACAGCCGCATCAAGGCGTTCCTGAACCATATCAACCGCAATGATTTGAGATGGTCCCCATAACCTGGCCGTAGCCATAGCACACATACCAACCGGTCCGGATCCCATAGCCGCAACCGTATCGCCTGGCTCAATATCCGCATTTTCAGCTCCAAAATACCCGGTGGATAAAATATCGCCTACGAACAGCACATCTTCTTCTGTTAAACCATCGGGTATTTTAAACATGCCCAGATTGGCATGGGGAACTCGAACATATTCTGCCTGGCAGCCATCAATCATATAACCAAAAATCCAGCTTCCAGTTGTACAGTGAGAGTAAGTACCACGGACACAGTAGAAACATTCGCCGCACTGGGTAACACATGATACCGCTACTTTGTCACCTACTTTGGAATTTCTCACTGCTGGACCTACTTCTACTACTTCGCCGACAAATTCATGTCCTATTATACGCGGAGCTTCAACTTCCGGCATACCACCATGCCATATATGAATGTCCGTTCCACAAATTGTGGAGGTAGTAACTCTTACTATGGCATCGTCCGGTTCAATTATTTTGGGAACTGGAACATCTTCCAGAGCAATTTTTTCAGGTCCCCGATACACTAAAGCTTTCATGGTTTCACTCATTATAAAATCCCTCCCCGTTTTGTTAAAACAACCTTCACCATCGTAATTTAGCCGTTATCCCCCCTTTAACAAAAAAATGACCGATACCTTTATGATTTCTGCCCGTTTTAACAAGATTTCATAAAAATATTGGTCTTCTTCGGAGCCACCTGTTGTTTCTCCTCATCCCACCAGTATATTTAATTTTCTGTCAGGGTTAGGTACCAACCCCTCCTATTCAAACGCCTTCTGTCAACACTCGGTCAAATACCATAACATGCATCCAGAAATCGTTCTCTGCTTCAATATCGTACATTTGATGAATTACCCTGGCATTTAAGGTCTGTTCGAAGTAGGCCTGGTTGTCAATCGAATGCTGCCTGGCTACTTGCCTCCGAGCTGCATTAACCACGTCCTTACCTGACTCTGTGGCAACAATGTATTTTTCGGGTTCAGTCAAAAATCCTTCTCCCCGAATTATAAGCATATCCCCCCATAGAATAACTTTAGTATAGTCAACACCTTTACCCATCTTTTCTTTAAAGTATTTTTCCATGTAAAGTTTAAATGTATGTTGAATCCGACGCCTCTGCTGCTCATTTAGCTTAATCTGCTCATCATCATTAATGGCGCTGTGCTGTGGTATTGTTTTACTGCCCTTCTTATCAGCCATAATCAGCCTGCCCTTTCTAATAATAACACCTATTTTAGCGAGTTTCAGAGCCCAAGACCAAAAAAACCAACATCATCACCAAAAGCTAAAACAATAGCCTTTTAATAAGAACATTGGTTTACCAGGAGCCACCCTCAGGTATCCCCTTTTTCCACAATTTATATACGTTTTTCTTTTTTACGTCTAGTAAAATTATAAATAATTACCCAAATCTGTCAAGTTCATTTCAGGAAATGATAACATTTTTTGGTCAGCATTTCTTATATTCAGTTTTTACACCTCATAATTATTCAGACCTAACAACTGCTTAGATTCAAAATATTGTTAGAACAGCTGCTTCGATATATTCACTCCAGCCCCACCAATAGGTGAGAACAATAGCGGAAACAAATAGAACCATGAAAGGGCAGAAACTAAGTCCCTGCCCTTCAGAATACACAACTATTTGAATGTTTGCTTATTTATCGTTTATTTTGCGGTCCAGCAAAGCCTGGACTTTCAGGGGCAGGCCAAACAGGTTTATAAAACCTTCCGCGTCTTTTTGGCTGTATATTTCATCTTCGCTGAAAGTTGCCAGTTCTTCGTTATACAATGAATATGGGGAGGTAGCTGCTACCGCGTCACAGCTTCCCTTATAGAGCTTAACTTTAACGTTTCCGGTCACGGTTTTCTGGGTTTCTTCAATAAAAGCATCCAGAGCATATTTAAGTTTGCTGAACCAGTTGCCGTCATAAACCAGTTCTCCATATTTTAATGCCACCATTTCTTTAAACTGCAGGGTGCGCCGATCCAGGGTCAGCCTTTCCAGCTCTTCATGAGCCCGATAAAGAATAGTACCCCCGGGAGTTTCATAAACCCCACGTGATTTCATCCCCACCAGACGGTTCTCTACCATGGTTACAATACCTACCCCATTTTCGCCCCCCAGGCGATTAAGCTCGGTCAGCAAATCTACTGCTTGGTACGGCTTGCCATCCAGTGATACCGGTATACCCTTTTCAAATCCTACTTCTACATAAGCAGGTTTATCTGGAGCTTCTTCTGGCGGAACGGTAAGCACATACATTTCGTTTTTTGGTTCATTGGCTGGATCCTCCAGGTCACCTCCCTCATGAGAAATATGCCATATATTTCTATCCCGGCTGTATATTTTCTCTTTACTTACTGGGACTTCTATTCCATGAGCAGCTGCATAATCTATGGCGTCTTCTCTAGAACGGATTTCCCATTCTCTCCAGGGGGCAATTATCTTCAAATCAGGATTTAAGGCTTTTACAGTAAGCTCAAAGCGCACCTGGTCATTACCTTTACCGGTCGCTCCATGACTTATCGCTACAGCCCCTTCTTTCTCTGCTATCTCCACCAGTTTTTTAGCGATCAAGGGACGGGCAAAAGAAGTGCCTAATAGATATTTTCTTTCATATATAGCTCCCGATTTCAGCACCGGAAATATAAAATCTTTTACAAATTCTTCCCTCAAGTCTTCTATATAAATTTTGGAGGCCCCTGACTTTATGGCTTTTTCTTTGACCGGGTCCAGCTCTTCCCCCTGCCCCAGATCAGCACAGCAGGCAATGACTTCATAACCATAATTATCTTTCAACCAGGGTATTATTATTGAAGTATCCAGTCCTCCTGAATATGCCAGTACAACTTTTGCCATGTTTGTTTTCTCTCCTTTGCTTATGTTTGGTGCCATTAACTTTTAAACGAAAATATTTCCACATCTTGCCGTTTTACCCAATCTTGTTTTTCATAGAAAGTCATGGCAGCATGGTTGCTATTTAATACAAAAAGGGCAATTTTTTCAGCCTTTAGTGCCTTAAGTTGAATTACAACTTCATACAACAATTTTTTCCCATAACCTTTTCCTTGAAAATTGCTGTGCACAGCTAAATGGTAGATATAACCTCGTCTGCCATCAAACCCTCCCAAAACGGTACCAATTATGGCACCCTGAGTTTTTATTTGCAGACAGGTACTGGGGTTTTTTTGCATAAATGCTTTTAAAGATGTTTCATCATCCCCAACCCCTAATTCTACCCCAGGAGTGTCTCGCCAAAGCTCAAGCATAAGAGGTATATCCGTTTCTTTAGCTAATTCAATGTTTAACCCTTCCATAGTCCATACCCCTACATAGTTACGGCCATAATTGCTTTGTGAGCATGCAGACGGTTTTCAGCTTCCTGGAATACTACTGACTGGGGTCCGTCCATCACTTCATCAGTGATCTCCTTGCCGCGTTTGGCCGGCAGGCAGTGCAGAACTATGGCATCCGGTTTAGCCAGGTTTAATAATCTGCTGTTAACCTGATATTTTAAAAATTGCTTTTCTTTTTCTTCTGCCTGCTCTTCTTGACCCATGCTGGCCCATACATCGGTGTAAATAACATCTGCTCCTGCTACTGCTTCTTCGGGATCCTGGACTACCCATAGTTTGGCGCCAGTCTGTACAGCATCGGCCTGGGCGCGGGCTAGTACCTCTTTATCAGGTTCGAAACCAGAAGGTGAGGCGATAACAACATCCATCCCTACCCGGGCACCGCCATTGAGCAGGGAATTGGCCACGTTATTTCCATCGCCGACGAAAGCCAGTTTCAGTCCTTTAAGTTCACCTTTGTGTTCTTGGATAGTCATTAGATCTCCAATTATCTGGGTGGGATGCAGAAGATCAGTAAGACCGTTGATTACCGGTACAGCTGACCATTTAGCTAATTCTACCACTTCGTCATGATCAAAAGTACGGATCATAATTCCATCCAGCATTCGGCCCAGAACCAGGGCTGTATCTTTGATAGTTTCCCCTCGACCCAGTTGTATATCCCGGGGACTCAGAAACAGGGCATGCCCTCCCAGCTGATACATGCCTACTTCAAATGCTACTCGGGTGCGGGTGGATGCTTTTTGGAATATCATCCCCAAAGTCTTACCGGCCAGATAGTGATGGGTAATCCCGGCTTTTTGCAGCTTTTTAATTTCACTGCCTACCTCCAGGATGTATTTCACTTCCTCTGCGGTAAAATCATATATACTGATAAAATCCCGTCCCCGCAGGGAATCATTAATTTCAAACATTAATCTCCACTCCTTTCCTTAATAATTATTATTCTATCAGACGGTCCACTCTTTTAATGCTTCTTGTAATATCTTGATGGCCTGGTTTATTTCCTCTTCACTAATCGTCAATGGGGGCACAAAGCGCAAAACATTAGGGCCTGCGCCCACCAGCAGCAGTCCTTTTTGCAGACAGATATCAACCAGACCTTTTATTTCGCAGTTGAACTCCATACCCAACATGAAGCCCACGCCCCGGGTTTCAATGATCCGCTGGTCAATAATCTTAGCCAGTTCATTCTTCAGGTACCCGGAAGTTTTCTGTACCTGCTGCATGAAGCCGTCGGCATGAAGCATATCCAGGACCTGGTTGGCTGCTGCCGTAGCCAGCAGATTGCCGCCAAAGGTAGAAGCGTGATCTCCGGGAGCAAAACCGCTGGAAGCTTTCTCATTGGCCACCATTGCCCCAATGGGGAAGCCCCCCCCCAGTCCTTTGGCCAGTGTTATGATATCCGGTTTAATACCGTACTGCTGAAAGGCAAATAGACTTCCGGTTCTACCCATTCCGCATTGAACTTCATCAAAAATGAGCAGTATTCCTTCTTTATCACATAATTTCCTCAAGCCGCTTAAAAATAAGGGATCCGCAGGTTTAATGCCGCCTTCACCTTGTACTGGTTCCACCAGTACCGCACAGGTATTCTCGTCCACCAGCGCTTCGACTGAGGTCAAATTATTAAAATCAGCGTATACAAATCCTCCCGGTAAAGGGGCAAAACCTTCTTGATACTTGGTCTGTCCTGTTGCCGTCACTGCTGCCAGGGTACGTCCGTGGAAGGATTCTTTGAACACGATTATCTGGTTGCGGGAGGCTTCCTGTTTACGATAAAAATGTTTACGGGCCAGCTTTATTGCTGCTTCATTGGCTTCGGCACCGCTATTGCAGAAAAAAACTTTATCCAGCCCTGATTCTTTCACCAGTTTTTCGGCAGCCTCTACCTGGGGTTTTATCCAATACAGGTTGGATACATGCCATAGTTGTGAGCTTTGTTCTTGCAGGGCTTTTACCAGCTCATCATTGCAGTGCCCCAGAATACATACTGCAATACCGCCTACAAAGTCCAGATACTGCTTACCATCGGCATCCCACAGATAAGATCCTTTCCCTCTAATAGGTGCGATGGGGAAGCGCCCATAAGTGTTCATTACATACTGCTGCCCTTTTTTAGCTATATCATTATTAGTCATTTTATTTATTCCCTTTCAAGTTATTATTGGTCCACTACCATAGTTCCAATACCCTGATCAGTAAATATCTCTAATAGTATAGAATGAGGCACTCTACCGTCAATGATGTGAGTTCTGCCTACCCCTCCTTGAACAGAGTGGGTACAACAGTCTACTTTCGGTCGCATACCGCCGGTAATGATGCCTGCTTCTTTATAAGCATCTACTTCACTGAGTTTAAGTACCGAGATCAAACTTCCCGGATCAGCAGGATCTTTAAGCAGACCAGGAACATCTGTTAAGAGCACCAATTTATCAGCATTTATAGCCACAGCTATTGCTGCTGCTACCAGGTCGGCATTAATATTATAGGTTTGCTGATCTTCGCCCATGCCTATAGGGGCTATGACCGGGATATAACCGTTTTCTACCACGGTCTCAATAATACCGGGATTAATATTCTGAACCTGCCCCACCAGGCCCATTTGGCCGCTGCTGTCCACAGGAGCAGCCTGGATCAGACCGCCGTCCTTACCGGATATACCCACCGCTTTTCCTCCATTGGCATTTAGCCCGGCCACAATCTCCTTATTCACCTTTCCCCCCAGTACCATTTCTACGATTTCCATGGTAGCCTGGTCGGTTACCCGCAGGCCGTTGATAAACTGAACCTCTATATCCAGCCGATCCAGCATAGTATTAATCTCCGGGCCTCCGCCGTGTACTACTATTGGGTGCATACCTACATATTTCATCAGAACAATATCCTGCATTACTTTTTGTTTTAAATCACAATCGATCATGGCCGCACCACCATATTTGATAACTACTTTCCGGCCATAGAATTCTTTTATATAAGGCAGCGCCTCTACTAATATCTCAGCTTTTTCCAGCGCCGATATAACCATATTATACCTCCTAATCCAACATTTGTTGCTGTTAATAAGCAATTGTTTACTATTTAAAACCCGGGTCTGGATATTAGCTGCGATAATCGGCGTTTATTCTTACGTATTCATAGGTTAAATCGCATCCCCAGGCGGTAGCCTGATAGGGACCAGCTTTGAGATCTACCGTAATTACGACCGTATCTTCTTCCAATGCCTGCTTGGCTCTGGTTTCATTAAAAGGCAATCCCATACCGTCCTCGGCTACCTTTTCTTCACCCAGATATATATCAACTGTATAGGGATCGAAATCGGCCCCGGAATAACCGGCCGCTGCCAGCATCCTGCCCCAGTTGGCATCTGCACCAAAAACAGCTGCTTTGGTGAGATTTGAACTGCTGATAGACCGCCCTATCATACGAGCTGTTTTTTCATCCGCGGCATTTAAAACCCTTATTTCTATAAGATGTTTTGCTCCTTCTCCATCCCGGGCAATCTTTTTGGCGAGAGTAGTATTAACAAAATCTAAAGCTTCTTTAAAGAGTTTATAATCTTCAGAGCCGGGATCTTTGATGATTGGGTTGCCAGCCTGGCCGTTGGCCAGTATTATTGCCATGTCGTTGGTAGAAGTATCCCGGTCAACGCTTATCATGTTATACGATATATCCGCAGATTCTTTAATTAACTGACTCAGGCAGTGGGAACTTACTGCAGCATCGGTAGTTATAAACGCCAGCATGGTAGCCATATTAGGGTGAATCATACCTGAGCCTTTAGCTATTCCAGCTATTCGTACCGGTATACCCTGCAGTATTATCTCTACGGCAATTTCTTTGGGTGCAAGATCTGTGGTCATGATGGCTTCTGCAACTGCAGCTGATCCCTGACCACTGAGACTCTGACAGACCTCCATTATTCCCCTGGTTACTTGAGCCATAGGTAAGGGCACTCCTATAACTCCGGTTGAGGCTACTATTACATCCCGGGGTAAAATATCCAGAATTTCCGCACAGTAATCAGCCATTAGTTGAGCGTCAGCAAATCCCTGGATGCCGTTACAGGCATTAGCATTACCGCTGTTCACAATGATCGCCTGGGCCTGACCATCGGATAGATGGACCGAGCTCAAATCTACACAGGCTGCTTTAACTTTATTAGTAGTAAAAACCCCGGCTGCAGAACAGGTGAATTTTGAGTAAATTACCCCTACATCTTTTTTAGTATGGTTTTTTATCTGTGCACATACCCCCTGAGCCAGGAAATCCCGGGGAGCTGTGATTCCTCCATCAATAATTTTCACGCTTTATTCCTCCCTTTCATACATTACGAAATAATTAGCAGCAAATGTTTAGCACACTAAACATCTGTTAATTTTTTCCATTACTATGGATGAACCCCGGCATACATAAGTGCTTTCCTTTCATTTAGACCCAGCATTAAATTCATATTCTGTACCGCCTGTCCGGATGCTCCCTTGGTTAAGTTATCCAGTGCTGATACCAGAATCACCCTTGAACTCCCTGTATCGGTATATATTCCGATATCAAGGAAGTTGCTCCCATATACCCATTTGGTATGAGGCATGGTACCATCCGGCAATACTCTGACAAAACATTCGTCCCGATAGCTGTCTTCTAGAACCTTTCTTACAGATCCTGCATTTATGCCATCTGCCAGCTGTGCATAACATGTGGATAATATACCGCGATTCATAGGAACCAGGTGGGGAGTAAATATCATATCCACCTTAATTCCGGCGGCCAGACTCAACTCCTGCCTTATTTCCGGTCCGTGGCGGTGAGTGCCTACACCATAAGCTCTTATCCCCTCGTTAACCTCACAGAAGTGGCTGGCTGGTTTAACGGTTCTGCCCGCTCCCGATACTCCGGTTTTGGAATCAATCACAATACCGTCAGTTTTTATGATACCCTGAGCTAATAGTGGTACCAGTGGTAAAATAGCTCCAGTTGGAAAACAGCCTGGATTGGCAACTATCGCCGATCTTTTTATCTGGTCTCTATATAACTCCGGCAGCCCATAAACGGCTTTATTTAACATTTCAGGGGCACCGTGTTCAAGTTCATAATATTCTCTATATAAGCTGGGGTCCTTTAGTCTGAAGTCCGCCCCTAGATCAACGCATTTTATATCATTCTCCAGCAATCTTAAAGCGATATTAACCGATAAACCATGAGGAAGAGCCAGGAATACCACCTCGCATCTACCTATCAGGCGCTCCACATCACTCTCTTCACACTCCAGACTGCAAAAACCGGTCAGATGAGGAAATAAGGAATCTATCCTTCGGCCTACATTCTCGGTAGATAAAACGGAAACTACTTCCACCTCATCATGTCCAGCCAGTATCCTGAGTAGTTCTGCTGCTGTATATCCATCTCCAATTATTCCTGCTTTAATCATGTCTTAATCCTCCTTGTCACCAGACTGTACTGCTTAATTAATTTAGGTGACTGCGTCTGCAAAATATTTATAATTATACATCCGCATGCATATTTTTGCAATGACTTATTTTCGTGGACTCGGTGGACACGGGGACGGTTCTCTTGTCCACCTTTCCACCTTGATCTGATCCATACAATTCTCAAGACCCTATGAAAACCACATAGATTTCTTCATTATATTATCGCGAAAATCATCTGCAATTATGAGCCCAGGCTGTAATATTGTATAATTTATCCATACTCATTATAAATAAGGGAGGTTTTTGGCCTATGACAAAGATTAACGAGGAAATGAAAGCTCTGCTGAAAAGTGCCATGTGGGTACTGGCAACTGCCGACAGCAGCGGTTTACCCAATGCAGTCCCGATTCACTTTAACTCCATTTTAGATGATAATCGTTTGATGCTGGTAGACAATTTTATGAATAAAACCATTGCTAATATCCAGGTTAATCCACAGGTGTCGGTTTCGGTTTGGAATAGCTCGACTGGATACCAGTTTAAAGGTATGGCTACCATTGAAAACAGCGGCGCCAATTATGAACTGGCAGTGGAGCTGGTTAAGGATAGACCATTCAGGCCAAAAGGGGTGGTGGTGGTAGACGTAGATACAATTTATCTGACTACACCCGGACCGCAAGCAGGAAGCAAGGTGGAATAGAAGGTGGACACGGGGACGGTTCTCTTGTCCACTTTCAATGAAAGACAAGGGTGGCAAGAGACATCGTCTGGGAACCTGTTGCCAAGCACAACAAAGGTGGACGAGAGAACCGTCCCCTTGTCCACCTTTTGTAATGATTACTTAAAATTTGCCGAATGCTTTATGTATACGATCAAAGGCTTCTGCCAGTCTCGATTTGTCCACAGTCAGGGTAATCCGGAAATAACCTTCCCCGTGTTCTCCATAACCTAACCCGGGAGTTATTATTACATTAGCTTTTTCCAGCACTGCTTCGGCAAAGTCAGAGGAATTATAACCAACTGGTACTGGAACCCATAGATAGAAGGTGCCTTTGGGGGGAGTAACTTCCATACCTGCCTTTTTAAGTCCTTCCAATGCTATGTCTCTGCGCTCCTGGTAAATCTGCTGCATTCTCTTGAGGCTATCCTGGGGACCTTCCAGGGCTTCTATACCTGCATATTGAATAGCCTGAAAAACTCCTGAATCGACATTTGATTTAAACCTGCCCAGTACCTCAACCGCTGCAGGATTTCCGGCTGCCCATCCTATCCTCCAACCGGTCATATTGTATGGTTTGGACAAAGAGTTTATCTCGATACCAACTTCTTTTGCTCCCGGCGCTTCTAAAAAGCTGGGGGGTTTAAAGCCATCATAGCAGAGTTCCGTGTAGGCAGCATCATGGCAGACCAGGATATCATAATTCCGGGCAAATTCTATTACCTGGGAGAAAAACCCGATATCAGCTACTGCTCCGGTAGGATTATTGGGGTAATTTATAAACATCAATTTTGCCTTTCTGGCTATTTCAACTGGGATGTCTTCCAGAATAGGCAAAAAGTTATTTTCTGCAGTTAGCGGCATTATGTGAGATTCTCCTCCTGCCAGGAGGGTTCCAATTCCATATACCGGATATCCTGGAGCGGGAACGAGATTAATATCGCCCTTATTAAGATAACAGAAGGAAATATGGGCCACACCCTCCTTTGATCCCAGGAGAGATACTACCTCGGTTTTAGCATCCAGTTCAACATTAAAGCGCTTCTTATACCAGTTGGCCACTGCCTGTCGGTAGGCCAGCAAACCAACCGAAGAAGGGTACTGATGGTTAGCGGAATCATAGATTGCCTCTGCCATCTTGTCAATAATGTTCTTAGGGGTGGGCTGGTCGGGATCACCTATACCCAGGTTTATAATATCGATGCCCTTTTCCCTGGCCTCTTCTATCTTTTTCTCTATCCTGGCAAACAAGTAGGGGGGTAAGCTTTGCATTGCATTGTTCTCTATCATCTTGGTCCTCCTTTAGACGTTTTGATGAGATTTTTATTTATATCAATTCTATGCTTCCACGGAAAACTTCAACTGCAGGTCCGCTCATATAAACGTGGTTATCCTGTTCATTCCACTCAATTACCAGTTCTCCTCCTGGCAATCTAACTTTTGCCTTTCTGAGGGATTTGCCGTTCAACACGGAAGCTACTAGTATAGCACATGCTCCTGTTCCACAGGCCAGGGTTATTCCTGCTCCTCTTTCCCAGACCACAGCCTCCAGTATATCTTCATTAACAATTTTAACAAATTCTACATTAATCTTGTCGGGAAACATTTCATTGGTTTCGATTTGCGGTCCCCATTCTGATAAGGGCACGGAGCTGATATCATCAACGTATATTATACAATGGGGATTTCCCATCGATACCGCAGTAAATACAAAGCCTTCTTCCAACCCTAAAGGAATAGCTATATTACTTCCCTGCCCAGTTACGGGTATACTTTCCCTTTCTAATTGAGGTTCTCCCATATCTACTCGGACCCATTCCTTTCCAGCCTCTTGATATATTTCTGGATGTCTAGGTCCTGCCAGGGTTTTTATGGAAAAATGATCTTTATCGACCAAACCGTATTTACGGGCATAAAGAGCTACACAGCGAATTCCGTTACCGCACATCTCGGGCTCTGAACCGTCTGAATTAAAGATCCTCATAAACACGTCCTGCTCCGCATCTCTGCCGGTTAGAATCAATCCATCTGCGCCTATTCCAAAATGCCTGTCACAGAGCTGTGCCACATATGGCTGAAATTTTATCGCATCCTGGAAAGAAGAGGCCTCGGCAACAATAAAGTCATTGCCCAGACCATGCATTTTTATAAATTCCACATTCTGCCCCCTCTCTATATATTATATTATTAACTCAACCAGCTTAAATATGCTGGGGTATATAAATCACTCGGTCTGTGCTTATTTTATCAAAGTTAGTACGAAAATAGCTTCTTGGGGATGAAAGCTTAAGGTTAGCGCTGGGGGATAAAGGCGATTCGTTGAGCGGGAACATAACTTGTTTCAGCCCATCAATCTAAAGCATCCCTAGCTAACTTATATGAAGAAAGTAAGGCCGGACCCAAGCGGTCTTAAGCATTCATCCTTACAATTTTCGTCTGCACTTGTGTCATACAGACACGTTTGGTTGAGTTAACTTACAAATCCCGCATATAGCCCTGCAAAAGGCCGGACGTTTTGCACGGTTAAACGTGTAAATTGCTCATCCAGTATTTTTTCCAGCGGGTATTTAAAATATATAGAATATCTGTGCAGGTAGTCAATGATATTATCTAATTCCTTTCCAGATATTACGACTTTTTCGATATTGGGGGCCACGTGCTTTACCGGGTAATCTCCTCTTAAATAGATCTCTCCTCCATACATGCCAGTTCCACAGTAATGTCCTATCAGAGGTTGAATGGTATTAATGCCCAGTACTATTATAGTGCCTCCGGCCATATATTCTCCAGCAAATGCGCCCACTGATCCACCTACAACTATGACTGGCTTGTGGTCTTGATAAGCTTTCATATGAATACCCAGGCGGTAACCAGCATGCTCTTTTACAAACAATTCTCCTCCGCGCATACCATACCCGGCAATGTCTCCTACCCGTCCGTGGACTTGAATATGACCGCTGCTCATAGTATTTCCTACACCTTCCTGAGCATTTCCGTGGACTATGATTTCAGGCCCATCTGCAAATGCGGCTAAATTATTGCCCGGTACTCCTTCCAATATTAAACGCTTCTGGTTTTTCCAGCCGCAGGCTACATAACGCTGCCCGCACAAGCCGGTAATTTCAATGTCATCGTCGGTCAAATTATTCAATATATTAATCAGTTCTTGCTGGCTGTATTTACTAGCATCAATTACTGCCATTTGCCTCAAGCCTCCTTAATACCTGCCAGTAAGCTGAAGGAATCGTGGCCAGCGATGGTCCTCTTTCCACAAATTCCTGCCATTCACCAGCTGCTGCCGGTATTTTTTTTGATATGGCATTGGTAAGCGGTCCTGCTACTTCTGGCATATTTATAGCAATATATCCAATCAGATAATTTTCCCGTACCTTGATTTCCAGCAACTGCTCCTTACTATACCAGCTCAAGAGTTCTCCATCTCTGGCTCCTGTAACTCCGGCCGAACAAATATTCCAACCCAGGAGCTTAACAGAGTTCATTGGTATGCTGCCCTGGTCCAGCTCATCCATACCGGCCATATTTCGGCCTGCTTGATAACCTTCCCGATGAGCATGAGGCAACAGGGCCATAACTTCCTGCTTCCCGCTGATCACGTTCAGGGTTTCAGCAGCATCACCAGCAGCATAAATTTTGTGATCTGATGTCCTTAAATAATCGTCCAACACTACACCCTGTCTAACTTCCAAACCTGCAGCTACGGCCAGTTCAACATTAGGACGGGTGCCAACTGCCATTATTACCAAATCGGCCGATAGTTTCTGACCATTCTTCAGCTCAATTTGATGATCAGGATGTATAACTGCAACTTCCTCCCCGGTAATAATATCGAGACCCTGTCGGGCCAGGTGACGATGAACAGAAACCGCGGCTCCGGGAGTTAACTGCCGGGGCAGGATATGAGATTCTTTTTCTACTAAATGTACCTTGAGCCCCCTTTTAAAAAGGGCCTCCGCAGCTTTCATACCAATCAATCCGCTGCCTATTACTACCACTTCCCGTGCTGCCTCGATATCCCTGTCGATCGTCTCAGCGTCCCCAATGGTATAAAAGCTCTTCACCCAGTCCTGATCTGCTCCGGGGATAGGAGGCATAATCGGACTGGCACCGGTGGCTATCAAAAGCCGATCATATTCTATCTGCTCTCCGTTGTCCAGATTAAGCAACTGGCCAGGGCGATCGATTAATTCAACCCGGGCTTTGATAGTCTCTACCGCTCTATCTTTAAAGAAATCCGGGGAACGATAATCTACATCTGAATATTTGCTTGGTTCAGAAAGAAAATAACTTATTAAAGGTCGGGTATAAGCTCCCCTTTTTTCCCCATCTATTATGATAATCTGCCCCTGGGCATCTTTACTCCGAATCCCTTCTACTGCTCCACAGGCTGCTATACATCCTCCGATAATAACGTATTTCATTGCTCCGCCCCCCCTTGCACCAGTTTCAATGCCGCATTGGGGCAGTGGCTTACACATGCAGGTATTCCTTCACTGTCCCGGCACAGGTCACATTTAATAATCCTGCCGCTCTTGCTGGATGGCTGTGCATGGCCATAAGGACATACCATGACACAGGTATAACACTGGACACAACGGTTTTCATCGATATAGATAATTCCATCTTCGTCTCGCTTAACTGCTCCACTTATACAGGCATTTAAGCAGGGTGCATCATCACAGTTCATACAGGTATTGAGCCAGGATATTTGTGAAAATTTTATTAATCCCGATCTGGGGGTCGGCTGTCCTCTTTTATAGGCCTTTAAGACGTTGCCATCATACCCATCATGCTGGGCTGCACAGTATATTTCACATAATCCGCATCCGAGGCAGTATTCAGGTACTGATATTACTTTCATCTATATTCACCCCTAATCCCCCACCGACTTGATCCCGAGCAGATCCAGTTCCTGCGGATTCAGACCTATGCCCCGCAGCATCAACCGGTTGCCCCGCAGACTGTCGATAGCGTTGATACCCATGCCGCCCATCATTTCCTGTATTTCATGTCCCCAGGCGGCCAGCAGGTTTTTGGCTCTCTGGATACCGAGTTCCGGGTTTAATCTCTTGCTTAATCCAGGGTTAGTAGTAGCCAAACCCCAGTTGCACTTACCCGTAAAACACATCTGACACATATGACATCCCAGTGCCACCAGAGCTGCCGAGGCGATGTAGACTGCATCAGCTCCCAGGGCTATCGCTTTAACAACATCAGCACTGCTCCTGATTCCCCCGGCTGCTACCAGGGAGGCCTGTTGGCGGATACCTTCATCTCTAAGCCGGCTATCCACCTGAGCCAGGGCGATTTCTATGGGTATTCCAACGTTGTCCCTGATTCTCATGGGAGCAGCTCCGGTTGAACCCCGAAACCCATCAATGGCCACTATATCTGCTCCCGCTCTTACTATCCCAGAAGCGATAGCTCCAATATTATGCACTGCCGCTACTTTTACGGCGACAGGCTTGCGGTATCCGGTAGCTACCTTAAGGGTCTCAATGAGCTGATCCAGGTCTTCAATAGAATAGATATCGTGATGAGGGGCTGGAGATATAGCATCAGACCAGGCTGGAATCATCCGGGTCAGTGATACTTCTTCACTAACTTTTTCCCCAGGCAAATGTCCGCCTATTCCTGGTTTTGCTCCCTGACCGATTTTTATTTCAATAGCCGCCGAGTTCTCCAAGTATCCAGGATGTACTCCAAACCTTCCTGAGGCTACCTGCACCACGGCACAGGAACCAAACTCTTTCAAATCCGGGTGCAATCCCCCTTCGCCAGTATTCCAAAATGTACCCATATCTCGAGCCGCTGCCGATAAGGATTTTTGCACATTCAAACTGACCGATCCAAAAGACATGGCCGAGAACATGATCGGTACTTTTAATTTGAGAAAGGGTTTTTCTGTCTCGGTTATCAAGCTGCCCTTATTGCCCAGATAAGTTGTCAATTCCATCGGCTCCCTCAGGGGGTCTATGGAAGGATTGGTAACCTGACTGGCGTTGAGCAGCAGGTGGTCAAAATAACTCTTGTAAGGCCGGGGATTTCCCATCCCGGTTAATAGTACCCCGCCGCTCTCTGCCTGCCGATATATTTCTCGTATACTAGCTGATCCCCAGTGACTGTTTTCCCGATAAATTACCGGGAAGTCTGTTATGCTGATAGCCCGAGTAGGACAGAGGACTGCACAGCGCTGGCAGGCTACACACTTTTCGTCTTCAATCCACATCCAGCCATCATTATCCATATGGTGTACTTCATTGGCACATTGGTTAATACAAACCCCACACTGAATGCATCTGTCCGGATCCCGATCAACTTTAAATACGGGTGTACTCATTTGAAATCCGGTATTTAATGGAGCACCCATGCATCTTCCCCCCTTCAGGCCGATTGGGCGCATATAATTTTAGGTTCTGGTTCGATTAGTTTTTCTTTGCCATATAACAATCCAACAACTGGTTCTCCCCCACCCGGAGACCAGATCCTATCAGGTGATGGTTCCACCACCTTGATAGCTCCTTCTTCACTGCTAACATACAGGCAGTCGCCCTTCTCCGCTGCTACCAGAGGCCGGAGTTTTATCCGGTCGTTGATGGCCATCAGACCATTACCGGTAGCTACTATTATTGAAAAGGGACCGTTCAGCAGGAGACTCGAATATACTCTCCTCAAGCGAGCCTGATTATCGTCGGAGATGTCTTCCCACAGCGGGGCTGAGATAACGTTGACGGTATCTTCCATACTCAATCCATGTCGGCGCATAAGCATATCCACCGCATAGGTAATAACTTCGGTGTCGGTCTGCAGTGAGCAGGTATAACCATACATCTCTAAAAATCTTCGATTGGTACTGTAAGATGATATTTCTCCATTATGAACTACCGACCAATTCAATAATGTGAAAGGATGAGCACCTCCCCACCAACCTGGCGTGTTGGTGGGAAAACGGCCGTGAGCAGTCCACATATATGCTGAATAATCATCCAGCCGGAAGAATTCTCCAATGTCTTCGGGGTAGCCTACACCTTTAAATGCTGCCATGTTCTGTCCGCTGGATGCGACGTAGGCTCCAGATATGGACGAATTGATATACATAACTGAACGGAATACAAATTCCTCTATATCAATTTCCTCCTGGAAGAGACGTCCTTCTTTAGGCAGAGCAAAATAACGCCATATTATAGGAGCATTATTTATCTTAGCTTGTCTGCGCAGCGGAACAGGCCCCTGTAAAGCTATATTGAAGTTGTGGTTCAAGTAATACTCACACTCTTCTCTGGCCTTTTCATGGTCATAATATATGTGCAGTGCGTACTGTTCTGCATACTCGGGATAAATCCCGTAGGCAGCGAACCCACCACCCAGACCGTTAGAGCGCTGATGCATATTAGCGATGCAGGAAATTATTGTATTACCATTAAACCTCTGTCCAGAGCGGTTTAAAATACCCGCTATGGCGCATCCGCTTGGTATTCTCACTTCTCCCTCTCTTAACTTCACCTGTTCCACTCCTCTCCAGATTCTAGTAACGGCTGAGATATTCTCGAATCTCCCAGGGTGTTACTGCCAGTCTATAGGAATCACATTCTGCCTCTTTAGCGGCGATAAATTTCGGTAAAATATGAGGTCCTAAAGCAGCTTTAATTACTTCGTCTTTTTTAAGTTCCTCTATCGCTTCTTCCAAAGAACCCGGCAGACTTGGTATTAACAATTCATCTCGTTCTTCTTTAGTCATATGATAAATATTTTTGTCTATCGCTGCGGGTGGTTCAATTTTATTCTTAATTCCATCCAGTCCAGCGGCCAGCATTACTGCCATAGCCATATAAGGATTGCACATCGGGTCCGGGTGACGTACTTCAATACGGGTGGAAGCACCTCTTTTAGCCGGGACTCTTACCAGACAGGACCGGTTCTTTTCGGACCAGGCTACATAAACCGGTGCTTCATAACCAGGAACCAAACGTTTGTAGGAGTTAATGCTAGAGTTGGTTACTGCGGTCAGTCCCCGGGCATGGGCCATAATGCCGCCCATATACCAGCGGGCTAAATCACTTAAACCATTGGGACTGTTGGGATCATAAAATACATTCACCCCATCCAGAGTGCTCAGGGACTGGTGAGTATGCATGCCTGAACCGTTGATGCCGGCAATCGGTTTAGCCATAAAGGTAGCATGCAGTCCATGCCGTTCAGCCAGGGATTTTACCACCAGTTTAAAGGTCTGGATGTCATCAGCCACTTTGACGGCCGGGCCATATTTAAAGTCTATCTCGTGCTGGCCGGGTGCTACCTCATGATGAGATGCTTCAATTTCAAATCCAATATCTTCCAGGGTGCATACCATGTCCCGGCGAGCGTCTTCACCCAGGTCTATGGGAGCTATATCAAAATAGGCTGCGTCATCTTGAGTAGCCAGTATGGGTTTACCCTGATCATCAACCAGGAACAGGAAGAATTCGCATTCTGGGCCAGCATTCATGAAATACCCCATGTCTTCGGCTTCTTTAACTACACGTTTAAGATTCATACGCGGGTCACCTACAAAGGGTTCCATATCCGGAGTATATACATCGCATATCATTCTCGCTACTGCACCATTAGAAGGTCTCCAGGGGAAAATGGCAAAGGTATCCGGGTCCGGAATTAGGAACATATCTGATTCTTCGATATTGGCGAACCAGTTGATGGAAGAGCCATCAAACATTAAATCCCCATCCAATGCTTTTTCTAATTGCGATGCGGGAATGGCGATATTCTTGAGTATGCCAGCTATATCAGTAAACTGCATCCTGATAAAACGAACTCCGTGGGCTTTAACCTTTTCCATTACTTCGATCTTCTTTTCTTTTGGAATGTTGAAACTCATTTAAATCACTCCTTAATATTATTCTTGCTCTGCCCTAATTTCTCAAGGACCTCAACCGCTACCTGCCTTAAAGTAATACTTCTTCTCATGGCTTCCTTCTGGATAAAACGATGAGCCTCATGCTCGCTCATGTTCATTTTATCTATCAACAGGCCTTTAGCTTTATCGGTCATCTTGCGAGTCTCCAGGGTATCCTCCAGTTTTCTTATCTGCTCTCTCAGCTCACTTTCGCGCCTCCAGTAATAGAGGGCTGCTTCTACGGCCGGAACCAAGGAGCTGTGATTCACTGGTCTGATCAAATAATGATAATTCCTGGCCTGGGGGAAAATATCGCTGTCAACTAGCACCAGAACTGCTGCTAATTGGTCCTGGGCAATTATCTCAGCGGCTTTTAAGCCTCTAGCCCCATCCAGACCATAATCTATAATAATCAGGTCTGGAAATAATGAACGGGTTCTTCTTAAGGTATGAGCAATATCTGCTGTTTCTGCGCTTACCGTATGTCCAGCTCTACGCAAGATTTCACTGACTAGTTTTCTTTCCGAAGCTGCAGAACTGGCGACTAATATTTTTCCTCCCAATGGCATCACCTGCCTTCATTCATACATATAGGAATTTCCCCCAGCTGGTTGGCGCAAAAAAGCGCCCAAGATATGCTCCTAAAACCAGCCAGTGGCCTTTAACATATCTTGGACGCCTTTGTCCTTAATGATACTTATTTGCTTATTATTCATTTGGCATGCCCAGCTATATTGTATATGCTGTTGCTTATCTTGGCAACTGTTATTAAACAGGAATATTGTATACTTAACCACAGCTGGTTGATTTTTTTCTTATATTGTCACATATTTGGAATGCACACTTCAAGCAATTTATTTACTTTCAGGGACTATATTAGTACATTTTGCTGGTTCTTTAAAGCACCTGGTAAAGGATAAGGGTTTTATTAGGGGAAATAAAAGATAATAATAAAAGCAGGTTTTACCCCGACCACGAAAGGACTGAAAACATGAAAATTACTATAGCTCAATTGAATCCTATCGTAGGAGACATAGAGAGTAATCTTAAAAACCTTCAAACCGTTATGCATATGGGGACAAGGGACCAAACTGATCTGCTGGTCCTGCCCGAGCTGTACCTTACTGGATATCCCCCTCAGGATCTGCTGAGTAAATCCTGGTTTATTGAACGCATTATCCTGGGTATAGAAAGAATAAAAGAATATTCGCAAGAATTCGAGCAAATGGGAATCTTACTTGGCACTCCATATCCAGGAGACCTGCCGGGCAAGGGGTTGTTCAATTCCGCCCTGCTGATTCAGCAGGGTCAAATAATTGCTGCCCGGCACAAATCCCTGCTGCCCAGCTATGATGTTTTCGATGAAGCCCGCTATTTCGACCCAGGAATAAATATTGAACCGGTGCCTTTCAAAGATGAACTCCTGGGGATAAGCATCTGTGAAGATGCCTGGAATGACCCTTCCTTATGGCCCGAAAAGCGGATGTACCCCTGCGACCCAATCCAAATCCTGGCCGAAAAAGGGGCTTCTCTATTTATAAATATTTCCGCTTCTCCTTTCCATGCCGGCAAAGAAGATATTCGCTACCGTTTAATCAGTAGTCATGCCAAGAGACATAAGAAAATGTTCATTTATCTTAACCAGGTAGGCGGCAATGATGAGCTCGTTTTTGATGGGCGCAGTATCTGTTTGGATTCCAGTGGTGAACCGGTCTGCATCTTTCCTGCTTTCCAGGAGCATACAGCAACTATCAATACCCAACAGGCGGGTTCGGCTTCTTACAGCCCTGTGGACGAAATTGAATCCGTGTACCAGGCCCTGGTATTGGGACTCAGGGATTATATAAGTAAATGCGGATTCAATAAAGCAGTACTGGGACTTTCCGGTGGAATAGACTCGGCCTTAACAGCTTGCCTGGCCTGTGCTGCAATCGGATCCCATAATGTCCTGGGAATCTCTATGCCGGCTGCTCATTCTTCCCGCGGAAGCGTAGAAGATTCTCGACTGCTGGCGCAGAATCTGGGTATGGAGTTCAAGGTCATTCCTATCACTGATGTTTATAACGAATACCTTAATACCCTGGCTGAGAGCTTTAAAGATAAGCAGCCGGATACTACCGAAGAAAACTTACAGGCTCGGATACGAGGGAATTTCTTGATGGCTTTCTCTAATAAATTTGGTCACCTGCTTCTTTCTACCGGGAATAAAAGTGAGATGGCACTTGGTTACTGTACCCTGTATGGAGATATGAGCGGCGGACTAAGTGTCCTGGCAGATGTTCCGAAGACTATGGTTTATGAGCTGAGCAGCTTCATTAATAAACACCAAGAAATTATTCCGACCCCGATTATCATTAAGCCCCCATCAGCAGAATTAAGACCTGGACAGGTAGATCAGGATGACCTTCCCCCTTACGAGATTTTGGATAAGATTTTACATTACTATATCGAAGAATCAGCTTCGGTCCCGGACTTGATAACCATGGGATTTGATGCAGAATTGGTCAGGTGGATCGTTAAGACTATTGATCGTAACGAATACAAGAGAAGACAGGCGGCTCCTGCTCTAAAAGTTACCAGCAAAGCATTCGGAATGGGCAGAAGAATGCCTATAGCAGCCAAAATCTATTAGCGGACAGATGGAAGGACCCTGTGTAGGAATTATGTTATTTCAGGTGTCTATTCAAAGGGGAGCTTATCAAAGTGTCAGCCGGCTCTATTTAATTATACTCTAGGAGGAGTTGAATTCACTGGAAATACATTCATTAATAAGTAAAACTCTTATATAATCAGCAAGTATTGCTTGTATTTATCCCTGCTCATCATTGCTGTCTTATCATAATCATGAAAACTCACCTCGTATGATCTGTTTCTGTTTTTACTTACCTTTTGTACCTTATCTAAATTTATTAAGTACGATTTATGCGATCTAAAAAAGGAATTATTCAGGCTACTCTCAATTTCATCAAGAGTTTGATAGGTAGTGAAAATTTCATCACCAGTATGAATTTGGGCTTCTTTACCATACTTTTCAATAAAAATAATATCTTCCTGATTGATATGAAAAACTTCCCCTTTTCCCTTTAAAGTAATAACATCCGAGCTGTTGTTCTTTTGTTTATTTGATTTTTCTGCAATTTCCATCACCAGAGTTTTGAGCTTAGCCTTATTAATCGGTTTGACTACATAATCATACGGATGAACAGAAAAAGACTGTAAAGCATATTTAGTATGGCCAGTTATAAAGACTATAAAGCAATCCTGGTCATTACTAAATATACTTTTGGCTGCAGTCAAGCCATTCAGGTCGCCGGGAGATAATTCTATATCCAGCAAAGCAAGGTTCGGTTTATGTTTTTGGGCGAGTGTAACCGCTTCTTCACCACTGGAAGTTGCGTAAACAGCTGTTACTTCCGGCACTTCACCTATTATCTTTTTTATGAATTCCCGATTATATTCTTCATCTTCAAGTATTAATACCTCAAACACCATAAACCCTTCTTTTCGATTATTTTTCTAAAGCCTTTGGTACATCTGGCTCATAGAGGATAAAAAACTTGAAAGAACTTACACTGGCCGTACCGATAAAAGTTAGTATTAATGCCAATGTCGATGCAAATGGGATCATTAATCTTTTAAACATTATTTCTCACCTCCTTTTTTATCAAACTATCAAAAGTATTATCAATTGCTGCAACAATGTTGTAGCCCAGAGGAGTAATCAGCAATAAACTAAGGATTGCTCCCAGGGTTAACGCCCAAGCATATGTGAAGCTGCCGGCTGTGATCAATAGGAAGGTGACTATAGTATAAATAAGCAGAGATACAGACATATTGATTTTTTGCATAAAACGGAGTCTATTATCAGTGATTTGGTGTTTAGCAGTGCCTGCCGGCACCCACTTCATGATAGTATACTGGCCGGCCAATACGGTTACTGTCACCAGGAGAATCAATATCTGTTTTGGAATCAGGATGCAGCAGCTTAAATAGCCAAAAGCCATCAATATAACGGTACTAACAAATACGCATCTTTTTCCTGAACTCAGGTGAGCCCCTCCCCCAAAACATCTGAAAGGAGCAAATACTGCCAGAAAGGCAAATGTAGTTCTTACACTATCTAACAGCAATGCCAGGACGGTAACACAGACCATAGTTACCAGGAGTAAAATCAGGATTTCCAGGGAATAAGAATATACTTCGATATCATTTTCATCGGAATTCAATAGAGTCCCCAACTCCTGGGCTAATCTTCTGGACATGTTTTGCATCACGGTTTGTCTCCTTGATCGGTAATCTGACCCATATACCTGTACCTTTATTGGAACTTATCTCAATTTCTCCCTGGTACTTATTAAGCAGCCTTTGTACTACGTATAGACCATAACCACATGTTTCCGGTGTTTTGGTACTAAACCCAGCTTCGAATATATCGACTCCCCGGGGGATGGTGGCCCCGTTGTTGAAGATATAGATGGTGAAAGATTCATGGTTCTGCATAAACTCAATTCCAACCCGGGGGTTGTTATCTTCTGCAGCAGCTTCCAGGGCATTATCCAGCAGGTTGCCTACAATACTGCAGATATCCCCCGGGGGGATACCCAGATCAGATAACTCACACTTTACAGCTATTGCTGCATCTATGCCCTGCTTTTCGGCCGCAATTCTTTTGGCATTTAACAAAGCCGATAAGGCCGGATGATCTATATAATGCATCTCATACTGCGGTGAAGCCCCCTCGGTAATGCTGTCCATATAAGCAATGGCTTCATTAATCCGGCCCAGCTCCATTAATGATTGCATGGCCTGTAAATGCCGGGCATACTCATGTCTTTCACCCTGCAGGGTGGTTATGAGCTGTTCCACCTGGAGCAGATGGTTTTTCATCAGCAAGGCTTTAAATCTATGTTCTCGGTATTTGCCCACGCTTTGTATTGAAACCAGACTGAATATACACATAGCAACAATGATTAGATTAATAAAAGGTATAACCTGTTTAAGACCAGCTAAATTATCAATGCTAATAATCTCATTATTGATAGTTATAAGCAGCAGGGTCTGTATAAGTAGGGTACTAACTACTAAATATTCGTTATATCTACGCATGGAGTTCCCTTTTTCCCAAATCAAATGCAACAAAGTTAAAATGCTTTATCAGACTAAATACTATCAGTGTAACGATAAATACCGGAATATACGCTATCAGGTTTAACCCAGGGCTGACCAACAACTCCTCAGCGCTGTGGCTGCTGGCCAGCAGAAATAATTGAATAACCGCGCCTTCAATAACCCCGGATACCATGACCCCCAACAATACCGCTATCAGTGTCTTGCCTAAGTGAATCCGAAAGATCAAGCTGGTAAGAATCACCAGAACAACAGTGAGAATTAAGGTATTGGCAGCTAAAAGGATAGGTAATCTCCGGATAAAATAAGCTATCACAGCAATAATAATCGAACAAACGATGCACCTACCCCAATCAACTTTGATATTACACAGAGAAAAGCCAATATATATCATCAGGATGGCCTGAGGAATTGATATAGCAAGAGATAGATACCAGGGTATGTAATGCAATGTTAAAACCTCCATTTTAGATGATGTAAGATTATCCCATATTATATATTTTCTATAAAGCGAATCTATTTCCTCTCACCAAAGTGACAGTTCACACCCTTAAAAGGCCCTTTCACCACATATCTATTTACAATAATTTCATTAAATGTATGATAATACATACTGACATCGATGTTGGAATTACTATATTCGAAAAGGGGGGGAATGGGGGGAATATAGTAGATATTAAATTAAATAGTAAAAAATTTATTACACGAAAGGATGTGTTAATCATGTTAGATATCAAATTAAATTATAAAAATACAATAATAAGTCTTATTTTATTGATCGGGATGTTATTAGTTTCAAGTCCTATTGCTTTGGCTTCTGATTCTTATACCGAAAAAACCTCTTCACATTGGTTCATATATAATGGAACTGGACTTCCATTCAGTGTATAAGCGATATGCTGGGTAGGTGTTGATGGTACCGACTATGATGATGAGCTTTTAGTAGATACATACGGTGTATCCGGAGCTATAGTAAACGCAGGTAGTTATCCGATTAGCATGGCTATGCAGCACTCAAACAGTAAATTATATAGTGGCAGTACTCTGAAAGCCACATATTATAACAGCAATTTAACTTATTTTAGTATCTTAATACCATCAAATTGGCAAGCCTGGGGTGATTATGGAAGAAAGACTAACTGTAATAAATATTTAAATTCAAATTACGTTTGTAAATCGGTAGTATCATCTTGGTGGCATTCTAATGATAGTTTTCCAACAGATTGGTATCCGACATTTACGCATATATTTTATAATAATGGCTGGATAAATGATTAATAGGGAGGTATAAGTATGAAAATATTTCAATCTAAACCAATTGTTCAACTTGTAGTTGTTGGATTAGTAATATGTATAAGTTTTTGGGGATATAAACATCTAGGTGCCTCATCCGATTATTTTCATCTAGGAGAAAAAATGCGTGTCAATATAGAAGATAAAAAAGCTGATACTGTAATAATGAAAATAAATGATACTCCAATAACTAAATTAGAGTTTCTCAATCAAAAAGTAATGCTAGAAATGTCTACAGGAAATGCTGTTAAAGATTCCGAGGTTAAAGAAAAAATTATTGAATATAACGTTTTATGGCAGGAAGCGAAGAAACTCGGACTTGAAGTAAGCATAGAAGAGGCACAAGAATATGCCAATCAGACAAAGCAATCATTAATGGATGCAATGATTGATCCAGACAATACTGATAATGCTGATATGATTGTAGAATATATTAATGGTACCGGAAAAAGCCTGGATGAATTTTTTGCTGATTCCGCAGTTAGTTACCAGAAAATGTTGAGCATAGGCAAATTGCGTCAAAGTGTTTATAGTGACGTAGCTGCAAGCATATCTAAAGATTTAGGTTCTAAAGAGCTTATAAAAGCACAACAAGGGGCTTTTGAAAGTCTAACAGAGGAGTTATGTCGGGACGCTAATATTGAAGAAATAGAATAAGGGCAAATAAGTAAATGATATTTGCCCTTATATCGGATAGATGTGTAAGCAAAACACGACTTAATAAAGTGTTTCTTATTTCAATAGACAGGGAGGAAGATAATGTGAGGAAATTTTTAATATGCTTTTATTTAACCTTGTTCCTTATCATAAGTCCATGTACACCCGTTTTTGCCGCATATCTTAATATACCTGCTTATCAACAGGAAAAAAGTCTGTGGTGTTGGGCCTCTTGTTGCCAATCTATAATTGAATACTGTACAAGTTCATCTCCCAGTCAGACATCAATAGTAACTTATATTTATGGCGGTCCTTATAATTATGGTGGTGGCATAGATGAAAAAAGGCAAGCATTAGGGTATTGGAGTGTTGTGAATTCTTATCAATCTAGTTCCTTAACTTACAATGGGATCAAATCCCAAATCAGTAACAACTATCCTATAATTGCTGTATTACAGGAATGGTATGGAACGGGACAGTATCATGACAATATAATAAGGGGCTATAATGATTCCTACAACGGAGTATTATTTATTGATCCTATTGATGGTGATTATCATGCACAAAACTATCAAGATTACAGAAGTGGCCAACATTGGAATAATAAATCTTACAATTGGATAAGGAGCATTTTTGACTGTGATGACTGAGGATATAGACTTTATAATGGAGGTTAATTATGAACAATAAATCATTTATTGGTATTTGTCTTATCTTGGTAATTACTTTATTAACTGCGGGAATTAGTTATGCAGTTTCTCCAGAAGAACAGGCCAGAATTTGTGCAGAGGAAAACATTGATAATTACCTCGCGATGATAGAAGGTTGTGCTCTAGACTTTCATTTTGAAAGTGAAAAAGACCTTGGGAAGGCAATTTTAGGAATCCCAATTCGGCATATAAGCATAGAAATATCGGATTTTGATTCAGATCTACCATTACAGGAACAAACCGAACAAAGCGGTTTTTACCATTTCCCAGTAATAGTGGACGGCAAGATCATAACTGATTTCACGGTTTGCCTGCAAGATGGAATATGGAAGCCAGTTGATATTGGGGGACACTTGTGTACGGAAATAGATGATGTAACTACGAAAAATGATATATCCTACGATGATTCGAGTATTCTAAATTTTGCCGGAGAAATGTATGTAATAGTCGAGAAGTCAGGTAAAAAATACGGTTTTTTACCTTATCACAGTGACTATGGATATGAGAAGAAAAGTCTGGTGCCAGAAGAAGTATTTATAGACAAGGTCTTGCAAAAAAGGTTGAATTTGATCACAGAACAAATAAATTTGGAATCAAATAACGAAACATCTGGAGGTCTACTTGGGAATTCATCATTACCACTCAGGCAAGAAAGTGTAGGAGGACGACTGGTCAACTATTTTAATCAATTCTGTGGGAGTATCGATAGTTCCATGTAAATAGATCTACAAGTAGCCATATTCAGGCATATTCATCCCAGATAAGCCTTAACTTTATCAGGGCGATCCAGCACAAGCGAGATTAGAGTGGGATTATCAGATTATAGTTGGTGGTCAAGTGATAATATCTAGTAGCGCTTATTTAGACTTGTTGGTAGAAGATGTTTCTTGGTGGCCTGAAGCTTCGTATTAAGAAATAGAATGCCTTAGAATTAACTTAGAATTAAAAATCATAATAATGTTAGTGTTGCATCCCATATATTGTTATTAGTTTTCGAGGGAGAACTTATTTAGTTCTCCCTTCTTTTCCTGTCTTTAAAAAGGAGAATTATCAATAATTTTTACAACATACGTATAGGAGATGATGAGTTATTAAAAGAATTTTAGGTTTATTTTTTTTAATGTTGCTAGTTTTCGCCTTTATGTTTGGTGTCGTAACGCAAAGCGGATACTGCATTGGTGATAATATTTTAAGGACATTCGGTTTCAAGGCATGGTCAAAAGAATCTGTTGACCATTGGGTAAATGGATTCCATTACACAGTTATATTTTCACTTGTATTTGCAATTTTAGGATATGCAGGAGTTAAAAAGTACTTAAAAAATATTTATCCCAAGTTAGTAAATAACCTGCCGCTTATCGTAATTATCTTGTTTTTTACCTCTAACTTACTATTCAACTGGGGTTATGGTATAGTTATGTCCTTTGCTAAAGGTGTAAATGCAGTTGATTATTTTCCCACCCAAAGTAACTGTAATTATACTGTAGATCCTGCAAATAGCGAGATATCTTATTTTTACACAATTACCTTGAACAATTATTCTAAGGACACAGTTAAATTTAACATGCAAGTACAAAGGCCTTTATATAATAACAACTATATTATGGTAAATGTTATCGCGTTAGATGCCAAAGGGAGGCAGACTTTTAAAGAGTTTATCCTAGAACCTAAGGAAAAAGAAGTATTTCAATTTACTATTAAAAAACCAGATAATAAACTCCATTCTGCCAACGGTAGTATACAAAAACCCAAAATTATCATATTTGATGGAAAAAATAGTAAGGAGTTTAAGATTTAACCCCGTTTGGGGTGAAGTCTATAGATGCCCTCGAGATATTAAAGATGGTGAAAAATAATACTAACAAAATATGCACCAGGGTGTATTTTCTGTGACAATGTTAATAATGTCCAGAATTATAAGGGAAAGTAGCTATGCGATAGTTGTATTCGAGAAATACAAGGAAAAGTTGTATAATCAAGCATTAGTGGAAGTTGTGCCCAAATATGTTGGCTCATAAATTACCGTAATATCTGGAGTAATCATGCTCACGTAAGGAGAACATAAATTATGTTAGAACATGTCTATAATCAATACTATAATTATTTTAATATCTTGGCCTTATTTTGTGGGATATTTCCTTTTTGGGTAATACTTAAAAGGTTAGGTTTTAAACCATATCTTAGTATTATGGCTATTTTTCCTTTGACAAATTTTCTATTATTGTTTTACATAGCATTTTCCAAATGGCCAAATATAGATAAAGAATAAGGTACACATACACCTGACGCCAATTATATAAGATTCCGCCTGTATTAGTTTCGCAGGAAAGAAATACAAAGTTGGTCTGAATTTCATAAACTCAATTTCCTACCCCAACCTTAAAGAACCCCCGTCCATCGTTTAATGGATGTCTCTAATTTGCTGATATCTTTTAGCACGAGGAGAAAAAATAGCATGGATAATTTATTATTATTTAACTGGATAACCTACCTCCCATTAATACGAGAGCTTTTATTATCCGTGTTACTTATTTTAATTATTATAGCTTTGGCAAAATATATCAAAAAGATGTAGTATCTACGCGAACTCAAGCAAATGTTCGATGAAAGTGGCGGTACATACGGACAGTATCTACGGCGTACCACCCGCACCCTTGTTTCTCTTTACTTGCTTGTAAGCCCGGTTCAGATTGCCTCTGTTTAGAATTTGCTCCAGCAATCTTTCCGTCTGCTTGTTTGTGTTGGTGCTGTCGATTTCAGCCATGGGCCACAAGGGGACGTTTTTATTGTGTCCGCTATTTGAAAGAGCCGGGAAATTACCCCGGCTCTTTTGTTTTGCTTTGTCTCCAGCTTTTCTTCTCTTTTAATTTTTAATCATGAAATCTGCATAAGCATTCATTCCATGTTCATTAATATCAAGTCCACCCAGTTCTTCTTCCTCACTGACTCTCAGGCCCATTACAGCTTTTATTATACCAAAGACGATGAATGAAGCTACAATCACCCAGACAAATACTGCAGCAATCCCAATTATCTGAGTAAGCAGTAAACTTGCTCCTCCCCCGTAAAACAAACCACCATCTACTGCAAGCAGCCCTACCATAGCTGTACCAAAGGCTCCGCAAACACCATGTACAGATATCGCTCCAACCGGATCATCAATTCTTAGTTTATTATCCAAGAACTGAACTGAAACTGTTACCAGAATCCCAGCCAGCAGACCGATAATTATAGCTCCCATTGGATTTACCGAGGCACAACCGGCGGTTATACCTACTAAACCAGCCAGGGCACCATTCAAAGTAAAAGTTACATCTGGTTTACGGTATTGAATCCAGCTATATATCATAGCCCCAACCGCACCTGCTGCTGCAGCAATATTAGTATTTACTGCAATTAGTCCGATATCAGAGCTGGTTCCTGAAACGGTACTGCCGCAGTTAAAACCAAACCATCCGAACCAGAGTATAAATACCCCTAATGCAGCCAGAGTAATATTATGACCGGGAATAGCTGCAGCTTTTCCATCTTTACTATACTTGCCCAGTCTGGGTCCTAATAGGAAAGCACCAACTAATGCTGCCCATCCTCCAACTGAATGGACAACGGTAGAACCTGCAAAGTCTACCATCCCGAGTGAGGCTAACCATCCTCCACCCCAGATCCAATGTCCTACTACTGGATAAATCACGGCGGTAATCACTACACTGAAGATCAAGTAAGAGCCGAATTTGATTCTTTCTGCCACTGCTCCGGATACTATAGTAGCAGCCGTCGCGGCGAATACAGTCTGGAACATCAGAAATACCCAGATGGGAAATGATAAACCTAGATGTTCAAAGGTTCCGCTCATTCCAAAGCCGCTTAACCCAATTATCCCGGCTTTATCGATTCCAAACATTATAGCAAAACCAATTAAAAAGTAAACTACAGACCCTGCTGCAAAATCCATTACATTTTTCATTATTATGTTAGCAGCATTCTTGGCCCGGATGAAACCTGCTTCCACCAGAGCGAATCCAGGCTGCATAAACATAACCAGAAAAGCTGCTAAGAGCGTCCATACTGCATCTATAGCAGTGGCGTTGCTCTCCGGGCTTACCCCTTCAGAAGCCCATACGGCCCGGGGTATTAACACCATCAGCAGGGCAATTAATAGTATACTTATCTTATTCCTCTTCATAACAAATCTCTCCTCTCTTTATCAGCTGTTATAGAGCATCCAAGTTTTTTTCACCGCTGCTGATTCGTATTACCTCTTCCAGGGGATAGATAAATATCTTGCCATCTCCTATCTGCCCTGTTTTACAGATATCCAGTATTAGCTGTACTATTTTCTCTACCTCTTCATCCGGGCAGCCAATCTCAATTTTTAATTTAGGAAAGAGATCCACCTGCAGTTCTTGTCCGCGGTAATACTGCTTAACTTCCTTTTGTTTTCCTCGCCCCATGACGTTATAAGTGGTCATACCACTAACTCCCTGGGCTTTCAATGCCCCCTTTAGTTCTTCGAACCTGGCCGGTCTAATTACTGCCTCAATTTTCTTCATCTGAATTCCTCCTTTTTTCTTTACTAATAACAGATAAAGGAGCCCCAGCACCTGTTATAAGTGCCGGAGCCCCTCTGCTCGACGATGTTGGTATTTAATTTATTTATTCACTGCCCCGAAATAAGCCGGGTCACAAGAGGACGTTTTTGTTGTGTCCTTTTTTAGGATTGTACGTGTACGGGTCAGGACCACGGAGCCCTGCAGTTTAATTAGGATTGAATACCTACCAGTCTGTCATTTACCCCTATATCGTCATAACCATAAGCATCTTCACCATGTAAAGAGGTATCCAGACCTACTTCTTCTTCTTCATCTGAAACCCGCAAGGGTACTATCATACTTATCACTTTCAGAATTAAGAGAGTTGCTAGTGCAGCATAGATATACGTAGCTCCTACTGCCACTACTTGCACTCCAAATAAATGCAGTCCTCCGAATAACAAGCCATCGGCCCCGGCAGGGTTTACTGCGGTGGAAGCAAAAATGCCAGTGGCGAGAGCTCCTACCGTACCTCCAACACCATGTATGCCAAAGGCATCCAGTGAATCGTCATATCCAAGTTTTTCTTTAACTCTGCTCACAAAGAGATAGCATACCGGTCCTACTATCATGCCCATAACTACAGCTGACAGGGGACTCACAAAACCAGCCGCGGGGGTAATCGCAACCAATCCTGCTACCGCACCGCTGACTGCGCCAAATACAGTTGGTTTGCCATGATGAAGCCATTCTGCCGCCACCCAGGATATTGCTCCGGCAGCGGCACAGGTATTAGTTACCAGAAAAGCTAACCCGGCGATGCCGTCGGCTGCTAAAGCACTGCCAGCATTAAACCCAAACCATCCAAACCATAAGAGGGCTGCCCCCAGTACGGTGAAAGGCAGATTGTGAGGCACAATAGTATCACGGTCTTTCCCCAAGCGCTTACCGATAAACAAGGCCACCACTAATCCAGATACCCCGGAGCTTATATGGACCACGGTACCCCCGGCAAAATCCAGAGCTCCCAGCTGGCCCAGCCATCCTCCTCCCCATACCCAGTGGGCAACCGGATCGTAAACCAGGGTGGTCCACGCCAGAACAAAGAGGATAAATGCGGAAAATCTCATCCTCTCCGCAAATGCTCCGCTGATCAAGGCAGCAGTGATAATAGCAAACATAAGCTGGAAGGCCACAAAAACATAGTGGGGTATAGTGCTGGCATAGTCAGGGCTGGGTAGAATACTCACCCCGGATAAGCCCAGAAAGCCCAGATTTCCTATGACACCACCTACATCCGCTCCAAATGACAGGGTATATCCCATGAGTACCCATTGTACCGATACTACAGCCATTACTGCTATACACTGCATCATTATGCTCAAAACATTTTTCTTACGCACCATGCCCCCGTAGAAGAATGCCAGACCTGGTGTCATAATCAAAACCATTGCTGAACAGATAATGATAAAGGCGGTATTGCCTGTGTCTACCGGCAGTTCTTCAGCAGCCAGAGCAGGCATAGTCATTCCCAATACCATGATGAATGCCAGCATTAACACCATCCCAATACTTGATTTTGCCTTCATAAATATTCCTCCTCTTTTGAAAAGGCACCTGTGAACAGAATCTCTCTTCTTCCTGTTCACAAGCGCCTTTGCTTTTTAAACAAATATAATTGTGGATAAAATCTTACAGGGCTTTTTCTCCCTGCTCCTGAGTGCGAATCCTGATTATATTTTCGACCGGATATATAAATATTTTGCCATCTCCTATATTACCGGTTCTGCATACTTCCTGTGTACGCTGCACAATTCTATCGACTGCTTCATCCGGGCAGACGATTTCAATTTTTACCTTGGGAAACAGGTCTACAGATACTTCCTGACCCCGGTAATATTGTTTTATATCTTTCTGTAATCCTCTTCCCATTACATTGTAGATGGTCATTCCCCTAACCTCTAATTCATTCAGGGCAGTTTTCAACTCTTCCAGTTTAGTAGGCCGTATGACTGCTTCAATCTTCTTCATATTCTCACCTCCCTTTACTAAATAATGAAAAAAAGGAGCCCCGCCTACCATTAAACAGGTAAGCCAAGCTCCTTTGCTTTCTTAATAAAAAAAGACCCTCTTCCATATTATTTTCTAGAATCAGGCCTCTTTGCCATTACTTAAGGTATTCTATTGTTATACAGCTGGTTTATCCCGCTATCCTAGCGAAATCAATATTCCCTTTAATACTCTCAATAAAGTCATCTAGAATATATGCTGTGTCTACTGGCCCTGGAGAAGCCTCCGGGTGGAACTGAACCGACATGAGAGGAAGTTCCCGGTGAATAATACCCTCTACCGTACCATCATTAAGATTCTTGAATAAAACCTCTACTCCTCTACCTGCCAGTGAAGATTCGTCGGCTACATAACCATGATTTTGGGAAGTTATATATATTTTACCGTTGCGCATATCTTTTACCGGATGATTGCTGCCCCGATGTCCAAAGACCATTTTACGTGTATTGGCTCCCAGCGCCAGGGATAGTATCTGATGCCCCAGGCATATTCCGAGGATAGGCAAGCTCCCGATTAATTCCTTTACCGCCTTAATAGCGTAATCGCATTCGGCCGGATCGCCAGGCCCATTGGAGAGAACTAATCCATCCGGGTTATACTCCATTATGGTACTGGCCGGGGTATCAGCAGGAACTATAACAAGCTCACATCCTCTTTCTATGATGCTGCTGGCGATGCTCTTTTTCGTGCCATAATCTACCAGGACTATGCGTTTATCACCTGATCCCAGTCTCGCAACATCTTTCCTGCTTACCTGCTTGACAAAACCCTCTGGTGGGGGAGCTACTGCCCGGGCTCTTCTTATAAGATCCTCCAGGTTATCCAGGGTATCGCTAATTACTCCACCCATAGTACCTTTATTTCTAATCAGCCGGGTAAGTGCCCTGGTATCAACCCCGCTTATACAAGCAAGCTGATGATTCTGTAAGAATTCCTTTAACTCTTCTTCTTTTTCATAATGCTCACCAATATTTAGTCCGCGTACTATAAAACCTTTTACCCATGGTTGATCCGCTTCCAGCAGCCTGCTGCTAACCCCATAATTGCCTATGAGGGGATAAGTCATTACAACAATCTGTCCGGCATAGGAAGGATCAGTTAATATCTGCTCATAGCCAAAGGCACTGGTATTAAATACTACTTCTCCTGAACTGGGTTTTGAGCCTTCCATTAAGGTTCCTTCAAAAATGTGTCCGTCTTCTAAAATCAAATATCCCTTGTTTTTGTTTAAGGCTGACATGGCAGTTACCTCCATCCTGCTTGTGGACTGCTGCAAGCACTGCTGCTTATATCCGGGCATAAAAAAAGACGTCTCCACTATGCCTTTAATCTAAGTGCGGCGCCTTTGCCTCGATTTCGTATTTCTCATTTCCGAGTCTTAGTATAAACATCATCAGAGATAAAATCAAGCAAAATTTTTCATATATACTGTATACCTGATAAACAATAATCCCTGACTGGACAGGCAGATCAAAGTAAGATCGGTAGCAGGCGGTTAGTTTCTGAGCGGTTTTTTAAAGGTTATTAATTCAAGCCATTCCATAAGAAAAGCAGTTCAATTTTTCCAGACTGTTCTTAATACGATTGATAGAGAAGGGTCTTCCATGAGCAGGGAAGATGTTCTGGGCTCCCTGTCTTAAGATCAAGTCCCAGCTAGAATATATTTCGTCTGGCATTTCTGCAAATGGCGGATATACAGTTAATCCTGGCAAGTTGGCAGCTAAGTCACCCACCAGAGCATTTCCATTCCCCAGCAGTACAGAGAGAGATCCGATAGTATGCCCGGGCGTGGGTAGTATTTTTCCATTCACACCAAATTCCCCTAAATCGTATTCACAATCTACAGTGATTTCACTTTCGACTGGCTTAAAAGCCAGCAGAGGCCGGGCTATTTTTCCCAGGCAGTTTGCTGCTGATCCCAGCATATTGGTGCCCGGTGGTATTACCACTTCTCCCTCGCGCATTATTTGGGCTTCCACCGGATGGGCCAGGACATGACAACCGCAAATCTCCTTAATGGCAGCCAGACTGCCAATATGATCAAAATGAGCGTGAGTAATAATGATCAAATCGATATCCTGCGGGGATATGTGCTGTTTAGCCAGCAAGGTCAGAAACAGCTTCTCTTTTCTCAGGCTGCCAGCATCAATCATAATATATCCTTGATGCCCTTTTATTAGATAACAGTTGGTTATTCCCAGCCTCAAACATAGCAAATCATTCATCATCTAACCCCTTAATTATGACAAGCCCACAAACTGCCGATAGTTTTCTTCACTAAAGCCTGATATCAGGTTGATACCATCCGTTAAAATGGGTCTAAGAAGAATACGTGGATTTTCGATAATCAGATCAGCAACCTGCTCAACATTCATGTTATCGATATCCGGTTGGACCTTTTTAAAGGCCTGACTCCTTCGATTAACGAAATATTTTATGTCTGATTGAGCTAACTCAGCCAGAATCTGTAGTTCTTCATAAGTTGGTGTCTCTTTGAGCAAATCAACCTCTGTATATTCGATATTATTCTGCATAAGCCACGCTTTTGCTTTCTTACATGTGCTTCAGCTCTTTACACAGTAAAACTTTAAATTAGCCATCACAAAATAATCCTCCTTTATTTCTTTTGATAACTTCCTTAACCTTGGATAATCCCTGAATGGAACATTCTCTCAGATGTATTCATATCTTAAATTATGGGTATGCTGTTTATAGGCTGTGAATAGCTTACCGGATTTATATCTGGTAGCTTTCATATAACAGGGTGGAGCAGGAAACTGCTCTGCCCTATTTTTATTTCTGACCGGGCGCACCGCTACCTCACCCAGGCGAGTGTTACGCCTGCTCCAAGCAAGGAGGGTAAGGCGATTTAGAACCCTGCAGTAACCTTATGGCACCCAGCTTAACTTTTATAGTATCAACCATCTTAATTAGCCATCATTAGACCGGCCAACGGCGGGAGCAGGTGTAATGCTCGCCCGTTACCGCACCGCTACCTCACCCAGGCGAGTGTTATGCCTGCTCCAAGCAAGGAGGGTAAGGCGATTTAGAACCCTGCAGTAACCTTATTGCACCCAGCTTAATTTTTATAGTATCAACCATCTTGATTAGCCATCATTAGACCGGCCAACGGCGGGAGCAGGTGTAATGCTCGCCCGTTACCGCACTGCTACCTCACTCAGGCAAGTTCAGGTAAATTCACCTGCAAAAGGATTGGTCTCAAACTCAGGTAACTATGTAAGTAATCTCTTTCCCACAACCAGCACAGTGTCCTTGCTCTAATCCAATAATTTCGGTGTAATAGGCATCTCTTTTAATCAGCAGAGCTTCACATTCTGCACAATAGGTATTATTGTCTGGTCCAGCAAGATTTCCTACAAAGACATGTTGCAGATATTCTCTGGCAATCTGCCGGGCTTGTTCAAGCGTGCCGGCCGGAGTTGCTTCCCGGTCCATCTTATAGGCAGGATGATACCTGGATAAATGCAGTGGGATATAGGAATCAATTCCTGCTATCCACCTGGCCATCCGCTTAAGGTCATTTAAATTATCATTTTCTCCTGGAATTATAAGGCTGGTTATCTCTACATGGCACTGCCCAGCCGCTTGTTCAACCGCTTCCATCACCTTGCTCAGCCCGCCCTTGCATAGTTTTTTATAAAATTCTTCCGTAAAAGCTTTAACATCAATGTTCATGGCATCTATGTAAGGAAGTACTTGCTGGAGCGGCTCCGTCTCGATATACCCGTTGGTAACCAGTACTACTTTGAGGTCCTTTTCTTTTAACAGTACCGCGGTATCCATTATGTATTCATACCATATGAATGGTTCGTTATAAGTGAAAGCGACTCCTATGGAAGAGTTGGCCCTGCTTTTCTGGGCCAGCTCCAGCAGATGCTGCGCTTCTACAGTATGCGTAGCAGGATTACCGTGAGCAAGAAGGTGATTCTGGCAGAAAGAGCAGGATAGGTTACAGCCATAAGTGCCGGCTGACAATATGGTTTTTCCAGGATAAAAATGATATAAAGGCTTTTTTTCAATCGGGTCGAGTGCCAGCGAAGCCACCTGAGCATAGTTATGGGCTATAAGTTTCCCATCATTATTAACGCGGCTGCGGCATAGGCCCTGATGGTCTGGCTTGATAATACAATGGTGGGGACACAGCACACATCTCACTCTAGAATCTTCTAACTTCACATAAAACAAGGCTTCCTTCTGCATTATGAAAAACCTCCTCGTAGATAGGACCCAGCTCAGGCTTCATCTGGGCCTATAGCGAACCAGAATTGCGGCCTTAATAGTACCGTATAGTACCGTATAAACATTAATTATCGATATCTTTTAACTTCAAAGCGCTCTATTTTATAGTTTTCATATGGTGATATACCACCCTTTTCTAAGGCAATCTGCAGCTGATAATCCACCGTATCGACTCCTTCCAGGTCTGGAAGCAGCAATCCGCGTTTACCAACCGTACTAACAATGACCCCATATCTAGCCGGGTCCAGATCCTGCCGGGTGCATTCCTCTGCTTCCCCCAGGATGTCTACTGAATAGGTAAGCTGTTCAAGCTCTCCCGCTTCTAACGGGAAGAACCTGGCATCCCTGGTTCCTGAACTAATGGCATTTGCGGCAATTTCCTGGGCCAGGCTGTCATAAACCGGAGCTATAGTTCCTATGCATCCCCTCAGCTGTCCATTCTTTTTCAAGGATACAAAAACACCAGCCTTTTTCTGGCTGAGTATATCCAATTCTGGAGGCAGTTTCGGTATTTTCCCCTCCTGGATGTAACTCTCCAACACCATCCTGGCCCATTTAACCGGTTCACTCTCAGATCTGCGACCTGCTGCCACGCGCTCTTTTTCCTGCTGTTTAAGCTCCTCTAACAAGGAGGGCGATTGCTGTAAGGGACGGAATCCAGCCACCAGATACCCCACGCCAAAGGGTCCTTCATAAGAGAATACCTGGCTTTCAAACTTCATTCCATCCAGAGTTCCCAGCATGATAACTATAGAACGATAACCACACTCTCCGGCATTGTCCCGAAGCTCAGCTGGAATCTCCAAAATCCCCTTGGCATCACCTGCCGCTAGTAGTTCTTTCACTCTCAAATCAAAGGCCTGTCCATCGGGATGGTAATCATAAGGTCCTTCATCTTTTAGCCGATGAGACATATCACCAGAGGCTATTACTGCCACCCTTCTGCCCAGGGCATCAGCTGACTGCTGAATGATTTTCCCCAGGGTATATAATTCCAGGTTTGATAAAAACCCGGTACTGATTGGCAGGAGGCGAATTTCATAATTCAGAGCCGATTCTAAATAATGCATTGGAACCAGAACACCGTGGTCCAGGTCTCCTCTCAAACGATTGCTGGCAGCACATTCCATGTCCACGTTTATGAAATTGATCCCTTCTTTTACGGACCTCTTGGAAATTTCGACCAGCAGTTCCCGGTCATTATTAAAGGTGCTTCCTTCTGCCTGGCTGCCAAATGCCTTAAAATCTCCAGATAATACCAATTCGCTTAAACAAGTAATGCAGTCGGAAAAAACGTTTCCATGAGGAGTAAGGACCACTAGAGTTTGAGGGGATGCCGCAGCCAGCTCCCGGGCTACATACTCCATGGCCTGGACAGTAGAAGCCACTTCTCTTATTCTGCCTCCGCCTACGGAAGGTATTATTAACGGGGGATGCGGGGTAAGGGCAGTATAGGTTATCATTGCTGCCAACCTCCTTATAGTTATTTACTATAGAGTTATATTTACCAGCCTGGATAATCTTGTATATCTTCATCATAATCCCGAATTTCTGACTTGGCAATACCGGAAAACACCGCATAAGCCAGCCTGGACTGATATTGGTCTTCGCTCAGCTGCTGGGCTTCCCGGGGATTAGAAATAAATCCCATTTCTACGATCACTGACGGCATCTCGGTACGGCTTAGAATGAAGTAGCTTCCAGGTTTAGCTTTACGTTCAGTATTCCCCAGTATCCTTGTCAGTTCCTCCTGTATAATTACCGCTGTCACTTTGCTGCGATCACTGCCCGAGTGGTAGAAAGTCTGGGCTCCGGACCATCTGGAACATGGATCAGCATTGGTATGGATACTGATGTAGAGATCTGCCCCGGCTTCATTGGCTATCTCCACCCGCCGTTTTAAATCAGAACGTTTACGTGAGTTGCTGGAGTCTTCGGCCAGATCACGGTCATCCTCCCTGAGCATAATTACCAAGGCCCCGGCTTGACTCAAATAATCGCCCAGTTTCTTGCTTACCTGCAGGGTAATATCCTTTTCTACATATTTTCCCCGGACCGCGCCCGGGTCAGGTCCTCCATGACCGGCATCTACTACTATGATTTTGTTAGCCAGTCCATAGGATAAAACCTCCTTCTCTCCAGTATCCACTGCTAAAACTGCCATTATGCATAATACTGTCAGAAATGTGATAGCCGTACGGTATTGGGACCACCTGCCGGACCTTAAAACCACCCACCTGCTCATCAGTCTTTATACCTCCGTACTAAATGCTGCTGCTTCTTATATATGCCACTTTTTTTATTATTATTAGCCATAGCTGAAAATGCGACATCAAGAACCGTCCCCCGTCGCAAAAAAATCCCCTCATACTTGAGGGGATTTTGCTGATCTGAATTTGTAAAGGTATTTAGCGTTTCGAATACTGTGGAGCTTTTCTGGCTTTATGCAAACCATATTTCTTTCTTTCTTTCATGCGCGGATCGCGGGTTAGAAAACCTCCTCTGCGCAGTACGGATTTGAGTTCCGGGTTAGCTTTTAATAGTGCCCGAGCGATACCTAACTGAACAGCACCGGCCTGGCCAGTTACGCCTCCACCATGCACTCTGCATATTATGTCAAATCTTCCTGCTGTATCGGTCATGCCGAGAGGCTGCTGAACTATCAACCGACTGGTCTTATTAGGAAAAAAATTTTCAAATTCCCTGTCATTTATCGTGATTCGCCCTTCTCCAGGAATTAATCTGACTCTGGCAACCGCTTCTTTTCTCCTGCCGGTTCCCCAATATTGTACCTTTTCCATATCCTAATCCTCCTTAACCTCTGAGCTCTCGAACTTCAGGTTTCTGCGCTTGATGGGGATGTTCGCTTCCCCGATATACCTTGAGCTTTTTATACATTTTATTGCCCAGCCGATTATGTGGAAGCATTCCTTTGACCGCTGTTTCTATTGCTTTTTCGGGTCTCTTCTGTAACAGAGTCTTATAATCCATTTCCTTCAAGCCGCCTGGATAACCGGTATGGTACCGATACATTTTCTGATTAAGTTTATCTCCTGTGAGTTTAACCTGTTCTGCGTTAATAATTATTACAAAATCACCTGTGTCTACATGCGGGGTATAAGTAGGTTTATGCTTTCCTCTTAGTATGGAGGCCACTTCTGAACTTATTCTTCCCAATGTCTGACCACTGGCGTCTATAACATACCATTTGCGGTCAACATCCGCAGGTTTGGCCATGTATGTTTTCACGTTGTTCCCTCCTGTATATACTGAACTTATCATTAATTAATAGTCGGTCTTATTTACCCTCTAGCAACGGGGCAGAAACCAGCTGGAAATAGATAGACTACCTATAAATGATAGCGAACTTCTAGTACCCTTGTCAAGAAATTACCTATTTTTATTGACCAGTCTTTCCCTGAAAATTTGTGAAAGACCCATTTATATGCCTGGAGACGATCTGTGTTCAAGTAGAGTGCAGAGGGAAAGGCGATTCAAGAACGCTGCTCCGGCTGTTCTAGTGGAATCATGCTTTTACGGCAGGTAAAAAAAACCTAACCATAGTTTACGGAATATAAATATAAACCCTGAGGTGGAGCAGTTTGTCCGGCTTGAGTTCTATCCTGGGCCAGTATTATATCAGTAATATGTTCTGGCCCGTATGTAAGCCGTCCTACTTCAAGCAGAGTCCCTACTATTATCCTCACCATATTGTACAAAAATCCATCAGCAGTAATATCCAATCGTATAAAGGGTCCTTTTTCCTCTAATTTACATTCTTTAATATTCCTATCATAAGTCTTAACCGATGATCCGCTGGCACAAAAGGATTTGAAATTGTGCCGACCCAGCAGCAGTCGGCAGGCCTGCTGCATAAGCTTAACCTCCAGTGCTTCAGTATCACAATAGGCATATCTGCTGTAGAAAACCTTACCGCTATTTTTCCGGTGAATCAGATAGATATATCTTTTGTCTACTGCATCAAAGCGAGGATGAAAATTTGCTGGGGCCTTGCAGCTGGATACTACTCGTATATCCGGAGGCAGGATGCTGTTAAGTGCAAACTTCCATTTATCCGGCGGAATACTGGAACTGGTATCGAAGGCAATGACCTGACCGGCAGCATGAACCCCGGCATCTGTTCTGCCAGCTGCTATGATACTGGCTTTTTCTCCAATGAGATTTTCTATGCTGGTTTCCAGTTTTTCTTGTATAGTAACAGCATTCTTCTGGATTTGAAAACCATGATAGGCGCTGCCATCGTATTCCAGAATAGCTTTTATTCTCTTCATATGTCCTCCCCGGCTAAACCTCTATACTGCCATCCTGCATCAAAACTGGCAAGGATAGACAGCATGATACATTATAATACCTGATAACAGCATACTTATGATGAACAAATATATATAATCAGATCGGGATAAATTTAATTCGTATAAACGGTTTCTTTTCTTACCAGCGGTATATCCTCTGGCCTCCATGGCTTCGGCTAAATCGTTAGCCTTTTGAAATGAAGCATTTATCAAGGGAACCAAAATAGCAAAGTAGGTTTGGGTGCGTTCCCAGATTGATCCTTCTTGAAAGTCTATCCCTCTGCTTATCTGAGCCAACCTTATTCGCCTGCTTTCATTCAATAAAACCGGAATAAAACGCAGGCTTATCGTCATGATCATAACCAGTTCATGAACCGGAAAACGCATTAATTCCAGTGGTCTTAACAGCAACCCCAATCCGTCGGTAAGAGATACGATAGAAGTTGTTAATAGCAGTATCTGGGCTGAATATATGATTAATATTAGACGGATTGACAGATTCAGGGCACTCTTCAAACCTTCTGCAGTGATGTTTATTAACCAGACACTTAATACGCTGTTTCCACTAACCAGAAATATTTTAATAACAGCGGTGATGAATATTATGAACAAAAAGGGAGTTATACCCTTCCAATATTCTGCTATTTTTATATTGCTCAAACTGCTAAGCACCAGAAGAGCTATTGCTAGCAGTGCCAATTCCAGCATGGTGTCAGCCGATATTAAAGCAATGGTGAGCATCAATGTGCTTAAGATTTTGATCCGGGGATCGAGCCGATGCAAGAAAGATTCTACTGGTATGTACTGGCCCAGGGAAATATATTCTGTCATACCTTACCTCCAGGATTATAGACTGCTCAGTATTCTTTGAACTGCTTCTTCAGCATCATGGACCCGGCTATTAATATCCCAGCCTCTGCCCTTGAGCTGGTATAGAACTTCCTGGTGAACCGGCAGGGTGAATCCTCTTTCCATCAATATATTATAATAATCCGTCAATTCAGCAGTCGGACTGTCCACAAGGAGTCTACCTTCCTCCAGCAGCATAATTCTATTACACAACCTGCTGAGCTGCCCCAGGTGATGACCGGTTATTATTATACCAACCCTATCCTTACGGTTCAGTCGGGATAATAGTTCTATCAGGCGCTCAGTACCTGATGCATCCAATCCTGCCATAGCCTCATCCAGTAAAAGATAACGGGGCTTCAAGACAAGAAAGCAGGCTATCGACAATCTCCTTTTCTCCCCGGTACTTAGAGTTGAGGGTTGACGGTTATGGAATCGTTCGTAATCTAATCCAACTTGCTCCAGTGCCTCACGAACCCTTTTATTTTGTTCCGCTGAATCCAGGTGCTGACTCTTAAGGCCAAAGACAAGTTCTTTGTATACTGTTGTTTCGAATAATTGTTGTTCAGGAAATTGCCATACCAGACCGGCTTTTTTAATCAACACGCTTGAATTTTTCTTAATTGTTGAGCTGTCTATTTCGTCAATGAATAACCGTCCTGCATCAGGTTTTAGCAGACCATTGAGTAATTTTAGCAGGGTGGTCTTTCCGGCACCCGCTCTTCCAATAATACCTACTGTTTCACCTTCATCTATCTGAAAGGTAATATCTTGTAAGGCCTTCCGGGCATATACAGCTTTCGCCTGATAAGTATAGACTACATTTTCTGCTTTAATCGGCATAATTCGTCCACCAGCTTATCTACATCATTAATTTCAATCGGAAGCAGACCCGATCGAGCGGTATTCAGTGTTTCTATGAAGGTGCTTATATCCAGGGGCTGAATCTGCATAGCCCTTAATAAGTCTGGCTTATACATTATCTGTTCTGGTATGCATTGGGTCTTTATCTGCCCTGATTCCATGAATATTACTCGGTCCGCCTTAAGTGCCGGTGGTAATTCGTGAGTAATTAATACTACCGCGATACCCTCATTCTTATTGAGCTGCCATAAGGCCTGAAACACTTCCTCTTTACCTCTTTCATCAAGCATGGAGGCGGGTTCGTCCAAGACCAGGTAGGATGGCTTCATAGCCAGTAGTCCAGCTATCCCCACTTTTTGTTTCTGCCCGCCTGACAAAAGATAAGGAGGATGTTTAGCAAAATCCTCCATTGATAATAGTTTTAGAGCATTATCAACTCTGGCTCGTATTTCATTTTGTGTCAGATCCAGGTTTTCCGGGCCAAATGCTACGTCTTCTTCCACCGTACTTGATATGAGCTGTTTATCAGCTTCAGCAAATAACATTCCTACCTTCTGCTTTATCAAGAGGCGGTTTTCAGGTACCCGGGTGTCTAATCCATCTACCAAAATCCTGCCCGCACCTGGAATATAAAGGCCGTTTAATAGTTTAGCCAGGGTAGTTTTACCAGAACCATTATTGCCGATTACAGCTACAAATTCATGTTCAGCTATTTCCAGATCTATATCCTTAATTATCCTGGGATCGTCATTACTGTACGAAAAACTAACCTGCTCTACTGTAATCATAAGTAATTATATTAATCTACCAGTTCCAAGATAACCATAGGAGCGCCATCGCCTTTACGATTACCGATTTTTATTATACGGGTGTAGCCTCCCTGTCTTTCACTAAAGCGTGAAGCCAGATCAGTAAAGACTTTATGGACTACGTCATCAGTCATTACATAAGAATCTACCTGCCTTCTTGCATGCAAGTCGCCTCTTTTCCCCAGGGTAATCATTTTTTCAGCTATACGGCTTATATCCTTGGCTCGAGTTTCGGTGGTAGTTATTTTTTCCTTTTCGAGCAGGGATGTAACTGCATTTCTTAGCATAGATCTTCTATGGCTGCTTAAGAGACCAAATCTGCGATAACTCACCGGGTCTCCTCCTTTCTAATCTTCGGGTTTCTTAAAACCAAGCTCTAATTCTTTAAGTTTTCTTTCGATTTCTTCCAGGGATTTCTGCCCCAGATTTCTTATCTTACTCATTTCTTCGCGAGTTTTCTCAATCAGATCACCAACTGTATTGATGTTTGCTCGCTTCAAACCATTGGAAGCTCGAACAGACAGTTCCAATTCCTCAATAGACATTTCCAGAACTTTGTCTTTCTTTTCTTCCTCTTTTTCTACCAGTATTTCTACTTCAGCATAAGTATCATCTATCTGGGTAAATAGCTTTAAGTATTCAATCAATATCTGGGCTGATAAACTGATAGCCTCTTCCGGGCTTATGCTGCCGTTGGTCCATACCTCCAGGGTCAGGCTGTCGTAATCAGTCCTTTTACCTACCCGGGCATTATCAATGGTATAGTTAACTCGATTAACCGGAGTAAATATGGCATCTATGGGCACCAGGCCTACGATATCTTCGTTTTTAATGGACTGTTGATCGGCAGTTACGTAGCCTCGGCCTCTTTCGACTGTCATCTCCATTTCTACACTGGCACCATGATCCAGGGTGGCTATATGCAGATCTGGGTTTAAAATATCAACTTCAGCATCCTGTTCGATATCACCAGCCGTTATTTCCTTTTTACCCTGCTGCGATATCCGAATTATTTTTCGTTCGTTCCCCTCATACTTTAATACCAATTTCTTAATATTAAGTATCATCTCTGTAGTATCTTCTACTACATGGGGAATAGTAGAGAATTCATGTAATACCCCATCGATTTTTACTGAGGTAACTGCAGCGCCGGGTAAAGATGATAGCAGAACCCTTCGCAGAGAATTTCCCAGAGTAGTTCCATATCCTCTTTCCAACGGCTCAATGACAAACCTACCATAATTTCTCTCTACATCTTTTTCAACACACTCAATACGAGGTTTTTCCATCTCTAGCATCTATTTATCCCCTCCTTAATTTTAGAGGTGTTATCTAGAGTACAATTCTATTATAAGCTGTTCGTTTACAGTGGTATCTATCTGCTCCCGGATCGGATAAGCCAGCACACTGCCAGTCAAATTTTCTGCATCTACACTGAGCCACTCAGGCGGTGTTTTGTAAGCAGCCTGATCCTTAATCTCCTGAAATTTGACTGCTTCTTTACTATTCTCTTTAACCTGGATGACGTCACCTACTCTTACCAGCATAGATGGTATGGTCGCCTTTTTACCGTTAATTGTAAAGTGACCATGGTTGACCAACTGACGTGCTTCCGCCCGAGATGATGCAAAACCCAATCTATAGACGATGTTGTCCAGCCTTCTCTCCAGCAACACTAATAGATTAGTACCAGTTATACCTTGCTGTCTATCAGCTTTTTTAAAATAGTTGCGGAACTGTTTCTCCATTACTCCATAGATTTTTCTGGTCTTTTGCTTTTCCCTTAGCTGCAGCCCATACTCACTCTGTTTTTGTCTGCGTTTACGTGCATTTGCGCCGGGTGGATATGGTTTTCTTTCTACTGCACATTTTTCTGAATAACAGCGGTCTCCCTTAAGAAATAGTTTTTCTCCTTCTCTACGACACTGGCGGCAGACCGAATCAGTATATCTTCCCACTTATCCATATACCTCCTTAAACTCTTCTTCTTTTTGGCGGTCTACATCCATTGTGTGGTATAGGCGTGACATCTTTAATCACACTAACTTCTAGACCTGCAGCTTGTAAGGATCGGATCGCTGCCTCACGGCCTGCCCCCGGTCCTTTTACATAACATTCTACTTCTTTCAAACCATGTTCCATGGCAGCTCTAGCCGCATTTTCGGCAGCAGCCTGGGCAGCAAAAGGGGTGCTTTTTCTTGAACCCTTAAACCCAACCGTTCCTGCACTGGCCCAGGATATGGCATTGCCCTTTTTATCGGTGATAGAAATCATGGTATTGTTAAAGGTAGATTTTATATGAGCAATTCCAGATTCAATATTCTTTTTCTCGCGCCGTTTAACTCTTGTGGAAGTCTTTCGTGCCACTCATTTATCCTCCTTATATGCTATTTCTTCCTGCCGCCTGCAGTACGTTTAGGTCCTTTTCTAGTACGAGCATTAGTCTTGGTTTTTTGACCACGTACTGGTAAACCACGACGATGACGCAGACCTCTATAGCAACCTAAATCCATCAGTCTCTTGATATCCATACTGATCTGTCTGCGAAGATCTCCTTCGACCTGATACTGTTTTTCTATTACTTCCCTTAATTTTGATACTTCTTCCTCTGTCAAATCTTTCACCCTGGTATCGGGATTTATACCAGTAACTGCCAATATTGCCTTGGCTGACGATCTTCCTAAACCATAAATATATGTTAAAGAAACTTCAATCCTTTTGTCCCTGGGTAAATCAACACCTGCTATTCTTGCCATAATCATTCACCTCCCGTTAATCAGCCCTGAACTTGCTTGTGTTTGGGGTTTTCACATATTACCATAACTTTCCCATTGCGCTTAATTATTTTGCATTTTTCACACATTGGTTTCACCGAGGGTTTCACCTTCAATTTTCCAATACCTCCTTAAATAAACATGCCTATGCGGTAAGAAACTATTTAAACCGATATACTATTCTTCCACGATTGAGATCGTATGGTGATAATTCTACCATTACCCTATCACCAGGTAATATCCTTATAAAATTCATTCGCATTTTACCAGATATATGGGCGAGGACCTTATGGCCGTTTTCTAGTTCCACCCTGAACATGGCATTCGGCAGCGGTTCGATTACTTTGCCCTCGACCTCGATAACATCGTCCTTATTAGCCATTTACCAGCCCTCCTTCCCTTGTATTTCTCCAGTCCCTTTTAATATACTAAGGTAGTTTCTTATTACATGATTCTCAGGCAGTTCTCCTCTGGATATATATTCTAAAACAGAATCTGCTTTTATGTTGGTGAGCTGCAGATGTTTAATATTCTTGATTTTGGGTTTCTCGATCTTCCTCAGATCCCCATCTGCCACCATACAATATTGCTCGTTAACTAAACTGACAACCACCATTAACCTGCCCTTATCGCGACCCGATTTTGAATAAACTACTCGGCCTATTAAATCATTCCGGATTTTCGGACACCCCCATAACTAGGTGCGAAAGATGATTATTGGTTTTCATATAACATGATCTCTTCATTCGAACTCCCTTAAATGTTTTTAAGCTTGCACCTAAAATCATATCCTAATCAGCTGACTGCAGTCTATATTTTTGTACTGCCTACAGTCCATTCAAAATCGATTCGATATCTGCGCCAACTGATTTGCTGTCCCTATTGCCATCTACGTTTTTCAGCAGGCCTTTATTCTCATAGTAATCCAATAATGGACTGGTTTGGTCTATATACACCTGCAGCCGATTCGCTGCAGTTTCCGCATTATCATCACTGCGTTGGATAAGTTCACCGCTGCACTTATCACATTTTCCTGATTGGGCAGGAGGGGTAAATATAAGATGATATACTTTCCCGCATTCTTTACAGCTTACTCTTCCTGACATTCTTTCAATCAAAATACTGTCTGGTACGGATATATTAATTGCTGCATCAATTTTCTTACCTAGCTTATCCATTACCCCATCCAGAGCCTCAGCCTGAATAATGGTCCTGGGAAAACCATCTAATAAGAAACCAAGCTGACAATCATCTTGAGCAAGCCTGTCTTCAACAATACCTATTGTTACTTGATCCGGGACTAATTTCCCTTCACTCATGTACTTCTGGGCTTCTTTCCCCATGGGAGTCCCATTTTTGACTGCATCCCTGAACATGTCTCCGGTAGATATATGCGGTACCGAGTATTCTGCCTTGATAAATTCTGCTTGAGTTCCTTTTCCGGCTCCTGGAGGTCCCATTAATATAACGTTCATATAATCATCTCCTATTTAACAAAGCCTTCATAACTTCTTAATAATAAGTGAGACTCGATTTGTTTCATGGTATCCAGCGCAACACCTACTACTATCAGCAGTGAGGTCCCACCAAACCATAGACTGGTAATTCCGGTCAGAGCGATAACAAAGTTGGGAAGAACAGCTATCAATCCTAGAAATATACCTCCGGCCAGAGTTAACCTCGATAAGATCCGGTCTATGTATTCTGCTGTAGGACGACCAGGGCGTATGCCTGGAACGAAGCCACCGTATTTCTTAATATTCTCTGCCACATCAGCCGGATTAAATATTATGGCTACATAAAAATAGGTAAAAAATACAATTAGTAAGAAATACAATATATTATAGGCTGGACTGCCGAAATTGAAATAGGTATTCAAAAATTGGTTGAAACCTCCGGTCTGACTCGTAAAAGATCCTATAGTAGCAGGAAACATCATCAAGGACATAGCAAATATTATTGGAATAACACCGGCCGCGTTCACTTTGAGCGGCAGAAAGGTACTCTGCCCTCCATACATCTTGCGTCCTACTACCCTTTTGGCATATTGAACCGGTAACCGTCTTTGACCCTCATTCACTGCTATTATAGCTACTATTATGGCCAAGGCCAGTATAACAAATAACAGAATATTGAAGTACCCGATTATGCCCCCTGAAAGTTCCTGGGTAACTCCAGCTATCTGGCTGGGCATTCTGGATACTATTCCGGCAAAAATGATCAAGGAAATTCCATTCCCTATTCCGTGCTCGGTAATCATTTCCCCTATCCACATCAAAACAGCTGTTCCCGCCGTTAGTGATATGGCAATAATTAAGTAGGTTACCACCCCGGGATTAACGACTGCATTGTTGTTACCCAGTGCAAATGCCATACCTATAGCCTGTATAAAAGCTAAGACTACCGTTCCATAACGGGTATATTGGGCAAGTATTTTCTTGCCTTCCTCCCCTTCTTTGGCCAGTTCTTCCAGCCGGGGAATTACTACCTGCAACAGATTCATGATGATTGATGCGTTTATATACGGTGTGATACTCATAGCAAATATACTAAAGCGTTTGAATGCCCCACCTGAGACAACATCAAAAAAACTGAACAATTGCCCACTCAGAAACTGCTGTATTGCATCGGCATTTATATTTGGAACAGGAATATGCGCTCCCAATCTAAATACCAGGAGCATAAACAGGGTGAATAATAACTTGGTCCTTAAGTCTCCGATTTTAAATGCTTGCTGCATGGATCCCAGCATTAAATCACCTCTATCTCGCCACCCAGGTCCGCGATTTTTTGTGCTGCTTGTTTGCTTATTTTGTTAGCTTTTACTATAAGTTTCTTCTTGAGTTCTCCATCGCCCAGTACTTTTAGTCCACCCTTTTCCAGCTTTTTAATTATACCCTGATCTACTAACATTTCTGGAGTAATTATGGTGCCGTCTTCAAATACATTTAGATCCCGTACATTTACGATGGCATAGTCTGTCTTAAATATATTAGTAAAACCTCTTTTTGGTATTCTCCTTTGTAACGGCATTTGACCGCCTTCAAAACCAGGTCTTATTCCACCACCAGATCTTGACTTCTGGCCTTTATGTCCCCGGGTCGATGTTTTCCCATGCCCGGAACCCATACCGCGCCCAACTCTTTTGATGCGCCTGGTACTGCCTGGTGGAGATTTTAACTCTTCAAGTTTCACAATAAAACCTCCTTGATTTAATCTATCTCTTCTACAGTAACGAGATGTTGTACTTTGCCCACTTGTCCTCTAATTTCCGGACAATCTTCTTTAATAACGCTATGCTGCAATTTCCTTAATCCCAAGCTTTTTATCGTAGATCTTTGGGTTTTGGGGCAGCCGATATAACTTTTGGTCCAGGTAATTTTAATCTGCTTAGCCAAGTCATATCCCTCCTCAATTAATTAACTCGTCTATGCTCTTGCCCCTTAATTTAGCAACCTGGTCCGCTTTTTTCAAACTTTTCAGCCCTTCCATAGTGGCATGAACCATATTATTTGAATTAGAGGATCCCAGTGATTTAGTCAGAATATCCTTAATCCCCGCTGCTTCTAAAACTGCACGTACTGGTCCGCCTGCTATAACACCTGTACCAGCAGAAGCAGGTTTCAGAAATACTCTGCCAGCTCCAAACCGACCAGTAATCTCGTGGGGAATAGTTCTTTCATCAATTAATGGGACATCTATCATATTCTTTTTAGCATTCTCAACAGCTTTTCTTATGGCTTCCGGTACTTCATTGGCTTTCCCTTTTCCGGTGCCTACTTTACCGGCTCCATCGCCGACTACCACTTGGGCGCTGAAGCTAAACCTGCGGCCACCCTTTACAACTTTGGCAACTCTTCTGATGTTTACAATCTTTTCAATTAATTCCGGAGCAGCCTGATCTCTGTCGTTCATCGTTTCCCTCCTTACTCGTGGATCCTGCATTAGAATTGTAGCCCTTTTTCTCTTGCAGCGTCAGCCAGGGAAGCTACACAACCGTGATATTTGTATCCACTGCGATCAAATACCACCTGCATGATGCCTTTTTCCTTCGCTTTCTCAGCAATTCTGCTGCCTACCAGTTTTGCTGCTTCTTTATTAGTCCTGGATTCAAGTTCTGGAAAATCTTTTTCCAGCGTCGAAGCAGCTACCAGAGTCACACGCTTTTCATCATCGATTATCTGAGCATATATATGGTTAAGGCTTTTATAAACACATAATCTGGGTACCTGGGTAGTTCCGGATACTTTTTTGCGAACCCGTTTATGTTTACGCTGCCTGAGTGATGTACTGCTGGGTTTCCTAAACAATACGGCCACTCCTTTCATAGTTATTTGATGCCTGATTTACCAGCCTTGCGTCTGATGACTTCATTTTCATACTTTATGCCTTTACCTTTATAAGGCTCCGGTTTTCTTATTGCACGAATATGCGCTGCAGTATTTCCCACTAGCTGTTTATCAATTCCTTTAACAGTTATCCTGGTCACTGCAGGCACCTCGAACTCGATACCTTCTGGGGCATCAATCAGTATTGGATGGGAATAACCAACAGTAAGCATAAGTTTGCTGCCCTGCATTTGCGCTCTGTATCCAACTCCGACCAATTCCAGTTTTCTCTCAAAACCATTGGTAACACCTTCTACCATATTGGCCACTAGAGCACGGCTCAGACCGTGATACGCCCGATGCTTTTTAGCATCACTGGGCCTGGTCACTAGTATTTCGTCATCACTTATGTTCAAACTAATATCTGCAGGTATCCGCTGAGTCAATTCACCGCGGGGGCCTTTTACTATGACTATATTATCATCTATTTTGACTTCTACCCCTTTAGGTAGAGTAATAGGCTTTCTTCCTATTCTAGACAAGTTCACCCCTCCTTTGCTACCAGATATAACATATTACTTCTCCGCCAAGTCCAGTCTTACGTGCACTTTTGTCGGTCATTAATCCTTTGGAGGTTGAAATAACTGCAGTTCCAAGCCCTCCTAATACTTTGGGTATTTCGTCTTTCTTGACATATACTCTCAAACCGGGTTTACTAATTCTCTTGATTCCGGTAATGACCTTCTCTTTGTTAGGGCCGTATTTGAGATATACTCTTATGATCCCCTGCTTACCGTCCTGGATATATTCATAATCCTTGATGTACCCTTCTTCTTTCATAATTTCAGCTATCGAAACCTTTATTCTAGATGAGGGTGCTTCAACGGTCTCATGCATGACCATATTACCGTTCCTGATTCTGGTCAGGAAATCAGCTACTGGATCAGTCATGACCATATCCTTAACCTCCTTTATTCTAAGCTTACCAACTCGACTTGGTAACTCCAGGGAGTTCACCCTTATGAGCTAGTTCCCTGAAACATATTCTGCACATGCCAAATTTACGCATATAGGCTCTGGGCCGTCCGCATATCTTACATCTGTTATAATGACGAACCTTAAATCGCGGTTCCCTTTTCTGTTTTGCAATCATAGCCTTCTTAGCCATCTGATAATTTACCTCCTATCTAAATGGCATTCCTAAGCCTTTTAGTAGTTCCCTTCCTTCTTCGTCCGTCTTGGCCGTGGTGACTATTACTACTTCTAGTCCCCTTATTTTATCGATCTTGTCATAGTCTATCTCGGGGAAAATGGTTTGTTCCTTGATACCCAGGGAGTAGTTTCCTCTACCGTCAAAAGCCTGGGGGGATACACCTCTAAAATCTCGTACTCGGGGTAGGGAAAGATTGATTAAGCGATCCAAGAATTCATACATTCTTTCGCCCCGTAAAGTAACCTTACACCCAATGGGCATTCCCTCTCTAAGCTTAAAGCCTGCTATGGATTTCTTTGCTTTAGTAATTACCGGTTTTTGTCCTGCTATGGTTGATAAATCATTTACTGCACCATCAAGTGCTTTAGAATTCTGTATCGCTTCTCCAACTCCTATATTGATAACCACTCTATCTACTTTAGGAGCCTGCATTACGTTTTTATAATTAAATCTCTCCATCAACCTAGGAACTATGTCTTGCTTGTATAGGTCGTGCAGCCTGGCCATTCTACTGGCCTCCTTTCCTAGATTTGCTAGTCTGCTATTTCTCCGCATCTTTTGCAGACTCTAACTTTTTCATTGTTATCCAACACCTTACTGCCCAGCCGGGTGGGTTTATTGCACTTTTTGCATAAATACATAACATTGGCTATGCTGATGGGTGCTTCTATCTGCAATATTCCTCCCTGAGGGATAGCGCGACTGGGTTTTTGATGTTTTTTCATCTTGTTTATGCCTTCTATTACTATTTTATCTTGGTCCGGCAATGACCTCAGGATTTTACCTTTTTTCCCTTTATCTTTGCCGCTGGTTACTATAACAATATCACCTTTTTTTACATGCACCTGAAACACCTCCTCGTTTATAGAACCTCAGGAGCTAGAGATACGATCTTCATGAAGTTCTTTTCCCTTAATTCCCTGGCAACGGGTCCAAATATTCGAGTACCTTTCGGATTCTGGTTGTCATCTATAATCACGGCAGCATTTTCAGAGAAAGCTATATATGAACCATCTTTGCGTCTTATTTCTTTCTTGGTCCTTACTACTACAGCCTTTACTACGTCACCCTTTTTGACAACTCCACCTGGCGCCGCTTCTTTTACCGCTACCACTATTATATCTCCAACAGTTGCGTACTTTCTTGTGGAGCCACCCAGAACCTTGATACAAAGCACTTTCTTGGCGCCTGTATTATCGCCAACCTGGAGCATTGTCTCTTGCTGAATCACTGCTTTTCCTCCCTTCTAGTGCCCTCCACATTTACTGTAAGGTCTTAGCTTTTTGAATAATTTCAATGAGCTTCCATCTTTTGTCTTTGCTGATGGGCCTGGTTTCCATAATCTTTACAATATCGCCCGCTCCGGCTTCATTGTTTTCATCATGCGCCTTATATTTCTTACTGGTTTTAATGGTCTTTTTGTATAGTGGATGCTGTTTTACAGTTTCAACACTAACCGTTATGGTTTTATCCATCTTGCTGCTGGTAACTGTTCCCATTATAACCTTTCTATTACCAGGTTTTTCCGCCACCCTTAGACCTCCTTTATGCGTTCTGATGCTGAGCGATTTCTCTCTCACGCAATATAGTCTTGCATCTAGCAATGTTCTTTCTGACATCTCTAATTCTCATGGGATTATCCAGCTGCCCGGTGGCCAACTGAAATCTAAGATTGAACAGTTCTTCTTTATAATTAGAAACTTTTTGTTTTAATTCCTCATCGGTTAGTTCCCTTATATTGCTAGCCTTCACTAACCTCACCACCTATTTCTTCTCTTTTTACGAATTTACACTTAATTGGTAACTTATGAGATGCTAATCTCATTGCTTCCCGGGCTACTTCTTCGCTGACCCCCGACAATTCGAACATGATTCGCCCTGGCTTAACCACTGCTATCCAGTACTCAGGAGATCCTTTTCCTTTCCCCATCCGAGTTTCAGCCGGCTTAACTGTGATGGGCCGATCGGGAAATATCTTTATCCATAATTTCCCGCCTCTCTTTATATAGCGGTTAATAGCAATACGTGCTGCTTCTATCTGCCTGTTGGTTACCCAGGCCGGTTCAAGAGCCTGAAGTGCGAAGTCTCCATAAGTAACTTCATTACCTTTATTAGCCTTGCCTGAAAGGTTTCTTGGTCGATGTTGTTTTCTGTATTTAATCCTTTTAGGGGTAAGCATTACTTATCTGCCTCCTCCTTTTTATGATCACCTGGTCGTTGTTTTGCTTCAGGCATAATCTCGCCCCGGTTGATCCAAACTTTTATGCCTATTTTGCCATAGGTAGTATTAGCTTCCGCAAAACCATAATCTACATCAGCTCGCAGAGTGTGAAGAGGTACTTTGCCTTCGGAATACCATTCGGTTCTGGCTATTTCAGCTCCACCCAGCCTGCCTGATATGGCAACCTTTATACCTACTCCATTGGCTCTCATAGTCCTGCCCACAGTCTGTTTCATAGCTCTGCGGAATGCAATTCTTTTCTCCAACTGCTGGGCTATGTTTTCAGCTACAATTTGAGCATCCAACTCTGGTTTTTTGATTTCCTGAATATTTATATTAATATTTTTACCGGTCATCTTGGTCAGAGCAACCTTCAGTTGTTCTACTTCTGTGCCTCCCCGGCCAATAATAATCCCTGGCTTGGCTGTATGAATAGTAATTCTAACCTTGTTGCCGGTTCTCTGTATCTGAATTCTGGACACCCCAGCCATATAAAAACGTTCTTTGATATGAGCCCTGATCCGGTAGTCCTCATGCAGCAGCTCGGTATAATCACGATCTGCATACCAGTTAGAATCCCAGTCTCTGATAATTCCTATTCTAAAGCCCTTAGGATGAACCTTTTGCCCCACTATTTAACCTCCCTTTCTTTTAGTACCACCGTAATATGGCTTGTTCTATGCCTTCTTACGTCTGCCCTGCCGTATGCCCTGGGCTTCATTCTCTTCATAATTGGACCTTCATCAACAAATATTTCAGCAACGAATAATTCGTCTACATCCATATCATAGTTGTGTTCAGCATTGGCAATAGCAGATTTTACGATTTTGCCGATTAAGGGAGCTGACTTCTTATTGGTGTATTTTAACATAGCAACTGCCTCATTAGCATCCTTACCCCGAACCAGATTCGCCACCTGACGAGCTTTAAAAGGAGATACTCTAAGATAACGCCCTATTGATTTAGCTTCCATCTTACTATCGCTCCTCCTTTCTATCTTGATCTGCTGGATTTTTCAGACTTTCCTGCATGTCCCCGGTAGGTTCTGGTTGGTGCAAATTCGCCTAACTTCATTCCTACCATGTCTTCGGTTATATAAACAGGTATATGTCTTCTACCATCGTGAACTGCAAAAGTGAATCCGATCATTTGCGGCATTATCGTAGATCGTCTCGACCATGTCTTAATTACGGTTTTTTGACCTGATTTACTCAAAGCTTCCACTTTGCTGAGCAGCTTTTCTTCGCAATAAGGTCCTTTTTTCAATGACCTTGACATCTATATAGACCTCCTTTATTTCCTTTTCCTGACTATCATCTTGTCAGAAGCTTTCTTTTTCCGAGTTTTGCCGCCGATAGCAATTTTACCCCAGGGAGACACAGGATATTTTCTCCCGATGGGAGCTCGCCCTTCACCACCGCCATGAGGATGATCGGTTGGATTCATAACTGAACCCCTGACAGTTGGCCTTATACCCAACCACCTTGATCTCCCCGCTTTACCAATAGTTTGATTTTCATAATCCAGGTTGCCAACCTGACCAATGGTAGCTCTGCAGGTAACATGCACCAGTCTTACCTCACCGGAGGGAAGCCTTACATGTGCATAATTACCTTCTCTGGCCATTAATTGAGCAACTGTCCCTGCCGACCTGGCCAGCTGACCACCTTTTCCAGGTCTAAGCTCTACATTATGAATCAGGGAACCTACTGGAATATCCTTAAGCGGCAGGGTATTACCTACTTTGATATCAGCTTTGGATCCGGATATTACTGTGTCTCCTACTTTTAATCCATGGGGTGCCAGTATATATGTTTTAGCCCCATCCGCATAATGCAGGAGGGCTATGTTGGCAGACCGGTTAGGATCATACTCAATAGCCGCTACCTTGGCTGGAATAGAATCTTTTCTCCTCTGGAAATCAATAATTCTATATAAGCGTTTGTGACGACCACCAATATGCCTTACTGTAAGACGGCCTTTACTGTTACGTCCGCCGGTTTTTTTCAAAGGCTGGGTAAGACTTTTTTCCGGTTTAGTTTTGGTTATTTCCTCAAAAGTCATTACTGTCATTTGTCTTCTACTCGGTGTAGTAGGCCTGAATTTTTTTATGCCCATCTTATAATTACCTCCTTAAACAAGAGCAACGGGACCCTATATTCCTTCAAATAGTGGTATTTTTTGTCCAGGTTTGAGGGCCACAATAGCTTTCTTCCTATTTGGGGTTCGGCCCACTGATCTCCCCATCCTTTTGGGCTTTCCTTTAACATTCATGGTATATACCTTATCTACCTTAACATCGAAAATACTCTCTATGGCGTTTTTAATTTCTGTCTTGTTAGCTCGTTTATCTACGATAAAGGTGTATTTGTTTTCCACCAGTAAATTCATAGTTTTTTCCGTTATTACCGGCTTTATGATTATGTCTCGATAGTCTCGCATTATGCAAACACCTCCTCGATTCTAGCGACTGCATCCCTAGTAATGAGCAAGGTATCATATTTTAATAAATCATACACATTAATAGACTCTACCTTGAGCGGCTTAACACCTGGTATATTCCGAGCTGATTTGCTTACATTAGTGCTGCCGTCTGCGGTAACTACCAGGGTTCCATTCTCTATGTTGAGTGAATCCAGAATCCTAATGAAATCTTGAGTTTTGGGCTCATCCATCATCAATTGATCTAATACAACAATGCTGTTATCGATCACCTTACTGGACAATGCAGATTTCATGGCTAGTCTTCTGACTTTTTTAGGCAGTTTATATGAATAATCTCTGGGTTTAGGCCCAAAGGTAATTCCGCCACCCTTCCATACCGGGTTGCGTGAACTTCCTACTCGCGCACGTCCTGTTCCTTTTTGTCTCCAGGGTTTCTTGCCCCCGCCTCTCACTTCAGCTCTAGTTTTTGTCGATGCGGTTCCCACGCGTTTATTGGCCAGCTGCATTTTTACAAAATCATATAATACAGCCTCATTGGGCTCTATTCCAAAGATATTATCGTTTAATTCTAGCTCTCCAATTTGGGCCCCGCTAACGTCATACAGTGCAACTTTAGGCATTTTCATAACCTCCTTCAAATTCAGTTATGCCTTTACTGAACCTTTTATCATGACCAGACCTCTTCTGGGCCCTGGAATTGAACCTTTAATTAAAATCAGGTTTCTTTCGGGGTATATTTTAGCTATTTCTAATCCCTGCACGGTGACCCTCTCTCCACCTAATCTGCCGGGCAACTTTCTTCCTTTAAATACTCTCGCTGGGCCTTTGGCCGCTAGAGATCCTGGACGACGGTGGTACTTTGAACCGTGTCCCATGGAGCCGCGTGCAAAGTTATGTCTCTTTACTCCTCCGGCAAATCCTTTGCCCTTGGATGTACCCACAACATCCACCTTATTACCTGCTTGAAATATATCTACCTTAATTTCCTGGCCAATTTCATAGATATCAGCATTATCAACCAGGAATTCCTTTATATGCCGCAGTGGTTTTATATTGGCCTTTTGAAAATGCCCTTTGCCCGGTTTGTTTACTTTATTTTCTTTAATATCCCCGAAACCCACCTGAATGGCATGATATCCGTCTGTTTGCTGGTTTTTTTTCTGCAGAACTTTACATGGCCCAGCTTCAACTATGGTAACGGGAACGGCTTTTCCATCATTATCGAATATTTGCGACATACCAATTTTTATACCCAATATTGCCTGAGTATGGTTGGACATCTTAAGCTTCCTCCTTTTTCTCAGTGATAGGTTGGTAGTGGGATACCAACGTCACTTCTATAATTCTCTCGCCTTGAAATCCTTGTTCCCCACTGATTTCTCAGCCTTGAATCTCTTAGAGTTTAATTTCAATATCTACGCCAGAAGGTAAATCTAAATGCATAAGCGCATCTATAGCCTTGGGAGTAGGATCCAATATATCGATTAAACGTTTGTGAGTCCTCATTTCGAACTGCTCCCGGGAATCTTTATTTACATGGGGTGATCTCAAAATGGTATAAATGTTTTTTTCCGTAGGTAGCGGTATGGGACCAGATACATTTGCACCATTTTTCTTAGCAGTTTCTACTATTTTTTGCGATGACTGGTCTAATAATTTATGGTCAAATGCTTTCAGTCTAATCCTTACTTTTTGCTGGACATTCACTCGAACAAAAACCTCCTTAGTCGCTTGCTTAATACACGCTGCCGAGTGTGTGGCAGTGAAGGATAATATTATCCTTCACTGCGTTTTTATCGACAGTAATTATTCGTTGATGCCGATAACAGCGCCGGCACCGACAGTTCTTCCGCCTTCTCTAATAGCAAATCTCAATCCTTCTTCGATGGCTATCGGTGTAATTAATTCTATTTTCATATTAATATGGTCTCCCGGCATTACCATCTCTACTCCCTCAGGCAGTTCAATTACTCCGGTTACGTCTGTGGTACGGAAGTAAAACTGCGGACGGTATCCTCCGAAAAACGGGGTATGTCTTCCGCCTTCTTCTTTAGTTAATACATATACCTGCGCAGTGAATTTGGTCAGTGGCTGAATGCTCCCGGGCTTGGCCAGTACCATTCCTCTTTCCACTTCTTTTCGGTCTACTCCCCTTAACAGGGTTCCGATGTTATCTCCTGCTTCCGCATAATCTAACAGTTTCCGGAACATTTCTACTCCGGTACATACGGTCTTCCTGATCTCGTCTCTTAATCCTACTATTGCTACTTCGTCTCCTACTTTTACGGTACCTCTTTCTACTCTGCCGGTGGTTACTGTTCCTCTTCCAGTTATGGTGAATACGTCCTCGATCGGCATCAGGAACGGCTTATCGGTTGCTCTTTCCGGTAACGGTATATAATCGTCTACTGCATCCATTAAGGCCCATATCTTTCCGCACCATTCGCATTCCTTGTCTCCGCATCCACACTCCATGGCTTTTAATGCTGATCCCATTACTACTGGTATGTCGTCTCCGGGATAGTCATACTCACTCAATAATTCCCGGATCTCCATTTCTACCAGTTCTAATAATTCCTCGTCATCTACCATGTCTATCTTGTTCATGAATACTACCATATATTGTACTCCTACCTGGCCTGATAAGAGTATATGTTCTCTGGTCTGCGGCATCGGCCCATCTGCTGCTGATACTACCAGTATTGATCCATCCATCTGTGCTGCTCCGGTTATCATGTTCTTTATGTAGTCGGCATGACCCGGGCAGTCTACGTGGGCATAATGTCTGTTCTCGGTCTGGTATTCTACATGCGCCGTATTGATGGTGATTCCTCTTTCTCTCTCTTCCGGCGCTTTGTCTATCGAATCGTACGATGTTGCTACTGCTCCACCTACTTTTGATAATACCAGGGTTATCGCTGCGGTTAAGGTCGTCTTACCATGGTCTACGTGACCTATCGTGCCAATGTTAAGATGAGGTTTTGTCCTTTCAAACTTCTGCTTTGCCATTTTTTCTCTCACCTTTCCTTTCAATTAATTCTTAAGTTAATTTGACCTAAATATTTGTTTTTTGGAATTTAAATATTCCATATCACAATTTGATAGTATATCACATTGATAAGCCGTATCGTTTAGCAATTATTTCTTTGCTTTTGGAGGCAGGAACCTCCGCAAAATTCTTAATCTGCATCGAGAAACTTGCCCGACCCTGACTTGCCGATCTCAAGCTTGTGGCATAACCGAAGGTCTCTGCCAGCGGAACCAGGGCTTTGACAATTTTGCTGCCTTTACTGTCTTCAAATCCCAGCACTCTGCCTCTTCGGGCATTGAGATCAGATATTACTTCCCCTACATATTCTTCTGGACATACTATTTCAACATCCATTATGGGTTCTAAAAGAACAACTTCAGCTCCCTGAAGAGCTTCTCTTACAGCCATGCTGGTAGCAATCTTAAATGATTGTTCCGTGGAATCTACTTCATGAAAGCTTCCTCCTATTAGAGTAACCTCCACGTCATCAACTGGATAGCCAGCCATAATTCCCCCCTGCATAGCCTCCAGGCTTCCCGCTTCGATGGCCCCTATGAACTCTGCAGGTATTTCATCGGTTTTAGATTTATTTATAAATCGTTTACCTTCACCTTCTTCAAGAGGGCTGAGTTGAATGATTACATGGGCATATTGCCCACGACCTCCAGCCTGTTTTTCAAATACTGCTTCTGCCCGGTGTTTCTTTTTAATGGTTTCCTTATAGGATACTTGAGGATTACCAACATTTGCATTAACCTTAAATTCTTTTAACAGGCGATCTATGATGATTTCCAAGTGTAATTCACCCATACCAGATATTATCGTCTGTCCGGTATCCTCATTAACTCTGGTCCTGAAGGTCGGGTCTTCTTCCGCCAGTCTTCTCAAACTCTCACCAATTTTATCCTGGTCATTCTTGGTTTTTGGTTCAATAGCAACATCAACCACCGGATCAGGAAACTTGATTGTTTCAAGTAGAATAGGATTTTTTTCGTCACACAAAGTGTCCCCGGTGACCGTGTCTTTTAACCCTACTCCAGCTACTATGTCTCCTGCATTTGCTTCTGCAATTTCTTCGCGATGATTAGCGTGCATTTTTAAAATTCTGGCAATACGTTCCTTTTTGTTTTTTTCACTATTAAGAACACTTGATCCGACTTTTATTTTCCCAGAATATACCCTGAAATAGGTCAGTTTGCCTACATAAGGATCGACTACCACCTTAAATGCCAGAGCACACATTGCTTCCCGGGTATCAGCTTCTCTCTGAATCTTAATACCGGTAGCCGGTTCAATTCCTGTGACCGCTGGTATATCTACCGGCGCAGGCAGAAACCTCACAATGGCATCCAACAACATCTGAACTCCTTTATTCTTAAAAGATGAGCCGCACAATACCGGCACTATCTTATTGGAAATGGTTAATCTTCTCAAGGCCTCGTTTATTTCATCAACTGAAATGCTTTGACCTTCCAGGTATTTTTCTAGTATACGGTCATCATCTTCAGCTATTTTTTCCAGTAGTATGCTGCGGTGCTCCATCGCCTCTTCCAGCTCGTCGTCAGTCAAATCCCTGGTTATGTAGCCAGCACCCAATTCTTCTTCATAAATATAAGCCTTGAGATTAATTAAATCTATAACCCCGGAAAAGGAATCTTCTACACCTACAGGTAAATTGATAGGGTAGACTTCACTTCCCAGTGTTTGACGGATCATATTAACTACCCTCGGGTAATCAGCACCTATTCTATCCATCTTATTAACATAAGCTATACGAGGAACATTATATCGATCTGCCTGTCTCCAAACCGTTTCGGATTGGGGCTGCACTCCAGCCACACCGCAAAATATTCCAATTGCTCCATCAAGCACTCTTAATGACCGTTCAACCTCAACCGTAAAGTCCACATGCCCTGGCGTATCGATAATGTTTATGACGCAATTCTTCCAGGTACAGGTAGTAGCAGCGGATGTAATTGTAATACCTCTTTCCTGCTCCTGGGTCATCCAATCCATAGTAGCAGTTCCTTTGTCTACCTCTCCCATTTTATGGACTTTACCAGAATAAAAGAGTATCCGCTCAGTAGTAGTTGTCTTTCCGGCATCAATATGTGCCATAATACCAATATTTCTTATTGCGGCTAGATCTACATGGTCAGCCATTTATACCACTCCTCGCTCAGGTTTACTTACCAGCGATAGTGTGCAAAAGCTCTGTTGGCCTCAGCCATCTTGTGGGTATCTTCTTTTTTCTTAACTGATCCACCAGTACTATTGTATGCATCCATGATTTCGCCAGCCAGGCGTTCTGCCATGGTCTTCTCTCCACGCTTACGAGAATAATTAACCAGCCACCTAATAGCCAGGGTTTGTCTGCGGTCAGGCCTAACTTCAACTGGCACCTGATAATTCGCACCCCCAACCCTTCTGGCTCTTACCTCCAAAATGGGAGTTATGTTTTTCATGGCTACTTCAAATACTTCCATAGCATCTTTATTCAATTTCTTTTCAACTATATCCAGCGCACCGTAACATATTTTTTCAGCAACGCTTTTTTTGCCATCCCACATGATTTGATTTACCAGTTTGGTAAATATTTTGCTGTTGTATATGGGATCAGGCAGCACATCTCGTTTTGGAACTGGTCCTTTTCTAGGCATGAAGTGCCTCCCTCCTACTTCTTCTTGGGTCGCTTGGTGCCATATTTTGATCTACCTTGGTTTCTATTTTGTACGCCTGCCGCATCCAGAGTTCCGCGGATAATATGATATCTTACCCCTGGTAAGTCCTTTACCCTGCCTCCCCTGATTAATACAACCGAGTGTTCCTGTAGGTTATGTCCTATACCAGGAATATAAGCTGTTACTTCTATCCCATTAGTTAACCTCACCCTGGCAATTTTACGTAGTGCTGAATTCGGTTTTTTAGGAGTAGTGGTATAAACACGAGTACATACTCCTCTTTTTTGCGGACAGCTTTTCAAAGCCGGCGCTGTCGATTTCTTTATTTCCTTTTTTCTACCTTTTCTTACCAATTGATTAATTGTTGGCATGCCTGCACCTCCTTCCCAGGGTTTATTAAATGATTAATGCTACTGCTGCAGACCCTACATCAATACCACATGCATCTCCCAATTTTTTCATACTGTCAGTCAGCTGATAGTCAACTTCATGCTGTAAACATAGTGCTTTAATAGGTTCGGTAATATGAGGTTCGGCATCATCAGCAAGATATACTCTTTTAGCCAAGCCTTTGGTTATGGCCTTTTTGACCTGCTTAGCCCCTATTACTTTAGAACCGTTTCGGAGTTCTTCTAGGGACAAAGTTATTACCCTCCTTTGTGCAAATAAAGTTGGGCACAATGATTTAGCAGCGCCTATTTGCACGCACTTAGACATTTTAGCATCTGATACGTCCACAGTCAACTAAAGTTGAGCTTTTGCATTAAAAATCTACCTTTAGATTAATAATAATCAGTCAATATACGCTTCCTCTACGCTAAACTCCTCTTCATGCTGAATTATGTTGTCATCTATACTAATGTTCCGGTAGGCAGGATACCCGGTACCTGCCGGTATCAGTTTGCCAATAATGACGTTTTCTTTTAAGCCGATCAAATTATCTATCTTACCTTTAATGGCTGCTTCAGTCAGAACTTTAGTGGTCTCCTGGAATGAAGCAGCTGACAAAAACGAGTCCGTGTTCAAAGAAGCCTTGGTTATCCCCAGCAGCATGGGTGAACAAATAGCTGGCAGACCTCCATATTCCATTATTTTCGCGTTTTCATCTTCAAAAGCAGATATATCAATAAAAGCTCCGGGCAGAAGAGAAGTATCTCCGGAATCCTCGATCTTAACCTTTTTCAGCATCTGCCTGATCATAATTTCTATATGTTTATCACTTATATCTACCCCTTGAGAACGATATACTTTTTGTACTTCCTGCAAAATATATCTTTGAACATCCTGCAATCCCTTGGTTTTTAATATATCATGCGGATTTAATGGGCCTTCCGAAAGGGCATCTCCAATTTCTACCGAGTCACCCTCAGCTACCTTTAAGCGGGAACCATAATGGACTATATAAGCACCCATTATTTCTTCATTTTCACCTAGTACCTCGATCTCTCGTCTTCCTTTATTTTCGCCAAATCTGACAACCCCTGTAGCTTCAGCTACCACTGCCTGACCCTTTGGTTTCCTGACTTCAAATAATTCTTCTACTCGAGGCAAGCCGCGGGTTATGTCTTCACCTGCTACTCCGCCGGTGTGGAAAGTACGCATGGTTAACTGGGTACCAGGTTCCCCGATGGATTGAGCAGCCAGTGTACCTACTGCCTCTCCAATCTCTACGTCATATCCGGTAGCCAGATTTCTTCCATAACACTTTCTGCAAACTCCGTGCTTGGTCTTACATGTTAATACACTCCGAATTTTTACCTTTTTTATACCCGCTCTTTCAATTTCATATCCTGCCTCGTCATCTATCATCTGGTTCTCTTCCACAATAATTTCCCCGGTTTCCGGGTGAACTATGGTGTCTACCGAAACCCTTCCGATAATTCTCTGGTGCAGGGGTTCAATTAATTGTGATCCTTCAGTAATCCTATCAACCCAGATACCTTCTACAGATTCACAATCGATCTCTCTTACAATAACATCTTGCGATACATCAACCAGTCTGCGGGTTAAATATCCGGAATCAGCGGTACGCAGCGCGGTATCTGCTAATCCTTTTCTCGCACCATGGGTAGAAATAAAGTACTCAAGAACGGTTAATCCTTCGCGGAAATTGGCCTTAATCGGCAGGTCGATAATTTTCCCCTGGGGATCTGCCATTAGTCCGCGCATACCTGCTAATTGCCTGATTTGCTGGAAATTACCCCGGGCCCCTGAGGTAGCCATCATGTACACCGGGTTTTCCTCGGATAATGATGCCTTCAAAGCATCCGTCACATCATCTGTAGCCTGATTCCAGATATCAACCACCTGGGCATGACGTTCATCCTCGGTGATTAACCCAATCTGGAAATCGGCTTCGATTCCATCTACGGTGATGTCGGCCTCTTTCAATATTTGGGCTTTTTCCACCGGAGGCTCAAAATCAGTAACTCCAACACTTATTCCAGCTCTGGTGCTGTACTTGTAACCGATTCTCTTCATGCCATCCAGCATTTCAGCTGTAGTAGCATTACCTTCTGTTCTGTAACAATCGTATACTATATTGCCCAGTTTCTTTTTATCAATAACTTCATTGTAATAACCCAGGCTATCTGGTACTACCTCATTGAATACAGTACGACCTACAGAGGTTTCAATTAGTTTCTCTACCATTTCACCATCTGCCGAAATATTTACTCTAACTAATATTTTTTCATGCAGGGTAACACGGCCTAATTCATATGCCATTTGGGCCTCATCGGCTGAGCTGAACGCGTGTGGGTGCTCGATATTCCGGTCGGCCTCACTCATATAAGTTAAATAGTACATACCTATAACCATATCCTGAGTTGGCGTACATACCGGTTTCCCATCCTTGGGGTTTAATATGTTATTGCTGGCCAGCATGAGTAATCGGGCCTCAGTTTGTGCTTCAGCAGATAGTGGTACGTGTACTGCCATCTGGTCACCATCAAAGTCTGCATTATATGCTGTGCAAACCAGGGGATGAAGCTGCAGGGCACGTCCCTCGACCAGCACCGGTTCAAAGGCCTGTATTCCTAATCTATGCAAAGTGGGAGCCCGGTTTAATAATACCGGGTGTTCCTTAATAACATCGTCTAGTATATCCCAGACTTCTTCTCTGCCTCTTTCCACCATTTTCTTCGCACTCTTTATGTTAGATGAAATACCCCGGTCCACTAATTTCTTCATAACAAACGGTTTGAACAGCTCCAGGGCCATTTCTTTAGGGAGTCCGCACTGATGCATTTTCAGGTTGGGTCCTACCACAATTACTGAGCGGCCTGAATAATCGACCCTTTTTCCTAACAGATTTTGCCTGAATCTACCCTGTTTCCCCTTCAACATATCGCTTAAAGACTTGAGGGGACGATTACCCGGGCCGGTAACCGGTCGGCCTCTTCTTCCATTGTCAACCAGGGCATCTACCGCTTCCTGCAGCATTCGCTTTTCATTTCTGACTATGATATCGGGCGCTCCCAAATCCAGCAGTCTTTTTAGACGATTATTACGGTTAATTACCCTGCGATAGAGATCATTCAGGTCAGAAGTAGCAAATCGACCTCCATCCAACTGTACCATAGGTCTTAATTCAGGTGGTATTACCGGTAGAACGTCCATTATCATCCACTGTGGATTATTACGAGATAATCTAAATGCCTCTACTACTTCCAGTCTTTTAATAGCCCGACTTTTCCGCTGTCCCGTGCTGCTGCCAATCTCTTCTTTTAATTCCAGGGCCATGTTGTCTAAATCCAGGTCAGTAAGCAGCATCTTGACTGCTTCAGCACCTATCCCGGCCTCAAAGGAATCACCATATCGGTCCCTGTTTTCTCTGTATTCTCTTTCGTTTAAAAGCTGTTTTTTGAGCAAGGGAGTGTCTCCGGTATCAATAACGATGTAATTCACGAAATAAATTACTTTTTCCAGCACCTTGGGAGACATATCTAAAAGTAAACCCATCCGGCTAGGGATCCCTTTTAAGTACCAGATATGGGAAACAGGAGCAGCTAACTCTATATGCCCCATTCTTTCACGTCTAACTTTTGATGTAGTTACTTCCACTCCACAACGGTCGCACACTATGCCTCTATGACGTACTCTTTTGTATTTGCCACAATGGCATTCCCAATCTTTGACCGGCCCAAATATTTTCTCACAAAACAGCCCTTCTTTTTCCGGCCGCAAGGTGCGATAGTTTATAGTTTCGGGTTTCTTTACTTCTCCACTACTCCATGAACGTATCTGCTCCGGAGAAGCCAGGGATATTTTTATTCTGTCGAAATTATTAACGTCTAACAACCTATTCTCTCCCTTCAAGAAGATTGGTGAATTACCCATACCATCAATAACCTGTCTCGGTCTAAACTGATTTTAGTTTGTTCCTTTAACTATCAACGTCAGGTTCTTCAATATCTATTTCCGACATCAAATCAGGGTCATCATCTATGTCCAGTTCTTCTTCCGGGTGGTCCGGCTCTATCTCTTCGGTTATATCAGGTGGTCTGATTATAGCCGGTTCATTTAATTCTATACCTAGTTCTTTGGCTTTTTCCTTTTCATTTAGTTCATAATCGGCATCTTTTATCTGTATCTCTTTATCATCTTCGGATAAGATCCGGACATCCAATGATAAGCTTTGCAGTTCTTTAATTAAAACCTTAAATCCTTCCGGCACACCAGGTTCGGGAATGTTTTCTCCCTTCACTATGGATTCATAGGTTTTTAATCTTCCTACTACGTCATCTGATTTCACAGTCAGGATTTCCTGTAGAGTATAAGCTGCTCCATAAGCTTCCAGTGCCCACACTTCCATTTCTCCAAACCTCTGACCTCCGAACTGGGCTTTACCCCCCAGCGGCTGCTGAGTTACCAGTGAATAAGGTCCAATTGATCTGGCATGTATCTTATCATCTACCAGATGGGCCAGTTTAAGCATATAAACATAACCTACCGTTATCTCTTGATCAAAGCGCTCCCCGGTTCTGCCATCAAACAGTACCATTTTACCGCTTTGGGGTAGTCCTGCAGTTTTCAGAGCCTCAAAGATATCATCTTCTGAAGCTCCATCAAAAACTGGAGTAGCAATTTTCAATCCCAGCTTTTTAGCAGCCCATCCCATGTGACATTCCAGTATCTGTCCGATGTTCATACGGGACGGCACTCCCAGCGGATTCAAGACTATTTCAACTGGAGTCCCATCCTCCAGGAATGGCATATCCTCTTCCGGCAAGATCCTGGAAATAACCCCTTTGTTACCATGCCTTCCAGCCATCTTGTCGCCTTCAGATATTTTTCTCTTCTGAGCTATATAGACTCTTACCAGCTGGTTAACACCAGGTGGTAATTCATCACCTTTTTCCCTGGAAAAACGTTTAACGGCAACCACCTTCCCTGCCTCGCCATGGGGCACACGCAGAGAAGAGTCTCTTACTTCACGGGCCTTTTCTCCAAATATGGCCCGCAAAAGTCTCTCTTCCGGGGTAAGTTCGGTCTCGCCTTTAGGTGTAACTTTTCCTACTAGAATGTCATCCGTTCTGACTTCAGCTCCGATTCTTATTACACCCTGGTCATCCAGATTTTTAAGCATATCTTCGGATACGTTAGGAATATCCCGGGTTATCTCCTCGGGACCCAGTTTGGTATCCCTTGCTTCACACTCATACTCTTCTATATGAATAGATGTAAAAACATCGTCTTTAACCAGCTTTTCAGATATTAGAATTGCGTCTTCATAGTTGTATCCTTCCCAGGGCATGAAAGCAACCAGTACATTCCGACCCAATGCCAGTTCTCCAAAATCGGTGCTCGGTCCATCCGCAATGATGGTATTGGCATCTACTCGTTCCCCTACCTGTACAATAGGTCTCTGATTGTAACATGTTCCTTGATTGGATCTGACAAATTTATGTAGACTATGTTCCTCTTTTACACCCCGATCATTTTGTATGATTATCTTGTCTGCACTAACATTGGTAACTATGCCGGAATTCTTAGTAATAACGGTTGCCCCTGAGTCTTTTGCTGCCTTGTATTCCAGCCCCGTACCGACAATAGGTGCTTCTGTTTTAACCAGCGGCACCGCCTGCCTCTGCATATTAGCTCCCATCAAGGCCCGGTTAGCATCATCGTTTTCAAGAAAAGGTATTAACGAAGTAGCTACGCTGAATACTTGTTTAGGTGAAACGTCCATATAATCTGCCCGGTTAACCGGTATTTCCAATATTTCTTCTCCAAACCTGCCCTCTACCCGGTCTTCAATAAAAAATCCATCTTTATCCAGAGGGGCATTAGCCTGGGCAATATAGAACTCTTCCTCTTCATCAGCTGACAGATAATTAATCTCATCCAATACCCGTCCAGATTCTTTGTCTACTTTTCTATAAGGAGTCTCAATGAACCCGAAATCATTTACTTTGCCAAAAGTAGCCAGCGAACCTATTAGTCCTATATTCGGACCTTCTGGGGTTTCTATGGGACATATTCTGCCATAATGCGAATGGTGGACGTCCCTAACCTGAAAACCTGCCCTTTCTCGAGTTAGCCCGCCGGGACCCAGAGCACTCAGCCTTCTTTTATGAGTTAATTCTGCCAGTGGATTAGTTTGGTCCATAAACTGTGAAAGCTGTGAACTGCCGAAAAATTCTTTAACGGCAGCAGTAATCGGCCTGATATTAATCAGAACCTGCGGTGTAAGAGTTTCTACATCATGAATACTCATTCTCTCTCGTACTACCCGCTCCATTCTAACCAGACCAGTTCTAAACTGATTCTGCAGGAGTTCACCTATGGACCTCAGTCTTCTATTGCCTAAATGGTCTATGACGTCAGTTTTTCCTTCTCCATTTATTAATTTGAGTGTGTAGCCTATAGTTGAAGTAATATCCTCCAGAGTAAGATATCTAATTTCCTCCGGGATATTCAATTTTAACTTTTTATTTACTTTGTAGCGTCCTACAGTAGCCATATCATAACGGCGGGGATCAAAGAACAAGTTTTTTAATAACTGTTCTGCAGCATCTTCGGTAGCCATTTCTCCTGGTCTTAATCTTCTATAAAACTCAATCAACGCTTCTTTTTTGTTGTTAGTAGTATCCTTGTCCAGAGTACGCGCGATCGTTTCATGATTATCATATAAATCTAAAATATCTTCATTACTTTCATATCCAATTGATCTCAGCAGCACGGTTACTGGTATTTTCCTGGTTTTATCAATCCTGGTGTATATTATCCCAGCGCTGTCCATTTCCAGTTCAAACCATGCTCCCCGGTTGGGTATTATAGTTGCGCCGAATAATTTATTTCCAGCTACATCGAAACGCTCGCTAAAATAAACCCCGGGTGATTTAACCAGCTGGCTTACAACCACCCTTTCTGCACCATTGATTATAAAAGTACCCTTATCAGTCATTAATGGCAAGTCACCCATATAGACTTCAGATTCCTTTATTTCACCGTTTTCTTTGTCGGTCAATCTTACCTTGAGCTTGAGTGGAGCTTGAAAGCTCACATCTCTTTCTTTGCATTCGTTTACATCATACTTGGGATCTCCCAGGCTGTAATCAATAAAGTCAAGTTCAAGGTTTCCGGTGAAATCAGAAATAGGAAAGACTTCTTGAAGGGCTTCACGCAGACCTGATTTTAGAAACCATTGGTATGAACTGAGTTGAATCTCAATAAGGTTTGGCAGTTCGATTGGTTCTTCAATTCGTGAATAACCTAGCCTTTTACTTTTTCCATATTCCTCAATTTTTGGCAATAGATGCTCACCCCTTATAAAATTTCCTAAAAGAGTGAAAAGCAAGGCTCCTTGGCAAACCTCGCTTTCAAGTCCAAGCTCTAAACTCAGCCATAAATACACCATTATACAATGCAAATGGCAAGTACTAATGTTATCACAATAGTATTCAGTCGTCAAGCCAAACAGCCTATTTTAGTTATTTTCTTTTTCTTCTTCTTCTTCTTTTTCTAATAATTTTTCGATATTGCTCAGGGAATATTCTTCTTCAATCAGTTTGTTAACCCGTCTGATATACGTTAGATACCATATAGTTATGCCTGTAATTCCGAACAGCAAAATGGTTAAACTAATCGCAAGTCCATCGAAGGTAATTACCTGTAAAAATATGGGCGCCTGGGCCAGAGCATTTTTACTTTGTTCTGATGTCAATCTCCAGATGGCAGTTGGATCCTGGTTTAGATTGTCAATTTCTGCAGCCGAGCTCTCCTGTATTATGCCAGCCACCTGAATATTTATATCTCCATCAGCCATCGATATCAGATCATCAAACAAACCGGGCTGGCTGCTTTGACTATATCTCAGCGTGGTAGTAGAAAATATCAAATAGTTTTTGGTTTCAGCTGTTACAGGAAGTCCATTTGGTGCCGCACTGTACTCATCCCAGTCCTTATTAACCCGTTCCAGAATTAACGTTCCTTCGCCGCTACTGCTGTTCCATCCCTCCAGATCTAAATCTGCTTCCATATCTTGTATGCTGATGATCTCGTGGATATTACCCTGCTGATCCGTACTCACCTGCCATTGGTATTGCCCGGCCATAGCGGCAGGAGCGAAAATCAGGACTATTAACCAGACCATACATACAACCAGAATACTCTTTTTCAACTCTCAGTCCCCCCCTCTCTCCAAAATATCATTATTTAAAGCTTATACCAGAAAATAGCGGAATTCAACTAAAAACATTTAAACAGGTGACAAGGGGACGGTCCTTTTGTCCCTCTAAAAAGTCTCAGCGAGAGGGACAAAAGGACCGTCCCCTTGTCACCTTGCAAAAAAAAGAGGTGCCTGCTATAGGGCACCTCCTGCAAATCATGGATTTTTTGAATCGAACTATTTTATTTCTACACTTCCGCCAGCTTCTTCAATTTTTGCTTTAATGGCTTCAGCTTCTTCTTTATTTACTCTTTCTTTTATCGGATTGGGAGCTTCGTCAACCAGGGCTTTGGCTTCTTTAAGTCCCAGACTGGTAAGCTCTCTAACAACTTTAATAACATTAATCTTTTTGTCTCCTGAAGAGGTTAGTATAACATCAAATTCTGTTTGTTCTTCAACAGCTTCAACAGCTGCTGGAGCAGCAGCAACCGCCATGGGGGCAGCAGCACTTACGCCAAACTCTTCTTCCAACGCTTTAACCAATTCTGATAATTCAAGGACTGTCAATCCTTTTACGATATCGATAACTTCCTGTACTTTACTCATTAATATTACCTCCTAATAAATTACATTTTCTTTTAGCTGGCGGCTTTTTGTTCTTTAATCTGATCCAGTGCTCTAACCAGCCCGGTGAGATTGGCGTTAAGAACATATACGAAGCTGGTAATGGGTGCCTGCATAGTGCCCACCACTTGAGCCAGCAGCACGTCCCGGGGTGGTAAATCTGCCAGGTTCTTTATTTTATCAGCCGATACTACCTGACCTTCGAGTATACCTACTTTGACTTCCAGCTTTTTATATTGTTTGATAAACTCATAAATTGTCTTGGCTGGCCCTACCGGATCTTCATTACTAAACAAAACAGCGTTTGGTCCCTCCAGCTTATCAATGACCCCATCATAACCTGTATTCTGCAGGGCAAATTCAGTCAGGGTATTTTTTACTACCCGGTATTCAACCCCGGGGACTCTTAGTCTATCTCTTAATACGGTCATTTCTTCCACGTTAATACCCCGGTAATCGGTAAAGACTACTAATGTAGCATCCTGCAGCTTCTGTTCTATGTCTTTTACTACCTTTTGTTTTTGTTCTATTTTGGGCATTCCTATTTCACCCCCTTTTATTTTCAATAAAATAACCCACATTTTGTTATTACTACAAATTAAAAACCTCTGCAGACGTGCAGAGGTTTGAATATTGACTACTAAGTAATCAGTATTTATATCATAACCTCGGCAGGCGAACTTTTGTTCTTTCAGGCTTCAGCCACCGGCTGTCTACAGCTTCAATTTGCAGTTTTTTATAAGTATACCACACTATTCCAGTTTTTATTTGTTGGCAGCCATTAATACCAGGGGATTCACTTTAATTCCAGGTCCCATGGTAGAGCATACGCTTACAGATCTCATATACTGTCCTTTGGCTGCTGCTGGCTTCGCTTTAATAAGGGCTTCGGCCAAAACATTCAAGTTATCCTGTAATTTTTCAATATCAAAGGACACCCTGCCGATAGGAGCATGTATTATAGATGTTTTGTCAACTCGATATTCAATTCGACCCGCTTTTAATTCATTTACGGTTCTTTCAACATCGAAAGTAACGGTACCTGCCTTGGGATTAGGCATCAAACCTCTCGGACCCAGGATTTTACCTAGTTTCCCGACGACTGCCATCATATCCGGGGTGGCCACTGCTACATCAAAATCAAACCATCCACCCTGAATTTTCTCAGCCAGTTCTTCGGCTCCTACATAATCGGCTCCGGCTAATTCAGCTTCTTTATGCTTTTCTCCTTTAGCAAAAACCAGTACTTTCCGGGTCTTACCTGTTCCATGGGGTAGGCTTACAGTTCCTCTGACCTGCTGATCAGCATGACGAGGATCTACTCCCAATTTGATATGAACTTCTACTGTCTCATCAAACTTGGCCGCTGAGAGCTCTTTAACTATTTGTAAGGCTTCAGTCGGATCATGGAGTATAGTTTTGTCATATTTTTTTTCCTGTTCGCGATAAACTTTTCCATGTTTCATAATTTTACCTCCTAGTGGTTAAACGGATAAAATCCTCCCACATTATTATCTAATTGCTTAGTTCTACTCAGTCTACTACTTCTAATCCCATACTGCGTGCAGTTCCTTCGATCATCCTGACTGCTGCTTCGATATCGGCTGCATTTAAATCTTCTTTTTTTAATTCAGCAATCTCGATCAATTTGGCCCGGGGTACTTTACCAATTTTCTTTAAGTTTGGCACTCCAGAACCCTTGTCAACATTAGCCGCCTTTTTTAAGAGGTCGGATGCTGGCGGAGATTTGAGTATAAACGAAAATGATCGATCTTCATATACACTGATCTCAACCGGCACAATATAACCCGTTTGATTGGCGGTTCTAGCGTTATATTCCTTGCAAAAGCCCATAATATTTACTCCGTATTGACCCAAAGCTGGACCAACCGGGGGTGCAGGTGTAGCCTTGCCTGCTGCTATCTGCAGGGATACTTTACCCATTATTCTTTTTGCCACAATTTCACCTCCTTAGGTTTTATCTATTTGCTCATAATCAAGTTCGACAGGTGTCTCCCTGCCAAACATAGTGATATTGACCCTTACTTTTCCACGGTCAGGAAGCAGCTCTCTGACTACCCCGGTAAAATTAGCAAATGGTCCGCTCCTGACTTTAATATTCTCACCAATATCGATATCGATAAATTTGGGCTTGCTATCAGCCAGACCCATCTGTTTGAGAATTTTTTTAATTTCTTCTTCGCGAAGGGGTATAGGCTTCCCTCCACTACCGACAAATCCCGTCACTCCTGGAGTATGGCGCACAACATACCATGAATCTTCACCCATAATCATATTTACTATAACATATCCCGGGAAGACTCTTTTGCTGGTAATCTTCTTTTTCCCGCCTTTAAATTCTACTTCCTGTTCTTCGGGAATAATAACATCGAAGATTTTATCCTGCATATTCATTGATTCTACTCTTTTTGCCAGGTCAACCTTTATTTTATTCTCATATCCCGAGTAAGTATGTACCACATACCATTCACCCTGGTTCTCATGAGCAGGCGTATTTTCATCCTGAGGGGGTTTCTGGTCGAGTTGTTCTTCTATGGTAATTGCATCCACCTCCTTTAGATCATGCAAAGGCATTAAATAATTTTTCCAGTAAGAATCCCAGGCCGGTATCAAACAGCCAGATAATAAATCCTACAACTACAACTGATACGAGTACAACTCCTGTATATGCAATCAATTGCGTCCTACCTGGCCAGTGCACTTTTTTCAGTTCGTTATAAACACTGGTTAGGTATGACTTTGCTTTTTGATACAGGCTAATTACGTTACCGTCCTTTTTCACGGTGGTATTATTGGTTTTATTAGCCAAGATCTTCACATCCCTGTTATTACTTAATCTCTCTGTGTACAGTATGTGCATTACAGAACTTGCAATACTTTTTGAATTCCAACTTTTCGGTTTGTTTCTTCTTATCTTTAGTGGTCATATAATTACGTTGTTTGCATTCAGTACATGCAAGAGTAATCCCTACTCGCATTATGTCAGCACCTCCATCCTGTACGCAAAAATCCTACAATACTCTATCATAATGGAAGAGCATGTGTCAATAATCTGTTGCTTTAGCATAAGAAAAACACAGCAGGGGTAAATTACCCCCTGCTGCAGCGAATAATCACATTATTTAGTAATAATTTCTTACAGCTTTACGATTCAATGCCGATAACAGCGCCGGCACCGACAGTTCTTCCGCCTTCTCTAATAGCAAATCTCAATCCTTCTTCGATGGCTATCGGTGTAATTAATTCTATTTTCATATTAATATGGTCTCCCGGCATTACCATCTCTACTCCCTCAGGCAGTTCAATTACTCCGGTTACGTCTGTGGTACGGAAGTAAAACTGCGGACGGTATCCTCCGAAAAACGGGGTATGTCTTCCGCCTTCTTCTTTAGTTAATACATATACCTGCGCAGTGAATTTGGTCAGTGGCTGAATGCTCCCGGGCTTGGCCAGTACCATTCCTCTTTCCACTTCTTTTCGGTCTACTCCCCTTAACAGGGTTCCGATGTTATCTCCTGCTTCCGCATAATCTAACAGTTTCCGGAACATTTCTACTCCGGTACATACGGTCTTCCTGATCTCGTCTCTTAATCCTACTATTGCTACTTCGTCTCCTACTTTTACGGTACCTCTTTCTACTCTGCCGGTGGTTACTGTTCCTCTTCCAGTTATGGTGAATACGTCCTCGATCGGCATCAGGAACGGCTTATCGGTTGCTCTTTCCGGTAACGGTATATAATCGTCTACTGCATCCATTAAGGCCCATATCTTTCCGCACCATTCGCATTCCTTGTCTCCGCATCCACACTCCATGGCTTTTAATGCTGATCCCATTACTACTGGTATGTCGTCTCCGGGATAGTCATACTCACTCAATAATTCCCGGATCTCCATTTCTACCAGTTCTAATAATTCCTCGTCATCTACCATGTCTATCTTGTTCATGAATACTACCATATATTGTACTCCTACCTGGCCTGATAAGAGTATATGTTCTCTGGTCTGCGGCATCGGCCCATCTGCTGCTGATACTACCAGTATTGATCCATCCATCTGTGCTGCTCCGGTTATCATGTTCTTTATGTAGTCGGCATGACCCGGGCAGTCTACGTGGGCATAATGTCTGTTCTCGGTCTGGTATTCTACATGCGCCGTATTGATGGTGATTCCTCTTTCTCTCTCTTCCGGCGCTTTGTCTATCGAATCGTACGATGTTGCTACTGCTCCACCTACTTTTGATAATACCAGGGTTATCGCTGCGGTTAAGGTCGTCTTACCATGGTCTACGTGACCTATCGTGCCAATGTTAAGATGAGGTTTTGTCCTTTCAAACTTCTGCTTTGCCATCTTTTCTCTCACCTTTCCCCTTTCAAATATGTGACTTTTATTACTAATCTTATTTTACCCAATATATGCATAAAATAATAGGAGTGAGTATTTCTCACTCCCCAATTTTTTTATATGGTAGCGGCGAAGGGATTCGAACCCCTGACACTACGGGTATGAACCGTATGCTCTAGCCAACTGAGCTACGCCGCCCGGATGGAGCCCTTAACCGGACTTGAACCGGTGACCTCATCCTTACCAAGGATGCGCTCTGCCGACTGAGCTATAAGGGCATTTGGTTGCCCCCTGCGGGGACCACTTATTTCAATTCCCTATGGGAATACATTTTTTTGTTGCCCTCTTCGAGGACCACTTATATCAGATTCCCTTACGGGAATAACAAATCATGGTTGCGGGAGCCGGACTTGAACCGGCAACCTTCGGGTTATGAGCCCGACGAGCTACCAACTGCTCCATCCCGCGTTGATCATGGTGGAGGGAGAAGGATTCGAACCTTCGAAGGCGTCGCCAACAGATTTACAGTCTGCCCCCTTTGGCCGCTTGGGTATCCCTCCAGGAATTCATTTTGGAGCCGAGCACAGGACTTGAACCCGCAACCTGCTGATTACAAATCAGCTGCTCTACCGATTGAGCTAGCTCGGCTCAGCAAGTAATATTGTATACGCTGAGCCTAACAAAGTCAATAGTTAAGTATTGATTCAAGCCATTTACCTAATATGCTCCACTGTTGAGGGAAAAATGCGCAGAATATAGATGGGCCTTATAGCATATAACCAACCTTAGGTTGTGTTATATTAAACTGCTTTTCATCGTTTTTACAGCTCATGCCTGTCTTCCAGGTACTTTTCCAGCTTCCTTTTTACCCTCTGCAGGGCATTATCGATAGATTTAACATGTCTTTTTAACTCTACTGCTATTTCCTGATAGGATTTGCCTTCAAGATAAGCCATCAAAACTTTCCATTCCAGAGAGCTTAGTATTTCTCCCATCTTCTTCTCGATAAATATGAATTCTTCCCGGCTTATAATAATTTCTTCCGGGTTGGTAATTTTGGTAGTAGATAATATATCTATAAGAGTTCTATCTGATTCTTCATCGTAAACAGGTTTATTCAATGAAACATAAGAATTTAATGGTATATGTTTCTGACGGGTCGCAGTTTTTATGGCAGTTATAATCTGCCTGGTAATACATAATTCAGCAAATGCTCTGAATGATGTCAATTTGTCCAGCTTATAGTCTCGAATGGCTTTAAATAAGCCTATCATTCCTTCTTGAATAATATCTTCTTTATCGGCGCCGATCAGAAAATATGATCTAGCTTTAGCCCGCACAAAATTCTTATACTTGTCTACCAGATACTCAACCGCAAACTGTTCCCCTTGTTGAGCTAATTCAACTATTTCCTCGTCGGTCATATCTGAGTATGTAAGGTAGTATTGCTGAGCAGCGAGAGAACTAAGCAATTCAGTCGCCTCCATTAGCTTTTTAATCTATGCACTCAAAATAGCTTGTTACATTTGGAACACTATAAATCATTATAGTCTGTGACCCCTGAATCGTCAAGGCATGCGCCGGTTCCTACTATTCCTCTATAAAAGAAACCCAACAAATTATTCCATTTATAAATACCTTTTTTTCTTTATCGACATTAAAAACGAAACTATTTAGTTTCCCCTGAAAAACTCCAATTTTGAGTTAATTGGGAAAAGAATAGTTCTT
>JAENZE010000016.1:13353-78084 GCA_016841425.1 Syntrophomonas sp. | reverse complement strand
CCAGTATATTTATACATACCCTGGCGAAGTTTTGGGACTTTTTCAGTGGTCTCGGCCGGTTCTCCTGTTTCTTTTCTTGTTTGGAATATTACTGCAGTTCAGGTTAATACTATACCTTATAAAAGTTCTCATTATTCTGTTGGTGTTACTAAAAATCGCTTAAACAAGTACATGGAGGAACATGGTAAATGAAAATAGCATTGTTGTCACCTATTGCATGGAGAACTCCGCCTCGAAATTATGGCCCCTGGGAACTTGTGGTATCCTTGCTGGCTGAAGGACTGGTAAAAAAAGGTCTCGAGGTAACCCTATTCGCTACCGGAGATTCTATAACACAAGCCCAATTAGCCTCTATTTGCCCAATGCCATATGAGGAAAATAAAGACATCGATCCTAAAGTTTGGGAGGCCCTTCACATTGCACGATTGTTTGAAGAGTCCGATAAATTTGACATAATTCACAATAACTATGATTTCATGCCGCTGGTTTTTACCCGTCTGGTGGATACTCCGATGGTAACTACAATACATGGTTTCTCTTCCAGCCAAATATTGCCTGTCTATCGCCAATACAACGACGTTAATTACTATGTATCCATAAGCAATGCTGATCGAAGCGAAGATTTAAACTATATTAAAACCATTTATCACGGAATCGACCTGCAGCAGTTCGCCTTTCATAAAGAAGCAGGAGAATACCTGTTGTATTTCGGAAGGATTCATCCTGATAAAGGTACCGCAGAAGCGGTGGAAATATCCAAACGCTCAGGTATTAAGCTGATAATAGCAGGGATAATCCAAGACCGGGACTACTATAATACCCGGGTTGCACCATTTATTGACGGGGAGAATATCATTTACTTTGGGGTGGCCGACCCCGCTCAACGTAACCAGTTAATGGGTAATGCCCTGGCTTTGATCCACCCTATCCATTTTCATGAACCCTTTGGTCTCAGTGTGGTAGAAGCCATGGCCTGCGGAACTCCAGTTATAGCTTTTAATAAGGGTTCTATGCCAGAAGTGGTTGATGAGGGGAAAAGTGGCTTTCTGGTCAGTGATCTAGAAGAGGCATGCAGTGTTTTGCCTCAGGTGTTATCTCTAGATCGCAGCTACTGCCGTTACTGGGCAGAGAGCAGGTTTAGCTGGGATAGGATGATCGAGGAATATGTCCAGCTATATGAAGAAATATTACTGCTTCACTAAGTTTAGTGTGTCATAGGGAAGGTTCTTGTGACACACTTGACACATGGCCAGGGGACACGGCCCAGACCGTTTAAAAAGGCTCAACTATCGCAAAACGATGGTTGAGCCTTCAAGAAACATCCTATGCTCTTGCTCATTTTTTTCTTAGGAAAAATACCGGATAGGTGCCAGCTCCAACATGGGCGCCGATAACTGCACCAATTTCTGTTATGACAAAATTCTGACAGCCAAATTTTTCAGCTATCATATCTTTAATCACAAGAGCTCCTTCGTAATCATTGGAATGGGCAACTCCAATGACCTGCTCGGGCAAGTTGTCACCCCGCTCGGCCATTATTTCCAGGAGCCTCTTTTTGGCCTTTTTCAAGCCCTTCACCTTTTCAGCCGGATGAATTTTCCCATCCTTAATTTCAGCTATTACCTTGATATTTAAAAGCGAACCTATAAATGCCGATGCAGAGCTGACCCGGCCCCCTCTTTTAAGCATTTCAAAATCACCGACAATAAAAACGTGCTCCATTCTATCAATATTATCCATTATCTCTTCGATAACCTGGTCTTTGCTCAAACCTGCTGCTATGGCTCGGGCTGCTCTCATTAATGTCAACCCATATCCCAGTGAGGCACTTTTTGAGTCTATTACGGTGATACGTTCCGGATTCAGCATATCACGAGCAATGCATGCCGATTGATAGGTGCCGCTTAGCCCGGAAGAAAATGCAACATATATTATTTCATTATCGCCTTCATCCAGTAACGTTTTGAATTCTTCTTCAAACTCTGTTGGATTAACCTGTGAGGTAGTAGGCATAATTCCTGGTTCCTTTATTAATTCATAGAATTCTCCCGGAAGCAGATCTACTCTATCTCGATAACTTTTATCCTTGATGTTTACTTTTAGAGCAATTGAGGTTATTTCCAGCTGGTTCAGGACATCCTGATCCAGATCACAGCAGTTGTCTGCATACAATCTAATATTAGCCATATAAACTCCTCCTCGCCCAGATCCCCTTTCCCAGTAGATCATGTAATATAGTGCATTGTACTATTTTTCAGAAATATTAACAAGGACTTGAAAAATCGAATACATAATTACCTCCCCCAAAATTTAATACTAGGTATAAGAAAACAGCCTCTGATTATTTTTTATACCTGAGTAGGATTATTAAAACAATATGCAGAAATGTTAGATATATTAACATTATTTAGTAAAACCTTTATATTCACGAGGAGGACTAATAATGAGCAGCAGACTTAGAATAATCGGCGGGGTGGCCGCTGGCATGAGTGCGGCCGCCAAGGCTCGCAGGGTTAATCCAGAATTGGATATCAAGGTATTTACCGATGACCGATATATTTCCTATTCTGCTTGCGGTTTGCCGTATTATATAGGGGATGTTGTTAAATCCAGTAAACATTTAATTGCTAGAACCGTAGATGACTTTACGCAACAAGGCACCCAGGTCCTGACCAGGACCCGGGCTATAGATATTAAGCCAGCGGATAAACGAATCATCCTGGAAGACTTGAACAACCACCAGTTTTTTGAGGATGAATATGACCACTTGATAATAGCCACCGGGGCCAGGCCAGTAGTCCCTCCCCTGGAAGGTATTCATTTGCAGGGGATATTTTCCCTCCGCAGCATCCAGGATAGTGATGCTATTAAAACATATATAAAAGAATGCCAGCCTTCCAATGCAGTCATAATTGGAGCAGGATATATCGGATTGGAGATGATAGAAAATTTACTGGTATATGGGTGCCAGGTAAGGGTGATAGAAAAAGCACCTCATATCCTCCCCATGATGGATAACGACATATCCCAGGTGGTTAGTAGTTATTTAGACTCTCTGGGAGTTGAGGTCCTGACCGGAGAGGCTGTGACTTCCTTTGCGGGAACCGATGCCGTACAAGAGGTTATCGTAGGCAGTAATTCAATGCCGGCTGATATAGTAATATTATCTGTCGGAGTGACTCCGAACAGCGAAATAGCTGCCCGGGCCAATATACAACTTGGCGCTGGTAATGCTATCCGGGTGAATGAAAAGATGGAAACCAGCCAACCTTATATCTTTGCTGCTGGCGACTGTGCAGTAGTAAGACATATAGTATCAGATCTTGAAATGTATATCCCCATGGGCACAACAGCTAATAAACAGGGCAGGATTGCCGGCGAAAATGCCGCCGGTGGCAATGCCTCTTTTCATGGTGTGCTGGGAACTGGCATAACCAAAATTATGGATATGGAGGTTTCCAGAACCGGCTTATGCGAACAAGAATGCAGGAATATAGGCATCGATTATATCAGTCATACTATTAAGTCTAGAACCCGGGTTCCTTATTACCCTGATGCCGGGCGTATTTATGTAAAATTAATTGCCGATAAGAACAATCGCCGTCTGTTGGGTGGGCAAATTGCGGGCTATCCAGGTTCTGGAAAAAGAATAGATACTATAGCTGCTGCCCTTACTATGCACAGCAGAGTTGATGACTTAATAAATATGGATCTTGCTTATTCCCCTCCATTCAGCCCTTTGTGGGATCCAGTATTAACAGCTATAAACAGATTCAATTAACGGTGCCAGGCACCATAAATTATAAATTAACTTACCATTAACTCCAGTTAGAGACCAGCTAACGGCGGAAGCGGATTCAAAACTGACCAGATCTTGTCAACTGCCAAGTTGAGTCAATAAGTTAGGGTCAGCTCTCATGGTTGTCAGGCTAATAATGCTTGATGCTTGCAATGTGTATCCACACTAATGCCCCGGATATCCTTGGCCTCTATAAATATGGTTTTATTTGGGGAAAACGCCCCCTTCCAATACTTTTGCACTTCCCAAGCTCCTATTCAGGGTATACAATAGGTTAAGCTAATACCAATTCCACAAAGGAGTACCAATCCATGTCTCGTTTTGATAGATCTTTTTTATCCCCACTGTTTCTCTTTGCTGCCGCCAGTTGCCTGTTCGGGCTTTATGCAGGTTTATACGACCCTTCCTTCAACAACTACCTGGCCCAGGTACACCAGATAGATGAAGTAGCCCGAGGAGCTCTGGAATTTCCGCGGGAGCTGCCGGGTTTTCTATGCGCTTTCATTTTTTCTTTATTTATGTTTCTCGCTGATACTAGAATCGCTGCTCTGACCACTCTTCTTTTGGCTTTATCCTTATGGGGCCAGGGATGGCTTGCTCCTGACATGACTATGGTAGTAATCTGGATGCTGCTATGGAGTACCGGGGCCCATGTGTTTATGGTGGTAAAATCGTCCATCGCTCTGCGCCTGGCGGATAAAGGACGTGAAGGCAAACTCATGGGAGACCTTGGAGCGCTGGAAGCCCTAGGCCTCTTAGCAGGGATGATCCTGGTATACTTCGGGGTCTCTTTTTACAGCTTCTCATTCCCAGTAATATTTGGCATAGCTGGCGCCTGTTGCTTTGCTGCCGCGTTATTTTTATACCGGATAAAACCTGAACCGGTAAAAAAACCTGCCCGACAGCTGCTCCTGAAAAGGAAGTATACTCTTTTTTATATCATCAACATGATTTTTGGTGCTCGCAAGCAGATATTTCTAACTTTTGCCCCCTGGGTGTTGATCAAGCTCTTTCACTGCGGTATAGAGACTTTTGCTTTACTAGGTATTATTGCTACCCTAATTGGTCTGTTCTTTCGCCCATTGTTAGGCCGCGCCATAGATGCCTGGGGAGAACGCACCGTATTATCCATTGATGCAGTACTGGTTACTTCTTTATGCATGCTCTACGCTTTTGCCCAGCAGCTGTTTCCTGATTCGACAGCAGTGATAATAATCATGATTTGTTTTGTAGCCGATCAGGTACTATTCGCAATTACCATGGCCAGGGTTACTTATTTAAATCGCATTGCTGACTCAATCGGGGACGTAGCACCCAGTATTTCTATGGGTATAACGCTAGATCACGCAGTATCCATGACAGTTCCCTTTGCCGGTGGATTATTATGGGCCGCCCTGGGGTACCAGGCAGTGTTCATAGCAGCTGGAGCACTGGGAGTCCTGAGCCTGATTGTGGCCCGATTTATTCCTGCTCCCAACACCTTTCCAGTCCAGACTCCTGCCAATAAATCCAGCTAGATATCTGGCACTTCTTACTCAACCAAACATGTCTGTATGACACAAGTGCAGATGAAAATTGTACGGTTGAATGCTTAATACCGCCTGGGTCCGGTCTTACTTTCTCCATATAAGTTAACTAGTAATGCTTTAGATTGATGGGATAAAACAAGTTATGTTTCCGCTAAACGAATCGCCTTTATCCCCCTGAGCCAACCTTAAGCGTTCCAAGAAGCTGTTTTCGTATAAGCTCTCATACCAAAACATGTAACTTTTAACCAGGACAGGCTTATTTATGAACAAAAAAGCCTGTAATAACGCCTGATTATTGTGATAAACTTTAGTTAGTTAGAATACATTATCTCCGGGAGGCTGAGCCGAACTGTGAGTTTACCTGTGGAACCAAATATGTTCAAGGAAGTATTTTTATGGATACTGAAGTATTAATGAAGCTTAATAAAGTGAGTAAAACATATATTATGGGCGAAGTTACTGTCGAAGCCTTAAAGGAAACCAGTCTGGATATTTACTCTGGGGAATTGCTGGTGATATTGGGACCCAGCGGCTCAGGCAAAAGCACTCTGTTAAACATTATTGGGGGAATGGATAAGCCCAGTAGTGGAGATATAATCTATAGGGATAGGAGCCTGACTAAGGCCAGTGACCGTGATTTAACTTTATTCCGCCGTAATGAAATAGGATTCGTTTTTCAGTTTTACAACCTGATATCCGACCTGACTGCCGGAGAAAACGTTGAACTGGCTGCCGGCCTGGTAGAGAACCCCCTTACATCTCAGGATGTTTTGGCCCAGGTAGGTCTGGCTGACAGGGTTGATCACTTTCCGTCCCAGCTCAGCGGCGGTGAACAACAGCGCATTTCCATAGCTCGGGCTATGGTCAAAAATCCTACTCTTTTATTATGTGATGAACCAACTGGAGCCCTGGATTACCAAACCGGTATAACTATACTGGAACTTCTCAAGAAAGCCCAGCAATCTATGGGGAGCACGATTATTATTGTTACACACAACACTGCCATTGGGGCGATAGCAGACCGTCTGGTCCGTATGAGAAGCGGCAGTATCGCAGAAGTTATTGTGAATGAAGCACCCGTGCCCCCGGAAAGGATTGAGTGGTAATGAAGGTATTAAACCGCAGATTGTGGCATACCATCAGAGGGAGCCTGGGGCAGTTTCTAGGCATGGCCATAATAATTACTGTGGGTATATCTTTATATATAGGCATAACTACTGCATTCTTTAACCTCAGCCAATCCCAGGAAGTTTTTTACCAGGATAATAACTTTGCTGACTATTATTTCTATGTAGTCAGAGCACCAGAATCTATAATGAAACAGGTAGAATCTGTTCCGGGAGTTGCTCTGGCCAGTGCTAGAATCCAGAAGGATGTACCGGTGTTAAAAGAGGAAGATGAACGAGCCTCTGTGCGTATTACCTCCTATGCCCTGCCCATAGAAAATCAGGTAAACAGCATCCAACTTCTCGATGGCCGCCTATTTTCAGAAAATCCCGTTGGTGGTGGGATAGAAGTAATGGTTAATCAAGGCTATCTGGATGCTAATTTTCTCTCCTTGGGGGACAAAATTGATATCGTAGCCGAGAATAAAAAATATTCAGTTAAAGTAGCAGGCACTGCTACTGGACCTGAATTTACTTATATAATGAAAGATGCATCTAATATGATGCCGGACAATGAGACCTTTGGCATTATGATGGTACCCTTGAAACAGGCTCAACAATTATTTAATCTGTCCGGGCAGTTCAATCAGGTATTGGTCCAATTCACACCGGGTGCGGATGTTGATGCCACCGTAAAGTCCATCGAGGATCTTCTATCCCCATATGGCAACTTGTCCAGTTTCCCTCGCAAAGATCAGCTAAGCCATGCTGCTTTAGAGGGTGAACTGGCGGGGCTGGATGCCATGTCCAGTTTCCTGCCTCTGGTATTCTTATCCATAGCAGCGGCTATACAATTCGTAATTTTGCGTCGTATGATAAAAACCCAGAGAACCCAAATCGGCATCATGAAAGCTCTTGGCTTTGATAACTGGCAGATAGTTTATCATTTCAGCAGTTATGCTATTCTGGTGTGTGCATTTGGAGCCCTGGCTGGTATTCTTGCGGGTGTTTCAATGGCTTCATATTTTTCGGACATGTATGCTATGTTCTTTAATCTGCCTCAGGCTATAGGAGGAGTTAATTACCAGGTCATCATAAACAGTCTGCTGCTCAGTCTGGGAGTCGGGGCTCTGGCTGGATTTTCCGCATCAAGGCCGGTGTTAAGCATCAGTCCGGCCGAATCGATGCGTCCGTCGCCGCCCGGCAGGAGCAGCAGGTCATTGCTGGAATACTGGACCTGGTTGTGGAGCAAACTTTCTTCATCCTGGAAGATGGCATTTCGAACCATAAGTCGCAATCGTTTCCGACTGGTGATCAGCATATTTGGAATGGTCTCGGCAGTTGCATTACTGATATTGTCAATGTTTACCAATGATGCAGTAGATTACCTGATGGATCAGCATTTCAACAAGGAATCTTCCTATGATTATATGCTGACCTTTAATCAGCCGGTCAAAGAGTCCGAGTTGCTCAGTATTTCCCGTTTGGAAGGAGTCAATATTATTGAAGGTCTATTTTACCTGCCAATCCGGGTACATCACCAGGGTCAGACCAGCGAAGATGTCCTGGTCGGCATCAACCCTTCCAATACCTTAAAAAAACCTACCCGGGAAAATGGGAGCCTCATTCCTATTCCCTCCGAAGGCATGATTATAAGCCGCAGGACCGCTAACAGGCTGGGGCTGCAGGTAGGTGATACGGTTCATCTGGAAACTCTGATGGGGCTTGGTCCAGCTCGGTATGCGGATGTTAAGATTACTGCGGTCAATCATCAACTCTTTGGCAATGAGTCTTTTATATCCCTGCCGCAGGCCAATCAGATCCTGCAAGAATCACAGCTGATTACTGGAGCACTTATGAAGGTCAATAGCAGGCAGGCCAAGATCATTGAAAGCCAATTATCTGACATGACTGGCATCACCTCCATAGTAAGCCGTCAAAAGGAACGAGATAATATCATGAGTATGATGGATAGCATGATCTATATGGTAAGCACTATGATCATGTTTTCAGTAATACTTGGTTTTGTTATTATTTACAATTCAGTTATTATGAGCTTTAATGAACGTAAAAGAGAGTTGGCTTCCCTGCTCACAATTGGTTTTACCAGGAGAGAGGTAGCTGGCATTATGTGGAGGGAGACTATCCCCCAGGCGGTTCCGGCCATACTCCTGGGTTTACCCGCAGGCAAGATGCTGGCTGATTTATACTTCAAATCGATTGACTTCGATATGTGGTATATGCCAGTAGTGATATATCCTTCCAGTTATGCCCTGGCCGCCCTGGGGGGAGTGGTTTTTGTAGTGTTGGGACAATGGGCAGCCAGTCGGGGAATTAAGAAATTGAATATTATTGAACTTTCAAAGAATATAGATTAATGGGGAGGGAGTATAATCATGAAAGGTAAAAAGCTTTTGTACGTAGTCATTGCAGGTGCACTGGTAATTGCAGCAGGATTGTTATGGCAGGGCCGGGGCGGTACCGAGGTAGAGACTGTCCAGGCTAAAACCGGGTCCATAACTATTGCAGTTGAAGATACCGCACTGGTGCAGGCGTCTGAGGACTATGATTTATATGCCACCCAGAATGCCCGGCTGAAGAATATCAATGTTGAGGTCGGACAGGTTGTTGAAAAAAACCAGCTCATTATAGAGCTGGAGAATACTGATTTGGAGCTGCAGTTGAGTGAAAATCGTTCTCTTCTAGCCCAGGCTCAGGCTTCTGCCTCCGCAGCCACAGCGGGGGTCAAGCGGTTGGAATTGCAGCTGGAAGATGCCCGGTCCAGCGCAGCCCGAAGCGAGGAACTATTCAAGCAGGGAGCTATCAGCCCGAGTGAATACGAACAGTCAGTATTACTGCTGAACACCGCACAGGAGGCTTTAAATGAACAGCAATCTTACCTGGACACTCTTAATTCCCAGATCAACGGACTGCAGGATTCACTTGGGAAGCTGCTGAAACTGGAAAAAGACCTGCAGGTTTACAGTCCCATTCAGGGGATAATCCTAAACCTGCCAGTTGAAGAAGGCCAGCCAGCAGCCGCAGGTATTCTACTGGCAACTATAGCTGCCGAGCAAGACCTGGAAATCAGGGCAGATATCCTGAGCGATGACCTCGCAGATGTAAAAATAGGCCAGACCGTCTCGATTACCGCTTCGGTTATCGGGGATAAGATCCTGAAAGGAAGCGTCCTCAAAATATATCCCCAGGCCGAAGAAAAAATATCAGCCCTGGGAGTTACTCAAAGACGGGTACCAGTTATTATAAACCTTGATGACAATGCTAACCTGAAACCCGGCTACGAAGTGAGAGTAGCCATAGAAACCCAGCACCAGAATGATGTTATAACCCTTCCTATAGAGAGCATACGCCAAAACCAGGAGGGAAACATGCAGGTGATGCTAATTGAAGATAATCGGATAAAGCATGTACAAGTAGAAACCGGTATTAGTGACGGTAACCAGATGGAGATTAAGAGCGGCCTGAAAGAAGGTGATCTTCTGGTAAAGGATGCCTCCCAGGAGCTGAAAGAAAACCTGAAGGTAACCACCGGAGAGTAATCTACTGCTGATTAGATGATTCCTGATTTTTTCAATTTGATGAATAATTTCACCAACTGGGGATCAAACTGGCTGCCAGCACCCTCCATTAACTCTCGAATAGCCACTTCATCCGTCAAGGCTTTTCGGTAAGGTCGATCAGAGGTCATAGCATCATAAGCATCTGCTATGGCTAGAATGCGGCATTCGATCGGTATCTCCTCTTGCTTCAGGCCCAGGGGATAGCCCTGCCCATTCCACCACTCGTGATGTTTAAGTATCCAATCTCCAACTTCATGCAGAACTGGCGCTGATTGGGCAATCCTATACCCTATCTCACTATGCCTCTGCATAATTTCTTTTTCCTGCTTGTCTAAAGCAGCCGGCTTGTTTAAAATATGATCTGGTATTCCGATCTTCCCTATATCATGAAATTGGGAAAAAAGCTGCAAAGCCGGAATATTCTGGGCAATCCCCACACTCCGAGCCAGAATGACTACTATATTTTCCATACGTTTAGCATGACCTCCGGTAATAAAATCTCTTTCACCAAGGGTATGCATCAGAGTGCTGACCAGCGCATTACATGAACTCTGACGATGAAGCAATTTTTCCTTTTTCATATTGTCTTCTGCTTTCTTCAGAATATGCTTCATCTTCTCCTGGGCAGAAATAATCCCAAATTGATATCCCAGCGAAACACTAGCAGTAATGCTATTATTTTTATTATATTCTTCCAACTCCACAACGATATCGCAAACATATTGAGGCAGGCTTTCCGGCGTACATTGATTGATTAGGACGCAAAACTCATCTCCCCCAGTACGGGCAACGATGCAATCCTGGGGCAGCACCTTCCTAAATAGATCAGCGATAGCCTTGAGCAGAAAATCTCCTGCCTTATTTCCCATCGTATCGTTAAAATTCTTTAACCCATCCACATCACATATTAAGATACCCACTGGCTCACCTTTTCTCTTATCCTGGCGATTCATCTCCTCCTCAAAATAGGTCCGGTTATATACTCCGGTAAGATTATCATACAGGGTGTGGTATTTTAATTCGTCTTCCGCTCTTTTCTGTTTACTAATATTGGTTAAACTCTCAATAAGGTAAGACTTCCCTTGGATAACCAGAGGTACTACGGTTTTTATGACAGGAATACTTTCTCCTTCATTGTTTACCAGTATCCGCTCCTTGTGGTCTACTAATTGTCCTAAATCAGTAATAGGACAGGCCCCCTTCTCTGCCTGACAGACAAACCGATGGCATTCTTTCCCTGCTATCTCCTCTGCTGGAAGGCCGATCATCTTATCAGCCGCCTGGTTGGTTTCAAGGATTTTATGGGTTTCCGGATCGATAATAATGATGCCGCAATGAACTGAATCTAATATAAGCTTGAGCAGCACTTCATTTTGCGTGACTGGTCTGTTCATTAATCCTCCTTGTATGAATATAATTTTCCCGAATCTGTTTTCATATGATTTGCTATCCAAGTCTAAATCCAGAGATATGGTTCACACATGAATATTAATGACCTTGATTGCCGATGAAGGAAGGAGAAATAATATCCATCTTTTAATATTATCGTTGCTGCAATCCAGCTTCTTTATATGTTTTTACCATTACATACAAATAATTACTGTCTGCCATGTCAATGAGCTAATTATCCAATCACACTTCCCTTGTCTCTTTACCTCCATATAGACTCCCTCTAAAAAACTAATTACCTTTACCCATACCTATAACCAAAAAGCAGAGCTCCATCTGGAACCCTGCTTCGCTTCCTGCATTAAGAGAGGACACAGATAAGCGTCCCCTGGTATCCTTACATTATGATATCCTTGACCCACAGGTCTCTGTGTTCCCTCAAATTTATAAATTGCTCCCCTATTTGGATCAATGGGCGACTAGGTTCGTCGGTATTCATCATAACTATCCGTCCCACATCCCCGTTGTTTAAAAGAGCTGAGGCTCCCGGGCAAATGCTCAAAACATAAGTTCTAAGCTTGCTTACTACCTCCGGGTTGAGATGATTTACACTGCTGGTCAAAATTTCATTCATAGCCTTGAAGAGAGCCATTTTGCCTCGATAGGGCCGCTCAGAAGTCATAGCATCGAATACATCTGCTACTGCAATAATTTTCGAGAACAGGTGTATCTTACTTGCAGCTAATTTTAATGGATATCCCTTACCATCTTGATGTTCGTGGTGCTGTAAAACCGCCAGCATAATTCGGGGATCTCCGAGTTTCATTTCTTTTACTATTTCATACCCGTATATCGGGTGTTTTTGCATTTCCCTGAATTCTTCCTCACTTAAACTTCCGTTTTTGTTGAGTATATCGAGCGGAATCTTGCATTTGCCTATATCGTGTAGGATTCCAGCCATTCCCAGTATCTTGAGGTCATGCTGCGGCATCCTCATCAACTGTCCAATTTTTATGGAAACTACACTTACCGAAACCGAATGCTGCAGAGTATATTCATCCTTACGCCTTAGATCCTGCAAATTCAGGAGAATATTATTAGTCTCCAGCACGCTGGGAAACACCAGTTCTATGGTTTCCTCTACTTCACCTGGTCCTACCAGATGGCCAGTTGATACCTTGCTCATCAAATCTCTAAGATTATCTACAGCGACTGTGAATGCCTGTGTTAATGGGTTAGTTTCACCTGAAGTCTCGTTTTCGGATTCATTATCCAGGTCGGTTTCAGATCTGATTGCAAGCTTATCGTACCCCATATTTAACAGCTGGTTGATATGAGACATCTGCAGTATAGTACCGCGGGGAAGAAGCAGTCGGCCGCTATCATCATATATATTCCTGCCCAATTGATGATCCACCAGCTGTTCTGTCACTTTCATTATTTCCATATTATCCCTCCACAATGCGAGATAAAAGCAAATATTATAGTATTAATTTCCCTTGTATCCTTAATTTTAACATATTTTTATAATTTTTTGTGACCAGTTCCACAGAAGTTTTTTTAGTTTCACTATGCTATGGCTCTGACGAATTTTCCATTTCCAGTATTTCTAAAATATAATATCAATTTATCCATGGTTTTATGAATAAACAGGTTAAATATACATAAGCTATAACTGTTATGTAGATAAAAAGTAAATTAAGAAAGGAGCACATGAAATGACCTTGAATCATCTGGAACTACAAAATTTGAGGCATTTAATCGGAGCCCACCAGACTATGCAGAAGAAATTTGATTTTTATGCTTCCGAAGTTCAGGATCAGCAGTGCAAACAGATGTTCCAGCAGTCTGCAAAGGCAGCTCAGCAGACCAGCGAAAAATTAATGACTTTTTTAGGATAGGAGGAATAGAATTTTGAGACAGCTTCAAGATAAAGAAATGGCTAATGATATTTTATCTCAAACCAACAGCAGCATATCAACTTATGCAAAATGTATCACCGAAACTTCTAACCAGCAGTTAAGACAAACATTGCAGCAAATCCGTAATGGGGACGAGCAATTCCAGTATCAGCTTTATCAGCTGGCCAACCAAAAAGGCTGGTATAAGCCTGCAAGTGATGCAACTCAGCAGGAAATCATGCAGGTAAAACAACAATTGAGCAGCAGCTAAAAAAAATAAAGGAAACTTAGCCCAGCCATAGTCAAAGCAGGACCTGGGAAAGTACAATAATACCAAGATTGTTTACAAAGAGGTACTATTTATCAGTACCTCTTTTTTGTAGGGACACGGGGACAGTCCGAGACCACTGAAAGAGGGTTAAGGAACCTGTCTCTTCGTGTGTTTTCTCATCTGTTAAATTATGTTATATTTTAAATATTAATCTTACTGAAGGGAAGTTAAAAGGATGAAGAATGTCAGGATAAACAAATTAATCGTTTTGACCATAAGTTTTTGCTTATTGTTTTCAGGAATAGGATGCTCTTCAACAGCTCAGAATAACCAGCCTTCCCAGCCTATAAAGCCCACGATAGAGGAGGTAGAACTCATAAATCCTCTGGGTCCAGCAGTTATTCCAGTTGCCGGTATCGACAGTGAAACTATTAAAGGAGACCTCAAGATCAATCTACAGTATTGGAATACCGTTGACGAAGCAGTTGGTTTGCTGTCGGCTGGTGATGTAGAATTTGCGGTGCTTCCAGTAACCAACGGGGTAAATATGTATGCTAGCGGGATCGACATAGTTTTGCTGGGAGTTCACGAGTGGAAAGTCTTTTACCTGCTGGCTTCAGATCAGGCTGATTTTCAAGGTTGGGATTCTTTAGCAGATCAAACCATTTATACCCCCACTGCCCGGGGACAAACTGTAGATGTATTAACTAGATATGCCCTAACCAGAGAGAATATTCAGCCGGATCAAGAGGTTACTTTTGCCTATGCTCCACCCCAGGAAATCGTAGCTTTATTTAAAGAAGGCAAAATTGATTATGCAGCTCTGCCAGAGCCCTTTGTGAGTCTGGCCCTGGCCTCGGGCAGCGGCAAAGTGGTTTTGGATTTCCAGGAATACTGGTCTGGAGTAAGCGGTACTGACCTGGGAATTCCTATTGCCGGACTATTTGTCCAGAAAGAGTTCCTGAATAATTATCCCGAAGAGGCACAAGAAATTGCATCGTTATTAGACGATTCTACTCGCTGGGCTAATGAAAATTCAGATCTAGCCATTCAGGCCAGCTCCGAGGTACTGCCCCTTCCCCCGGCAGTTATGCAGGCTGCTCTAAAGCGGATAAAATTTGAATATATTCCAGCGGCGGAAGCTGAATCGGAAGTAATCTCGTTTCTGCAGATAATGCAGGAGACTTATCCGGAAGGAGTAAAAAAGATACCTGATTCAGGATTCTTTGTAAAATAAATGAAATCATTTTTTAGAGGTTTTGTAGGTATTATACTATTTATACTGATTTGGCAGTTGCTTGCTATGATGGTCAATAAGAGTATCGTTCCAGCACCTGTCGAGACTCTTCGTCTATTGGCGGAGTTTCTTTTTTCCGCCCAGATCGTACTCGCGGCCTGGGAGACGGCCTGGAAAGTATTCCTGTCCCTTTTGTTGGTCATGTTTATCGGTATGCCGGCCGGAGTATTCCTTGGTTTATCCGATACCCTTTACGATATGTTTCGACCTATTATTATGGTAATACAGGCAGTCCCGGTTATTTCATGGCTTTCCCTGGTCATATTTGCCTGGGGTATAGGCTGGAAGGGTCCTGTTTTCATTGCTTTTCTTTCTCTGTTGCCTATATCTATTCTCACTACTGTATCAGGGGTACGCAATCTGGATAAAAACCTTCTGGAAATGGCCCGCCTGTACAAGGTGCCCCGCAGCAAGATATGGAAAGATATCTATCTGGGTTCACTCCTGCCTTTCATTGCCGCCATATTGGATGTCAGTATCGGGCAGGCCTGGAAAGTAATCCTGGTAGCTGAATATTTGAGCGGCGGCAGTGGCCTGGGCGTAGAAATATTACGGATGAGAATGAACATTGATTTCCCCGGGGTATGGGCCTTGACTTTGATTGCTATATTATTGGGTATTACGACTGAGCGCATTATCAAGCTGGTATTGGGGAGGTTATCTCATCAATGGAAAATTGCTTGATGGTTGATAAACTGTATAAATACTATGGCCCCCTGACCGTTCTCGATAATTGGAACCTGACTATAAGCAAGGGGCAGCGTCTAGTTTTGCTTGGCCCTTCTGGAGCCGGCAAAACCACCTTTCTTAGAATTATTTCCGGTTTAGAGGAACCTAGCAGTGGAGTAGTAAATAGTTTTGATCAGAAAATAGGCTTTGTATTTCAAGAACCCAGATTAATTCCCTGGCGCAGTATAAAAAACAATCTTTTGTTCGTCAATCAAAACGGAGATCATAAGCAGATACTTGACCGACTTAGATTGACCGGATTTGAAGATTATTTGCCTTCTCAATTAAGCGGCGGTATGAAGCAGAGGGTCAACCTGGCTCGAGCCTTAATAACCAGACCAGATCTTTTAATACTGGACGAAGCTTTTTCCTCCCTGGATTTGCGGGTCAAAGCCAGCATAATGGAGGATATCAACCAGCTATGGCTGGAAAATAAATTCACTATTATTGGGGTAACTCATGATTTAAAAGAGGCTCTTTATCTGGCGGATAGAATAATTATCCTCTCCAGCCGGCCTTCGCAAATTATTGAGGAAATTAGAGTAGATCTAGGCCCTGATCGGAGTTTTTCTTCACCAGATTTATTAAAAATTGAGTCCCAGCTCATAGATATCATGTGCAGCATCCAGGCGGAGGTGTAAAAATGTTTCCCATAGTTAAAAATAAGATTTCTTTTGTTGAAGCTCCTGATCGAGGACGTTTTCCATATGCTCACAGCCTGTTCATCGATGACGATGTAAAAGTTTTAATAGACACTTCTTGTGGCAAGAACTACATCGATTATTTTCTTAATCATAATATTGATATCATAATAAATTCCCATTTTCATGAAGATCATATAATGAACAATTATCAGTTTCCTCAAGCTGAAATATGGGCTCATTCCCTGGATGCCCCAGCCATCAGATCCGAAGAAATATTTGCAGATTATTATGGTTTCCGGTATTTCAATGAAGAAAAGATGGGAAAGATGTTTTTCGATTGGACGGGTGCTAAATGCTCCCCGGTACATCGGGAAATAATCCATGGGCAAATACTTGATTTTGGTAAAACGAAAATACAAGTTTTGCATACACCAGGTCATACTCCCGGACATTGCTGTTTCTTAATAGAGGACAATATATTATTCAGCTCCGATATTGAGATGAGCAGCTTTGGTCCCTGGTATGGACATTTGTGCAGCGATTTGGATGAGTATATTAAGTCTATTAAATATTGCATGGAGATTAACCCTTCTCTGATAATATCATCCCATCGGGGATATATTAAAGATGATATTCAAAAAAGAATGCATAATTACCTAAACATTATCTATCAAAAAGAGGAGCGGCTATTGAGCAGCTTAAAACAGCCTATGACTCTGGATCAGCTGACTGAGCTAATGATATTTCATGGTCCGATCAAAAATTTTAACCGATTATTTAGACTGTGGGAAAAAATGGCTGTATTTATTCATCTAAAGCGTCTTCTGGCTTCAGGAGAAGTAAAACAAGTAGACGATTATTATTATCTGAGATAATAGGAAAAAGGGCCGCAGCCTATACCTGTCTTAGCATAAGTTATAAGTTAATGGGGTGCCTGGCACCCCATTAACTTATAGCGGGGCAGTGCGAAACTTATGTTAATAAGTTAGTGCCTGGCACCAAAATGAAGTATGATCCCAAAACCAGCAGGAAAATACCACAGACTATAATTATATATTTATATACCAGGGGACTGATAAATCTTCTGCCCCCGGCTACCACTGCGGCAACCAAAGTATACCAGACCAAATCAGCCAGTATATGACCTGAGAAAAATGAGGCCAGACCTATATTACCCAGTTCAAGAGATACAGTCAGGTAAGTTAATCCTATTGTTGCCCACCATATGCTCCAGTAAGGGTTAGCCAGGCTGATTACCACTCCCGCTATAACCGGGTGCATACCTTTATCACTCAATCCGGTTTCATCTGGGTTAACAGCGCCCATAACCATAGTTCCTCTTATGGCATCCCTGCTCATGGTAAAACCCAGGTACAGCAAAAATGTTCCACCCACCAGGGCAATAGCACTGCTCACCCCGGTATTGCTTAAAAAAACTGACAAACCTTCTATTATGGCTAATATCAGGGCTAATTCCAGTAAAGTGTGTCCGAGTATAATCAGGGGACCGGCTATAAGACCCCTTCTTGCACTTTCAACAATAGTTACCGTAAGCAAAGGTCCTGGCATCATTGCACCCGATAACCCAATCAAAAAAGCTGTTACAAATAATGTGCTGACAGTCACATAAATTCACCTCGAATTACTCTAGATATATACTACCTGCAGACGTACCTGTTGTAAATACTTTTATCACACTAAGAATTTTTCTGTCATCTATGCCATGTCTTTCTTCAGTCTCTGCTATAAGCAACATATTGGACTAAACCAGGTTAACCACGTTATAATAAAAATTACTCACTATTTTACCCTTATCTTCGAGTAAGGAAGATATAACAGGAGGTGTTATTTATGCTCACCTTTGGTCCTGTCCCCTCACGCAGACTGGGACGCAGCCTGGGAGTCAACAATATACCGCCTAAAATATGCACCTATTCCTGTACTTATTGCCAGCAGGGTCATTCCAGCAGAGTACAGATCGAAAGGCAAGCCTTTTTTGAGCCAGAAGAAATCCTGGCAGCAGTAAAGGAACAGATTGATAGGGCAACTGCGGCAGGCGATAATATTGATTATATATCCTTTGTACCTGATGGAGAACCTACTCTGGATATTAACCTGAGCCAGGAGATAGAACTGCTGAAACCACTAAATATACCCATTGCTGTGATTACTAATGCTTCTCTGCTCTGGAAAGCTGATATAAGGGCAGAATTGGCCAGGGCTGATTGGGTATCGGTTAAGGTTGATACTGTAGATGAGCAAATCTGGCGTAAGATCGACCACCCCCACCGGGGGCTATCCCTGCCCCTAATAATGGAAGGTATTCTCACTTTTGCCTCTGATTATCAGGGTAAATTATATACTGAAACTATGCTGGTGCATAGAATTAATGATGATGAAGAAAATCTAAACCAGAACGCTGGCTTTATTGCCCGGATTAAACCTGTAACAGCTTATATATCGATACCTACCCGCCCCCCAGCAGATAAGAAGATAAAACCTCCGGATGAAAAGACGCTTAATAACGCTTACCAGATATACAGCCGCTACATCGATAAGGTAGAATACTTGATCGGACAGGAGGAAGATACTTTCGCCTACACCGGCAACCTGGAAAAAGATCTGCTGAGCATTACTTCCGTTCATCCCATGCGAGAGAGTGCGGTTCAAGAGCTATTAGAAAAGGCGGGACAGGAATGGAATGCAGTTGAACAACTTATAGCTGATGGAAAACTTATACAACTGAATTTTGATGGAGCTAAATTTTATATGCGTAAACTTTACGATAAATATAAACGTTAGTTTTAACTATATCTTATTATGCAACACTGATTTTTTTGCAAAATAGGTGTTGATGAGCATATCCGCTTCTACCGCCTCATCCAATTGTCCAGCAGCACGAATAATTTCCTGCAGGAAATAGAATGACGGCTCATCCATTACGGTAGTTACACACCAGGAATTCTGCTGCTGGTAACGTTTTACTGCTTGAGTCAGTCCACTGGGGTCAATCTCTGGGAAAAAAGGCGCAATTACCTGGGCTGTTTCCATGGGAGAATGACTATCTACCCATAGCTGAGCCTGGTATACTGCGTTACTGAATTTTTGTATTAATTCCGGACTTTTTTCCAGCATGCTCTTTCTGGTCATATAAACGGTATTCGGGATATCTCCGCAGGCAGTCCCCAGGGAAGCGGTTGGATATCCTGCGTGAGCCTTTTCAAGGCAGGTGACCTCAGGTTCCCCAAGCACCACATAATCACCCGTTCCCTCCACAAAAGTCTCGGCTGCATTTATATCTGCAATTATATCTACATCTTGTTCAGGACTAAGCCCGTGCTGCTTTAAAATGTATTCCAAAATCATTTCCTGTTTCCCCCCTGGATATCCAATTATTATAGTCTTCCCCAGAAGGTTCTCCCATTGGAAATCAGTCTCTCGCTGGCGTCCCAGTAAAAATGATCCCTCTCTTTGAGTCAACTGGGAGAAAATCACCAGGTGGTCTTGATACTCCGCTTGATAAGCCTCAAGACTTATCTCAGCCCCGGCCAGACCTATATCAGCCTCCCCCCTCTGTAGAGCAGTAACCAGTTCTTCAGCCGTCTGTACGGTGGTTAGTTTAACTGCTATTCCTTCATCAGAGAAAAGGGCTTGATCTAAAGCAACATATTGAGGTGCGCTAAGTATTGAGGGACTTACTTCATAAAGATTGACCTGTGTTGTTTGTTTTTGCTGGTACGAATCGACTTCAACACATCCCCCCAGACCTACTGTGGTCAACAGAGCAAATGCCAGTAGAACTTCCAGCCTCTTATACAAACTATCTCCTCCTCATTATTCCTAGCCAGGTGTGGTGATTAAAGCTGTTCTATTATATGAATTATGAGTAAGGGTATGGTTCATATACATAATTATTAAGAATAATAAGGCAGGAAAAATATGAAAAAGGCCTCCGCATTTTAAACGGAGGCCCATGAAAAGCGACCAAATTTTACTGCTGACCCATATTTTGCAGATCTTGAATGTCAGGCATCTGCATATCCATAATCTGAACTCCGGCAGGAACCTCAAACACAGAATCGGGTATTTTATCAAAGCTTACATTCTTATATTCATAGTTGATCTGATTTCCATCGGCTACAATTTCCATTTTTAGAGGAAAACCATATTCCTCCCAAACCCACATTTTGGTGTAAGTAGTACCATCAGTTACCTCCATAACTGTGCACCTTTTTCCATCGATATTTTCCTGACCGACCACGTTGTACATATCCTCTGCATATGCGCTCATGGGCTCGAGCGGGTTTACGCTTTCTGTTTCGGCATCATAAGTACCAAGCTTCATAGCTGTATTTTGATCCAGGTTAACCATCCAGGCTTCGTTGGTATCGGCCTTATAGAGCATCGTTGCCTGACCCGCTCCCTGTACATTGGCATCCATACGGAAATTGGATCCCTGTATATACTGGGTACCACTGGAAGAGAATCCATCTGTTCCTGTCATCTCCCATTCAAAAGTTAGTGAATCAATAGCACTGCTTCTGGTAAAAATGTCCTCCAGAGTTACGGTATCTTCACTCTCAGGATTCTCTGCTCCAGCATTATCGCTTACTTCGGACTGCTGGTTCTGCTCCCTGTCATTATTGTCTCCACCACAGCCTGCCAATGCACCGCTTAGCAGCAAAAGACATAATATCATAACCAGACTAATAAGTTTCTTCATTTTTACACTTCCTCTCCTTAAATATGCGTATTTATTAAGTTATTCTATTAAAAGAATATATTTCCTTGAAATAAACAAAAAATAAATAAGTTAGATATCAGATACCTAACTTATTTTATCGCTGTATGATTGTCACCCGGTTAAATCCAGGGCTTTTCGAATTCTATTCTTAATAGCTGATGTTGACATAATATTGAAAAAAGGTTGTTTTGCTGTTTCATCAACGCTAATTCTGCATTCAGCACCTCGGTATTCGATACTAAGCCAACGGAATTCTTTAGTTTTGTATACGTCAATTCCAACTCTGCAGTTTCTAATTTATCCTGTTCGATACTATAACTTTTCTCCAGGCTCACAATGCTGTTATACATATTTATCAAAGCGTTCATGCTCTCTGTCATTGTAATGTCTCTGCTGATTTCAGCCAGCTTTAGATTCAGTTCGTCCTGGTCGCTGGAATCAGTATATTTCACCACACGCTCTATTAAAGCTATATTCTCACCTGATAAATAGATATCTGGACTTCTGCTGATAATATCAGTTACTGCATGTTCCAGGTCTTCCACCTCTAGTGCTTCAAAAACCGGAGCCTCGGTTAAAATCGGGGTGCTGCCCTCATCCAGACCTACCAGTTGGTTAAAGACCCTGTAAGCTGAATCCAAGCTGTTCTGGGCGTCTAATGCCGACGCTTCGACATCTGCCAAATCAGCTGCAGCTTGTCGCAGATTGCTCCAGTCGGCTAATCCAACCTGATATTTGGCTTTAACTATATAATGCTCTCTTTGCGCTAACTCAAGTTCTTTATTCTTTTGTTCCACGATCTTGATACACTGCATAACATTATAGTATTTGGTTCGAGTTTCCAAGGCTATGCTTTCCTTCTGTACTAGTTCATTGGTCAGAGCAGAAGTATAACTGTACCTGGCATTCAAAAAAGCAACATAGTATTGTTCCATATCTGGATATACCGTCCAGGCATCGTTCCAGTTATCCTGAGCATCCTGCAGAGCTTCATAAACTGACTCCAGATTTAAAGCGGTCTTTGCCAGTGTCTTGCTAGTCTCCAGAGCCATTGCTACAGCCTCCTCTATGCTCAATTCTCCAGCAGTATCGATATTTGCTGATACAGGTGCTAATCCAATGAAAAATATAAACAGCAAGATGCTGATCGCAGTAGCAGATAACAGTCTTCTTCTGTACATATAAATACCTCACTTTACCTTAAAGTCAATATCAGGGTTGCAGGGCAGAGTGAAATGGAATACGCTCCCTACCCCTTCCTCACTCTCAGCCCAGATAACTCCGCCATGAGCTCGGACATAACTTTTGGCTATGGCCAGGCCCAGACCGCTGCCTCCTTCTTTGCGACTGCGGGCTTGATCGGTACGATAAAAGCGATCAAAAATATAGGGTAAATCTTTTTCAGGTATACCCGGTCCATTATCTCCAACAGTTAAATGCATATAATCTCCTCTTCTACTGATGCTAAAACTGATAATACCATTTTCCCTGGAAGTATGCTGCATGGCGTTGCTTAAAAGGTTAATAAGTATCTGGGTTAAGCGATTGATATCTGCCTGTATCCAGCCGTCCTCTTCCATATCCATTTGAAATTCTATTCCCTCTTCTTCCATCACCAGTCTCAATGGCAGTAATCTTTCCAGCACTTCGGCGGTTCTAATATTCTCAATATTAAGTCTCAAAGCCCCACTTTCTGCCAGGCCGACTGTTTCCAGTTCCTTTACCAACCGGGTAAGTCTGATAATTTCATCTACCAGACTGGCCTTAACTTGATCGGTTAATTCCATACTACCGGTTTGAAGCGCTTCCAGCTGTCCCCGCAGAATACTCAAGGGGGTGCGGAGCTCGTGAGCGATATTTGCCACCAGAGAATTTCGACTCTGCTCGTGTTCATAAAGCTGTTGGGCCATATAGTTGAAATCTTCTGACAGCTGTACAAATTCCCGATCTCCAGTTAGCTCTACCCGACTTTCCAGGTCTCCTCGGGCCAGGTTGTGAATAGCAATTGATAGTTCTGATATAGGCCGGGTGATGCGCCTGGCTAACAGAACTCCAATAATTAAAGCCAGTGCTATAGTTATGATAATAGCATTAGTGGTTTGCCTGGCAATACTGTTGAGAAACTGGTTTTCCATACTTATTACTCCACGTTTCAGAGGATTGAATATGTAAACCTCAGCCACAGTATTGACACCTGTTTTGACGGGAAAGATGGTGAAATCTTCCTCATTCAAAGCAAGCATAGAACCTACCAGCTCGCCTCGGCTCGATGCGGCCACCCTTCGGGCTTCATCCATTATAAACACCTCGTCTGCCCAGTAAGGTCTGCGATCCCCAAAGCCTCCAGATGCCTTTCTGTCCTCGCGAAAATAAGATAGACTTTGCATATATTGCTGCAGCCCGGCCAAGCTGCCATGGTGCTCATAATAGCTGCTGACTTCTGCACTAAGACGCTCCCCCATAGAAGCTGTTCCCCGGTCAATATATAGACTAAACTGCTGCTTGGTGATTATATATGCCAATAAACCTGTTAATCCGGCTGAAAGCACCGCCACCAAAATTATAACAATAGTGATGCGGCTGGTAATACCAGTTTTGTTCATCCTATTTTCCTTCCTCAACCAGTTTGTACCCTACCCCGTATACAGTCTTAATAACTGTATCATTAATAAATGCGGCCTCCATTTTACGACGCAGATTGTTAATGTGAGTATCTATGGTTCGTTCGTATCCTTCATAAATATCGCCGTATATTCTTTCCAAAATCTGCAGCCGGGAGAATACCTGGCCCGGATTTTCGATAAATATAAGCAGAATCCTGAACTCGGTGCCGGTTAAGCTGATTAAATGACCGTTGGAATATGCTTCCATTCGGTGTATATCTACTTTCAGGCTGCCCAGTGAGAGTACGTGTCTGTCGTTCGGGCTGCTGTTGGTGCGCCTCATTACAGCTTTGACCCGGGCACTCAACTCACGGGGTGAAAAGGGTTTAGTGATATAATCATCAGCCCCCATCTCCAGTCCCAGCAGTTTGTCAATCTCTTCTACCCTGGCAGTAAGCATTATTACCGGGGTATTATCTACCATTCGTATCTCCTTTAAGACCTCCATTCCCGACCGGGTAGGAAGCATGACGTCTAAAATCACCAGATCGGGACGCTGCTCCTTCCACAATACCAGTGCTTGTTCACCATTACCAGCCTCTATTGTGGTATAACCCTCGGACGTAAAATGTTCACAGATCATCTTTCTCAATTGCTCTTCATCTTCCACTACCAGCAGCAGGTAACTCATAAGATTCCTCCATATTTATTTTACCATCAAGCATCCGGATAACTCTTTTGGCCATACGTGCAACTTCCAAATCATGAGTGATCAATATTACCGTATGGCCCTGACTGTTCAATTCCTTCATCATGCCCATTATTTCTTGTCCTGACCTGGTATCCAGGTTGCCGGTTGGTTCATCAGCCAGCAGTATTGAAGGATTACCTACCATGGCTCGGGCAATTGCCACCCTCTGCTGCTGCCCTCCAGACAGCTCAGACGGTTTATGATCTGCCCGGTCCTTTAAACCTACCTGACCCATTACTTGTTCAGCTATTTCCCGCGCCTGATCTCTTGGCATCCCTCTTAACAGCAGAGGTAGTTCGACGTTCTGAATCGCCCTGTAACGGGGTAAGAGGTTAAACTGCTGAAAAATAAAACCTACTTCTCTATTTCTGATTAGAGCAAGCTGGTCGTCGTCCAGATCAGCCACATTCTCTCCCGCCAAAAAGTACTCTCCCGAATCTGCCGTATCGATACAGCCCATGATGTTCATCAGGGTGCTTTTGCCTGAACCTGATGGTCCCAAAATGGCGACAAACTCTCCGGCGCCAACTTCCAGACTGACATTTTCCAGGGCTATTACTTCATTATCACCCATTTGATATCTTTTGTTGATATTTTTCATTATTATAATATTATTATCCTGCTTCATTAACTGTTGCTCCCACTCGATTGAGCCATTAATCGCACATACTCTATTACTGCATTTTCACCGCTTTCACCATCTTTATACCATATGCTGAGAATGTTCCCTTTTTGGATATCGGTCACGTCGAGTTCTTCTCCGGCCGGGGCTCCTCCTCTGGAAACAATCGTCAATCCCACCGGGATAGTCAAAGAAATTTCTTCCCCGGTATAGGTCAACTCCATGGCGGGCTGCTTTTCTGCTCTTGCTTCCCTTTGCTCCCTCATAGCCAGGCGTTCTTCATCAGTCAGATTTTCCATCTGCGGCCTTTCACCTGCATCAGGCGGGGTATTTCCATCCGGTGCAGTCGGGGCACTTCCATCAGGGGCAGGTCTGTCTCCATACGGCCTGGCTGTCATTTCCGGCATGTCTATCAAGGCAAGAACTACTTCATTTCCAATGATGCTTTTTACTACCCCGATACGATCCGGCTCTTGATCAGTAGGACTATCGGCGGTTGAAGCACTTCCCTGCTCTGACTGAGTCTGCTCTTGATCACTGGATTTACTGTCCCCTTCACCTCCTGCGCATCCTGTTATACCTAAGAGTATGCAAATAACCCATACCAGTAGATAATTTCTCAAGTTACTTAACCTCCTATTAATATATTTTTTCGGTTCTCTTTCCCCAACTGCTTACTATTCCTGTCTGAGAGCTTCTATCGGTTTAAGTGCAGCAGCCTTTGCTGCCGGGTAATAACCAAAAAAGGTGCCGGTAATAGCCGAGAACAATACCGCCAGCAAAGCTCCATTTAATGTTGGTAAAATGGTTATTTCAAAAAATCCCAGGAATGGAACCACAATATAGCTCAAAACCCCTCCGATGAACCCTCCTACCGTACTTAGCAAAACTGCTTCAAAAAGAAATTGTAGTAAAATATCTCTTTTTCTGGCCCCGATAGCCTTTAATATACCGATTTCCCTGGTACGCTCCTTAACTGAGACAAACATTACATTCATGATTCCTATCCCTGCTACCAGCAGAACGATTGCCGCTACAGACACTAATAAGGTAGTCATGGTTTTCGATGTCTCCTGGGCCGCTTCTAGCATACTGCCGGCATCGCGTATCTGGAAATTATCTATGGTATCGGCATGATTCACGGTCAATGCCGCTGTTATCTCTTCTATAGCGGCATCCACATTTTCCATATCGACTGCCAGCGCTGTTATAGTCGGCCTGGTCCTGCTCCCAATGACATATTTCTCTGCGACGGTATAGGGTACAATTACTGATTCATCGGGACTGAAACCACCGGCTGAATCACCCAGGTATCTGAGCACCCCGATCACTTCATACTTCTTGCCGTTAACACTGATAGACTGACCTAATGCTGAAGATTTGTCTTCCCCAAAAAACATCTCAGCCAGATCGGCACCGATAATAGCTACTTTATGACGTTTAACACTGTCCTCATCTGTTATATTAGTTCCGTAATCCAGCTCCAGGTTATTTAGGACCAGGTAGTCAGCCATCGCTCCTGCCACCATGGTTGAATAGGAAGTATTGTAGTAAGTGATTGCTGCTCCCCCATTGATTATCATGGTCGCGCTGTCCACAGATGGGCATTCCTGAATCAGTTCCAGATCATCCTGGTCCAGTTTATCACTTTGCACACTGGCCCCCGGGCCTCCCTGTTCTCTGCCTGGCGCAACCATAATAGTACCTGCATTGAGGCGGCCAAACTGTTCAGCTACCTCGGCTTCACTGCCCTTGCCGATGCCTATTACCAGAATGATAGTAAAAGCTCCCACTATGATACCCAACGAGGTCAGGAAAACCCGCAGCTTATTGGTAGAGATACTTATTATAACTGAGCGGATAATTTCTAGCAGACTCACAGCATCACATCCCCATCCCTGGCCCAGGCCCCCGCATGAAACCGTTTTGTTGTTGGGTACTGGTGGTAGTAGTGGTTTTGCTTACTGTGACAGGTGTCAAAATTGTTTCTCCTTCAACCAATCCTTCGTTGACTTCAACATTTGTGCCATCAGTGAAACCAGTAGTAACTATTCGGCTACTGATGGTGCCGTCCTCATTCTTCACCTTTACTACCTGCTGACCATCGCTCATACTTACTCCTTTATTAGGAATATAGAGAACATCTTCAACCCGCTTGGTAATAAAGGTGATAGTACAGGTCATACCAGTTTTTATCTGATCACGCCCCCCCTCTAGCTCTATCCAGGCATCGTAGCTCACCAGACCGCTGGAATCTTTGACCGGTACTGAATCAATAAAGGTAACTTTTCCTGTAAAAACTTGATCTTCGCATGCATCAAATACGCCTTCTACCTTCTGTCCTATATACACACTGCCGGTATCTATCTCAGATACAGAAGCCACGGCCTTTATATTGCAGTCGTCCAGTAAAACAATACAGGTTTCATTCTCAGGTATAGTCTCCCCCTCACTGTAATTTACGGCCAGAACTTGTGCATCTTTGGTAGAAATTAAAACCGTGTTATTCAACTCATCCTGGGCAGTTTTTATATCAGTTACTGCACTGGCCATACTGATTTCATAACTTGTTACCTGGGCCTCATAGGCTGATTTAGCATTTTCATAGTCCTGCTGCTTTTCCTTCAGCTCTTTTTCCGTATAACAATCAGCTATCTGACTCATAGCACTATACTCACTTTCCAGGTTTTCCAGTTGATATTTCAATTCTTCTATCTGACGTTGACCGCTTATTTCACTCAGTTGATAGTCCTGTTGGGCCCTGGTTAGCTTATTTTCGTAATCCGTACCATCCAATCTTGCCAGCACATCCCCTGCTTTAACTAACTGTCCTGGCTCCACCAGTATCTCCTGTAGTTTACCCGATACCTGGAAGGCCAGATTGGTAACCTCCAATTCAGCACTTCCGTCAGCTACCAATTCAACTGTTATATCTCCCCGGACTACCTGAATTTCTTGATAAGTAGGAGCCTCATCTGCTACCGCTGCTGTTTTTTGATAATAATAGAGTAGAGCCGCAGCAGCGATCAGTATAACTACACCTGCTATTCTCAGCCTTTTATTGGCATATAACTTCTTGAGCAATTTTTCACTCTCCTTAACCTATATAAACTGCCTCTAGCTATCCAATCTCCTGGACCAAGTTAACGGCAAGTTAATTAACGGTGCCAGGCACCCATTAACTTACTTACCTGTTTATCAACCTCCTCAGCTTATTTTTCACCCCTTCTCAACCGCTCTGTTGGAATTTTTTCATAATAAAGTAAAAGAAATCCGCATTTGTTTCACTAACAAATATTAGCAGTTAATCATCAATATAATCTGAACTAAATATGAAGTTTTCTTGATAATTGCTGGTGCATGGTAAGTTAACGCTGCCAGGTACATTAACTAACAAAAGAAGGCAGGTAGTTTACCTGCCTGAAATGAATCGAGAGTAGAAGGAAATGTTTTAACCTGCATTATTCTTTTCAGTTTTATAAGGCGCTTATTCAGCTGGGCATTCTCTAAAAGTACCATTTTCACCACAAAATCTGCCTTTGCCATCAGGGTTTGGTCTGTTATCTGGAGCAGCAATCATTCTATCATAGATTTCCTGAGTTATAGTCCCATCAGCCAGTAGTTCATCCAGTGCTTCTTCACGGGCTTCTTTCATCGCTGCTTGTCTTTCCTCGGCACTTAGATCTGCCATATCATCCTTTAACTCCGCCATCTTTTCCTGGATGGCTTTCATGGCATCATATTCGGCTTGAGTAATTTTTCCGTTTTCTAAAGCCTGATCCAAACCAGCGCCTGACATACCACCACGATTACCACCCTTACCCATTCCTACTGGAGCAGCAATCATTTTATCATAGGTTTCCTGAGTTATAGTCCCATCAGCCAGTAGTTCATCCAGTGCTTCTTCACGGGCTTCTTTCATCGCTGCTTGTCTTTCCTCGGCACTTAGATCTGCCATATCATCCTTTAACTCCGCCATCTTTTCCTGGATGGCTTTCATGGCATCATATTCGGCTTGAGTAATTTTTCCGTTTTCTAAAGCCTGATCCAAACCAGCGCCTGACATACCACCACGATTACCACCCTTACCCATTCCTACTGGAGCAGCAATCATTTTATCATAGGTTTCCTGAGTTATAGTCCCATCAGCCAGTAGTTCATCCAGTGCTTCTTCACGGGCTTCTTTCATCGCTGCTTGTCTTTCCTCGGCACTTAGATCTGCCATATCATCCTTTAACTCCGCCATCTTTTCCTGGATGGCTTTCATGGCATCATATTCGGCTTGAGTAATTTTTCCGTTTTCTAAAGCCTGATCCAAACCGGCGCCTGCTCTAATTGGATGTGGTCCAGGAAAAGCTTTACTAGTGATGCTGTCTGCATCTGCCAGGGCTGGCAGGGCTATACCAGCTATTCCCACCAGAAGGGCTCCAATTAATGCAATTGCCCCCAACTTGAAATACTTGGTTTTTGACATCCGTATACCTCCTTTTTTTTATTACGTGAATTAGTATGCGTCAGTCATTTCAAATCAGTGTCAAGATAATATATAGATTTCTTGATATTATTATTCAATCTAATAATCCTGTTGATCAAGGAGCTCTGGAAATGATGGAACATCATGGGAATCTGCTCAGCCGCTTGAAGTACTATTTGATGTGGATAGAATATGATGTAATTACATAATCTGCCAGTAAATCCGAAGAGGTTAAAATCTTATAATATAGTATTTTGAAATTACACCAAGAAAAATAGGCAGGTAGTTTACCCGCCCAAATGAAGGTACAATTTATGATCACCTATTGAAAGCAATATTATCACAGAATAATTAAGGAAATCTCAATAAAATATTAATTTTCCTTGATGATTTACATGAAAAGGAATTTACATGTGTCCCCCAGGAGAGTTTAATTTTTTCCCAACAGCCCTCGCCTGCTCCTTAAAGCATCTGTGCACTCCAGTCGGATATAATCAGCGGCATCAGTTTGCAGTACTTCTGTAAGTATCCCTTCAGCCCATGATTCGGTTATAGAGCCCAGGCTCCTTATAGCCATGACCTTTTTCTGCAGATAAGGTGAATACAGGCGGGTAACCTGTTTGAAATGAAGGTCATAAGCCTTTATATATCCTTTTCTTAATGGCGGGCCATATACATGAATAGTAACTGCCGTTCTATCAAGAGCCTCCATCTGGTGTATACCCTCATCTAAAGGCATTACAACTGTGATCTCTCCCGGGTTGAGCACTTTATCGGCAGTCACCTTGACTTCTGCATAGTGCTTATCCGGCTCCTGAGCAACCAGATCAAATTTGCGCTCTCGAATGGGATTGATATGAGCTCCCACAATGCCCCATGCCCCGTGGTCATGGACCGGATATTTCAGTCCCGGTTCCCAAATGTAGGCACGGATCGAAAAGTTTTTCCAAGGGCTGCGATAAAGGATGATTTCGTTAGGGTCAATTGACAACCACTGTGATTGAACAAATTCCTCATCCAAAACCAGCCTGGACAAGGTTTCATTTAACCATCCCCGACTGCTTACTAAATTGCTTAGCAGCTGCCTGCCCTGTTGAATCAGCTCGGATGGCTCTGGATTAATATTTGCTATCTCGTCTAACATAGCAGCAAAGTCTTCCAGATTAAACTGCTTATCCATTATTATCCCTCCTTTTACTACCAGCTCCCATATTTCCTAATATGAGTCCAGGTCTTGTATTCAGGGTCTTCCGGGTCGGCTGAAAGAGCTTCGCTCTCCTGCAGGTATTTTTTTAATATCCCCTTCTGCTTATACAACAAACGGTCTTGGCCTATCGGACAGACTTTTATACAAATGCCACAGGGATAGCATCGTCTTCGGGTTAATTCCTCGGCCATTTCTATGCAGGCCATCTTGTCGTAATCAGCAATAAGCTCTTCCTCTTTAGGCTTTAGTGCATCTTTGGGACAGCACCTGGCACAAGCTTCGCATTTAATGCATAGTTCCTTTTCAATCATGGGATCCGGTTCTATATCAGCAGAAGTAAATACCGACACCAGACGCACCCGGGGCCCAAACTGGGGGGTGAGCAGATTGTGGCTTAATCCCATCGTGCCCAGACCAGCATACTTGCCTGCCATTACATGGCTAAAGGCCGCGTAAGGTTTTTCCTTCAGAACCTTTAAACTCGCATACCCATCACGGGTAAAAAAATACCCCGCCTGCTGCTGCCGGTTAAGATATCTCACCAGGTTGAAAGCCAGGCTGTCCAACTCTCGATTACATGTATCATATAATTCCTTATGCAGAATGGAAGGAGTAGTTTCAACTATCGGCAGAGGCATAGCTATACCTATTACTACCACTGTTCTAGCCGGTGCCCATATTGATGTCGGCCGAAAATCAGGCGGTACTTCATTCATCTTTTCCCACCGGTCAACTGATGCGAAACCAACCAGGTCCGCTCCCTGAGCGAAGCAGAAATCCTTGATCCTCTGTTTAAGTTCACCTCTATCGGAAATCAACATGTCCCCGGACTTATCAGCATGCATTTCCCACTACCTCCCCAAAATTGGTGTACTGCAAGAACTCTACTCATGCACAAACTCAATGCTCGCCACCTATAGCATCTTATCCCTCAGGCCTGGCGAGGGTTCAGCCTGCTCAGAGCAAGGAGGGTAAGGCGAGTTATAGCCCTTGTACTATCTTGAATATACAGCATAACTTATATAGACAGTATTATCTCCACTCACCAGCTTGAGTCCGGCCGACGGCGGGAGCAGGCTTAATGCTCGCCACCTATAGCATCTTATCCCTCAGGCCTGGCGAGGGTTCAGCAGAGCAAGGAGCCCACAGGACCACAATTTGGGCTCGCTGCGCTCAAAATAATAATGAAGCCCACAGGACCACAATTTGGGCTCGCTGCGCTCGAAATAATAATGAAGCCCACAGGACCTCCCCGCTGAAGCGGGACATCTGATGTACCTGCATTTCATTGCGGTACAATTAAGGGTGCAATTTGTTTCGCCTATAGCTCAGAATGATTAAGGAAGGGTAAAGCGAGCTAGTGGCTGATACCGTGTTCTAAGCAGGGAAATCCCATTTCTTCAATTTCCTGTACAGGGTAGATAAATCAATCTCCAGCAATTCAGCCGCTTTAACCCTATCGTAATCTGCATCCTGCATGGCCTTATCAATCAGGTCTCTTTCGAACTCTCTGACCGCAGTTTTTAAACTCTGTTTTTCATGGGATGCCCGATTTAAATCCAGACGTTTTTTAATGAACATAAAATGCCGGGCATCCAGTATTTCGGTCTTCTCCATATCGGCCAGGATCATAGCCCTTTCCAATACGTTTTCTAATTCTCGGATGTTGCCAGGCCACGAATAACTGCCCAGCATCTCCAGGGCACTGCTGGTAATTTCTTTGATCCCGGTAGCCAAACGGCAGTTTAGTCTGGTCATGATATGATGGCAGAGCAGCGGGATATCTCCTGATCTTTTTCTTAAGGGAGGTATGTCCAATCTAACCACATTCAACCTATAATACAAATCCTCCCTGAAAGCCCCACTTTCGATCATATCCTCCAGGTTTCTATTAGTGGCCGCTATAACTCTTACATTAACTCGTATGGGATGGCTGCCTCCCAGACGCTCTATTTCCTGTTCCTGCAGGGCTACCAGCAGTTTACTTTGCATAGTGGTAGACATCTCCCCTATTTCATCCAAGAAAATGGTTCCCCCGCTGGCCAGTTCAAATTTACCAGGTTTCCCACCCTTTTTGGCACCGGTAAAAGCCCCCTCTTCATAACCAAAAAGTTCAGCCTCCAGGAGGTTTTCCGGAATAGTGGCACAGTTTATTCTTAAAAATGGAAAGCGACTGCGGCTAGATTGATTATGAATAGCCTGGGCAAAGAGTTCTTTGCCAGTACCACTCTCTCCACATAAAAGAACAGTAGTAATGGTATGCTGCGCCACCTGATGAGCAAAATTTTTCACCTTCTTAAAGACCTCATTTTTACCAAGTATATCCTCGAAATTATATTTGGCCTTGTACAGGTTATCAACCTCGTCTTTATACATGTTCAATTCAGTTAAAAGATTTTCGATAGTATCCTGGGCATTCCAGATATCCATGAAAACACTGTAAGCAAAAGCACCTACCACTTTGCCTTCCTGTATAATCGGTATAGTTGAAGCTATCATGTTATAATCGTTGATCCTCCAATTATACCCAACTATTGCTTTCCCGGATTCAAGTACTGTCATGACCCGGGTATGAGGTGTAATTTCTTTAGCCGGCCGTCCAATCACTTCTTCCCGGCATAAATTCAATACATTCAGATAAGTCTCGCTTATTGATACAATCCTTCCTCTATCGTCAACTATCATTGCTGCCATAAACTGGTTTTCAGTAAATAAAGCTTCCAATATCCGTCCTATTTCCAATCGCAGCTCCCCCCCGAACACAGCCTGAATTTTCTTTTAATTCCCCGAACCTAACCGCAGATGATAGCTTTCAAAAAACGTGGTCCTAGCTTATATTTAATCTATCCGGGTCTGACTAGATGGAGTATATATTATAAAGATTATATCATAAAAGGGGTCAGGCTTAACTTACCTTAAGCTAGCTTAAAGTAAGTCAAGCCTGACCCCTTGATTTATTTAATCAGAGTTATAAAGTTTTATTGCTTTTTCTCCAAATACCCTGTTCCTCGGCACTTTTGACCAGATCATCTCTTGCTTTTGGATGAGCCAGGCTTATAAGCCCCTCTGCCCTCTGCCACACCGATTTGCCCTTCATTTCAAGCATACCATACTCAGTTACAATAAACTGGGCTACTGAACGGGGGTCCGTTACTATAGCTCCAGATGTCAATACTGGTACAATTCTGCTTATCATATTGCCTGCCTGGCCAATATTGCATGATGGCAGACATACAAAAGACTTGCCCCCTCGGGATTCATACCCTGCCAGCACAAAATCCAGCTGTCCCCCGGTCCCGCTGATTATCCTGGTACCAGCTGATTCCGAGCATACCTGCCCGTACAGGTCCACTTCTATGGCATTGTTGATACTGACCAGATTATCGTTCAAAGCAGCGATTCCTGGACTATTGGTATAGTTGACTGGATACATTGCACAGCGCGGATTATTATTGATAAAATTGTATAGCTTCTGTGACCCCAGGGCAAATGTATATACGATTTTTCCTGGATCAATCTTTTTCTTCAGATTAGTCAACCTGCCAGCCTCATACATATCTACATACGCATCCACCAGCATTTCGGTATGGCAGCCCAGGTTTTCCAAGTCCGAGTCAGCTATCATTCTGCCTACAGCATTGGGCATCCCCCCGATTCCCAGCTGTATACAGCATGCATCTCTCATTTCCTCTATAATAAATCTAGCCGCTTTCTCATCCACCTCACTTGGTGGACTCCCCGGAATCTGCACCAGGGAGGGATTCTCTCCTTCCACAATATAATCGACTTCTGAAATATGAATGGCCTCTTCATATCCTCCTAGACAGCGGGGCATGTTCATATTAATTTCCAGTATAACTACCCCAGCCCGCTCACAGACCGCGCGGGTATGCGAGCCCTGGGGACCAAAATTAAAATACCCGTGTTCATCCATCGGCCCTACCTGCAGCATAGCCACAGCCAGAGGTTCAATATGTTCCCTTACATACCTGGGTAGTTCGGAATAGCGTATGGATGAATAATAAACCGGACGCCCGTTTTTGATTAGATTACGATCGCGCCCTGAAAGGTGCCATGAATTCCAGGTAAAGGTTTCGCCTCTGGGATCAGCTTCCAGTATCTTGGCCGGAAAACTGTTTAGGAGATTCCATACCTTAATATCTTCCAGTTCATCTTTTCTCTCCGCCAATGCTTGATCCAGGCTGACTATCTGTCCATTCATGGAACCATAGTCAATCCAGTCCCCGGATTTGATCACCCTTACTGCTTCAGCAGCAGATACCAATTTGCTTTGGTATTCCCCCCAATAACTCAATACTTTCTCCCCCTTGAATTTGTATGATGTTTAGTAAATAGTAAATAATTCTTACTCTTTGCCAATCGGGACTTCTGACTCGCATTATAGCAGCAATCTTTAAGTGGAATGAATCCTAATATCGGAAAGGGGGTCAGCAAGGTAACCCCTGCTGACCAAGAGATATTTTTTTATCATATTAGTCAGTGCTTTAAGGCTCAATTTTATTAGTCCTTTTCCAAAATCCTAAATTGGCAGCCTCTTTTATCAGCTCATCACGAAAATCCGGATGGGCAATATCGATCAGGTTCTCCGTCCTCTTCCATATAGACTGGCATTTCATCAAAGCTTTGCCGTATTCTGTTACTACATAATGAGTTAGCTGCCTGGAAACTGTGCAGGCGGCACCCGGAGTCAGGAAAGGTTTAATCTTGGACTGCAGCCTGCCTTCTTTGTCCTTAAAGGTAGAAGAAGTACATAAAAAGCTCTTGCCTCCCGGGGAATGATAGGAACCCAGAACAAAATCCCATTGTCCACCGGTGCCAGTTATCTGACGAGGTCCCTGCATTTCAGATGTGACCTGTCCGTAGAAATCTACTTCCAGACAGCCGTTTATCGATATCATATTAGAGATCCTGGCAATTACAGCTGGATCATTTGTATAGTCTACCGAGTAACATGCTATCATGGGATTCCGATCCATAAATTCATACAGCTCGGGAGAGCCGAGGGCGAAGGTACAGACTATCCGTTTACGATCGATCTCTTTTTTCCGACCTGTAATACATCCATTTTTCCACATTTCCACATAGGCGTCAGCCATCATCTCAGTGTGGACACTTAAGTCCCTTAGCCTGGCGGCTGCTATCTGTTTGCCCAGGTAATTAGGCAGACCGCCAATACCCAGCTGAATGCAGCATCCGTCATGAATATCCTCCATTATATGTTCGGCAATCCTTCTTTCAGCCTCGGTAGCTTCCAGTATCGGGGCATTGGCCATGGCTTCATTTTCTCCCCGCACTATAAAGTCTATCTCTGATATATGAATCTGGTGCCCATTACCACCGTATACATAGGGCATAGTTTCATTTTCTTCAACAATGGTTATTTTGGCATTCTCTATAACTGCCTCACAATGGGAGGCATTTATCCCCAGGTTAAAATAACCAAATCTATCCATGGGACATACCCGCAGCATAGCTACATCCACCTCAACTTCACGATTCCGGTAGTATCCGGGAACCTCATGATACAGCAAAGGTGAAAAACTGCAGATACCCTGGTCCGCCAGCTTGGCATCCCATGCACTATAATGCCAGCTATCCCACTGGAAGTGTTCCATGCTTGGATCACTTATAGGCACTTCAGGAAATGGGGGCAGGGAGATACCGCTTCTGACATGGACTCCAAAGAGTTCATCTTTTCTTTTAGCCAGAGCTTTATCCAGAGCCTTTGGATATCCGTTAAAATACATATAATCCACCCAGTCTCCAGATTTGACTACCTTGACTGCCTCTTCGGGAGTGCGGAATTTTTCTTTGTACTCGCTGTTAAACATATGTACTCCTCCTTCGAAATTATAAAAAATTCCATTAGTGGGCTGCTGTTGGTAAGAGAACCTGTATAACGGAAGGTTCATTATCTCATGATTAAATCAACCATACTTTAACCTCCCGTTATACTGTTAAAATCAGGGGGTCTATATTCTGGTTCCGCCGTTACCGCACAACTTACAGCTGTTCCTCAGGCTTAAGCACGAAGAACATCACCGGCTATTACCAGCTTCTGAACTTCAGCTGTACCCTCAAATATCTGGAATATTTTGGCATCACGCATATATTTCTCTACCATATACTCCTTGGTATATCCATATCCTCCATGGACCTGAACCGCATTCAAGCTTACCTTCATGGCTGCCTCACCACCCCAGTATTTAGCCAGGGAGGCCTCGCGGGTATAAGGTAGACCCATATCCTGATTATTAGCGGCTTTCTGGTACAAGAGGCGAGCTGTTTCAACCATAACTGACATTTCTGCCAGCATAAACTGTACAGCTTGAAAACTGGCAATAGGCTTTCCGAACTGCTGTCTTTCCTTAGCATATTGTACAGCACATTCAAACGCTCCCTGGGCTATTCCTACGGCCATGGCTGCGACTACTGCCCGGGATATATCCAGGGTCTTCATCGCTATTTTCATGCCATCTCCTTCTTTACCCAGCAGATTGCGGGCGGGTACCCGTACATCTTCAAATATTACCTGGGTGGTATTGGAACTCCTTATTCCCATTTTATTCTCCGGCTTACTGATACTTATGCCGGGAGTATCACGGTCTACCATAAAGCTGCACATACCTTTGTATCCTAATTTTTTATCCAATGTCGTAAAAACTGTATACAGCTGAGCAACTCCTCCGTTGCTTATGAACTGTTTGGTGCCATTCAGAATATAATCATCACCATCTTTAACGCAGCGGGTAGACAGTCCTCCTGCATCAGACCCAGCACCTGGCTCAGTCAGACAAAATGCGGTTATCGCACCTTCCAGCATCCGGCCATACCACCATTTCTTTTGCTCATCGGTAGCAGCAATATATACCGGATCAGGCCCCAGGAGAGTACTGGCGGCCAGGGTAGTTGCCAGACCTGCATCACCACGACTGATTTCTTCTGCTATGATGCATTGTCCCAGATGATCAATTCCTGGTCCACCATATTCAGCCGGTACCCCGCAGGTCATCAATCCCAGTTCCTGCAGCTTTTTAACCGTGTCCCAGGGGAATATGTGTTCTTCATCCCACTGCTGACAGTAGGGCAGCACCTCATTATCTGCAAAGTCCCTGGCCATTTTCCGGATCATCTCTTGTTCCTCAGTTAAGCGAAAATCCATGTATACTCCTCCTTCAAAATAAATTTATAATATATATACCTCGGCTCCATAACGAAGCCATGGTTATTCCTCTTCCAACTTCCTCTACTCCTTCTATATCAGGCAACTGGCAGGGATTCTATTTATCCAATTACCTTCCAGTAAAACCTGGTTTTCTCTTTTCTAAAAAGGCATTAAATCCTTCCTTTTGGTCTTCGGTTGCAAACAACAGAGCCCATGATTTTTGTTCAAATAGCAGTCCTGATGCCAGATCTACACTGCCCCCATAGTTGATACACTTTTTAGCCGTTTTAAGGGCAATAGGAGCCTTGGAACCAAGTTTTTTACCCAGCTTACGGGCTTCTTCCATCAGCATATCTTTGGAAAACACTTTGTTTATGAGACCAATTTTTAACGCCTGATCTGTGTCTACGTTTTCCCCAGTATAAATCAGGTATTTAGCCCAACCCGGACCTACCGTCCTGGCCAGTCTCTGGGTACCACCCGCCCCGGGGATAATCCCCAGGTTTATTTCCGGCAGACCAAAAACAGAACCTTCTGAAGCTAACCTGACATCTGCTGCCAGTGCAAGCTCACAGCCTCCCCCCAGGGCCAAACCATTAATAGCAGCTATCACCGGTTTGTCGAGATTTTCTATCTTATCCATCGCTTCCTGGGCTAAAGCAACAAATTTAGCAGCACCCAGGGTATCCAGAGACGCTATGTAAGCTATATCTCCCCCGGCAGCAAATACCTCACTGCCTCCGGTCAGGATAACGGCTCTAATTTCATCATCACGGGTTATTTCATCCATCAGCAGTGATAATTCTTCTAACAATTCATCATTCAAGCCGTTAAACGATTGTGGTCGGTTCAAAGTTATGGTCCCTAGACCATCTTCTTTGTCAAAAAGCAGCGTCTTAAAATCCATATAAACCTCCCCTTTTACTTGGTATAATCGTAGAATCCCTTTCCAGTTTTTATACCCAGGTGTCCGGCCCGGCATTTCGATTTTAAGGCCAGGGAGGGACGGTATTTGGAATCTCCGAATTCACGCCAGTAGTATTCACAGACCGAGAGGAGCACATCGATACCTACCATATCGCATAGGGCTAACGGTCCGATAGGCATATTAGCCCCCAGCTTCATAGCCTTATCAATTTCTTCGGCACTTGCCACCCCTTCCTGATAGGCGAAGGCAGCCTCATTTAAATAAGGGACCAGCAGCCGGTTTACTATGAAACCTGGAACTTCCTTGGCTTTTACTGGTTCCTTTTTTATTTTGAAGCACAATTCCATCACCGCTGCAGCTGCCTCATCAGTAGTTTCCGCTCCCGGAATAACCTCGACTAATTTCATGACTGGAACTGGATTAAAGAAATGCATACCCACAATCTTATCAGCTCGCTTAGTTGAAGATGCTATCTCGGTAATGCTGAGTGCAGAGGTATTAGATGCCAGAATGGTATGTGCCGGGCAGATATCGTCTAACTGCTGAAATACTTTTTTCTTGATGTCCATATTCTCTACAATTGCTTCGATGACCACATCACAATCTGCAAAATCCTTCAAGTCCCCACTGGTGGTTAATAGAGACTGCCATTTATGTTTACCTTCTTCAGTCAATTTTCCTTTATCTACAGCTTTCTGCCAGGCTTTGTCCAATCCTTTAACTGCTTTAGCCAGAACTGTGGATTCAATATCAATCAGCACCACTGGAAACCCGGCTTCAATGCCCACCTGAGCAATTCCGGCTCCCATGGTACCTGCACCGAGAACCCCAACCTTGTTAATATCCATCGATTCTACCTCCCCCTCAAATATTAATAAACCCCATTAACACCGTAATCAGCAATACAAGTTTTTACTCCCGGGCTCTGATATCGCTGACCTCCTTTCTTTTAAAGCCCTATTGCCATATACTAGCAATATTCGTGCCACTTCATCTTATGGCCGGCGATTCAAGATTTTCGGCATACCTGTGTATGGGAATTCATCTGCCTTTTTTTGTTTTTGGCGTTAACGCCAAAAACCTGGCTCAATACCAACCCAATATCCAATATTGCACCCAGGCATAAAAAAAAAGACTATTGGCAAAAATGCAAAAGTCTTTATGGATTATCTAAAATAATATTTTTAATTAGTATTCTTTATTGGTTCATTACCAATCTGAAATGTAGTAGTAATAGCACCTGCGGGACATCCTGTACGGCAATCTCCACAGCGAATACATTCCCAGCTGTCAGGTTCTTTATACATAGCTACACCCATTTTGCAATTCTGGGCACAGGTACCACAGCCGATGCATTTAACAGGGTCTACCTGAAATCTATACATGCTTATAGGATTGAAGAGACCATATATTGCGCCCAACGGGCAGATAATTTTACAGAAGGGACGAAATGATATAACAGAGAAAATTACCACCATTATCAATATCAGCAATTTAATTAGAAACAGGCTGCCGGCTGCATCTCTTAAATCTTGGTGGCTGGCCAGCAGAGGAATACCTCCTTCCAGGGTTCCAGCTGGACATATATACTTACAAAAAGAAGGATCTCCCATCCCCAGACTGTTTACGAAAAACACAGGTAATAACAAAACAAAAATAATTAATATTAAATATTTAATATATCCGGCCCAGCGAGGTATGATCAAGGTGAGTGAAGGCAGTTTATTTAATAGCTCCTGTATCAGTCCAAACGGACATAACCATCCGCAAATAAACCTGCCCATAAAGACCCCAAAGAGAAGCAGGGTTCCAGTAACATAATAGGAAATCGTGTATTGACTGCTGGCCAGAATGGTCTGTAAAGACCCTAAAGGGCAGGCGCCTATAGCAGCCGGGCAGGAATAGCAGTTCAAGCCCGGCACACAAACATGTTTGCTGGCCCCCTGATATATGCGGCCTGATAGAAAACCGTTTAGATTGGCATTGGACAGCAAGGCGCTTATGTACTGTACAAGTTTCCTGTTCATCAACCAATTCCTATACATTCCAGGCAAATCCTGGCCGCTTTTGCATATACGCTGGCTGCCTCATCTAAAGCTGACCCTAGTATTATTAAAACAGTGCCTCCCGCCAGCAGGATTATTCTTAATCGTTTTTTATTCATCAGACTCTCCCCAAGTATTAACCTTCGCCTTCCAGCAGTTCTTCAATAATCTTACTATAAGAATCATAGTCTCTGGCCCCGCTCACTATAGTATTCAATAAGCGTCCTTCAGAGTCAACAAATACCGTAACCGGCACATAGTCGAATCTACTGATAAGATTGTTCATAAGTGATTGGTCTGGAATCAGGTTAAGGTAGTTTGCGCCCTGAGCAGCAGTTATCTGCCTGGCCTCCATTAATTTGTTGTCTGCTACAATGCCGATAACCTGCACCCGCTTTTCCTTGAACGCTTCATGCACTCTCTGAATATCTGGCATCTCCTCGATACATGGTCCGCAAAAGGTTCCCCAGATATTTATCATAGTCAGCTCATATTGGCTGAAGATCTCATTGCTGATTATGTTGCCCTCCAGATCAGCAGCCTTAAACTCAGCCAGGATATTCTCGGCCCTGGCATCTTTCGTATCCTGGCCGGCAGTCCCCGCATCAGGGTCGGGACCAACCCGGTCAGAATCTTGATTACAGCCGAATAAGCCACTTAGCAGCAGTACACATATAAGGATTATACTCCATCGTCTCATTGGCCTGTCCTCCATTTTTATGCTATACCGGTTTATTATCAACTGCCGGAGCGTTCACGGTATATATCCCGTTGGGCAGCCTGATTTATTTTACCAGGATACAGATTACTTTATCTATTAACATTAGTATTTTAATCTAATACTATCAATTCATTAATCGATCCAACCATTGTATGATTGTTTTTCCCAGGTCCTCTTCATGCCCATCATAGAAATGGTCTGCACCTGGTATTTCCACCAAAAAACTTTTATCCGGGTGAGCAGACTTGGCCTTAATCCTCTCCATCAGAGCCTTGCTGACAGGCGGAAAATCCTCACTTCCCCTGCTTATCAACATAGGACAGCAGACCTCCCGGACCAGTTCTTCAGTATCTGCTGGAGTGCCTGGCCCATAAAAATCCAAAAAGGTTTTGGCCGTGAAAATCCAGGGCATGGTTCCCCGTCCTTTCAATACGATCAGTTGTTCTCCCATACCCAATTCGCTTAATTCTCGTGCTTTGAATAGTCCTCGCTCATAGAAATCGTCCGTAGCCAGATATCTCATCATTTCCGTCACTGATGGCGGAGGACTTATAAGTGCTAATCCTATCACTTCAGAAAACTGAAGCTGGTTCTGGGCATATACTATCTTGGGGATGGCCTGACTGTGGCCCAACAGCACCAGCTGCTTATATCCCCGGCTGCTCATAAAAGCAACCAGTGCCCGAGTATCTTTAATGCAATCTTTGAATTTGTCTCTCATTAAACCTATAACTGGTTTTTTGTCATTGTCCGGGGCGGTTCCAAAATCGTGGCCCCGGTTGTTAGCACTCAGACAGGTATACCCATGTTCAGTTAAAATAGCTGGCAAAAATCGACCCATACCAGTATAAAAATTCATAGCCGCTCCATGCTGAATAATAACGGCTGGTTTATTCGTATCAGCTTCATATAATGCACCATGCAGTACTATTTGGTCTTCAGTCTCCACCCAGACAAGCTCATTTTTCATGCTTTGCTCCTGTATGCTTGCATACGGCTGTTGAAGCCGGCTGTCCTCATTATCAACTCTGTGTTAAGTTCAACCTCCCCTGGATTCCAATCCCCTTAACGAGCTTTTTTAATATAGGCCTTTAGTTTTTCCAGGAGCTCCTTTTTCGTCGCTGCAGACTTAATTTTCTTATTTATCAACTCGGTTTCCGGGTATACCCCCTGTACATTTTTCCTCACCTTTACCACATCATTGAACAATGTTTTTTCATCTTTTTTAACCAGTACCTGGACCTCATAATCTTTAGTTTTTTCAATTTTATGTCCCTTTATCTGCATAGCCTTCAATATCTCAAAACTATAACTTACCATGATCTACCTCCTGCCTTTCCAGATCAAGTAGTTTCAAACTATATTAATAAATTCTCGCAAGAAAATTTTTTCCCTGCCATTATCTAAAACCCGGCTGCAGGATTCAAACATCTGATTTTTCATTATTAATCCATAAGAAAAGGCTGCGGATCATCACAACCGGCAGCCATCGCTTTACTTGTATATGGTTCAGAGCTATATTTTAATAGTACTGATTGTTGTTCGGGTTTTGCGTCTGCATCAAGGGCGGGTTATTACGTATCACAAATAAAAATATGGGAAACAGGCACAACAGTACCGATAATAAAGTGTATAAAACTGCATTAGTACTGTACATCTCAAACAGTCTATAGGTAAACATAATAAAGAATACCATAACAGCAAGCATTATCAACCATCCCAGCAACGGTATCGATCCCAGCAAAGAACCTCCTACCATAGCTGCCGGCAGTATAATCTCCAGCTTATCAACCCTATATCCAAATAAATCCATACTGCCCACCAGCATACCTAGCAGATACAAATCAGCTATAGGTACCCATCCCATCCAGGGATTTTCAAATCCCCGGTTAGTAGCCAGAGCACTTATCCCCAGAGACTTAAGGATATAAAAAACCACAAAAACAACGAACCATATGAAACCTAAAAAACCCATTGCAGCCAGAAAGGCTCCTTCTCCACCATACATAAACTATACCTCCTCTACCTCTTATATAAAGCCAGAATAATCAATCCCATATGCTACTCCAGCCTTTTACCATTCTATGCGTAATGCAAACCCAAATGTATACAAGAGATTATAAATACCTCTTCACTCTGTTATTAGACACATTTTCATTTTTTTCCTACTTTTTTCGGGATATTTTTCTAAATATTTTCCATTTGTTAATAGGATACAGGGGACGGGAATCAATAGCGTATTCACATGTCTGGTTTTAGAAATCTACAGGGTATATTTCATTCCTTCCTCCAGCAAAGTAAATGGTATCTTAAATTCACGTATTCCTGCAGCATAAGGCGCAATCTCATATAGTCCGAAGTAGATCACTATGCCATCATCATCGATATAGAAGGGCTGGTCTTCTCTAATACCGGAGAAGGATACGATATCTTCACCAAAATAAATATCCTGGTTCTGCTGAATCTCCCGCTTTATTTCCTGATTTAATATTGATCTGAAATCAAAACTACCAATAAAAAGATCACTTAAGTCTATTTCTTCTCCGCTTATAAGGTCGTAATTATAAGCAACCCTGCTTGTATAACCGTGAGCCCCCCCGGTATAACCATAATAATCCACTGTTAAACTCAGCGTATTATTCTTATTATATGCGACGCTAAAAGCAGTATAAGCTGAATAAGGCCAGAAATGCAATTCTTCATTACTGGCTGCTTCTTGATAATATTCTTCAGCATCCTTCTCTATTGAATTCTTAAACTGTATCGCATCATCTTCCAGCTTATTATTCAGCAGTTCCTGGACTGCAATATGGTTTAAACCACTCACAATCGGTATTTGCAGGTTTACGTCTATCCACTCGTTTTGATATTTAATCTCTTTAGCAGCAACCTGAGCCGGTATAAAATCATCCCTGTTTTGGGATAAATATACTATCCGATTTTCCCCATCCCAGTAAACATCGAGTCCTAATGTTTCGCATATAAACCTCACCGGCACCATGGTACGGTTGTTAATTATCCGGGCTGGTACATCCAGAATCCGCTCCTGGACCAAAACACCTCTTTGAATTCTAGCTTCGACAGAATCAATGCTAATAATTATTTTCAGGTCTGCCCCTGCCTCATTCCTCCTTGTTACTGTAACAGTTCTGCTATTATCATCCCACTCTACCTCAGCCTGGTTGGCTTCGGAAATAACCCGCAGGGGAACCAGAGTACGTCCATTAACTATTATCGGATCTGCATCACTGTAAAGATACTGCCCATTCATATTCAGTTGAATCGGCCGATAAGTACTTTCGGTACTCGCCATCAAGGGTATCTGCATCAACATCAACCAGGCGCAGATTATCACCACGGCTATTGATTTTTCATGTTTAAACGATTTCATAGTTTAGATCCTCCTCTCTCCAAATACTTCTTGTTTCATACTGATTAGTATACTTGCTGGTTCAAGCAGTCAATCGTAATCTGCTCTATTTAAGCCCTTCATTCATGGCACAATGGGTGGCTTAGGTTCTTGTTAATCTATTAAGAAGTCTAAATAACCATAGCCGGGAGGCTCATACCTTTCTAAAACACCCTAATAATAAATATCTCCTGGTGTTTTCTATTTATAGGCCATTTTATAAATAGTCAGCACATCCTCTTTCTGCAATTTTTTCAGTCTCCCCAGGGATCTTTGCTGTACGGCGTTTTCAGCCATCTTCTCCAGATCTTCGTATTGGACTCCCAATTCTTTGAGGGTGACCGGAGCGCCGATTTCCTGGAAGAATTTAATCAGCTGCTCGATGGCCTGCAGAGCTTTTTCTTCCTGAGTCCCTGTGGTAATGTTAAAAATCTTTTCTGCAAACCGGGCGAAAGTTTCCAGATCTTCCTGGTATACATATCGCATCCAGGCCGGAGTCACTACCGCCAGACCAGCTCCATGGGCTACATTGTAAAAAGCGCTCACACTGTGTTCTATATCGTGGGATGCCCAATCCCCGCCTCTTCGTCCGGTGCCATTGGAATTATTTAATGCCAGGGTGGCCGCCCATGCTATCTGGGCTCGGGCTTCATAATCATCCGGATCGGCCAGCAAAATTTTTATGTATTTCATCACCGTTCTGATAATGGCCTCCGAGTATTCTTGCATAAGCTCCACATTTTTACTGCCATCAAAATACAACTCAAAAACATGGCTTAAAATGTCTACTGCCCCATTCACAGTATCCCGGGCTGAAAGTGTTGACTGAAATTCCGGGTCAATAATCGATACCCGGGGATATAAATGCCGGGAACCTATACCCCACTTCTTGTTTTCGTCTGCTTTTGTAATAACTGCATTGCCATTCATCTCCGAGCCAGTAGCAGACAGGGTCAACACCCCAAAAATCGGCAGTGCTTCTTCTATTCTAGCTTGGCCGGTAAACAAATCCCAAACATCGCCATCATATTTAACCCCCGCGGCTATGACTTTGGCAGAATCAAAAACACTACCTCCACCCACTGCCAAAACCGCATCTACCTCCTGCTGACGGGCCAATTTTATACCTTCTTGAACCTTGCTTAAAATAGGATTAGCCTGAATACCGCTGAAGCGTATAAAATCGACATGCCATCCTACCAGTGAAGCGGATACTCGATCATAAACACCAGTAGAAAAAATAGATTGGCGCCCACAGACCAGCATTACTTTTCTGATGCCATTCTCACGCAGCTCCCGACCAATGTTTTTTATAGTATCTCTGCCAAAATATACTTTGGTGGGGTTGTAATAAGTAAAATTATTCACCCGATTACCTCCTTGTACAATATCGTTGTTGATAGACATACTATGTAAATCACCTGTAGTCTTATTACTCAAGTTGAGTTTGACTACCTACCTTTCAATATACATTATTTGCCTGCCATATTTCCAGCCTATCATGAGCCAGGGGGACAGGTTCCCTGGCCCAATATTATAAATACCCCGACCCAGGGTTGTTATTCCTGGCGCCGGGGTATTCAGATTCAGATTCAATTCACCGTAGACAAGTGGTTAAGCTCCTGAAGGGTAGAACGATCATTTATCTTGATCTGGTCAGCCGATATGGTGTATAGATTATCGCCAATAACCACGATTCTTCTTACATTTTTATTGCTGTCATACCAGTAATCCCCGGCCTTCAAGTAATCTTCTGAGCTCAGATGAGTTACCCGCCCTGTATAACTCAGTCCCTTTTCCGAGACCGAGTATATATAAGCACCCTGGAATTCAAAGGCACCGTAGTAGCTCCTGCTGCTGTCAACTGCATAGACATTGGCTGGGAAAGCCAGCAGGTCATCGTATAACAAGAATGCCCGGTGGTTATCACAAGCTTCTGAAGTACTTCCAGCCGTACCTATGACCGCCTTGTTGACTTCCCGGGGATTGTTTACATCGCTGACATCAAATAGAGCAACTTTTATTCCACCCTGAACAACTCCCCCTGATTTAGTAGGCATAGTGTCATATCCCAGGCCTATTACATAGTTGTCATTATAAGGATGCAGGTAGCTGCTGAAACCTGGAATTTTCAATTTCCCCAGCACCCTTGGGTTCTGGGGATCAAGGTCAATGACGAAAAATGGGTCCATCTGTCTGAAGGTAACCATATAGAGACGGTCCCCCAGGAAACGAGTAGAATATATTCTTTCACCTGGAGCAATACCGGTAATTGAATTTGCTTGGTCCAGGTTATTATTGAGTATATATACGGCGTTCTGAGAGTCGGTGCTGGACCACTGATTGGTGGTGGTTGCGATACGAAAATACCCATTGTATTCGTCCATAGAAAACTGGTTGAGCAATGTACCCGGAACCACACCTTTAGCACTGTATTTTATGCCGTCCGCCAGGTTGAATTTGAATATCAAGGTGGATTCTTGAGGGGTACGATAATCATAAAGATAATACCCGGAATTATATTCCACTGCCGTTATATAAAGGTTATCTGCCGAGCAGTAGATGCTGCTTCCTGAGCTGAGATAAGTTTCTTGGCTGAACTTACTGCTGCCGTCAAGATTAACATTTCCGATGTGCAGATAAGTATCGTGAACAATGTCCGGAAAGTACCTGATTTCGCTGTAGGGTTTTTCTATTCGGGTGTTATTGATGTAGTACACTGGTTTATAAGGAGTATAAACCGACTGACTGCTGATAATATATACGCTGCTGCCTATTTTTCGGGAAGAAATATATCTGCCTTCCATCTTGAAGGTATCTAATTTTACCGGTGAGGTTTTGATGCTGGTATCATAAGTTGATATTATAAGTCCGTTTTGATACGGATAAGGAGGCATAATTCTCAGGTCGCTTTCGATCCCACTTTCATAGGGATAAGGATATCCGCTGTAATCATTACTTATTACTACCAGTCTATTATCATCTATAAAAATATCCTGAGGATTTTCTGTCAGCTTTATTCTCGACTTAACTGACAGTTCTGCTGCAGGATAGGCTTTTATCAAAAGAATTTCGTTATTTCGCACCTGATACAGGTATTGACCATCGGTTTTAATGATATCGGCTTCATCTACCCCTTCTACCTGTACATTAGTTCCGGAATAGTCAGAAGCAGCTGATTCCATAGCTGGAACTGGAGCCTGCAGTTTTGTGCTGTCCGCCTCCATTTGATCCTGAGATATCCTTAATCCGTCATCAGCCTTGGCTTTATTGTATAGATTACCGGACTCATTGAGCAGTTCCTGCATTTTTTCCTGGGAATTAATCCTGGGCAGTTCCAATAGAGCCTGCCCGGCTGCTTCAATTAAGCGATGCTGCTCCCCTTCATCCTGTTCTTGAGTAAATACATGAGCAATTCGCCGGGAAGCGTCCCAGCTTACATCACAACCCAAATAAGTACTGATATACCGAAGGGGAATCAATAGACGGCCGTTTCTGATGGTAGCAACCGTATCCATCTTCTCAATAGTATCGGGGTGAATCAGAACATCATGTTCACCCGCGGTAAGGGTTATTGTACCTGTGGCTCTGGTGATAGTTGCCTGCTGCTGGAACTCATTCCAGCTAACGGCGGCTCCCAGAGCTTCCGCGAAGAATCTAGCCGGTACCAGAGTACGATTATTGCTGTCAATGAATGGCTGTTGATCGGGGAAAATCAACTGCTCCCCATCCATAAAAATGGTTACATCCTTCTCCACTGCTACTCTGGCCTGCCCGGCCGGCAGGCTGGCCATAAATATCAGAAATAGCAACACGATAAAAGTTATCAGGCGACGATGTGACACAGAACCACTCCCTTTCAAGTAACTATTTATAACAATAATACACCTGAAGAAGCACTTATCTTTCACCCTGATTGGAATAATAAGTAAATAAGTTGGTGCCTGGCACCGTTAACTTATTTTTTCAATACAGGCTGGTACATCGTTGGCCGGGGAATTTACAATAGCTGCTACCCGGTAAGACATTAGATTCTCAGCCGGTTTGAGAATATTCATAAAATCTTGTCCATGCCCGCCATCCAGCCAGGACTGCTCCTCTTCTTTCCTAAGTACAAAAGGCATGCGATTATGTATATTGTTCACCGCAGGGATGGCCTCTGCAGTGATAATGGTAAAACTCAGTAATTCCCGGCCGGCCTCATCCAACCATCGGTCCCACAAACCCGCGAAGCCAAACATTTCTTCCGTGTCCATAACTATGCGATAGGGCAGCTTTTCTTTTCCGTTCTTCTGCCACTCATAATAACCGTTGGAAGGAATAATGCAGCGTCTATGACGGAAGGAACTTCTAAAAGAAGGTTTTTCACTTATGGTTTCCATACGTGCATTAATAAGGCGACTGCCTATTTTACTGTCTTTAGCCCAGGATGGTATTAAACCCCAGCGCATGATTATTAATTCATTGCAGCCCTGCTTGCTAATAATTACCGGCACTTCCTGGGTAGGAGCTACGTTAAATCTCGGTTTAAAATCCAGCTTTACAGCGCGGCAGCTGAAACGCTGGCAGATCTTATCTATATCATCAATAATGGAAAAACGTCCACACACTCTAATCCCTCTTTCCTTTCGAACTCGACGAGCCCGGAATTGCATCCTCAATAGTGCCGTGCACATCTTCTGCCTAAAATGGGGCCGACTGCCAAACCTGTTTTTACCTTTACTGGGCTGCAGCTTAATTCTTTAGGATATTTAATTTATAATATATCAGATAACATATTTATAATGTTCATTTTCTTACTTAGGCCATATAATTGAGATAAGTTAATGCATTTTGGAGGAGGTAATCTGATGGGCAAATACTGGTTTAAGCTGGTATTCTTTATCACCCTATTGCTGCTAATCCCTGTTGACACTCTGCAAGCTGATGCAGCAGTAGATTATGTGCCTGCCGGGCAGGTAGTCGAGGGTCCCCTGTTAATGGCCGGGGAACGTATCAGGATAGACGGCATAGTTGATGGAGATATTTATGCTGCAGGCAATGATATTTCCATAACCGGTGAGGTTACCGGCGACATCATAGCTGCTGCTCAAAATATCAGCATCTCCGGTCCGGTCAGAGGAGACCTGAGGTTGGGCGGCCAAAACGTTCGACTGCAGGGGGTTACCACTGGCTCCGCAACTGTTTTCAGTCAGTATCTTGGTTTTGGCAGCCTGGCTGCGGTTGAGCGGGATATGCTGGTTTTCGCTGACTCTTCCAGACTGGAAGGCAATCTGCAACGTAATTTAAAGGGCAGCATGGAACATCTATATATTTCGGGTGTTATAGGAAAAGATATTGAAATTTTTGACGTGGGAAGACTAGAACTGGATAACGCACAAATTGGCGGTAACTTATACTATCGGAGCTTGGAAAAAGCAGTAATTACACCTGGAACAATAATAACTGGAGAAGAGCATTGGTCCAAGTCAACCCCAAGCTCCCCGCAGAGTCCGACTGTTTCCTACTGGGGTATTTTGCGCGGTCTATTAATAAACCTGGCCGGTTTGCTTGTTATATGGGGCGTTGTTAGATTATGGAATCAGGATTTTTGGCAACAGATAATTAACCCAGCCAAAAATAATCCTGGCGAAAGTGCAGGTATTGGTCTGCTCTTGCTACTGGCCACTCCCCTGCTAGTATTTTTACTATGTATTACTGTGATAGGTATTCCAGCAGGATTGTTAATCTTGCTAATATATGGTATGTCCCTGTATGTAAGCATCCTTATAGTGGCCCAATACCTCGCCGAACTGATAAAACCACGTATTAATTATGGCGGCTATGATATCTGGCTGGTGTTGGCCCTGCTGCTTTTATTGATGCTGGTAGTAAAAATACCTCTGGTAGGTTGGATCCTGGGAGCAGCTATACTTTCCCTCGGTCTGGGCAGTATTTTCAAATATCTGTTTCCTAACAAAAAACAGCCCGATCTCCCTGATTTAATATAATCGAATATGATTCTCGTTGTTAGCAATTAATGTTAGCAGTTAAACGCCTTTGTTAATAATCTTCTCGTCCTCGGCCACTTAAGCCAATATAATAATATAATCCCTAACTGAAACTACTGGGGTCAGCCACCAACCAATAAACCAGAAAATGTCGTTTGGTGCTGACCCCAATAACGCTATTTTTTCTCTTCCCAGCTTTCACAAACCGTATCGTGGTTATTCTGTCCATAAAAGAATGGTCCAGCCGGGCCAACCTGGATATCCTGCAGCTTGCACTTTCCCTGTTGATCGAAATACTTGCAGCTGTCCACTTCACAAAATATCTGCTGTGATTTCATCTTAGCGATACCCCTTTCCGTCCAAATGAACTTCAGATCTTACCTCGCCTTCTCGGCAGAAGTCAGCGCACAGGCTCTGCTGATCAGGAGTAGTTGGGTCATGAAAATAGCCAATCTTAATTGACTCCAACTGGCACACCTTTCCGTCTGCATTATACATACAGTCTGCAACCGAGCAATTTATCTGCTGCTGTCGCTCCAAAATAATCCCTCCTTATAACATTATTAATGTTCTAATATATTTTTTCACTCCCGCGTCCAAATATTCTGGCAATATTTTTGTCAGGTGTGTTGCACTAAGTTACTGCCTTATACCCGTCAGTTCTTATTGACGGGTTTTTCACAAAGTCGGGGTCTTGCCTTTTATTCAAGAGACAAATTACCCCTGAGACAGACGGATTTTTTTCTTTTATGTAGAACAGATGACAATTACCGTCCCCGTTGTCATCTTGACAAAATACTTCAATTCTCGAATAATAAATAAGTAGAATTTACATATCTCCGAGTCTATGAAACCTAAAGTTTTGACCATGGTGCGTAGACCGATAGGGTTTGCCGGGAAACTTGCGAGCCTCCCTTTTGGAAAGGAGACGATGCCTATGATAAATTGATTAGCAGTTTTTATGGCCTTTTACGGCCACTAAATCTGTTATTTCTTTTTTTATGATATTTAGAAGATTGGGAGGAATTTATGTTGAAAAGATTATTAAATCATAAAATACTTGCATTGCTATTAGCACTAATGCTTATGGCTTCAATTTTCACTTTTACGGGATGTGAAAAACAGGCGGCGGAAGAACCCCAGCAGGAGCAAACTGCCGAGACCGCACCCGTACCGGAAAATCCCCAGTTGAAATTAGCCACTACTACCAGCACCCAGGATTCAGGACTGCTGGATGCCATATTACCTGTTTTTGAGGAAAAGACCGGTTATGAAGTAGAAGTAATCGCCGTTGGCTCTGGAGCCGCCATGAGTATGGGTGAAGCCGGTGATGTTGATGTATTACTGGTTCATTCTCGGGCTGCAGAAGATCAATTCATTGCGGACGGTTTCGGAGTTGACCGTCATGATGTAATGTATAACGATTTTCTTATTATAGGTCCTTCTGAGGATCCGGCTGGAATTAAAGGCGGAACTGATGCTGCTGCTGCTCTTATAAAAATATCTGAAACAGGCGCAACTTTCCTCTCCCGCGGCGATGAGTCCGGGACCCATAAAAAAGAACTGGGCATCTGGAAAGCAGGGGCCTGTGAACCTTCTGGTACCTGGTATAATTCTGTAGGAAAAGGCATGGGGGATACCTACCGCATGGCAGATGAAATGCAGGGTTATACTCTTATTGATCGTGCCACCTATTTATTTAACAAGGACAACTATTCACTGGAACCAATGGTCGAAGGTGATGAAATCCTGTTTAACCCATATGGAGTTATAGCTGTAAACCCGGAAAAATATCCAAATGTTAACTATGAGGGAGCTACTGCCTTTATCGAATGGCTTATCAGTGAAGACACCCAGGCATTAATAGGAGAATATGGAACCGAACAGTTTGGTTCACCTTTATTTACTCCAGATGCCAACTAGGTCAAGGCATTATTAATTTAGGATAAATGAAGCAGGGGTGAAAAAGACCTTTCACCACCTGCTTCCAATTTTATTGAAGTAGGGATAATCAATGGATGTAATATGGCAGGGACTAAAAGAAGGCTTCATGCTGATTTTGTCATTGGACCAGGAACTGATCCAAGTGACTCTTTTATCACTTCATGTTTCACTAACAGCACTTATTATTGCTGGTATTATAGGAATTCCGGCTGGTGCTTTCCTGGCCTTAAAGAACTTTCATGGCCGCAGGCTAATTTTAAACATCACTTATACTCTTATGGGGCTTCCCCCGGTTCTAGCGGGATTAATAGTTTTCCTTTTTCTGAGCAACCGCGGCCCTCTGGGTGACTTCCAACTGCTCTTTACCCCCACCGCCATGATCATCGCTCAGGTAATCTTGGGGTTCCCCCTGGTATGCGGGTTAACCGCTCGGGCAGTGATGACCCAGCAGCAAGAAGTTTACGATACTTCAGTCATGCTGGGAGCTACACGCACCCAGGCAATCTTGACTTTGATCAGAGAATCGCGCATAGGCATAATAGCAGCATTAACGACAGCACTTGGACGCTTAATTGCTGAAGTGGGTGCAGTTATGATGGTAGGGGGAAATATCCAGGGCAAGACCAGGGTTTTGACTACCTCCATCGTCTTGGAAACCAGGATGGGTCATGACAGCCGGGCTCTGGGAATTGGAATTATCCTTTTGCTTCTAGCATTTATCATTATGCTCATCATATTGAAACTGGAAAAGAGGTCGTTCAAAGATGACAGCACTATTCAGATTATTTAACGTAACCAAAAACTATGGAGATCGTCAAGTACTAAATGTTGAGCATCTGGAAATCGAAGCAGGCCATATTTATGGCATTCTGGGTCCCAATGGATCGGGAAAAACGACTCTCTTACGGGTAATCTCACTTCTGACCTTAAACGATACGGGCAAACTTGAGGTACTGGGAGAACATATACACTGGGCTCCGACTCAACTCTTGCGACTGAGAAGACAGATGGCTATGGTAACCCAGTCCTCGTACATGTTCGAAGGGTCAGTATTTTACAATGTGGCATACGGCTTAAAAACAAGAAAAACACCGGAACCAGAAGTTAAAGTGAAGGTTCAGGAAAGCCTTGAGCTCCTCGGAATGTTGGACTTTATTAATTACCCGGCTCGAAAATTATCTGGTGGAGAAAAACAAAAAGTGGCGATCGCCAGAGCTCTGGCAGTGAATCCCAAGGTCTTGTTCCTGGATGAACCGACCTCCAATATAGATCCCTCCAGTTCCATCGAAATTGAGAGCTATATTAAATATATAAACGAAGAAAAGGCAACCACTATTATACTAATTACTCACAAACTTTTCCAGGCTCGAAAGCTAGCCAAACAAATGTTTCTTATGTGGGATGGACATATATTGGAGCAGGGACCCACCAGAGATCTGTTCCATGATCCCCGGGACCCCAGAACCCGCAAATTTCTCAAGGGAGAATATTAGAGGACAGCTTCTAAAACGATTCCGGTAGTTATAACTACATATTAATAATTAGTAATAGCTAACTCCGGCCAGACTGCGCTTGATGCCCCGCTGGTATTTTACCTTTGGGTAGCCCATAATTACCATTATGCCCTGCTGATTTTTAGCCGGAATACCGTATTTCCTCTTCAGTTCCCTGCTGTATCTGAAACCATAGGCTACCGTGCCTATCATACAGCTGCCCAGACCCAGAGTTTCAGCAGTTATCATGGCATAAGCAGCAGCGATTAGCGGATCAACCGGATCCGCGTAAGGCGAAACGTGAAAATACATAGCCAGCGGAGCATCATATAAAAGATAATCGATCCCCTTCTCCTTTTCTGCTATAAAAAAATTTATCGCTGGAGCAAGAAAGGTTTTAGAAGACTCATAGAATTCTTTTCCCAGCAGAGGTCTCATTATTAATAAAACCGCAGGAGAAAACATCCATTTGATTCTCTTAAAATAATCAATTATGTCTCCGGAAAGCTGGCTCACTTTTTCTCTGCCCCTTAGTACCAGTACTTCAACATCGGATGGCGGCAGTCCCATAGGAGCTGTCGATACTGAATCAATAATTTTATCAATTATCGGCTGTTCAACTTCCCGCTCTTTAAACTCCCTGATACTGCGGCGAGAAAACAAAAGGTTATACAATTGTTGGTAAGATGCGCGGGAATCCAGCGGTGGTAATGGAAGCAGGTCACTCGCTGACAGTTCCCGGCCTTCCACCGTTATGCACTCCAGCGGGCATATAGCTGCACAGTGACCACATCCAACACAGCCGAAGAGACGGTCCGGATCAATAATGACCTGGTCACCTTCCAGGTACAGGGGAACACCCTTACATACTTGTACACAGAGTCCGCACGCAGTACATCGCTCATAATCAATAACCACAGTTGCTGTGCTATCTGCCCGTCCCGTTTTTATAGCCATTAGTATCCCCCCCCTGCTGGTATTATCCTCCTGGAAATAGCTTGTGTTAATTTAAGGATTCCACGCATACGTCGAATTACCTGTTAGTATTTTCTGCGTATATATTCAGCCCCGCGAATGAAAAAAACCATACAATAAGTTTAACCTTAATCAGGGCAAAAGAGAGGATTTGTATGCCGATTATCTAAATAAAAATGGCACAGGGTTGCTCAATTGAACAGAAGCAGGCTCTGACCTCGGCTATAACCCGTGATATGGTTGATGTACTGAATCTGTACCCGGAATGGCTAACCATGATCATAGACGAGTATCACCGGGAAACTGGGCTGCCGCTGGAAGCTTCAGAAGCAGTGCAACAGTGCGACAGGGGACGGTTCTCGATTGTAGCATTTTAACGTGGAATATGAAGCCAGCTAAAAAATAAGTGAAAAATGCGACAATCGAGAACCGTCCCCTGTCGCACCCTAATATTTTCGTAGTTGCTGCTTGTTGCAGGTCTGCCATATATCGATCTCGTTGCGGTATACCAGCAATTTTCGTTTGTGGCCCAGGAGCACCGTCTTAATAACATCTCCCAGTATTACATCCTCAGAATCATGCAGGATATCCCCATCTAAACTTTCTACGACTTCTATATCACTGGAACTCTTGATTGCCTCTACCTTCATAACCTCACCTGCAGGTCTTAGACTGGTCCGGCCCTGGAACCTGCCGTCATTTCCTGACATTCTTAATCCTACCCCGGCCAGGGCACCTATAATTCCATCTCCTGTACCACCATGCTCGGACAGGTGCACTTGAAGGCGTTCAGCCAGCGTGTAAGCCTCCTCTTTGGTTATTATCTCAGTCTTAGCCCGATACCCGAATGCATACAGCTCTGATGGACAGACTATCCCGTCTTCCCTGGCCACGCACAGCCCTGGGTCTGAACCAGAAGCACTGGCTGTCTTTAGAAATCGACCAGCACCTTCAATCAATTCATGATAAACTTCCGACATGATATCTGCCTTAAAACACATAGCACTGTTATGAGAAGTATAGGGCACATCTGGATGCACCAGCAGTTGGTGGCGAGTCACTGGAGCAGTTATCCCCCAACCTCTCTCTTCAATGAAATTTCTCAGCTGATTAGCAGTCCTTCCGGTAGATCCCTCATTTATATTGTCAGTATCATCAATAGCAATAAATATTATCATCTTTAGCCCCCGTAATCAAAATTCCCAGGCTTACTCCCCGTATATTCCATTTATATTATTTCTCTAATAAATTAGAATCATCCTCTATATCCGGTTGGCCTTTTTATCAGAGATCCAATACATCAAACCAGTTACTACGGAAAACCCAATTAGGAAAATCAGTCCATTGTAAGCCATTTGACCAATGGTGAGAGCAGGGTCCATCCATTTGAGAGTTAAGGTTCCGGCTATCGTCGCAATAACAGCCGAAGGCAGCACTTTTCTGACTATATTCTTCTTGCCTCCATAGTAGGCAATACCTCTTCCCATCGTGCGAACTGCTACATAGAAAGTTACCCCCCAGAAAAGCAGGGCTAAATCCCAGAATTCAGCAATATTCTGCCTGGCTATCACACTCCTATAGAAGACATCTACCAGCAAGCCCATATATAGCAGACCGAACCCTTCTGAATTCAGCTGCCGCTGCTCCCCGACAATCCTTTCATCTTTAATAGTTTTTTTAAACATCTTGATCTTCCTCCATCCAAAATATTTCATTCAATGTTGCTCCCAGGGTCTTACATATAGATATACAAAGGTTTAAGGAAGGATTGTACTTTCCAGCTTCGATAAGTCCTATAGTCTGCCTGGTTACGTTCACCTTAGATGCCAGTTCTTCCTGGGTCAGCCCCGACCCCGCCCGATACATACGCATTCGATTTCTCACAACACTAACAGCCCCTTTAATGCAATATATATGTTACATCCAATCTAAATGTAATATATACATTGCATAATGTCAACTATATTTTGCATTAAAAATCAATTTTATTGATTGGTTAACTTTCAGTCAATAATTTTATTAGATATTTTCACTATTTTTAATTAGACTGTTTATGAGATCTAATTTTTTGGAATCTAAACCTATTATTATGGAGGGAGGTTCTTATGAAAAATATTCTGGTATTCGCTCCCCACCCGGATGATGATATAATTGGCTGTGGCGGCAGTATTGCCAAGCATGTTCAAAATGGCAATAAGGTAAGCATAGTTTATCTAACTTCAGGAGAAGCTGGAAGCCTCAAATATACCAAAGCCGAGCTGGCTGTCATAAGAGAGCGGGAGGCCCGTGAGGCAGCAGCATTGCTGAGAGTTAGCCAACTGGCCTTCCTGGGTATGCCTGATGGTTTCATCTCCCATAACCAGGAAAACCTGGTGGCAATGGTGAATATTATACGTATATATAAACCCTCTCTCATATATGTACCTCACGCTGAAGATGCAGTTCATGACCATCAGGTTACCTGGCAGTTGGCAGCCGAAGCCAGCAGCAAGGCAGCTGGGCCATGGTTCCAGGATTGCCCGGCTGAACCCTGGTCCATCTCAACTATCCTGGCTTATGAAGTATGGACCCCCCTTCAGCGGCCCTCCTATATAGAAGACATCAGCAGTTTTATGCCCGCCAAGCTGGCGGCTCTCCGCTGTCACCAGTCACAGCTGGAAATGATCAGGTATGACGATGCGGTACAAGGCCTGAATCGTTACCGGGGTGTTTTAACCGGCAAAGGAGAATTCTGTGAGGCTTTCCAGGTTATAAAAGCGGGAGGTTCACTGTGTTAATTAATTATGATACTCTGCATCCAAGTGGAAAAGCAGTTCTTCTGCTGACTCCTTTTCACCGCAGTCAGCGCGGCAATTCTCTGACCAGTGAAAGAATCCAGACCGGCTTAAAGCAGATGGGAATAAATATCGACCTGCTTTCACTGGAAGATAAAGACTGGGAGCGAACCCTCCATCATGGCCTGGCCATCCACAAGTATTCGCTGGTACATGGCTTTCATGGCCTGCATTTCGCCCGGGTTCTTAATAAGGGACCTGATCTGCACAGATTGCCGCTGGTCCTGACCATGACTGGAACTGACATCAATTATGATCTGGCCGGTAAAGATAGAGATTTGGTGCTGCAGAGCATGCGAATAGTTAAGAGAATCATTGTATTTAATCAGCAATTTGAAATAGAGATAGCTGCTGCATATCCTGAGTTTCAGAGTAAATTGCAGTTAATTCCCCAGGGAGTATGCCTGGAAGATTCACCTGTTATTAGCCGAGAGGAGCTGGGATTACAGGACAAAGATTTTATTTTCATTCTGCCCAGTGGTCTCAGGGAGGTTAAAAACATCGACCTGGCCCTCGATGCCTTATCAGAATTATGGTTTGAATATAGGGAGGTCAGGTTATTGATAATGGGTGCAGCAATAGAAGAAGATTATAGTGATATGATCCTGCAGCGTATGCAGGACCTGCCCTGGGTCAGCTATCTGGGGGAAATACCTCACAACCAGGTAAAGGCTTATTATCAACTGGCCGATGTGGTGCTCAATACATCACTGGCCGAGGGGCAGCCTCAAGCAGCCCTGGAAGTTATGAGTCTATCCATCCCGGCCATACTGACAGCAGTTCCTGGTAATCTAGGTATCATTGAACATGGAGTCCAGGGATTTTATGCGGGAAACAAGTCTGAACTGCTGGAGGCAGCCCAAAAACTCATCCTGGATAATAACTTGAAACAAGTGATGGGAAGAGCCGCTGCTGAAATGATCCAGCTTAAATTCCAACCGGAAACAGAATTTAATGCCCATGCTGCCCTGTACCAAAGCCTGTTGGCATAAGGATAGTTTGAGCCACGGGAACAGAAACAAGGGAACAGTTCGAGACCACGAAAAAGGCTATTTGGGTAAACGGGTATGCATAAATACACTTGCTCCCAGTCTGCGCATGGACAACATTAACTGCTTGTCGATTACCTCCAGGGGTACAGCGCCAATTCGCATCCGTGCTCAGCGGCGCTCTCGCGGCGTCCGTGCCGCTCGCCCCCTTCCGCTAATCGCCTTCGCAGGATGTTGTTACCCATGCTTCGCCAACGGCCGCCAGTATATTTATACATACCCTGGCGCAAGTTTTGGGACTTTTTCAGTGGTCTCAAACCGTCCTCTTCCTATTTCATGTACATGAATCCCTGCACTACCCGGGGCTCGTCATTATATACTATCCCCCGCTGCCGGCACTCATTAATAACCTGTTCATATCCCGGGAGAATCACATTGCCCATCTGATCAGCATACCAGATGTATAGTGGTCTGCCATCCCGGTTTTTTACCAACAGGCCTGCATAAGAAGCTGATTCAGCCAGCAGGTACGGTCCTGCCGTGGAGGTTGAGGCCCCTTTCCCGGTTAGCAAAGCAAACAGCATCAATATTCTGAAGGCCCAGAGGAACCATTTAGGATATACCAGCAAGACTTCCTCTACGGAAGATATGTCTGAGTAATAGTACTGGTCAACACCTTTAAAGGTGGTCCTGAATAAGCCCTCTGGCAGTAGTTTTAAACGGTAAGAAGCATGCCATCCGTTTGCATACAAAACCATAACACCGAAGGAGGCCATAAATATCATAACAACGGTTATAATCCACAAATCCCCGAATACCTGTGTGCTGCCTTCACTGATCAGTACTGGCAGTGCGAGGAATACCCCAAACAGCATCAAACCCACAAAATCACCGGCTGTTATAGATCCAGCCCGATAAGCAATATCGCCTGCCTCCGGCCTTCTCCGGGGAAGAGCCAGAGCAAGAATTATGCCGGCAATTAGAACTGCCACACCTGCCGTCCGCAGTGGATAAAGCATCCTGGCTGGAGGCTGATTATAAGGTCTATTGTAGGGATCAGTATAATCCCAATAGATTGATTCTATGTAGGAAACCCCGTTTTGATTAATCAGGCTTAGATAAACTGTATCCAAATGCCGACTGAGCCCCCAGGATGAAGCTGGTAATTCATCCGGCCGAAAGAATACCTGCACCGATTTTTCTTCCGGTGAAAAATACCATCGCTTATCCATATCACTGATTCGGTCGCCATAAGTCGACCCCACATACTGACCTGAACTGGCCAGGTATACCTGTTGAAAAAAGTCCCCCCATTGTCCAGGATCTAGATTAAGTGTTTTACCCCCGGTAATTTCAGCGATATATTCTTCCAAAGGCAGGGCGGCCAGACGCTTATCTTCTTCAGTGATAAAACCATAGGGAGATTCCAGCTCCCCGGCCTGTTCCCGAGCGAAATCTACCCATTCCAGGGTAATCATAGCCGGGGCTACATAACCGATAAATCCAATACCCAGCATAACCGCTGCTGCCATGATAATTCTGCGGACCAACTCTATCCGGGTTCCTTTGTTTATATCATTCATTCCACGTACTCCTTTACGCCGGGCCACAAGGGGACGTTTTTGTTGTGGCCTTCCGACAGGCAAGATAAGGCCACAACAAAAACGTCCCCTTGTGGCCGACTGGCTACTGGCCAGCTAGCTGCTGGTTAATCTGCTCGTGGTTAACAGAGTAGGTTAAAATTTTAGATCTGGCTTCCCCGACATCTATCTGTTTATAGGATGTAAGTCGGTATACATTGGCTCCATCTGGAAGAGACTGGCGCAAAACCAGTCCCAGACCCGGAGCATAATAAGCTGCTTCCCGGGTTCCAAATATCTGATTATCCTCTTCCACCACCAGGCAGTCCGTCAAAGTACCGCAGTCTAAAGTGCAGCTGGCTCCCAGCTGTTTAATGCTGTATACTATATCTCCGTATTCACTGGTATAGATCCAGGATACTCCTGGCTGTATAATTCCGGGAAGAACTGGATAGCTGTTGGTTGGATCTTCATCGAAGACATAATATATTCCGCCATCAGCCTTTTTAAAATAATGGCATACTCCTCCGTATACTATTCCATCTCCATCGGTAAACATGGCGGCATCACTTACTACTGCATTGGGTATTATATTGGCGGTTACCAGGTCCAGAGGGCCTTCACCGCCATCCATGTACATTTCGTAATAGCTCATCTGCAGGCCTGGAGCAGGCAGATAAGTCTCGGGTTTGTTTAAGTCTTCACCTTTTACCGAGTTTAGTAACTTATCCCATGAAGATGTTCCTCCAACAGACTGAACGGGATTACCTTCAGGATTTAACGACTTATACACCAATACCCCTCCTGCTATTATCACTAGCAATAAAAATGCTAGAACTATCTTCCCCACCGGGCTTTTTTTCGACCTGGGTTGAGGAGGGCGATAAGCTCCCCGGGGTGGAGCTCCCCCATAGTTATTCTGAGGTGGATACGAGGATATCCCTGTGTTAGGTATTTGCCCCGGCGGCCCTCCAGGTATTCCTCCCTGATAAACCTGGGGGTTTACTGCCTGGGGTGGTGGTACCACCGGCCTCTGTCCCTGCTGACCGGGAGGAGTCTCTGATGTGCCTGGCACAGCGCTAGGCCTTGCCGGGTGTCCGGCTGGAACAGCTCCTGCCAGATTCTGCTCCCCACCCGAATGCTGCAGTGAAGAATCGATCGATGAATTGTTAAAACCACAGTAAGGACAGAACTTAGCTCCTGCATCAATCTGAGCTTTACATTTCTGGCAAGTTTTAGCTTGATTCATATTAACCCTCCTGTTGATTTACCAGTTTGACTTGGGTAAAGGAGTTCCACAGCTTCCACAAAAACGTTGACCTTGCTCAATTTGAATTTGACAGGCCGGGCATTTGGGTATCTTACGTTTTTGTCCAACTGGTGGTGGTGCAGGCACTTCGGAACGGGGAATCTGCCCAGTAATTTCCTGCTGTTGTGAATCGGTAATAGGCAGCGGAGCTGCCGCTGCCTTGGGAACCGGTGGTGGCGTGGGAACTGCCGCCTGGACAGGCTGCACCATCTTCTTAGCAGCATAGTCGTATATGGTTTTAAACCACTGGTCCAAATTTTCTCGCAGTTTAACCCCGGTTAAACTTTGATGGTTACAGGCAAAACTACCGGAAGGTACCGCCTGGAAAGAAAACAGGTGATTGGTAAATGCAGTTGGAGCCAGGTATACCCGGGATAAAATCATTTCCTGTCCGGCATTAAGTATAGAAGCTTTCCAGCCTATGGAACTCATCCAGGTATGGCAGAATTCCAATCCCAATATTTTGCCCTGCTCGGCTATAGTGTACATATTTTCCTGACTTTCATCCACCCAGGCTTTTATGAACCCCATTTGTTCAACTGCCTCCAGATGATCCGGCAACAGCTTCAGTTGCACCGCAGTGAGCCCGGGGGTTAACCTGAATAAGCTGGGCAGCAGCCAGCGTATATCACCACTATTCAGAGCCCGAGTAAGAGTGCCCAGGAAATCCGGCCTCCTAACTGACATGCCCTGCTCAAGATCGTATTTCATCATACTCTCCATATATGATCTGCGATAAATATCAATGCTGTGCAGAGCAGCCAGCAGGGTTTCCAGGGGCATAGCATTGTTAAATGGTGACGGGTATTCATCCTTTATTTGATTGGTATACATTCCAGACCACCAGTCCAGAAAACTGCTGATATCATGGAACATCAGGCACAAGAAATCATCGTCCTTGTTTTTAGCAGCCATAAGTACCGCAGAATCGTCCGCGCGCAGCAGAACCGGAAAGGCATCCTCCGTGGTGCCACCGCCCCCGCTGTGATACATTATTTTCAAGTCAGGCTCTAAAAGCAGCCGGGCAGCCCGGGCAAATATGGGGTCCTGAAACAGGGCCTGAGCCCATTCCGAAGGCTCTGGATATTCAGCCTCGGTGGAGGAATACCTGAAAGGCGAAAGGATATTGCCTGTCAGGCTAGCCCGCTTAAAGATATGGTCTATGTCCCTGGGCATTAGCTTAAATATTTCCGGATTACCTTTTATCAATTGCTCATTATTCATGATGTTATCCTCCTTTTCCTCGCCTGCTATTTCTGAGCTATTCTAAGCGAATGTATCCGTGAACCTAGCTTGTTAGCCAGGTCGGCCGGACCATCAAAGCCAAGTTCTTGCAGTCTTGCTGCTCGGGTTTCCGGGGCAAGACTGCGATTCTTAACTACCTCAAGCGCTTCTTCCATTTTGGGCGGCATCGGTTCGATTTTGTAACCCATGTTGGAATAACCCTGTTCCAGGCCTTTAGTCTGGCTACCTAGTTTGCCCAGCTGTTCCAGGGCTTCAGTTTGAGACTTAACGCTGCCTTCATTCCAGTACCGGCCAATTTTGTAGGTTTCCATCCCTGCCAGCTGTTCAGCATCCAGCAGAGTGCCCTCACCACGCTTGGCTACAGCGGCCGCGGCTTCCTCGGGAGCCTTGCCGTTCAGTATGGCCGTCTTCTCGGTACTGAAATCTCGTGCTGCCTCGGGATGGAAAACATCCGTAGGCGCTTCCTCATGCAATTCCGCCCAGGCCTTGCATCTATCGGCATCATTGGCCATCTTATCCCATTCCACGTCCGGGTATCGTTCTTTAGCCAGGTTGACATTGAAATTACCAGCACCATCGACCATCCCGGTATTCTTAGAATAGGATTTAAAATACACGTCTTCCCACTCTGAACGAGGTATTTCTCTAACTTCCAGAATGTTACCATTCTTATCCTTTATGGTAAGAACTGAGTGGATATCGTTATCGGTATTGATGTCCCAGGAATGATATTCTTTTCCGGGAGTACGGATAGTCTCTACGGTCACATCTATCTGGATATCATCGCCATATTTTGCTTTTAGGGCTGCCTCATCGAGGTTACCCTTAATATGGGTTTGAACCTCACCATAAGTGGGTTTGTATATCTTCTCATCTATGGCTTCGTTAAAAGCGGTCTGAACCCTTCGCGCCTCTGCCTCTGGAAGATCAGCCAGCTCCTTTACGTCTTTAAACCTTCTCATAGCACCTGGGTCTGACTTCATATTAAGCAGGTCTTCAGTGCTGATTGGCTCACCGTTTTGCACCTTTTCCACCAGGTTCTTGCCCTTGTTGCCGGCAGCTTCAACATAATCATCATAACCCTGCTGTGATTGAATCAACTTTTCCTTCTGAGCTTCTGGTAACTTGTCAAAATCTTTCAGGTTTTCCTTAACCGTTGCTTCAGCCTGATCGCCAACTTCCTGGCCGGCTTTGCCGGCTGCATCGGCAGCTTCGTCTCCGGTCCCTCCGGCTTGCTTCCCAGCAGCTTCAGCGGCCTCGTCTCCGGATTTCCCTGCACTCTTGGCAGCTGATTCGGCGGCTTCGTCTCCGGATTTCCCTGCACTCTTGGCAGCTGATTCGGCTGCTTCATCTCCGGATTTCCCCGCGCTCTTGGCAGTGGATTCGGCTGCTTCATCTCCGGATTTCCCCGCACTCTTGGCAGCAGATTCGGCTGC
>JAENZE010000016.1:0-13253 GCA_016841425.1 Syntrophomonas sp. | reverse complement strand
ATTCGGCTGCTTCATCTCCGGATTTCCCCGCACTCTTGGCAGCAGATTCGGCTGCCTCGTCTCCGGATTTACCCGCGCTCTTGGCAGTGGATTCGGCGGCTTCATCTCCGGATTTACCCGCGCTCTTGGCAGCAGATTCGGCTGCTTCATCTCCGGATTTGCCCGCACTCTTGGCAGCTGATTCGGCTGCTTCATCTCCGGATTTGCCCGCGCTCTTGGCAGCTGATTCGGCTGCTTCATCTCCGGATTTGCCCGCGCTCTTGGCAGCAGATTCGGCAGCTTCATCTCCCGTTCCTCCGGCTTGTTTGGCGGCTGATTCTGCTAGTTCGTCTCCAGATCCACCTGCACTCTTGCCCATAGCTTCGGCAGCTTCATCTGCAGCTGAGCTGCCGCCCCTGGTGGCAGCCTTCGCCATTTTCTCGGCTCCTTCTTCAGCTGCATCTGATCCCAACTCGGCCAGGCGTTTGTTGATCTGGTCCACGGTCTCATCTGCACCTTCTTTGGCAATCAGCCCCAGCTTCGAACTCAGGACCTGATCAGTTTTCATTATTTTTAGTACTGCAGATTCCAGGGTATCCGCCAATTTATTGGTCAGGGCCGGGAATCTCCTCAACATCTCATCAGAACCCCATTTCATAGCCCCTTCCAGGTACCTGGAGAAGCTCTCCTCCATTACCACCATCCCTATCGCTTTGGCCACGGCTCTGAAGTCAGATTCACCCCTGTCAACGCTGTCTTTAATTCGGTACATGGCTTCAGCGACAGTCAGCCCGTATTCAGAAGCACCTCCGGTACCTACCGCGATCATCATTCGTCCAGCCATACCCAACCAGGAGGTATTACCCTCTGAATCCTCACCGGTAACAATCTCTCTGGATGTTTCCATACCTGCCTCGACCAGAGAATTTACATCCTTATACCAGGGTTCTTCCTGCCAGCGTTCCCCGGTATCCTCAGTCCAGTCACCCCTGATCTTGCCTTTGATAATCCGCTTGATGCGCTCCATACGGTCAGCATCGATTTCTTTTCCGTTGACCATATCCTGTTTCAGTTCATCAATAGCCTTCTCGACATCCCCAGGTCCGCCCGGGGTACCTATATTATGTTTGCGGGCTGCTTCTTCCATCTTCTCCAGCTCTTTGAACGTATTCAGGTGTTCATCGATAGCTTTGCTGTTGGCGTCTTCCCGCTTGATCATCTTTTCTATATCTTCAGCCGCGCGCCGCTTGTCTTCCGCTAAGTCGTTCTGCCAGCGCTCGAAGTCATTGGGATCCATCCAGTTGCCGGATTCTTTATTAACCCATCGCCCGTTGGGTGCATCATACTCGAGTTCGTAGGTCTGGCCATCAGTCTTGCCGACCAGAATTTTAGTGTCACCATGCCGGGGGCCAGTATAACCTTCTGGATACTCATAAGTGGTACTCTCACCAGTTATCGGATCAGTGACTGTAAAGGTGTTCGGATCACTTAATTCCAAATCCTCCGGGAGGTCTGTACTGGTATCCTGCTCCGCAGGAATGTTGCCAGTATCTTCAGGCCAGTCTTCCTCAGGAATATTTTGGGGTATACTGCTGTCATCCGGTGTGTCGGCACCAGATCCCGTACCCACGTCATGATGCTCCAGGGTTCCCATGGGATCTTCCGGCCCGGGCACAAAGTCAGAATCTGCTTCACTGCCTGGTACACTGATAGCCTTATCATCTCCTGGCACCGAGGTCTGCGGTTCATCAGTCCAGGGCTTGGCCCCGTATTTCTCTACGGTTCTAGGATAGGGTTCACCCAGTGGCGGCTCGGTCGGCTTCCACTCGGTAAGAATAACATCCCGACCTTCTTCAAAAGGATTAGTACTGACATTGAAGGGGCTATCACCTTCGTAGGGATTTTGACTCCAGTGCCATCCATCCCGGTTATAACCGTCAGCATTATAGCCGCTCCAGTGGTATCCGTCTTTCCCGTAACCCTGCTTGTCAAAGCCCCAGGGGTCATAGCCGGACCGGTTGTAGCCTTCGTAGTCAAAACCCTGCAGATCATATCCATCCCGGTCATAACCATCTTTGTTAAAGCCATTCTTATCGTAACCATATTCGTCATAACCTTCGCGCTGCAGGCCATCACGGTTATAGCCATCCCGATCATAACCTTCCTTGTCGTAACCGTTTTTATCAAAGCCATCCCGATCAAAGCCTTCCCGGTTTAGTCCATCCCGGCCATAACCATCTCGGTCCCAGCCTTCTTTATCAAAACCGTTCTTATCATAGCCGCTCTTATCATAGCCTTTGGCATCATATCCGCTGCGGTTATAGCCTTGTTCATTATAGCCATTTACGTCATAACCTTCACGGTCATAGCCATTGGCGTCAAAACCATTGCGGCCATATCCCTCCTGGTCAAATCCTTCGCGGTTAAAGCCTTCCCGATCATAACCGTCTTGCCCGAAACCTTCCTTATCGAAGCCTTCACGGTCAAATCCTTGCCGATCGAAGCCCTGTTCGTTAAATCCTTCGGCATTATAGCCCTCCCGGTCAAAACCCTCGCGGTTAAAGCCTTCCTGGTCATAACCGTTCTTGTCAAACCCTTCCCGGTTATAACCATTGCTATCATAACCTTCCTTATCGAAGCCCTGTCTATCCAGGCCTTCCTGGTTAAAGCCCTGTTTATCAAAGCCTTCTCGGTCATATCCCTCTTTGTTATATCCATTGCGGTCGAAACCGTTTTCATCGTAGCCATCCCGGTGATAACCCTCCCGGTCATAGCCCTCTCTATCATAACCTTCCCGGTTAAAACCTTGCTGGTCATAGCCAGCTGCGTCATAGCCATTGTTGTCAAAGCCTTCCTGATTAAAGCCTTGCCTGTCATAACCTTCCCGGTTGTAGCCCTCGGCATTATAGCCTTCCCGGTTAAAACCTTCTTGATTGTATCCATCCCGGCCATAACCTGCACTGTCATAGCCGTTGCGGTCAAACCCTTCCCGGTCCAAGCCTCTCTCGTTAAAGCCTTCTGCATTATAGCCCTGCCGATCAAAGCCATTCTTATCAAAACCTTGTTCATTAAAGCCATCCTTATCAAATCCATTAGCATCAAAGCCTTCTTTATCGAAGCCCTGTTTGTCAAAACCATCCTTATCATAACCGTTTATATCATAGCCATTCCGGTCATAACCTGGTACATCATAGCCTTCTCTATCAAATCCATCTTTGTCTCGGCCCACGATATTGTACCCTTCTTTATCGAATCCATTTTGATCAAACCCATCTTTGTCAAAACCATCTATATTGTAGCCATCCCTATCATAGCCCTTTTCATCATATCCCTGCTGGTCATAACCTTCAGGATCGTAAATACTGTCTGCTGCTGCAGCGTCAGTTGGTCCCGATACCTCTTGCCCGGTCTTCCTTTGCTCCTGTACACGCCCGTCATCTCCATAGCCAACTCCCGGCTCTGCATCTTTCTGCCCGACAGCCGCAGTATCCTGCTGCTGAGGCTTACTGACTGTCTGATCGGCTGCAGTGCCGAAATCCGAAGTTTGCTCATATTGCCCCGCTGAGGCCGAAGATTGATAGTCCTGTTCCAAGATCTGTCCTCCAACTGCAGCAGTATCAATAATGATGCCGCCCGAAGCCGTAGTAGCAGGAGCCGCTTCCGCCGCAGGATCGATCAATATCCCTCCGGCAGCAGTTGAAACACCCATTCCTGCCGGCCCGGCAGTACCAGGTTGATATCCATCCACATAAGTACCTGGGCCCGCTGCGGTCTGACCCGGATAAGTCTGAGCTGACTGCAGATCGGGCGGACCTCCCGGATAGGCTTCTTTTTCAGTTTCAATAAGTATTCCATTCTCATAGTCTTCGGGTCTCCTGCCGGTGCCCATCCCAGCCGCTGGTTCATAAGCTCCACCGCTGGATGATCCTGGATAAGAACCACCCGGGTATGAGCCGCCAGTTCCCGGCATGGGACCAGCTCCTCCCGGCGGTATCTGCATGCCGCCAGTGGGGCTGAAACCGCCGCCTCCACCCAGGGCACCTAGTGCTCCCAAACCTACACTGATCAACCCGGGGACAGCCACTCCAACTACTGCTTGAGTGGTATTCTCAGGCCCTGGTATATTACCGACCGAACCAACTCCAGCCTGGGTTTCACAGCTGCAGGAATCCCAAGGCTGCCCGGTAGTGAAACCATCCCCGCTCCCGCTATCTGTCGATCCACTGCTAACTTCAAAATAAGGTGTAGCCCGAACTTCACCCATACCCCGGCCGCCGGACTCCGCATTTTGTGACCAGGTTGCAGGATCGGAATCAATTATGGTATAGGTACCGGCTGGTATGACTACGTTAGGCCACACTTCCCAGTAAGCATTCGGTACTCCCCCCTGGCCATCCCTGGTAGTAACCGGCCAGGGACCATAAACAATCCCATTTTGCTCCTGTAAAGCTATAGTTCCGGGAGCTGCCCCTTGAGCGTTATTCCAGTGATAATCCTGTACAAAAGTAACCAGATGGGGTTCATTAAGAGTAAACGTAGTTGGAACCGTAGGTCCATTTTGTACTCCCGCTATGTTATTGGTATTAGAAACCTGTACCGGTTCAGCCAGGGGAATCGCCTCACCGTTATTGCCGGTACTATCGTCTGAGGTAAATATATTTTTAATTATGTCTATAAAGGTTCCGGCCTCTTCTTCGGTATCAATATAAATTTCCGGGGTTGACTCACCTTCCCCGGTATCTTCTTCATCCGATCCCAGGATATCCTTAATTGTACCAATAAGGCCCGGGCTTTCGTCCTCGCTATCGATATATATATCCGGAGTTGAACCAGTATCAGACTCACCTTCCAGCTGTGGTGCAGGCCGATTTAAGACTCCCTGCTGCTCCAGTCCATTCAGAGTTAACTGAGCAAGATGCTTGGCATTACTGACTTCCCACTCAACACCGTTCCCGCTGTCGTAGACCTCGACTGTAACCAGGTAATCAGGCAGCAAAACTCCTACTGCCGCTCCTTCTGTCATCCGATACTCACGCACTTCACATCCGCTAATGGTAGCCGTCTTGGTGCCGCTGCTTCCAGCCTGACTGGCTACATAATCCAGCAGTCCGGTCATCTGACTTGAGTCAGCCGGGCCTACCACTGCTATTGAGGCGTACCCGTTAGCATAATTTCCCACACAGGCGTGCAGTCCCATATTCATTCCTGTCACATTTTCCGTTCCAAACTGGTATTCCGCCTCGGAAAGATTCGTGGAAACGTCTTCAATTACATCTCTTATAGGGCCGGCCAGGGCAACCCCTGGAACAAGCGCAAATTGAAGCAGGATAAAAAACAAAAATGCCGCAGTTAACATCCCGACCCCAAATCTGGTTTTGTTCTTTGATTTATTTAACATTCTATTTCTAAAACGCAGCATGCATTTTCACCTCCAAATTGTTTGACTAAGGCAGCAGAGTCAGGGAAAGCATCCAGGCAGTAGATCCCAGAGTTCCTACAATGGTAGGAATTAGAATGTTTTTAACCCCCTGGGCCCCCTCTTTCATAGCTTCCATACCGGTAGATGCTCCTGCGGTCATTATCGCTGCGGAAGCAAAAGACATGCCAGCATTCCAACCCAGAAGGTACTGAGCCAGAGCTGCCAGAATCACAAAGGGCAGCATATAAAACATACCCCTGCTCACCATAACTTTGCAAAAAGCCGGTCCTTTTTCCTTTCGCAGTTCTTTATTTGCTCCGTTGAGCAGCATTACCATCAGGTTGATGACCAGCCAAGCTACCACCAGAGCTATAGCTGCCCCCATCACCAGCCGGGTGATGTCAATTTCTCCGCCACCCGAATCTGAGCCCATGAGGCCAAAGACTACAAATATTAAATAAGTCGGCGTAAAATCATAATGTATCGATTTTCTCCTTGCCATTTTTAAGCCCCCTTCTAAAAACCCAAACGACCCAGCATAGCCCAGCCATACAATAAGATAGCACCACAAAGAGTAGCTATGGCCACGCTGAGACCCGCTTTATCACCGGTCATCTGTCGGATGGTAAATATGGTAGGTCGCAGAGCCCAGAGGACACCGGTAACCCCAAATGCTACCGCCGTCTTCCATCCGAAGGCCAGGGAGCATATAATTCCGATTAGCGCATACACCAGGGTGGCACTATAGCCCAGGGCAAAAGTTGATATGGTCCACCCAATCGTATAGGTGTTGCCAGCTGCTTTAGTTAGAACCCAGGCCAGGACGGCAATGAAGCCTATTCCCAGGGTGCCATAGAGTATTCCCAGGAAAGCCATCAAGGCTACCGCCGACACCTCCAGCTGTCCGCTCCTCATCATATCAATCCCGGTCTGCAGAAAGAAAAGGGTAAAGGCCGTTCCCGAGATAGAAAGTGAGAAAGGCCAGGGTACTGCCGCCATTTGCCTTTTCACCACTTCTCCAGGATTCATCATCATGCTCAATGCAGTCTTCCAGGCCGGCGGCTGAGGCTGTAGAGGCTGCTGAACTCCTGCTGCTGCCATGTTCATAAAACAATCACTCCTCTTATAAAAATATATCTAACTTGTTTCTGGATTTTATTAGCAATGAGGCTGTTAAAACCTGGTATTTATGGACACTGTATCTATAAATATCCAACGTACTTAAACCATACCAGTTTTATGAAAAATCGTAAGTCACCCAAAAGGGCTACTTTAATATAACTATGAAACTTTCTGAGGCAATAGGGATAAAGCCCAATATACCAGTGCGCTTCCGGCCAGCCCTGAAAGAGAAGGGATATAGGACATGGGCGTTATTACGGCAAAGCCAATACCTGCAGATAACGCTATTACGGCCTTGGTATTTAATGAAATATTGGTAACTTTTTCCCTGACGAGAAATACCTCGCTCAAGACCACTCCCAGCAAAGGAGTCAGAAGCAAGGAGAGCAGTTCCAACCAATCAGACAGAAACGAAGCAATACCTGCAGCGGCCATAATGGCTGCCAGAACTGCACATATAAGAGTATTCTTGGATCTACCCAGGCTGGGCAGCAGGTTGCTCAAGGCCAGCCCGGAAGAATAAAGCAGATTGTCATTACTGGTCCAATTGGCAATCAACATAAAGATTAGCATTATAGTGCCCATACCGGTCTCCTGAACTATTAACAGTGGATTCCACTGTCCAGTCACAGCCTGGGCCATCATCCCCAGCACTCCCAAAAAAAATGATATCACGAAGGTACCTGACAAAACCCCCCACCAGCTTTGACTTACGTTGTCACTATAGCGGGAGAAGTCAGAAGCTACCAGGGCACCGGCAATAGACCCTCCGATAATTATATTTAAGCCGGCGCCATATGACATAGTGCGGCTGGGTGAATATGTAAAGGCCGTATGAAGGTCCGGCATAGTTAGTATCTTTATCCCTATAAATAAACAGGCTATTCCCATTACCGGAACCGTCAGCCAGCTGAGATGACGAATGTTCTGGTAGCCAGGGACAGCGGTGGAAGCATTCAAAACACCGACCAGGACAATAAATAATAGGGGGGAAGAAAAGCCTGTTAAATCTTTAACCATGACATCCAAAGCAATCCCGGCCATGGCCGTAATAACGGCGCTCCACCCCAGCATTGAAATAAGAATTCCCAGAGTTGGTATCCACTGTCCGGTGGGATAACCAAAAACCTGTCTCCCCAGGACAACGCCAGGAAGTCCAGTTTTAATGCCAAAATAACCGCCCCAGACTATCAGCATTCCAATTATCAGGTTTCCGGCCAGGTTAATTATAAGAGCTTCATTCCATGTAAAGGCAGGGACTAGTAAGGCTCCGATAATGAAAGCCGGAAAACAAAAGCTTGCTCCTGCCCAAATCATAAACAAATCAATACCCGTAGATGTTTTCTCCTGAAGCGGAACCGCATCTATGCCATACTTTTCTATATACATATAATGGTATGCCTTTCTACTTGCTCTTTAAAAGGAAAATGCTCAACTTTTGTAGAATATATGAGGATAATAATTCGCCAACCTGCTAAATAATTCCTTCGAAAATGGAGAGATTAAGTTGCTGAATATAAAGGATTTTAAAACATATAACTCCCTCATTTATAAACTCTATCACAGTTCTAATCTGGACCAGGTCAGGGCAGCAGTACTGGATAACCTTATTAACCTGGTACCTTATGATAATGCGGCATTTTTCCTGGTAGACCCGGCTTTAGAAGCTTTTATGGAGCCGCTCCTATATGGTTTGGAGCAGAATAAGTTTAAGCAATACCAGGATTATTATGAAGAAAAAGACGAATACAAAAAGGCGGTTTTTTCCCAAGCCCTAATCCCTGCGGTTGATCGCGGTTCAGATTATATGGATTACAAGTTATGGCAGAAAAACGAGCACCGATCTGATTTTCTGCTTCCCCAGGGAATTTACCATATGGCCTGCATACAAATTCTACAAAATGAGCAGCTGGTAGGTGAAATATCCCTGCACCGAAAAGCAGGGGCACCAGACTTCAGTGACCGGGAAATGCATATACTGCAGATGCTGCACAGCCATATTAATAGTATCTTCATCCGGCTCCACTCAAGCAAATCCAATGGCAAATCAGGATCTGGGAGTGAAGCCGAAGTCTTAATTAATCCGGATCAATTAGAAGAGCTCTTGACCCATCTCACCCGGGATAGCAGGGAAGACACATCCGTCGGTTTGACCCATAAATCTTTGACTAGACGGGAAAGAGATATAGTTATCTTAATTGCCCAGGGCAAAACCAACAAGGAAATTGCCCAACAGCTATACATAAGCGAAAACACTGTCAAAACTTACGTCAAAAGAATGTTTGCCAAACTAGGCGTAAAATCCAGATCCGAATTAGTCTTCGCTATCTATCTTGCCTAAATCATTGTCAAATGGGGACGGTGCCTCTGAACCTATTTATTACTTGGCAAGAATAAATCAGAGAAACACCCCCTAAACTTATTTCCCGGCCTTGTGTGCGCTTCGCTCGCACTCTTTTCCTAGCACAACCACAAGCAGCGGCACCATAACACTATTCTTAATCTAAGATGATAAACCATTCAGCGAAGGAGTAATACCAAGAAGCCCCGTGTATGAGTCTCATTCGACTAATACACGGGGCTTTCTCCTATTGTGATCTGGCCGTGGGGAACTCTCTATTTCTCGTCATCCAGTATATAATGGGCTATATTATTGCAGTGATCGCCAATCCTTTCCAGATTAGACAGCATATCCAGGAAGACTGCGCCATTATTTCCGTTACAGATACTTTCATTTAGTCTTCTAATATGGGCTTTGCGATATTCAGCCTGAAGATGATCAATCATAATTTCATTCTCAATTACCTTATAGGCTATAGCCTTATTCTCAGTATCGAATAACTGCATGGCCATAATCAGGGTTTCCTTTGCAATATCTATTACATTCTGCAGCTCTACTTGCGCCTCTCCAGAGAAACTAACATTGGTTTTGGTGGCATAATCAGCCTGCTCAATAATATTCTCACAGTGATCACCTATTCTTTCAATATCATTAAGGGCCTGCAGTATTATGTAAGCATGATGAGAATCCTCCGGAGTGAGACTTCTTTGGGAGACCAAAACTATATAATCAGTGATTTCTCTTTCCAAGGAGTCGATGGTTTCTTCCAGAACTAATGACCTCTGGTAGAGCGAATGTTCCCTGGTATTAAAATATTCAATCGCATTATTAAAGGCTTCCCGGGCCAGTTCTCCCATGCGTACAGTTTCCCTGGTAGCCTGAGAAAGTGCAAAAGCCGGATTGTTCAAGAATCTTTTGTCTATGTACCTGATCCGCTGCAGATCCTCGTCCTTGGAATCGGGAATCAATTTGGTTACAATGAAGGCCAGGACTGCTACCATAGGCAATTGGATTATAGTATTGCTAATATTGAATACCGCGTGTGTTTGGGCTATCTGCAGTTTAATGTTAAGCGTTTCCCAACTTCCTTCGAAGCCGGGTAGGAGTATAAAGAAATAATTGGTAAACAATATAACTATCTTCTCAAAATATCCCATGAGGAATAAGGGCAGGAAAATCAAGGTGCCCAGGGCATTGAAAATAAAATGGGTGAGCGCTGTACGACGGGCAGCTACACTGGCACCCAGGGAAGCCAGGAGAGCAGTCACAGTAGTACCAATGTTGTCCCCAAATAAAATGGGGACGGCCTGCTTATAGGTAACCGCACCTTGATAAGCCAGTTCCTGCAAAACACCGATGGTTGCACTACTGCTCTGAACGATAAAGGTAAAAACCATGCCAATAAATACACCCAGTTCTGAATGGTGCTCAATACTGGTCATCAAGTGTATAAAATAAGGCAGATCTTTTAATGGTTTCATCCCCTGACCCATAATAGTCAATCCATAAAACAATACTCCAAAGCCGAAAATAGCCTGCCCAATAAGTTTGGTTTTTTTATTCCGAGAAAACATATAGACAAGCGCACCGGTACCTACAATAGGAAGGGCGTAGTCTTTCAAGTTGAAACCAATTAGGTAGGCGGTCATAGTAGTACCTATGTTGGCTCCCATCACTACTCCGATCGCCTGCCGCAGGGTTAGCAGCCGGGCATTGACCAGACCTACAGTCAACACGGTAGTAGCACTACTGCTTTGTATGAGTGCGGTGGCCAGAGTACCGGTTAGAACCCCTCGCAGCGGGGTTCTGGTACCCTGTTCAAGTATTGTTCGCATTCGGTTACCTGCTACTGACTGTAAAGCATCGGACATAAATCTCAGGCCAAAGAGAAATAAGCCCAGCCCGCCAAAAAACGCAAAAGATATTTCTTGCCATGAAAACGCCACTATGAAACTTCCTCCAAATCAAGACAAAGGACGGTTGTCCCTTTCTTAACAAACAGAAAAACCGTCCCTTCATTGGTTATCGCTTACGTGAGTCGATTAGCTCTGGCAGCCAGGGAACCCAGCTCCGAGAATCCCTTAATAGCAACCGGATTCTTTTCGCCATTTATGTTGCTTATGTATGTTCTGGCATATCCACCACCGTAAACATCATGCAGGTCAAGCATAGTCCCCAGAATGTATAATTCTTTTTTATCTACCAGCTCTTTAACCCCTGGATTATCCAAAAGGTAATTAATCTGAACATCTACGTTCAATTCTGCCAGCTGGGTAAACTTGATTTTTTCATCATCGGACAGGCTGCCCGCAAAGGTTTTTAAACCTTGTGCCAGCGAGTCCTGAACGGTTTCCAGCTCTTTTCTCAAAGCATCTGGTTCACCTGAAAAATCAGAACTGGCAGCTTTTATTGCTCCACAGTCACTGTGACCCGATACGATCATAAATGGGGTGCCCAGATGCAGCAGGCCATAGAGTATTGATCCTTCACCAGTTTTCACCTGGTTGCCAATATTCTCAATAGAGAACACCCGATTAAACATGCTCCCCACCATATTTCCAGGTACTCGGGAATCGCTGCAGGCTAGCAGAGTTATTACCGGATACTGCTTATAATCCCCCTGCCTGAAATTTTCCAGGGGAAAACCTTGTACAAAAGCTTCTAAACCTTCTTCTAATTCTCTTCTGAGAACGTCATAATCAACCACAACTTTTTTATGACTCATTTAATACTCCCTCCTCAAAACTATTTTTATCTTTCTCGCCGATCAAATACTCTGCTTTTCATTATATTATAGTTCTACCGCAAATACATACCCAAAATAGACTCCCCCCCAGAACTGTGCATTTATCATATCCTGTAAGGGAAGAGTCAAGCACCTACATAAATAATTTAAAAACTCCCCTGCTTATAATGACAGCAGGGAAGTTGAACCAGTGTGTCCTGTTTTATTTATCATGCTATCGCTGTATGATTATGTTGCATGGGAGAAACTTCTCCCCGTTCATAATCTTCATAACGGAGAAGGCAATACCCCCAAAGTGATCAGGACTAACATGACCAGTATGACTAACAATAATATGAGGATTATTTTACGGTCCATGTTTACTCCTCCAGTCTCATAGTCTGATACGTTAATAAACAAAGTTAATCACCACAGTAGGATAATTACCGATGCACATACCCGCCATTCTTCTTAATTTAGTACCCAGGCGAGTTTAGATCTATTCAACCTTTATAGGTTCTACATCTATAACCTGGCCATTTCTTTTCCAGGACCGATATTCCTCCAGTTCTTTGCCTATCTGCCTTATTATCCACCCCAGAATAACCGCATCATCCAACAAACCCAGACCAACGATGAATTCAGGTATTATATCTATCGGAGTAACAAAGTAGACGATACCTGCCAGAGTGAGTAATAGCGCTTTAGATGGTAAGCCTCGGTAATCCCCTGATACCCAATCCTTTACCAGGCTGAACAGGGTCTGCAGTGAGTCCCATATTTCACTCAGGGGGCCGCCTTTATTCTGGGATGCTTTATTAACTGCCTCATTGAGAAGCTTTCTAGCTTCTTGCGGGTTATTGACATATTTCGCCGCCTTTTTCTGCCATTCCGAAGACTGTTTGAAAAATACCTTAACCGTCTCATCTTTGATATTTTTCACTTCATCCTTATTTTTTTTAAAATATTCCCATTCCATAACGCTGTCGACCACCTCCTATATGCGTATTATACACTACTTATATACCAGGAGGTAAATACCCATCTCTACCCAACACCTCTAATTGACTCTGCCCGTCTTCCCTTATTCTCCTGCAATCTTTTGTTAGCAAAATTAACATACCTTCATTTAATATTTAATACATTCTATTAAATCCTTATAATCAGGAGGTGTACTTCTTGATGAAAATTTCCCTCAGCTACAATGTAGATAAGATTAAAAACATAGCAAGAATTGATGATCCGCTGCCATTTACCTCAGCCCCAACGCTGTCCTTACAAAACCGGCCTCAGGGTATACCTGGTCCTCCCGGTGAACCTGGGCCTCAAGGCATATCCGGCCCTCCCGGTGAACCTGGGCCTCAAGGCATACCCGGCCCTCCCGGTGAACCTGGGCCTCAGGGCGTACCTGGGCCTCCAGGCAGAATCGGCTCCCAGGGTATACCCGGGCCTCCTGGTAAACCCGGTCCTCAAGGCATATCCGGCCCTGCCGGCGAGCCTGGTCCTCAGGGCATGCCCGGCCCTGCCGGCGCACCTGGGCCTCAAGGCGCACCCGGGCCTGCCGGTGAACCTGGGCCTCAAGGCATGCCCGGCCCTGCCGGCGCACCTGGTCCTCAAGGCGCACCCGGGCCTCCAGGCGTACCCGGGCCTGCCGGCGGACCTGGTCC
>JAENZE010000002.1:251574-358511 GCA_016841425.1 Syntrophomonas sp. | reverse complement strand
ACATAATCATATCTCCTTTCCAAATATGTATCTTATTGTGCTACCCATCCACCATTTACTTGTAGTCGTAGAACCCTTTGCCGGTTTTCATTCCCAAAAGCCCTGCCAGGACTCTTTTCTTAAGCAATGGGTGAGGTTTATACCGATCACCAAAGTCTCTCTCCATGGTCTCCATCCCATGCATGGCTATTTCTGCTCCTACCAGGTCAAGCAACTTGCAGGGTCCCATAGGATGTCCAGCACAAAGACGCATGGCTTTATCGATATCCTCTGGAGAATTACCTTCCTGAACCAGTTTTACCGCTTCATTCATTAATACGTCCAGTAATCTGCTGACAATAAAACCTGCAAAGTCAACTGCTATGGCAGCTTCTTTGCCAATCTTTGCAATGTAATCCAAGGTAACTTCAGTTGTTTCATCAGAAGTCAGCTGACCCCGAATGATCTCTACTCCCTTCATGAGAGGAACTGGATTCATGAAGTGAATGCCGATAACCCTGTCACCACAATTGGTAGCACTGGCAATTTCGGTTACCGGAATAGCGGAAGTGTTGGTTCCCAATATGGCCTCTGGCTTGCAGTACTGCTCGAATTTTTTAAACATTTCTTTTTTCAGATCCAGGTTTTCAAACACACACTCCACCAGCAGATCTGCATCCTTGCAAGCGGCTTCTAGATCTGTAGTAGTCTTGATTCGAGCTAGAGTATCATTCATCTCTGTCTCAGCCAATTTTCCCTTGCTTACCATTTTTTCCAAACTCTTTTTAATTGCATTAATTGCTCTCTCCAATGAAGAATCGGAGATATCATTTAGTACAACTTCATAACCTGCTGCCGCGCTTACCTGAGCAACTCCAAGACCCATGGCTCCTGCACCAATGATTGCAATAGTCTTTACCTCCATAATCAAACATCCTTTCACAAAATTTATTTTCCGATGAAATTTGCCTTCCTTTTTTCAACAAATGCTATTAGCCCTTCCTTGCCATCTATAGAACCGAAACATTCGGCAAATAATTCAATTTCTGTTCTTAAAGCATTGTCCAGGTCCATATCTGCTCCAGTGTCTATAGCAGCTTTGGCAAAGGTTAACATAACATTGGACTTCTCCCCGATTTTCCTGGCCATTTTTAAGGCCTCTTCCATAAGGGCTTCCTGAGTTACAACGCGGTTTACCAACCCTATTTCAAATGCCCTTTGCGCATCTATAGTCATACATGTGTATATCATCTCTTTTGCCCGTCCGGCCCCAATTAACCGAGCAAGTCTTTGGGTACCACCACCACCTGGAATTATTCCTACATTAACTTCAGGCTGGCCGAATTTGGCATTTTCAGAAGCTATCCGAATATCACAGCACATCGCTACCTCAAGACCCCCGCCAAAAGCAAATCCATTAATCGCCGCTATGGTTGGGCGGGGGAAGCGCGCAATAGCTTGCTGAGCACGGTTAACACCAAGTGCAAAATTGCGTGCTTGGATAAGATTACATTCAGACATTTCGGATACATCCGAGCCAGCAACGAATGCCTTATTCCCACTTCCGGTAAGGATAACTACCCGAACCTGATCGTCGTCTTTCATCTGTTCAAATACCGAGTATAACTCATTAAACACCTCTGAATTAAGCGCATTTAGAACTTTGGGACGATTGATTGTTATAAACATAATATTGTTTTCCAAAGAACAGATGAGGTTTTTATACACATACATTACTGTTTTTACACCTCCTTTCTTGGCATCATTATCGCTTCTCCATCAACTACTATTTCATTCTTTTGGTTTATACAGTAGGTGTGTAGCCATACGCGATTCTTTTTCTCGTCTTTTTGGATTACTTCGACAGTGGCCGTTATCGTATCTCCTATTACTATCGGTTTTAGGAATTTTACGGCCTGGGAAATATAAATCACTCCAGGTCCTGGCAGTTGAGTCCCCAATACGTTCGATATAAAACCAACTGCCATAATCCCATGCGCAATTCTCTTACCAAAAACCGTTTGTAATGCATATTCCTGATTAATATGAACCGGATTCATGTCTCCGGTTACACCAGCAAAATTATAAACATCGGTCTCCGAAACAGTCTTACTAAAACTAGCATGATCTCCTATACCTATCTGATTTATGTTTTTACCCTGCAAACTTGTTCCCCCCTAGCCAATATGTACTTTCTGCTGCTTATATTGCATAAGGCGTGCCAAAATGATGTTCCAAAGTGTAGACAGCAATCATTTAAGCTGTCACATTTTATAGAGAACAATCTTACCATTTTCGCACAATCCCTATACATAGGCATTTATCTCTCTTAATGTCTTCAGCATTATACAAACAATATCCGTATTTTTTTACTAATATTTTAGTGATAATAAATGCCTTAGCCTGGTAGGTTGTAATTAATGAAGCAAATGAAACAGTTGTTTTATGATTGTTCTGTCTCATTTGCTTCATAATGCTGGCACAGGATGAAAAATAGAAGTGAGAAATTATTGTGGTGCTCCAAATAATGAACACCTGAGTAGAGTGAATAAAAAGTCTTATTCACACACTCAGGTGTTTACATACCACCTATCGTAAATATCTAATACCACGGTGGATTATATTAGTTTTAAACAATAACCATTAGTGGTTAATCAAAACCGGACAGGTTGCCTGCTGGCTGACACGACTGCTTACACTTCCCAAAACACCTGTAACGCCTCCAATTCCCCGGCTTCCCATAGAGATAAAGTCGAAACCACCATCTTGGGCTTCCTTACAGATAATTGTTACCGGGTCACCTATAGCGATCCTTTTATGAACTTTGACACCTTGATCTTGAATTTCCTCGGCAACTTTATCAACTACATTACGTGCTATTTTCTCCCATTCCTCGTTTACCTTGTCTGCTAACTCTTCAGGCAGTTGATATCCCATAAAACTAACTCCTGAATAGTCTCCAGAGGATGGTTTGACTACATATAAAAGACAAATTTCCCCACCTTCTTTGGAGGCAATTCTGACTGCCATCTTAGCAGAACGAAGTGATTGGGGTGACCCATCAACAGGAACCAAAATATTCTTAATCATTTGGTAAAACCTCCTTATTAATTGTGCATTTATGAATGCTCATAAATCACAGGAACATTCAAAATATCTTAGACGAATTTTTCAGCTGTACTAAGGGAGTGATCAATGGTCATCCAGAATTTCATTTTATTCCTCCCCGGACATCAAACGTTCAGCTTATTATATCTGCTAAACCAGTTTGTTGGATTTTCTCCAAATTTTATTCTTTTGTGCCTCTTTAATTAATTCATCTCGGAAACTGGGATGTGCAATGTTGATAAGCTCTTCCGCCCGTTCCCAGTTGCTAAGACCTTTGATCATCTTGGTCATTCCATACTCGGTAACCACATAAAACACCAGGCTCCTGGGCATCGTTATAATTCCACCTGGCGTAATAATCGGTTTTATTCTGGATATTAATTCACCATTTTTCCCTGTAGCAGTTGAACTCAAGCAAAGAAATCCTTTTCCGCCCTTGGATCTAAACGATCCATAATGAAAATCGAATTGTCCTCCAGTCCCCGATATCTGACGGGTTCCTGAAGATTCTGAGCAAACCTGTGCATACAGGTCAATTTCCAATGCATTGTTAATTGAAACCACTTTGTCATTTTGGGAGATAATAAAAGGATCATTAGTGTAGTCTGCCGGATAGCTTGCACAAGATGGGTTATCATCCAGGAAATCATACAATTTCTTTCTGCCCATGGCAAAGGTATACACCATTTTGCCAGGATCCAGGTTTTTCCGAGCTCCTGTAACCTTCCCTGCCTCATACATTTCTACCATTGAATCTACCAGCATTTCGGTATGAATACCTAAATCCTTGAGATCTGACTGTGCAATCAGACTGCCAATGGTATTAGGCATGCCTCCAATTCCTAATTGAAGACAGGCGCCATCCTCAATCTCCTGCATAATCAACTCAGCAATTTTTCGATCTTCATCGCTCACCTGGGCTGGCGGCACATCTATTAGTGGCTGGTTGTCGCCCTCGACAATAATGTCTACTTGTGAAATATGAACGGCCTCTTTATTGCCGCCTAGACACCTGGGTACAGACTCATTCACTTCTATTACTACCTTTTTGGCAACCGCGATAACATTAGGCGTAACAGAGTTCGATACTCCAAGGTTAAAAAAGCCGTGTTTATCCATGGGTCCAACCCTTAATAATGCAACATCAACCGGTATTTGGCCTAGGTCATAGTAACTTCCGCATTCCGAATAGGAGATAGGTAAGTGGTATCCCATATCTTGATCATGCAGACGTCTGGTTGCTGCACTCATGTGGGACTCATGAAGAACAAAATGTTTCTTTTCCGGGTCTGATACTATGGTCTTGGGCGGGAAATAATTGCATACTGTTCGAATTACAACATCGAACAATTCCTCTTTTCTTTTTGCCAGGGCTTCATCAAGAATATGGGAAGCCATGGCAAACTCGCTGTAGTGCACGACATCCCCAGATTTAACGATTTTTACTGCTTCGTCGGCTGTTTGAAGCTTGCTTTTGTATTCTTCCATATAACTCATAGCTATTTCACTCCTAATATGATAATGCTACCTTAACACTAAAGCTAATTAGTTAAGTTTATATAATTTTCATTATATACCTTTGAATTGTGGCTTTCTTTTTTCCAAAAATGCGTTCATGCCTTCTTTTTGATCTTCGGTGGCAAACAAAAATGCCCAAACCTTCTGCTCATATAATAAAGCCGAAGATAGACTACTGTTCGCTCCATTATTTATACTACTCTTGGCTAACCTCATAGCCACTGGTGATTTAGACGCTAATTCCCGAGCCATTTTTTTGGCCTTGGTCATTAGTTGGTCAGGAGGGACAATTTCAGTTACCAGACCAATATTCAATGCCTGTTGGGCATCGATTATTTTCCCGGTCATAATTAGATATTTGGCCCATCCTGGACCAACCGTTCGGGTAAGACGCTGAGTCCCCCCGGCACCTGGTATTATACCTAGATTAATTTCCGGCTGCCCGAATTTGGCATCCTCGGTGGATATCCGGATATCACAGGCGAGAGCTAGTTCACAGCCCCCACCTAGAGCCATGCCAGCTATTGCAGCAATTACTGGTTTGTCTGAATTGTCAATCTTATCATAAGCCTTATGCCCAAGTCCTATAAAAGCTTCCATTTCTAAGGGAGTTGCCCGGGACATAAACTCAATATCACCCCCAGCAGCAAACACCTTCTCCCCTCCGGTAAGAACCACAGCTCGAATCTCATCATCTCTATCGATAGCCTGCATCAGTGCGTCCAGTTCTCCAAGCAATTCAGTGTTGGTAGCGTTGTATACCTTAGGCCTATTTAACGTTATGATTCCTATGTCGGCCTCTTTCTCATAGAGTAAATTCTCTAAATGCACTAGTGATTCACCTCGTTACTTTGTATAATCATAGAAGCCTTTGCCTGTTTTCACTCCTAGATGTCCCGCCCGCACCTTCTGCTTCAGAACCAGTGCTGGCCTGTATTTGGATTCACCAAATTCATTAAAGAAATACTCGGTTACGTGAAGAACAATATCCAAGCCAATCATATCAGCAAGTGCCAGTGGACCCATTGGCAGACCTGCTCCCAGCTTCATCGCTTTGTCGATTTCTTCAGCTGAAGCAACTCCTTCCTGGTATGCTAAAGCCGCCTCGTTCACCAACGGATTGAGAATGCGATTTACGATAAATCCCGGGGTCTCTTTTGCAACCACAGGCTCCTTACCTATTGCTTTAGTTAAATTCACTATCGCCTCAATAGTACTATGGCTAGTGTCAGAACCTGGAATAACTTCCACCAGTTTCATAACTGAAACTGGATTGAAAAAATGCACCCCGGCAACTCGGTCAGTTCGGGAGGTAGCGGCAGCAATTTCAGTAATGCTCAATGCGGATGTGTTGGTTGCCAAAATCGTATAATCAGGGCATATCTCGTCCATTGCTTTGAACACTTTCTTTTTCACCGAAATTTCTTCAATTATTGCTTCTATTACTAAATCGCAGTCTTTAAAACTTGATAGATCCTGACTAGATTTTAATAGTGCTTCCCTGGATGCCTTGATAGTAGAATCAATTTTACCCTTTTCCACGGCTTTCTGCCAGGACGCCCCAATTTTTGACAGTGCCTGCTGAAGAATACTGTCCTGAATCTCTACCAATATTACCTCTAGACCGGCTTCTGCACACACCTGAGCTATACCGGAACCCATAGTACCTGCACCCAATACGCCCACCTTTTTTATGTTCATTTTATGTTAACCTCCTTGTCGATTAAGGCAAACCATTCAAAATCCAACTCTAGTCAACTACTACAACATCCTTCGTTTCTCTCATAAAGAATGCAAATACTGCTCCAAGTGCGTAGATAACAGATACTAGGCCAAGGGCTATTCCCAAGCTATATTTTGCAGCAATTCCCCCCATTATGAAGGGAGCCAAGGCCGATACCATTCTTCCACTTGCATACGCAAATGCAGTTCCAACTCCGCGAACACTGGTGGGAAACTGTTCAGAGATAAACGCTGCCAGCGGTCCCCAATATCCATAGGTTATAAATCCAAAAACTCCTGCCATCCATAAAATAGCTGTTGGGCTGGACAAATTAACCCATATTATCATCACCGCTCCTGATGCTATTGAACCAAAAATAAAATTGACCCGGCGTCCTAATTTATCGGCAAGCAATCCGTAAGCATGATAACCCATAAAACCGCCGATATTTAGAATCATCATATACCCGCTCATAGCTTTGATATCTAAGCCCCGTTCTGCAGATAAGTATGCTGGTATCCAAGACCCAGCTCCCCAATAAGAGACAAGACAACTTGCGCAGAGTCCAAAGGCCAATAAGGTTATCTTGAGATTTTTCCCCTTTAAAAGATCAGTCCAGCTTGCTACTTTCACTACTGTATTTGACTGTGCTTCTATACCTTCAGCTTTATTAATTTGAGCTTTAAGCCATGCAGGGGACTCGGGTACAAACACCCCGATATATATTGCCGCAATCAGTGATAAAATACCCGAAAAGAAAAGCATTTGCCAGCCATATGTAGGAACCAAATAGGCATTAACTCCGAGAGCAAGTGCATATCCCAGTGGCCAGCCGCTTTGTACGGCGGAAGAAGCTCGAGCTCTTTCTTGAGGAGGGAAAAACTCAGTAATTAATGCAGCTCCGATTATCCACTCTCCGCCAAGTCCAATCCCAGCAATAAACCGTAGAACTACCAAGTGCATAAAGTCGGTTGCAAACCCGCAAAGAGCAGTAAATACTCCGAACCATGCCAGGCATAATATCAAGGTTTTTTTGCGGCCAAACTTGTCTGCCGCTGGTCCCCAAACGTATCCGGCGAGGGCTGCACCAAAAATCGTTGCTGTGGCTATTAGTCCCGCGCTAGCAAGGTCAAGACCCCATGTTGCAACCAGCAATGGAATTGCCAAAGCTAGAACCATAAAATCTTGTGCATCGAAAATATATCCTAGTACCGCCCCTGTTAAAGCTTTCCATTTATACTTCTGTGGATCTGCAATAATATTCTCGTTCGTCATTACTTGACTCATCCTCTAACCTCCTATTTTATTTATTGTTTTCTAAATCGTGCTATTACAAACTTCTTAACGACCACATATAACCCTACATAAAATACCAGTATGAGTATTTGTTGCCATAAGTCCAGCGAATTCATGCATACCTCCTTATCTCCCATATGTTAAAATATATTTTCAAGATGTTTTATCAGTTTTTCTCAACCACCCCCCCAGAAGCCACTTCATCTCTCACAAACTCTTTCTCATGGCAAATAGCCTCAGGTAAAGATCTTTATAGAAAAATAATTACCAGCTTGTCCAACCTCCATCAACCAACATAGTATGTCCTATCATAAAATTAGAAAGATCCGAAGCCAGGAAGATAATCGGCCCCACAACTTCTTCAATACTACCCAGTCTCTTAATAGGAGTCCTTCTCAATATGTCTTCTAGTCTTTCAGGATCACTACGAGCATTATTAGTTAACTCAGTAGCAATGTATGCTGGCGCTATAGCATTGACTTGAATATTGTACTCAACTAATTCTAAAGCCAGTGCCTTGGTTAATTGGCTAATTCCACCCTTGCTTGCGGCGTAGGCTGTCAGTCCAGGAAGGGCAACAAAGCCAAACATTGAACACATGTTTATGATTTTGCCTGATCGCTGTTTCATCATAACCGGGGCTACGGCCCTGCTTCCTATCCATGACCCGGTTAGATTAATGTCAATGATCCTTTGCCAATCTTCTACTCGCATATCAATACAATTAGTTTTTGCAGCAATTCCAGCGTTGTTGACAAGAATATCAATTCGATTATATTGTTCTGCTATTTCTTCAACCATTTTTTGAAACTGCTCAGCGTTCGTGACATCAACAGTATGAAAGTCGGCCTTTCCACCGTTAGCCACGATCTCATTCCTACTTTCTCTACCAATTTCTTCATTCACATCTGCAATCACTACCCTTGCTCCAAGAGCAGCCAAGCCTGATGCAATACCTTTTCCCAGGCCCATTGCGCCACCAGTAATAATAGCTATTTTCCCGTCCAGTCTTAGGTCAAACTTCATCGATCCATTCCTCCTTTATGCAGTTACTGAAATTTTATTGTGTATGATGCGGGTACCTGTTAGGATAACTGGTAGATTAGGGCAACGAATAATTTTTTCTGCTCGCTGGCTTTCTGACTAAAGCTAACTGGTTATTAATCTTTAGAACCAAAGGTCCTTTCTAACCATCTCACTATCTTGCAGATATTATGCCAATTGAATTAATTATTCGATAAGACACTATTGTTACATACATAATCATTATTTCTTTGCTTCTTTCAACGCCAATTTAAAGACACTCATTCTTATCCTTCCAACATAAAATTAATCATTTTAATACTTGATAATAATTGATGTCTCACAAGTGAAGGTCCAAAACAGTTGACAAAGAAGTGGCAAACGATACACTGTCTCTCTATCGCGACTGTGTCATTTGAATCACGATCGACGTTTTATGTCGAATGTTACATCTTTATTGCTATTTTCAATACGTTATCTAAACGATTTTCCATTACCTTATAAGCATCCATAACCTGGTCAAAACCTATAGTATGTGTAATAAGAAAACGAGTGTCAATTATCCCCGTAGAAATTAGATTAATTAGGGCGCCCATGTTTTTTACTTCTACCAATCCCATCTTAATAGTCAAGTTTTGACGCCAATATTTATTAAGGGCCAAAATAGCTTCGCTGGTATACACACCTAGTAAGGAAACGTTGCCTCCTGCACGAGCATAAGTCAATGCATCTTGAAAACTCTGATTACTACCCACAGCTTCAATAACCACATCAGCTCCCCGGCCCTGGGTTAATTGTAAAATTATGGGGGCCGCCTCATTTTTCTCGATGTTAATTATGACATCGGCTAGCTTTTTATCGATAGCCATCTGCAAACGGTATTCTTCTACGTCAAGCATGATAATCTGTGCAGCTCCTAATAGCCTGGCACCTATAGCTGCACACATACCTACTGGTCCTGCACCTACTATAACTACTGTATCACCCAGCTTAACTTCCCCTCGTTCTGCCCCATAAAATCCGGTAGAAAGAATATCTCCAACAAACAAGACATCTTCATCCGAAAGATTCTTGGGAATTTTATGCATAACATTAGAAGCATACGGTATTCTCACCAACTCGGCCTGACACCCATGGGGTATTTCCCCGGTTATACTGCGTCCTCCAAAAACCGTGCCGTTATTGCACATGGAAATATTTCCTTTTCGGCAGTAGAAACATTGGCCACAATTAAATATGCACGATACTGCCACCCTATCTCCTGGCGAAAAGCCAATTAGTAAATCTCCTACTTCTTCCACCACACCAACAAACTCGTGTCCTATAATAGTGCCAGACTTAACGCCCATGGCTTCTCCATGGTTCTTAATATGAATATCAGATCCGCATATGCTAGATGTTGTTACTCGAACAATTGCATCATCCATACGCTCGATTTTACTGTTAACAACTTCTTCAAATCGAATGTCATTATTTCCGTGGAATACAACTGCTTTCATTCTTGGTACTCCCTTCCTTAAGCATAGAATCATTGTTCCAAGTTAAAGTCTCTTAGTTATGAGTTTAAAACTCCGTAAACGACAAATCTCTCCAGAATTCCTTACCGCTGATATATCAGTAATCTATGTTTAAGCAATTTTTATGCCAGAGGGAAAAAATAAAGAAATCACTATTTAATGCCTTTAAAGACAATAGATATTGATGCAAAAAGAACAGTTGTTTCATCTTTGCACTGTCCTATTTGCTATATGTCTTGTCTTAATAGGGCTGATCCATTTTCACAGGCCAGACTCTTAATGATTACTATTAAGTCTTTCTAAAACCCCTAATTAACGGCATCCTATGCTAATATTTCGATAAAACTTTGATTTTTTTTCAAGATAATCCAGTTAATTTCTAGTCAAATCCCTGTTTGGCATATCTCGTGCAATAATTACAGATCAGAGAAACCCATTAGAGCGAATCATGTTCTTCTGGTGCATAACAACTGTGTTCCATCAGCAAGTTGAAGGTAGCGAAAACAACTGATAAGGAGGTGCGACACTTTTATCCAGGGCAACGGGTTACCCACCACTTGTTTCAACGCTGGAATACGACCATCTTATATTCTCATCGCAAAGATGGTGATTTCATAATTTCTACTCTATTTACGTTTATAGGAGGAAAATAACATGAGAACAAATACAGAATTATTTGATTTATCCGGACAAGTAGCTATTGTAACGGGTGGTGCTTATGGCCTTGGTGTACAAATGGCCTATGCTCTTGGTGAAGCTGGTGCCAATCTAGTTATTGCAGCCAGAAAGGTGGATAAATGCAAAGAAGCTGCTGCTAAAATGGAAAAAGAACTGAATATAAAAGTGGTGCCTGCTCGGTTGGATTTGACGATACCGGAAGAGATAGATGCTCTATTCGATTTGGTAAAGCAGGAATACGGAAAGGTAGATATACTCGTTAATAATTCAGGAGTTGTACTGACTGATCCCATATTCAAGTTCCCATTGGATAAGTGGCATCAGGTAATAGATACAAATCTTACCGGTTTATGGCTGATGTGTCAAAAAGCTGGCTCTATGATGTCCAGGCAAGGTTATGGAAGAATAATAAATATTTCTTCCATAACTGGTTTAGTAGGGCAATCTGCTGAATTTGTATTATCACCTCCTTATACCGCTTCCAAATCAGCGGTTATTGGCCTGACAAGAGATCTTGCCGTTAAATGGGCAAAAAAGAATATTACTGTCAATGCTTTAATCCCCGGCTGGTTTGGGAGTGATATGGGTGATATGAACCGAGCTGTTCACGAAAAGCTTAATGAATACTATATTCCCATGGGGCGCTTTGGGGGGGATGACGAACTTAAGTCAGCACTTCTGTTCCTTGCTTCACCGGGAGCATCGTACATAACAGGGCATGCTCTAACAGTTGATGGAGGCCTTGTGGCTCAATAATTATACTAGGTATAAAGGTTGTTAGCATTATCAATGTGAACAGCCTTTATACTTGGCTAATTTATTGTTGGAACGATAAATGATGTTAATAAATCTAGTTTTGGGGTTACTTTGTCGACACACATGAAAGTATTAAATAAACTATGGTCTCTTTCCACACATAAAATAAAACGTAAACAAATAATGAATACGACGATTAATATCACACTACGATTGCGGGATAGACTAAGAGCAAAATATTTCTAACACAGCAACATAGAACTTAGTGCTAAAAAGGTAGAAGTTTTCTCTTTCCTATTCGATACCGTACTTTTTCATCTTTCTATAAAGGCTGCTTCTGGATATCTTCAACATTTCAGCAACCTTGCTGCGATTATTCGCTTCCTTATCTAAGTAGTACTGAATTAATTGCTGCTCCTTCTCCTCATCTTCCTGAAGTATTAGTTTTTTCCACTTAGGTATACTAACCGCCATGGTTGCTTCCTGAATATCTTCTGGAATTAAATCCAAAGTTAATGTATCACTTTTACAGAGATTTATAGCTCTCTCAATAATATTATTTAACTCCCTTATATTTCCCGGCCAATCATAATTAATCAAACAATCTATTACCTCAGGTTTTACGTGATTAATGGTCTTATCCAGCCTGCGAGATAGGGAACTTACCAACCTTTCCGCTAATAAAGGAATATCTCCTTTTCTTTCACGGAGCGCAGGAAGATAAATGGAAATGACATTAAGCCGGAAATATAGGTCCTGCCGAAAGGATTCCTTTTCGATCTGTTTAGGCAAATCTTTGTTGGTTGCCGCAATAATACGGACATTGATAGGAATAAATTCTCTCCCGCCCAAACGAATAACGGTCCTTTCCTCAAGCACCCTGAGCAAGGTAGCCTGTAAATCCAATGGCATTTCGGCAATTTCATCGAGAAAGATCGTTCCTTGATCCGCTAATTCAAATTTTCCAGGATTTCCACCTTTCCTTGCCCCAGTAAAGGCACCTTCTTCATATCCAAACAACTCACTGGCAATAAGTTCCCTCGGTATTGCAGCACAATTGATTCCAAAAAACGGTTCATTGTTTCTAGCACTGGCATTATGAATCGCCTGGGCAAATAGATCTTTTCCAACACCACTTTCTCCGGTCAACAAGATACTTGATGAAGTCTCAGCTGCCATCTTGGCCTGGTCCACCGCTTTTAAAAAGCCACTGCTTTCACCTACTAAACCATCAAAGGATGCTTTTGCTCTAGCCCCTGCAACTTTATTAATTACGGTATTTGGTTTATGCAGTATAATTACAGCTCCAGTGGCTTTATCATCATCCAGCTTATCCTCGTAGGGTGTACAATTAATCAGAAATCTCTTTTTCTTTCTATCAACATTAATGGTTATAGTTTCCGCAAAATATTTTCGTTTGAATTGAATAGTTTTATAAATATATTCTTCTCTCATATCCAGAATTTCGCTTATATGTTTTCCGAGCCAATATGAGTTTTCTCCCGGCGTTAGCTCAAGCATTCTACAGGCTTGAATATTAATGGTAGTTATTATTTGATTGCGATCAACAGATATTAATCCTTCCGACATGGCATTCATGATGGCTTGTTTGTTCAAGTTTAATATTTTTGCCTCTTTAAATAACTTGTTTGCTATATGGTTGACCCTCTTTAATTCAATTTCCCGCTCAATTGCTTTAGCAGATGAAACAGCCATACCCAAAGTATGCGCATTAGTATTTTCGTATGAACCGGTAAGATCGATAGCCCCAATAATATTACCTTTTCTATCATGAATAGGTGCTGCAGAACAAGTTGCAAGGCAATTATGCTTGCAATAATGTTCATATCCATAAACCTGAACTGGTTTGTCCAATTTTAATACCATGCCTATAGCATTAGTTCCCATGACATCTTCTGTCCATTTAGATCCTTCAATAAAATTAGTATAAGAGATGTAATCAATGTCCGACTGATTACCAACTCGCTTAAGAATATAGCCATCAGCATCAACATACACAACTCCAAAGCCAGCTCCTTTAGTAACATAATAAAGAGTATTTAGGGTAGGCATTACAACATCCAGTATTGCCTTGTTTTCACTTAGTCTCTGGTTAAGAGATTCTTCATCGAGTTGCTCACTGTTAGTACGTTTAAATTGGTCAATGCCATAGGCTTTGCTTCTTTCCCAGGAGTCTAATATATCCTGGTTAATCCCAATACCATTGTAATCATTATTAATATGCAATCTTTCCCAAATTCTACGCATATCTTTAGAAGAAACCCCATCCATTCAGAAATACCTCCTCAAAGTTACTGTAATGTTATCAGAATTACCTTCCAAAAAACCACTGGCCTTATTTATTCGTTAACTTACTAATTCCACAAACCCTTTTTCTATTTCTCACTTTGTTCGTTAATATTATAAGGCAAATCTGCTAATCATCATAATAGAGAATGATAAAAAATTTGGCTCCACCAGGAGCCAAATACCTTATTTTGGGATTAGGTAAAGACGATTTATGATAAAATGTTGCTACTAAAGAGTCAGACAAAAGCTTAAGATAGTACTTAAAGGGTAATTGCTCCTAAACCAAATTGCCAAAGTTCTTTACAGATATTAACTTAAACTGACTCTACGATGAATGCTACACCAGGACCTCCGCTAGCACATAACGAGGCGCAGCCATACCGAACACCACGTCGTTTCATTTCATTAATTAATGTTACAATCAGGCGACAACCAGTTGCACCAACGGGATGACCAAGAGATATACCAGACCCCACAGCATTAACCTTTTCCAGGTCAATCTTTAGTTCTCGGTTGACCCCTAGAAATTGGGCAGCGAAAGCTTCATTGATTTCCCAATAGTCAATCTCATCCTGTTGCAAACCAGCAAACTTTAACGCTTTTCGTACTGCCGGCACGACTCCCATACCCATTATCTTGGGATCAACACCTCCGGAAGCAGATGAAACTACTCGGGCTAGAGGCTTAATTCCCAATTCTTTAGCTTTATCAGCTGACATCATTACTATTGCAGCTGCGGCATCGTTGAGTCCGGAAGCATTTCCTGCTGTAACTGTTCCGCCCTTCTTGAATGCTGGCTGGAGTTTTGCCAGAGATTCAAGTGTCGTATCTTCTTTCACATGTTCATCAGTATCAATAATTTTCGTTCCTTTTTTAGCCTTGATTTCCACTGGAACTATTTCTTCCTCAAACCATCCTTCCCTTATGGCTTTGCTGGCCCTTTGATGGCTGAGGAGGGCAAATTCATCTTGCTCTTCACGGCTGATGTTATACATTTCAGCAATATTTTCAGCAGTTATTCCCATGTGATAACCGTTCCATGGGCAAATTAAGCCACTTGTCATCATCGAATCCAGGATCTGCTCACCATGGCCAAGGCGATATCCACTACGAGCTTTGTTAAGTACGTACGGCGCATTTGTCATACTCTCTGTCCCAACGGCAGCACCAATTTCCACTTTCCCTAACATAATCTCATGAGACAAGATTTCGGCTGCTCGCATAGAAGCAGGACATTGCTGATGTACTGTTGCGGCATAGGATTCTACCTTGCAGCCGGAATTAAGTGATATCAGGCGGGCGATGTTCCCCGGCACCCCTGCCTGGCAGGTATGTCCAGCCATAATCGACTCAATTGCCTCGGGGCCTAAACCAGCTTTATCAAGCGCTCGTTTAAATGCTATAATACCCAAATCGATGGCCCCCAGATTCTTCATAGAGCCGAAAAAATCTCCAATAGGTGTTCTTGCACCGCTTACAATTACAACCTCGTTCATATGTATACTCCCTTCATATTCAAATTTAACTGTTTCAAATGCAATATCGGTGCCATTTCAATGAAAATGCAAAATTTTAATAAATGTAATTATAAGCGTGCTACACGATAACCATCGATACAAAAGAGTTTATTCAGGGTAAAAACGTTGAACAAAAAAATATCATAGGGTGCCTATATATTATTATTGAAATAAACAATAGAGCAAATGACACAGTTGTGTCTCAAGGCGGCTGTGTCATTTGCTCCAAACTGTCTTAATGAATAATCTATAGCGACATGTCTGTTATTAAAACCGTGGTCTTACATAACAGTTTCCAATTTAACTACAATTGTCAACAACTCCACTCCAGTTTTGTAAATCTTATTTTACTATCCTTACCGGAACAAAATGTTGCATATATAAATGGCTGCTAGAAATCCGGTTATATCGGCAGTAAGTCCAGTGACTATGGAATACCTGTATTTCTTAATTCCTACGGAGCCAAAATACACCGTTAAAATGAAAAATGTGGTATCTGTTGTGCCCTGCATAACAGACGCCAGTCTGCCTATGAATGAATCAGGCCCATATACCCGCATGAGATCCGTGGCCATTCCCAGGACCGCGCTTCCTGACATGGGCCTCATTATAGCCAGCGGCAGGACTTCAGAGGGAGCACCGATCCTTGATGTTAATGGTTCTAAGAGTATACTCAAAAAATCCATCGCTCCAGAAGCTCGAAACACTGATATAGCTACCATCATACCTACCAGGAAGGGAATAATTTTTACCGCAGTTTTAAAGCCCTCTTCAGCTCCTTCAACAAAGGCTTCATATACCGGCACTTTTTTCATATGCCCGTATATAGGAACTGCAAGCAGTAACACCGGTATGGCCCATTTGGATACCAGACTTAATACCGCATGAAGCATCCTATCTCTTCCTCCAACGGCTCCTGGTCCTGAACCAGTAGTCCAGGGATACTGCAATAACCATGCTGATAGTGGTAGAGAAAATGCACGCACCCACAATTTCAGTAGGATTTGCTGAATTGAAGGATAGTCGTACCGCTATAATGGTTGCAGGAATTAGAGTTATACAAGAGGTGTTTAAGGCCAGGAAGGTGCACATGGCTTCTGATGCTTCATTAGAATCCTGGTTCAACTCCTGCAATTCCTGCATGGCTTTCATTCCAAAGGGAGTTGCCGCATTGCCCAAGCCCAGCATATTTGCACTCAAATTCAATATTATCGTTCCCATAGCTGGGTGGTGAGAAGGTACACTGGGAAAAAGCCTGACCGTTATTGGTCTTAACAGCCTGGCCAGACTCTGCACCAGTCCTCCAGATTCAGCAATCTTCATGATGCCCAGCCACAGAGCCATGACTCCAACTAAATCAAAACACACCTCAACTGCACCCCTGGCCGCTCCTAGTGCCGCCTCGGTGACTACCTCGATGTTGCCATTCAGAGCAGCTACAACTATTCCTGAGGCCAATAGCAGCAGCCATATTATATTCAGCACAATTCATCCCTCCCGCAAAGGCTTTCCTCAATTGAAGGGTATGTCTGAATAAAAAAAAATAGAACCGTTCGATACGACACGAACCATTCTATCTTAGATCCTAAACTGAGTCAGGTGAGTCAATGGGACGGTTCCTCTGACTCATTAGCAGCTGGGTAAATTAGTCAGAGGAACCGTCCCATTTGCTCATTAGTGTTCAGATTGCTTATGAGAATGCTGGGGGAAAAGGTGTTCCAGCTTATCAACCATCTGTGGTACGATGTCAATTAATCGCTCGGCCAGCATATTGCCTGAAGCTGATATTAGTCTCACGTCATTCATTCTTACTACTAGAAATCCCACTGGCTTAACTGACACCCCTGCACCACTGCCTCCTGCAAAGGGAAGGGCTTGGCTTTTTCCTCCGGCACTGCCGCTGGCATCATATTCTCCCCCACCAGCTGCAAATCCGCACGCTACCTGGGAAATAGGTATGATAACTGTACCATCATTGGTCTCTACGGCGTCACCTACTACCGTGTTGACATCAACCATTTCTTTAATGCTTTGCATGGCGGTATTCATTAAGCCTTCAATGGGATGGCTGGGGCTTTCCTGCCGTTGTGTATCCATTTATATACCTCCTGATTTTAAAGCAAATTATATGGATGGCTATAAGCATAATATGTACTATTCTTATTCTAAATATACAGTTAAGATCGCTGTATATCCTCTTATTATCGAAATCCGGCTGTACATTTACTATTACAGTTTTGCTGGTGCTTCGAAATGTCAAATCACTGATTAACATTCCTTTTAATGCCCACAAGCTCCCAATACTGAGTGCAGTATACATTGCATCTCCGGTACCAATGATGGTATGCCATCTAAATTCTTGAATATAGATATGCTTTAAAAATATCGTGATGATTTTGATGGACTGCATGAGGGGCATTCTTATCGGTGATATCGATGATGAAGTCCGGGCAGAGGCGATTTTCGACATAACAAATTGCATCCCGCCTATGGGGAAACTCTGTTCCCGATGAATCCGGTTAAGCATTGTTAGTTGTACTTTTATCTGCCCATCACCACTGCTGTAAACCAGATATACGGTAAACTTAATTCCAGCATTCAAAAAGACAAGGAAAATAAGCATCATTAAGCCGAAAACCAAATAAAGCATGGCATTTTCTCCTGTTTTTACCTATTGTGCCCATCGGATAATGGCTTATACAACTAATCTTTATTCAATATTTCTTCTATAAGGGATTCAACTGATAATATTATTTTATACATCTCTTCATTTATGAGCAGATTTGCCCTTCCCATGGTGTAAGTAGGACAATGTAAATTATAATCGATTATTTTCTTACTAATTTTCTCCAATTCTCGACGTTTTTCCGAAAAGAAGTAAGCCTTTTTGCTCTCATATCTATCTATGGCCATTTTCTCGCGTTTGCTGCTCAAAATGATGGAAGTATAACGTTGGAAATATTCCACATCATCCTGGAGTTTTTTCCAATCCCGGTCGATTTCTTTACCCAGTTCGATCCAATACGGAGCAAAATCATTGTCTTTTAATATTTTATGAATCATTCGGACTTCGGGTGGTTCATAAGGATTTTCTTCAAAACGAAGTGGTTTGCCAGCACCTTCCAGATTATCGAAATCTCCTTTTTCCATGGCCTTGCGGATTTGATTTTCCACCAAGTCCTCGGTACTGCTCATATAGCGGGCTAGTTTCTTGGACTTCTGCGCCTGTATTTTTATCTCTTCTTCCAGCGATTTTTCCGTCATCTTTTAATCCTCCCCAACTGCTGGCAGGTCTTTTAAACTGCTTAAGCCAAATACTCGCAAAAACTCGCTGCCGGTTATGTACAATATTGGTTTGCCTGGCACCGGCTTATAACCCGCTTCTTCAATCAATCCTTTTTCAAGTAGATTGGCTATTACTCGTTCTGATTTTACCCCCCGTATGCTTTCTATTTGCGATCTGGTAACCGGCTGACGATAAGCAATTATAGCCAGTGTCTCAGCTGCTGCAGGTGACAGTCTCTTCTGAGCTGTCTTCTCCATCCTGGCTAATATGTCGCTGTAATCCGGCCGAGTACACATCAAGTAGCCTCGGTCTACCGCTACTATCTGTATTCCCCGTTTTAGTTTATTATATTCCTCAACTAATTCTTCAATAATTTCCTTTAGATCCACCAGAGGAACCTCCAGGATGTCCACCAGTTCGTCCAGAGGCACTCTTTCTCCGCGTACAAATAAGACTGCTTCAACCGCAGCTTTTATATCATCACGCATCAACATATTATTTCTCCACCCACCCGCAAATAGACTTTTATTTCCGAAAAGGAGTTTTCCTGCACCGCTGCTACCTGCTGAAGACGAATCAATTCCAGCAAAGCCAGAAACAAAGCCATTACTTCTCTTCTTCTCCTTACTCCAATAAAGAACTCCTGAAAAACTAGCCCGGTTGGGAAAAGCTCCAGTCGCTCTATAATTTCCTGCATTTTGCTTTCTACATTAGCATCCCCTTCCGGAATTTGAAAGGGTTCGGTGCTTGCTTCCGGAATACTGTTTATAACCTTGTTGTAGGCCCTTACTAACGCGCTTAAATCCGCTGCAATTTCTACATTCTCAGTCAGAGCTTCATCAGCAGTTCGATAGAATATACGGGCAAAATCCTCTGTTTGTCTTGATATGAGATATTCAGCAGCTTTCTTATAGCGCCGATATTCGATGAGCTTTTGTACCAGTTCTTCCCGGGGATCAGACGGGTCTTCTTCTAAATCTTCATCATTTGTGGGCAGAAGCATTCTAGATTTGAGATTCAACAGATAGGAAGCCATACTCAGAAAAGCTCCCAAATTTTCCAGATTGAAGTCCCCGGTAGCCTGCAGGTATGCCAGATACTGTTCAGTGATATTAGCTATCGGTATATCATATATATCTATTTCATTTTTATCGATCAGATATAGCAGCAGGTCCAGGGGACCATGGAATGCATCCAGATCGACCACGTAAGTCATTTAATCACCAGCTAACTTTAAAAAACCACGCCATATAAAACACCATACAACAAATTTGCTACCGGTATAAATATCTTGGAAGCTGCTCCGGTCATTATCAATAGCAGCAACAGCAGGGGTCCGTATTGTTCCAGCGAATACATCATCCGGGCGCCTGAATCCGGCAAGAGTCCGGCCAGGATTTTCGATCCATCCAGAGGCGGCAGGGGGATAAGATTAAAGGCTGCCAGGATAATATTTATACTGATCAAAGGTCCCAAAATGGCCACCGTAATACTCCCCCATTCGGTAAGCTGATAGGGCAATAGCATTCTTAATAAGATCAGGCCTGTAAAAGCCAGCAGCAGGTTCATCATCGGCCCGGCCAGGGATACCAACATCATCCCCTTTTTATAGCCTACTCCTTTAAAATTGGCGGGATTTACCTGCACCGGCTTAGCCCACCCAAAATGAAATATGAACAACATAGCAAACCCTATCCAATCGATATGGGGCAAGGGGTTTAGCGTCAGTCGGCCCTGGTAATAAGGGGTGTCATCTCCAAGCAAATCAGCTACTTTGCCATGGGCGTATTCATGAAAAGTTAAAGCGATGAGTATAGCCGGCAGGGCTACCAACATATCAGTTATGTTCATTTAGATATTCTTCCTCCTCAAGCATGTTCTGAAGAGCATATAGTTCTTCTTCTCCAGTACTGATTTTACCGTCAAGTTTCATCTTATACAACTCCGCCAATAAAGAGCTATATATAGGCCCTGGCTTTACTCCCAATTCCTTTACTTGTTGTCCGCCTATTTCCAGCTTCACTTCGCTTTTCAAATCCAGGTAGTTGACAACTTTCTTCCAGGTATTCTCATCTTTTATACAGCGCAGGAGGTAGATGATGCCTTCCTGACTCCAGCTGCCAATCTTTTCATCGATGGTGCTGGCAGCCAAATTATCCTGGCAGGAGAAATATTCAACCAGTTCTGGAGCCATAAACGATTCTTCTATCGATTTCGATACCTCGCGGGCAGTGAAAAACCTTTTAATCGCTTCCAGAGCTGTATCTTTATCAAGGGCAGAAAGCATCAGCATCAGATATATTAGCCATGTTTTTATTTTAGTCATTTGATATCTTTCATTCCACCATGCATTTATCACCGGGACCCGACGCAGCTCAGTCCAATCCAGCTTGTTCAAATCTATTTCCGGAAATATATAAGCCCATACCCCAATTTCTTTCATCCTCTCCAATGATGGTACTGGATCCTTCTCATCCAGGATGAGCATTAGTTCATGCATTATGCGGGCATTAGATAATTTATCCAGCAGTCGACGCGCAACTGCGTCCTGGGCAAATCTCAAAGTATCAGGTTCTATATTAAATTTGTACCTTTGTTCAAAGCGAATGGCTCTTAGAATCCTGGTAGGATCTTCCACAAAACTGAGGTTATATAATATCTTAATATGGCCCTTTTCCAGATCCTTCCGGCCTCCGAAAAAGTCTATCAGATCACCGAATTTATCAGGATTTAATGCTACTGCCATGGTATTTATGGTAAAGTCTCGTCGATATAAATCCTCTTTGATGGAAGCTCGCTCTACACTGGGCAGGGCAGCGGGGAATTCGTAGTATTCAGTTCGAGCCGTTGCTACATCAAACCTTAGTCCATCTGGGAGAATAATTACTGCGGTCTTAAACCGATCATGAATTCTAGCTTTTCCGCCTAATCTTTCAGCCAGTTTGTTCGCTAGACTGATGCCATCCCCTTCAACAACCAGATCTACATCAAAATTAGGCAGCCTCAGGAAAAGATCCCGTACGAAGCCTCCTACACAATAGACACTGGCCGCCAGTTCTTCTGCTACCTGCCCGGCCAGTCTCAAGACAGATAGTATCCTGGTTGGCAATCGATCCTGCATCAGATTAAAACAATTCTCCTCTGCCGCTGCGGTGGGAGAATATAGTATTTCGTGGTCTTCTGGATATTGGTCACCATGCAGAGTCCTGAGTATATCCGTGCGTGATACAATCCCATACAATCTGCCATCTTCTACTATAGGTAATCTTCCGATATCATATTCAACCATGAGTTTTTGAATTTCATTTACCGGAGTATCTGGCGTTGCGGTCCATACTCCACTGGCCATGAATCCTTTTACTGGTGCATGAGCAAGTTCATGAATTCTAGCTTTTCCCACATCCCGCCTGGAAATAACCCCGATCATTCTATCTCCCTCCACCACTGGCATACCAGTATGACCATACCGAAGCATAGTCTTACCTGCTTCTTCCATACTGATATCTCCGGACAAGGTTTTTACAGGACTGGACATGATATCCCGGGCTAGCAACCCTGGTTTAGCTTTATTATCGGCTTCGGCCAATATAGTATTAATAATCCTATCTATTTCCTGGTCTTTAATTGTTGCTGAAGCAGCCTTGGCGTGCCCCCGGCCAGACAGCTTGTGAAGCACTTCATTGACATTGATGTTATTGCTGCGGCTTCTTCCCACTATGTAAGTCTTTCCCTTCATAGCTGCCACCACAAAGGCTACTTCTCCATTTTCTACTTCCAGCAGCTGATGGGTCAAGGCATCCAGCCCTTGAATAAACTGTTCGGTGGAGGTGTGGGAAATGATTATTTCTGTATTCTTAATATTGTAATGCCTGGTATTCTTTAATAAATCCTGCAGAAGCTGTCTTTGTTCGCCAGAAAATGACTGCTCCATGAAATTGGCTACCACTGAAAGGTTAGCGCCCTTCTCCAGCAGATAGGCTGCTGCTTCTATGTCCCGGGGAGTAGTGGAAGTAAACAGCAGGCTTCCGGTATCCTCATAAATACCCAGAGCCAGTATAGTAGCATCGAAGGGACTTATATGCTTATTCTGCCTTTTAATTTCTTCTACCAATATAGTAGTTGCAGCCCCTACCTTGTGTATTTCCACCAGATCTCCAATCAGATTATCTTCCGACTCCGGATGATGATCATAAATATAAAACTCCATGTTTTCCCGTGCGGCAATACTTTTAAGATGCCCCAGCCGATTTATACTGGCAGTATCAACCACTATCATTCGCCGGATTTGATCAAGATCTATCTCTTTAGGAGTTTTTATATTAATCAGGTCTTTATATAGAGCCATAAATTTCTTGACATGCCTGGACAGGGTACCAGAAAATACCTTTACGGCCGAAGGATAAAGGATACCCGCGGCTACCATCGAAGCCAGGCCATCGAAATCCAGGGCATTATGTGAAGTGATTATGTTCAAGTAGTATTCCTCCTCAAAGTTATAAGCATTATAACATACCTGCCATCATATTGGCACTTATAGGACAGGAGCTGCTTATCTATATTATCGTTGATTTGGACTATTTACTCTTGGCTTACCTTCCTAAAGGGCATCTATATGCATCTCAATGAGCAAAAATCTCCGCCTGGGTCCTTGTATTTAGTACCAAAATAGCTTCTTGAGGATGAAAGTTTAAGGTTAGCGCAGGGGGATAAAGGCGAATTCGTTTAGCGGGAACATAACTTGTTTTAACCCATCAATCTAAGCATCACTGGCTAACTTATATGGAGAAAGTAAGACCGGACCCAAGCGGTCTTAAGCATTCATCCGGATAATTTTCGTCTGCACTTGTGCCCTGCAGACATGTTGGGTTAGTACGAAAATAGCTTCTTGGGGATGAAAGCTTAAGGTTAGCGCAGGGGGATAAAGGCGATTCGTTTAGCGGGAACATAACTTGTTTCAGCCCATCAATCTAAGCATCACTGGCTAACTTATATGGAGAAAGTAAGACCGGACCCAAGCGGTCTTAAGCATTCATCCGGATAATTTTCGTCTGCACTTGTGCCCTGCAGACATGTTGGGTTAGTACGAAAATAGCTTCTTGGGGATGAAAGCTTAAGGTTAGCGCAGGGGGATAAAGGCGATTCGTTTAGCGGGAACATAACTTGTTTTAACCCATCAATCTAAGCATCACTGGCTAACTTATATGGAGAAAGTAAGACCGGCCCCAAGCGGTCTTAAGCATTCATCCGGATAATTTTCGTCTGCACTTGTGCCATGCAGACATGTTGGGTTGAGTTGAAATATTCACATAATTCCATAATTTCATGACTGTATTGCATATCTTACGGGCTTTTCCTTATAATGATTAAAAACCATCTAAGTTGAGGAGGACTAACATTGTACGAGAAAATTGAAAAGTATACCGTTAATTATCTAGAGCCAAGATGGGGTGAAATACTGGGCGAGTGGAAAGATGACATACATGACCTTAAGACCCGGGTGTTAATTGATGGAGCCACTTTTCAGATAGTTGAGGCAGAAGCAATCGGCAGTGGAGTTCCGTTTGAAATCTGTCATAAAGGAATGGACAAAATAAAAGACATTATCGGAGAAAGCATAGGCCCTGGCTTCTCCAAAGCGGTAAGGACCAAACTCCAGGGACCTGGGGGCTGTACTCATGTAGGAGAACTTATGCTGGGATCGGTTAAAGCCTTTATTCAGGCCGCTTCCCGCCAGACACCAGAATGGGTTGATCAAGAATATTACGAATCCCGATGGAAAGAATGGCTAAATTATTATTCAGACCAGTGCATTTACTTTTCTCAGCCCAATATATCCAGAGAAGATATTGTAAATGCTATAAAGACTAAAAGTCAGGGTTAACATTAAACCCATTATATCGATGTAGCCCTGCCAATTAAAATCCTTATCTTATACTAAAAAAATCCGGACTTAAAGATCCCGGATTTTTTTAATACTTTTTATTTATCTGAACTTTCTTCTGCCGCTGCGGCTTCAATCTCTGCAGCACTGACTGCGCTTTGCTGTTTTGATTGCTCTAGACTTTTATTCACCTTTTCCAGCTTTTTATTGCTGGACCTTAATTCTCTTATGGTTTTAGCTATCTTAAAATAGCGAAAGGTATCGAACATAAAAGTTAGGAAAGCTCCGGTTATAACTGCCAGCAGCACTATTATTCCCAATTGTATCTCAGGAGAATTCCAACCTAGAAATTGTACTACCACCAGAGCCGGGTTCTGGAATACAAATACTGCAATAACTATCAGACAAACCAGCGCAATAAATAGGTATACCTGCATCTTACGCCCCTTCTTTCGTCAATACTTGTCAGCTCTCTTTATTATATTTCCTGGCTTCCTATTATACAAATATTTTTTCATGACTGCATTGCACCTCTGGTTCAACATGAATTAAGACTGTGGAGTATGTGATCTCGTTCTTTATCCGACATTCTATTATGTCACAAAGATCGTGGGCTTCCTGTATACTCATTTCTGATTTTACCACCATATGCAGGTCAATATGAATATCACGACCCGCTCTCCTGCTTCTCAAATCGTGATATTCGATGAAGCTCTCAGAAAACTCATCCATAACCGTGGTGACTAAATCCAGGGTATCTTCATCTGCTGCAGTATCCATAAGCGGTAAAAAGGCCTTTCTGGTTAAATCGTAGGCCGCTTTCATTATTAAAAGGGCTACCAATATAGCTACAATAGGGTCGATGATTTGGTATCCGGTTATTCTTATCAGCAGCAATCCCACAAAAACCCCCAGAGATGTATAGACATCCGTACGCAGATGTATGCCATCCGCTTCCAGGGCTACTGAATGCTGCTCTTTTCCTACCTTGAGAAGATAAGAAGAGACTAATAAATTCATTAGAGCAGATATCCCCATAATAAATATACCCCAGCCCGGCTCCATAATTTCTCCACCATGTCGCAGCTTTTCGATGGCTTCGGAAATAATAAATCCCGCAGCCAGAAAAATCAATACTGCCTCGATAGTTCCGGCGATATTTTCGATTTTGCCATGCCCGTAGGGGTGTTCCTTGTCCGGCGGTTTATCTGATGTCTTTACTGCAAAAAGGGCGATAAAAGATGCTAACAGATCATTGGCTGAATGGATCGCTTCTGATATTACACTTACCGATCCTATCATCAAACCGATGATCAGTTTTCCAACTGTAAGTATTATATTGCTGGCTACCGACAACCAAGCTGCTCTGGCCTTGGTATTCATACAGCCCTTACCCCCTCTAATAAAAAGGGACTTCATTTGCCAATGAAGTCCCACAGATTTTTCTGCTGCTCTCAAGGAGCCCGGCAGGTATGCCTGACTGTCTATATTAATGTTTTATGATTTTAACATATATATAATACTATGTCACCCTCTAATATTTATGCCGTCTTTTTAATTTCATACCAGAGTGGGCTGGCAATAAATATAGAGCTGTAAGCTCCTACCACAAAGCCAATCAACATTGCGGCCACGAAGAATTTAATGGTCGCCCCTCCCAACAGCAGTAATGCTACCAGAGTAAAAGCCGAGGTTAAGACGGTATTAATGGATCTATTTAGAGTCTGGGTTATGCTCTTGTTAAGCAGTTCCTCGTAATCCTGTCGCTTAGTCCTTTTCATATTCTCCCGCACCCGGTCGAATATAACTATGGTATCGTTTATGCTGTACCCAATGACGGTTAATATAGCAGCAATGAATGCGGTGTTTATCTCCCACTGCATTATGGAGAATACTCCCAGAACCACCAGCACATTGTGTATTATGGCCAACACTGCGGCTACCCCGAAAGTCCATTCAAACCGGATAGTTATATAGAGCAGCATTAATACCGCAGCTATACCCAGAGCTAAAAAAGCATTGCGGGTTAGCTCACTTCCAATAGTGGCTCCAACCGTATCTGAACTCAAAAACGTTACCTGTTCAAATTCTGTTTTCAGTGCTCCCATGATTTCGTTAGTTTTTTCCTGGGTTAGTACCTCGGTACGCACATAGAATTCATCGCCGCTCTTCTGGACTTCACTTCGGTCAAGATCAAAATCGGACAGCACACTTCTTACTTCGGCGGAAGTCACTGAACTGCTCATCTTAACGTGCAGTATTGAACCACCTTTAAAATCTATACCCTGGTTAAGCCCCTGAAAAACCAGCGAAACCAGTCCAGGTATGATGATTAATAAAGAAATAATATAAAATATCTTCCTCTTCTGTATGATCTGCATCTTGCTGCCCCCCTTTATACCCCGTACAGTTTCTCGTTTTTACTCAGATTAGCGAGTAATACGAGCACATAACGGGTAAATGTTAATGCAACGGCCAGACTGGCAATGATACCTATGGATAGAGTTACGGCAAAACCCTTTATGGGGCCGGTCCCAAAGTACATCAGAACCATAGCAGTTATCAAGGTAGTTACATTGGCATCAAATATGGTCCAGAAGGCCCGCTTAAATCCCGCATCTATTGATGCCCTCAGGGTTTTCCCCGTACGCAGTTCCTCTTTAAGCCGTTCATATATGATAACATTGGCATCCACTGCCATACCGATGGACAGAGCAAACCCGGCAATACCCGGTAAGGTTAGCACCGCCCCCATCATACTCATGGTTCCTAATACTATTACCCCATAGAGCAACAGCGATAAATCAGCTACCAGTCCGGGCAGGCGATAAAAACCTATCATGAACAATAATACGGCGATAAGGCCTATTATACCAGCTCGGATGCTCTTGTCCAGGGATTCCGAACCCAGAGTTGGTCCAATAGACCTCTTTTCCATTATCTCAAAGCTAACCGGTAAAGCACCCGATCTTAACAGAATAGCTAAATCATTTGCTTCTTTAGCTGTATAAGCACCTTCAATAACTGCGCTTCCATCAGTTATCGCAGTGCTTACCGTAGGAGCGCTGATAATTTCCTGATCGAGAACTATGAGCAACGGCTTCCCAACATTGGCGGTAGTTGCTTCAGCAAATAATTTGGCTCCCTCACTATCGAACTCCAACAATACTTCACTCTTTTGGGTATCAGTTCTTACCCGCGCCTGGGCATCCTTAAGGTTCTTGCCGGTTAACAGGACATTACCCTCTTCATCCCAGAACTCCAACTGGGCCGTATTCTTCAAGATATCGACGGCTGCTTCGGGATCGTCTTCTCCAGCTATTTCAATGACTACCCGATCTTCTCCCTGTGGATATAAGGTAGTCTCTTTAACTCCCAGACTATCAACACGTTCCCTGATAATACCTACTGCTTTTTGAATAGTGTCTTCGGTGACCTTTTCCCCTTCACCTTCCTGCGCCTGAAGCACTACTCTTAACCCACCTCTTAAATCCAAACCCAGTTTTATGGTGCTCAATATAGGTTGATAAGTGAAGTAAACCAACAGGCCCAGGACTGCTAACACAGCCACCAGAACAATACTGGATTTTGTCCGCACCAGTATTTCCCCCTTCCAACTACTGTTTCATTTTACTGCTTTATAGCAATTTAGCTCCATTAATTATTAACTCAAATTCACAACCAAGAAAGCCCGCTGCTCTGCGACATAAGATCATACGGTGCAGAAATATTTCAAAATAGTCCATAACCGGGCATATTTCAATATCTATCTCCAGCTCCATAGTAATCAATCTATTTTCCTGGTCTATATCCATAATAGAATATTCTACTGCATAATTAACCCGATCGTGGATGTCAAATGCTGCCAGGCCGGTATTCCTAACCCTGTTTCTATGTACATGGGATTTGTCTGCTAGTATAAGGGCTGCTGCCACTTCACTAACCGGATGACCGATGCCTTCATCGTGATTGCCAATAGCAGCACAGATTATAGCATTTTCATCCATATCCATATCCAACTTTTTCAGTATCCCCATGGCTATTATAGCACCGCTTTGACTATGACCCTGCCGGTTTATAACATTGCCAATATCATGAATGTAACCTGCTATACCTGCCAGTTCAGCAGTGCGCGGGTCATAACCCAGTTTCAATAGTATTTCCCGGCTCAGCATGCTTACCAATGAGACATGAAGATAACCATGGTCAGTATATCCCATGGCCCCCAGATGTTCATTTCCCTTCTCAATAAAAGCATTGATGATCGGATTCTTCTTGATCTCATTTAGAGTAACCATGGTTATTTCGGTTCCTCTCCAACTTTGTAAGCTATAGCCTTCTTTAGTATTTCCAGCTGGACGGTATCACTTACTTTAAACAAAACCGTATCGTCTTTAATCCTTGCTACCTCACCTTTGATCCCGCCAATGGTTACTACCTTGTCGCCTCTTTCCAGAGCTTCGAGCATTGTTTTATGCTTTTTTTCCTGCTGCTTGCGCGGGATAATGCTAAAAACATAAAAAACCCCGAAGAATACGACGAAATAGCCCAGCAACAAAATCCATTCATTACTCAGCATATCCAATAACCAACTCCTTAAAAATGTTTAACTTTTATTAAATTCGCTTAAACTGTGCAAATTCCTTTATCAAAATTGATATTTTTGCATAAATTCATGGTAATATTCCAAAAACCGATCTTCTTTTATTGCAGCTCTAGCTTCTTCCATCAAATTGAGCAGGAAATATACATTGTGATAGCTTAGTAGTCTGTGAGCCAGCATTTCGCCCGCTTTTATCAGATGCCTAATATAAGCCCGGCTGTAATTCCTGCAGACCCAGCAATCACAAGCATCATCTATCGGTTCAAAGTCCTCGGCATAAACTGCATTACGTACAGTAATTCTTCCCCGATGAGTATAGGCGCTGCCATGTCTGGCCAGACGTGTCGGCAAGACGCAATCAAACATATCTACGCCGCGCTTGACTCCTTCCAGGAGGTCTTCTGGTGCTCCCACACCCATCAGATAACGCGGCTTATCCCAGGGCAGTACCGTATTCATCAAATCAAGCATGGAATACATGTCGGCTTTGGGTTCTCCTACACTTAATCCACCAATCCCATAACCATCAAAATCAAGGGCAGTCAAATCTCCTGCGCTCTTTTGTCTCAGATTTGGGAAAACATTGCCCTGTACAATACCAAATAAAGCTTGATCAGCTCTTTTATGGGTTTTCTTGCATCGGTGGGCCCATAGGGTGGTTCTCTCTACCGCTTTTTCTGCTTCTTCATAGGAACACGGGTAAGGAGAACATTCATCAAAACACATGGCTATATCTGCACCCAGTTGCTGCTCAATCTCCATTACTTTTTCTGGAGTCAGGAAGTGCCTGGAACCATCAATGTGGGAGTTGAAATAAACACCTTCATCAGTTATCTGTCGCAGCTTGCTCAAACTAAATACCTGGAATCCACCGCTGTCAGTTAGTATACCCCGTTTCCAATTCATAAAACCATGCAGTCCTCCAGACTTCTCTATCAGTTCTGAGCCTGGCCGCAGATAAAGATGATAGGTATTAGATAATATTATGCCTGCTCCTATTTCATAAAGATCTTCTGAAGTAAGAGTCTTAACGGTTGCTTGAGTACCTACCGGCATAAAAATTGGGCTTTCGATAATCCCGTGAGATATTTTGAGATTTCCCAACCGGGCTGAACAGTCCCTATCTTTTTTTATTAGTTCGTACTGCAGCATATTATTGACATCCTCTCCTGGAAATAGTCAGGGCTTTAAACATCAATCAACAGACCTTACAGCTTATACTTTCGAGGGATACAGAAGACCCTCTCGGGTTTGACATCTCACTATTTTATGAGCATAGCGTCTCCATAGCTGAAAAACCTATACTTATTTAGCACAGCATACTCATAGGCAGATAAAATATTGCTTATACCACCAAAGGCAGCAGTCAGCATAATTAAAGAAGATCCTGGCAAATGAAAATTTGTAAGTATTTTATCTACAGTTTTAAACTCATAGCCTGGATAGATGAACTTATCCGTATAACCCTGAGCAGCCTGAAAACCACAGGCTTCATTATATACTGTTTCCAGAGTCCTTACCACTGTAGTGCCTACCGCAATGATACTTTTTCCGTTTTCGCGAGTATTATTAAGCAGTTCCGCGGTATTCTGGTTTATCTGATAATATTCGCTGTGCATACTATGCTGTCGTATATCTGAACAGCTGACCGGCCGAAAAGTACCCAAACCGACATGCAGTAGAATGGTAGCAATATTAACTTCCCTGGCCTGAATACGCTCGAGCAGTTCCGAAGTAAAATGCAGTCCAGCAGTTGGGGCTGCAGCTGACCCGCTGTATCTGGCGTATACGGTTTGGTATCTGCTGACATCGAGCTTCTCATCGTCGCGATTAATATATGGCGGCAGGGGTATGTGCCCATTCTCTGCCAGGAAAGTATCTTCATCAGCACAATCTTTGAATCTTATCAGTCTGCCGCCGGCTATGGGCAGTTCACCTATTATTTCAGCCTTTACATCACTGTGGTTAAAAACAACGGTATCACCTGGTTTCAATCGTCGGGCTGGTTTTACCAGGGCTTCCCAGTTTTCGCCCGTCTTATTTAAAAGCAGCAGTTCCACCCTGCCCCCGGTATTTTTAAAGGCCAGCAAGCGTGCCGGTATAACCCGGGTATCGTTCAGGACCAGGGTATCTCCATCATGCAGATACTCTATAATATCGCTAAATACCCGGTCTTCTCTATTCCCATCATTTCTGTCTACTACCAGCAGTCGGGAACAATCCCGGGGTTCAATAGGATATTGGGCGACAAGCTCTTCGGGCAATTCATATTGATAGCTCTCCAAATTATAATAGTCTATTGTATTAGCGCTTTTCATTAATTATCTCCTGCTGAAAATATTTAAGATTATAGTAATTATTATGCTTAAAAGGATACAGGTTACTATGGGAAAATAGAAGGTGTAATTTTCTTTTTTTATGTAGATGTCTCCAGGAAGTCTGAATCCGCTTATGCCTAATTTTGAGAAACCATATAACAGCAGGCCTCCAAAAATAATAATTAAGCCTCCCCATATCATGATCCGGGCCATGGCTTCTAAATTATTCATATCACCACTCCATATCGGTGCCTGGCACCTTCGTTAAATTAAGACCGGCTGACGGCGGGACAACTCATCATACTCACCCAACCAGGCAACTTAATAACTCAACCAAACAATGTCTGCATGACACAAGTGCAGATGAAAATTACGGATGTATGCTTAAGACCGCTTGGGTCCGGTCTTACTTTCTCCATATAAGTCAGCTAGTGATGCTTTGGATTGATGGGCTAAAACAAATTATGTTCCGCTAAACGAATCGCCTTTATCCCCCTGCGCTAACCCTTAAGCTTTCATCCCCAAGAAGCTATCTTCGGACTAATTTATCAAGAAATCAGGTTAGGTATTTTGTCTGCTAAATACTTCTTTCAACAATTCCCTGGGGGCATAACGCTCCATCTCGCTGTAAAGACAACCACAGAACTGCTGACGATAAAGACCCATTCCCCTGGATAGTTCACCGCTTTTCTGGTAACCTTCCCGAAAATCCCGATAGAGAAACGGGACCTCGTATTTATGTCCTGCCGCTTCGCCAACTTCCCTGATCCAATTATGCTTCTGGTGTTTGCTAACCAACAGGGTGGTAGTGAAATAATCAAACTTACCCCTTCTAGCAATGTGGGCAGCCTGTTCCAGGCGCATCTGGTAACAAAAAAAACAGCGCCTGCTCTCCCGATAAGCAATATTTTGAAAATATTCCAGGGGATTATATTTTTCGTCATATATAACCTTCAGGCCAGATATCTCAGCATACTGCTCCAGGGTGGTTTTCCTTTTTATATATTCAGTATAGGGGTGTATATTAGGATTAAAGTAATATCCCATTACTTCAAAACCTTCTTCTCTAAGCTGCGGTACCGGGTAAGTGGCACAAGGTCCGCAGCAAATATGCAGTAAAACCCTTGACATAGGTTCATCTCCTTCAATGTATCACCTTAAATCTCGGATTATTCCAGAGGTAGTCAGCTTTCCCCTTATGCGGCCATCAAACCACGGTTCACCGTCATACCCTCTTTTCCCTGGTGACAGCTGCGGGATACAATCTTTACTTCCTGCGGTTAACCATAAATAATTAACTAACAGCTATTCAGAACCATCCGGTTGTTCATCAAACAGCCCTGGCACCTCAATTCTGTCTCCAACAGCTTTATACCCCAGATGTCTATAGGCATGTTCGGTGGCAATTCTACCCCGAGGAGTTTTTTGTATAAATCCCAGCTTCAAGAGATACGGTTCATAGACATCGCTTATAGTATCGTTTTCCTCTGATACAGCTGCAGCCAGCGTTTCCAGACCTACCGGTCCTCCCCCAAATTTAGCAATTACAGCATCAAGTATCATCCGATCGACATTATCCAGGCCCAATTCATCTATTTCCAATTTATCCAAAGCGAGTCTGGCTATACTACAGCTTATGCTTCCATCTCCTTTAACCAGAGCATAATCACTAACCCTTCTCAACAAACGATTGGCCACCCGAGGAGTTCCTCTGGATCTGCGAGCAATTTCCTGAGCTCCGGCTGGATCAATCTGAAGCCCCAGTATTACTGCGGCTCTAACAATTATCTCGGTTAAATCATTCTCTTCATAAAAATCCAGCCGATGATTTATTCCGAAACGGTCCCGCAAAGGGGAACTCAACAAGCCGGGACGGGTAGTAGCACCAATTAGCGTAAAGGGCGGAATGTCCAGGCACAGGGTTCTGGCGGCTGGTCCTTTGCCAATAACTATGTCTATATTGAAGTCTTCCATAGCCGGATACATAATTTCTTCCACACTCCGGTTCAGACGGTGTATCTCATCGATAAATAATACCTCACCCGGTTCCATATTGGTTAAGATCGCAGCCAAATCTCCAGGTCTTTCGATAGCAGGCCCGGATGTCTTTCTAATAGTCTTGCCTATCTCATGGGCAATTATCGTGGCCAGAGTAGTTTTGCCCAATCCAGGCGGCCCGCTTAGCAGCACGTGATCCAAACTGGTACCTCTTTCCCGGGCTGCGGATATAAATATGGAAATGTTCTCCTTCACCTTGTTCTGACCTATGTAATCTTCAAGTCGCTTCGGTCTGACAGATGTCTCTGTCAAATCATCCTCTGCCAGTACCTGAGCTGATATCAGCCGGTCATTATCCACAGCTATTCCCCCATCCCCTTATTTCATCTGCCGGGCTTTAATTCTCAATACCCTCTTTATATTCTCCTCTACGCTGTCAGCCAGATCTCCAGTTTGCTTTAATTCCATAATAAGCGAGAAAACCTCACTGCGGCCATAACCCAGAGTCTCCAAGGCCTGCAGCACTTCCTCCACTGAAGTACCCGAAGCATCAACAGCTGCTGGTATACTAAATTCACCTATCTTTTCCCGCAGCTCGAAAATGATCCGACCGGCACTCTTTTTGCCTATACCGGGTATTCTGGTTAGCATCTTTTCATCCGAGCTGGCTACCGCCTGATAAAAATTGAAGGGCTCCATAAAAGCTAATACATTCATCGCCCCTTTGGCACCCATACCGGAAACCCCCAGCAGTTTTTTAAACAGCTTGAGTTCTTCTTTATCCAGGAATCCATACAGCTTGAAGTCATTTTCCAGCACCTGCAGGTGGGTATGGAGAAATAATCCCTCCCCGGGACGGGGCAGTCCGGTAAGGGCTCGCTGGTGCAGCAGGATTTCAAACCCTACTCCATTAACATCAATAATTATGGACTCCGATCCAATATCAAACAGGACTCCACTTAAGCAGGATATCATAAAAAGTCCACCTTTCTGTGGGGAATGGAAGCGTAGGTCCCATAATCCACAAGAACCGTCCCCCAGGTTTAAGTTTTAAATATTGCTCCCAAACGGCAGGAGTGAATATGACATATAGCTACCGCCAGCGCATCTGCAGCATCATCAGGACGTGGTAACTCTCGCATAGCCAGTATCTTCTGTACCATAATCTGTACCTGTTTTTTGTCTGCTTTACCATATCCGACCACCGATTGTTTTATTTGCAGCGGTGTATATTCGCTCACTGCAATTCCTTCCCGGGCCGCAGTCATCAGAGCTACCCCACGTCCCTGGGCTACAGTAATGACGGTTTTGGAGTTTTTATGAAAAAAAAGCTGTTCTACTGCTGCTGCATCCGGTTTCACTTCCTGGATTAAATCAGACAGCTGCTGGTTAATAGAAAGCAATCTATCCGACATATCCATAGCAGCTGGCGTAGTAATGGTACCATATTTAATTAATTTTTCTTTACCTGCCTGATATTCAACTACTCCATAGCCGGTAGTAGCTGTTCCAGGATCTATTCCCAGGATTATCATATAAAATCCGCCTTTTCAATATTAACCCAGACTGCTTATCTTTAATATCGGAATTAATGTCTATTATTAACACTGGGACTGGAAAACCTAGTTAACATTATACCAAACATACGTTCAAAGAATTAACAGAAAAAACGGAATCAGGCTTTTACAATTTTACAACTTAGACCTGGGTCTGAATAAAATACACCCTTAGCAAAAGTTACTAATATTATAAAAGCCCGATTTTACTTATAAAATTTGCGGTTACTGAATATATTCGTCCAGGTTTTCCAGGGCATCGTTAAGCGCAGCTTCACTATCAAATTCATAATTACCCTGTTTGATATCATCGGCTATCTGGGAAGGAAGCATTTCGATTCTTATACTTGTAACCCGGAGCAGGGTATCAGAGTTTGGATCAGGCCCCTTATATACCGCCAGCCGTCCCTGGTATTCCTTAAGCCGGCATTTTTCTTTTTCAGTCGGGCACCAGTCCTCTATCTTCTGCCGGATAGTCAGGGTGTTTCCATTCATGGTCAGAGTATAACCCTTTTCAGCGCTGAATTCCTGTCTCAATTCCTCAATATCTTTCCCCAGCAATTTATCCTGACCGGGAAAGCTGGATATCACCAGGTGACTGCAGCGCAGGTATTCCTGTTCAAAGATTATCTTGGTATCTTCATCGACAATGTTCTTCTCCTGTTCAACTCCGATCACAGGTTTGTTTTGTCCCGGTACAGCCGGCTTATTTACTGGTTCAAAGCTGGCCAGCATATAGCCCAGACCAAAACTTATTAATAAACTGCCTAATGCAATCACTGCCAGGCCGTACTTTTTCATAAAATCACCTCTTGCCGGAATTATTGCCAAATTTTCTCAATATATACCTGCTGCCGATGATATTACTGGGAGGACCAGCCATAAGGGGACGTTTTTGGCCCTAAAAAAGCCGGCCTGATTCTGGCCGGCAATTATATGTGATTTGATTATTAATGGTTTAGATGATGATGCAGATAAGTCCTCCACTGCCGTCATTTACAATACGCTGCAGGGTATCCTGTAATTTTACCTGAGCATTTTCCGGCATGCGATGCAGTTTGTTCTGTATCCCTTCCCTGACCAGGTCATGCAGTGATTTTCCAAATATGTTTGATTCCCAGATCTTGGTGGGGTCTTCTTCGAACTCATCCAGCATATAGCGCACTAGTTCTTCACATTGTTTTTCAGTTCCAATTATAGGCGTAATCTCGGTAGTAATATCAGCTCTGATAATATGGAGGGATGGGGCCTTGGCCTTAAGCTTAACTCCAAAACGGCTTCCCTGCCTTATCAGTTCCGGTTCTTCCAGGAACATTTCCTCCAGACGTGGAGTCACTACCCCATAACCTGATTCTTTAACTTCTTCCAGTGCTGAAGATACCTTATCGAACTCCTTCTTAGCGAAGCTGAGATCCCTCATAATGCGCATGATATCCTGGGTACCGGCAACATCAAAACCACTGACTTCACTAAGTGATCGATAAAACAATTCTTCCGGTACGGTGATGTCGATGGCTGCTGTTCCAGTCCCCAGATTCATTTCTTCCATGAAGACATAGCTGACATTCTCTATGTCAGAAAGCTTCTGAAGAGCTCCTTCTATATCTCTTACTTTACGAATGCCATTTAATATCTCATGTATCGATGATTCCAGCTCTTCCCTGAGCCAGAACTCTTCATCCAGTTCTTCGACCCATCCCGGCAGTTTAATATTTACTTCCTGTACTGGGAATTCATAAAGGGCTTCTTCCAACAGGGCATAACTCTGTTCTAAGGTCATCTTGGCTGCATCCAGGGGCAGTACCCGCACTTCATACTTCTCACTCAGTTCTTCAGCCAGAGCTATGCTGTCTGCATCGTAGGGTTTAGTAGAATTTAATATTACTATAAATGGTTTATCCAATTCCTTTAATTCCTGGATTACTCTTTCCTCGGCATCGATGTAATTACTGCGGGACAGATCACTGATGCTGCCATCGGTAGTCACCACAATACCTATAGTTGAATGGTCGGTAATTACCTTCCTGGTTCCTATTTCGGCCGCTTCTTCGAAGGGAACCTCATAATCAAACCAGGGAGTTTTTACCATGCGAGGCTCTTGGTCTTCTTCGTAACCCAGCGCTCCTTCAACTGTATAGCCTACACAATCTACCAGCCGGGCTTTTAAAGTCAGACCAGACTGAGTAGTTATTTCGGCTGCCTCGTTGGGTACAAATTTCGGTTCCGTAGTAGTTATGGTTTTCCCAGCGCCGCTAACGGGCAGCTCATCTACAGCTCTTTCTCTTTGATATATATCAGTAATGCCGGGAATGATCATAAGTTCCATAAATCTTGTGACGAATGTTGATTTACCCGTTCTTACGGGACCTACTACGCCCAGATAGATATCGCCTCCGGTTCTTTCGGCAATATCATTCAATACACTAATTTTATCCACTTTGCATTTTCCCTCCCTTGTTCCAGACTTAAAAGGCATCCTCCCTCCGAATTTAGACACCCCTTAATATCGATTACGCTATAACACTATAAATATATTTATCAATATTCGGTAATATAACCAGAAAAGAAAAAAAGTGTGGTATTTACCACACTTTTTTTACCAGTTGCCTGTATCGTTGACTATCTCTTCAATTTCGTGCTTCTTGCTCCGCTTCATCAGCCCTTCCACTGCTTTTCGCGGTGGTACCTGATTATAAAGTATATCATAGCATGCTCTGGTTATGGGCAAATCTACATCCAGCTCATTGGCCAGATGATATAAGACTCTGACAGTATGGGCTCCCTCCACTACCATGCCCACGGTGTTCAGGCATTCTTCCAGGCTGTAACCTTTACCGATCAGTTCACCTGCTCTCCGGTTTCTGGAATGCCTGCTGCAGCAGGTAACGACCAGATCTCCCATACCACTGAGGCCGGTGAAGGTACGGCTGTCTCCTCCCATTACACTGCCCATACGGGTCATTTCAGTCAGCCCTCTGGTCATAAGGGCTGCTGTTATATTATCACCGTACTGCAAACCCTGTACTATCCCGGTGGCCAGAGCCATTACGTTCTTGAGGGCAGCACCCAGTTCCACTCCAGGTACATCCGGGTTCGTATAAACTCGGAATACGGGAGACATGAATATGTCTTGAACCATAAAAGCAGTGTCTTTATAGTATGCGGCCACAGTGACTACCGTAGGCATTTGCCGGGCCACTTCTTCAGCATGACTGGGACCTGATAATACCGCAAAACGTCTCCGGATGCTCTTCCCCAGTACGTCTTCTGCCACCTGGCTTAAACGCATCCCAGTGGAGATTTCCAGTCCCTTGGCAGTATTAATTAATAACATTTCAGACTTAATGTAATCCTGAAGTTGAAGACATACTTCCCTAACTGACTGAGATGGTACTGCCAGGATTACAGCGTTTGCTTCCCTGACTGCATCTCCCATATCCCTGGTTATTACTAGACTATCAGGTATTTTCACCCCTGGCAGGTATCTTTGGTTTTCCCGGTTTATTATGATAGCATCTACATCATCCTCTGGACCTGCCCACATAACTACATTATATCCATTCTGGGTGAGCAATATGGACTGGGCAGTACCCCAGCTCCCTGCTCCCAGGATACACATTCTCTTCATCTGAACCTCCGGTTTCTGTATCACCAACTCGGCAACTATAGCCATACAGTATTACAATGTTATAGTCTGTCAGTTATCTTAGATTCTCTTCCTTCTTTAAGCCTTATAAAATTATCTTTATGGCGGTATAAAACCAGAGCTATCATATATATACTCATCAGGATATATGGCAGCGGTTTGGGAAATATGAAGGCGGTAAGCAGAGGAAAAGCAATGGCACCTACTATGGACCCCAGTGATACATACCGGGTAATAGTTACCGTCAGAATAAATATAATCAGTATTACAACAAATACATCGGGCATTAGAAAAGCCATAATCCCGGCAGCAGTTGCTACTCCTTTACCACCCTTAAAATTCAGAAAAACTGAATAGCAATGCCCGGTGATAACCGCCGCTGCGCATAAGGCAGCCAGAATTGGCCCTCCAACAGCTGTCCCTATCCATGCCGCTGCCAGGCCTTTACAGAGGTCTGCCGCTAATGCCAGTAGGGCTACTGCTATACCAGATGTTCGCAGTACATTGGTGGCACCTATATTTCCACTACCTCGGGTACGTATATCTACCTTGCCCAGGGCCATCGCAAATATGAGTGAAAACGGTATTGAACCGATAAGATAACATAAGCCAATAATAAACAGCGATTTAATCACAGAATTATTCTCCCTCCCTTTCTTCAGCCATCCTGAAAAAACTAATTGCAGTTATTCTTCGCAATGAATTTTTATGCCAGTATTATTATTATATCTATAAATACTGCAGCTTCAATATCAAATTGTCTAAGCAAACTCTTTAGAAGTATTCTGCCTTAGTAAAAGCCTGATAGGAGTTCCTTCAAAACCAAAGTTTTTCCTCAGCACGTTTTCCAAATATCTCACATACGAAAAATGAATTAGCTCCGGGTGATTGGAAAAGAGGACAAAAGCCGGCGGTGCAGTTCGAACCTGAGTCGAGTAGAAAATCTTCGGTTTCTTGCTGCCTGCTCCCGGAAGTGGGTTAAGCATGATAGCTTCGCTTATAACCCGGTTCAGATCAGAAGTTGATATGCGCCGGTGGTTCTGCTCAGATACAAAATCTACTAGTTCCAGTATTTTAAATATCCGGCGTTTGGTTAAGGCGGATACATACAAGAGGGGTGAATAAGCCAGGAATTTCAATTCCCTGCGGATGTCTTTATCAAATTCATTCATGGTATGTCCATCTTTTTCTATCAGGTCCCACTTGTTTACTACTAAAATATTAGCTTTAGCCTGCTCATGAACATAGCCTGCCACCCGCTTATCCTGCTCTATTACTCCACTGCTGGCATCCAGCATTATCAAGACGACGTCAGCCCGTTCGATAGCCTTCAGCGAACGAATAATACTGTATCTTTCTGTTTTCTCAGTAATACGAGACTTTTTACGAATACCCGCGGTATCAATCAAGATATACTTCCTGCCATCATACTGAAAGGGGGTGTCTATGGAATCTCTGGTAGTGCCTGGCACTTCACTTACGATAACCCGCTTCTCACCCAGAAAGGAATTAACCAGCGAAGATTTCCCAACATTAGGTCTGCCTACTATAGCGATTTTTATGGCATCTTCGTCTTCTTTATATTCGGTCTCTGGCTTGAATTTGCTAATGACAGCGTCCAAAAGGTCATTGGTATTAAGCCCATGCATAGCAGAAACCGGTATTGGCTCTCCTAAACCCAAACTGTAGAATTCAAAATACTCCAGTTGTTTGTCAAAATTTTCAACTTTGTTAGCAGCCAGAATAACGGGCTTATCAGTTCGCCTCAACAGCTCTGCCACCTGCTGGTCCTCATGAGTGATACCATCTTTACTGTCTACTACAAAGAGTATAACGTCTGATTCGTCAATAGCCAGCTCAGCCTGCATCTTTACTTCCCGGGTAAAAATATCTTCTTCTTTGCCAAAGCGAATCCCACCGGTGTCAATAACTATAAATTCCCGGCCAGACCATTCCGTATTGTCGTAAAGCCTATCTCTGGTGACACCAGGAATATCTTCCACTATCGCTTTTCTGCTGCCTACCAAACGGTTAAACAGTGTAGATTTACCTACATTAGGTCTGCCTACTATGGCTACCACAGGTTTTGCCATACGACTTACCTCCCTATACTTTGAGTTTCCCTTGGTTGCTATTAGTGCAACGAATTGGTTTAATGGTCTCCCAATACCGCAGCAATCATAGATTTTGCAGTGGCCGGAATAACTTTAATATTAGCCCCACTGGCCTCCCTAATATCCTGCAATGTCATATTATCTAATAATGTGTCCTGGCCCTCTTTTAATATTATATCGGGGATTAGGATCTCTTTGCCGACATATTTATCACCCAGGACTTCGATAATATCAACTCCAGTCAGTAATCCAGTTACTGTAACCTGCCCCCCGAAATAATAATTCTTTACCGGTATTATTTCCAATTTCAGACCTTCAATAAGGTTCATTCGGGCACATAATTCTCCCACTACAACCACTGCTGATTCTCCGGTGAGCAGAAATATTTCACGTTCATTAATCTTAGCTGGCAACTTATCTTCCTCTTCAGCAAATTCATCCAGCAGTATCCTGCATATGCCAATCCCATTTTCTATCTGGGGAAAGTCGTCATAGTAATCTGTATTCGGTAAAGGCTTATTCGATTTAAGGTAAATTTCATCGGCCAGATAAACCAGTCCATATCCCAGATCCTGCCGGAATTTCTGCTGGTATCTATTAATTGTCGATATTAACTGATCAGCTTCTGATGAGCTGATATTTCTTAATTCCGGAAGCTTCTGCCGGTGCCCGGTAAGTCCTACAGGTACAATACCTATAGAGGCTACTGAAGGATAAAGTTCGGCCAATCCCTCTATAGTATCTTCCAATATCTTACCATCATTTATCCCTGGACAGACCACAATCTGAGTATGACACTCTAAGCCTGCACGACTTAAACGGAGTAAATCCTCTCTTATGCTTTCAGCTTGCCTGCTCCCCAGCATCATAGACCTGACCTCTGGCTGCAGGGCATGAACCGATATGTAAAGGGGGCTGAGTCTCATGCCCAGTATCTTGTCCCAGTCGTATTTACTAAGGTTGGTCAGAGTGATGAAGTTCCCGAACAGGAAGGAATGCCGATAATCATCATCTTTCTGGTACAGTGTTTTGCGCATTTTACCCGGAAGCTGATCAATAAAGCAAAAAATACAGCGATTTTTGCATACTTTCATCTTGTCAAAAATTATATCTTCAAATATAAGTCCCAAATCTTCATCATCATCTTTTTCTATATCTATTGACCATATCTTCCCGTCTGCTTTTTGTATATTTACCACTAGCGAATCTTCTCTAATCATAAACTGATAATCCAATATATCATTGATTTCTTTTCCATCTATTGATATCAGTATGTCTCCGGCCTCTATACCTATTTCATCCGCGATGCTGTTCTCCTCTATCTCTATAACCACTGCCGGCATAATCAATACTCCCCTCCGATTTCCTCGGCCATTAAATCTTCTAACAATTATCCACTAAAAATATTATATCTGCAATAGAAGAAAAGAAAGCAGGCTGCTGAGGGAAGAGATGGGGAAACGGGGACAGGTACCTTTTCTCCTTTCCGATAACTAGTGGGAAAAGGTGCCTGTCCCCCGTTTCCCATTCTGCAGGCAAAAGAAACGCCCCATGCCTGCTCATAATTTTGATGCCAGGCTTTTAAGTTCATTCACCTCGGAACGCAGCAGTATTTTTGAGATAAGATGATCCAAACGACGTCCGCCCAAAAAGGATGGTACTTTTCTTAACATAGACTGAAGCCTGTCCCACCTGCTTGATATAATTTCTATTATCAAGTCATCAGGCATAAATCCCAGGATATCTCTCAGGTCCTCAATGCTCTTTTTGACCATCCACAGATCTTTACCCCCACCCAGAGTGTAAACTTCGGTTCCCTTTATATCCGTACCTATGTATAAAGGTTGAGATACATCTTTAGATATATCTGCCAACCCTTCAATCATCAATAATCTATCGTCTGAAAGTTTTCCCAGATATATATTAGCTGCAATAAGTGCAGCGTGAACCGAAGTATGACCGAGAAAAATAATTTTCATAAACTCACCTGCACCTGTTCATGCTTTTTAAACGTACTGTTTCTACTAAATTGACCAGAGTCATAAAAGCCTTTTGGGTTCCTCTTAATAACACTGGACGTCCAGGGAAGATCAGCCCTATCCGCCGTGATAGGAAACCGCCCAGTTTCATGCTCATATTGACCCGGTTTAAACAATCGATGGCTATTATTTCATCGCCGGCTCCAAGAATTTCGGCCACTCCCATAAGAATTCGACTGTATTTATCACCCATGCTTTTTTTACCCAGCACATACACCTCGTTGCCGCTGTCATCTATACCCATAAAGCGGATAGAACCAAAATCGCCATTATCAGTTTTATCATAATATGGTACAGCCATCATTTCTTCTTCAGTAGGCAAGCGCTGTTTTTCTATTATCTTAAGATGCAGGGCAGCTGCCATAACCGATGAATGTGCTCCACCATAACAATGATAAATTACTTTCACAACCGCACCTCCCAATAGTTAAGCCAGAATTTATCTGATGAGCCTTCTTCGATCCGCAGCTTTTTGTTGTTTTAATGTTTGCATATAAAGTAAATACCATTTTCTAAATCATGCACTATTCCTCCCAGAATACGGGCCAGGAGCAAACTTATTTTTTCCTTTTCTTCCTGGTCAGAGGCAAGAAATACCGGGCAGCCCCCACTCTTGACCTTATCCAGGTCACAGGTTATGATAGCCAGGATATATTCGTTTAAGCCCGTATTCATTTTAATCTGCCGCCTTTCTGCCAAAGTAGCTCAAAAGAGTAGTTCCCCGGGTCGACTCCAGTACCGGCACTCTTTTGACAATTTCTATCAACATCTCCAGATCCGGTTCATTGGCTACTATAAAAAAGGCCAGATAACCTTTGTCAACCTGTTTTCTAGCCATGGGCATCAACTCAGTTTCATTTATATCAACCTTACTGCCTAAAATTGATACTACATCATGAACAATAGCTTTTCGCTGCCCGGGAGCATCCAGGTTTAGCCTGGCATTATCGTCTAAAGGTTTTATAATAACCCCCATACCTTCTTCGATTATTTTTTTCCGAGTTTGGGGTAGACCTACATTCATAATTACTACATCTTCGATCATAAGCAATGATCCTTTAAAATGGACTGTGCCCTTCTTTACTTCGGCAATGTCTCCTATAAATGAACCACTCATAAGTCTTAGGGTCAATATCATAATTAACGGTCCAATAATAAAGGCATATTTCCATCCCCACAACTGCACTGCTCCACTGGTAAGCAGTGCAGTCATGATGGTAAGATAATTCCGGGCTTCAAAAACTCTGGCTATCCCTTCTATATAGTCTGTTCCCCTGCTGATAAGCTTGCTCTCCTCAAGTTTCGTGAGAGTTTCCCGCTCCATATTCCTTACTTCACGAAACTGCTGGGCGGCCAGAACTAAAAACGTTACCGCTACAAAATCAGGTTTAGCTATTGCCGGGACAGCTACAGCTCCTAGGCTGGCAGCAATGAACCCCAGTGCCAGATGAATGAGCTGACCGTGGGGATAGGTTGGATAATGACGGTAATCGCTGCGCAATAACAGCCATCTGTTCAACGATCCGGCAGCTATTCCAGCAGCTATCACTATATCATAGTTGTCCATATTATTTACTGCTTGACCCTTTGTTCAAGAGATAAAAGCCTCCACCTGCAGCGGCAACTACTACTAGAAGAATTAGAATGGTAGTAAAGGAGCCCTGGTTATCCTGGTTTAAAGGCTTGGCAGCCGGACTCTGGCTGTCCCCTGAAGATCCACCTACTACCGATTTCATAGTACTGGCAAACAATTTTACACCCTCTGATGCAGCCTGTTTGCTATTGGTATGTGCCCCCACTTCTATCAATATGGCCCTGGGGCTTAAATCCTGGTTGAAGTCGCTCTTGCCTATAAAAATACCGTTGGAAAGACCTGGATTCTGTTTATCCATAACTGCCTTTATTTTCTTGGCAAATTCCAGATTTGTCTTCATATTGGGATTCTGTTTGCCTATCACTAGCTTGATTTTGGTAACATCCTCACCTTCCACTTCAGCCTCATAAACATCAGCAGGTACAGCATCCCGGTGTACATCTACAATTACATCTGGATTCTCCTGCTTCAAGAGAGAAACCGCGGTTTTTCTGGATCTGGTGTAGGCATTGATATCATGTGGATTATGATTATTCTTGTTGTATTTAACATCAAAGCCTAACTTCTTAAGCTCGTTTACAAAAGCCTGACCCACATCATAAATACCTCCATTTCCTGCTATGCTCTCTTTGCCGTCTGAAGGTACATAAGATTCATCGCTATGAGTATGGTAAACAGCAATAGCAGGCTTCTTTTCTCCAGCCAGAACTGGTACTTCCTGACCTCTAAGAACCCAGGCCTGGGTAGCAGTATCATATCCTACTACTGGCATCCTCTCTTCACCCTGATACGTACAGATGGCAATGTCACCCTCAATATTCACTACTTTGTATCGAGCATTATCTGCACTGATATATTCATCTCCTACACTGACTATCATTCCAGTTTGATGAATAATATTGTTATTCTCGTCAACCATGGTAAAATATTGCCCAGAGGGCATCTCTTCATTGGCTGTACTTATAGAAACAGCAATCAGATTAAACCATAAACCCGTAATCAAAGCTATGGCGAGGAGTTTCTTTCTAGGCATAAATATCACCCCGTTCCTCCGAGTCATCCCCATCTTTTTTATCATCATCATGCTTTCTCTCTTCAGGTCCAGGTTCCTGACCTTTATTGCTTTCTTCCAGGGGTTTTCGCGAAGGTTCGGGCTCCCTGAGATTCTTTATCAATTCTTCCGATCTGCCCTCGGTTTTTGGCCCACCTTGAACTCTTTCGAGGGTTTCGCCAATAAGCTCTGCCAGCAGCACGGCCAGAATACCTGCCAGTATTAGTGAATCAAAAGCACCCGCCCCACCAATATGAACTACTCCCCTTACCCCGCTGTTTGCCAAATAAAAGTATTGAGCAATATCAAGCGCCAGCACTGCCATAACTGCTGCGAAAAATGCACCTCTCCTGGAACGACCGGCTAAATAACCTACTATACCTGCTACCAAAGGATAAATATAGATAGGATCGATAAACATATTTTCAGGTTCAGCCCCCAGATATCTTGCTGCTATAAATAGGGCCAGCGCAGTAACTACCGCAGCTGCAATAGCTCGGATCTTCTCATATACCGTACCAGCTCCTGCCAGCACATATACCGCCAGTCCTACAGCTACTAGCCCTCCAAGATTGATTATGATACGTGAACTGATTGGAATATCGACAAAACTACCTGCTATTATGGCAACTATAATTGCCAGCGCTGCTCGGTCACTTAACCTCATACGGTCCAATACCCGGTGAGCGACCCCAAAATAGATAAGTATCGACACAACCAGCAGCGCGATAAGCCCCAAGGGAAAATTAGCCATCATTTACTCATCCTTTCACTTGTAGTTATGTGAGTATGTTTCCCTTACAGCTCCTTTTTATGTAGAATTAAAGCTATAAGAAGCCGCCTTTATGGGGCGGCTTCTCAGCCCGATGATAACGGCGAATCTCCGCGTTAATTTCAAAAATTCCGCTCAATCAGCGTACTCAGGTACGCCTCAATCGCGGTATTTTCTTATGCCTTGATCTTCACCGCTCTCATCGGCCTGGTATCTTGCTGACTTGTCGACAAGATAAGAAGCCGCCTTTATGGGGCGGCTTCTCAGCTCTCTATTTAAATTCGCTTTATCGCCTGGACCACATGAGCTTATCTATACCCCGAGATTCAATCCATTGAGCGGTTTCATTCAGGATAATCAGGGGCTGCTTTTTTATTTGTTCCAGGTTGCCAGAACCAGTCATTAAAAAAACCGCCTTTAATCGGTAAATCATTTCTTCTATTTCTCTTTCTAATTCCTCCGGCCCATGATTTAAAAGTGTTCTTAGAAACGGCCCTGCTATCCCGACCATATCTGCACCCAGGGCATAAGCTTTAGCGGCATCAGCAGCAGTCCGTATTCCTCCCGATGCAATTATCTGTATGGGCAGATCCAGACTAATAGCCTCCATCAGGCTCACAGCAGTTGGAATACCCCATTGATCCATCTCACCCATAAATTTACCACTGCGCTGGTCTTCTATAGTTATGAAGTTAGTACCTCCCTGGCCGCTAATATCATATATGGAAATTCCGGCCTCATAAAGACGGCAGATACTCTCCCGGGAAAAACCAAATCCTACTTCCTTGGCAATAACTGGCACTGGACAGTTGTCGACTATTTTCTGCACCCGATTCAGGATACCTCTAAAGGAACGTTCTCCTTCGGACATGGCCAGTTCCTGTGGAATATTAAAATGAATCTGCAGCGCATCCGCATTTATCATTTCAACTGCTTCCACTGCTTCACTCACAGCACTTCCAGCAGCAACATTAGCAAAAACCAGCCCATCTGGATTATATTCCCTGACGATAGAAAAGGTATATCTTAAACCAGGGTCATGGATAGCTATAGTTTGTGATCCTACCGCCATGGCAATTTCGTACCGGACAGCTATAGACGATAAGATCTGGTTAATTCGTGCTGCTTGCTCGGTACCTCCGGTTATGGCATTTATCACCATAGGTAGTCTTAGCCGCTTTCCCAAAAAGTCCAGTCCCAGGTCAATTTCATCCATATCCAGCTCGGGTATGGAGTTATTGATAAGATGTATATTTTCAAAACCATTTGAACATGGTCCGTCTGGTATTTGATGGGCTAAGAGTATATGCTCATTCTTGCGTTTGCCTCTTATCTTCCTAACCTCCTGACATCTCTCGGGCTCTTTTTAACGCGGCCAGATCATTAACATTCAGAAACATGGTTTCTATCTCGCCAAAAGATCTGATTTCATTCTCATTCACATATCTTGTATTAAGACTATCTACGAACCAGGTTAATTTCAACTTATTATTTTCCAGACATTCAGTTAAAGCTGCCAGACAGCTGGAATTGTATACCGCAGACAACGGCTGAAGTTTATTATTGATTACCGGTACCACACAATCATATCCCGTACAGTTATTTAACATATATATTGCTACGTCCATATTAAAAAAAGGCATATCACAGCCCAATAAGAATATGGTATCATACCGGGAATGATATAAACCCGAGTGTATCCCGGCCATGGGTCCCATATGAGGATAAACATCACCGTATACCGCGGTTCCCATTCCTTGGTATAATTCAGGCTCATTAGTTATTATCATCAAATCGTCAAAATGTTTTATGAATTTTTCCATAATTATTTCCAATACCGATTTGCCGCATATGTCAGCAAATGCTTTATTAAAGGTCATACGTGAGCTTCTTCCCCCTGATAGTATAACTCCACTGGCTTGCATACTAACCCCCCTGTGCTCCTGTGGTGTTTTGTATATTAGTATAAAAAAAGCTGCCCAAGGCAGCTTAATAATTGACTTTTCACCCACCACTGATGCTGCAGGTGTCACATTTCATGGGTGCAGCTGAAGTTCGCTTTCCACCTGTGTTAAATAAAGACAGCTGCTGCTCTACTCTAGTGGAAGAACACTCCGGACATTGGATATCTTTTTTCTCAGAGTTCGATATTAAAAGATCAAATTTACTTCCGCAATCCCCGCATTTATATTCAAATATTGGCATCACGTGTCACCTCATAAGATTATTCCTGGTCCTGCTGTGCTATATAGTCTTCTACCCCTTGCTGTTCCTCATCTCTTTGCGCTTCTCTGATTGATAAACCGATTCTCTTTTCTTTAGCATCAACACTTAATATTTTCACTTTGACCTGCTGGTTTACTGAAACAACATCCTCTGGTTTTTCAACCCGATAATCAGCCAGTTGGGATATATGAACCAGACCATCTACCCCGGGGTCCAGCTCCACAAACGCGCCGAAGGGAGCAATTCTAACTATGATTCCATCCACAATATCACCCTCGGAGTATGTTTCCACCGCTATCTCCCAGGGACTCTTTAACAACTTTTTACGGCTTAAAGATACTCGTTCTTTTTCCAGGTCAACTCCCAGTACATAAACCTCTAATTCTTCGCCTTCGTGCAGTACATCGGCTGGATGTTCAACCCGCTTATGATCCAGTTCGGATACATGAAGCAATCCCTCATATCCCCCCAGATCAATAAATGCGCCATAATCAACTATGCGTTTTACCTTGCCAGTACGGGTCTGCCCTTCTTCGATGTTATTCCAAAAATCCTGCTTCTGCTGTTGTTTTTCAGCCAAAACCAATTCCCGACGAGATAGAACAACCTGTGAACCACGCCTTTTATTACGATTAAACTCTATAATTTTGAAATCATAAGTTTTATCTTTATATTCATCAAGGTTTTTAACATATCCATCTTCAACATGGGATGCGGGCAGGAACCCTACCACACCGACATCCACAATTAACCCACCTTTTACTATGTCCTTGACAGTACCCCGAACCGTCTCACCCTTTTCGAATACTTCTTCTAAGTCATCCAGTACTTTCTTGGAATCTACTCGTTTTTTAGAAAGCAGAATCGTACCATCGTCATCCCATTTTAAGATCATTACTTCAATTTCGTCGCCAACCTGCACAAAGTCCTTGGCAGAATCAACCGGGGTTAAAGATAATTCTCTCAAAGGTATAATACCTTCTGATTTACCACCAACATCCACCATAACTTCATCATCAAGTACCTGAACAATGGTGCCCTTTATAACATCCCCTCTGCCAGGGGTTTCATATTCAGCCATTTCTGCCTCCATACGGGCAAATAATTCGTCGTTGGCTTCTTCGCTGGATTGTTCCTGAACGTTACTCTCCTGCTCTTGAGACTCAACCTCTTGCTCCTGAGCCTGGGCCTGGATTTCCTTTTCCTCATACTCTGTCATCCTACACAATACCTCCTTAATAATCCAATCCGGAGTTGAAGCACCAGCAGTAATACCTGCTGTCGAAACCCCCTCAAACCATTGAGGGTTAATCCCTGCTGCATCTTGAACCTGGTATGTTCGAACCCCGGTATTTAAACACTCTTTAAAAAGAGTAGTAGTATTGGAACTATATTCCCCCCCTACCACAATCATTAAATCTACTTCACGGCACAATTCAAGTGCTGACTTCTGTCTCCTCTGGGTAGCTGAACATATGGTATTAAAAACCTTGATTTCACCTGCTATTTCTGACAGGCTGTTCACTACCTGAAAAAACTCTTTTTCATCTTTAGTGGTTTGCGACACTATCCCCAGCCGGTCATAGGCCTTCAGTTTCATTATGTCATTTATTTCAGAGACAACTGATGCCCGTCCACCGCACCAACCTAATATACCCTCAACTTCCGGGTGCTCTGGGTCACCAAAAATGACTATATCATATCCTTCTGCTTCCAGGGTTTGTACAATTTCATGTACCCTGTTTACCCGTGGACAGGTGGCATCCTTTATATTCAATCCCCGATTCTTGGCTATACTTATTATATCCGGCGCAACACCATGTGATCTGATAATGATGCCTGCTCCTTCTGTAATTTCATCCAGATTATTAACCGGGTTAATTCCTTTTTGTCTAAAATAATCTATTACCGATTCGTTATGCACCAGCTGGCCCAGTGTGTACCATCTTCCAGGACTATTTGCAGTCTCTTCAGCTATCTTAAAGGCCCTCTTAACTCCAGCACAAAAACCTGCATGGCTGGCAATAACTGTATGCATAAACTACCTCACAAGTATTTATATATTTTCGTACAACAACCCTTAATTCCTGCTTTTATTCAGATAAAAGCAGATTTATTTCCTTCATAATATCTAAACTTAGTTTTTCCAGGGTGGCTGAGTTAGCTTTTTGTCCCCTAAATTTATCCATATTCATCGGTCTGCCAACGCGCACCCTCAGTTTGTTTCTGCCCCATCCCCAGGGAATTTTACGAGCAGTTCCGATACACGCCACTGGAATCACTTCTGTACCTGACTTTAAAGCCAGCATGGCAGCACCCGTCTGAGCTGCCTGGACCGAACTGTTTTTTGTTCTAGTCCCCTCCGGGAATATACCAAGAATTTTTCCTTCATTCAATATGTCAAGAGCCCTGCGTATGGCCCCTCTATCAGCAGTACCTCTTTTGACCGGGAAAGCGTGCAAGCCTGCTAAGATAACGGCCAGTAATCTGTTATTATAGAGCTCGGCTTTGGCCATAAAAAAAACCGGTCGGGATGAAGCAACTGCAACCAGGAATGGATCCCAGGAACTGTTATGGTTAGCAGCAATTATTGCAGATCCCTTTTTTGGTAGGTTATGTATTCCTTCATATTTCAAACCAAGAAATAATAAGGCAAATTTGACCAGACCTCTAATAAAATAATAGAACATCTCAGTCCTCCTTCAGGTAGGATTTCATCACAGCTATAACTTCATTAATACTTAAATCACTGGTATCAATAACTATAGAATCCTGCAGCACCTTTAGCGCTCCCATTTCCCGGCTGGAATCAATCTGGTCCCGTTCTATTATTTCTTTTTCTATAATATTAACATCTATATCATAGCCGCCGGACCTTAGTTCTTCTGCCCTTCTCATAACCCTCTTCTCAATGCGGGCGGTCAGAAAAAATTTGTAATCAGCATCCGGAAGCACATATTCTCCAATATCACGTCCGTCCATAACTACCGACTTGGATTCCGCCATTTTCCTTTGCTGAGCAACCATGACTGTGCGCAGCAATGTCTTAGAAGCTACTTTTGAGACTTCACCATTAATCAGCGGTGAGCGTATGTAATCACTCACGTCTTGATTATCACATATTAATTTTTGCCCATGGGAATTGTATTCGAAGTGGATTTCAGTGTTTTTAGCTAGCTCATAAAGAGAGTCTTCATTATCCAGGTCAAGAGATTCCTGAATAGCTTTCCAGGTCAAAGCCCTGTACATCGCACCCGTATCAATATATACATACCCCAGTTCAGCCGCTAACTGCCTGGCCACCGTACTCTTTCCAGCTCCCGCTGGTCCATCAATCGCAATCTTCATCTATCAACCCACCTGTAAGTTTCCACATATAATTCTATCATATCTTTAAAGATGGTTAAAACTGATTCGACTTAGATTAAATAAATATTATTATAATAGATATAAATCTTATTTGGGAGGAGAACTAGGGCCGGGATTATGCCCCGGGCTCACTCACTCAAATTCTACCTTGTGGAAACCCTGGCTAGTAATGGGACAGTCATGCCCTGGAAAATGGGTTTTCTTTGCCTGGTTATATACCGGCCTAAAATAACTGGTCCCCGGCAATACCCGAGGACCTTACAAATCCATTATATCATTCAATTATACCAGAGGATCAAACATCTCCTTACTTGCTCCACAAACTGGACATATATCAGGCGGTTCCGGACCTTCATGTATATAACCGCATACTCTGCATTTCCATCGATTAACCTTTAGCTTACCACTGGCATCCTTGCCTAAAGAAGCAAGTGATGATTCCGTCTTCACCTCCGGAGCCATAATAATTTCACCTATCAGCACTCCATCTTTCAAAAAGCTTTTTTTATAATAATTTTCTATGGGATCATAAGTTTCAGTTATACGCATCTCCTCTGTCGGCAGGTTAACTTCACCAATAGAAAACAACTCCATATCAAAAGCTGCCAACATGGTCGATATCGGTGGCTGTTTATATTCCACCCAATCCCCGGCGGCATTAGCACCAGCAATTCTTCCCATCTCCATGGCAATCGGCCATAGTCCGATCATTTTATCTTCAAACTGTGCTGCATCTCCAGCTGCAAATACGCCTGACATCCCGGTATGCATTCCGGCATCAACAACTATTCCCCGGTCTGTCTCGATACCTGCATCCCGGGCCAGTTCAATATTAGGCTTCACCCCGGTAGACAACAGTACCATATCGGCTTCTATTATCTGACCATTGTTCAATTTTACGGCCTTAGCATTTTCGTCTCCCAGTATTTCTTCGGTACCCATCCCTAAATAGAGCATCACTCCCTGGTCCTGGATAAGTTTTTGCAGTCGCAGGGAAGCACTTTTATCTAGCTGTCTGGGCATTATCCGCTCAGAAAACTCTACCACTGATACCTGCATACCCAGGCTTACCATTTCCGATACTGCTTCCAGGCCCAAAACGCCACCACCGATAACTACTGCCTTTTTGCCTTCTGCTAATTCTGCCTTGATTTTTCTGGCATCCGCTATGTTCCTCAACGCAAAAACCCCATTTTTGTCAGCTCCGGGTATAGGTGGGATGTTGCTGCGAGCTCCGGTCGCAATTATAAGTTTGTCATAACCAAATCTAGCCCCATTTTCCATTATAAGCTGGCGGTTGGTTCCATCTATGGAGGCAACTCTGCTGTTAGTTCTTAATTCAATCTTATTTTCTTCATACCAGGCCAGGGATTTTATATAGAGCCTTTCCTCGGCAAGCTCCTCACTCAAATAATCAGACAGCATTGGTCGGTAATAAGGTATATCCTCTTCCTCGCTGAGTAAAGTTATGGAGGCAGTAGTATTTCTTTTACGGATAGCTTCCGCAGCGGAGAGGGCAGCTATCCCGCCTCCGATGATCACCAGGTGTTCTTCGGTATCATTTAAGTAAATATCTTCTTTAGACTGCTTGACAAAGTTTTCTTTGCCAACTCCACAGGCCGGGCAGATTTCAGGCGGCTGTTCACCTCTGTGTATGTGGCCGCAGACCAGGCAGCGCCATTCAGTTTCAGAAACATCCTGCTTCTTCGCCAAAACCTGCCTGGCAAACTCCATACCAAAACTAAAGGCATCTTCCAGACCTCTCTGAGTCGGTTTAAAGTTTATTCTCAAGCCCGGCAGCACCTGCATACGAAGCATATGGAGACGATTTTCAATGTTGGGAACAGCTTCCCCACTCCAGCCATAGGCACCGAAAGCTCCGGCCACCATATCTGAATGGGTTATGGGCGATAGTCTGGTCAGAAGTTCCCAAACCGGAGGCAGGGTATCGCCATTTATGGTTGGTGAACCTATCAGAAGCCCATCAGCATGCTCAAGTTCTTTAAGAACGGTGCTTACCGGAGTATAGATTAAATCAAATTTTTTGATATCAAAGTCCCCCAGCATAAACAGCCCTTCCTCGATGCTGTTGGCCATCAATTCTGTATATCCATAAGCTGTAACATAAGCTATTACAATAATTGCTTTATCTGTTGAACGGGGAACAGGAGTTGCCCACTTACGATACAGGTCAATATAATACTCCAATCTGCTTCTCAACACCGGTCCATGTCCGGGACAAATGATATCCAGCTCCAAATCCTTAATCTTGTCCAGCGCCTCTATAATATAGGGCTTAAAGGGTCCCATGATCTCATCAAAATAGTATTTATAAGCATCAGTGAAGTCCTGTTCGATGAGATCATTAAAGATACGTGTATCAGAAAAATGACTGCCGAATGAATCACAGCTGAACAGAATCTTATCTTCCTTAAGATAGGTATAGATGGTGTCAGGCCAGTGTAAAAAAGGAGCACTGATAAATCGAAGGGTCTTTCCGCCTAAGTCCAGTTCTTCGCCATCCGCTAATTCCTTGGAATTAAAGCGGGAATTGCTTATCTCCTTAAGAAAAGTTAATGCGGTAGAGCTTCCCATCACTACCAGGTTAGGTATCTTCTGCAGCAGCATCTCTACCGATCCAGAATGATCGGGTTCCGTGTGGTTCAATATCAGGTAATCGATTTCAGATAGGGGACAAATCTTTTGCAGGTCTTCAACAAACTCGTTAAAGAAATTTGCTTTTACTGCTTCGATCAAAACCGTTTTTTCTCTTCCTCGTATCAAGTAGGCATTATAACTGGTTCCATATTCAGTGGTCATAATTATGTCAAACACTTTCAGATCCGGATCCTGTACCCCCACCCAGTAGACATCACTTTTGATTTCAACTGACTGCATATATCCACCTCCTAAAATTAACGATTGAACGACATTTAGCTGGTTTTTTCTATGATAATTGATATCGTATATAAAGACAATCAATATCAACTATTCTCCCCAAGAATATCCTGGCTTTGGTAATACTCGCGGACAGGGTTACTGCTGCTGTGCAGAATAATATTAACCAGGGCTGATTCATTTATAGAACTTTTCCTGCTAATCGGGTGCAGATTTGGGTGCGGACTCGGCTATCTTCTCCTCGCTTCTACGACGGATGTATAACAGAAGCACTACCATTGCGACTACTAGAATGCTTATAGCTGCTGTATAGGCGAAATTTAAATGAATATCTAATAAGAACCCTCCCAGAGCAGGTCCGATAACCCTTCCCAGGCTGTCGAATCCCTGTAGTATACCCATGGATTTTCCCTGCTGCAGTTCCGTTCTCCTGGATACGGCGGTTGTTATTGATGGCCGAATCATACCTATTCCGGCAGAATACATGGCCATAAAAAGGATAATGCTCCACAGGCTGAAAGCATTCAAAAATAATGCAAAGCTAAGCGCCATAGTTATTATACCCATCCTGGCAGTTTTTTCCTCACCCATCCGGTTCATAATCCTGCCAACCAACAGACCCTGTACCAGTACTGAACCAACCCCAGCAGCGACAAAAGCCATACTTACTTCCCGGGCCCCAAATCCGAGCCGCCCATTTATGAACAGGGCGAATGTACCTTGATGAATTGCTTCAGAGGTGCTGACCATGAAAATCACTATAAAAAATACTACTAAAGAGCTTTTCAAACCATCCCAAAAAGGCGGGACTATAATAACTTCCCGTTGTTCAGTTCTCTTTTCCGGAGGCAATGACTCTTTTATCCATAAGATAACCATTAAGGAGTTTAATGCCGCCAGGCCTCCCGCACAAAAAAAGGGCAGCGCAATAGAAAACCCGGATAGGAGTCCTCCAATAGCAGGGCCGAATATCATGCCCATTCCCATGGATGCACCTACCAATCCCATTGTGGAGCCCCGTTTTTCATCACTGGTAGTATCACCCACATAAGCCATTGCAGTCGGGAGTGCCGCACAGGATAAAATCCCTCCCAAAATGCGCGCAGCAAACAGCATCCATAACCTGGTAGATAAACCCATGAGAATAAAGGTAATAGCAAATCCAATTACACCCATAATTAAGACCGGTCGCCTTCCGACCCGGTCCGAATAATTACCCCAGATAGGTGCAAAAATAAACTGACACAGAGCATATACGGTTATTAACATGCCCAGTTGGAAAGCATTGGCACCCAGAGATGTGACATAAAAAGGAAGCACGGGCATGATGATACTGAAACCCATCCCTACCATCAAGATAGAGAAGAACATTATCCAGGTATTTCGGTTGGCACTATCCAATTTCCTATTATCACCACCATATACAAATGCAGATGCCCGAACATGGTTTGGCATTCTTTGTAAATCTCGTATATTTCAACATTAATTAATTATAAAACGCCCGGGATGTCCCGGGCTCTATAAATATAGTACTATTCACTCTGTATAATTGATATAACATCGTCGATTTTATGCTTTTCCAAGATATGCTTTACGTACATCTTCATTAACAGCCAGTTCCTTACCGGGGCCTTGAAGTACAATATTCCCTGTTTCCAGCACGTAGCCATAGTGAGCAATTTGCAGCGCTGCAGTAGCATTCTGTTCAATAAGCAGTATAGTTACACCCTGTTCATATATATCTCTTATAACCCTGAATACCTCTTTAACTAGAAGTGGTGCCAGGCCCAGGGATGGTTCGTCCATCATTAAAAAACGTGGTCTGGACATCAGAGCCCTGGCTATTGCCAGCATCTGTTGTTCCCCCCCCGAAAGAGTACCAGCTATCTGCCATTCCCTTTCTTTTAAGCGGGGAAAGATATCATACATCTTCTCAATGTCTTTTCTAATCTCAATTTTATTGCTCCTAGTGTAAGCGCCCATTTGCAAATTCTCCAGTACACTCAGGTTGGGAAATATTCTCCTGCCTTCGGGAACCAGAGTTATCCCTCTTTTAATAATATCAACTGTCCTCTTATTTGTAATATCCTCGTTTTGAAAGTAGATGGCACCGGAAGAAACTGGTACCTGATTGCAGACTGCCCTGAGCGTAGTGCTTTTGCCTGCACCATTTGCTCCCACCAGGGTAACAATCTTATTTTCCGGAACTTCAAGACTGATTCCCTTTAAGGCATGTATTCCGCCATAATAAACCTGTATGTCTTCAATTCTAAGCATCCAGTTCCACCACCCCTAGATATGCTTCAATTACTTTTTCGTTGTTCTGAATTTGTTCAGGATTCCCCTGGGCTAGAGTCAAGCCATAGTCTAGAACATATATCCTTTCACATATTCCCATCACTACCTCCATATGGTGTTCAATCATTAAGACAGTGATATGGAATTCATCTCGGATTCTTCTTATGAATTGCATTAATTCTATTGATTCGTTGGGATTCATTCCTGCCGCCGGTTCATCCAGGAGCAGCAATTGTGGATTTGTAGCCAGAGCACGTACTATTTCCAGGCGTCGCTGCTTTCCATAGGGAAGCGAAACAGCCGGTTCATTTATAACATCTTCCAGTTCAACCCTTTTCAACAGTTCTATGCATTCTTCCTTTTGCGCTTTTCTGTTATTCGTATAGCGAGGGAGTCCCAGTACTGCTTCCGCCAAGGAAGCATTTAACCTCACGTGCTTTGATATCATAACATTTTCCAGCACTGACATAGATTCAAAAAGTCGTATATTCTGAAAGGTACGAGCTACCCCCAGGGATGTAATTCGATCAGGTTTTAATCCCGTTATTTCATTGCCCTGGTAATAAATTTTGCCCAGGGTTGGTGTATACACTCCAGTAATCATATTAAATACTGTAGTTTTCCCCGCACCATTAGGGCCTATCAATCCAACTATCTCACCAGGTAAAACCTGTATTGATAATTCCGAAACGGCTGTAAGTCCACCAAACTGCATGGAAATGTTATCTGTTTGCAAAATTGGCTTATTCAAGCTGCTTCACCCCGCATTCTATCCTTCAATCTGTCCAATTTGTTCAGCAGCCAATCCCAATTAAACTCCCGGGTACCCATAAGCCCCTGCCGATAAAATAGAATAACCAGAAGCAGCAGAATCGAAAATATAACCATTCTCATTCCCGGTAATCCTGGAATCTCCACTACTCCAAACAAATCCATCGGTTGTTCAACTATACGCAGTACTTCCATCCCAATGGTGACAATAAGGGCAGCAACTACTGAACCCGAAATACTGCCCATACCCCCAAGCACTACTATTAAAAGAATCTGGAAAGTAAATAGGAATCTGAACATGGTTGGATCAACTGATGTTATGAGATGAGCCATCAGCGCTCCTGCAAGTCCCGCGAAAAACGCCCCAATAGTGAAAGACAGCAGTTTATGCTTGAAAATATTTATACCCATAGCCTCCGCAGCGATTTCATTATCCCTTATAGCTCTGAATGCATATCCCCAACTGCTGTTTAGTATGCGTTTAATAACTAATATGGTTAGAATAGCTGCTAACCAATATATCCACAGGCTCTTTATAGATGGAATATTCTTTAAACCCAGTGCGCCATTAGTTATAGTAATGGTATTAGTTACGATGATCCTTATTATCTCAGAAAACCCGAGGGTAGCTATCGCCAGATAGTCATCTCTAAGCCTTAATGCAGGAAATCCAATAACAAAACCGAATACCGCTGCAGTAATTCCCCCCAGCAGTATAGCTGGCAGAAGCGGCCATTGAATATTGGCCAGTACTGGGTGAATTGGCTCCATAAAATATATTATCGCTTTACTGCCAGGGGACATGGTCAGGATGGCCGTTGTATATGCTCCCACACACATAAACCCGGCATGCCCTAATGAAAACATTCCGGTAAAGCCAAGGACCAGGTTAAGACTAACCCCCAGAATAGCAAAAATTGCTGCCAGGTTAAGTATTCTTATCTCAAAGTTATTAAGGTTGTGCTGTCCCCAATATATTAGTAATGCCACTGCTAACAAGAACACGATATTAAGAATGAATTTTGTCCTCAGCTGCTCGTCCATATACTCACACCTTCTCTACTACATTTTCACCCAGAATTCCACCAGGTCTGAAGAGTAAAATAAGTATTAGAATTACAAAAGCGAAGGCATCTCGATAACCTGATATATGTGGAAAAAAGGCTACCAGCATGATTTCAAGAAAACCAAGTACGAATCCACCCAGCATAGCCCCTGGTATGCTGCCAATCCCACCCAGTACGGCAGCTATGAAACACTTCAGTCCCGGAAATACTCCCATTAACGGGTCTACCTGCGGATACTGCATGCTCCATAATATTCCCCCTATTGCTGCCAAGCTTGAACCTACAGCAAAAGTAGTGGAAATAACTCTATTAGCGTCCACAGCCATCAAGCCTGCAGTTTCAACATCCTTGGATACTGCGCGCATGGCAATTCCTATTTTGGTTTTTTTTACCAGAAATATTATAGCTGCCAGCAGTATGAAGGTTACTATAGGGATTATTATAGTTAGTGAAAGAAATGATATATCACCCAGGTGAATATTCCATACCAATTCCTCAGGTCGGGGAAATGGTTTAGGACGAGCGCCGATAGCTACAATACCCAAGTTCTCAAGCAAGAAAGATACCCCGATAGCTGATATCAATACCGTAATCCGTGGAGATGAACGGAGTGGTTTGTAAGCTACCTTCTCAATGCTTATACCTAGTAAAGCAGTTAACGCAATCGCAATTAAAAAAGCTACCCACCAGGGCAGAGTAAAAATCAATATTCCATAAAAGGCAATATAGGCTGCCACCATAAGTAAGTCAGCATGAGCAAAGTTGATCAACCTGATAATGCCGTATACCATGGTATAGCCAATGGCGATCAGTGCATACAAACTGCCCAGAGTAATACTATTGGCAATGTTTTGCAGCAGAATATCCATTGACATTTTCACCACTCCTTCTTCTTCTTGTATCGGTATCTTTTGTTAAAACGTTCCAAACAAATATATACTCCCCTCCTGCTCTCAAGAGGGGAGTATTTATATATCAGAATTAATAACTTATTGCGGATCTACTTTGGATTCGTATACAAACTGCCCGCCATCAACCTTCTTAATAACAGCAGTCTTGGTAGCATCACCGTTTGCATCCAGAGTTATAATTCCAGTTGCACCTTCAAAACCTTCAGTTGCCGCAAGGGCATTCTTTATGGCTTCTGGTTCTGCTGATCCTGCTCTTTCAATGGCATCTAGAGCTAGTATATAGGTATCAAATCCCAGTGCGCCAAAAGCATTAGCCGGTTTATCAGGATATGCTTTGGCATATTCGTCCAGGAATACTGTAGAAACTGGTGTAACTGGTTCTTCAGCAGTGAAATGAGTGCTGAAATAGATGTCCTGATAATCCTTGACTTGATTCAAGAATTCTTCTGCTTCCCAGGTATCTCCTCCCAGGATTGGTACGGTTATTCCTAATTCACGTGCTTTTGCCACCAGGATACCGCATTCCAGGAAGTTACCCGGTGCAAATATAACATCAGGGTTAGCAGCCTTTATGGCAGTTAGCTGAGCTGAAAAGTCTTTATCACCAGTATTATAATTAACTTTTTCAACTATTGACCCTTCTCCGTTTGAAGCTACAAAAGCCTTCTCAAAATATGAAGCCAATCCGACTGAATAATCCTGTTGTACATCCTGGACAATAGCTGCTGTCTTAGCCCCTAAGGTGTTGACCGCATAATTTGACATGACTGTTCCCTGGAAAGGATCAATGAAACAAACCCTGAAATAATAATCATTGTCCAGAGTTACTGCGGGATTAGTAGGCGAACATCCTATTACCGGAATTCCATTGTCCATTGCTATCGGTCCCCCGGACATGGAGAGTGAACTTCCGTAACTGCCGATAATAAGGTTAACATTTTCCTGTCCAATCAGTCTTTCTACCGCATTAGCTGCTTCCTGTTTTTCGCTCTTATTATCTACTATTACTAATTCAACCTTTTGCCCTAACACTTCAGGGTATAGCTGGTTGGCAAGTTCGATTCCCTCCACCGTCATCTGACCACCGGCTGCGTTGGTACCGGTAAGAGGTTCATATACCCCTATCTTTATCACTTCAGCCTGGCCAGTTTCTGCCGGCTCGTCCTTTTCGCTGCCGCCACAACCTATAGCAATTAGGCTGACTGTAAGAAGCAGCACCATGAGTAATACATACTTTCCTCTTCTTAGTTTAATCAATCCAAATTCCTCCTCTTCTCTTTCTGGCAAAAAACGTCCGTTTGCATATGCTTTTATTCTAGCATTTTCATTATATAATGCAAAGAATTTATTGTCGGTTAATGGCGTTTTTTAGTCACTCGGGAGTATTAACAAAAATCCATACTCCAAAGCAATACAATATAATTAATTATGTTTTATATCACTGTATGATTTTGCCATCCAATTCAGCCAGCTGTATAATTTTCTTAAACATTTTATCGAAGTTCTGTGGTGTTAATGACTGCTTTCCATCTGACAAAGCCTGGTCCGGATTCTGGTGTACTTCCACCATAATGCCATCTGCTCCTGCAGCTACAGCCGCGCGGGCTATGGGACTGACCATTTTCCATCTTCCTGTAGCATGGCTGGGATCCACTATAATCGGGAGATGCGATAATTGTTTAAGGAGAGCAACCGCACCTATATCTACCGTATTACGGGTAAAATGCTCAAAAGTCCGTATACCTCTTTCACATAGGATAACTCTCCGATTGCCGCCGCTTAAAATATATTCGGCCGCCAGGAGCCATTCCTCAATAGTTGCAGAAAGGCCTCGCTTTAGCATAACTGGTTTATCAATTTTGCCCACTTCTTCCAGCAAGGTAAAATTCTGCATATTCCTGCTGCCAATCTGTAAAACATCAACATTTTCATATAGCAGATCCAAATCTCTAACGTCCATAATCTCAGTAATTACTGGTAAGCCGGTTATGTCTCTAGCTTCTGAGATTATTTTTAGACCCTCACTGCCCAGTCCCTTAAAAGAATAAGGAGAAGTACGCGGCTTAAAGACTCCACCTCTCAAGACGTGAACCCCTGAAGTTTGTAAAATACGTGCAATAGCCAGATATTCTTCTATTCCCTCCACTGCGCACGGTCCAGCAATAACAGTACAGTAACCTTCACCTATAAAAATTTTTTTATGAGAAGTATTAATTTCAACTATTGTATCCTGCGCCTGACAATCACGGGAAGCGAGCGCATAAGACGCCATACCCATCATTCCCCCACCATTTACTAAACTGCTATTTAAAATTTGTACATACATTAATCTTAATATTATGCGAATAATGATAGTATTCGGTAGTTTCTATCATTAACCGCTTGTAATCAGTATAACACTAAGCACAGACAATGTCAGGGGGACCGGGTTGTTCAAAATATTTAGGATTACCTGGTATGCGGCTCAACAAATATTTTTCAAGCATAATACCAAATAATATATAATTAATTAAACTTTGATACTTGAAACTGCAACGGGATTTTTCTTTGTTTAAGCACGGATAAGGAAGGAGGGTCTATTGTGAACAGCAAGCTGTCCATAGCCCTGTGTCAGTTGATGCCCGGCCCAAGCAAAACTGAAAATCTGGCCCGAGCAGGTAAAATGATAGACCAGGCCTGTGAAAGAAGTGTAGACTTAATAATACTTCCCGAGGTTTTTAACTCGCCCTATCAGGCTGACTTATTCCCTGTATACGCTGAACCATACCCGGGTCCCTCAACAGATTTTTTGTGCAGGACTGCACGCGACAAAGGAGTTGGTATTGTTGGTGGTTCAATTATTGAACGGTCAACTGAGGGCAGATTATACAATAGTTCTTTTGTGTTTGATAAACATGGCAACCTAATTGGCAAACATCGTAAAATGCATCTCTTCGATGTGGATATGCCAGGACGGATCACTTTTAAAGAATCTGATACCTTAAGCCCAGGTAATAATATTACTCTGTTTCAATACAATGGCATTAGTATAGGCCTGTTAATCTGTTACGATATACGCTTTCCTGAAGTTAGCAGGGCTCTAGCCCTGGCTGGAGCTGAACTCCTAATAGTCCCAGCAGCTTTTAATCACACTTCCGGACCTCTGTTCTGGGAACTAGTGCTGCGCAGTCGGGCTGTGGACCAGCAGGTTTACGTGGCAGCAGCGGCACCGGCCACTAATAAAGATGCCAGTTATCATGCCTGGGGAAATTCACTGGTAGTTGACCCCTGGGGACGTATAATAGCCCGGGCTGATGACCGGGAGCAGATAGTTTTTGCAGAACTGGATCTCTCAGTGAACGAGGCAGTTCGCCGAGAGATTCCTTTATTTAAACATCGTCGCACAGATTTATATAGACTTGAATACCAACCAATCAGCAATATGGAAGAATATACCGGACAGGAGGATAAATAAGTGAAGTTTCATACCGAATATCTGTGGTTTAACACGTCTACTCGCAGAGAATATGTTAGGATAACCGACCATGTTAAATCGGCATTAAAAAATAGCGGCATATCTGAGGGTATGGTCCTGGTAAGCGCCATGCATATTAGTGCTGGTGTTTATGTAAACGATAATGAATCAGGTATTATCCAGGATATAGACAACATGCTGGAGTCAATTGCCCCTTTCGGACCAGATTATAACCATCATCGTACTGGTGAAGACAACGGCGATGCTCATTTGAAGAGTATACTTGTTCATCATCAAGTAGTGGTGCCGGTTACTGAAGGTAAACTGGATCTCGGCCCCTGGCAGCAGATATTTTATGCAGAATTCGATGGAAAACGCAGAAAGCGAGTAGTGATAAAGATAATGGGTGAATAGCCGGGGCAATCATCCGGAAATGTCTTTTCTTAATTGACGGGCATCCTTGAGGTAAATATGCTTAATTTCATCCTGCTTTTTATCGGTATTTACATGCATCAGCACCCTTATGCATCGGGACAGAGCGCCTGGAACCTCTATTTCCTGAAAACATAACAAGGGTACTTTATCCCAACCAATCTTACGAGCCGCCAGGGCAGGAAAAGCTGACTTAATATCAGAAGTAGTAGTAAATAAAATACTTGCTATATCTTCTATATCTATCTTATTTTCCTGCTTTATCACCTGCAGCAATTCAATAGTTGCGGCCAGGATTTCATCTTCCTGGTCTTTTTCAATGGTGGTCGCACCACGTATTCCTCTGACCAACATACTTCTTCTACCTCTTCCATTTTAGTTCTAAGATACTGCTCTATGCCCTAATCCAATGCTGACTTCATCCAAATGAAGCAGTCCTATACCAAGAAAAATAGCTACACTAACATGATCCTGATGCCTGGCGATGCCTATCTTTCCCCCTACATTCAATCCCAAAGCCTTGGGCATTATCTGACTGATGGCTTCCCGGGTAGCCCCGGCAACTGCTCCTTCCTCTGCATGGGTATCTCTGATGACACCTTCTCTCTTTGCAGCAACAACGGCCCGTTCTACTATCTTACCTACTGAACTTACGAACTCTCCTCCATAATCTACTGCTACTGATTTAACTTCACATTCTTTCATCAGTTGTTTTTTCAACATGTTTTCTTCATCACGGGAAAGAGTAACTGCCATTTTAATCGCTGCACTTGCTACTACCTTGCTGCCAATAACCATTTTTAGCCTCCCAGTTTATAAATCATGCCTGCTTAACGAGTGTGAGTCTATTTTACTACAATTTTACCTATCATTACTATATCGTGATTGCATACATAAATTTCTTCCTCAACTGGAAAAGCAACATTATCGGACACCTGCTCCACTTTAAATGATACTGGAAATTCGTAGGCTGAGGCATCTATTTCAACCACGTCCCCGGCCATAAGCTTAATCTGTACTTCATCTTTTTCAAAAGAAGCGTATTCTTTCCCGTTAACCAGAACTGATGCCCGGGGCAGGGAAGAAAACTTTTCTAATGATAGGACCAGTTTGGCATAGGGGGAATTAATAGTATCCATATTCTCCGCTCCATTATCCTGCTCTGCTGAGTTAACGGGATATTCAATAGCTTGACCATCCAGTCTTTCTCCCCAACTCAAGTAGAGACGCATGTCATCATGGGTCATTAACCCCTGAACAATAATTAAGGCTACGAACGCCAGAACAACGGTACGAATAAGGTATTTTTCAACCTTTTCAATGAACTTTTTCAAAATTATCCCCCCGGCAGTAATTTCTCCTCTATATTATGCCCGGAAGTATAAGAATATCCATTAAATTGCAAATAAAGAAGGTTGGCAGCCTGTAAGTGAAACAGTTAATTAATACTTTGCGTTTGGTATATGCCGATTCAAAGCAGCGTGCAGCAATTTACTCAATTAGTCTGATTAAGGTATTATCCTTATAGTTGCTTGAGTCCAGGTTAAAAATCAACAAAAATAAGAAAGAGGAAAACGATTGCTTCCCCCTATCAATAATCATAATTCATATTTATCTGTTAGAAAAATGAGTCAGGGACCGTCCGAGACCACTGAAAAAGGCTATTTGGGTAAACGGGTATGCATAAATACACTTGCTCCCAGTCTGCGCATGGACAACATTAACTGCTTGTCGATTACCTCCAGGGGTACAGCGCCAATTCGCATCCGTGCTCAGCGGCGCTCTCGCGGCGTCCGTGCCGCTCGCCCCCTTCCGCTAATCGCCTTCGCAGGATGTTGTTACCCATGCTTCGCCAACGGCCGCCAGTATATTTATACATACCCTGGCGCAAGTTTTGGGACTTTTTCAGTGGTCTCGGACCGTCCCTTTGAATCACCATTCGCTGCGGGCATATTCTACCCCGGCCATAAAGGCAGCCCTATTCTGTTCTATTATATTCTCACTTTTACCTTTAAATACTACCCCCAGATATTCCAGAGCCTCCTCTACTTCAACTATACCCGTCTTCTGCAGATAAGCTCCCAGTATAATCATATTAGCTCCCCGCACATTGCCTATTTCTGCAGCAATCTGATTCACTGGCATCTGAAGGACATTAAGGTCATTCCTTTCCGGCATCCGATTTACCATGGAAGAGTTAATCACCAGGGTTCCATTAGGTTTAATCCGATTTTCAAATTTGTCCAACGAAGGTCCATTCATAATTACTGCTGCCATTGGGTTCTCGGTTAGAGGAGAACTTATCTCTTCTTCACTTATAGTTACCAGGCAGTTAGCAGTACCGCCCCTCATTTCAGCTCCATAGGAAGGTACCCAGGACACTTCTTTTCCTGCATTCATAGCCAGGTGAGTGAGAAATTGTCCCATGGAAAGAACTCCCTGTCCTCCAAATCCTGCAAACAATACCTGCTGTTCCCTATCCATTCTACTGCTCCTCCTTAACCTTAAATTCTCCCAGAGGATAGTACGGTATCATATTATCCTCTATCCATTTCATCCCATCCAGCGGACTTAAACCCCAGTTGGTAGGACAGGCCGATAGGACCTCTACCATCGAAAATCCCAAACCTTTCTCCTGTACTTGCAGCGCCTTCTTAATAGCCCGTTTAGTTCGATTTATATTAGCAGGATTATTGACTGCAGTCCTGCAAATATATGCTGATCCCTCATTACTGCTCAACAGCTCAGCCATCTTCATAGGATATCCTTCGTTTTCAGCTTTCCTGCCATAAGGCGATGTAGTTGTCACCTGCCCCAGCAGAGTGGTCGGGGCCATCTGTCCACCGGTCATCCCGTAAAGGGTATTATTCACAAATATTACGGTAATTTTTTCACCCCGGGCTGATGCATGAACAATTTCTGCCATTCCAATGGATGCCAGGTCTCCATCACCCTGATAGGTGAATAAAAACCGGTCGGGTAATAGCCTTTTAATGGCAGTCGCGATGGCAGGTGCCCTTCCATGAGCTGCCTCCAGCATGTCACAGTTAAAATAATCATAGGCCAGGACTGAGCATCCCACCGGACAAACTCCAATGGTCTTCTCACGTATATTCATTTCGTCCATACACTCAGCTACCAGTCGATGAATTATACCATGAGAACAACCGGGACAATAATGATTCTTGGCATCCGTCAAACTCTCAGGCTTCTGGAATACTTTCTTCATTATAATCCCTCCCTTTCAGCTAGACGAAGAATTTCCTGCAGTATTTCCTCTGGGTTAGGTGTAAATCCTATTCGTCCGTAAAATTCAACCGGCACACTGCCTGCCAGTGCTAATTGTATGTCCTGTATCATCTGTCCCATGCTGATCTCCACCGATAGGAATAACCTGGCGTTCTTCGCGGCTGTACGTATATGCTCATCGGGGAATGGCCACAGGGTAACCGGTCTTACTAAACCAGCTTTTACCCCTTGCTTACGTGCTTCAACAACTGCCTTTTTCACTATACGTGACATAATTCCAAAAGCTACCACTACCAATTCTGCATCCTCTACCAGAAAAGTATCTGCCCTTTTTTCATTTTCATTGATAATCTGATATTTATTAAATAGCTGATGATTTCTGTTTTCTAATTCTTCATTTCCTAGATGAAGGGTATTTACAATGTTGGGTTTCCTATCCTTACATCCAGTTGTTGCCCAAGGTTTTTCGATAAATTTTGATACCGGTTCTCTCATGATAATAGGTTCCATAATATTACCCAAGGTTCCTTCAGCCATAATCATAACTGGAATGCGATATTTATCGGCCAGTTCAAAAGCTTCCATAGCAAAATCCATCATTTCCTGGGATCCTGAAGGGGCCAGGACTATAGTATGATAATCTCCATGGCCGCCACCGCGGGTTGCCTGGAAATAGTCAGATTGGGCCGGCTGTATACCTCCCAGACCAGGCCCACCACGAGAAATATTTACAATCAAACAGGGAAGCTCCGCTTCAGCAATAAATGATATACCTTCCTGTTTAAGACTTAAACCCGGACTGGAAGATGCTGTCATTACCCGTGCACCTGTTGATGCTCCGCCGTAAACCATATTAATTGCTGCTAGCTCGCTCTCCGCCTGAACAAAAACTCCACCTATTTTAGGCATTTTCCTTGCCATATATTCAGCTATCTCACTGGAAGGTGTAATCGGATATCCGAAAAACCCCCGGCAGCCTGCAAGAATCGCTCCTTCGGCCAACGCTTCATTACCTTTCATCAATACTCTTTCCATACTATCACTCCCTCTCAACCTCAATAACCAGATCCGGGCAGACCACTCCACATATAGCACAGCCTGTACATAATTCAGGTTTTAAATCTTTTATGGGATGATAACCCAGGGTATTGATAGTATGTTCATCAAAGCCCAGTACATCTTGGGGACAAAATTCTATACAAAGCCCACAGGCTTTGCAGCGGTCAGTAAAAAACTTAACCCTGCCCTTCGCCATCCTTCATTCCCTCCTAAAAGCCCCTTATCCAATCGGGTCTCAAAAATAATTTGATCTGTTTAAGACTGCTGCCATATTCAGGATAAAGTTCCTGATAGTGTTTGCTCTCTACCGCAAGGTATGCTACAGGAATTTTCAGTTTTGTTGCAAATCCTACCACCCTACGATGTCCTTCTTTTATCAAGTCCGCTGTTGTTTCTTCTACCAGGTTGGGGTTGCTAATAATACCAGTAAATTTTATTTTTCCAGCCCTCTCCAGCAGGTTGCTTAATTCCATCACTTCATCCAGACTAGAGGAAAAAGGCCGGAATGGATTAATGACCAGGTACATATCATAATTTTCTCTAGCCCTGATATGTCCGCTTATATATCCCAGTACCAGGGCACCGAATTTGTCACCCGCCAGGTCTATTACCATTTCGTTATCGGTCCGCAATAGACCAATAATTTCAACTGGCAAGTTAGGTACATCGGCTTGCGCCAACTCCCGGACCGGTGCGATAATACTAATTTTCTCTCCTTTTGCTTCCAGCATGTCCCGGGCATCTCTAGCAACAAAGTAGGGATTAGCCGTATCCAGGTCTGCCAACAGCACCTTATTGTATTTGCTCTGCCCCGCTCTTTCCAGGGCAAAATTTAATGCTATTTCTGTTTTTCCACTGCCAAAGGCACCTGAAAAAATAGTTACATGACCCAAAAGCCTCTCCTTTCATGGGACTTAAAAATAATTACTGTGTAAAAGTATACTTGTAAAATGGTTATATATCAATTAATTTTGTGTTAATTATCACAAAAAAACGCCTGCCCAAAATCAAATTATTTTTGATTTGCGCAGGCGTTGTAAACACCAATATTTACTTGTCTTCAGTGGCCTCAGCAGTAAATACATCTATAAGATCTGCTATAAGCTCTTCCAGTATAGTCTCATCCAATCCCAAAATCTCAACTGCACGACCGGATGCTTGATACAACAAACCATCTACACCAATTCCTATTCCAATTACGGTACACATAATGTCCGCAATATGTGTAATAGCGGTAAGCTTTGGATCTTGAACCGCTGAATCAGGTGTGTGATGGAAATTGATTGCTTCTACTATCTCCGCCGGAAAATTCCACTTCTTGGCAACCTCTCCACCGGTTTGGGCATGATCAATTCCCAGTATTTCATATTCAGCATCGGCAAAAGAAACATTATCAGCATTAACTTTTTCTATAACTTCAGCACAATATTTATCCAGATAGTCTGCTAGTACTATTTTCCCTACATCGTGAAGCAATCCTGCCGTATAGGCTAAATCCTGATATTTATAACCAACCCTTTTCGCAATCATTCGGCCCGCTGTAGCTACCCCAATCGAATGCTTCCACAACTCTCCCTTTTCCAGGGAATATGCTTTAACCTCTTTATTAAGGGTATCCCCAAGAGCAGCAGTAAGTATTATGCTGCGCACGGTCTGAAAGCCCAATAATACCACCGCTTCACCTACCGTACCTATAAGACGCGGAAATCCATAATAGGCGGAATTAGCCAATCGTAACATGTTAGCAGTTATTGCTTGATCCTGGCAAATCACATCATTAAGCTCGCGAGCAGAAGTATTAGGATCTCTGGTAAGTCTCATTACTTCTAATGCCACTTGAGGCAATGATGGCAGTTCATCAACCGATTGAACTACTGATTCTAGAGCTACTTGGTTCATATCAAAACCCTCCCCGTTAAACTACTACTTCCAGTTATCCATTCTTCTCTCCAGAATTTGCTTGAAATTCAGCATCTCCTCATTCACGTTCTGGATAAGCCTTACAGTTTCCATCTGGGATAATTTTATCTCATCAGGATCTATGATTTCGATAGTCCTGAACTCTTCCTTCATCGTGAATTTCACGGCATTCTCCAGGGAATCTGCGGTGAAAAATATTGCAACGGGCGCATAATAGGTTACCTTGTTTGTATAATCATCTATTATTGAATAAATCTCATGCCCCATATCGATGTCCTCAATATTTATACCTTGTACCGGTATATTCCTCAAGAGAGTTACCTTGTGCTGTCGTACTTCCTCAGCCTGTTCCATGGTATTCTTGTTGCCAAAGAACAGTTTGCCTGGTTTACTTTCTGCAGCAAAATCGAAACGCACTTTAAATTTAAGTTTTGCCACCGGGTTACCTCCAATCAATCTATTGAAATATGCTACAGCACATGATTTAAATTCATTATAACTTAATATTTTTAGCCTGTAAGCTGCTATTTGTATAATTATAACCGACTTGAGTCATATTTTCACTTCAATATTAATTTATTATAGGACCTTTTTTTTGAATCTAAATTTCTGGATACCAAGCAGAAGTAGCATCTAATCTCTTGTTGCCAGTGTATACAAACCTTCAATCTCCTGCGGATGCAGGTGTCTGTACTGTCCAATTCCTAAATTCCCCAGTGTTAAGAAGCCAAAATGGGTTCTTTTGAGACTAATGACAGGAAACCCAACTGCAGCACACATTCTCTTAACCTGTCTTTTACGCCCTTCATGTATTTCTATCTCAATCAGCGTCGATTTCTGCCTTTGTTCAAGAATAACAACCGAAGCAGGTGCAGTAAGCCCATCCTCCAGTCCCACGCCCTGGGCTAAATTTTGTAGTGCTGCTGTATTTATACGACCTGCAACCAATGTTTGATATTTTTTACTGATATGATACCGGGGATGAATCATCAAATTTGTAAATTCACCATCATTGCTCATTATAAGCAGTCCTTCTGTATCCATATCCAGGCGGCCCACCGGGTATAATCTGCCTTTTATATCTTTCACCAATTCCATCACCGTTGGCCTGCCCTGGGGATCATTAACACTGCTTAAGTAGCCAGCAGGTTTATTAAGCAGCAAATATATCTTTTCCTGGCCACTAACGCGAATGCCATCACACAGTACGATATCTTTCTCCGTATTGACAATACACCCCTGTTCAAGTACTACCATCCCGTTAACCTGAACCCTGCCATCTGATATTAATTTTTCTGATTTACGCCGTGATGCAATACCTGCATCAGCTAAATACTTTGATAGCCTCACTTTATCCTTCCCAGCCCCGTATGCCTGTATACAGCATAGATATTTTTTATATTAAATTCCTATTAAGATCAATATAACAAATTTTGCTCCATCTGCTATGTAAAAACATTCTCTTCAACGTAATTCATATTTTTTATATTTTTTGTATATATACTAATAAAAATAACCCCAAGTATAAATTAGGTTATAAATTTGGCGCTAAATAACAGATGTTTAGTACCTAACTCAACATTACTATGACGCTTTCAGCCTCGACTGTCCGCTGGTAAGTCAATAGGGTTCAATTAATAGTATCAGCAAATATGCTAGATAATGAAATAAGGGTTGCTCCCTAGGGAGCAGCCCCTATTTATTGTTCGGCTATTTGTTTTTCGGTGTATAATGCGTATGAAGGAGTTCATGGGATTTGTGTCCCAAGGGCTCATGTAAAAAGTCTTCATATATTTTTTTAACTTCTGGGTTATCGTGAGATTTTCTGAGTTCACAAGCTTCATCTTCTAGATATATAGCCTCAATCCTTTCACACTTTTTGGCTATAGTTGAAGGGATAGGCTGGCCACCGCCACCAATACAACCACCCGGACAGCACATAACTTCGATAAAGGTATAGGGAGAGGTGCCTGTTTTAATTTCATCCATTATTTTGCGTGCGCATCCCAATGAGTTGGCTACGGCTACTTTGATCCTGGTTCCGTCCAGATCAACTTCAGCTTCTTTCATCCCCTCAAAACCACGTACTCCAGTGAAATTAACATCTTCCAGAGTTTTGCCGGTTACAACTTCATAAACAGTTCTGAGAGCTGCTTCCATTACTCCTCCAGATGCACCAAATATTACCGCAGCGCCAGTATAGGCTCCCAGCAGGGAATCAAAATTAGAAGGTTCTAACTTATCCCAATAAGGTCCGCCGATACGGAATAGCTTGCCTATTTCTCTGGTAGTAAGTACCAGATCTACATCTCGATAACCAGAAGAATTCATTTCCGGGCGAGCGGATTCAAATTTTTTGGCTGTACAGGGCATTATTGATACCGAGTAAATATTAGCAGGATCTACCCCGGATTTTTCAGCCCAGTAGGTCTTGGCCAGCGCGCCAAACATCTGCTGTGGTGATTTGCAGCTGGATACATGGTCAAGCTGATCTGGATAGAAGGTTTCAATAAAGTTGATCCACCCGGGGCTGCACGAAGTCAGCATAGGCAAAGTGCCACCTTCTTTGAGGCGTTTCAATAATTCGTTTCCTTCTTCTAAAATCGTAAGATCAGCGGTAAAATTAGTATGGAATACATAATCAAATCCCAGCTGCCTTAGCCCGGATACAAACTTAAGCATATCCAGTGAACCGGTAGGCATGCCCAATTCTTCAGCTATAGCCACTCTGACTGCCGGGGCGATCTGAGTTATAACGATCTTTTCCGGGTCTGCTACCGCTGCTAAAAATTCTTCCATCTCTTCATATTCAGTTATAGCGCCAACCGGGCATACCAGAGCGCACTGTCCACAGGTAACACAAGTGGTTTCACTCAGAGGCTTACTTCCTGTTGTTCGGGGAATCCCGTCCACAACTTCTAATGCTCCCACGGTCTGGATATCATTGCACATTTCTACACATCTTAAACAAAGAGTACATTTTGACGGCTCTCTTACGATGGCCAGGGTGGAAGTATCCATGGGCAGGTCTAAGGGCTTATTCACAACATCACGTATAATTAAGGTCTCAGCCAAAGTCTGCAGTTCACAGTTTTGATTACGGGCACAGCTTAAGCAATCCTGAGGATGCACCTGTAATATTTTCTTAAGATTTTCCTGCCTGGCTTTTACTACTTCTGGCGTGAATGTCTTAACATTCATCCCCGCAGCAGCTTCCGTGGCACAGCAAGTCTTAATCTCACCATTGATGTCTACCACACATACCTTGCAGTTATCTTTAACCTGGAGATCTGGATGGCTGCATAATGAAGGAATAATGAATCCAGCTTCGGCACAGGCTTGCATAACCGTGGCACCTTCTGGAACAGACACGGTAATACCGTTAACTTGTAAGTCTATCATTCAAACAATTCCCCTTCCCAATTTTTCTTTAGTTTATCAACTATAAAGGTGTAACAATTAATTATCACATCATTAACTTTGGTATTAATATTGTTATTATTAAACTGCTTTTTCGATTTATTAAGCCACGAGAACAACTTTTACTTTTAACTCCCGCCTGTTACGTGAGTAGTTTGGTTAATTTTTAAAAAGGGCTGCCCTTCTGGACAGCCCCACCTTTTTGATAGAAAAGGTCTTCCTGATTCTCGTTAGAATAATTTTATTTATTTAGTGACTGCCATACAACTTCAGCCAGATCAAATACCTTGGTCTGTTCTTCCGCTTCAGCAGCTTTTACACCGTCTGAAATCATAGTCAAACAGAAGGGGCAGTTGGTTATGATCATTTCTGGAGCAGGCTCCAGCAGTTGATCGGTCCTGGTATCATTGATACGCTTGTAACCTTCTACCGCGTCTTCTTCTAACCACATCCGACCGCCGCCGGCTCCACAGCAGAATCCAAAGTTTCTGGCTTTTTCAATTTCCACCAAGTTTAATCCTGCTGTCGCCAGTACCTTTCTGGGCTCATCATAGATATTATTATGCCGGCCCAAGAAGCAGGAATCGTGATAAGTTATCTTTGCTCCAAGGCTTCCAGGTTTCAGCTTGCCTTCGGCAATAAGCTGAGCAAGGAATTCAGCATAATGGTATACTTCATACTTGCCGCCCATCTGAGGATATTCGTTCTTCAATGCGTTATAACCATGCGGACATACTACGATAATCTTCTTAACTCCGTAGTTATTAAACGACTCGAGATTTTGCTGTACCAGGGTCTGGTATAGATATTCATTACCCAACCTTCTGGCCGAATCTCCACAGCAGAACTCTTCTGTTCCCAGATAGCCAAAAGATATTCCGGCTTCGTTCAGCAATCTAACCAGTGCCTCTCCAACTTTCTTGTAGCGATCATCGAAAGATACTGCACAGCCTGCATAGAGCAGATATTCAAATTCTCCGCCGTCTTCAGGAAGCAGGTTTACAATATCTCTGACTCCTCTTTCGTTTAACCATTCAGCACGGCCAGCCCAACCAACACCCCAGGGATTATAGTTACGTTCCATGTTGGTAAACGCCATCTGTGCTTCACCCAGCATATCCCCCTGCCACATAACCAGGTTTCTGCGCATCTCAACAATCTTGGGAATATGCTCAATAAACATCGGGCAGTGTTCCATACATGCACGACAATTGGTGCAGTCCCAGATTACCTCGGTAGTAACCACATCATAAATCAGGCTCTGTTCCATCGGATTAACTGCTTCTACAGCTTCTTCGGTCATAGCCACCATTTCAGCTTCATCGTGATGTGCATCCTTGGCAGCAATTAAATAAGGAGCTTTAGCATCCAGATGTTGTTTCATATTCTGTATAAGAGTAATTTTGGGATTCAGATGTTTTCCAGTATTAAATGCCGGGCAATTTTCCTGGCATCTTCCACAGCGGATACAGGCATCCAAATCCAACAAATCTTTCCAACCGAACTCTTCGATATTTTCAACACCAAAAGATTCAGCTTCCTCTATATTCTCTACCATGCGGCACGCTGAAGGTTCCAGATCCCGGAAGGTATAATTCAGCATGCTGGCTACTATATGCCACAATTTAGTAAATGGCATCAAAGCAATGAACAGGAATGCAATGGCCATATGGAACCACCAGAGAAGCCGGTGCCACATTAGAATTGATTCCAGTTGCCCGTTCACAAATGACTGAGTGTCTACAAACCACTGTGCAAAGATCCAGCCTATGGGTGATGCCTGCTGCTCATAGGCAATCTGCGCCAGAGTAGTTGACTGGATAGTCTGTGCCGCTATTCTTAAACCTTCTATAAAGAAACCGGTTAAAAGTATTGCAATAATGAGTAATAAAACCCATCCATCTGAGGTTTTAGTATCGTTTAAACGATCTGGTTTCTGTACATATCTGACTACTGCCAGAACTAAAACTCCAACCAGAGCCAGGAAGCCAAGAACGTCAACTACGGCGGAGAAGTATATATAAGAATGACCCTCAATATGCGGCCATCCCAGCCAGTAATGAGAGGCGTCTACTCCGGCCGCCAGAGCCAAAACTAAAAATCCCCAGAACAGAAGAAAATGCATCCACCCTGCCAGCGGCTTTTTAATAACTTTAGCCTGAGCAAAGCTGTACAGTAACAATGAAACTATTCTTTCACCAATTCTGTCATTACGATGCAGTTCACCTTTTGCCAGTGTCCAAACCTGGAATCTTTTATAAAAACCATACAGAAGAATGCCAATGGGTATAAACATAAACAGATAAATCAGCCATTCGTAGGGAATGTTAGCCCCTACCATACGCATAGGGACATCATAACCACCTTCTATTGGATGAAATCCAAAAATCATCGTACAATTCCCTCCTTAAATACAGCTGGTTTTACTGGATATACCCAAGGTATATCCAGTAAAAGCCTCTTCCTCACCCCTGCCAGAATAACTATTTCTTCAGTTCTGTACAAAGTGTGGGTATTACTTTGAATAAATCCGCTACCACACCAAAATCTGATACGTTAAATATGGGAGCTTCAGGGTCAGTATTAATAGCTGCAATAAACTTGGAGGAGGACATACCAGCCAGATGCTGGATAGCGCCGGAAATACCAGCTGCAATATACAGATTCGGGCAGACAACCTTTCCGGTCTGTCCAACCTGCAGCTCATGTCCTAACCATCCTGAGTCGATTGATGCACGGGAACCACCAACAGCTGCTCCCAGCAAGTCGGCCAGAGTTTCAACTATCTTAATTCCATCGGGGCCTTTACATCCGCGTCCACCGGATACTACAGTTTCAGCTTCAGTCAGATCTGGTCTGGCTGACACAGTGGGGACGAAGGACTTAATATTTTGATAAACATCTCCAGCAGTAGCAGCAATAGCCGGTTTAACAACTGCTCCAGCACCTGCTGATTCGGCTACTTCCATAACACCCGCACGAATAGTAGCCAAAACTGGATTGGTAGTAACTTCAACTTTGGCAATAGCTTTTCCAGCATAAATAGCTCTGGTAAATACGCCTCTGCCTGCTGATAGTTCAACTGCAATAGCGTCAGTTGCCAATCCTGCTTCAAGTTTCTGAGCTAACCGGGAAGCGAAATCCCTGCCGTTAAATGTGTGAGCAAAAAGCACCGCATTGGGGCTGTATTCTGCTATCATAGCAGCTAATTGTGCTACATAAGCACCAGTATTATATTCTGCAAATACATCGCCTTCCACAGCGTAAACCTTATCTGCACCATATTTAGCAAATTCGGAAGCCATGCCCTCTACGCTTTTTCCGAAGACGACCGCACTTACTTCATCGCCAATTTTTTTGGCTTCTGACAGCATCTCGTAAGTAACCTTACGAATATTACCGTCTCTCTGTTCTACAATTACCCATGTTCCTGCCATCAATTACCCTCCTTTTATTATTAAGTAACAGGTATAACAACTATTTAACTTCGATTTTAACGGTGTTCAGCATCCAATCTGCCAGTTTGGCAGCACATACATCAGGTTCATCGTCAATCTTGACACCAGCCTGTTTTGCAGGCGGCATTGCGAATTCAATGATCTTTACCTTGTTGTCAGCTGCTACCGCGTCAGCAGTGGTGACAGGTTTTTTCTTAGCCTGCATGATACCCTTCATCGAAGGATAACGAGGTTCATTCCAGCTTACCTGTGAAGATATAACCGCCGGCAGCGCAACTTCTGCTACCAGAGTTCCACCGTCAGCTTCACATGTGCAGGTTGCTTTTCCGTCAGCAATCTCTACATTGGTGATGACGTTTATATGCGGCAATCCTAAAATTTCTGCAATACGGGTAGGAACCTGTGATGAACCATCATCAGCAGCAACATGGCCCGCTAATATGATGTCGGGATTTTCTTCTTTAATGGCAGCAGCCAGAGCAATTGCTCTTGCATATTCATCCGCTCCGGTGTCCTGTTTGATCAGAATTCCCCGGTCTGCGCCCATTGCCAGAGCTGTACGAATAGCATCCATAGCCTTGTCAGATCCCGCAGATAGTACAACTACTTCATCTACGACTTTCTTTTCCTTCAGCTGGATACCACCTTCTACAGCAACTTCATCGTACGGATTAATAATTAAATTAATCCCTGCATCTGCTATTTTGCCATCCTTTAATTCAATTTTGGCTTCAGTGTCAAATGTCTGCTTTACACAAACTAGAACCTTCAAGTCCATTCCTCCTTTTCATCTAATAATGTTTTTTTCTAAGTTTTAACTCCAGAGTTCCGTGATAGTATCCATCACCCCCACGAAAAATTGTATATATTTATGATTGCCTACGGCAGTTTACCGCCCATACAGAAATAAATGAATATCCAATTAATATTTCTATGCCCATACGGCATTTCCTGCTTATATTTATATTTCGACATTTATTTTGCTATTGTCCTGTTTTTGCCTCATTTTTATTGATTGTAATACTATTATCTATCCTATTGTTTTTGATAAAAAAATATGGCTACGGATGTTAAACCAAGTTCTTTGGCCTGAAATATCTGCTCAGTGCTGCCAATAAATAGTATACCCTTTACCCTCATAGCATCTGCAAACTTTTTGTACAAGAGATTCTTACTTTCCTCTGTAAAATAAATTACTACATTCCTGCATAAAATAAGGTCAAATCCTTTATCAAATTTGTCTCTCAATAGGTCCTGCCGTTGAAAACTAACCATCTTTTTAATCTCATCATTGATTCGATAGAAATCACCCTGCTGCGTAAAATATTTTTTGAGATAGGCGGCAGGTACATTTTCCACCGCTTTCTTACTGTAAAGCCCAATATCAGCCTTCTCCAGCACTCCTCGATCAATGTCTGTAGCAAGTATCTTGCCATCCAGAGGCAGATTATATTCCAAAGCTAGTATGGCCAGCGAGTAAGCTTCTTCTCCGGTTGAACATCCTGCACTCCAAATCTTTATCCGGCTATGCTGTTTAAGCAGGTCGGGTATTATATCATTCACAAGCTTCTGCCAGTGATTATTGTTCCTAAAAAATTCAGATACATTAATAGTGATGTGCAGAATAAATCGTTCCAGTATTACCTTATCACTTTTCAAGACCCGGATAAATTCTTCATAATCATTTATATCAATAGAACGCATAAAACTGCTTATACGTCTCTCCATCTGCGGTCGTTTGTAATAAGTAAGATCGATTTTACTTATATGTTCGAAATTCCCGATAAACCATTCCCACGTTCTAGCTGCTGCCATCAATTTGCCTCCTGCATACTTGATTCCAGCGCTTTTCCAATAGCAGTGACGGTTGTGTCTATATCCCTTTTGGTATGAGCACTTGATATGAAACATACTTCAAACTGTGATGGCGGAAAATAAACCCCTTCACCCAACAACGCTTTATAAAATTTGGCAAATATATGGGTGTCACTACTAACAGCAGTATCATAATCTGTTACCTTTTTCCTGGTAAAGAAAAGCGAAAACATAGAACCCAGATGATTAATCTCATATTCTAATCCAAGAGAAACCAGACTTTCTTTTATTCCCTTAACCATATATTGACCCAGGTCTTCAAGGTAAGAATATAAGTCACTGTTTTTTAATAGATTCAGCGTGGCCAATCCTGCAGCCATAGCCAGAGGATTTCCAGACAGAGTTCCGGCCTGATATACATCTCCTTCGGGAGCAACCCGGGCCATAATTTCCTTACGTCCGCCGTATGCCCCAACCGGAAGCCCTCCTCCGATTATCTTACCCAGAGTAGTAATGTCCGGTTGTACATTAATTAAATTCTGATACCCTCCATAACAGGTTCTGAAACCACTTATAACCTCATCAAATATCAGCAGACTTCCATATTGATCGGTGATTCTACGGCACTCCAATAAAAATTCTTTTTCAGGTATAACCAGCCCCATGTTGCCAGCAATTGGTTCGATGATTACCGCTGCAATATCTTTCCCTGATAGATCAAAAATCTTTTGCAGTGACTCAATGTCATTATAACGCGTAACCAGGGTGCTCCCAGCATAATCTACGGGGATTCCAGGACTGGTTGGGACACCGGAAGTCAATAGCCCGGACCCTGCTTTAATCAAAAAGGAATCAGCATGTCCATGATAACAGCCTTCAAATTTAAGGATTTTATCCCGGCCAGTATAGGCTCGGGCCAACCTGGCTGCGCTCATGGTAGCTTCGGTGCCAGAATTTACCATGCGGACTTTGTCTATTGATGGTATTGCGTCACATATTAACTCGGCTAATTCTATTTCTTTTTCACAGGGGGCACCATAGCTGGTCCCCATTTCTGCAGCATGACAGATAGCCTCGACTATTTCTGGATGTGCATGTCCAAGGATCAACGGACCCCAGGAACATACATAATCTATAAATTCATTACTGTCTATATCATATATCTTAGCCCCGCTGGCTTTTTCGATAAATAGAGGATCGAGCCCAACCGCTTTAAATGCTCTTACGGGACTGTTTACTCCACCAGGTATTAGCTCCTGAGCCCTGGCAAAGCTCGCCCGGGACTTTATTGGTTCGTTCATGCCGCACCCCCATCTCAAAATAAGCTGATGTAAAGAACTAACTATTAAAATACTCCATACTGGTTTTTTTTAATTCCTGTTTGCTTTTAATTACCAAATAATCATATAGACCTGTACTGATTGCTATATTATCTATTAACCTTTTCAACTGCTCTTCAGTTCTGGCATGAATCATAGTGAACAATGGATAAGGAAATGATTCTGGCACCTCCCTGAAATAACAGTGGCTGACTTCTTTATAGCCGGCCATTATCTCTCCGGCCTGGTCTGCATCGATGGAATCAGTTTTCCAGGCTACCATCGCATTAACCGTGTATCCGGCTCTTTGATGGCGTAAAACAGCTCCCATTCGTCTGATTACACCTTGTTCCTGCATCATTTTTATGCGCTCGACGATCTCCTGCTCTGAGATATTAATCATATCTGCCAGGGCTTTATAAGGTCGTTCAGATACAGGAATATCAGTTTGAATCATTTTAATAATATCTTTATCAACCTGATCATAATTCACAAGTTTACTCCATTCCCAGCGATACCCTGATTTTATATACTTTTTGGGCCGGCATACAAATAATTATAATATGAAATGCTGCCTCAAGCTCCTTGATAATTCTTCCTCTGTCCTCTATTGAGGGAGTGGTGAGCGTGAACCAGATGTTTAATTCATGATCTCGAACATAGTTATGAGTAATATAAGGTATATCGTTTACTGCCGCTGCAAATTCACCTATTATATGCTCAGGCATCTTACAGGCACAAAGAGTAGATTTATATCCTACTCTGCTGGCATCAATAATCGCTCCTACTCGCCTTATTATTCCCATTTCTTTTTGACTTTCTATCCTTTGCACCACATCAGAGAGACTAATTCCCAGCTTGTCAGCTATAGCCTGAAAGGGATTGACGGCAACGGGAAATTGGTTCTGCAGGATATCTAGCAGTCTTTTATCTATATCGTCCAGCCTATCCACACTCTCCGACTCCCTTCGGTTTATACAAGCACCACTCATCTTCAGCCATAAAGTCTCCATTGCTGTAATAATAAGCCCGGGCTCTGCATCCACCGCACTTTAATTTATATTCACAAACTCCACATTTCCCTGAATAGTCCATCGTCCTCAATTTTATTAATAAATCATTTTCTTCCCAAATCTCATCGAAAGGTTTATCCCGGACATTTCCCAGTGGTATATCCAGGTAGGCACATGGCTGTACATCTCCTTTAGGACTGATAATACAATAGCTAATTCCCGCCAGACATCCCCGGCTGAAGCGCAGGTTCATTCCCATCATCTCAGCTATCCGTAAAAATTGAGGGGCACAGGTGGGTTTTATTTCTATATCAACTTCCTGCTGCTTCTTCATGAGCCTCTTAATGGTCTTTTCGTAAGCGCTAACCCGTAAGGCCTCTTCTTCAATATCTATAGCCCGTCCGGTAGGAACCAGAAAAAAGACATGATAAGCCACCGCACCGAGCTGTATGGCATAATCGCATAAGGCTTCTATTTCTTCCACGTTCCAATCCATCACGGTGGTATTTATCTGCACTGGTATGCCTTTCTCCTGCAGGTTTTTTATCCCAGCCAGAGTCATATTAAATGCATCCGGCATACCCCGGAATTTATCATGTTTATCTGCATCCAGGCTATCCAAACTCACTGCAGCCGCCATAATGCCAGCCTGCTTGAGCCTCTCGGCTACTTCCGCTGTAATTAAGGTGGCATTGGTTCCCATAACCGCTCTCAAACCTGTTGATGTCGCGTAAGCAACCAGTTCATAAATATCCGGCCGCATTACTGGTTCGCCACCGCTAAATATCATAATTTGAAAGCCTGCCTGCTTTATTTCCCGGATCATTTTTTGAGCTTCCGAAGTTGATAATTCTTCATTCAATCTAGCTCCGGCATCCCGGTAACAATGCTCACAGTATAAGTTACATTGATTAGTACTATTCCATGAAATTAACATATCATTTGATAGTATAATACTACCATTATTCACCTCCGGCCCCAAAAGCCTTTTGTTCTAAGGATTCTAGCTATTAAATATCGATCAGCAGTCTGGCTGCTTCCTTGGCTGCATAAGTTAGAATCATATCAGCACCGGCTCTTTTTATAGACATCAGAATCTCCATCATTACCCGATCTCCATCCAGCCAGCCATTTGCGGCTGCTGCTTTTACCATGGAGTATTCTCCGCTGACATTGTAAGCTGAAACCGGGAGATCAAAACGATCTTTTACGGCTTTAATTACATCCAGATAAGCCAGGGCTGGCTTAACCATAACAATGTCTGCACCTTCTTCAATATCCAGAGCTACTTCTCGCAAAGCTTCTCTTATATTCGCGCTGTCCATCTGATGGGTTCTTCTATCCCCAAATTGAGGAGTTGAATCAGCAGCATCACGAAATGGTCCATAGAACCCTGAAGCATATTTCGCTGCATAGGCCATAATAGGTATATTCTCATAAGCATTTTCATCCAAGCACTTTCGAATATACCCTATCCTGCCGTCCATCATGTCTGACGGGGCAACCATATCACAGCCCGCCTGTACATGAGACAGAGCTTCTTTAGCCAGCAGTTCAAGGGTGGCATCATTATTAATAGTACCGTCTTTATCAACTATTCCACAGTGACCATGATCGGTGTATTCACACATACATACATCTGTGATAACCATCAAGTCAGGACAGGTATCCTTTATCAAGCGGATAGCCTGCTGCACTACACCATGATCATGATAAGCACTGCTGCCTACGCTATCTTTAACATCCGGAATGCCAAAGAGTATTACTGCTGGGATACGGAGTGATTCCAGTTCTTTTATTTCCTTTCTCAATTTGTCATCAACTGAAAATTGGAAAACTCCTGGCATGGATTTTATCGGATTTTGCTGATCCTTGCCATAGATTACGAATAGAGGGTAGATGAAATCATCTACTGACATAGCAGTCTCCCTTACCATCCTGCGAATGGTTTCATTGCTTCTCAGTCTCCGCATTCGGTTAATCGGAAATCCCATCAATAAACACCTCACTTATAATTAAAGTACAAATGTTGACACCTGTGCATCCCAATTATTGATACTTCTGGAACTGGTAATCACAGCCCGACTGCTAGATTTCCCCTTTTAATTCCGCTTCACTCAGATAGCAGGCCGGATCTTCAGCCCACATGTCACCATATACCGCTCTGGCTCTAATCCTGCACCCACTGCATAAAGATTTATAATTACAGTCCCCGCATTTGCCGGTCACATGCTTTTCCTTCTCCCTGAGTTTAATCATCAGCTCATCATCAGACATCCAAATTTCACTGAATGGCTTCTCTCGAACATTACCTACAGTATAGTCCTGCCAAAACTGGCAGGGATGAACATTACCGCGCGGGTCTACATTCGCAAATTTGGTGCCGGCAGAACAGCCGCCATGCATTTTCAGGAGACTAATTACTTCTTCCGCCCTCTGGGGATCGTGTTTTCTTATATGATTGAGCAGATAAATGCCATCGGCATGGTTATCCGTAGTCAATATTTCAACTTCAACACCTTTTTGGTGTAATTCCAGGGTTTTCCTGGCTACATAATCCAAAATATCGCGTTTTTCCCTGGTGGTAGTATCCATTTCTGCCATTTCCGCACCTCTTCCGGCATAGACCAGATGATACATACAGAAACGCGGAATCTTTTCTTTCTCCAGAATACCCAAAACCTCTGGCAGATCATCTTGATTATACTTATTAACAGTAAACCTTAAGCCAGTTTTAACGCCATTATTCATACAAGCTCTTACCCCTCGAAGAGCCAAATCAAATGCCCCATCTAAATTGCGGAAATCATCATGAGTCTTGGGTCCCCCATCAATGCTTATCCCTACATATTGAAAACCAGTTTCCTTTATTTTTCTTGCTACTTCATCATCAATCAAAGTACCATTACTGGATATAACCGGTCTTAATCCCTGTTCAACTGCCAGTGCCCCTAATTCAAAGAGGTCCTTCCGTATGAGAGGCTCACCGCCTGAAAACAACAATACAGGCGCCTTCATCTGTCCCAAATCATAAATAAAACTTCTAGCCTCTTCCGTGCTTAATTCATTTTGATAACTGCGATCTTCTGCTTCGATATAGCAGTGTTTGCATCTTAGATTACAGCGGTTAGTCATATTCCATACCACCAGCGGGCGGTTGATATCAGAAAATTGCAGTAATTCCGGGGGTATAGTACCATCCCCACTATATTTAATCACGTCCGAAACGGTAGCTGTTCCACAAAGCAGTTTAGTACATCCTATCATTAATTATTCTCTCCCCCCTGATGGTCCTCAGCATCATTAAGAATAGCCTGAACCAGTCCATCGATCGTATACTTTTCAGCAACTATTGTTACTTTAAATCCGAGTTCCCTGGCTTTATCTGCAGTTATCGGTCCTATGCATGCAATTCTGATATGCTTCCCTAATCTGTTTATATTCTCCGGTCCCATTATTTCAACAAAGTTATTAACAGTTGAGGAACTGGTAAAAGTCAGGTAATCCACTTTACCCTTGATTATATCATCAGGTATAGCAGCATTTTGGGCTGTGACTAAAGCAGCACTATAAATATTAATTTCATCAACCTGCAGGCCCCATTTTCTCAGGGTTTCCGGCAGAATATCACGGGCTCCTCTGGCCCGGGGCATCAAAACCCGCTCCCCTTTAGCAATTATACCTTGCAATGCTTCTAAAACGCCTTCTGCTCGGTACTCATCAGGCATCACCTCTACCCTCAGACCCCAATCCTCCAGTTTCTTTCGGGTAGCCGGCCCTATTGCACAAATTTTTATTCCATATAAGGCACGGATATCAATACCATTTAATTTCATCTCCTGGAAAAATATTTCTACTGCGTTTACACTGGTAAAAACAATCCAATGATAATCCTGAATGCAATTGAATGCTTCTGCCAGCTGAGTCAGATCAGTTTCTTTTATAATTTCAATAGTGGGAAATTCCAGTGGAGTACCTCCCAGTTCACTAATTTTTTGAGCTAAAACACTGGCCTGCTCCCTGGACCTGGTCACAATTATCTTTTTACCCCATAGGGGTTTATTTTCAACCCAACTCAATGTATTCCTTAATTGAACCACCTCGCCTACCACTATCACAGCAGGAGGCTGGAAATCAGCATCTTTTACCCGCTGCACTATATTGTCCAGGGTTCCGGTCAGGACTTCCTGCTGTGGGCGAGTGCCCCATCGAATAAGTGCTACTGGAGTATCTCCTCCCCTTCCATTTTCCACTAATTTAGAACAAATATAATTAAGATTTTCTACCCCCATCAAGAATACCAGGGTTCCAATACCGGTGGAAATCTTGTCCCAGTTTATGGAACTATCCGTTTTACCAGGCTTTTCATGACCGGTTATAACCGCAAAGCTGGAAGTAGCATCACGATGGGTCACTGGTATACCAGCATAAGCAGGAACAGCTATGGCAGACGTAATACCAGGAACAACTTCATAATCCAAACCATGTTCTCTGACATATATCGCCTCTTCTCCACCTCTGCCATATAGAAAGGGATCTCCTCCTTTTAACCGCACTACCTGCTTGCCTTCCCGCGCTTTTTCCACCAGCAGGGCATTGATTTCATCCTGAGACAAAGCGTGTCGTCCGGACTCTTTCCCCACATAAATGAATTCAGCTCCGCGGGGAGCATAAGCCAATATTTCATCTCCTACCAGACGGTCAAACACTACCACATCTGCTTGCTCCAGCAGGATTTTTCCTCTAAGCGTAAATAGACCCGGATCTCCCGGTCCGGCTCCGACTAGATAAACCATTCCCTTACTCATTCACTTGCTCCCATATGCCTTATTCTATCCAGTATTCTCCCTGCTCCAGCCTCGAGTAATTGCCGACCTAAATCCTGACCCAGCTGTGCTGGTTGTTCCATACTGCCCGTCATTTCCGCACGTAAAATATCCTGTCCGTCCAGGGATGCTACCAGACCCTTGAGAATCAGAGAGTCTCCTCTAAAACCTGCTGCAGCGGCTATAGGTACCTGACATCCGCCTTCCAGTTCAGCCAGGAAGCTTCTTTCTGCTTCCACCTCTATTCTGGTCTGCTCATCATTAATAAGTCGAATTATCTCAAATACTTCCGGATCTACTGCCCGCATTTCCACCGCTATAGCACCCTGCCCCGCAGCTGGCATTAACAGGTCATAATCCAGATGCTCGCTTATAAGGCTTTCATATCCCAGTCTTTTAACACCTGCATAGGCGAGAATAATACCGTCCATACCCTCTTCTCTCATTTTCCGAATGCGAGTTTCTACATTCCCCCGCAGGTCTGCTACCTGGATATCTGGGCGCACATACTTTATTTGGGCCTTTCTCCTCAGACTGGAGGTACCTAAAACAGCTCCATCAGGCAAGTCCATAAGCCGGCCTTTGATATCTGATATTAATACATCCTGGGGATTTTCCCTGGGCAAGACAGCCCCAATACCAAGTCCCTCCTCAAGCCTGGATGGCAGGTCTTTCATACTATGGACCGCTATATCAATTTTTTCTTCCAAAAGCTCTTTTTCGATTTCCCTGGTGAACAGTCCTTTATCGCCTATTTTAGAAAGGGCTACATCCAATATTTTATCCCCGGTGGTTTTTATTATATGAATTTCTACTTGAAGATCGGGAACTGCTGCCGCCAAAGCGTTCTTGACATGCTCGGCCTGCCACAGGGCCAGTTTGCTACCCCTGGTGCCTAGTCTTAATATCTCCAATATCACTTTCCTCCATCTCCAACTGTAGATCAAACAACTTTTTACTCACCTCTGCATACAAGTGTCCCTGATTGCTGCAGGCCATCTCTTTCAAGTTAACTACCGGGTGATGCAGGAGCTGGTTGATAATATTGTTAGCCATGGTTGATATTACTTTTCTCTCATAGGCGCTTACATCCAAGCGATTAAATACTCTCTCTAATTCATGATTCTTAATAGCTTCACCTTTTTGTTTTAAAGCAGAAATGACCGGTACTACATATAGTGCAGCCAGCCATTCGTTGAATTTCTCCAGCTCTTCTGCGATAATACTCTCTGCCTGGCGAGAGGCCTTTCTGCGTTCCAGATAATTCTCATCAATAACATTCTGCAAATCATCAATATCATAAATTTGTACGCCCTCGATAGTCCCTAAAGCAGGCTCTATATCACGTGGAACCGCGATGTCAATCATTATTATTCTGTCTCCCTGACGGGATTTTAATATATCCCCGCAGCTTTCCAGGCTTAACACATAATGGCTGGCAGATGTACAGCTGATCACAATATCGGCCTTGCTCAATTCAGCCGGCAGCATATCAAAACGAACAGCTCGGCCAGAGAACAATTCAGCCATGGCCAACGCTTTTTCATAAGACCGGTTAGATACAATTACTGAGCTTAACCCGTATTGCATAAGATAACGGGTGGTTAATTCGCTCATTTCTCCAGCGCCAACTACCACTACGCTCTTACCGTGCAGGTCTCCCAGCTGGCTGCGAGCCATCTCTACCGCAGCTGAGCTGACTGAGATCGGATGTTTATCTATGTCAGTTTCGGTTCTCACTCTTTTACCAACGCTTATAGCTTGTTGAAACAGAGTATTTAAAACACCATCTGAAGCCCCTTCTTCGACAGCTGTTTTATATGCCTCCTTTACCTGACCGAGAATCTGCGATTCTCCCAGTATCATGGAGTCAAGACCTGATGCAACCCGAAACAGGTTCAAAATAGCGTCATAACAGTTAGGCTTGTACACGAATTTGTCAAGCTCTTCCGGGGCCAGCCGAGAAAATCTAAGCGCAAACTCTTGCAGAGCCTGCATGCCTTTTTCAATATCCCTGGCCGTGGCATAAACCTCGGTACGATTGCAGGTGTCCAGTATAACTGCACCTTCAATATCTTCCTTTTGCATTAGATATTTATACGCTTTACTCATAACGCCCCCGGTAATGGCCAGTTTTTCGCGGATCTCAACCGGAGCCGTCTTGTGGTTTAATCCAACCAGTAAGACATACATTTTTTAACCTTCTCCCTAGCCTTTTCTTTTTCCCCCACCTTGAGCAAATCCAGGATGTCTGAATAAACCAATTCTTCAAATATCTTTTTGCGTATTTCAATATCCTTGATGTGTCCTTTAACCAATTCTCTTTGCTCTCCCAGCATATCTACAAATTCTCCATAAGCAGGAGTGATGACTTGTTCGAGTTCGCTGCGCAACCTACGAGCAAATGCCGGACTCTTACCCCCGGTAGAAATAGCCAGGACCAGTGAATTTTGCCTTACTATAGAAGGAACATAAAAATCGCAATTAGGAGGGTCATCGACAGCATTAACCATGATACCCTTTTCGCGACACAATCTGCTCACCTTCTCATTGATTTGGCAGTCATCTGTGGCTACAAAGACCATAAAACAGTCTGTAATATCCTGATCCTGAAATTCTCTTGGGTACCATTGTATAAATTTTCGATGAGCCCATTTTTCAATACTATTTTCTGCCTGCGGGCTGACTACCAGGATTGAACAGCCATAATCAAGGAGGTGGTAAATTTTCCGTTCAGCAACCTTCCCTCCCCCTATTACCAGGCACTTTTTATCTGTTAGATCAATGTAAACTGGATATAAATTCGCCATTAACTGCCTCCGGACCTATGAAAAAAAGGCCTGAAGCCAGACCCATCAATCGGTTATTCATCCTTCTTCTCTTCCAGTTCCTCAAGATCTTCATCTTTTGCTTTTCTGAAGTTTTGCAGAGCCTTTCCCACGGATTGCCCAACCTGCGGTAGTTTTCCTGGTCCTACTATAATCAATACGATAACCAAAACCAGGGCTAATTCCCAGGGACCAAAATTACCAATCAAACCGAACAAGGCATTCCCCTCCTTTACTTCGAATGTTTCGGCGTCTATATTATATATACCTGATATGCTTAGTTTTATATTCAATTACCTTCCCCATACATATTGCTATTATGACAAAAAGGCCTTCTTTTGTAAAGAATTTAGACCCGGTCCTTTACTTCCGGTTAATCATCCGGATTTTCCTCAGCTTCTCTGGCTGACCGTTTTTTCTTGCCCGCCCATTTTGATATCCAGATGCTGATCTCAAATAATAAATATACTGGTACTGCCATCATCATCTGAGAAACGGGATCTGGACCGGGAGTCAAGGCAGCAGCCAGAATCACTATAATCAATAATGCATATTTTCTATTGTTAGCCAGCAGTTCATATCTTATTACCCCAATAATAGTCAAGAAATAAACGACCACCGGCAGCTCAAAAACAATCCCAAAGGGGATAGTAAACGCCATTACAAAAGCCACATACTGATCTACTTTAAACATTGTCTCCAGGGTATCCCCTGCTATATAAATAAAAAACTTCAATACCAGACCCAATATACCAAAATAAGAAAATAGTACCCCTCCTGCAAAAAGGAGCAGACTTATCGGCAGCAATACATAAATATACTTCCTTTCCGAAGGGTACAGGGCTGGTTTGAAGAAATTCCAGAACGACCATAAAACAATTGGAGAAGCGATAATAAAACCAGATAGGAAAGCCAGCTTAAGCTTGACAAAAAAAGCTTCTGTGACTCCGGTTACGACGAGATTCTCATTCAGATTGGTTAAAGGCGATGTAATTATGGCCAGAATTTGCTCATTGAATGAAAACGAAAGCACTGCGGCAACGATTATCGCTATTACGCTTACTATAAGGGATTTTCGTAATTCTTCCAAATGTTCCAGTATGGTCTGTTTATCTTCAGGTGAAAGATCATTGAATGCCACAAGGATTCCCCCCAAAACAACCTGTTTACAGGCTGCTTATTATTTCTTAAGCTAATAGTCACGGGCAGAGATAAAATCCGCTATTTCATATAAGGTTTCCTTTACCGGTCTATCTGGCAGATAATCCAGCTGTTTTCTGGCTTTTCTCGCAAAATGTTCGGTAATAAAATAAGCGTATTCAATTCCATCCGAATCCAAAATAATTTCCAATATCTGGTCTGAATTTTCCGCACATATGATAGGTGAAGCTAACAGCCTCTTTAATTCTATTTTATACGGGCTGTGATGCAAGGCATAAATGGCTGGCAGGGTAATAACTCCTTGCTTGACATCGCTTCCGGTTGGCTTTCCCAGTACTTCTTCGTCTGCTACAAAATCCAGGATATCGTCAGTTACCTGAAAAGCCATCCCGAGATAATACCCATAAAGCTCCAGAGCTCTAACCTGCTCTTGGGGAGCGTTACCAAGCATAGCCCCCAGTTTACAGCTGACAGATATTAACAGCGCGGTTTTACGTTCTATTCGGCGTAAATAGTTCTTAAGCCCCACATTTACATTGTATGAACTCATCATTTGATATATCTCGCCTTCGCAAATTCTCATACTAGCATCAGCCAGTACCTCGAGAATATCTTTTCTATTATAGGAGGCGCTTAGAGCTAGCGCCCGGGCAAAAATGTAGTTCCCAGCATTAATTGAAACCCGGTTCCCCCATTGGTGTTTTACGGTATAAGTTCCTCGCCGCAGAGTTGAGTTATCTATGACATCATCATGAACCAGAGTAGCCAGGTGAGTTAACTCAAGAGCAGTAGCCATAGGTATAATTTCCTCCAGGCTGTCCATAAAGAATCTTGCGGCCAATAAAACGAAGGCCGGTCTAAGTCTTTTCCCCCCGGCTTTTATTAGATGCATGGAAGCCTGGTTCAGAACATCGACTCCCGAGTTTATGTTTTGTTTCAAATTGCCTTCTACCATTTCTAATTCCCTGGCAACCGGATTGAACATTTGCTTATGCTGCATGATTCCCTCTCCAAACGCGAATTACAATTTATTATATAGCTAATTTTAATAGATTCCAACCAATTCTTGTTTACCTGCCGTTTTACTTATATCTTTGGAAAATATCATGGGAAATATTAAGGGCATCCATCACCTTACCAACTATGAAATTAATCATATCCTCTACCGTATGGGGCTGGTGGTAAAAGGCTGGCATAGCAGGTACAAGGTGAGCCCCCAAATCAGATAAGGTTAACATGTTACGTAAGTGAATAGAATTCAGAGGTGTTTCACGAGGCACCAGTATCAGACGACGCTTTTCTTTTAACATAACATCGGCGGTTCTTTCCATCAAATTTCTGGAACTTCCTACAGCTATTCCAGAAATACAGGCCATGCTGCAGGGAATTATAACCATAGCATCCGTAATAAATGACCCGCTTGCCAATGGAGCAGCAATATCATTGTTATCATAAAAATAGATATCCCCATTCGGCAGATAATTTCTAAAGGTCTTTTCCACCGAACCCGATAAGTCCCAACCTAACTCGTGGCCAATTACCAACGAAGCAGGCTCACTCACCAGTATATGCAGTTCATTATCTCGCAGCAGTAGTTCCCGCAGTAGTCTTATGCCGTAAACTGCCCCGCTGGCACCACTTATTGCTACAATATACTTTCCCACAACTATCCCCCACGTTTACTCTAAAGCAGATTTATATTAGTATGTCCATTAGCGTTGCTGCAAATATTATCAGCCCAACATAATGATTTATTTTAAAAGAAGCAAAATTAACCCTGCTTAAATTCCCAGGTTTAACGATTATATGTTCATAGATGAGTATCACTGCAGCAAACCCTACACCCAGATAATAACAGATACCCAAACCGAGAATTACCCCATTAACAAATAAGAAAAACACGGCAAAAAAATGAAACCATGCCGAAAATCTAAGGGCACCCGTTTCGCCAAAACGAGCAGGTATAGAATAAAGATGGTTTTTTCTGTCAAACTCAATATCCTGACAGGCGTACATGGTATCAAAACCAGCTATCCAGCATGCAACTGCCATACCCAGTACTATTGGATACCAATCAAAGGTACCAGTAACGGCGATCCAGGCCCCTACTGTACCAGTTCCAATCGCAATCCCTAATATTAGATGACACCACCAGGTAAAACGTTTAGTGTAAGAATAGCCCCACAGCACAATTACTGCCAGAGGAGAAAGTTTTAAGCATAGGGGATTAAGTTTTGATGCCGCAAAAAAGAGCCAGAACAGAAAAAAGAAAACCGCTGTCCATATTAAAGGTATGGATAGCTGCCCTGATGGCAGAATCCATCCCGAAGTACGTGGATTCGCCTTATCAATGCTTCTGTCAATCAAGCGATTTAAACAAAGGGCAGCAGTCCGGGCAGCTATCATAGCCACCGTAATCCAGAATAACTGATAAAACGCTGGTATACCCCCCACAGCTAAAATAGCACCTAAATATGCAAATGGCAGCCCAAAAAGAGTATGGCTGAAATCTATTAACTTAAGAAACTTACCTAATTTATTCAATTCCGTATTCGCTCCATTTTTTATTTACCATATCAATTATATCCTTGCTCATAGCTATATCCTTAGGCCACTCCCGATTATGTCCCTCTTCCGGAAATTTCCGGGTAGCATCTATACCCATCTTAGAACCGAGCAATGGCAACGGAGCGGAATGGTCTAAAACTTCCAGGGGTCCGTCAACAATCATCGTATCTCTGCGCGGATCAACATTATTAAATACTTTCCACATCACTTCCGAGACATTTTGAACATTAACGTCTTCATCGACAACCACGATGAACTTGGCAAACATCATTTGTCCCATACCCCATAAAGAACTCATTATTTTCCTGGCATGACCGGGAAAACTCTTTTTAATCGAAAGCAGCACACAGTTGTGGAATACACCTTCCATGGGCAAGTGCATATCAATAACCTCGGGCAGCTGGAACTTTAACAACGGTAAAAATATACGTTCAGTAGCCAGAGCCATATAGCAATCCTCCTGGGGAGGTTTTCCTACGATAGTGGTCGGATAAACTGCATTCTTTTTATGGGTAATACATTTAATATGAAATACCGGATATTCGCCCGCCAGAGAGTAATAACCGGTATGGTCACCAAAGGGTCCTTCAATTCTGCGCTCGATGGGATCAACATATCCCTCGATTATTATCTCCGCATCAGCTGGAACCTCTAGATCAACTGTTTTGCACTTAACTAATTCTACGGGTTTTTTCCTTAGAAACCCGGCAAAAATTAATTCATCAATATCTTTGGGCAGGGGCGCAGTCGCAGCGTAGGTAACAGCCGGATCTCCTCCCAGGGCTACAGCAACCTCGGTAGCCTGACCCAGTTCGCAGTTTTTTCGATAATTTTCAGCTCCATCGTGATGAATATGCCAGTGCATACCGGTAGTCCTGTTATCAAAAACCTGCAGACGATACATTCCAGAATTTCTCTTACCGTTATCTGGATTTCTTGTGTAAACTTGAGGCAGAGTAATAAATCGTCCTGCATCTTCCGGCCAGCATTTCAAAACCGGTAATCTATCCAGGGATGGTTCATAATCTATCACTTCCTGGCAGGCCCCGTTTTTGACTATTTTGGGCATATAAGACGAAATCTGAGCTAAACGAGGGAGTATCTTAACCTTATCCAGCATGGAGGCAGGTACATTATCTGCAATCTGTATGAATTCCAGAATTTCGGCGGCAATATCATCCAGGTTCTGAACACCCAGGCTTAATGCCATACGACTTTTGCTGCCATAAGCATTTATTAGTACCGGCATATTTGAACCTTTAACATTTTCAAACAGCAGAGCCGGTCCATACATTTTGCTTACTCGATCAGTAATTTCTGTAATTTCTAATTCCGGGTCAACTTCAGTAGTAACTCGTATTAATTCATCATTCTTTTCCAGGACCTGAATGAATTCGTGCAAATCCTTATAGGCCACAGCTATCCCCCCGTATTAATAGGTTTTCATAATAAACGGCATGCTTGTACCAAGCCTGCCATTAGATAAACAAATTTCACCCAATATAACTTTTTGCTTAAACCACTGCCAGTTTGTTGCTGGCTGTAAGAAAGCTGCGCATCTCCTCATAGATTGGTCCCATTGAGGTGCTAATCATGCTTCCCTGTTGTGAGCTCAATAACTCTTCGCTGTCTCCCAGATATGATAGGGCTTCTTCCCGCAGCACTTCGTCTTTTAAAAATTCTAACGCCAGTCCCAGCTTATAACCTGCTTCTTTGAAACACTCCTGTTCTTCCATATTCTTTCCTGCATAATAAGCTGCCGTCAAAAAAGCAGTTTTATAGAAAGATGCTCTGGTATTCTCTATAAACTCCTCCTGATTCCCACCAAGTTTGTACCTCTTAACCATTCCTTCATTTATTTCACATATCATATCAGAAAATATAGGTAAAAGCCTGTCCGCTCCTGCCTCAATAAGGAGTGCCAGAATACGCCCAAACATGAAGTCACCTATAAGAATGGAAAACTGCATGTCCTGATTAAATTCCTGTCCCTCTTCATCATCCTTAATTAATTCATGAATAAAAACAGATAAATAAAGAACTTTAAAAATATTGGCCATTGATATACAGAACTCGCGATTAAAACCAGTACCCCGGTATATGCTGAATACAACTGCCGGGAGTGTTCTCCAGGTATGATCCAATCTTATTAATTCCATGTAAATCTCTATTTCCTGCCACCAGGGCAGTATGCTTTTTTTAAATAAACCATCCACATCGAGCAATTCTGTACTTAAATCCCTGGTAAATTGAAAAACCATAACATCCCCCTCAGATCCTCCGCTTCCTTCTTTCTCTCTCCTAATTCTTACATCTATTTTATAGCTGACCGGCCCAATCTTCTCCATGTATTTTCTTCCTTCTAAATTCCCAGGCGCTTATGATATTCATTATCATTATCATTAAGCATGATTAGCTTATAACTCATCTATCATTATAATAGGAAAATTCCTATCATCTTACAAATTTTTTTTGCGCCGTGACCCTCAATAAAAACAAGCCTTACTTGCAGTTCACAATTCAAGTAAGGCTTGTTAGAGACAGTTATAACTATATCTAAACCTGCATCGGTCTACTAAAATAGTATCCCTCCTAAATATTTACCGCCAGGCGCTCTTCCTGTTTTTCAATTAATCCTCGTTTAACTTCGGAAGCATCCACGTAATCTGCTCCAAATTGTTCCTGGAGATATTTACATGCATCCCATGGATTAACCGAATCCCCACATGTGAAGACATCTACAGCAGCATACCCCAGTTCGGGCCAGGTATGAATCGCCAGGTGGGACTCTGAAATCACAACCACTCCACTCACACCCTGCGGGCTGAATTTGTGAAATACGACTTCTCTGACTTCAGCACCAGCCTCCAAAGCAGCGTTAACCATGATGTCCTCAACCTGCCGGACATCATTTAACACATCAAACCGACATCCGTACACCTCGGCAAGTACATGACGCCCTAAAGACTGCAATAATATCGCCTCCCTATGATTTTTTGTTTTCCCAAACCTCCCTTTCAGTTATTTAAAAACCTATCTGATGTTTGGCACATGTAGAATTTTAGCATATTTCTGCTGCATGTCAATAAATGACTCTATTTTTCTTTAAATTATGGTAAATATAAGGGGTACAGCAGAATAGAAACCAGTATTCTTCAATTACTATAATATGCAGCTTGATCTGGCCAAGTTTACTAACATGATTAGTTGAGTATTCATTAAACAATCTGTTATTAATCAATCATATTTTTTTGGCTAATATAACATTTTTATACTAGAATATATAAGAAGTGGTCAGAATTATTAATATTAGCTGCAGAGGAGCTTATATGAAAAAGATAACTTTTTTGTCATTCCAATTGAACCTCACTGGAATTAAAAACTGGCAGATTTTAATCAGCATGCTATTAATGGTTATATTTATTCTTCCCCTTCTGTCACCTGCATACGCATCGGTATCTGCGCAGCCGAAAACAGGCCAGGTATATCTGCTGATAATTGATAAGCTCTCCATTAATGATATCAGCGAAACATCTACCCCTCATCTATCCGAGATTATCAATAAGGGGGCGGTTGGTCTATGCAGTACCCGTACCCTCAGGGGATACAATACAATGAATACCTACCTTACTATTGGAGCGGGAAATCTAGCTCGCACCAATAAGAGTGGATTGATGGGCTTTAATAAGGACGAAACGGTACCCGGGCAGCATCAAATCGCTTCAGTGTTTTATAAGAATATTACCTCCTGGCAACCTGGTGATAGTGCTTGCCTACTGGTAAATCTGCCAGATATACTGGTGGGCATGGAAAGCGAAAGTGTAACGACTATTCCAGGATCTATGGGGCAGATCCTGGCTGATAATGGATACCTAACCGGGGTTTTAGGAAATGCAGATATTGGTACTGATTTAATGCGCCCGGTAGTAGCTATAGGCATGGACGCCAGCGGTAAAGTGGCCTTAGGAGACGTAGGTGATTCTATGCGTCTTATTCCTCAGGATAGCATACTTAGCTATAAAACCAACTATGAATACCTTAAAAAACAAACTTCTTATTTATCAGAAGAATCAGATCTGCTAATCATCGATTTGTCTGATCTGGCACGTCTGGAAAATTCACCGGCTGCCTTTGAAGAAGTCATGCAGAAGGAAAAAAGCAGAATACTTCAAGAAATAGACGACTTTGCCGGTTGGCTAAATGCTGAAGTAGACTATTCCGAGGATTTGTTCCTTATAGTAAGCCCTTCTTCTTCCCGTTTAGAAGTAGCAAATAAAAACAATTTTGCCCCCATCATTGCCAGTGGATTTGGAATTAATAAAGGGTATTTAACATCCCCGGCCACCCAGCGCGAATACATAATAGCAAACACCGATATAGCTCCTACCATATTGAACTTCTATGATTTAAAAGATACGGACAACTCCATGATAGGCAGACCCATTCAGAATATAGACGCCCCCCAGATAAACACACTGGAGCAGGCCCAGCAATTAGCCAATCATACCAGTACCACTACCCGTTTAAGAGTGCCCCTCATAAAAGGCTATGTAGGCGGACTCATAATTACGTTATTATTTGCATCAATAATAATACTCAAGTTTAAAAAGCTCCAGTATCTTTTGCAGCCCATAATTATTGCCATGGTATGTTTTCCCCTGGTATTATTATTCCTGGGATTATTAAGCCTGGCCTATGATTGGCTTTACATCCTGGTCGCCATTCTGTCTACACTCATATTAACTGCCCTGTCTCTGTTACTAAGCAGAGGAAACGGGTTCCAATCCTTTGTAGTTCTTAGCATTATTACCGTACTTGCTTTAGATGTAGACGTTATAACCGGCACCAGCTTAATTCAATGTTCAGTTCTGGGTTATGATCCTATGTCAGGAGCTCGTTACTATGGGATCGGCAACGAATATATGGGTATACTGATTGGCGCCTCGATAGCTGCAGGAGCAGCTCTATTTGAAAAGTATAAAAACAAGTGGATGTTATTATTTTTGGCGCTATTCTTTTTCTCTCAGTGTTATCTTATTGGCATGCCTTCTCTGGGAGCCCAATCCGATGGGGTAATTACAGCTCCATTAGCTTTTCTGGTCAGTTTATATCTTTTCAGCGAAATGAGACTAAATTTCATTGGCTGCTTGAGTATTATTGGAATAATTATTGTTACTATACTGGGGATAAGTGTTTATGATATGAACCGCCCCACTGAACTCCAGTCACACATAGGCAGAGCAGCACAACAGATAATGGGAGGAGGATGGCAGGAAGCTCTTACAATAATAATGCGTAAGCTGCAGGTTAACATTAAGCTCATCAGATACACTATATGGAGCCGGGTATTTATAGCAATTCTTTTAGTACTGGCTACATTCATTTATTTCCCGGTAGGGGCTATGAAAAACCTCTTTGCCCGTCGTCCCGTTATTCTAAAAGGTTTTGTTGGCATAGTAACTGCTGCACTGGTGGCTTTAATCGTAAATGATTCCGGTATTGTGGCAGCTTCTACCACCAGCATTTACCTGGTAATGCCTTTCCTGCTAATGATGAGCAAGCATGAGGAAACCCGGCTTTAGATTAAAAATTTTAGTGCAACCGGACTCCCGCCTACAGGTTAATAAGGTGAAACCATAAAGGCTGCATCTCTCGTTTAAGCTGCAGCCCAAATTATCTCACCTGTCTTTTTTCCAGGTTTATATTATTCTTCGATGCCAGTAACAATATTATTTAATCCATGAATAAATTCTTTTTGATTTCCCTCACCTAGTAGATCGAATAATAACGTATTTAAATTTGATATCACGATAGAAATCTTTTCCGCCATGTCCATACCAGCTTCAGTTATGAATACCCTTATAGCTCGTCTATCCTGGGAATCTAGCTTTCTTTTAACCAGTTCATCCTTTTCGAGTTTGTCTACTAATACGGTCATGGACGAACTGTCAATAAGAGTCCGACTGCCTATTTCCTTAAGGGTTAGCCCATTTTCTTCCTGCAGACAAAAAAGTATAAATGACTGGGGTATACTGATACCTATTTCTTCAAGTTTACTGCTAAATACACGATCGATTTTTTTCATAGCGGCACGCATATTAAAACAAACATATGCATTTAATCTGTCCATAGGCTAATACTCCTTTTCCTGAAAATACAAAGACAAATACGCTCAAAGTGTATTATTTAATCTTAGATAATCTTTAATCATAATATTATATAATCCTGTTAATTGCAATAAATTAAACCGCCGCAGATTATTTGGTGTTTAGACTTGCATAAAGGTTTCCATAATGGTATTTTAGAGACATTAAATACTTAAAAACGATGAAGAAAGATAGTAGTTGGGGGCATTATAGTTACAGAGAGCCGGAGAAGCTGTAAACCGGTACTATAATCCCATCGAATGGGCTTCTGAGTTGCCGCTGGAATGCATTTGCAGATAAGGCTGGGCCGGTTTCCACCGTTAAAAGGATAAAGCGGACATTTTTGTCAATGAGGGTGGTACCGCGGATTGCTAATAGCCTCCGTCCCTTGGTGGATAGGAGGCTTGATTTATGCATACCTATAAAACCCAAAATCAGGAGGACGATATCTTATGCAGCCAATAAAAAAGAGAATTCTAACCGGAGACCGACCAACTGGCAGTCTTCATCTGGGGCACTATGTAGGCAGCCTCTCTAACCGGGTAAAATTGCAGGATGAATACGATAGCTTCATTATTATTGCTGATGTTCAGGCTTTAACTACCCACTGGGAAAAAGAAGAAAATCTTACCCGGGATGTATACCAGATAACTCTGGATTATCTGGCAGTCGGGCTCAATCCAGAGCTGTCAACTATTTTTATTCAAAGTATGATCCCGGAAATACATGAACTGACCATGTACTATTCCATGTTTACTTCGGTTAATGTTCTGCGCCATAATCCTACCGTTAAAACAGAAGCCGCCCAGCATGGGTTTAAAGATATGACCTATGGATTTCTGGGTTACCCGGTGAGCCAGGCCGCTGATATCAGTATTTTTAAAGCTCATCTGGTCCCGGTAGGAGAAGATCAGGTTCCCCATATTGAACTAGCCAGAAAGATTGTCAGACGTTTCAATGATCTCTATCGGCCGGTGCTGGTAGAACCTGAAGTGCTGGTTGGAGATGTTCCCCGCTTGGTAGGACTGGATGGAAAGGCAAAAATGAGTAAGAGTCTAAACAACGCAATATTCCTTTCAGATACTTCAGACGATGTTAATATGAAGATAAGAAATGCGGTTACCGATCCAGCCCGAATAAGAAAAACTGATCCCGGCCATCCAGAAATCTGCACTGTTTTTGAATATCATAAGGTATTTAATCCGGCAGAAGTGCCAGAGGTTGAGTCAGACTGCCGCAATGGAAGCATAGGCTGTGTAGCCTGCAAGAAGAAACTGGCTGACCGATTGAATGAACTTCTAGAACCCATGAGAGAAAGACGCAGCAAATATGAAACTAATCCTGCACTTGTTAAAGAAATCCTTATCGAAGGCACCCGGAAAGCTCATTCGGTGGCCAGAGAAACCATGGTGGATGTGCGGGAAGCAATGCATATAAACTATTTCGATCACGAGATTCCAATTTAACTGCTTACACCGCGGGGAAAGGGACCAAGGGGACGGACCAAGGGGACGGTTCTTGTGGTACAACACCATTGGCTTTGTACCACAAGAACCGTCCCCTTGGTCGCATTGTCCCCTTGGTCGCATTTGGCCTTCAAGAGGTCAACTGCTTCTTAATGCTAGTACCTTAATAAGATCAGTTGTTTAATCGTTCATTTCTTCAATGGAATTGATATCCACATAGGCGGGTACTACCAGCCCGATCCTGGCTCCTTCATAACTGGGCCCCAGGTCTTCCACCTGCTCCCCGACTTGTTTCATGTATTCACCATGGGTAAGCGGAAGCCAGGCAGTGAAAATAGCATCCCCCTGTCCGTTGGCCAGGCCTTCATACATTGCCGCTGCACTGAGGGAAAGCAATTCTACCTTGTAACCCATTATATTCTGAATAACGTCAGCCATTACATGGGTTTCAGCCCGGGCACAGGCCCATTCAACATATAATAGAGTAACTGTTTCTTTAGTAGGATTCTCAACTATCTCAGTTGCATCATAGCCTTCAGGTAACCAGGTGTTAACCAGATCCGGGTTTTCCTGCACCCATTGACGGGCAGCCAATACATCATCTCCCAGGTCTTCAGCTAAACCCATAGCTGAGCCAATATCTGCATCATCCCATCTAAAATTGTCACACACTTCATATACCTCAGGTAAATCTTCTTTAAGTCCCAGCCTTACTATAGTATTTATAGTTTCAGCTTCTCCATATACCCCCTGGGGATCTTCCAGGAATTTTAGATCCCAGCGGGCAAATTTCCAATGAGGAGCCCAACCGGTTACTGCAACCCATTCATTGTTGTCAATGGCCTGCTTCAAGGTGGCAGTCATAGTAGCCCCGCTGCCCTCCATAAGTTCATAATCAAGGTTATATTTTTCCAGGGCATTTTCAGTTGCCGCCATAATTCCTGCACCGGGATCAATCCCAATAATCTTTCCATCAAACTTGTCTTTTACAGTCTCCGCCGCCTGATCAGAAGGTTCGGTGTCTCCACCCCCACATCCAACCACACTGAACATAGCAAATGCCAGTATAGTTACCATCAGAACCAGCTTCTTCTTCCTTAACAAAGTGATCCACTCCTTTCCCTATCTTGACTTGCCTAGATTCTGAGTTATTCTATCCAGGATAATTGCAATAATAACAATTGCTACCCCAGCCTCGAACCCTTTACCCATATTAAGAGTTTGTATTGCCCGCCATACTATACCCCCTAAACCCTTGGCCCCAATCATTGAAGCTATAACTACCATAGAAAGGGACAACATTATGCACTGGTTGATTCCAGCCAGCATGGTAGGTCTAGCCAGAGGAAGCTCAATCTTTATAAGCATCTGCCAAAAAGTCGAACCAAAAGATTTGCCCAATTCTATGAGTTCCTCGGGTACCTGCTTAAGACCCAGGTCAGTTAACCTTATGACTGGAGGCATAGCGAAAATAATGGTAGTAATTACCCCAGGTACTACTCCTAGTCCGAAAAAGGGAATAGCCGGTAACAGGTATACAAAAGCCGGCAAGGTCTGCATGAAATCAAGGATGGGCATTATAATCCGGTGAGCCGTTTCGTTTTTTGCTCCCAGTATACCCAGTGGTACCCCGATAAGCATACATAATAATACTGCGGAAATTACCATGGCAATTGTCTCCATAGTTACCATCCACAACCCCAGGTTGTAGACAAACAATAATCCTAAGAGACTAAATATAGCGATTTTCTTCCCAGCTAACCACCAGGCTATAATTGCTATCACAATAATAATAAATTCGGGCGGAAGAGCAATAAATAGTCCTTGAAGTCCTTTTATTAATCCTTCCAGCCCATCTGCAAATGCCTGGGTACCAGTACCGAAATTACTCTGCAGGTAAGCGATTAAGGCATCCGTCCATTCTGCCAGCGGGATCCTTGGTATGCTATCCATTTATTTGTCTCCCCCCCTTCCACCAGCAAGTCCCGCAATAACAGATCCCCTTACCAGGGTCCCCTGCAGTTTGTTGTTGTCATCAATAACAGCGATAGGTACTTTAGTATAAGCCATCACATCAAGCAGATCTGCCAATGGACTATCAGGTCTGGTAGTTGGCATATCGGTCTGGATGATGCCTGCCAGATCCTTAACCCCCTGGGCAGTCAATTCAGAAGAATCTTCAGCTTTTATATATCCCTTGAGCTTTCCAAAGCGGTCCAGAACAAACAAAGTCGATAACCCATGTTTTTCCATAAAATTCAGAGCTGTCCTGGGCCCATCTTTGGGATGAACCACATAGCGCGGTCTGACCATTACCGAGGAAGCAGTTAAAGCCAGGGAGCGGTTAACGTTTTCAACAAAACGAGCCACATATTCAGTGGCCGGGGAAAGAAGAATATCTTCCGGAGATCCAATCTGCACGATCTGTCCATCTTTCATCAGGGCAATACGATCTCCAATCTTCAGAGCTTCATCCAGGTCATGAGTAATAAATATTATGGTTTTCCGCAATTTCTCCTGGATGTCAACGAGTTCTTCCTGCATGTCCTGGCGGATTAGAGGATCTAAGGCGCTAAATGGCTCGTCCATAAGTAATATATCAGGATCTGTAGCCAGAGCCCGGGCGATACCTACCCGCTGCTGCATACCACCGCTTAGGTTTTGAGGATACGCATCCTCCCATCCTTTGAGGCCAACCAATTCAATCACCTCTTGTGCTTTGGCCAGGCGTTCCTCCTTGTCTATACCCTGTATCTCCAATCCATAGGCAACATTGTCAAGTATAGTCCGGTGGGGAAGAAGTGCAAAGCGCTGAAACACCATGGACATTTTCCGTTTACGAAGCTCCTCCAGTTCTTTGGCAGGCATGGTAAGTACGTCCCGGCCGTCGATGATAATTTCCCCGGCGCTGGCCTTGATTAAGCGATTAATACACCGCAGCAAAGTGGACTTGCCACTGCCGGAAAGACCCATGATGACAAAGGTTTCACCATCTTTCACCGTGAAGCTGGCATCTCTGACTCCTACTACCTGCTTGGTTCTTTTCTTTATTTCTTCATTGCTTATACCTTTTCTTAACAGCTCCAGGGCTTTGTCAGTATTATTGCCATAAATCTTAGTAAGATTATTTATTTCGATCATAATACCCTTCCTTTATTGTTTTGTATGCGTAGTTTTAAATGCCCATACAGATAAATGGACAATATAATTTTTCCAAACGGCTAAATAAATTGATATTTGGAGCAGTAAAGACTGACAAAGGGATTGAATGCGGGCAGTAATCAAAAAAGTGTAAATTGGGAATCTACACTGAATATACAGCATAACATCCAATTCTCCCCCCTCCTGGCCTGCGAGGTTAGCTGACGGATTCGGGCTAAAGGGCTGCCCTATCCCGGCTAGACCGGGAATTCACCCCAATTATTGGTTCCCCCGCTCTCCTTTATTAAGAATGGAGATTAGGCATGTGAGAATGGCTAAACACCGTTTTTATTATTTTTTGTTATTTACCATAATTATTATAATCAATTATAATTGCTGCTGACAAAAGGCCTATAATCAAGCTATTTCTTGCATATGTGAATTCAAAGCAGGAATTACAACAAAAACTTCTTTCACAAGCTATTCTGATTTTATAAGTATAGGTACTATATATTTCCTCCAAAAACTCGACTTATCCAGGTACTTACCCCAGCCAGGTCAAAGGCCAGGATTCCCATCAAAGCAAGCACCAGAATCCCCAACAGGTTGTATTTCAAACGTAATTTCTCTGTATGGGAAGCTTCTTGATCTTTCTTTAAATTCCTTTCGCTTCTTCTGCTGCGCATGCTGCATTGCTCCTCATTAAAGATGTATGTTAATATTATATCCTAAGCTTAATAGCCTCTATTAGGCTTAGTTGTTAAAAGCAGATCAAACAAGTACAATTTAATAAAATCCAGGATTAGGAGTGATCAAATTTGCAGGAAACCAAGAAATTTCAGTTAAATTACCTTAACCCGGAACAGCACATCATGCTGCCCAATACCACTTCAATTATACTGGTACAAAACCTTTATGATATTTTATTCCAGTATGTAATTGATCCTGAGAAGGAAGCACAACTCAAATATTTTATTGAGAAATTAGAAAGCCATATCAAGAGTAAACCCCGGGCACCTTTTTCCATGCCCGTGTCGGAATTAGAATTTCTGGGTGAAGGGATGCAGGAGCTCAAACTTTTAAATTGGTTGGAAAGCCCGGTATCTGTTTTCGAAGTAATACTAAGTGAAGAATGTGAAAATGTTGAAGAAGAAATGGATAAAATATATGACCTTTTAGCCGATCTGTTTACTTTCAACAAGAAACCAAACAGCAATCTGATATATGTGTATTCTAACCGTCTGACGATTTATTAAGAAATAAGATGACAGTGGGGACGGTTCCGAAACCACTGTCATCTAATATGCCAGGAGTGCCTCCCTTATTATTTTTGCCCCCAAAATTGCGGTTATATCTGCAGCATCATACGGGGGAGATATTTCTACCACATCAAAGCCTACTACGTTCAGGCTCTGTATTTCGTGCATTAGTTTAATTACTTCCCGGGATGAAAACCCTCCCGCTTCAGGAGTGCCGGTACCCGGGGCATAGGCTGGATCCATGACATCAATATCCAGGGTAAAATAAACCGGACGACCCTGGATTTTCTCTTTTACCTCATCGATCACATCCAGCAATTTATCCGCATATAATTGGGTGTTTTTATGTGCATAATTCAACTCATCCCGAGTGCAGGAGCGGATTCCCAGCTGAAAAACCTTTTTTTCACCCAGTAATTCAACAACTTGCCGCATAACTGCAGCATGTGATAATGATTCTCCCAGATATTCTTCCCTTAGATCAGCATGAGCATCCAGCTGTACTACCACTAGATCTGAATAGTATTCATGGTAGGCCTTTATCAGCGGCCAGGACACCAGGTGCTCTCCTCCCATTGAAAATACTTTTTTTCCCCTGCTTAAAAACCATTTACAGACCTTCTCTATACGCTGCAAGCACTCAGACACATTGCCAAAAGGCAGTACGATGTCTCCTGCATCATAGAAGTCCAGATCTTCCAGTGATTTATCCTGGTACAGGCTGTATTCTTCAATACCTTCAGATACTTCCCTGATACGAAAAGGAGCCAGGCGCGTACCTGGTCTGAAGCTGGTAGTAGTGTCGAATGGGATTCCCAGCAGTACTTTCTCACATTGTTCTAACTTGTTAGAGGCAGCCATAAAGACTGCCTTTTGTTCAATAAAATCGATTTTGTTGTCCATATATTTTACCTATTCCTCACTCGTAATTATTTTCTTGACCAGGGCAGGCAGATGGAATGAAGCCTGATGCATATTCCGGGTATAGTAGCGGCATCCATTATCATACTCATGCACCAGGTTTTCTGGAGCATATTTTTTGGAGCCTATGGTAAAACTCCATAGACCGCTGGGATAGGTCGGTATATTAGCCAGATACAGTCTGGTTAACGGGAAAATACCCGCAATGCCGTTATAAGCCATCTGTACTACATCGGGATGGTAATAGGGAGAATCACTCTGAACCACCAGCATGCCATCCTCTTTCAATACTTCAAACACATTTTCATAGAAAGATTTTGAAAACAATTCTACTGCAGGACCCACAGGATCTGTTGAATCAACAATTACTATGTCATAACAACTCTTATGTTCTCTGACATATTTAATCCCATCTTCTATAAGCACCTGGCTCTTAACATCTTCAAATGCACATGCTAAAGATGGGAAGAAATCGCGCGAGGCCTGTACCACCCTTTCGTCTATTTCAACCAGAGTTCCATGTTTAACAGCTGGATGGCGAACTACTTCTCTCAAAGTACCACCATCTCCGCCACCTATTATCAGAACGTTTTCTGGGTGAGGATGAGAATTGCACGCTACCAGGCTTATCATCTCGTGATATACAAATTCGTCTTTTTCGGTGGTCATTACCATACCATCCAATAACAGCATCTTACCAAACTGCTCGGTATTGACAACCGAAAGATGCTGAAAGGGTGTCTGTTCAACCCTCAGTGTTTCTGTGCTTTTACAACTAAATCCTATGGCTGGAGTTTGATATTCAGTAACCCACAATTCCAAACAAAGTTCCTCCCTTATTTAAATCATAATTAGCTACTAAAAGCTTCTAATACCACAAGGGTACAGCTGCAAAGGCACATCCAATTTTCTCGACTACGTGCTCAGCAGATGCGATCTTAATTTCTTCTAACTCCAAACCTCTAATCCTAAAAGCTTCTTTCACCATATCGCTTACCATTTTTTCGGCTTCTTCTCGGCTGCACTTGCCAGAATACTCCATGATTACGCCAAAACTGTCTTTTTTAATACCTACCGATACGGCGGCAGCTATCTTTGTACCAGGTTCTTCACAGATGATATCCCCATAAGCGATGGGTAACAGAGAACCTTCGGGTATCACCAGCTCTGGGTCATACACACAACCTGGAGGCAATATACTGCTGACTTTTAGCAAATTGGTGTTCCCTACTCGGGCTTTCAATAAAGCCCCATCAAAAGCAGTTAGTTCGGTGTCGCCTTCAGCAGCAGCAGCAGTAACGAAATATTTTTTAGGTAACGGTAACATTGCCAGCCCTCCCTGATTAATTATCCAAACAGATATATTATATACAAATCATACATAATTTAAAATATAAATATTATTACTAAATAAGCGATACTTGTACCCCAATTCCAACCGATAACAAGAACCCTTAACGGGTCACAGTTTAAGGGTTCCCAATGCTCAGCAATATCAAAGAAAGGAATATTGCGTAGCCCACAGGACCTCCCCGCTGAAGCGGGACTACTGATGTACCTTCATTTCTTTCGGCACAATCAAGGTTGCAGTTTCACGTTCGCACGGCTCACAAAATTATAAGGAAGCCCACAGGACCACAATTTCACGTTCGCTAAGGC
>JAENZE010000002.1:234557-251564 GCA_016841425.1 Syntrophomonas sp. | reverse complement strand
GGCTCACAAAATTATAAGGAAGCCCACAGGACCACAATTTCACGTTCGCTAAGGCTCACAAAATTATAAGGAAGCCCACAGGACCACAATTTCACGTTCGCTAAGGCTTAAAAATTATGGTCCTATGGGCTTCTTTCATTGGCCTGCCATAAATCCTATTTGTTGCCCTGTAGATTTTGAAGAAATTCCATGAACTGAATGACCGACTTACGCCTCTTCTTCTGGTGAGGATAAATTATATAGAAATAACGCCGGGCTCCCTCATCAGCAATAGAAATGCTTACTATCTTGCGGTGTGGGTCCAGCCGCTGAATTGCCCATTCGGAAACGATAGATATTCCCATTCCGGCTTCAACCGTAGCCAGTACAGCCTCGGTACTGCCTACCTCCATGTATATATTAATGTCATCCATTTTCAATCCGCTGCCAGCAATCAATTCCTCGGCGACCTTTCTAGTTCCTGACCCTTTTTGCCTGAACACCCATCTTTCAGAGGCTAGTTCTGACATTTTAATACTTTCCCGCACCGCCATTCTATGGTTGTCAGGTACTGCTATGACCAGTTGATCTTCGATCCATTGAAAACCATCCACTTTGCGATTATTATGCCAGGCCCCGACAACTCCCAAATCTAATTCTCTTTCGGCTACTTTGTTAAATATCCTCTCCGTATCACCTATATCCATACTGATTCTAATACTAGGATTACTGTCCTTGAAGTTCTTAATTAAGATGGGCAGTATGTATTCTCCCGGTATGGTGCTGGCTCCCAGGGAGATATAGCCCTTGCGGCTTTCTACTACCTCTTCCATAATGTTTTCAGATTTTTCAACCGCCTTAATAATTTCTCGGGCACAATTATATAAAGCTTCTCCAGCTTCGGTTGTCTTCAATCTTCTGCCTGAGCGTTCCAAAAGCAGTACTCCATAAATATCCTCCAGAGCCTGTATCTGCTTGGTTATTGCAGGTTGAGATAAGCCAAACTCTATGGCTGTACGAGATAAATTCTGGGTTTCAACCACCCTGACATAAGTCTTAAATAGGTTAAGATTCATACACCCACCAACCCGTCTATAAATTGCTTTGCTCTCTAACAAAATACCTGGAATAATACTAACGCAAAAAACCGTCCAAAATTACATCAACGGCCTCCTGCTCGGTTAATCCAAGAGACATGAGCTTGACCAGCTGTTCACCAGCAATTTTCCCGATTGCTGCCTCATGGGTTAATACCGCTTCAGAGTCCTCTGCAACTAACTCAGGAATTGAACTTATACGTGCATTATCCATTATTATAGAATCACATTCTACATGGCCGGTACATTCTACCCTGCCTACCAGTGCAGCCCTGAATACCTGGATCGATTTATCCCGTGCTACTGATCTGGACAATATCTGTCCGCTGCCACCTCTTCCGATAATGTTCAACTGCACATCAGATTTTGCTTCCTGGTCTCCATCGGTCATCAGTCTCTCTACTATCTTCAAGCTGGCTTTGTCTTCAATATAAGCTATAGTTGAACGAAATGTATCATCTACACCTTTAATCTGGGTCATCTCCATTTCGGCTGAGGCCCCGATTTGCAAACTAATCTTGGTGGTCGGATTAAATATTTTCTTTCCCTTTCCCTGACCTTGTCCATAGTGTTTTTCGATATATTTTAGCCGAGCACCTGGTCTGATTATAAACTCATGAACGCCATCGTGTCTCGAATCGGCATGGCTGGGGTTATGAATTCCGCAGCCGGCTATTATGGTAATGTCGGAATTCTCTCCAATTATAAAAGTATTGGCGACTGTCTCCTGTAGACCCGTTTTGGTGAGCAGCACTGGCACGTGAACAGTCTCTCTGGTACCAGGCTTAACTTCCATAATAAAACCCTGACCATCTTCTCTGGGAGTAATAGTAACATTTTCAGAGGAGTTGCGAATAACCGCTTCTCCATCCAACCTTATATTAGCTGCACCTTCTGGTATTTTGGTAAGATCACTTATTGTATTTAATAGCTCAAGACTTAGATTATCAAATTTCATATGTTAACAACTCTCCACACTGTTCTTTCATTTTGCATTCTACATCATCTTTAATTAAATGCCATATTTCTTCACGGGTCCCTCGTGCCTGTACCAAACCATTCTGAATAACAATTATCTCATCACATATACGCAGAATATTCTCGTTATGAGTAATTATAATGGTAATTGAATCCGGGTTATCTTTGAACTTGCTGTAAAGAATCCCAATCAGCTTCTGAATAGTCCATAAATCGACACCGGCCTCCGGTTCATCAAATATCGTAACTTCAGCACTTCTGGCCAAAACCTGAGCAATCTCCACCCGTTTCATTTCTCCACCGCTTAACCCGGGACCTACATCCCTCAGCAGGTAATCTTCCGGGCACAGACCTACATCCCGCATAGTACCTCTTAAAGCAAGCTGATCTATACCAGGACGAGCAATCTTAATAAGGTCTTCGATAGTCAGTCCTTTAAAGCGAGGAGGCTGCTGAAACGCATAGATTATACCCCGATGGGCCCGTTCACTGATACTAAGATTAGTGATTTCTTCATCATTGAGGTAAATTTGACCGCTGTTGGGTTTAAATATACCCATCACCAATTTTGCAATGGATGTCTTCCCTCCCCCATTAGGGCCGGTAATGGCATATATCTTGCCTCTTTCAAATTCCAGGTTTAGACCGCGGATTATTTCCCTGCCGGTTCCATTATCTCCATCGACTGTCATATATAGGTTTTCAAGCTTCAACATACTTAATACCCTCCATTGCTGAATGAGAAACATAATTTCGAATATATTTTATCATAACTGTAGATTATACGTCTAATGATTCAATTATAACCCACTTATGAAGTATTTACCCATGATGCCCTTAGTTGCTTCTCATTCTGAAAGAAACATCAAGACATGCTCTCAGAGCTATGAATCAACTCCACTTCTACAGCTTCGGCAATCCCTTGCCCCACCGCTAATCTGGTATCACCTACCTGCAGCAACAATGGACCCTTAAAGGGATGACGGGAAACAACTTCCACACTTGCTCCAGGAACCAGCCCTATTTCAAATAAACGCCTTTCAGCCGCATGCCCTTTACTGATATTTATAACCCGTCCTCTCTGTCCAGCTCGCATATCCTTTAAATACATAATTATCCTCCTACCCCGGTAATATTAAATTCAACCCTGTACCAACTAAAAAAGAAGTAATAATCCCCATTACTAATATTTTAACCAATCCTTGCGCTCCAATTTCCCTTACTGTCATAACCATTACCGGCAGACAGGGGAGTGATAAAGATATCATAGCGATGGCTATAGTAGCCTCTCTTGGAGTCAGATTTATATTCAACAAAACCAATGGTGCCAGGTAGCGTTGAAACATGGTAACCAGTACCGCTACAAATGCATCGGCGGGAATACCAAATAGTGCCCGGGTGAATCCTTCCATAGAATGGAACAACTTAAAAAATCCCGATTCCATTAAAGCCCTGATTATTATGTTCATAACCAGCAGCAAAGGTAATACTTCAGTAAAAAACCCGGCAAATCTCAGTCGGACCTTCTTTAAAACATTTGATTTTCCAGGAATTCTTAAGGGCGGAAGCTCATATACAAACACTTCTTCCCTGGGCATCAGATGGCTGATAATAAAGCCCAAGATCATTAATACTGTTAGCATGGTAATAAACAGCACCAACAATGAAGCATGAAATGCTGAAATCACGGCTGCCATAACCCCAATAGTAGCAGCGCAGGGTATTACGATACTTAGAAGCGTTATTACAATAAATCTTTCAGCCATGGTAGGCATTAAGCGGGTTGCCATAATTGCTGGAGTCCGACAGCCAAAACCTAATGACAATGGGATTACCGCCTGCCCTGATACTCCGAATAATCTTCCCACCCTCTCCAAAGCCACCGAATAACGAGGCAGAAGTCCGGTGTCTTCTAGAACCGACATTAACAAACTAACCATTAACATAGCCGGCATAATAATAGTAAAAGGTATTATAAGGCCTTCAGGAATTGCTTTAGACAGAACGTTATTAACTATACCCGGTGGTAATAGATTCGCAACAAATTGTTCTATTATGAGATTTAAAGGATTTAGAAGGGCACTAATAGGACCTTCACTTAATTCGATAAATTTTAGCAATACAAAAAAGCTCAAAAATACCAGGACCAGTAATATTAGCGTACCTGATAAGGGTCGGTCCAACAATTTTCCAATTTTATCTATCCAGTAACGTTGAGCTTCGCTCTGCCTATGCACTACCAGCTGAGCTGTATACCTGGCCATTTCAGCCCTTCTAAAATCTTCAGAACCCAAACAGCTTTCTGAGCCAATCGAACATTCGCGGCATTGAAAAGTGCATTCGCAGCAGTTTTCCTGTTTAAAAAAAGATTCTATACTACTGGGACGATTAATGTCAGTGGTATCCTTTTCCAGCATCTGCATCAATTCCATCAAACCTTCACCGGTAACTGCAGAAAAGAAAACCACAGGCGCTCCCATTATATTCTCCAGACGCTCTCTCTGAATCTGCAATCCGATTCTTCTCGCCCGGTCAATTTGGTTAACCAGCAGGAGCATAGGTATACCAAGTTCTTTAAGTTCAAAGCTTAAAAGTAGGTTTCGCTCCAGATTGGCAGCATCCAAAACGTTTATGATCAATTCTGGTTTTTCTTTTTCCAATAGATCTTTAATTATCTGCTGATCCTGCCCTATGCTAAAGACCGAATAAACACCGGGAGTATCAATTATTTTTATCTTATTGTTAGGTAAATTAAGTACCGCCTCACTAATCTCCAGCGAAGTGCCAGCATAATTGGAAACGATGAAATTACTCCCCGTAAGGCGGTTCAATACCAGGCTCTTACCTACATTCGGGTTTCCTATCATAACTATTGTCATAAGCCGCCCCCTGATTGATATATGATTACAAATATAATTATTTTTCTTTATTACAAGCAGGACAATAGCCATAAAACTTCAATTCATGATCGATAATTTTATATCCCTTTTCATCTAGCTTGCTTTCCAGTTCATGCAGCAGATCACCTGATACTTCGGATATCTGCCCACAGGCTAGACACAATACGTGATGGTGATGATGATTTTCATCTTCGGCCAATTCATAGCGATATTTATTGCCTTCAAACATAGATTTATACAAAACTTCCAGGCTGGCTAGTTTTTCCAGGGTCCTATACACAGTAGCAATCCCAATGTTAGGGAATATCTTCCTAGCCTCCCAGAATACTTCTTCAGCCGATAGATGACGGCCTTGATTTTCCAACATCACATTCAAAATAGCTTTTCTCTGACCGGTAAGACGGTAACTATTTTCGTGCAGCTTGGCATTGATAGCATCCACAAACAAATACCTCTCTTGATATGGATTTTGATAATGATAATAATTATCATTATTGTATTATATACATAAACAAAATACAAGCAGATAAATCGCAGTCTCTAAGAGTTTTTGGTCCCATTGAACTGCAGTACTGATAAATGCTTAAACAATGAAAAGCACTCGGAGAGTGCTTTTCATTGTTATAAGCAGAGGGTCCCTATTAACGAATTGTCAACTGGGCATTGATACCGCAGGATTATTTTTTATCATCCCTATAATCCGTAATATCAGCCTTATTCTTTAAGCCTTCTACAAAATCATTAAAAGTGGTTATTTCTTTTTCCTGCTGTAGCTGGAGCAGGATGCCATTCTTTACAGAAGCAAAATCCTGGATAGATTCCTCCTGCCTGTCTCCAGCTTTAATTATATGATAGCCAAACTCGGTTTTCACTGGTTCCTGAGTTACCTGACCAGGTTCTAACTTCAATGCAGCAGTTAAAAATTCCGGCACAAAAGAAGTAGTCTCATTTACTATTCCCAGATCACCACCCTGGCTTGCACTGCTGCAGGTTGAATATTCTTCCGCAAGCTGGGAAAAATCAGCTCCGGCATTCAATTTATCCATTACCTCAAGAGCTAATTCCTCACTGTCCACCAGAATATGGTATATCTGAATTCCGGCCGCCTGAGTATATATGGACTGATTCTCTTCATAGTAGGTCCTTACTTCTTCTTCACTAACAGAAACATCGGCCGTAACTTCTTCCTGTAATTTAGAAATAAGCAGTTCCATTTTCATTTCAAATCTAAATTTCTCCTCATCCAGTCCGGTCTGCTGGAGAAATTCACTAAAGTTGTCCGCATTACCCTGCATCTGCGTTTCTTTGAAGTCATTTATAGCTTGTTCTAATTCTTCGTCACTTACCTTGATGTTCCTATTCTCTGCTTCTGCTATCAGTAGTTTCTGGTATACAATATCGTCAAAAGCCCTGGTTTCCAACTCTTTTAAAACCTCAGCCGGTATTTCATCCACTACCGTGCCGCTATAAGCTTCCTCCTGCATTTTATAGCTGGCCTGCAAAAGATTATAGCGTTCCTGGTATTCTGCTTGAGTGATCTTAACCCCATTTACAACTCCCACATATTCTTCTGCAGAAGGGGTATTACCACACCCAGCCAAAAACAAAACAATAGCCAGGACCAGAACCAGTATAGTATTGTTCTTCATGACAGATCTCCTCCTCAATTCACCTTTAAACCTTTGTGCAATTGACATTATAACATAGAATAGGAGTCTAGAGTAAATGAGCGGGAAAAGCGTACGGACAAGGGACAAGGGGACGGTCCTTTTGTCCCGCTCTATTTCCCTTGACAGCAAGTAACCCTCATTGTCCCGCTCTAAAACAAACAGGGAGAACCCTAAAGGGTTCTCCCTGCCTATGTTTTAATATTTAATCTTTTATACTATACCATGACTATACATGGCATCTGCAACCTTAAGGAAACCCGCAATGTTTGCTCCTACTACCAGGTTACCGCTAAAACCATAGTCATTAGCAGCTTCATAGGCCTTCTTATGAATATTTACCATTATATCTTTAAGCTTAGCGTCAACTTCTTCAAAGGTCCATGAATACCGCATACTATTCTGAGACATCTCCAGAGCCGATACTGCAACTCCACCTGCATTGGCCGCTTTGCCCGGTCCAAACAGTACCTTGTTATCCAGGAATACTTTTACTGCTTCTGGAGTGGAAGGCATATTAGCACCTTCAGCTACTGCTATACAGCCGTTGGCAACCAGGGTTCTGGCTGACTGTTCATTGATTTCATTCTGAGTAGCACATGGGAGCGCGATATCGCAGGGAACGGTCCAAATATCGTCACAACCTTCAAAATATGAAGCATGATCATGCATAGCCAGATAATCTTTACATCTTTTTCTCTGTACTTCTTTAAGAAGTCTAATAGTATCTAGATTTACTCCCTTTTCATCCACGAAATAACCGTTTGAATCGCTCATGGCAACGACTTCACCACCCAGCTCTTTGACCTTCTGAGCTGCATAAATAGCTACATTTCCAGACCCGGAGACAACTACCCGCTTACCAGCAAATGATTCACCTCTGGTTTTTAACATTTCGTCAACAAAATATACCAGGCCATAACCAGTCGCTTCAGTCCGGGCTAAACTTCCTCCCCAAGTCAGTCCTTTTCCAGTTAATACGCCTTCATATCGATTTACTATTCTCTTATATTGCCCGAACATGTAACCAATTTCACGTCCACCCACGCCTATATCACCGGCGGGAACATCAGTATCGGCACCAATATGTCTGTACAGTTCGGTCATGAAACTCTGACAGAATCTCATTACTTCGGCGTCAGATTTGCCCTTGGGATCAAAGTCACTTCCACCCTTACCGCCACCAATCGGAAGCCCGGTTAAAGAGTTCTTGAAGATTTGTTCGAAACCCAAAAACTTAATAATACTTAAATTTACAGAAGGATGTAACCTCAATCCACCTTTGTATGGGCCAATAGCACTGCTAAACTCGACTCGGAAACCACGGTTAACCTGGACCTCTCCTTTATCATCCACCCAGGGAACCCGGAAAATTATCTGCCTTTCAGGCTCCACTATTCTTTCGAAAAGCCCGGCATCAACATATTCTGGATGTCTTTCTATAACCGGTTCAAGCGACTCCAATACTTCTCTGGCAGCCTGTAGAAACTCAGGCTCGTTAGGATTCCTCTGGACGATCTTTTCCATTAAAGTGTTAACATACGACATTCTCGATATTCCCCCTTTGGAATTTATCAATAATTTTACTTTTCCAATTATTATTGATATTAATAACAATGTAAATACTTTTTGGACAGATATATTGTATGCATGTATGCAAGATGTATACATTATACTATTGTTCCCATTTTAAATATTTAATCATTCCTTCCGAATCTATGGGCTAAATTATTCCCGAGCTAACAACCAAACCGGCATATCTTTCGCCGAAATGCCGATCAGCCTTTGTTACAGACTTTCCTTCATAAAAAGAAGCTGAAGCATTCATCTGCCTCAGCTTATTCTTATTACGGTAATAATCCTCTTCCAAGCATCCTTTAACTAATCACTCGCCTAAATCATCTTTAATACTTTTTTGAATGATTTCCTGTACATCATTAAACATCTGGATAAATCTAGCTTCCGCTTCAAAGAAGCTGGCTATCTCTTTTTGCTGGTTTAGTTTAGCAAATTCTAAAGTCAGTTCCTGCATCAGATGGGATGAAGGCTCTTGCCCCAATACTTGAGCACGATTAATTTCCATTTGTTTTTCACGCAGCTGAAATATCTTTTCTTTATATTCCGGTATCGCCTCGATTTCATCCCTGGCTGCCATATAGCTGCGGAAAATATCGCTATCCTTAATGGCACGAGCCAGTTCATGAGCTTTGTCGTATGGGTTAAAACTATCTGCCATTCCATTCACTTCCTTGCACATACTAAAATACACCTTATTGAGGATATCATAAAAATATTTACTACCCAAATCTTTCCTTATTATTAACCGCTTATTAGCTGATAATGCCCAAAAATACTAAATAAATAAATAGGGCATAAAAAAATCCACCCACTATCAACATCGGTGCCGAGATATGTTTTTTCTTTCTGAGCTCCAGATACACAAAACTGGATGAGGCTATCGCTAGCAGAGCTACAATCAAAGCACTGCTGCTTAACTGCCAGGGGGTGAGGAATATGCCCAGGGCTGGTATTAAAGAACTTTGAAAGACCATGGCTCCAGTTATATTCCCAAGAGCCAGAGTATCTTTATTCCTTGATATCCAGATTACGCTGTTGAACTTCTCTGGCAGCTCAGTAGCAATTGGAGTAATAATAAGTGCCAGTACAAAGGCCGGAACGGCATACATTTCTGCTACTCCCTTAACCGATTCCACAAACATATCGGCACCCAGAATAATGAAACCCAGAGCTATGAGTACTTGAAGTACTACCAAGCCCAGGGCAGGTGAAGCATTTCTCCGGGCCAGATAGAATCCAGGCAGCTCATGGTCTGATACAATATCCCTCTCTTGGGCTAACATGACATAGACGTACCAGCAATAAGCTAGCACCAATACTATACCAATGCCAATCTGCCAGATTCGGTTTTCAGGAGGAATTAGTCCGGCCAGAACAGCTGTGGCATATACCAGGATAAAGAAGCCCAGGTCTCTAGACATACTGGAATAATCAGCGACAACTTTTGCTCCAAATGTCCTCTTGCGCCGAAATATTACTACGGCTATGCCCGTCACAAACATGGCCAGAGTAGATAGCATTAAAGGTGCACCCAGAATTGCTCCTATCCCAATATCATGTCCAGCAGAGCCAGCTCCAAATACTATGGCAATAATCGGTATGAGGGTTTCTGGCAGAGCGGTCCCGACAGCTGCCAGTACACTTCCCACTGCACCTTCTGAAAGGTTCAGTTTTTTTCCCAGCCATTCAACACCATTTACGAAAACTTCAGCCCCAATAAGAATTATACCCAGGCTGATCACCAGTATCGCAATGCTTGCCAACTTTCCATCTCCTTAATGATTCCAAAATTTGCTGCTACAATTATTTTTATTATATTATTATATATAGACTTAATTCACTCTTAAATCACCAGCGGCAGCATTATTCTACGACCCCGGTTAAACGTGGCTATTTCCCGATAACCTGCTGCCCAAGCTGCATGGGCTGCTTCTTTTATTCCTGCCCCGACTTCAGAAGGGTGATGGGCATCAGAACAGAGGGTGATAGGGATTCTCATTCCTGCCATCATTTCCATTACTTCCTGCCCGGGATATAACTGGGCCACTGGTTTTCTTAACCCAGCACTGTTAATCTCCACAGTAAGGTCTGATTTTTTAATACTATGTAAAACATCTTTTATATAGTAGCTGAGATTATGCTTAATTGGTCTATGTCCCCACTTTTTAATAAGATCAATATGCCCGATAACAGTAAACAAACCTGACTTAACTGAACGGTTTACGAGATTGAAATAGCTCTGGTAAATCTCATCCAGATCCATACTATCATATTTATCTTTATAATCAGGATGATCAAAAGCCCAACCATCTAAATAATGGATAGAGCCGATAGTATAGTCAAAGGGATATCTAGCTGCTATTTGTCTTATCTCCTTTTCCCGGCCTTCCCAGTAATCTACTTCAAGGCCTATTTTAATAGTAATATCTTCATGCTCTTGGCGAATACGTTCAAGTAATTTAAAATCAATCCTATTTATGTACTCATCATGTTCTGTGAAACCTATCTCTATAAGCTGTCTGCTGCGGGCAGTATTCATGAACTGCTCGAGCCAACTCCATGAATAACTATATTCCCCATGCGCTGCAGCATGAATATGATAATCCAGCAGCATTAAGATATCCCCCTAAAATATTTATTAAACATAACAGGATAACCCACCATCAACCATGAAAATATTGCCTGTAAGCCAGGCTGAATCTTCACTGGAAAAAAACAGTATGATGCCTTTAATATCCTGTGGATAACCAACCCTTTTCATAGGAAACAGTTTATTAAGCTGCTCAAGTTTCCCAGCCGCCTCAATCCGCTGCATTTCTTCCTCCATCATGTCCGTGATAATATGAGAGGGACACAGACAGTTTACTCTAATATCTGGTCCTAATTCGGCTGCCAACGCCCGGGTTAACTGGACTACCCCGCCCTTCATAGCACAGTAGGCACTTACCTTCTTGCCCCCAAGCACCCCGAGTATAGATGAAACATTAATAATACTTCCTCCCCCGCTTTCTTTCATCAGCGGTACCATTTGCTGGGAAACCAAAAATACACTGCGCAAATCCACCTGATATAAGCGATCCAGATCCTCAACGGTAGTATCTATAAATGATTTAAACATAGCCGATCCAGCATTGTTAATCAATATATCTATTCTGCCGTACTTCTCCTTAATGATATTTCCTAGCTTTGCAATATCTTCTATACTGGTAACATCGGCGGGGCAGGCCATAGCCTTTCCACCTGCACTGGTGATATCAGCTGCCGTCTCTTCTAAAGGAGCTATACGCCTTCCGGCAACGATGCTGACACCTCCTTCCGCTGCAATTATCTGAGCTGCAGCTTTTCCGATGCCGGTACCGCCACCTGTAATCAGGGCTACCTTACCCTCTAATTTCATCCCATTCCCCACTTTCCCTGTCTACTAGCCGTTTTTACTACTGCTTCTTTTTCCCTTCATTCAAAAATTCTGACATCCTTCTAATCATTTCGTCACTGCCTACAAAATTTCTAAAACCCCATATTTGTGTGCGGATGGCTGCTTCGGTATCCATTCCAGGTATTCGGTTGGTTTGATCTTTATTGGCTTTCTGGGCAGTCCGATCGAATGACGCTATTTTCCTGGCAATTTTTTTTGCTTCTTCCAAATAACTATCTACTGGGTAAACATAATTGGCCAGTGCCATCTCTCTAGCTTCCTCGGCGCCATAAATCCTCCCGGTCATGGTAACCTCCTTGGCCCTGCCCATACCAATAATTTTCCATAGGGGATCATTTAAGGGAGTTACAGCCCATCTTATTTCCGACTGTCCTACTCTGGCAGTCTCGGAAAATATCCTTATATCAGCCAGAACCATGATATCAAAACCGGCCGCTATAGCTGGTCCGCTCACCGCGGCTATGACCGGCATGGGGTAACGCAGTATGTTCAGGAAGGCCCTTTCGATAATATCTACCTTTGGCATTTTTTCCTGTCCCAAATCCATAAGAGTATTCATATCGAAACCGGCACAAAACACTTCATCGCTGCCCGTGAGTACCACTGCATTCACTTCAGTATCCTTTTCTAAATCAGCAAACGCATTTCCTAACGATTCCAGCAAGGGCAGATTCAAAGCATTCTTAAGCTCAGGACGGTCGATCTTTACTAAAGCTATATTACCCTCCTTTTCTATCAGCAGGTTTTTGTATTTCATATAAATCCCCCTTTATTATTTAACATTATTATGACCTGGCAGGTAACAATTACCAAATATAAACATTTAGATAAAATTAGAAATTCAATCTGCTAAGAAACAGTTCCTGAAAACCAGTTCGCTCAGCCAGTTCTATATGCTTAACCCTATTCTTTAGAATTTTAGCTCTTTCCCAAGCAGAACTGGACAATAAAACCTCCGCTGCACCCTGGCCGGCAGCATTGCCAGCGTTTTTAATGACAGCAGTAGGTACGGGCGGCAGCATCCCAATCCTTAATGCACTAACCGGGTTTATATAGTTGCCAAATGAGCCAGCCATATAAATGTAATCCAGCTCTTGATACTTAATCCCAGCCTCGTCTAACAAAATGTCAATTGCAGAACGGATTGCCGCCTTGGCCAGCTGTATTTGCCTGATGTCCTCCTGGTTGATAAAGATTTTCAAGCCGTTTCCAGTATCTTTCTCTGACAGCAAAACTATCTCATCTCCATGCACACCATTCTCACCTGATTGATTAAGATCATCAGAGCATATTATTCCATTACTGTTAATAAGCCCCTTTTCCAAAAGACAGGCCATCAAATCTATGATAGCTGAACCACATAGCCCACGGGGTAAGTTAGACCCCAGCACATTAAATTGAAACCGCCCATCTTCATCCAAATATACCCTGTCAATAGCACCTTGACCAGCTCTTATGCCACAGCTGATTCCTCCGCCTTCGAAGGCCGGTCCAGCAGCAGCAGAAGCCGCCCACATAAGTCCTTTATTACTGAGTACTACCTCTCCGTTAGTCCCGATATCTATTAATAAGTAAGTATGATCATCACTCTCGGGAATACTCAGTAACGCAGCAATAGTATCTGCCCCAACAAAACCTCCTATCTGGGGTAATATAAAGCAGTCCGCCTCCCGGGCTGATTTCAGGCCTAATTGCCAGGCCGGATAGCTTATTTCATCATTAAAAACCCCCACATAAGGTACTGCGGCAAAACCGGCCGGACTTAACCCCAAAAAGAAGTGAAGCATGACTGGATTGCCGGCCACACTAAAAGCATATATATTCTGCTCATCAATACCAGTTTCATCTATCATCTCTTCAATACATATATTGATACTGTTTATGAGTACCTGATGGAGGGTTTTCATGCCATCATCGTTTTTCATACAGTAACTCAGGCGAGAAATTATGTCAGCCCCATAAGTCTTCTGCAAGTTGCTCCTGCTTATCATAGCAGCTGGCTCTCTTTTCTGCAGGTCTATAAGCGAAGCAAAAATAGTAGTAGTGCCAATATCCAGAGCAATGCCAAAAGCTTTAGCTTGTTTGGCACCTATATACTTAATCCTATCCCCTGGATAAACTAAAGCATTGAGCTCTAGAGCAGGTCGGCCTGTTCTATCCAATCTGGATAGGACCGCAAGATTATCAATACTCAATTCCAGACTGTAGGCTGCCAGAGCTTTTTTCAGCCGGTGGTGTATAGACACTGGACTTTCCTTATCGATACCGGGGATAAAAAGCTGCTTGAATTCTATGAGGGAGTTCCCTGATGATGAATGTTTGGAGACTGGATATTTATCCTTAAGGTTCAATTCCTGGCTGACATTATCGATATATACCTTTAACGGTGCATGGACCTTACAATAGCATGCCAGCCTAAATCCGGCTCTTATTTCTTCCGGCAGCAGGTGCACTCTTTCTCCATTAGAAATAGGATTGGTCTCGCCTTCAACTCGCACCTTGCACTTGCCGCAATCACCATTGCCAGCACATATGCCGCCAATATCCAGGCCGTTGTCGGCCAGACTGTCCCACAGTCTTTTCCCCAAAAAAGTCCACAGCACATGCTCTTTCCCGTCAGAGTTTATAACCCTTATCTTAACCTGTTCCTTCATAAAACCAATCACCTGCGGTTATTTATTATTATGCGTTCCGGATGAGAATATATATTAAACCTTTCACCCCTGGCAAACCCAATCAATGTTACGCCATGATCCTCAGCCTTTTTCCGCGCTAAGTCCGTTACTGTGGCCCTGGATACAGCAATTTTAACACCCATAAAACATACTTTTTCTATTATCTCATTACTTATCCTGCCGCTGCTGAGAAAGATCTTGGTGCTGCAATCCACCCCGTTCTGCAAACAGTAGCCGTGTAACTTATCTACTGCATTATGCCTGCCTATATCTTCCCGGCTTATTATCAGGCTCTTTCCATCACTCAGGCTCATAATATGAACTCCACCAGTTTTTTTATGGATATCTGATGAATCCAGGTGCTGCTTCATCAGCACAGCAATAGTCCGGGCATCAACCTGAATACCTGCATCTGATGTGATATAACCTTCTCGGTTAATTAGACTTGTGCTGACGCAAACTCTATCCGCTCCAATTTGCAGCTTGGTAACATCCTTTATGGATTTAATCATATTATCGAAAGCTAGAGAGCCAATAACCAATTCATCTATATATATGGGCGAGCAGTATACCTTCTTATAAAACTGCTTATTAACAAATATATCCAGCCCAACCTCTACAACCATAGGGTCTTCTACATTTATTATTCCCTCTCCTGGTGAATATCGTTTAATAAGGCTGAATGTTACTGCTTTTTCCAAAGCCTTCCCCCCTGGCATTCTTGTATTAGACTAGTATGTGCCTGATTTATATCTGCTAATCAAAAAAGACGGCACCGCCGCCTCAGGCCGAAACATAATGATATAAGCCCGCTCAATCAACGTACTCAGGTACGCTTCAATCGCGGGCTTCGTTGTTTTTTAGAGCGTAATGAGCTCAAACTTTGGTCCTGTGGGCTTCTTTTATGACTTGATCTTAATTATTGCAATCCCCAAGTGGGCGTAATTGGCATGGCACTAGCACAACTATTTAGTCTCTGCCATCAGGGCAAACGCAAAAACAAACGCCCATATCAATGCTGCAAGCAGTGCTATAGTTGCAGTACCCCAACCATGCCCCGCTGTAATTGCAGAATTTCCCATGCTATACAAAACGTTAAATCCGACCAAACCTACAGCCGTAAGAATAAACACCGTCTTCTTAAATCCGCCCGATAGCGTGAAGCTCTTTGCCCAACCGCAAAATTTCAAAAATACAAAAATCGCCAATAAGACCATCAATAATGTTATCAGCGGATTTGAAAATATCCCTCCCCCGGCGCTTTGGGCAGCTTCTGATCCAAATGCTAACACCTTTTCACCCCCTCTTCTATGTCACATATTTTATTACTTTATCTCTTCGAAAACAAGCAAATATGATCTCTACAAAAACATAAATAAAACTCGAAATCACTTTCCTGCTTTCAACACTATTTTTGTAAAACATTCTCTAATAATTTCTTTTTTCCTGCTCGTCTGACGATTATTTTTTTAAAAACCTCCAAACTTTGCAACTTTACTTTCGTGCTTGCCCAGCCGAAGCTGTTATCATCTGCGAAAGTTGAGTTTGTAACTTTACTTCTTATGTTAATTTTACTATAATTAAGTAGGCAATTTGGAATTAAAGTAAGTAAATCAGATAGTCGCAGATATTTATTATATCTGAGGAAAGTCGGAGCTCCACAGGGCAGGGTGCTGGATAACGTCCAGTGGGGGTGACCCCAAGGCAAGTGCCACAGAAACAAACCGCCCGGCAATCAATGGCTTGTGACCATCTAATGCCAAACTGGCATATTTCTGGATCTATAAGCTATTAATTGCCGGGTAAGGGTGGAACGGCGAGGTAAGAGCTCACCAGCGTTCAGGTGACTGAATGGCTAGGTAAACCCCACCTGGAGCAAGACCAAATAGAGAAACATTGAAGTGGCCCGCTTCGTTTCCGGGTTAGGTCGCTAGAGGTATCAGGCAACTGATATCCCAGATAGATGACTATCAAATACAGAACTCCGCTTATAGATTTGCTTACTTTTAATTTATATTTATAAAAAATCAAGAGACTATTCCACCGGGAGGAATGTAGCCCCAATAATTCTAATATTCATAATATAGAATAGGAATTATCTTTAATGTTGATTTAAGGCCTTGCAGTATTGCAAGGCCTTAAAAAGTGAAGCATCCAGATTTCCTGGCCTTCCCCTCGCAAGGTCACGCTTGGCCTTGCACAATCACAAGACCGCCTTGCAATACTGCAAGGCTGATCCTTATTACACCGGCATAATTCTTGTTTTAGCCTCATTATTCCCAAAGACTTTCAATTTTTATTTTAACCTTAAAGTCCCTTTACTTCAGAGTTTATTTCAAAATCGGTCGCTATTCTAGCTTTTGCTGTCCATACAATTATTTTAATGGCATATTATTTGCTATGTTTATATTCAGCCTGCTAAGGAAAGGAGGGGCGTCTTCAGTTTAGCAGACCTATTAACTTATTCAAACATTGGTAAAATTATCCCCTGATTTATTGAAAACCCCTAGAGAGAAGCCATAATAATGGCTCGTTTAAACAGGGGCTATCCTTCGGGAACCCCAATTCGTCTCGGCCTGGTTTGCCTCGCGGAGTATTTGGAAGCCCCCTTCGGGGACCACAATTCGTCTCGGCCTGGTTTCGCCTCGCGGAGTATTTGGAAGCCCCCTTCGGGGACCACAATTTGTCTCGGCCTGG
>JAENZE010000002.1:0-234547 GCA_016841425.1 Syntrophomonas sp. | reverse complement strand
GCCTCGCGGAGTATTTGGAAGCCCCCTTCGGGGACCACAATTTGTCTCGGCCTGGTTTGCCTCGCGGAGTATTTGGAAGCCCCCTTCGGGGACCACAATTTGTCTCGGCCTGGTTTGCCTCGCGGAGTATTTGGAAGGAGTGTTATTAAGTAATGAAGGATATCGTACTGGTAAGCGCATGCAGAACTCCCATCGCTCGTTTTATGGGCAGTCTAAAGGATGTGCAGGCTAACGATCTTGCCATCACTGCTGGCAAAGCTGCTATTGAAAGAGCAGGTATTGATGCAGGAATAGTCGATGAGTTAACTCTAGGTCAAGTTTTTCCTCACGGCCAAGGGTCTCTGCCTGCCAGACAAGTAGCCCTGGCCTGCGGATTACGATTTGACAGCACCGCCTGCAACGTAAACCAGAACTGTGCTTCTGGGATGCGGGCATTGGAAATTGCAGCACGTAATATTCAAGCAGGAAAGAACGACGTAGCTCTGGTAGTAGGTGTAGAAAGCATGACTAATGCACCCTATCTGGCTCTTAAAGCCAGAATGGGTTATCGTATGAACGCTGGCAAATTAGAAGATTCCATGATTTATGATGGATTGTTTGACGGAATGGTACCGGGTCACATGGGTGTCACTGCTGAAAATATTGCCGAGAAATATGGCATTACCAGAGAAGAATGTGACGAACTAGCTCTAATGAGCCATCAGCGCGCCACCAGGGCAGTTCAGGAAGGCACTTTCAAACGCGAAGTTGTACCCTATGAAATTAAGAGTAAAAAAGGCAGTAAATTCTATGAAAACGATGAGCATATGATTCCCGACGCTAGTGTGGAGTCTATGGCCAAGCTGCCCGCAGCTTTTAAAAAGGGCGGAGTAGTAACCGCTGCTAATGCCTCCGGTATTAACGATGCAGCGGCCGCTGTGGTAATTATGTCCAAAGAAAAAGCTGCTGAACTGGGTGTAAAACCTTTGATGAAGCTTATCGATATCACTCACGGTGGAGTAGACCCCAAGATCATGGGTCTGGGACCTGCACTTGCTATTCCGAAATCTCTGAAGAATGCTGGGTTAAAATTTGAAGATATTGATTACTGGGAAATCAACGAAGCTTTCGCGGCTCAGTTCCTGGGAGTTGGCCGTATGCTGAAGGAAGACTTTGGTATAGAACTGGATATGAACAAATGCAATCTTAATGGTTCAGGGATAGCTCTGGGTCATCCGGTTGGCTGTACCGCACTTAGGATTATAGTATCTCTGTACTATGAACTTGAAAGACAGGGCAAAACCCTGGGCGGAGCATCCCTGTGCGTAGGTGGCGGATCAGGTATGTGCTCACTGTGGACCAGAGATATCTAGCTGTTGGTTAGTATCGAAAGTTATATAAAAATTGAGGGGGAATATTAATGGATTTTCGTCTGTCAGATGAACAAGAAATGATGAAGAAAATGGCCCATGATTTTTCAGTAAATGAGATTGCTCCGTTTGCTGGTGAATGGGACAATAACCATCATTATCCGGAAGACGTTATTAAGAAGATGCAAGAACTGGGATTTATGACTCTAGCTTGTCCGGAAGAATACGGCGGAGTTGGTCTGGACCATGTTGCTCAGAATATTGTAGCTGAAGAAATTTGCTGGGGAGACGCAGGTGTTGGAACTACTATGGTGGCCAGCGCTCTTCTTTCTACTGATCCCATTCTGGTTGCAGCCAATGACGAACAGAAGAAATGGTGGTTTGGCCGCCAGAATGAAGGCGTACTCGGAGCTTTTTGTTTAACTGAACCCGGTGCCGGTTCTGACGCAGGTGCACTTTCTACCCGCTGTGTGAAAGACGGTGACGATTACATAATCAATGGAGTCAAACAGTTCATCACCAATGGCGGAATCTGCGGCCAGTACACCCTTCTGGCTACTCTGGATAAGAGCATGGGCTATAAAGGTATGTGTGCCTTTATGATAGACAGAGATACTCCAGGTATTAGCATAGGAAAAGTTGAAGATAAATTAGGTATCAGAACTTCAAATACTACTGAAGTTATATTTGAAGATGTACGTGTTCCCGCCAAAAACCTTTTAGGTAAAGAAGGACAGGGCTGGTACGTAGTTATGAAAACTCTTGATATTTCCAGAGCCAGTATCGCAGCTATGGCTACCGGTGTAGCCCAGAGAGCTCTGGATGAATCTCTCGAATACTCCAAACTGCGCACCCAGTTTGGTAAACCTATTTCCAGTTTCCAGGCCATACAATTTAAACTGGCTGAAATGGCCATGCATATTGAAGCCTCCCGTCTCCTTTACCTGGAAGCTTCTTCACTGCAGGACATGGATGTACCACGCTTTAGCAAAGCCGCATCACTGGCCAAAGCTTATGCCGGTGATACTGCCATGATGTGCGGCGTTGAAGCTGTACAGATATTTGGTGGATATGGATTTACCAAGGAATACCCGGTAGAAAAACTAATGAGAGATGCCAAGATATTCCAGATCTACGAAGGAACTGGTGAAGTTCAACGCATGGTTATCGCTGGCGACCTGCTCAGGGGTTAATATATAAAATATTTTTTCTTCCTTTAATGACCAGGGTTTTCCCCTGGTCGTTTTTTTCTATAAATGATTGGGAAACCCCTGGTTTGTTCTATAAACAAAAGGTTTAGAGCAGCAATTCACCCTTCCCCCCGAAGATTGGCAGTTATCCCTTTTCGGGGAGAAATAACAACATTATCTATGTCCTAATTAATAGAAAAAAAGAGATACGCTTAAACTGCGTATCTCTTTTTTTCTCTTTTTTAGTTGCCCCTTATTTCTTTTTAGCGGCTTTCTTTTTGCCTTTAGCAGCGGTTTTCTTTTCCACCGCAACTGCTTCCTTAAGGGATTTGCCGGGTTTAAATGCTGGAACTTTTGTAGCAGGAACTTTAATTTCTTCCCCGGTTGCCGGGCTTATAACTTTTCTTTCTTTGCGATCACGAACTTCGAAGCTACCAAAACCTATAATTTGGACTTTATCTCCATTTGCGAGCGCCGATTGAATAACTTCAACAGTGGCATCCAGTGCTTTAGCAGCATCTTTCTGAGTAATTTCAGCTTTTTCCGCTAAGGATTTGACAAGTTCCGATTTGTTCACGACATAGTCCTCCCTTTAATATTTTATTGACCTTATTTTACATTCCCCAAAAAAACGGCAATTCCTGCTAATAATTAAATTTTTTTTAAAAATTATTAAAATATTTTTATGTCATCCTCTTATTTACATTCTGGCAAAAATATTTTTTTTTATTCATTCAACCCCCATTTTTACGCCAATATTATATTTTCCTAATTTTACCTTATCCTGCAGATGGCTATTTACCGGCATTTGTCGCTAGAGAGAGCGAAACAAACTTGGTGAATATCCTGGTATAAAAGTAATCTCAAAGCCCCTTTTCTCACTGCTTGCTGACAGCAAATTGCATAGATGAGAACTTACTATCTGCTCCGTTCCCTGATGACCAGCATCAATAATTGCCAATCCCAAAGCAACTGCATTTTTTACCTCGTGATATTTTACGTCGCCGGTAACCAGGACATCAATATCCTGCTTAACCACGCTGTCAATAAAGCTGGCACCGGCACCGCTTACTACGGCTATACTCTGTATTTCCTTTTCCATATCTCCAGCAACTCTAATACTCTCCAACTGCAGAACCTGTTTAACCAGACCAACCAAATCATTCAGCTTGAGCGGAGCTTTTAGCCAACCTTTCCTTCCCATACTGAATAGCTTGAATTCATTTTCCAGATGATAAATATCATAGGCCGCTTCTTCATAAGGGTGAGCCTGCTTTAGTGCCTCAACCACATTTTTTAAATCCCTTTTATAAAGCACCATTTCCAACCGATACTCTTCCACTTTTTCTAAGCGGCCTTTTTCCCCGATAAAGGGCCTGGTATCTTCTCCGGGGAGGAATGTACCATGTCCCAGGGTGCTGAAACTACATTCACTGTATTTCCCAATATGTCCGGCTCCGACTTTACTCATAGCCGACCTGACTGCTTCAAAGTGGGATACGGGAACGAATACTACCATTTTTAAAAGATCTTCCCGCTTATACTTATCCAGAGGAGCAGTATTCTGTAGTTCCAGCATTTCTGCTAGAACCTGGCTCAGTCCCAGCTCACCCGCATCTAGATTGGTATGAGCTGAATATACACTGATGTCTGACTTTATTAGACTTTTGATCAGTCCACCTTCTGGCTGATCAAAATCGATGCTCTTGAGTGGCCGGAAAAACAAGGGGTGGTGAGTAATTATCATATCTGCCTTTTCCTGTAAAGCTATTTCTAATATTTCAGTGTCCAGATCAAGACTAATAAGCACCCGTTGTACCTGTTTATCAAGAGATCCTATCTGCAGACCTGAATTATCCCATGTTTCGGCTAAATGTAAAGGAAAATAGCCCTCTAACATATTTATTACATCTTTAACTTTAGCCCGCATCTATGATTACCTCCAATGCCTCTATCCTCTTCTCATAATCCAGTATTAATGCTCTATTCTCAATGCTGTCGGACTGCAAAAGGCTTTGGTAAACAGCTTTGTATTTTGCCAGCCACTGCTCCCAATAGAGCTTACCCGTCTCACTGTCCCTGGCAGTAAGTATATTCGGACCTATATCCAACTCTAATTTAGAAAGTTGATAAGGGGTTTTCCCAGGTTTACTGCTGATAATAGCGAATATTCGTTTATTTTCTGTTACCAGCACCTCGTCCAGGATAGGCCAGCCTTTTTCAGCCAGGGCAGAACGCAGTATATAGGGCCTGCTCATGGGCTGAAAAACAAAACGCTGATAACTGGCAGCTTTATTCCAATCATGGGATAATATCCTGCATATAGTATCTCCGCCCATACCGGCAATAATTACGGTAGCAGCTTCTCCCCTTTCCAGGGGCTGCAGTCCGTCACCTTGCCTCAATTCTATTAAATCCCCGCAGGTGCTGTTCGCAATGGCTTCCCGGGCTCTTAAGCAGGGTCCGTCACCTAATTCAGTAGCTATCGCCCTGGGTACGATACCCTGTTCCACCAGGTATATAGGCAGCCGGGCGTGATCTGAACCAATATCAGCAGCTGCCTGTCCAGAAATTATCATATTTGTGATTGCCAGCAATCTGTTGGTCAGCAAAAGAACACCATCCTCTTAAAATATCATAGTTATTTATATACTTGAGGTCAATACTGCTCTCACCAGTGATCATGTCCTTGAAGAAACAAGGGCTGGCTGTTATCAGTTAAGTTAATATTCATTTTTGTTGAAATACCCAACAAAAAAATCCCGGTGAATATCTCACCGGGATTTTTATTTCGTATTTTAGACCTGGAGAAAAGATCTGAGGCTTTTCTCCAGGGCTATTCTAATATTTCAGTGTCCAGATATCAAAACGCCGCCTTAATAAACAAAGGAACTGTGTCCCTTATTTCCTGACTCATATTACAGCAATTCATTTTGCTGGCGCACAATTACTGATTCAACTTCATAACCTCGATTTTTCAGCTCTTCTACTACGTCATCTACTTCAAGCTCTTCCAATCGAAAGATTAGCTTGTATAAAGCTTTTTTTTCATCATAATATGCTACTGTATTAAGAATATTTTTACCTTTAGCGGCAATCATTCCAGTTATTTCGGCCAGAGCACCCTGTCTTTCCGAAGTATAAAAGTCTATTCGGCTGTGAGTTCGTTTTACTCCCAGGATATCGATTAATGCATCAAAAATGTCGGTTTCAGTTACAATTCCTGCCAACTGGTTCTTTTCACCAATAACCGGAAGTCCACTAATTCTATTCTGCCTCATAAGCTTGGCTGCGGTTTCAATGTAGTTATCCGGGCTGATGCTGATAACTTTCTGCTTCCTGGGAAGAATATCTTTTATTTTAGTCTTCATCAATAAATAATTAATCTCGTGTACGCTGAGGGACGTAGCCGAAGATGGCGCTGCTTTATTCAAATCACTGAGGGTAATTATGCCGACTACCTTACCTTTATTCATTACTGGCAGCCTGCGTATATTGTTCTCTTTCAACAAATAAAAAGCGTCGGTAAGGCTGCTGTCCAGATCTACAGTAATAACCTTCTCTGTCATCCGTTCCTTGACCTTCATAAATTGGGTCCCTCCTTAATTAACTTCCCCAGACTATATAATCTTTGATATTTTTTCCGGGAACAACACCGCATATAAATGAGCTTTACCCGCCCAGATAAGCCTTCTTTACCTCTTCACTTCTCATCAGTTCTTCAGCAGCACCCTGCAGCACAATTTCACCGGTTTCTATGACATAGGCCTGGTCTGCTATTGTCAGTGCCATATTAGCGTTTTGTTCTACCAGCAGGACAGTAGTTCCACGAGAATTAATATCTTTAATTATCTCAAAGATTTCTTTTACCAGCAGAGGTGCCAGACCCATAGATGGTTCATCCATCAATAGCAGTTCAGGTTGAGCCATTAATGCCCGGCCTATGGCCAGCATTTGCTGTTCGCCCCCGCTCAGGGTGCCTGCCGATTGTTTGCGACGCTCCTTTAATCTTGGGAAACGGAGGAATATATTTTCTAAATCCTTCTGAATCTCTTTCTTATCGCTGCGCAGGTAAGCACCCATCTCCAGATTTTCTAATACTGACATTGTCTGAAAAACTCTGCGGCCTTCAGGCACCTGAGAAATACCCAGAGCTACAATTTTTTCCGGTGGGACTTTGACCAGATCCTGACCTTTAAACATCACACTGCCAGTTGTTGGGCGCAGAATTCCGGATATGGTTTTAAGTACGGTAGTCTTCCCGGCACCATTAGCTCCAATTAAGGTAACAATGCTTCCCTCTTCCACATCCAAAGAAAATTTCTTGAGAGCGTGGATAGCGCCATAGTAAACATCAATCTCTTTTACTGCTAGCACTTACCTACCTCCTCACCTAAATATGCTTCGATAACTTTTTTGTTATTACGTATTTCTTCCGGCAGTCCCTCGGCTATCAATTGTCCGTAATCTAACACATATATTCGTTCACATACACCCATAACCAGCGACATATCATGCTCAATTAAGAGAATTGATAAATTAAAATCTTGTCTGATCCATTTTATCAATTCCATAAGCTCTCTTGTTTCCTGGGGATTCATTCCGGCTGCAGGTTCATCGAGGATTAACATTGTAGGTTGGGTAGCCAGGGCTCTGGCAATTTCCAGGCGGCGCTGTTCTCCGTAAGGAAGATTAGAAGCAATTTCATCACGTTTGGTATCCAATTTAAAAATCCTCAAGTATTCCAGGGCCTTTTCTTCGATATTCTTCTCTCCCTGGAAAAAGGCGGGAAGTCTAATAATGGTACTAGCTAGACTGTAGCTGACATCTTTGTGGAATGCAATCTTTACATTATCGATTACACTCAAATCTTTAAATAACCTGATATTCTGGAAAGTACGGGCAACCCCTTTTTTACAGATATTATAGGGAGCCATCCCCGCAATATTTTTACCATTGAAAATAATTTGTCCTTTATCTGGTTTGTATACTCCTGTAATCAAATTAAAAACAGTTGTCTTACCTGCACCATTGGGCCCAATGAGGCCTATTAACTCCTGGGATTGAATCAAAATATTAAAATTAATAACTGCACCCAATCCACCAAAGGATTTATATAAATTATTTATTTCTAACAAGTTCATTTCTTTCCACTCCATATCCTGGAAAATGTTTTTCTGCTCAACTCTTTACTCCCCATCAGTCCCTGGGGGCGGTAAATCATTACGATAATTAAAATCAATGAATAGATCACCATACGCATAGCCGCATATTTCTGCAGTCCAAAAGTTAGGAAGGTTATAAATATCGCTGCAATGACAGCTCCGGTAGTGCTGCCCAATCCTCCCAAAACCACCATAACTACCATATCAAACGATCGTAAGAAGCTAAAGGTGTCAGGCTTTATAATATAAAAATAATGAGCATACATAACCCCAGCCAACCCCGCAAACATGGCTCCTATTATAAACGCCAAAACCTTGTATTTGGTGGTGTTAATGCCCATTAGTTCTGATGCAACTTCATCTTCTCGAATTGATATAATGGCTCGCCCGTAACTAGAATTCATCAGGTTCACTATAACTAGTATAGTAATTATGGCTGTCCAGTATAACCAGGGCCAGCTGGTAAGTTTAGTAATGCCAACTATCCCTGCCGGGCCATTAACATAATCAATGTTCTGCAGTACCACCCGGATTATCTCACCAAAAGCCAGGGTAGCAATGGCCAGGTAATCACCCTTTAAACGCAGGGTTGGTACACCAATAATAAACCCTGCTATACCGGCAGCAATACATCCTCCCAAAATGCCTATAATAAATGGCATCTCCATGAAGTTAGTAAGGATAACTGATACATAGGCACCTACAGCCATGAAACCTGCGTGTCCCAGGGAAAGCTGTCCGGTAAAACCATTAATCAAATTCAGGCTAACAGCAAGAATTATATTGATACACATTGTGACAAGATTAATCTGATAGGACTGATTTATCAAACCTACAGTCAGAGCATATTGAACCAGGGTAAACAATGCCACTAATACGATTACTTCCAATAGAAAACTCAACCAGGACTTATTTTTTTTCTCTTGCATCTATCTTCACCTACACTTTTTCGCCGGTGTTTTTCCCAAACAAGCCGGTAGGTCTTATAAGCAGTATTATAATTAGTACACCAAATGCTACTGCGTCTCGATAGAGACTGCTCCCATATCCGCTTACCATGGTTTCCAAAAGCCCCATTACAAAACCCCCTACCATGGCTCCTGGTATTAAACCTATTCCACCCAATACAGCAGCAACAAACGCTTTAAGCCCCGGGATAATTCCCATCAAGGGATTAATGGTTTGATAATATACTCCTATCATAACACCAGCTGCGGCTGCCAGTGCAGAACCGATAGCAAAAGTAACTGAAATCGTTTTATCGACGCTGATCCCCATCAAGACTGCAGCTTCCATATCCAGAGATACTGCCCGCATGGCTTTGCCTGTTTTGGTCCTTTTAATAATATATTGGAGGATTAACATCAGAAGTACTGCAGAAACAAATACAAATATTTGTTTGTTTAAAATAGTTAAACCAGCAAGGTTATATGCCTTGATGGGAAAAGCAGACTGAGGAAATACTCTCTGGGCAGGTCCCAATACCACCACCGTTATGTATTCCAAAAACAACGAAACACCAATAGCCGTAATCAAAGCAGCTATACGAGTAGAATTTCGGAGTGGTCGGTAGGCAACTTTTTCAATTAAGACACCCAGCAGGGCGCATAATAACATCGCTGCCAGCATAGCTACTACAATATTCGTGCCCAGCATAGTTATGGAGAAAAAACCTACATATGCGCCTACCATCATCACATCTCCATGGGCAAAATTAATTAATTTAATAATTCCATAAACCATAGTATATCCCAAAGCTATTAGCGCATAGATAGCTCCCAGGGATAATCCATTCACTATTTGTTGCGAAAATTCAAGCAAATTAGCCACTTCCTCCTATTACTACTTAAAAGGAAAGAGAGGGCAAGCCCTCCCTTTCTCAAACTATATCATCCATTATGGCTGAATCCTGGTGTTGACCGTCTGCACCCCATCCTTGAACTCAATAATAACGCCAGCTTTCACAGGATTGTGCTGTTCATCGATAGTCATCTTGCCGGTAACCCCTTCAAAGTCAGTTATTGAGGCTAGAGCTTCAGTGATCTTTACCGGCTCAGCAGAATTGGCATCTTTTATAGCCTGAACCAGCAGCTGAACACAATCATAACCCAGGGCTGCAAAAGCGTCTGGTTCTTTGTTGTATTTGGATTTAAAAGCTTCTACAAATGCAACTACTTTGGGATCAGTGTCCTGTGAGGAATAATGGTTGGTAAAGTAAGTACTATTCAGTGCATCTCCTCCCGCAACACTTACCATATCCGGGGAATCCCAGCCATCTCCACCACCCATAGGAGCAGTAATTCCCAGTTCACGGGCCTGTTTGATCAGGGGAGCAACTTCCTGATAGTATCCAGGTACATAAATGAAGTCAGGATTGGTGCCCCTAATTTTTGTTAAAGTTGCATTGAAATCACGGTCACCACTTACAAATCCTTCTTCTGCAACGATGGTTCCGCCCTTTTCAGTAAAGGTTTCTTTGAAATATTCTGCTAATCCTTTGCCATAATCGCTTGATGTATCAGCATAAATGGCAGCTGTCTTGGCCTGCAGGTTATCAGCAGCAAACTGAGCCATCAGGGTTCCCTGGAAAGGATCTATGAAACATACCCGGAAAATGTATTCCCTGGTTTCCCCGGTTTTTTCATCCACGGTAACATTGGCTGCTGTAGCTGCAGGAGCAATCAATGGAATCTTATTTTCCATCATGATCGGGGTACTGCCCGCTACGTTGCCACTGGTCAGAGGGCCTATCTGAGCTACAATATTTTCTCCTGCCAATGCCGCACTTACGCTCAAAGCTTCATCAGCGGTCGATTTGCAGTCTCTTTCCAGAGCTTCCAGCTGCTGCCCCAGTACGCCTCCAGCCGCATTAATTTCTTCAATAGCCAGCACCGCGCCGTCTCTGGCGTTGCTTCCATAACTGGCTACAGCACCGGAAAGCTCCACATTGATACCTACTGGAATGGTTGCGGTATCTGCAGCCGGCTGCTCTTCTTCTGCTTGTCCTCCACAACCAGCAACAATACTCATCATTAGCATCATTGCCAGCAGGAGGGCCAACATTTTGTTCCTTTTAATGATCATCTAGATTCCTCCTTTTAGTTTTTATAAACTTAAATGAAAATTGAGGACCCGTCATCCCTTCTGGTACACAGTTTTGCTGCAAAACGAACCCGAAAGGAGACAAATCCTCATGCAAAACCATATATCAGTCAGATGTCCCAAGCTCAACAATTTTTCATTCATTTTATCGTTACAGCATAGATAAATTTCAGCTTATCAAAAGTATCTATGCCGTAAATGCTGCAATCAGTTTGTGCCTAATCGGCCTAAGTCTGACTCGGTTCGAAAATAGTAAGTCAAGTTTCCTTCACCTGCAGCTATCGCGAAAAATAGCTAGCAGGCTTACAAGGGCCCTCAAATACGTCTTTTAAGGAGTTAATCACATCCGGGCAGAAAGGTTTTAATATGACATCTCAGGGAATATATTTAGTCCTTTAACCAATTTTAAGGCTTGGCACAAAACTAAGCAAGGGTTTAATACTATTAGCTCACCTAATAATCTCATCCAGCATGTTTGTAGTCTTTTACAAATTTGTTATGTCTTATTCAGCCTAAAATAAGAAATAGAGCAGCGTCCCCCTGTTTCCGAAAAAACCCGGTGCTGAAAATGCACCGGGTTTTGAATATTCTGCTATTTAATTATTTTGTTAAACTTGAGGTAAAGTCTTGAGGCTTTCCTGCAGGGCTTCTTCCGGGAATTCGATGTCTTCGGTCTTGCCGGAGAGGTAGTTGTCGTAAGCTGCCAGGTCGAGATGCCCGTGGCCACTGAGATTAAATACAATGGTGCGGGACACTCCTTCTTCTTTGCCTTTGAGAGCTTCATCAATAGCTGCTCTGATTGCATGAGAAGACTCAGGGGCCGGTATAATACCTTCACTCTGGGCAAATATCTGCGCCGCCGAAAAACAATCGTTTTGCATTACGGCTTTAGCTTCTATGAGGCCATCATTAAATAGCTGAGAAACCAGGGGAGATTCTCCATGATATCTCAAACCGCCGGCGTGAATACCGGGGGGCACAAAATTATGTCCCAGGGTCTGCATTTTCAACAATGGGGTAAATCCGGCTACGTCTCCCAGGTCATAGGCAAAAACGCCTCTGGTTAATGAAGGACAGGCGGCTGGTTCCACGCCCAACAAACGCACCTTTTTCCCTTTAAGTTTATCAGGAATAAAGGGAAATGCTATCCCGGCAAAGTTGCTTCCGCCGCCGCAGCATCCTATTACTACATCAGGATAATCATCTGCCATCTCCATCTGCAGTTTGACTTCCTGCCCAATTATGGACTGGTGCATACAAACATGGTTTAAAACACTGCCCAGAGAGTATTTGGTGTCTTCTCTGCCCACCGCGTCTTCAACTGCTTCGCTGATGGCCAGACCCAGGGTACCAGGAGTATCTGGATTCTCGGCCAATGCTTTGCGGCCGCTTTCAGTAAGCGGGCTGGGGCTGGGTACACAAGTAGCCCCGTACATCTCCATGAATATGCGACGATAGGGCTTCTGATTATAGCTTACCCTGACCATGTATACCATGGCTTCTATACCGTACATTTTACAGGCCAGTGATAAGGCTGTTCCCCACTGTCCTGCTCCTGTTTCGGTGCTTATTCTTTTTATGCCCTGTATTTTATTGAAGAATGCTTGGGGAATTGCGGAATTCAATTTATGGCTTCCTACCGGGCTAACCCCTTCATATTTATAATAAATCTTACAGGGAGTATCCAGAGCTTTTTCCAACCCATGCGCTCTAAAAAGCGGAGAAGGTCTCCATTTTTTATATTCTTCATGAACTTCTCTGGGAATTTCAATAAAGCGTTCGGTAGATACTTCCTGGGCTATCAATTCATCGGCAAATATGGGCGCCAAATCTGCTGGACCCAGGGGTTCTTTGGTTACCGGATTCAGTGGCGGTGCTAAAGGTGTGGGCATATCTGCCTGAACATTGTACCAGAATTTTGGTAATTTATCCTCCGGCAGAATAATTTTGGTGAGCTCATCTCTACTCATCTCAACTCTCTCCTCTCGTCTTATAAAGTTTAAAATTTTACTCGTACATTTTAGCATAAGAGTTTGTTTTTCACAAGCATTTGACTGCTGTAAATAAATGATTTAATATTACAATTAATAAAAAGGGGGGCTGGACCAATCCGGCTGAGAGTGGACAATAGTGGTGTCCTTACCCTGGAACCTGATCTGGGTAATTCCAGCGTAGGAAGCATACTTGATTGTTACCTTAACTGCTTATTACCCATTGGTATTAAGCAGTTATTTTGTTGAAGGGGGGTTTTTGAAATATCACTATGTAACGTAAGCCTGCAGATACTGCCGGTGGTGCCAGAAGAACAAATCTATGACGTGGTGGACAAGGTCATTGAGCTTATTAAGAAATCAGGAGTTAAATACATAGTCGGTCCCATGGAAACCAGCATGGAGGGAGATTTGGAAGAGCTCCTGGACCTGGTCATAAAAGCCCAGGAGGTTTGTATCCAGGCTGGATCAAAAAGGGTAATATCAATCGTAAAAATTGATTATAAGCCAGACGGAGTGAGTATGAATGAAAAGATCGACAAATATTGGATATAACCTGCTGCCTGGCAGCAGCCTTTTGTTGGTACTGGTAATATGGGAGGCGGCTGTACGCATAAATGATATTCCACTCTGGCTCTTACCTGCGCCTTCACGGGTTATAAGTACTATAGTCGAGATATGGCCGCTGCTGGTTTATCATTCAACTACAACCTTATTGGAGACCGCCTATGGTTTTTTACTTTCTATAATCCTGGCTCTATTGATAGGTTTTTTACTGGATTATGTTTCAATACTCAAACAAGCGGTCAATCCAGTCCTGGTCATCTCCCAGACCATACCCTTGATAGTCCTGGCGGTACTTATGCCCTTGTGGTTTGGCTGGGGTATGCTGCCCAAAATATTGATTGTAATGCTGGTATGTTTCTTCCCTATAACTATCAACCTTATGAAAGGACTGGATTCATCAGATTCTGATCAGCTCAGTTTATTCCGATCCATGGGCGCTGGCCGCTGGGAAACCTTCAAGATAGTGAAATTCCCGGCTGCCCTGCCGGCCTTTTTCTCAGGTCTTAAAATTTCTGCTACCTACAGCATCATGGCAGCAGTTATCTCTGAATGGGTAGGTGCACAGCGGGGTCTGGGCTATTTTATGACGATTCAGCAGAAGAGTTTTGCTATCGACAAAGTCCTGGCGGCAGTGATTGTTATTTGTGTATTAAGCCTGCTGCTGGTCAAGCTGGCAGATGTTATAGAGTATGTGCTGGTTCCATGGAATCGAAGAACACTAACTGATTCTAATAATTAAGCTATTTTGATCAAGGAGGTTTTATTATTTATGAAAAAAATATTATCATTCCTATTAATTCTTTCAATATTTATACTTTCGTCATCAGGCTGCAGCCAGAATGACGTTCAAGATGAAGGGCTAAAGAAAGTGACGGTGCTGCTGGATTGGTTCCCCAACACTAACCATACCGGTCTATATGCGGCTAAGGAGCTGGGTTATTACGAAGAGGCCGGTCTGGAGGTTGAGATTATTCAGCCTTCCGAAGGCGGCACGGCCCAGTTAATAGCTTCCGGGCAGGGAGACTTTGGGGTGAGCTACCAGGAAGAAGTGACTATTGCACGCTCTCAGGACATACCAGTAGTGGCAGTTGCCGCAGTTATACAGCACAACACTTCTGGTTTTGCCTCTCCCGCAGATAGAAATATCCTGACTCCTGCCGATTTCGAAGGCAAAACTTACGGAGGATGGGGTTCACCTGCAGAAACAGCAATGATCAAAGCTCTCATGGATAAATATCATGCTGATATTAACAAAGTAAATTTTATCAATATCGGCTCAGCTGATTTCTTTACCAGTATTGAAAAGGATATAGATTTTTCCTGGATATACTGGGGGTGGACCGGTATAGAGGCATCGAATAAGAATATTGATTTAAACTTCATTCAGATAAGTCAGGAAATCGAGGCCCTGGATTTTTACACCCCGGTTCTTATAGCCAATGAAAGTAAAATTGCTCAGGATCCGGAACTGATTAAGAAATTCCTGCAGGCTACTGCCAAAGGTTATGAGTATGCCATGGCATCCCCGGATGAAGCGGCTGCTCTGCTCATTAAAAGTGTACCGGAACTGGACAGCGAGTTGGTTAAAGCCAGCCAGCATTACCTGGCCGGACAATACAGGGCTGATGCTGAACGATGGGGGGAAATGCAGCCAGGGGTTTGGAAAAGCTATGCTGATTTCATGTACGAAAATGCTCTAATTGAAAGCAATATCGAAGCAGATAAAGCTTTTACCAATGAATTTCTGCCCTAGAAACCTGGTGAAAAAGTCTGCCGGGGTATGCCCTGTGTTCAAGCCCGTTTTGTCAGTCTCCAGTCAGCGGCTGAGATGCCCCGTGGTCTAGTGGTATGAGTAATGCAGCACCATTCCTGAATCACCTTTCCCGCTGCACTCTACTTGAACACAGATCCTCCTCCGGCGTCTAGATTCCATAACATTTCTTGGATAATTTCCAGATCGGGAATTTAAAGCTCTATCCCAAGCTGTAATTCCCGGTTTAAAGATAGGACGATATGAATGACAAAAATTATGGTAGACAAAATAAGTAAAACCCTGGATGGATTATATACTCTGGCAGATATATCCTTAACTGTGGGTGAAAATGAAATAGTAGTAGTGCTGGGCCCCAGCGGCTGCGGCAAAAGCACTCTATTAAACATAATATCTGGATTAATCACCCCAGACAGCGGCACTATCAAGATCGATGGTGCAGACTACACCGGGAAAACTGCCCGGGTCAGCTACATGCAGCAGAAAGACCTCCTGCTGGACTCTCGCAGCATACTCGATAATGTGACCATTCCTCTATTGTTAAAAGGTATGACTAAAAATAAAGCTCAGGCGTATGCCCGCAGTCACTTCACAGACTTTGGCCTGGTTGGATTTGAGCATTATTACCCCCGCCAGCTTTCAGGAGGTATGCGCCAGAGGGCGGCGCTCCTTCGCACCTATCTTTTTGCCAGCGATATAATGCTGTTAGATGAGCCTTTTGCGGCACTGGATGCTATAACCCGCCGGAAAATGCACCTGTGGCTTTTGAAACTGCATAAACATTATCAGTCCTCCATCCTCTTTGTGACTCATGATATTGAAGAAGCCCTGCTGCTGGCTGATCGGGTGTATATTCTCAGCAGCCGTCCGGCGGTTATCAGAAGAGAGCTGCAGCTTGATCAAACAGCTGCTTTTACCCCGGATATGAAAATGGACCTGTTGGCCATCCTAGAGGAGGAAAGTAATGATCATTTTTAGAGATGAACACGCAAAAAGCTACGATGAATGGTACACAACTGGGATAGGAAGTTTTATAGATTTGGTAGAAACCAATGCGGCTTTAACTCTTTTTGCCCCTCCGGCAGGCAGCAAGATACTGGATGCTGGCTGCGGCACCGGGAATTTCAGCATTAAACTGAGCAAGCTAGGCTGTATAGTTAGTGGTATTGATATATCTCCGGACATGTTAAATATTGCCCGCAATAAAAACAAAGGTGAGTTGTCTGTGGATTACCTGGAAATGGACTTCAGAAAGCTGGATTTTCCAGATGCGTCTTTCGATGGAGTCTTTTCCATGGCTGCATTTGAATTTATTGAGGAAGCAGAAAAAGCTTACCAGGAACTATATAGGGTATTAAAGCCCGGGGGCAAGCTGCTCATTGGCACCATTAATAAAGACGGCAGCTGGGGCAAATTATATGATAAAATTGCCCAGGAAGACGAGAATTCGGTATTCAGTCGTGCAAAATTTTATAATATGGATGATCTGTGCCAACTGAACCCTGAGGATTTAACTGCCAGCGCAGGCTGCTTGTTTATCCCTCCAGGACAGGAAGTATCAAATTACTCCTGGGACACGGAAGCCAGTCTGGCAGAATCTGAAATTCCAGGTTTTATTATCGCGATGTGGAAAAAGCCCTAGAGTTAATAAGGCATCAAAAGCTAGCCGCAAAGCATCGCTCCTCAAGGGACAGAATCTTATCGCTGGCAGAGTTATATTACTTCTTGGTGTCCGATAGATGTTTCCCACGTCTTACATCTATCTCCCCAATATGCCAGCACCTCCTGGTCCCTTTTGATACAGACTACCTCACACATGTTGGGGCATCCTTTGCATTCAAAACTCCTGCTGTGAAACTGTCCATCGATAATAAAGCTATCTCCTTTAAAGACGGTAGCCCGTCGATACTGTTCTATGTATTCTCTGGCCAATATAGCCGCACCCAGTGCACCCATGACATCATAGTAGGGCGGAACCTTTATCTCCATCTGCAGAATCTTTTCAAAGGCCTTTTTAAGTCCAGCATTGGCCGCTACGCCTCCCTGGAATATAACAGGTGTTTCAATTTTCTTGCCTTTGCCGACATTATTTAAATAGTTTCTGACCAGAGCCTCGCATAATCCCATCAAAATATCTTCAATAGGATAACCCATCTGCTGCTTATGGATCATATCCGATTCGGCAAAAACTCCACAGCGTCCGGCAATTCTCACTGCCTGTTTGGATTTAAGAGCGGTGGGTCCAAAGTCTTGGATCAAGATATTTAAGCGTGATGCCTGCTGGTCCAGAAAAGACCCGGTACCTGCTGCACATACTGTGTTCATGGCAAAATCACTTACTATGGCATCCTGTAAAATAATCATCTTGGAATCCTGCCCGCCTATTTCGATGATGGTTCGGACATCAGGATAGAAAGAAGATGCCGCCACCGCATGGGCAGTGATTTCGTTTTTGACCACGTCGGCTCCCAGGATTATATCGGCCAGATGACGACCGCTCCCGGTGGTACCTACTCCTATGATTTGCTCATCATCTATTCCCTCCATAACCTGTTTATATCCTTCTTTCACTGCCTTTACTGGATTCCCTTCGGTTCTCATATATATTTTTCCAACTACATTCGCTGCTTCATCCACAAGAACAAAATTGCTGCTGACCGATCCAATGTCAACTCCCAGGTAATATGACAATCTCTTTACCTCCTTAGCATGAAAAACCCGTTAGTATTTTTTTGCGTCTTAACATATCAGTAAAAGCTTCCAAACGGGTTTGTATTCCAGCTGTACCCGCGTGTTCATCAAAATACAGAGTCATACACGGAATACCTTCTTCTTTACTCACCATGCCCAATACTGATTGAGCAACTATCTCCGGCATGCAGGTTAAAGGCCCTACCTGAATTACCCCATCGAACTTTTTCCTGGCATAATCAACCGTGGAACCCACGGTTTCCAGGCCATGCCCGCCCACAAAATAATTTAAATACGGACTGGCACACCTGACCAGGTTCTTGCGATGGGATTTTTTCGCCAGGCCCCCCAGCAAATGGTCATTGAGCCAATCACTTATGTAAATGGAATTATCTACTTCCACATTTAGTCTGCCCAGACAGCGAGCTATACTGCAGTTGGCCATAGGCTCCAATACGGTATATATTTCACCTACTAAACCAATTTTTAGTGGTTCCTCTCCAGTCAGCGCCAGTTTATTCAAGCGTTCCAGGCATTTCAGCCCAACCCGCTCAACTTCATGCTTATCGTCTGCACTTTGGATTTCCTGTAGTCCCTTATCATAAATATCTTCAGCCCGGTTTTTATCTTCAGCCCGAGGATGTATATAAGCAAATCTTCTTTCCAGGTTTTCAACGATTTTTATCTTATACCAGGCATATTTTACTGCTTTAAAAGCTTCCCAAACACTGACATTCTCTCCCAAGGCTTTTAATTGATTAAAGAGTTCTGATACCCTGGAATCAGGGGCTTCCAGGATAATCATCTTGTACTCAAAGCCGAGATCATTTAATATATCCCTTTCTACCTGGGCATAATATCCAAAACGACAAGGCCCCCATCCCCCGGCCATCAAAATGGTATCAGCTCCCATCTCCAGCGCTTCGATGAAGTTGCCCAGGTTTATTTTCAAAGGCATACAAGCAAACTCAGGACAATACTTAACACCTAATTCAAATGTCTTCTTACTGATTGGGGGTGGAGGTATAACCTCCAATTTCAGCTTTTCCAGCATGGCGTCGATAGCAATATGGGCATTACCCATATGCGGAAATGTGATCTTCAACCTGCTGCCGCCTCCTTCTTTTTAACATATCGCAGAAAGCCTCCAGCCTGGTGACCAGCCCACCTTCACCCGTGTGTTCGTCAATCACAATCAACATATAGGCTTTGTCATTTACCTTTCTCTCAATAATTTCTCCTATGAAGGAATCTGGTCCGCAGCCGAAACAGGCCACATAGATAATGCCATCTATGTCAGGCATTTTTTCCATTTTCAGTGCACTGCCAACCATCTTGCGCCCCAGAGTCCAGAAGATTCTCTTGGGCATGGAGGCTGCCTCCTGCTCAACTTGTTCCAGGGACAACGATTCAGGCAGAACCACTGTACATCCCATTTCCCTCAAACGACCGATGATATTCATGCTGATTGCTTCATCATAAAGAGAATAACCATGGCCCAGAACCCCTATACGCAGGCTCCCATCACGCTGCTGCCTGATATCCTGGCCTTCCCATATATTAATAGCTTCAGCCATAGTATACCCCTGGGAGGCTATATGCTTACAATACTCCAATTCCTGCTTTCCGTGTTCATAGGCATCTTGAATCCTGCTGCTCTTTTTAGTAAACAACCTTCCAGTTTTTAACACCTGATCTTTAAAATCTCGGTCCGACCGGCTGAGATCTACTGTGATATCAATCAACGGAGGCAAGCTGGTAAAAGAAGCCCTGATCATATCCGGTACTCCCATAAATTTGGGGCATATATAACTTCTATTTTCTATACTGACCAGACGGGGAACGAACAGATAATCCAGCTCATATTTGCACAATTCCTTGACATGTCCAAAATATACTTTTATCGGAAAACAGGTTTCATCCACTGCTGCATCGATACCCCGATCTACTGTTATTCGGGTAGTTGGGGACGAAAGAATAGCCCGGGCACCGAGATCAGTGAAAAAGGTTTTATATAATGGATAATAATAATAATAAAATAATCCTCTCGGAATACCTATTTTCTTCATTAATCTTTCCTCCTTTTAAATGCCGGTGCTGGCTGTCTGCTCTTATCCAGCGGCTTGAGAATCTCCGGCCTGATATTTTGTATAGGAACCGGAGAACGAATTAATATGCTTTTAAATGCCCGGTAGTTAAACGGGATCAAAGGCCATAAATAGGGAACTTTAAATGATTTGGTAAAAACAGCCACCGCTAAGGCAAGTATGCTGGTAATGATCAAACCCGGCAGCCTAAAAAAGCCGGTTCCCAGCAAAATAAAGAATCGTACCAGTCGGTTAGCCATAGACATTTCGTAACTGGGGGTACAGTATGAACCTACTGCTACCACCGCCGTATAAAGAATTATTTCTGGAGCAAAAAGCCCAATATTAACAGCAATATCACCTATCAATAGTGCCGCTATAACACCCAGCGCCGTCGCCAGGGGTGATGGGGTGTGAATAGCTGCCATCCTTATTAAATCCAAACTGATTTCTGCAATTATGAATTGTATGAAAATTGGTACGTTCCCGATTTTTTCAGGGCCGATAAACTTCAATGAGTCCGGTAAGATTTCAGGCGATAATGCAGCCAACATCCATAATGGAGTAATTATAATAGAGGCAATTATGGCGATAAATCTGACCCATCGAATATATGCACCAACAAGCGGGTTCTGTCTGTATTCTTCTGCATGCTGCACATGATGGAAATAGGTGGCCGGGGCTATTATAACACTGGGAGAAGTATCGACCATAATGAGCACATGACCTTCGAATAGATGTACTGCCGCTACATCCGGCCTCTCAGTATATCTGACCCTGGGAAAGGGATTCCACCAGCTTCCGGGCACGATTAATTCTTCCACCGCTTTCTCGGCCATAGGGACAGCATCTATTTCGATCTGTTCAATACTGGATATGATAGTTTTTACCAGCTCCGGGTCAGCTATATCTTCTATATAGCAAAGACATACGTCCGTTTTAGACCTTTTGCCTACCCGCATAAGCTTTATCCTTAGTTTAGGGTCTCTCACCCTTCTTCTAACTAAAGCCGTATTAAAAACAATGGTTTCTGTAAAACCATCCCGAGATCCTCTGACTACCCTCTCTATTTCGGCTTCTTCCGGACTTCTGGATGGATAAGTTCGGGCATCAATTACAAAGACTTCTTCACTGCCATCAATCACGAATAATATCGAGCCTGATAATACAAAATACAGTAATTCATCAATGTTGGTATCAGTAGTGAGTTCGATATAGGGGATGGCTTGTTGTAAATAGGATTTAATACCGCCGGATTTAAAGCTGTTTTCCGGCAGCAAAAAGAGGGACTGCATGATCCAGGTCAGCACATCATCCTTAATAAGTCCATCGATGCCTATCAAAGCACTCTTCCTGCCTGCTGTGCTAAATTCCCGTACTACTATATCAAAACTCTTATCCTCACCGAGTTCCTTTTTTAACAGATCCAGAGTCCGATCATAATCAGAGTCAAGATCAATATGCTCTTTATTCTTAGACAAAGGATCTTCCACCTCTTTAGTTTGTTAAATAGTTCCCTCCGAAAAAGTCTGTTTCCGGGTGCACATGACTACCGCAGTGAGAATCCCAATTGTTATGTCTCCCTAACCCTTGGGATTGAATAGTACTGCTGCAACATAGCCAAAAACGATAGCACAGGTGATACCTGCTGCTGCTGCCTCAACTCCTCCACTAAACGCACCCAGTATCCCATTGCTATCGACGGCTTTCAAAGTTCCCTGAACCAGAAGGTGGCCAAATCCCGACAGTGGTATAGTAGCCCCGGCCCCTACCGCATCCACTAGTGGTTGATAAAGCCCAAAAGCACTTAAGATACCACCTATCGAAATATAACCCACCAGTATATGCCCGGGAGTAATATTGGCTTTGGTAAGATCCATGACTAATTGACCTATCAGGCATAATAAGCCGCCCCCCAAAAAAGCCATATAGAGTGGTGTCATAATTTGCTTTCACCTCCAAAAATCTATCATATCTCTTTGTTCAGTTTTCAATGGCTACAGCATGAGCAATCCCAGGTATACTTTCGCCCTGGAATGCCATAGTTGGACTCATCAGAGCACCGGTAGCAATCAGAAGCATCTTATTGATCTCTCCGTTTTGCATCTTTTTTAGCAAAGGACCGCACAACATGGCAGCCGAACAGCCACATCCACATCCACCGGCATCCACATCCTGGTTCTCATCATACAATAATACTCCGCAATCGCTGTAATTCGGCCTGGGCATCAATCCATCTTTAATAAATAACTGTTCTGCTATGGCCATTCCTACCCTGGCCAGGTCGCCGGTGATAATCAGATCATAATAATCCGGAAAGCGTTCCAGATCATTTAAATGCGTTTTCAGGGTATCAGCTGCTGCTGGGGCCATGGCGCTTCCCATGTCAGCCACATCACTCTGTCCCATATCAATTACTTTGCCGATAGTACCGGCGGTTATCCTTGGTCCTACTCCAGCCCATTCCAGAACTACTGCCCCGGCAGCAGTAGCTGTCCACTGGGTGCTGGGTGTAGGTTGAGTTCCTTGTTCAGTAGGAAAACGATACTGCCTGGATGCAGCATAATGATGACTGCAGGTAGCCGATACTAAACGATTGAAAAAATTGCCATCTATGAACATAGCCCCTACCAGCAATGCTTCAGCCATGGTAGAACAGGCACCGTATAGTCCCAGAAAAGGACGAGCCAGTTCCCGGGCTGCATAATTGGAGGATACAGTCTGATTTAATAAGTCTCCAGCCAGTATGATTTCTGTATCATCAACCTGTAAGTTCCTTTTATCCAGGGTTAATTTAACCGATTCCCGCAGCATTTTTTTCTCAGCTTTTTCCCAGGTGTCTTCGCCAAACATATAGTCATCCAGTACCCTATCAAAATCCTTCCCCCATGGTCCTTCACCTTCCTTGGGTCCAACAATGGAAGCCCAGGAAGTGATAACCGGCGCCTTTTCAAAAACCACGGTTTGGCTTCCTTTCTTTTTAAAACCAGGCATCATATTCCACCTTCACATTGATTTTTCATGGCCTTGTTAGGTACTTAAGAACACTTTAATCAAGCCAGCCACTACTGCCACAGCGAAACCAAATACCAGCGTAGGTCCAGCTACGCTGAATATCCTGGCTCCTACTCCGAATATGTACCCTTCTCTCTTGAATTCCATAGCCGAAGCTACAATAGCATTGGCAAATCCCGTAATAGGAACTATAGAGCCAGCACCTGCTCTTTTACCCAGTTCATCATAAATACCTATCCCGGTAAAAAAGGCGGCCAGGAAAATCATTATGCAGGAAACGGCAGAGCCCGCATCAGTTCTGCTCATTCCTGCAGACAAAAGGTAATTTACCAGCACCTGCGCAAAACCGCAAATTAATCCACCTACCATAAATGCCCAGATACTGTTTTTTAATATATCCGGTTTCGGCTTGATCTGATCCACTAAATTCTGATATTCCTGCATCTCTATCTTGTGCCACTGTTTTTGATCAACATTCAAGACTAATCGCCTCCCGATAAGATATTATTGACCTGTCCTAATATTTTTATGCATGAGAAGGTAAAATTTCCCTGCACTCACGCATTAGAAAACCATCTTCCTTTTGAGGCAAAGCCTTAGAAAGATGGTTGATTAATTTATTGATTATACTTACTGGTGAATATTATTATTTATGATCATAGACATTACCGAGGTTATAGTAGTTTAGCTGTTCCCTTTCAGTGGCATCCAAGATGTTTCTGGTGTCAAATACGATGGGGTTACGCATTAATCGGCATATCAATCCACCATCAAGATATCGAAATTCATCATGGTCAGACAGAATAAGCAATAGATCGGCACCCTTGACAGCATCATAGGCACTAAGCAAGATTCCTTCCATATCCACCAGAGGGTCGTATAAAGCTATTTTGAATCCTTTCATTTTTAAAGCTGATATTATCTCTAAAGCCGGACTCTCTCTCACATCTGCTACGTTCCCTTTGTAACTAACGCCCAAAACAGCTATCTTCAACCCCGGAGAACTTCCGATCAGCTCTATCACTTTATCGCATATATATACTGGCATATCACTGTTAATCTTTCTGGCCCAACGAATTAAATTTGCCGCATCTGGTGCTTTCTCCACGATAAAATAAGGGTCGATAGCCAGGCAATGTCCTCCTACCCCTGGACCCGGCATATGCAGGTTTACCCGCGGGTGCTTGTTGGCCATATTAAGAACTTCAAGGGCATTAATACCCAGACTATTACATATCTTAACCATTTCATTGGATAAAGCTATATTAACGTCTCTGAACGCATTTTCCATTAGTTTGGTCATTTCTGCCGTTTTTGCATCGGTGGGGATTATCTCACCATGAACAAAGGAAGAATATACCAGATTTGCTTTTTGGGTACACATTTCGGTACATCCTCCTACAACCCTGTTGTTTTCGATGATCTCCTGCAGAATGCGTCCGGGCAGAACCCGTTCGGGACAATGAGCTAAGAAAATATCTCTTCCAACCTTAAACCCTCTATCTTCCAGAATTGGTTTAATAATGGTATCGCAGGTCAAAGGTGGTACAGTAGATTCTATTATAATCAGATTGCCATTTCTAATATGAGGCAAAATATCTTGCAGAGCAGAGTCTACATAGCTTAAATCACAGGTATTATCTGTTGTTTTGGGTGTCGGAACCGCGATTATGAACACATCTGCTGGTTCCGATACTTGACTTAAAGTGATCCTTTTCTTTTCTAACAGACTTTTGGCCATCATATGCAGGTCAGGCTCTCCAATATGAATTTCACCCCGGTTAAGTTTATTGACCACATCTTCATCAATATCTACTCCTATAACCTGCCAACTATTATTAGCAAGCATCACCGCGGTAGGAAAACCAATATAACCCAATCCAATAACACAAATCTTTTCCATATATACATCCCTTTCTAGTAATGCAGATCAGAGTTATTTTTTTGTTAAATTAATATATTCTTGCCAAATTATTGAGGTTACACCTCAAATTGGTATCAATCAAACCTCAGGTATTCTTTAGTAACAGAGTAATAATTATCCACGTAATATATAAATATGGAAATATGGATTCTTATAGAGTTGTATATTTTCTCGTTTCTTACGGAAAGGCTGGATAATCAGATGTCAAATATCAAAATTTTAATACTGGGTGCAAGTGGGATGCTGGGCCATAAACTATTTTCTTGTTTTTCACGGCTGCCTGATTATGAGGTTTATGGTACATGTCGGGAACAAACCACCTTGCAGCAGTTGTTTCCTGAACTCACCCCCAACATCTTTGGGGGTTTAGATATAACAAAACTTAAGGCGGTTACGAAAATTATTAAGCGTCTTAATCCGGATATTATTATAAATTGCATTGGAATTATTAAGCAAAAACTAGAAGCCCTTCAACCTGTAAAAAGTATTTATGTTAATGGACTCTTTCCCCATCTCATCTCATTAATCTGCCAGGATATAAACGCTCGAATGATTCACATAAGTACTGATTGTGTATTTGATGGAGAGGATGGAAACTATACCGAAACTTCTATCCCTAATTGTGTTGACCTTTATGGCAGAAGTAAGCTCCTCGGTGAAGTAGACTATCCCCACTGTCTCACCATCAGAACTTCTATTATAGGACATGAATTAAAAAGCAAGCTGGGATTAATGGAATGGTTTTTGGCTCAAGAAGGCAGCATTCAGGGCTATACATGCCATATATACTCAGGTGTCACCACTGTGGAACTGGCTAAGGTTATCGCCACTTATGTTATCCCTGACTCACAGATTAATGGCATCTATCAAGTATCTGCTGAGCCGATATCCAAATATGAATTGCTTAAACTGGTCGCACTTCAATATGGTAAACATATAAATATTGAACCATTCGATACTGCAAAATGCGACAGATCGCTCAATTCCAATAAGTTCCGACGCCTCACGGGCTATACTCCTACTCCATGGCCTGAACTCATTTATCAAATGTACATTGATTATATCAACACCCCATATCCCAATAATGAATAGGAGAGATAATAAATGTCAGTTTTTAAAGATAAAATAGTTGCTGTCACAGGCGGCACAGGTTCACTGGGCAAAGTACTCACCCGGCGGATGCTTGCCGATGACAAAGACTTGCCAAAAAAAATAATAATCTTTTCACGTGACGAAGCAAAACAACACTTCATGCGTACTGAGTTTCATCAGAAAAAGCATACTACTGACGAAATCATCTATCATGACTTTGAACGTCGGGTGGAATTCAGAATTGGAGACATCCGAAATTATCATTCAGTTTGTTCGGCATTGGAAAAAGCAGATATCATAATAAACGCGGCGGCCTTAAAACAAGTACCTTCCTGCGAATATTTTCCTTACGAAGCAGTACAAACCAATATCCTAGGTGCAGAAAACATCGTGCGGGCAGTTCGAGAACATAAGCTGGAAATTGAAACCATTATCGGAGTGTCTACAGACAAAGCATGTACACCAATTAACGTTATGGGTATGACTAAAGCTATACAGGAAAGGATTCTTATTAACGCTAACATTGCAATTCCTTCCACCCGCTTTATCTGTGTTCGCTATGGTAATGTCCTGGCCTCACGGGGGTCAGTCATTCCTCTTTTTCATGAGCAGATAAAAAAGGGAGGTCCTGTTACCATTACCACCACAGAAATGACACGTTTTTTACTTTCGCTGGATCGTGCAGTAGATACTATTATTGCTGCAATAAAAGAGGCTAAACCCGGTGAGATTTATGTTCCTATTATTCCTGCGGCAAAAATCACTAATATAGCCAGAGCCCTCATTGAAAATCGTAATGTTGACATCCTGGTTACGGGGATCAGGCCTGGTGAAAAAATCCATGAAAGCCTGGTATCACTTGAGGAAGCCGGACATACCTTTGAACGCGGAGACTACTATGTTATCCAGCCTATGCTTCCAGAGATTATCACCCCTCAAGCTGAAAAGAAACCATTAAATAGAGCATATACGTCTGGAAATTCTATAATATCTCTTTCAGAGACAATAGATTTGCTCTCTCGCCATAGACTAACTGTTGAAGATGATTTAGTCTTTGAAGGAGAACTCTTAAGATGAAAATAATGACTGTACTGGGTACTCGCCCAGAGATAATACGTCTAAGCCGAATCATTCCACTTCTTGATCACTTATGTGAACACGTTCTGGTACACACCGGACAAAATTATGATCCTAATCTCACTGATATTTTCTTCCAAGAACTATGCCTGCGCTCTCCTGATTATTTTTTAAAATGCCAGGCCGAATCTACTATGAGCCAAATAGGAATGATCCTGGCTGAAACAGAAAAGGTTATGTCCCGGGAGAATCCTGACCGTCTATTGATACTTGGAGATACCAACAGTGCATTATCAGCTATGGCGGCTAAGCGCATGGGCATTACAGTCTTTCATATGGAAGCAGGGAACCGTTGTTATGATGACCGGGTTCCAGAAGAAATAAACCGCCGGGTGGTAGACCACTGCAGTGATATTCTGCTGCCTTATACTGAGCGCAGTCGTGCTAACCTGCTTCGAGAAGGTATCTCCAATAATAAAATTTTTGTAATAGGAAATCCGATCAAAGAAGTACTGGATTATCATGAGGAATATATTAACAGCAGCCGCATTCTTAAACTATTAAATATTGAACCCCAAAAATATTTTCTGATAACCTTGCATCGATCGGAAAATGTTGATATTCCTGATCGTCTGAATAAATTTATCGACGCTTTTATCTTGTTACGCCAGAGATATGAAATACCCGTAATATGCAGCCTTCACCCCAGAACCCGATCCCGGCTTAACATAAAGAATAATACTCTAAAGGAGAATAAAATTATAGCTATCCCTCCCCCGGGATTATTTGATTTTGTCTGCCTGGAACGACAAGCAGCCTGCGTGTTAAGTGATAGCGGTACGGTCCAGGAAGAATGCTGCATATTTCATGTGCCCAACGTAACTTTAAGAGATGTTACTGAAAGACCGGAAACACAAGAATGCGGAAGCAGTATACTCAGCGGCTGTGAGCCGGATTTCATTGTAAATGCTGTAAGAATCATATTAAACCAGGAATGCAATTGGAAACCACCAGAAGAATATATAGCAGAAAATGTCAGTCAAACTGTACTGAGAATACTGCTTGGTATATAAGAACAGACCCGAAAAATTGGTGATTACGGGTCTGTTCTTCATCTAACACTTTTCATAAATTCCTTATAAAATATTTTAACTGCCGGTTATCCTGCCCCATTCCCGCCCCTCATTTCTTACTATCTGCCCGGATCTTTCCCGGTAAAGCTTTTCATTATAGCAATATTCTGGATGGTTCCGTTTCCCTCCTGCAAATCTCCGATGGTAAAGATGGATGGTACTGGCTTTGGTCTGCTGATAGGTGCAACCGTTCTTCTTTAACCTGGAAGTAAAATCATTATCGTCCCAGGCTATACCGGTAAAATCTTCATCATAGCCGCCGATAGCAAAAAACTCCTCCTTATGAACAGAAATTAAAAACGGATTGTGGGCATTTAGATAACATTTATTATTCTCAAAGAGTTTTATATCAAAACTTCCATTATTATCAGTAATGTGCTGCAAAAATTGAGCGTTTCTATCATCCTTAACCGTAGGAATGCCAATAATTTTGCTGTTTTCTATCAGGGGCTGTACCAGGTAATTAATGGTATCATTGATATGAAACATTTCAGCGCAGCATATTATAAAAATATTACCCTCGCTTAATCGCGCTCCGATATTATATGCAAAACCAGGTACCCTCCATCTTGTTTGGCCCTGCGTGTTTCTCTGACCTGAGAAAATATACTTTAAATTCATGGTGCTCTGGAACTCTCTGCAGACCTGCTCGGTTTCATCAGGAATCCCATCGTTAATCACCAGGACCTCATAATCCCATGGTATAGACTGCCGGCTTATCGAAAAAAGATTCCATTTCAACAAGTTAGGTCTTGCAAAGGCGGATATTATGATTGATACTTGAACTGCAATCACCTTCTTTCAAGTTAACTTCTCCTAGGATGTATTATTTCGCTGATCTTTCTGACCTGATTAAGACTAACATTCTTTCCATTCATCTTGAGTTCATCGTTTTCTCTATTCATAAGCAGTTCGATATATTTATCGGAGCTGTTGATACTGAGCGAATTCCCTTTACACTTAACTAAGAACTCGATATTACGTTCAGGTTTTAAATTTATCTGGGTAGCAAAAAAGACGTTTTCTCCTCTTTTTATATACCCCATAGACCAGGACGGTTGTAAGCTGCCGTATTGCACACAGCACCACCCCCGCAAAGGTTCTTCCTGCCCTTTAATCAGGACAGTATTTATAATACCTTCTTCCAGCAGGGGGTTAACTCTTATTTTCTTTCCCTGGGCCGGGACCGCATTAACTATATCTCTTTCCAGGTAACATTCGATTCCTGGATAGAAATTGAATATCTGCTCATATTTATGCTCAGCAGCACTGCTTAGGAAATCGACAATTACTATATCCCATGGTTTGAGGTAAAATAGCATCCGGCGGTGTATTACGCCTTTATACAAGGCGTGGGCGCCGCTGCAATAAGCTGTATCCTGGGACCAGTAATAAGAGGTGAGACACGACTTTTCTATGTTGCTGGGATCAATATCGCTGTCGCTATCATCCACAACAACGCTGTTATGGGCATAAGAGGATATTACATATTTCCTTTCCCTGCTGCTGTAATTAAAATTGTATTTACCCGAGTCACTTATTAAAGGTTTTCCATGTGCAAAAAGATTGATAGACAGGTCATCATGATGCTTGTGCGTTTTAATATGGAAAGCACTGGAAAAGATTATTTGTACCGTTTCTTTATCATATACCCATTTGTTACGCATGGCTGCATATCCCCCCCGGGGAAAAGCCATGTCCAGTTGAGCCGGAGGGGTTCCCTTTTTCCCTTTGCTTAATACATATTCCGGATAGGCGAGAGAAGGGTGATCCAATTTCCTTAAATGTTTTAGACTCAATGGACTAGGATTGCCATCCCCAAGTGGGGGGATCATTCCATCAGGCTGAACCAGGTAGGTGAGACAGTGCAGCTGATTCAATATCGTATCTTCAAGAAGCTGGTATTGAGGATTACCATCTTGTTTAAAAAACGATATGTATTTCATCAAACGGTTGCAGAAAATAAAGCTGTAAACCGGAGTCTGCTCCAGATAGCTTCCATCGGTTAAAAAGAGGTATCCCAGCTGTTTCTTGAGCCGGTTAAGAGATAATTCCCTCCAGTAATCAGATTTAGCCAGGTGGTTAAATATGGTTGCGCCTACGTACATTGCTGCATTCTGATCCAACCCATGGTTATGCCGGGGTTGATAAAACCCTGGTTTTTCAATAGTGGAGCAGTGATGTTTCGCTAATTCCGACAACTCTTCCAGCAGAGGTTTATCATCTTGATCCAATCTTAGCAATTCAGCCAGCCTACTAATTAGTATTAATCGATGAGCAGTCGCATGGTCATGCCAGACCATGTCAGAATGAGATCCAGACATACTATGTCTTTTCCAGCTCCATACAAACTCCAGGGCCTTATCCAGATAGGGCTTATTATTAAAAAGCTCATAGGCATTCAGAAGATATTCGATCATAATTAAAGAATGTACCCAGTATCGCCAGGTTCGATTCCTAAAGGGATCACTGTCCCACAATTTATCTGGTTCTGATTCTATCGTTTTAAATTGCCGGCTTATATATATGGAATTTCCAAGTAATCCATCTGATATTTCACGAAGATCTTCTTCGCTTCTTTCATTCAATATCTTAAAAACTTCGTATTTGGGGCGTGTATAAAAATCATCCTTGTTCATATTATTTAACCCCTAAAATCTTTAAGTATTTGCTCTATTTGTATTTCATCAGTAATAATTTCCTGGCGTTGGGGCCGGTTGAAATTAGTCACTGAATTATCAGAGTGAACTACTACCATAAAATTTCCCGGAGGAAGAATTTCATGATTGAACCTGATAATTTTACTGTGTCCGCCAATAAGTTTGTAACGAATACGCCGCAGAAAATCACTGGTCTGGTAAATAAGGGTATAAAAGGGTGGTGAATAATGTGACCAGTGAGCCAGACGATGATTGATAGAATCATACATGTATCCATCCTGGGGTATCAAGGCTACTACATGTTCATTGGCCGGTTGATATTCATGCAGCAGTTCGATATAAGATTTATGGTACATATCATCTGAATCTATCCGGGAAATAAAAAATTCCGGAGAATTGCCTACATACTCAAGAATCCTTTTTTCAAATTGTTTTTCTTTGACAAATTCTATATTAGCTGGTAATTGAGGAAACTTGAACAGGGCCTGCTGAATATGGTCTTCAGTTTTTTCTTCATACCGCAGTAAAACCAGAAAGTCCTGCCTGCTTTGGTTTATCAAACTTTTCATTGTGAACTCCCTAAATATACTTATACGATTTTCTATCCATTGTGGGTCAAAACGTTTATCATGAAGATGCATGGCATTAAAGTTAATACCTACAATGATTTTCCTGCTGCCCATAAATTTTTCTCCTCCTTTTACCAGATTAATGAATAACTTGCCTTTATTTACCCAACTGCTGCATATTACCTTATCCTCATCGGTTTATCCAATAATATCATTACATATGAGAGTGCTTGAAATGGCTCTGACTCGGCTTTTATGATAGCGGTGATGGTATAGTTTACCATATGCTGTTATCAGGTATATGTTACCAAAATGATGAATTAGCATATGGGATGTTAATTTGTACAAATCCAGGTCTTTTGCATACTATACAATAATTAAATTACGATCCTGTTCAAAAGATAGTATTATACCTTACGGAGTGAAAACAATGGTATATGATATTTCAATAATCATTCCTTCATTTAATAGACCTCACTTGTTAAAATGGGGCCTCTATTCATTAGCAAGGCAAAACATTCCCTGCTCTTTTGAGACCATAGTATTAAATGACGGTATTAAGGATGAAAGTGAATTGATATGCAAGGAGTATAAAAAGCACTTGAATTTGCAGTATGTTTTTACCGGACAGAGAAATCTGCCTGGACAGACAAAATGGCGGGTTCCGGGTTTTGCAGTTAATATCGGGGTAAGATTAGCAAGGGGCAAAATCATAGTAATCTCGGATGCAGAAATGTTTCACCTGAATGATACTGTAGGTTATCTGATAAGACCGGTGGAAATTAATCCCTATAATCTGGGTATTCCTATAGCCCGTGACGATAAGATCGGTTATTTTTTAAACCTGGTGGATAATATGAATGGTCAGGTCTTCGAGCATACCTGTGATAGAAGTTTTCCGCGTTTAAACTCTCGCCTGCCCTTTTTAATGGCCCTTAGCCGTGAAAGCTTTTTAGCGGTTGGAGGTTATGATGAGAATTTTACCGGCAGAGGCTGGGAAGATAGGGACTTGATTGCCAGGTTGAATAGATATGGATGTCGGCATTATCAAACCGGAGCCCAGACTATTCATCTTTTTCATGGCCGGTACAATGGGGATAAATCTCAATTTCCAGACTACATTTACAATCATAGACTATTTGAGAAGAACAATAAAGAAGGCCGGGTGGTATGCAACACAGACCGAGCATGGGGCCAGGTTGGATCGGAAGAATGAGTTCTCACTTTTTATTAACTGGCTTAAGATGATTGCTGTTTGAATCATACCGTGATATCTCCACACATTTTACTCATATCATCCATATTCTGATACAGCTTAAATAAATATGTTAAAGTCTTCTTTTCATTTGGGTCATAAGCAGCTTTGATGAAATTAAATCTATCCGCGGAATATAGTTTAATGTCTTTCATCCAATGCTTCCAAGAGAATCTTCTATCCTTCGTCATATTACTTATTCCAAATCCCAGGTCATCAAAAATATCCTTTTTAATTAACATAGCTGATTTACATAAAGATTGAACATAGCAGTGTTCCAGATCAGGATTTATTAATTTTATCTTTTTCAATTGATTATCATATTCATAATAAGCTGATTTCCCTATAATATCCGCGTCTGCATACTGGTAGGCCTGTAGTAAGTCGGTTATAAAGTAAGGGGCGTAATAATCATAAGCATAAGGGAATAATAAATATTTAGCATCGGAGTATTCTATGATCCGGCTTAAATACTTGCCGGCCTTATCCATTTCAGGTATGTCTATCAATTTAATGTCAGCTTCGGATAAATATTGATTAAGGGTATCGTCCCCATTCAATCCTTTATTAGCAGAAATAAGGAAGAGCTTCTTTTTATTGTGTTTCTGTCTTAAATAGTTTTTAATCAGTAACTCCATCTCATGTTTATAGTATACCCGGGCAATAACTGCTATCGTTTCACTCTTCCCTTTTCGGTATGGTAATCCAATGTAATCGAATATTGTTTCCAGACGATGCTTATAGGTATGTTTGCTCAGCACTTCCCTGCTTCCTAACTGGCCTAGTTTGTCTCGATATTCTTGATCCTCAATCATTTTTTTCAGGGACCGTTCTACTTCCATTTCCGATTGGGTCACTTCAACAATGCCTGGAAAAAAGTTGTTGATCGCCAGAGAGTAGTTACTGATAATACTGGTACCACATGCCAGGATTTCAAAAACTCTCCGGGAACACATAGTGGGACTATCCTCAATGGAATTTACATTTAAGAACACTTCATATTTTTTGTAGGTCTTAATCATTTCAGAATAGGTTAAGAATCCCTTTATATAGGGTTTATACAAAGCAGGGAATTCGTAACTACGGTTATTTATCCCGTGCATACGGTTATATATGTGAAGATTATACTGCAGAGCTGGAGTTAATAAGTAATGAAGATTCTTTCTTCGGTTTTCGTATTTATGATTGTACCAGGTTCCTGCAAAAGCAACCTGCCCTATTTTTTCTCCATTTTTTCCGATAGGATTATGCAGCAGGGGTTGGGCGGCAAAAGGAAGTACATAAATATTATCGTGGCCCACAATATCTTTATATTTGGGGATACAATTTTCATCACTGGTAAATATATATTCAAAGTGCCGAGCAGTATCAATAAAAAATTCAAAATTACTGGGATCTTCCTTATTCCAGAATACTGTGGGTATTTGCTTTTCCTTACATGAATTAACTATCTGGCAGATGATATCATTCTTACTGTTTCTCCAGGCACTTATCTTATGCTGCCATTTCCCATTCTTACCCTTCCAGGCTGATTCAACAAATAATAAATCCGGCTTTTCGCTGTTAATAATTTCTTCCCAGTTTTCAGGCTCTAACTGGATAAACTGGCTTTCGAATTTAAAACACTCGTAACTAAATTCATCAAGTATGCAGGCGATTTTATAATGATACTTAATGGCTGCTTCAACCCGATCGACTGCCGGGGCTGAAGACGTTTGATCCGGCACCTTCGATTTATCATCCATATTTTTCATTCTATTCCATCCTTTTTAGGATTTGGTTTTATTTCCTAGTTAATCATATGTACGATCTTACCGGTAGGTGTTCGAAAATAAAATAAGTTAGGTATCAGTACCTAACTTATTTAACGAATTTTCTTTCGATATTCAATTATTCTAAAATAGTTTTTAGTTTCTTAATGGCGGTTTTTTCTATACGGGAAACTTGAACCTGGGAAACTCCAAGATCTCCTGCTATCAATGATTGGGTTTCATCTTTAAAATATCTTCGTAATATTACTTCTCGTTCTCGCTCATCGAGAGTACTCAATGCCTCTCTAAGCGCAATTTTTTCCAACATCATTGCGCTGCCCTCACTGGCGGTCAGCCTGTCCAGCATAGATAAATTATCATTTTCCTCTCGAGGTAAGACATCATTGATATAGGCTGGTACCTGGCAGGCTTCTATAGAAATAACAATTTCTTCCTTATCCATACCTAATAATAAAGCAATCTCGTCCACTCCCGGCTCACGTCCCAATTCACCTCTAAGTTTGTCCTGGGCCCAGCGTATTTTGCTGTAAGTCTCTTTGATTCCCCGCTGAACTTTCACTATACCATCATCACGCAGGAATTTCTTAATCTCCCCGATTATCATCGGGACTGCATAGGTGGAGAACCGGACATTAAAACTGAAATCAAATTTGTCAACAGCTTTCAATAATCCGATAGATCCTACCTGAAAAAGATCTTCATATTCATAAGTAGTATTTTTAAATTTTTCCAGGACCATATACACCAAACCAATATTCGCTTCATGAACCTGAGCCCGGGCTGACTCATCGCCTGCCTGCGCCATGGCTATTAATCTCTCATTTTCTTCATAAGGATTTAAAGAGGACATTATCATTCCCCCTTTAAGCGAGAGCTTCTTTGTCTTTAGTCATGAAACTTCTTTTCAGCTGCACGCTGGTACCTTCTCCGGGTTTGCTGAGAACCTCCATATCGTCCATAAATGATTTCATAAAAGTAAATCCCAGTCCCATTCTAGTTGGCTCACTGGAATAAGATGGCTGCAGCACGCGAGCTATATCTTCTATACCTTTTCCATAATCTTCTATTATTATTTCCAGGGTTCGGTCATCCAGTAAACTGATTACTATGGTTATTATTTCGCTGCCACGATTTTCATAAGCATGAATTATACAATTAGAAACGGCCTCAGAAACCACTAACTTGATTTCTTCAATTTCATCCAGCGTACATCCCAGCTGTGAAGCAAAAGCGCCTGCACACGCTCGGGCAAAGGAAATATTCTCCGGCAAGCTTAAGATTTCAAATTTACAATAATTCTTTACGTTCATAATGGCCCAGCCTGAGCTGGTACTCACCTCCCCTGTAGATTGATTACGTCCTGTTCGTTTCCATACATAGAGACTAGTTTATTTATCCCTGAAAAATATAATATTTTTTCCACCTGCGGCCTGGCACCAACAATAAACATGCGGCCGTTTTTACTGCTTATTTTTTTATATCTACCGAGTATTACTCCTAATCCTGAACTATCGATAAAACTAACTTTCTCCATGTTTAATATTAAATTTTTTATTTCATTATTGTCCATCTTTTTATCAATATCACTGCGCATTTTATCAGCTATCAGCATGTCCAATTCACCTTCAACTCTAACTATCAATGTATTTCGTACCTGCTTTAACTCTATGTCCATTTCATTATCCCCTCCCGCATTTACCCCTGACACAGAAGAGTTCTACCCGGGAGGGGATATTTCCTTCCACAAAATTCCAATTATAAAAGATAGGTTTCGGCAAACATTTTCAAAAACTCTCTTAATAAGCCTCCTCGTTGTACATCCCGGGCAGCATTCAGATTAACTTTTTTAACTAATTCATTATCTCGATATATCATCAGCTCTCCGAGTTTTTGCCCCGCTACCACGGGAGAGTCAGTATATTGGGCCAGGCTCTTTTTATAGGTAAGTTTCCCTTCTTCTCCCTTGGGACAAATTACTCCAGCATTTTCACCTGCTACTACTTCGACATTATTTTCCATGCCTTTACCTACTTTAACTGTACCACATGGACTTCCCTGAGCAAAAAAGGTCTTAAAGCTATACCTGGCAAACCCGTAATTGAATAATTGCATAGAATCTCGAAAATGTGCTTGCGGAACGGGGGATGCCATAACCACAGAAATTAATCGCAGATTATCACGTTTCACTGTAGAGGTTAAGCAGTATTTAGCTTCATCCGTCCAGCCAGTCTTGAATCCATCAGCTCCTTCGTACCACCATAGTAGTTTATTGGTGTTAAACAGCTTGAATTCACCCTGTCTTAAATTGTACTCCTTAATGGACGTGTACTCTAACAATTTAGGGACATCAAGGGCATAGCGTGCTATGACGGCCATATCTGCAGCAGTAGTATAATGATCTTCCGCAGTCAATCCATAAGCATTAACAAAATTAGTATTTTTCAGCCCAATATTTTTCGCTTTCTGATTCATACGCTGAACAAAGTTCTGATGAGTCCCCTCCAGGTGTTCAGCAACGGCTACACAAGCATCGTTAGCTGAACCTACTGCGATAGCAATTAGCATATCTTCATAGGTCATTTCTTCACCAGGCTCGAGATATACCTGCGATCCGCCCATTTTCCAGGCGTTTTCACTGGTTACTACTTTATCCTTCAACCCAACTTTTCCATCTTCCAGATCTTCCAGTGCCAGCAAAAGAGTCATGATTTTTGTCATGCTGGCAGGCGCCAGCTTTTTTTCCTCATTCTTGGCCAGCAAGACTTTTCCGGAATCAGCATCCATTAAAACATAAGCTTCAGCTGACACATCAACCACATCTGCTTGAACCGTTACAGGCAGCAGGACACACAAGCAGAATACTAGAACCAGTACCAAAGCAGTTCGCTTTTTACCCGGCATACAGGTCTGCACCTCCTGAAATTATCGTTTATTAATTATATTGGCTCTAACAGTCTATTATTCCAGTGGGTTAACGGCTGACCAAGAATAGTATTTAAAAAGGACTTTTCGCATTGTTGGTATTAAGAGGAGAGTTCCCATTATTTTCACCGGGATTAATCCGGAGATTGCCTCTTTGTGGGAAAGTTTAGATGTTGAAACGATTGATAAACCCCAAAAAATTTCTAATGTCCAGCCTATGGGGTTGCTTAGTGCTTCCACGAATTTTTCTGAAGGCAGGATGGAGGAAAAGGGGGAGCTTGATCACAACAACTAAAGGGGGTCAAGCTTCCCTTTATCTTATTCTATTATGTCTAATATCAGTGGTTTGTTTTCCGGCCGGTTGGGGGTGATTGTGTAAGCCCGTAAAATCTCCTTGCTGGCTGTTTCAATTTTGTTTTCATCATTTATGTGTAATACTGCCAGAACGTCTCCCGGGTACACAAAATCTCCACGTTTTTTTAATATTTCTATACCCACCGCATAATCGATACGGTCTTCCAGTCTTTCCCTTCCCGCCCCCAGCATCATTGCGGTATGACCAATTCTATATGCGTCCAGGGCGGAGATGAAACCCTGATCATCTGCTAATACTTTTCTCTTGATAGTAGCTTCGATCAGTCCGTAATTTTCCAGGTTATAATTCAAAGACCCCCCTTGAGCTTGAACTAGTTCATTGAATTTTGCCAATCCCTGGCCGGAGTAAAGAAGTTTTTTTATACAGCAGCTGGCTTCCTCCAAACCTGAACATTTTCCTCCCAGTATGAGCATATATGAGGCTAGTACTACAGATAACTCCAGCAGATCATCCGGGCCTTGGCCTCGGAGACAATCTACAGCTTCTTTTACTTCCAGAGTATTCCCCACCATTCGGCCCAGCGGCTGATCCATATCGCTTAAGACTGCAATGGTCTGCCGCCCCGCCCTTTTGCCTATCTCTACCATGGTTCGGGCCAGATTTTCTGCTTCTTGCTGTTCATTCATAAATGCACCTGAACCTACTTTGACATCCAGAAGAATACTGTCTGCGCCGGAAGCAATTTTTTTGCTCATAATGCTGGAAGCAATAAGCGGTATACTTTCTACTGTTGCGGTTACATCCCTTATAGCATACAGTTTCTTATCCGCTGGCACCAGATTACCACTCTGAGATATCACAGCGGCTCCCACCTGCTGCACCTGATTGGTGAATTCTGTAAATCCCCTCTCTACTTGGAAACCAGGAATAGAGGCATACTTATCTACTGTACCTCCAGTATGTCCCAAACCCCGCCCAGACATCTTTGCCACTGGAACACCGGCGGCAGCCACCAGGGGTATTACTACCAGCGTAGTCTTATCCCCTACGCCCCCTGTACTATGCTTATCCACCTTTATACCTGGTATGAATGACAGGTCAACCACATCCCCGGAATAGGCCATGGCCATAGCCAGATCACGTGTCTCCCTATCGTCCATCCCCTGGAAGTATACAGCCATAGCCCAGGCAGATACCTGGTAATCCGGCAGGGAACCATCACTTATCCCCTTAACCAGGTACTTGATCTCAATTTCATCTAAGGACTTTCCATCTCTCTTCTTTCTGATAATATCCTGAAAATTCATCATTAACTCCTTATTAATTCAAGAAAACTCTCTCCGGCCAGATCAGATACATTAACCTCCAGATAACTGGCAATGGTATGGCCTACATCAGCAAAACTGCTCCTTGTTCCCAACTCTATACCAGGCCTGATTTTTTTGCCATATATCAACAAAGGAACATATTCGCGTGAATGGTCGGTACTTGGAGTAGTGGGATCATTACCATGATCCGCAGTAATAATCAGCAGGTCATCCGGCAGCATTAAATTGAGTAAGGTACCCAGGGCCTGATCGAATTCTGTCAGGGCTGCTGCATATCCTGAGGCATCATTGCGGTGTCCGTATGTCTGGTCAAAATCTAATAAGTTAGCAAATATTAAATCCCCTGCCCCCGCTTTGACCAGTTCCTGTATTTTAAGAATCCCCTCCTGATTGCTTTTGGTGGGAAATGATTCACTTAATCCCCGACCGGCAAATAGGTCCTTAATTTTTCCAACCCCAATGACTGTTCGATCTTTCTCCAGCAATATATCCAGGATATTTCTTCCCGGCTCCAGGGAAAAATCATGACGGTTGCTGGTTCGGGTACAGCATCCACTTTCACCCAGGAAAGGCCTGGCGATCACTCTCCCCACACCATTATCTCCCAGCAGTAACCGACGTGCAGTCAAACACCACTGGTACAGCTGTTCTACCGGAACCACCTCTTCGTGGGCTGCTATCTGAAACACGCTGTCGGCAGATGTATATACTATAGGATAACCGGTTCTTATATGTTCTTCTCCCAGTTCGTTTATTATCTCGGTACCAGAGGCCACTTTGTTGCCAATGGTCTTTCTTCCTATCGCTCTTTCAAATTCATCAATGATTTCAGACGGAAAACCCTGCGGATAAGTAGGAAAAGGTTTTTCCATGATCAAACCCATCATTTCCCAGTGCCCCACAGTACTATCTTTACCACAAGACTTTTCCTCCATTTTCCCATACGCCCCAACTGGCTGATCAACTGGATCTACCCCCAATATCTCCTCAATATTTCCCAGTCCCAGTTTCTTTAGGTTTGGCAGCTTCAGTCCACCTACTGCTTGGGCGGTATTTTTCAATGAATTGCTCCCTTGATCACCATAGAGATAACTGTCCTCCATCTCCCCTATTCCAACTCCATCAAGTACAATCAATATAGCTCTTCTTGGCATTATAAGTCTCCCTCCATAAAATAAAACATTGAGAAAGTCTCACCTCTCCCGCACCAAATGACCATAGTATTTATATTTTATTATCTTCAACAATTTATTAGAAAATAACTTCATGGGGATGAATACTTAAGGTTAGCACAGGGGGAAAGGCGATTCGAGCAGCGACCATACATCTCTTCAAGTCAATCAATCCAAAACCTGGCCCAGCTAACTCATACTTAAGAATTAAGACCGGCCCCAAGCGTTCTTAAGCATTCAGCCCCCACCCTGAGCCAATTTTCATAAATGGTTGTTCCCCTGCCATGGAATTAGCATGCATTCAGGCCCGGGGATGATACTGTTGATATACTTCCCGAAGTCTGGACCTGGTTAAATGAGTATATATCTGAGTAGTTGATATATCTGCATGTCCCAGCATTTCTTGGACTGCTCGCAAGTCAGCACCATTTTCCAGAAGATGGGTAGCAAATGAATGCCTTAAGGTGTGCGGAGTAACATCTTTATGAATATCCGCGATCTGCACATATCCAATTAAGATTTTAAAAAACCCCTGACGGCTTAGTCTGTTCCCCCGGGAATTAAGAAATAAAGTCCTTTCCGAGTTTGCTTTAACCAGCAGGTTGCGGCTTCTGGCCAGGTATCTGTGAACCCAGTCGCTGGCGGTCTGGTTTACCGGTATTATCCTTTCTTTTCTTCCTTTGCCAAAACAGCGGAGGAATCCGGCGGTAAGGTTAATATCATCAACCTGCAGGGATAGTAATTCCGATACCCGGACTCCGGTTCCATACATTAATTCCAGCATGGCTCTATCCCTTATGCCCAGTGGTAAAATTACATTAGGCACTTCCATCAACCTGTCCACTTCATTTACAGAAAGCACCTGGGGCAGCTTTCTCTTTATTTTAGGAGTTTCCAGATCCCCTGCCGGGTTAACGGCAAGGAACCCATCTAAAACTAAAAATTTATAAAATGTCTTTATACTTGAAAGACTGCGTGCAACAGTAGAGTATTCTGCTCCGGATTCCATCTGCCAGGCTAGAAAAGCAATAATGTCAGATTTGCTTATTTCATTAAGGGAATAACAAGAGAGCGTTTCCTGAACAAACGCGAAAAACTTTCCCAAATCCCTACGGTATGCTGCCCGGGTATTAGCAGCCAGTCCCTTTTCAAAATCCAAATAATCCATAAAAGCTGATATGTGGCTGTCCATAGCATTACTCCCGCTTTTTTCTACTTAGTTTGACATGACGAAGCTCATTTCCTCCCTACTGCTAACGTTCGTAATAAAAATCCTGCAGTTTAATTACAAATTGATCAAGCACTTGATTAAAGGTGCCTGAATTTTCATCAGTTTCCACCCGCATCGGGTTTCCACTGGGATGTTCATCCTGCAGCCACCCGCTAAAAGCCGGAACTTGATTTACCAGCATCCCTGTAATAGCAGGTACGGCCATTACAAATGCCATAATCAGCACCAGAATTCCCAGGAATTTTAATACCTTTTGTTTCCATCTGCCCATCACTATGATCAAATTTATCACCCCTTATATTTATTTACACACATAACCCTAACAGCCAGGGAGAAAGGTAGGCTTCTATAAAAGCCCCCAGGGCAAAAGCAAGCAGCAGCAGCAGCATGACTATACTATAAGCCAGTAAAGCGACACTCAGACTATTTCCTCCGGAAGTTCTGCTTTTAACAATGTAAACTGAAAAATTCATAGCAACTACGCCAGCAATGATAAGGCAGGGCATATATACCAGATTTTGCGGTAATATTGATACCATACTCAGCAGCATGCCTGCACCTGCTTTTTGCTGGAACAGAAATCCAACCGTGAACCCCAGTGAAAACGCCCGCAGGAAAACTACTGCCAGAATTAAGGGAAGCCCTATGACCGTAAGCCCCAGCAGCCAGATACTGAAAATAGTCTCCGCCTGCTTGATAAAGGCGGTTATTAGGATGCTTTTGCCATAAAGGTCTCCTTCTAAGCCTCCCCGCAGGTAATTGTCTAACATCACTACTAAATACTGTTTTACTTCATCATCCAACCCCCGAACATTCAAAAAGCCCAGTATAAAACCGATAATAAAAATTCCCAGAATCAAAATATATTGTACCGAATTCTCTTTCAGATGCTGCCTGATCCTGTGTTTCAGCCCCATACCACGCCTACCTGCTTTCCTGGAAAATAATTATCTTTTTTATACTTTGTACCATTAATATTTTTACCGGGCTGAGTTTATGCAGAAAAGAAATTTTCACAATTAAAAACTAGACTGGACATAGAAAAATATTATGCCAGAAGGAGATCCAAGTTGGTTTATATGAATACCAGTTGTATGCAGGAACAGGATGGAAATGCTTTTTATTTATAGAATCCCGGGCAATCGTATATATCCCTGGAACAGTTTAGTTTCTAACATTAATTAATCCACCCTTTGAGGAAATGTGGCATCACTAAGAATGATTTCCTGCACAAGCATAACTAATTGCGTTAAAATAAAAAAGAATTTAGCTGCCGTTCTATTTGCTAAAAAACCGTCCGGCTAATTTTGTGCCTAGGGGGGAGCATATAAATCATGATTCAAGGTGTTGTTGCTGGTAGAATTAGCTGAACTAAACAAAACACCTGTCTGTCACAAATTGCCTTTCTAAGGCGTCATATATTGTAGAGTTAGTATGTTTATTTACATTAAGAAATGTATTAATAAGTAAAAGTATCAAGGACACATAGATATTCCCGGGGATTAATAAAAATTCGCCTCCTACCGGAGTTGTTTTATAAAAAGAAGATGCACCATCCCTGGAGTAAAATGAAATGTCATTAACACGGTAATAAGTAAATATTTCCGGCATATGTCAAGTGCTAAGTAAAGTCTGTTAGGGAGGGGTACAATATGAATATTGATTTAGAAGCTTCAGCAAATATGAGTTTTCTCCAGAGGATTATCGGGGCTTTTCTAAACCCCCGGGCGGTTTTTGAGGATGTTGCGAAGAAACCATCCTGGCTGCCGGTACTGATTTTTACCTGTATGATTAATTTGGTTTTTTCTTTGTTAACCATTTCTAAAACGAAAGAATTTATACAAATAGCTATGCAAGCTCAAATGCAGACTACTCCAGAATCGGCTGATTTTATGGCCATAGCCGTAAAAACTGCCACTATCTCAGTCGTAGCAGGAGCAGCGTTATCAGCGGTGATTTTTTGCCTGATAGCAGCGGGCTTACTTAAACTTTGTAATATGTTCAGCGGCGAACCGACTCCTTACCGGCAGTTTTTTGCAGTAAGTGTGTATGCCTACCTGCCTATGATTGTTGCTTCAGTGTTAGGATGCATTCTAATCTCCTTGACTCCAGCGGCTAATTTAGAAGAAGTATCTACCGGCCTATATCTGCTTTTTCCACCTGGCTCCACAGGCTTTGCCGCCAGTCTCGCCCGCCAGATCGATCCCTTTTATTTGTGGACCGTTCTGTTACTTTCTATGGGGGGAGCTGCTGTCAGCCGGGGAAAAACGAAACCGTATGCCATATTAATGTTTGCTATCTGGGCCATATTTGCTGTGGGGTCCGCTTTGCTGACTACATGATTTAACCAGGTACGAGCCAGCTCAAGGTTGTTTCGTGATGACATACCGTACCCCAACCCTGTTGTTTATAGCTTTATAAAAATTATAAGTAGTGAAGAGACCAATAACATTTTTCTTTTCTCATACTGCTCAAGGAGGACTAATTGATGCACACAATTACTGAAAGAATCCCCGGCGGAACTAAAACCCTGGCAGCTCTGGTTTTAGTATTCTTGATTACCGCAGTTGTAGGCTTAAACTTGTACCGCAACCAAAATCCCATAGCCATAGAAGTACAGACTGCTGAAGTTACCATGGAAGAACTGGGCTCGACTGTTTATGCCACGGGCACTATTGAGCTGGTAGAAAAACAGGAAATATATGCACCCGCAGATCGCCTGGTGCGCCAGGTCCATGTAAAAGTTGGAGATAAAGTAACCCCGGGGCAGATAATAGCAGAGCTAGAAGCTGATACTGAAGCCTTAAGTTTGGTCGACGCTCAGGCTCGCTTGGCCGAGGAAGAAGTAACCTATCAGAAGTCTTTTGCACCAACAGAAATAGAAAAACAAATTATCCAAGCAACTTACAATAGCGCTGAGCAGTCTTTTCAAAATAGCGAGAAGAACCTGGAGAGAATTCAAACACTATATGATGCCGATGCAGTGTCTCTGAAAGAATTAGAAGAAGCCCAGTCCCTTTGGGCAGCGGATCATTTAACCTACCTGCGGGCTAAAAAAGATTTTGATACTATGATAAATGGTCCTCAGGGAGCAGAACTTAAAAGCATGGAAGTGAATCTGCACCGTGCCCAGGAAGCTTTACGGCTGGCAGAAGAAAACCTGGCCCAGTTTATTGTTCCAGCCCGAATTGAAGGAGAAGTAATGGCAGTAGAAATTGCTGCTGGCGACGTAACTGCCCCTGGAGCTCACATGATAACCATCGGCAACCCGGAAAAATTAGAAGTACATCTGGGTATTGGCGAGTATGATGCTGCTAGAGTAAAAAAGGACCAGGAAGTTGTTATTGAGGCTGCTGCCTTTCCTGATCAGGATTTCCGGGGCAAAGTTCTGGAAGTATCACAAAAAGCTAAGATTAACACCAGCAGCCAGTCTCAACAGGTAGAAATACCGGTCAAAATTGCAGTAGATACCGCTACTCCTGGATTACTGCCGGGCTTTACCGTAGATGTAAAAATAACCACCTTGAAAACAGAAAATAGGCTGGTAATTCCCTATGAAGCTCTAGTGGAAAAGGATAATGAATCTTACGTATTTATTATAAAAGAAGGTAAAGCAGCTAAAATCGATGTAACTGCCGGTCTTAAAGGAGACCTCTATATAGAAATAACTGCAGGTCTGGAAAAAGGTGACATAGTAATATTAGAACCGGGTGAAACCTTGGAGGAGGGCCAGGCAGTAAAACCTGCCAAAAATACCCCGGTAGCAGATGAGGTTAAGGCATGATCAAAGCAGAGAATTTGAGCAAAATTTATCGGCCTGATACTCTTCCGGTAAGAGCTTTGGACGGAGTTACCATTTCAATAAAACCGGGAGAATATGTTGCTATAATGGGCCCGTCCGGTTCTGGCAAATCTACTTTCATGAACCTTATAGGCTGTTTGGACAAACCAACCTCTGGCTCCTATTGGCTGGATGGACAGGAAATCAGCCAGGTCACCGCAGATGAGCTAGCTTTTATACGCAATAAAAAAATCGGCTTCGTATTTCAAAATTTCAACCTCCTCCCCCGGATGACAGCTTTACGTAATGTGGAATTGCCTATGCTCTATGCTGGAGTAAATAAACAAAAGCGGCTTGAATTAGCTCGTGAGGCTCTGGGGAAAGTGGGAATGCTGGATCGATTGGACCATCGTCCGACTGAACTTTCTGGAGGACAAAACCAGAGGGTAGCCATTGCCAGAGCCCTGGTAAACCACCCCAAAGTTCTGTTGGCAGATGAGCCTACCGGAAACCTGGACAGCAAAACCAGCGAGGAAATAATGAACATTTTCACTCAGCTGCATAAAGAAGATACTACTATAGTCTTAGTTACCCATGAACCCGACATTGCTCGTTACAGCCAGAGAATAATCCATTTCCGTGATGGCGTAATCGAAAAGGAAGAATTGCTATTGTCCTCTCCAACCACACCAGAGCAAAGGGGGCATTTTTAATGAATATCCTTGAAAGCATCATGATAGCTTTGGATTCCATCCGCTCCAACCTATTTAGATCAGCACTTACTACCCTGGGAATAGTAATAGGTATTGCTGCAGTAATTGCTGTGGTAGCCATCGGTCAGGGGGGGCAAGCCACAGTAATGGGTGAAATGGAGAAAATCGGCAGCAATCTTTTTGCCGTATATACTGACTGGCGTTCCGACCAGCCTCGAACCGGTGATGAGTTTGCCCTTAAGGATATGGAAGCCATCAAAGAACAAATTCCGGAAATAAAATATATCTCCCCCAGTGCTTATGCTTATAGCCAGGTTAGAGGCGGAAAAAATGTCAAATCAGTTCAGGTGGTAGGAGTTTCCGCTGATTATGCTCCCATGCGCAATTTAAATATGAAAGAAGGCCGCTTCTTTAACGGTGCTGATGAACAGGGCCGACGCCGTTTGGCAGCCATTGACGAAGGCCTGGCCCAGGAGCTTTTCCTCAAAAAGAGTGCTATAGGGGAGCAAATAGTTATAGCCGGAACTTCTCTCACCGTCATCGGAGTAGTAAAACAAGAAGGTTCCATTTTTAATATGGGAAACAGTCAGTATGTTTATGTTCCAATCCGGGTATGGATGGATATCTTCCCCTGGAATTATATCAGTCAAATTGAAGGTACTACTTATTATCAGGAAGACGTACAGGCGACTACCGAAAAAGTTGTTACATTCCTGGAACGGCGTCACCATGGGGTCACCTATATGTCCCAAACCCTGGACCAGCAGATGGAAATGGTGGGTAACATTACTGGTATACTGACCCTGATCATCGGTGCTGTCGCCGGTATCTCTTTGCTGGTAGGAGGCATCGGGGTAATGAACATCATGCTGGTTTCAGTTACCGAACGCACCCGGGAAATCGGGCTGCGTATGGCCCTGGGGGCTCGTCGAAAAGATATACTTACACAATTTCTTATTGAAGCAATAGTGTTATGCCTAATTGGAGGGATAATAGGCATGACTCTGGGAGTCGGCGGAGCTTACTTAATAGCCAAACTGGCTAAATGGCCGCCTTTGGTATCATGGGCAACTATGCTATTAGCCTTCATTTTTTCTGCTGGAATTGGCATCCTATTCGGAATGCTGCCGGCCAACAAGGCATCTCGTTTAGATCCCATAGAAGCTTTGCGAAGAGATTAATGGTTTGTTCCTATCTTCAATAAAAAAGCAACCGGCAGGAAGATGCTTGCATTAAACATGCAAGCATCTCCTGCTGTTAGTCCTTTTTATGTTCATATCAGACTCTGCTTTCTCAAAGCTTCAAATATCACTGGTACTACCTGTTTTTTCCTGGACATTACTCCTTTAAGAATGATACTGTTATTAACCGCAGACTGCCCAAATGCCATCTCCGCCGCCGACCTCTTGTCCCCCACTATTATCATTTCAGTTTTTTCTTCCATAATATCAGTAATCATCAAGCACAGCAGTACATATCCTCTGCGGACACAAATTGACTCCATGCTCTCGGTCAGGTTGTTTTTCCTGGCCGCAATGCCTGTTATATCAATAGTTTCCAGCTGTGCTATAGCAAAGGTATCATCAAAGATAGTGTACTCCTTTAAATCCTCACTAATGAGGTCTTCCTCACTCATGCTCTCCCAGTTCCTGGTGATCTCGAAGATCTTCCTGCCCCAGCTAAGGGGTTCGAAGCCTGAAATTTCCTGCAGCCTGCTGGTTATACGCTGATCCTTCGGCGTGGTGGTCGGTGATTTTAGAAGCATAGTATCACTTAGTATTCCGGCCATCATTAATGCAGCAAGATTCTTGCTGCAGTAAATCTCATTTTCCAGGTATTTTTCTGCAATCAGAGTGCAGGTTGAACCAACTGGCTCATTGTGAAAATATATGGGAGATATAGTCTGCAGATCACCTACCCGGTGATGGTCTATAATCTCTCTTATTTCAGCTTCTTCCACTCCATCAACGGCCTGCTTTTTTTCGTTATGGTCAACCAGAATCAACTGCTTTCTTTTCATTTCCAGCAAATTATATCTGGATATCATACCTAAATAATGATTCTTTTCATCTACCACGGGATAGTTTCTAAATCGGGTGGATATCATATTTTTTCTAGCCTCTTCTACCGTTTCGTCTTTTTCGAATAACATCAGATCATGGGTTTTCATTATGTTCGATACTTTCAACTCTAGTATTTCTTGCAGGATCAGGGGACTCCTATCCAAATGGTGGCCTGTCCCCAGTTTTTCCAAAAAAATCATAGCCAGATCTCCAATAGTAACCAATCCCAGGAATCTTTTCTGATCACCCAAAACTGGAACTGTCTTCAAGTTGTTTTTACGCATTAGATTACCTATCTCAGTCATACTCATGTCAGCCGTAAAATAAAGATAGTCCTCTTCATCAAGCAGATCTTCCACCCGCGTCCCCACGTTTTTTAATATCAATGGGGGTTCAAACTCCAGATGTTCCAGAACGTATTTGGCTTCATCGTTTAGTTCCCCGGCTGCTGCAGCAATATATAAACCCTCATCACTGCTCTGCTTATAGACCTTATAGCTGATTGCTGAGGCTATGGAATCCAGATCAGGATTCTTATGTCCTATGATATATGTAGGCTTCAAACAAACTCCCCCTCAAATGTGCGACAGTGCGACAGGGGACGGTTCTTCGATTGTCGCATTATGGATGTAGTAATAGGTTGGCGATGAACTGTGCAGCCAGCATATCTTCCATAGAGTTTCTGCTGGCGGCAATTACAGCAATACCTTGATCAGTGACCTGGACAGCTTCTCTGGCTCTTTTTACTGCGGTAAGAGCAGGCTGCATCCCCTTTTGGGATAGAGTACGGGCAATAGTACCGGTTATTACTCTTTCACTTATCAAGTGTGCCGCATCATAGGCCACACCTCCGGTATCTGTAACGGCAACTACTACCCGATTTTTCATGTCTGCCATACGAGGTGTTTCAGCTCCTATATTCGGAAGAATGGCTTCAACCATCCCTTTTTCCTTCTCTATACCCTTCAATACTTTCTGGCATCGGGCCATTCGTTCTGCTTCGCTTCCGGACCGTGGTTCTGCCACCAGTATTATGCCGGTATCATTTTCCCGGGATAGCCGGGCTGCTTTCTGGCCTATTTGCTCCGGGTTGACCTCCACCGGAGCCCGGGTATAATCTGGACTGCATCCCAGCACAGCCAGAGCTCCAGCATCCAGAGCACTTTCCAGCGTTGTAGACATATCAATAACGTCCACGATCATGACCAGCATGCCTTCACGGGCAGCTTGCCATGCTCCGCTGGCATCACAGCTAATGACTATTCTTTTTAACTTTTCCATAGTGCCCTCCACCGCCGGGGACAATTTCCATACGTGAGTTTCTCATTTTCATAATCATAGAAGCTATATCCTCTCCTGCTATACGCGTAATGTCTTCCTCCGACGCTTTTTCTATTACATATATTTCATTACCAAAGTAAGTAATCAATTTCTCATGCATCCTGGGTCCTACTCCGGGCAGTTGTTTTAAGGGAACCCTATAATAGTAGGGAGGCCTTCCCACAGGGTGAGCGGGTTGATCCCGGTCTTTGATTGAGGTGATGCGATCATAGACTCCGATAATCATTTTATCGCTGCCGCATTTACCGCAGATCAAAACAGGTGGTTCATCAGTGCTAATAGTGGCACATGACGGACAATAACTGCGATGATATTTACCCAATCGTGGGTCCATCCCAAAATTGGCGGTTATTTTCCGCCCCTGGCTGTTTTCCACACAATACCTGAATTCTTCAAAATTCTTAGCCCGCATACGGAAAAGATTGTATTCCCGACCAACATTGGCGGATGAATGCGCATCAGAATTGGACAGAAAAGTAAATTGACGGGTCTCTGTAATAGTATCAGCCATATCTGTGTCTGCGCTCAAACCCAACTCAATAACCTTGATCTGTTTCAAATCCTCTTTCATCACTGCTGCCATCCTATCCACCCAGAATCCATAAACCCCCTTATGAGGAGTAAAGGCATGAGCTGGACATAAAATACCATCCAAGAGAAGGCTCAAATTCACCATTTCTCTAGCATTCACCCGGGTTCTTTGGGTAGAAAGCTGCATATTATTAACCCGGCTGCGCACGAATCGTTGGAATTCTTTCAGGCTTTTAAGATAAGGCAGGAAAATAAGCCAGTGTACTCCCTCCAGGCTCTCCAATTCGCAAGCCGTTATTAAGAGTACTCCATTACGGGCTAGAAATCCTCCTTGCTGCAGTTCACGAATTTCTCCGGATAAAATCATCTGCTCAATTTCAAAGCTTACTGGCAAAGTCCCGGCATCTACAATTCCCACCATATCCAAACCCTTCCGGGGAGCATCCTGGAAAAGCACGGTTCTTAGATCCAGACTGCGGGAGGCAGTAATTTTGACTGCCTGCCCAGCGGCAGCACCGATATGGATGTGCAGATCTCCATAAATACTCAACATATTACTTTCCCAGATAATTCAGGACAGCATATTGAACAGCTATGAGGCTCTTACCATCGACTATATTCCCGTTCAGAACATGCTGATAAGCCGTTTCCAGAGGCATTTTGCTTACCTCTATGAATTCATCTTGGTCCAGGCTCAGGTCATTTCCCCTGCTCAGCTGTGTTGCTATATAGATGACGGTTTTTTCATCACAAAATCCAGGAGCACAATAATAGCTGATTATTTCCTTCCACTCGGCTGCTATCAGGCCGGTTTCCTCTGCCAATTCTCTTCGGGCGCATTCTAAAGGATCTTCGTTATCTTCCAGAGTTCCAGCTGGTATTTCCATAAGCACCTGTTCTACCGCTTTGCGGTACTGGCTGACCATCCAGATGTTGTGCTCTTCATCCAAGGCTAAAATAGCCACTGCACCTGGATGTTCAACGATTTCTCTTTTGCTCTGACCACCATCTGGCAGGCTTACATCGTCAACTCTAAGCCGTACGATTCTGCCATCAAATATGGTGGTGGAGGATATTGTTTTTTCTTCAAAATCCATAAATAAACCTCCTGCATATTTTTACCATTCAGTGCATAAACTACCAGAGAGGTGATGAAATGCTAGTGTTATTTAAAGCTAACGGATTAACCGCTCTTGGTAAAATAAAAGACTTACCTTCTATATTTAATGATTATCCCCTGGACTTAACACTAAAAGAGTATCTCAGAATGCATCTAAATTGAGAGGGCTCAAGGTCAGGCATATTTGATAGGATTTAATTGTTCTCCTTGCAAAACCCGCTCTGCGACCCGGGCAGCAGCTCCCAGCGCCATGAAAAAATCCGGCTCTTCCTTGATACTGCGCCCCATAGTAGAGAGTCTCATGCTGCTCGCTTCCAATAGAGCCTGAAATCCCTCCACCGCTTCTGGACAGCATTTATATATGTCCAGCAGGTTGTGCTGGAGCAGCTGATCCAGTATATAATTCATTTTAATTTCCTCCAACTGAGGAAGGGGCAATATAGCTTTAACCCGGCACACGCTTTTCAATACCGTAAGGGTATGGTGACTGATCCCTTTGTGTCTCGGCCGAGGATCGGCAAAGCTGATCCGGGGAACCACGATGGGTGTTCCCTGCAGGCCCTCGACTGCATTCAAAATGTCACCCTGTTCGATACCGGTGAAACCCCATTTGGTTCCAGTCCCTACAATACCTGGTCCCATAGTGCATATGATAACGTCCGCCTGCAGAACTTTTTTAGCGGCTAAGAGGCCAGAATAGACATTGACTGCTTCCAGGTCACCCCCGAAAGAGTGTCCTGTAGTTACACTTCCACAGATAATACCTCTACTTTTTAGAATATCAACGGTATTGCTGAATACTATAGGCAAGGCTGCACCATCAGTCATTAAATAAGCCGTTTTATAGCCTTTGCTATGAAGATAAAGAGCTAAAGGGGCTAGCATAGAATGCAGTGTCCCTACCAGAACCGGAGTTTTTTCCAAGGAATCTGCTCCCAGCATTTCCTGGTGGTGGGGACTATCTTCTTCTTCTACGCTTAAAACCTTAACCTGCATAGGCGAATAACGCATTTTCATTATATGCCCGCCTGGCTGTAAATCCTTTTCTATATGGCTTAGATTTGCTATCACATAATGATAGCCACCCGTTCCCAACCCTAGAGTTATGGCAGTAGTATTTATTATCACTTCATCACCTGGTTGGGTACTGCCGCTGAGTTCAGTGTATACTATACATTTTTCCTCTTTACCTTCCACCTGGACCCGGAAAGCCTGTATCCCGGGACGACAAAACAGTTCACTGGTGATTATACCGCGTTTAAATTCAATCACGAGTACCTCCGTTGTTTAACCTTCTTTTAAGACTTCCCTGATTATAGACAGCACGATCTGGGCATCCTTAATTAAATCGGCTACTCTAATATATTCATCACAGGTGTGTACATTACTCATTCCAATACCGAGATTAACACAGGGGATTCCGGCTCCATGTATGATACTGGCATCGCTTCCGCCACCAGTGCTTTCCAACCTGGGTATTAAACCAATAGATTCTATAGCCCTTACTGCTGTTTTTACCACCCGATCCTCTGGACTAAGTTTAATCTCAGGATATAAAAATTTAATATCTACCTCAGCCCGGGCTCCCTGTTTCTGTACCTCATCAATAAAGGTATTTGTTAGTAATTCTGTAATATCATCCAGCTTGGAACGGATCAGACTCCTTGCTTCGCCCTTAATATGGCAGTAGTCCGCTACAATATTACGAGCCGTTCCTCCTTCAATAATACCCAGGTTACAGGTGGTATCCTGGTCAATACGACCACAAGGCATGCTTGATAAAGCTACGGCTGCAGCTTGAATCGCGTTAATGCCCTTCTCTGGATTCATGCCGGCATGAGCAGGTTTTCCATAGACCTTATACTCGATCTCATTCTGACAGGGTGATTGTATTATAATGCTGCCCGGCTCCCCCCCGGCATCTAATGCATAAGCTATTACCGAATTTAATCTGCTGAAATCAAAGCTTTTTGCCCCCTTTAAGCCCTGTTCTTCACAGACTGTGATCAGCAGCTCCAGTGGCCCATGAGGTATTTTATTCTCCCGTAAAACATCCACCGCTTCAATTATGGCTGCAATAGCGGCCTTGTCATCGGAACCCAGTATTGTATCACCCTTGCTTCTTATTATGCCATCTTCCATACTAGCTTTGATTCCCTCACCTGGTTCGACAGTATCCATATGGGCTGCGAACAGGATTGCTTCTCCATCCACGACCCCGGGTATTTTTACCAATAAATTTCCTGATTCACCATTCACCAAATCACCGGCCTGGTCTTCCTCCACCTGCAGTCCCCGCCCGCTAAACTCAGCAAGCAGATAATCTCTTATCTTACCTTCCTTACTTGATACTGATGCAATTTCTACCATAGCAACAAAATTTTCAATTATCCTCTGCTGATTTATCATATGCTTGACCCCTTCCTAGCTCATCTAGAATCCTCAACCAGCGAACCCGTTCTATAGTCTGGGACAGGGAATATTTTTCGGTATATATGTGTACTGTCAGCAGGCCAAGAAGGATAAAGATCCTTGGAATGAGTCCTAGGTTGATAACACATAAATATCCCAGGGTTAGACCCAGAACATTTGAGCCCGCATCTCCCATCATAGCTCTTGCTTTTATATCTATCCGGAAATAATATATCACGGCACCAAGCAGCGGGCCCATAAACAGCCAGGAAATCTGCCCTAATGCTGCAATTACTATCATCAGAAAAAACACCAAAAAACCTTTAATCGCTCGCCCTGGTCTCAAATCAAGAAGATTTAGCATGTTAGTAAATAAGGCGATAATAAGAGTATCCAGGATAATCTCTCCGGTAAGGACGGTATGACTGCTTACTGCCAGATATAAAGCGATTATTCCTCCTCCGACCGCCTTTAAACCACCAGTCGTAAGCCTACCCTGCAGTAGTGCTTTAAGATGCCCCTTAAGGCCGGTAACATCTCTGGTACCTAACCTATCATCAATGAATCCCAAAAAGGATATCATGGTAATTCCAATCAAGAATACATTAGCTGTAATATCATGAGGATAAAAGAAACCATAGATCAGATAAACGATAAGCACAACTATGGGGAAACTGATGCCCGTACTTACAGGAATTTCCTGGCCAGCATAATTCTTTCCTACAGCTCCAGCATCTTTTAACATATTCAATAACAAATACAGCACTACTGCCTCAAAAACAAATCCAGCCAGTAGTGCCGTTATTGCAAGAAATATACTCAAATACTTTGCCTCCTGTTTTCAAGATTAATAACCTTGATTACATCCAGGAACTGTTTGCCCCGGTGTATAAATCCGCGCAGATCTCTTCCGGTTTCATTATGTTTCATTTCGGTAAGCACTTCTTTAACCCTGAAACCATTAGCCAGGGCATTTAATGTCATACCTAGCTCAACTCCGTATGCTTCATGGAAAGGAGTTACTGTCATAAGCACCTCCCTGCTCATAGCCCGCTGTCCGCTCAAAGGTGAATTAAGCTCTATATCGGCTATTTTTTGTATAGCCCTGCGGGCGGTTCCTTTGACCAGACCAAAGCCTCCTTTTTTCGTCGGAGGTCTGAAAGCAGCAATACACAAATCGGTTTCTCCATTAAAAACAGGCTCAATTATTAAACTGGCCTGAGACGCTGTTTCACCCAGATCAGCATCCAAAAAGACCACTATATCGGCATCTGCTAATTCCACGGCCCGGTTCATGGCTCCACCTTTGCCGCAGTTATGTTCCAGGATGAGGACCTGTGCACCAGCTTCTTGAGCCCGTTTAGCCGTGCCATCCCTCGAACCATCATCGACCACCAGTATTTTGCTTATTCTTTCCACTTTTTGTACAGCGGTAATAGTTGATTTTATAGTTTCCTCTTCATTAAAGGCAGGAATTACTGCCATAACTGACTTCATCTTCATCTACCTCTTATAATTTATAATCAACCGGTATCGTAGGCATAAATTTCTGAGCGGTAGTCTTAATGCCATAATTGCCGGCTTCTCCTTCCATGGCCAAAATTAATGATACCTGTCCCGGGCTTTTATCTATATTATCAATAGTGCTTATATTATATTCTTGAAAAATGCCTATATATGAATAGTTTACCTGTACTCCCTCAACTCCAAACACCTTCGCACCATCATGGAGGAAATTATCGATCAATCTGCCGTCAAAATCATCTACAAAACAATTACTAAAATTATTAGCTCCACCCACAATTATTATCCCGTTTATTGGTATATCGTTTGCTCCGCTAAATTTGACCAGATTATTTTGCTGAAGAAATGCTATGGTTCCTTCTTCTTCTTTATTCATAATAACCTGGGCTACACTATCGGCAATCTTTTGTCTGACAGCAGCTTTACTCTCACTGTTAGAAAGCCCGTAATATTCTTTGATACGACTGCTGGTCTCTTCATCCTCCAGTTTCATATTGGAAAGAAGCACTGTTTTAGACACTACCTGAGCCCCGGCCATGGAAATGGCATTAATCATACCCGCTGGTATTTCACTATCACCAGTAACAATTATTGCTACTTTATATTCTTCCAGTCGCCCGCTCACAACAGCCGGAAGCAAAGCCTGGCTGTAATTCTCGTAATTACTTATCAATTGTTCCTTATAATCATTATCAGCCAGAAGTTCAACTTCGCGGTCCTTCAAACCATAAAATTGCTCTTCCAGACGTTCAATCATCTTCTGCTGTTGATCAACCAGCAAATCGTCCCCCACAATAGTACTGCCAATTAAAACTCCCAGCCCCAGAGCTAGGAAGACTGCAACAATCGAAGCAATATGATACTTGAGATCAATCATTATTTACACCCCAATTTTAACCATGTTAAATATTAAATAAAAGTTTCAGCTGTAATAGCAATATTTGAAATAGAGGTTTAGTGGCCGGAGAAACCCATAGAATAATAAATATGGGAACCAGCGCCCCGACGAAAAGTTGAAATAGGTACCTTCGATGCAAGTTTTGCCGGTATAGCTGACTTACTCCCCGGGCATCAACCAAAATCGATCCTACTTTCAGTCTGATCAAGAAAGTGCTGGCCATACCTTTGCGCCCTTTCTCCAGGAAGTCAACCATATTGGAATGTGTTCCAACAGCCACAATCAGACTCGCACCTTCTTCCCATGCCATAATCATAGCTACATCCTCGCTGGTTCCAGGCATAGGAAACGTCTTGGCTTCTACATTCATCATCTGCACGCGCTCTAATCCTGGAGCAGTCCCATTAGGATAGGCATGAACAATTATCTCAGCTCCACACCCTAAAGCTTCGTCAGAAACACTATCCATGTCACCTACTATAATATCAGGCTTCAAGCCGAATTCCAGTAATGCATCAGCTCCTCCATCAACACCTACCAGAACCGGTTGTTCCTCTAAAATGTATGAACTAATAGTCTTTAAATCTTCCTTATAACTGCTGCCTCGCACCACAATTAATACGTGACGGTTCCGCATGGGTGTATCAATAGCTGGTATTTCCATGGTTCCCAGCAGCACATCTTTTTCTTTTTTAGCATACTCCAGAGTATTTTCTACGAATCTATCCAGCTCCTGTTGAATGTTTTGGCTGGCTTGTTTTAGTTTTAATTCTACATCATGAATACTGATGAGAGTACCTTCAGCAACCATCCGTTTCCCATAGAAGACCTGATTTCCATGTATTTCGAGAGTAATACCCTCTTTCACCTGCTGAAAGATATCTTCCCCTACATCGTCCAGAACTGGAATACCTGCTTTGAGGATTTTATATACCCCCTTGGCCGGATAACGCCCAGTAATAGACGGGGCGGCATTGATAATAGCCTGTGGTTTTATGTCAATTAATGAATTAGCCGCTACTTCATCAATATCATCGTGGTTAATTATTGCTATATCGCTTCTTTTTAATCTTTTAACCAGATTCTTGGTTCTGCAATCCAACCTGGCCCTGCCCTTTATAATCATTTGTCACCTCAGCTATTGTTTTACCAGAATAGTAAAGGCTATACAACTATCAATATATATTACCATATACTATAAATAAAATAAAAACTCCGCAAATTATTTGATTTGCACACTTTCAAAAAATAACTATTCTGTATGTTTACATCAATTTATATCAATTTCTTTCACTGTCTAATTTGATTTCCGCAAACGAACTATTCCGAAAATTACTTATACCAGCAATCCAGCAATGGCCATCATATTAAAAACCTTTTATTGTTTACAATAAAAGGTTTTTAAATACAATAAATTCAATTCTCATTATTCCGGCTTTTAACTAACTTTGTTTTCCAATCTTAAACGATCAGCAATTATGGCAATAAATTCAGAATTAGTCGGTTTTCCTTTTTCGCCGCTAATAGTGTAACCAAAGACTTTATTTATTTTGTCTACATCGCCACGATCCCAGGCCAGTTCTATGGCATGTCTGATAGCCCGCTCAACTCTGCTGGGTGTAGTATCATATTTTTGTGCAATAGTAGGATACAATTCTTTAGTAACCGCGCCCAGATAGTTGATTTCATCAACTACCAGCATAATGGCATCTCTCAAGTATTGATATCCTTTTACGTGAGCTGGGACTCCAATTTCATGAATTACTCTGGTAACCTCGACCTCCAAATTACGTGAATTCTTAATTGGAATAGAAGATGGAGTAATAGACATCGGACTATCGTCTCCCTTTATGTCTCTTACCACCTGTCTTACCCGGTCTCCTAAAACCTCCAGGTCAAAAGGTTTAAGGATATAATAATCGACACCCAGCTGAACAGCTTTCTGGGTTATATTCTCCTGCCCAAAAGCAGTTAAAATGATAATCCGAGGACGTTTCTCAAGATTCATAACATTGATCTTTTCAAGCACTCCAATCCCGTCCATATATGGCATGATTAAATCCAGGATTAATACTTCTACTTCTTCTTTTTGTAATACATTTATAACTTCCATTCCGTTGGTGCATACTTCGATTAATTCAAAATCAGGATCATTAGAAAAATAACTTTTTAATATTCCACAAAATTCCCGGTTATCATCAGCAACTAAGACTTTAATTTGATTTGATTCACTAAACATATAAAATGAATCCTCCTCATCCCTATAATATCGCATTTTTATAATTTAATATCCTTTTTCTATTATACACCAACCATTTCCTCTTTTTTTTTTCTACCAAATTACCCTATATTATCACAGGCAACACCATAATGATACATATAAATACACCTGGCGTATATCCAGGCAGTTGGTTCAAGAGCTTATATAGTGCTTCTGGCAATATTTAGGATTCTTTTTTAATTTGTCGAATTAATATGGCATCTTTTTAAATTCATACTCAATTAGACAAGATATGCATAAGTCTGTTACTTAATTGACCTCTGAGAAATATTCAACTAACATCCGCTTGTAATTCTGATTGCTCAGGTATTTCAGACAGTATCTGATCCATGAAGATCCCATAACCATGCTGAGGATCATTTAAAAATACATGGGTGACTGCACCAATAATTTTAGAATCCTGGATTATTGGACTGCCGCTCATACCCTGGATAATACCTCCAGTAAGACTCAAAAGACGAGGGTCAGTTACTTTAATGACCATGCCTTTGCCATTCTTTCTTTCCGGATAAACCTTTTCAATCTCTATTTCAAATTTTTCAATGTCTGTACCATTTACAACAGTGTATATCTCGGCCTTACCTTCTTTGACCTGATGAGCGTAGCCTACCTCCAGCGAATAACTGCAAAGTTCGTTATCTATATCAACTGCTGTTTCACCATATATACCAAAAGAACCGTTTTTATCTATACTGCCTTCTATTTTCCCCGAGTTATCGAATACACCGATCTTTTCCCCTGGTTTTCCTGGCTTTCCAGCTTTTATCGTCTGTATGGAAGCACTTACAATTTTCCCTTTTAATACATCTATTCCCTGCCTGGTATCAGCATCCAGAATTATATGTCCCAGAGCTGCATATTTATTAGTTTCCGGGTCCCAAAAGGTTAAGGTCCCTACCCCCACTACTCCATCCCTCACATATAAGCCAATTCGATACCTCTGGGTTTCCGGACATAGATGTGCGATAACCGGAACCGTAAGATATTTTTCTTTTCTTTTGATTTTAATTTCCATAGTCTTATTCTGGCTGGCATCTACTATCTGTGCTAAATCCGTTTCGCTTTTTACCTTCTGCCCGTTAACTTCCAAAATCAGATCACCTATTTGCACTCCATTATCCCGAGCTGGATATATTTTCTCCCCGCTATCGCTGACTACTGGCGCAAACCCCACCACCATGATGCCTTTAGATTGCAATAATACCCCGATGGAGTGGCCGCCGGGAACAACCCGTCTGGGTGCCATGGTTTCGATAGAGATAGACTTAACGGGTATATAACCAAGCAATTTCAACTGCAGATCCACTTTACCGGGTTTGAGTGCCGAAATTTCATAACCTGAATCATTTCTGGTAATACTTACGGGGGAGTTCTGGGGAGCAGCCAGCACACTTTGAGATGGTCCCAAAATTTTCATTTCAAACTGCGTTTCCAGCTGTCGAGGCAGATTAATATCTATGATATTTTTTTCCCCTACCACCATCTTTTGATTGTCTGGCAGACTAAGGATTATTCTGCCCTGAGATGAAAAGCATAATAATAAAAACAATAGGGAAATAATAATTCCGATAACTGGTCTGGTTTGTTTCAAATGATTCACTCCCATGCAGATTGCTAGAATATATTTTTGCCCTGCAGGAGTAAAACTATACTGGAACTACCAGACAATATAAGATCATACTTAATCAAATATTATTGACTTTATCTGTCTTATTGCTGAATCCATTTATATTTTCCGAAACTTATAAATTCCTGATGCTCAAACTAAGCAAAACCAAATAAACTTATAGAGTGACATCAATAAGCAATTCCCAAGTGACGACCTTCTGGAGTAACTTCAACTTCGGGTTCTTCTAATAACGACATTATTTTACCATCATCTGCCCATAAAGGACTTTCAGTCATTGATAAGTTGTTGTCAGGCACGAGTTAGCGACCTGACTATCATAGCCCCTGATAAAACGTTTACAGCTATACGAGGACCCGGACATTCTAAACGGTTCATTATCCATCCTAAGACTTTAATTCCATAAGGTGATCCCAATCCAAAAAGATATAAATAGCAAACAACTCCCGATTTAGAATGTTCTCTGTCACTGGCAATGAATGCTTTATAGGGGTGTTCTCAGTGTCTATCAAACCTGGGTAAGGTCACATTAAATATTATTTTTTAGATAAGAATTTGTCAATAATATAACCTAAGCCCCAAAATAGTCCACCAAAAAATACTCCATATAATATAGCTGTTCAAGCTGATGCCAACTTGAACTCAGAGGGGGTCCCCCAATATTAATTAATGCGATTAGCAGACCTAGGCATATACATAATTTACTAAAAAAATTAAAGATTTTTCTCATTTTTCCTCTACCCCCTATTTCGTTAAGACGAAATTCTAGCCATACTTAGATCCATCATTTGTAATTATTCTATGGTTTTTACTGTTGAATCGTGGATTTGCTTTGCTCAAGGTAGTAATAGTAAATCCAGACTATAATGAGAGAGGCTATAACTGGCCCGATCATACCTAGAATTATAATAAAGTATACTTGTGCTATCCATATTGCTCCGAGAAGATTTCCCGCCCATCCAAGAAGCATGGTCAGTAGAAACTTTACTACATAGAGCAAAACCCACAATCCGATAAATTCAAAAAACATGCTTAAACGTTTGCCTTCTGATAATTCAGCAGATCTCCGCAATGATCCTATTGCACCTCTGCTTTCCAGGGTTAAAACGGGCAATATGAATATGTATCGCATAACGATAAATACAATGATCAAATAATATAACCACGATAAGTTGTATTTATATGATGGGAAAACCAACAGAAGAGACTGGCCTCCTATTACAATCATGCCTATAACAGCAAGTTTCCACCATGTTTTTAAGCCATGTTTTACAGTATTTTTATAAGTGATTTCCTGCCCTGATTCCAGCATTGATAAGCTATATATCAATGCTCCTATCCATAAGGGGCTTAAAAGCCAACCTGGAACATTAAATATCAGCAGATAATCCAGTTTATGGTATTCCGAACTGCTAATTCCACATAAAATTAAACCTATTACTATCCCAACTGGCAGAACAATGGATACGATCATACGGAAATATTTACTATATGTCTCCAGCGCTTTGGTTAATACCATTTTATTCCCACTCCCCTTTTAAAAGCCGCAATATATAACAAAAAAACATTTCTTATAGACAGGCAGAAAACAGTTCGTTACCATATCCAGGTTGATTAGTTTTTGGGGCATAATTGTTGATTATCCGGCAACTCATGAAAAAAACACCATTATTAAGATAACAAACATACATATACATCCAATAGATGAGACTATTTTCATTATTTGCTGGCCAGATTTGAAATAGTAAAAGGTTGACCCCAGTAGTATCATAGCAATTATTATTTCTGTAAAGTCAGGTTTCAATGCCATGCTCATTCCTTTACCAGGCGTTAAGCTTGCATAAATATAAGTTATGATAATAACTGAAAAATATAAGCTTAACCCAGCAACAATGATGTTTAATATTCTCTGAACAACAGCAGGCATAGTAACACCTCCTTGAATAAACTATTATTTCTTCCAAAACTATTGTTCACGGTATTTCATTAGACTTAGCAAATAATTATAATCCATCCCAAGAACAGTGGCCGGATGTGGTAGGAATAAACAGCTTAATTTACACCCCCAAAAATGATACATATCACTAATCCCATAACTACGAATTTGAAAATATTATTCACTCCTTAATGCCCCTTCGCATTTCATCCAAAGCATATTTTCAAGAGCAACAGCTGCTTCTATCACAGCAATCGTTTTTAACTAGCCATGCCCGGGTTAATTTTCCCCCGAATATGGTTAAAATAAAAAATGACTAATAAGTTAATGCACATTATTAATCCAACTGTTATTCATTCCTGCCTGGATGCCATCTTCAGTTATGATTACTTCCAAATCACCAAATTCTTCAATAGCCAGTGAATCAAAAGCTTTGGAAAAATCTGCTTGATCCATGCCACCCAAATCCATCTCTTCATTGCTGTTTAGGTAATCGTTAACATAAATCTGCCAGTTTGATGCAGCCAGTTTATCCATCCATTGAGGCTTCATAATTTCGCAGTATTCGTCACCAGTCAATTCTGCCCCTTGCAGCAACATAGATAACGATGATTCTTCATCAGCTAAAGAAGCTAGCGTGTTATTCATTATTTGAGAAATATCTTCAGATGTAGGCATAAGACCTTTTATCTTTGCTGCAGCTACTTGTGTTTTCAATTTTACAAAATCTTGGAATACATCTTCCTGAGTTTTCTTACCCTCCATATAATACACCATATAATTCCATTCATTCAGATTGATAGGTTCACCATTAACCGTGGCCAGATATATACTATTGTTATGAGGTATAAATGTTTCGTTTAATTTATATCCCAGTTGATAATACTTGTTTTCGACTGGTATATTATCCGATTGTTGATTAGTAATCGGACTATTCTCTGTGCTTAATGAACACCCTGAAAATAAAAAAACTGCTATAAAACAAATCACCAATTTTCGCTGCATAAATTCGACTCCTTTCTTTAATTTGGTAATATCGACTTCTTCTTAAACTCTTTATCGAATTTTTGCCGGTTATTTGAAAGATCTTCCTGCTCCGTTCGCACCCTGTTTTATCTTATCAAACTATCCGAAATTCTAACAATGCGGCGGCAACCAGTATGAGAATATGGATTTAATAACAGAGCATCTCCCCAGAAAAAGCTCTCTGAAAGATGCTCTATTTTATATCTATGGATATTTGAAGACATGGACTATTTCTATTATTTAATAATTGTCATATGCGGATCAGCATTAGATAGTTCTGCTTCTATTAAATTTATAAAATAATTTGCTTTATACACTTGCATCGGTTTAATTTTATCCAACACCGGAAAAATGCGGCCATCTTCATGGTTTTCTTTTTGCTGATAATATATTGGAACAACATATTCTTGCGAGTTGGCTGTAACTACCAATAAATCCATTGGGGGAAGTCCCCATCTTATATGCTTAAAATCAGTGAAATTCACTACTAAATCTTCCTTTTCCAACAACTCAATTATTTGATCAGGTTTAGAACTTAATTCAACTCCGCTTTGGGGTATAGTTAATCCTAAACCGACAAATTGCCAGGCTCCATTTAAGAAAGCTATTGAACCAACATTAATAACTTCTCCTTCCGATGTCAGTATAGGAAATTCCCATTCATAACTGCCTTTTATAAAATCTCTCAAACAGCTATCTGCATTCATGTTTTTAAACTTTTCTGGATCTATTGGATAGACCTTATATGGGGTACCTGCAATAGCGGGAAGCTGCTCCTCCGAAACATTCCAGTCGGGATTCTCTAGGAACTCCTGGTTTATAAATATCATTCCTGATTTTATTGCACTTTCCACCACTTCTCGTTCATTATTCTGTAAAAACTCCTGGTTTACAATTTGTTCTGCACTGGATGGCAGTACTCTTATCGTTACCAAGCCTACTACTAGTATTGTTATTAATAAAACCAATTTTTTTTCCATTATATTCATCTCCCTCCTATACCCAAAACGCAGAATTAGCCCAATCCCATGAATTAACTAAATAATTATAAGCCCTTAGATGGTATAATCCATCATATGGATCTACATAGTAGCAATAATTAATAAAGTTTTCTGTTTTATAACCTCTAATAGTAATTGCATGTTGAGAGCCATAATAATCACCTAGGGCAGCTGCAATTGGGCAATCATTGTTTATTTGGTATTTAACTGCAGTCCAGCTCAAAGGATTGTATTGTACACTACCATTTATGTCCGTAATATATTGGACTCCACCTTCAATCCAGTCTATGTTTCCATTCACTTGTCCACCATAATAATAAAATATTGCTCCCTCACAGTTATAATAATCTTGTTCGGTTGAGTAGTTTTCAAAATATCCACAAATTTGAGAAGCGCAAGCACACCAACATGAAAAATTACTCTGGTATTCGTCAACCGACAGTGGGTTTGCTAAAACATTATTGCCTGATGCAAAGATAATTAAGAGGCTAAGAGCAATGGTCACAAATAATTTCTTCTTTTTTATCATAGTATTTCACTCCTTGTAATTGTATATATATAATATTTTGCTTTTTATGATAACTTAGCCCAAGCTTTTCCAAAGACTAAGCAAACAAACTAATCAACATAAATCGCCTCTGTAACAGCAGTTGTCTGATCATAAATCGAACCGTCTTCAGCCCGATGATAGCTTTTCACCCGATAATGATTGCCTGTAGACACTGAAACAGTTCTTAATCCCCAGTTATAATCGGTATTAAATGCTTCAAAGATATATGTGCCAATAGTTGACCAATTTGAACCGTTCCACCGTTGCAGCTGCAGTTCAACACTTACCGAATCACACGTTTTATTGCACCTGGTCCAGCCATAAAGGGAGACTTGTCCATTTCCAATGCTCCTGATTTCGGAATACCATTCCTCAATCAAATAATCGCTGGATTCAGCTTCTTCAGGATTTATCTGTGATAAAAGTTCTGCTCTTGTATTATGGGCAGCAGCGGTCTGTTCTGAATCTTTACTTGCAGCCAATACAGGTACACTCATTACCGACATAATAATTAAGATGAGAAGAAATACTGCTAAAATATTTCTCATAGTTTTCACCTCCTCCCATTAAAGATCTCATAGTATACACAATTGGGAGGACCAAAAAGTTCCATCTTTTTTGCAAAAATGTTAAAAAAGGAAATTAGTCCTAATTTAGAGAGGGGTTAGAGGTGGCTTCGAGGCTCTTGAAATATAGCTATAGTATGATTTTTTATTTATTGTTTTCTGGTATAGTATTAGCTAAGCCGTTTGCATTTTTTTCCATGTCGGTACAATATAACTTTTCTGGATTTGTTTTAGAGGGGCATAAAATTATGAACAAAATAGAGTTTTTTAAAATACTTTTTAATACCCATTATGAAAAGGTGTACAGAACAACTTATCTGATTATTCAAAATGAGTTTATCGCCCGAGACGCCACCCAGGAGGCTTTTATTATTGCCTATAAACAACTGGACGATTTGAAGGATTTGGATAATATGTATTCATGGCTGACTATAGTAGCCTCGAACCAGGCCAAGAATACGATAAAGAAGCATGCTAATTCCATTCCTATAGCCGATATTAATGAACTTGAAAACAAACCAGCTTACTCGGGAAATATCATAGAACAAAAGGATAAAGAAATTGACCTGAAGCAAGCCCTTAATACAATTAAGGTAAAATATAGAGAAGTACTGGTGTTTAAATACTATTTAGACTTAACTGATCAAGAGATAGCAGATATGTTGGATCTTCCGTTAGGAACGGTCAAGAGCAGGATAAGTAGGGCCAAGATGATATTAAAGGCTATTCTAGAGTCCCAAAATGAAAGTGGGGTGGTTTGATGAAAACTTATTTTGATGATTTTGATCGTGAGCTTTCCCAAGGCTTAAAAGAGACGGCTAACAGTATAATACCTCCTGACAAAGATCAAGTATGGTCAGATATTTCAAGAGAAATTGAGAGTATCAATAATAAAACAAATATTTCTATATTCAAAAAACTTGCTGCTGCAGCAGCTATACTCATGGTTTTGTTGACCGGTCTGCTGGCTGTGGGCGACAATGCTCTTGCTGATTTCAGGTTCTTCCGGGCCATCAAGTCAGTAATTAATAATGTGGTGAGTATATCCGGAGTCACTCAAACCAATAACAGTATACCTGTTATAGATAGTACTAATATTGAACAAAATGCTAATCATAAAGATTTATATTCTCCTGAAGAAGCCCGGCAACTGCTGGATTATGAAATAGTCCTTCCTGGTTATATTCCAGCTGCTTATACTTTGGACGGGATTTATATAAGAGGAATAGATAGTCTGTCACCGGCCGAACTCCACTATCTAGATTCAATAGGAAATGAACTGATAATTGATGAAAACCTAATAGACCAGCCAACTTCGTTTTCCTATAATTTCCGAAGCAATGAAGCGGAATCTTCTACTGTTAAGATTAATGAATACGAAGCTACGCTGATTTATTTTGAAAAAACCGGGCTTAGGAAATTATTATGGCAGACTCCAGATAGGTACTATATTATCAGTGCCAGCCTAAGTGAGGAAGATATCTTAAAGGTGGCAAAATCCCTGGGAATATAAAGCTCTAGTATCATAAACTAACTGGGTCAAGATACAAAAAAGAAAAACCTGCAGATTAACGATAAACTCCCTTTGATTAGACCCTGAAATAACAAAAATTCAGGACTATACGAAGGGGGGCATATCAAACCTATTACTGGCAAAGAGCAAAGCACAAAATTATTGACAGACCCACAGCGGTCTATTCCTAAAACACTTATTGTTCATACTTAGGTTTAATTATGCACGCATAATGCTTAGTATATTGTTCAGTATAGTCGTCAAGTAAACTTATGTATTGATTATCTAAAGAAATTTTTGACGATGAATAATTTGCATCCCCAGATATGGGTGAATTTTCTATTAACCATGTTATAGTGCCATAGTTTTTTTCTTTTAAATCAAAAAACCATATATCCTCGTGAGCAGTAGTATGTATATACAATATATTGTCAAAGAGATGCATTGAAAAAACACTCTTGTCTAATAATTCTCTAAAACTAATCCTTGATACATCATGAAGTTTAAAATCATAAAAATATATATTTTCGCCCCGTTTATCGTTCCATACTATATAATCTTTACTAACTTGAGGCCGAACACATTCTATTTCTTTAGATAAGTTAAACTTATGTTCTATCTGAAAGTTCTCTACGTTAATTAAATTGAAAGAGAGTATATCATTGACGTCTTTTATAATCAGGGCTTTATCCCTATTTATGCTTGGACGAGCAAACCCGTAAAAATACATACTATCTTTATTAATGTAGGAAATTTTTTCTTCACTTAGATTATAGTTCACAAGCTTGAATAAATTTGTTCCATCATCATATTCATACCATGCAAGATATCTGCTATTACCGCCTAAAACTATAGGTCGATTTATTGGTTCATAAGAAATCGAGTGGATTTTTTTCACTTCTTGTGTTTTTAGGTCAAAACTTTCCAAAGTACATTTGTTTATTCCCAGTGTCGTCCAATACAATTTTTTCTCATCTGCTCTTAATTCATTGATCCAAGTAACTTCTGGATCTTTTATTTCATAAATAAATTTGTTTGTAGCTGTGACAGTATCATATTCGTACACTCTAGATGATTTGGCAATAGTGGACTGGTCTTCAGGAAAATTAACTATGTAATATATTTTATTGCCAAATACAGTACATCCACCTATTTCCTCTCTTACTCCTTCTATTTCAGGAACAGATAATGGAAAATAATTTACTTCGAAAATATCATCATTTCGAGAAATTATATGGTTAAAGGATTCGGCCTGATTTGAAATGTTTTCTTTTTTATAAATATTATCAACCTGGCGAGATTCAGTGCTACAACCAAATATAATTAAATTAAAAGAAACAAGAAATAACATGATAATAATACTATTTATTATCCTATTCAAGGCAAACCTCCTACTCATTCAGGATACAGGAAGATTTCTTCCCGCATCCTGAATAAAATCTAAATAAATTTTATAGTGATACCCCAATTAAATATCTTCCTCTGATAGATTCATAAGCTTCATCTAACGAAATATCATGTGTTCCATAATAATCATCATTATAATGATTATCCATTACCGCCATACAACCTATCTCATCATCGTCAATAGCTGTATTATGAAACACAATAGTTAAATAATGTTCTACATTATAATTTTCATAATATGAAAATTCTCGGGTATTGGCATGTAAAATAGGTGCATTATCTGATAATAAACTACCACCAATAATCCACCACATATCATTTTTGGTTGGTGCGTAATAATAATTATACTGCTCTGATGAGTAGTTATTCAATTCATTCCTCATTCTATAAACATATGTACCAATACCACTACTTGTCCCCATATTATATGCTAATGTATCCTGCTTTGCATTATACGTACTTCCAGTAACACTACTTTCTTCTCCCATTCCATAGATAGCTGTCAATGCACTGGCAGGGCCACAGTAATAACTGTTTTTTTGTTTAAATTGAGGAAAATTAATATATGCAATAGTACCTTGGCCTCCTCGTGGAGTAATAGAATTGTTCCTGTGAATTTGCATCTTAGTATCAACTATACTGTCTATCATAGCCTCTGCGTCTTTTGGGTTTTCTGCATAATGTTTCTGAAATTCATCAAGTTTAATGTATTCGTTCCAAATTTCCTTTTCCAATAAATCTCTATTTAAATAAACTTCGTCTGCTTCTTTTTCATAGGCAAAACTACTAGCTGACATTGTCAATAAAATAACTAAGGTTATTAACATAGTTTTTCTAATTTTATTCATTTATTTCATTCCTCCTGTTGCACAATATTATTAGACATATTAGGTCACACAAAGTTCTTGGACAATCACATTGGAATAATAACAGTAAATCATCTGAAATAGTCTTTATTCTAACCAGTTTGATGTTACATTTCCTGTTTCATTTAGTAGTTCTATTAATGATCCTCTATTGTCTTAAAAATTATTTGTAAATAAGCTTAGTCCACATAAATCGCCTTTGTTACAGCAGTAGTCTGGTCGTAAATCGCCCCATAATTGGCCCGATGATAGCTTTTCACCCGATAATGGTTGCCCGTAGACACTGAAACGGTTCTTAATCCCCAGTTATAATCGGTATTAAATGCTTCAAACACATATGTGCCAATAGTTGACCAATTTGAACCGTTCCACCGTTGCAGTTGCAGTTCAACGCTTACCGAATCACACGTCGTATTGCACCTGGTCCAGCCATAAAGTGATACTTGCCCATTTCCAATACTCCTGATTTCGGAATACCATTCCTCAATCAAATAGTCTCTGGACTTAGCCTCTTCAGGATTTATCTGTGATAAAAGTTCTGCTCTAGTATTATGGACAGCAGCGGTCGGTGCTGAATCTTTACTTACAGCCAATACGGGTACACTCATTACCGACATGATAATTAAGATGAGCAGAAATACTGCTAAAATTTTTCTCATAATTTTCACCTCCTCCCATTAAAGCTCTCATAGTATACACAATTGGGAGGACCAAAAAGTTCCATCATTTTAGCAAAAATGTTAAAAAAGGAAATTAGTCCTAATTTAGATAGGGATTATAAGTGGCTTCAAGGTCTGCTGGCTGTGGGGGACAATGCTCTTGCTGATTTCAGGTTCTTCCGGGTCATCAGGTTGGTAATTAATAATGTGCCAACTTCGTTTTCCTATAATTTCCGCAGCAATCAAGCGGAATCTTCTACTGTTAAGATTAATGAATACGAAGCTACGCTGATTTATTTTGAAAAAACCGGGCTTAGGAAATTATTATGGCAGACTCCAGATAGGTACTATATTATCAGTGCCAGCCTAAGTGAGGAAAATATCTTAAAGGTAGCAAAATCCCTGGGCAAATAAAGAGGTTTGGTCACTCCCTGAAACCCAGAAACTAGGAGAGATACATATCTTAACTCCGTTAATCTGTAGAAATAAAAGCCTGCCGATAATTGATATGCTCCCCTTTGCGTAGTCCTGAATTTTTGTTATTTCAGGTGTCTACTCAAAGGGGAGCATATCAATGGCTGGGAAGGCTTTGCTTCTTATTTTTCTTAACTAGCAGGGTGGGTTTGTGCCCGGGTATACATTTCTCGGGCATGTTCCAGGGTCAGCTCAGAATAATTATCTCCGCCTAACATTCTCGCTATTTCCTTAATCTTTTCCTCCTGGCCCAAAGTTTTTACCACAGTCGAAGTTTTTCCATCGGCAACCTGTTTGGCAATCAAACAGTGCTGACTGGCATAGCTTGCCACCTGAGGAGAATGAGTAACCAATACTACCTGGTGGCTGGAGGCAAGTTCCCTAATTTTTAAGGCCATAGATGTCAGTGAAGTGCCCCCCACCCCGATATCTATTTCGTCAAAAATTAAGGTTGGAACCTGGTAAACCTCGGCCAGGGCCTTTTTTAAAGCCAGAACAAAGCGAGAAATCTCTCCTCCGGAAGCAATTCGTGAGATGGGCCTCATGGCCTCTCCGGGATTAGCAGAAAAAAGGAATTCTATCTTATCCTGACCCAATATGCCTGCTTCTTGAGATGCTTCAACCAGAACCTCAAACTGGATATCAGGCATATTTAGTTCTATAAGTTCTTTATTGACTATATCCCTTAAAATGAGTGCGCCCTGTTTCCTCTTCTCGCTTAATCGATCCGCTAAATCACTATACTCCTCCAGGAGCTTTTCTGTTTCTTGCTGCAGGGTTTCCTTTCGCTCCTGACTGTTATCCAGCATAAGCTTTTCTTCCCTGGACTGTTCAAGATAACTTAATATCTCTTCTATACTGTTGCCATACTTGCTCTTTAGCTTATTTATAATATATATTCTCTCTTCGACCTCTTCCTGTAAACCTGGCTCAAAATCAAGTGAATCACGATATGATGAAATTTCTGCCGATTTATCCTGGAGAAGGTAATAGAACTCTTCCAACTGCTGCTGCAGGGTAACAAAAATAGGCTCATCACCCATATCAGCACATTGATTGACCGACATGGATATCAGATCATAGGCATTGCGTCCTTCGGGTCCGTCATATAACAGATTAAGCAATCTTTCGGAGCCTTCCAGCAGTTTGCGGGAGTTTCGAATGCGATGTACCAGGCTGGTTAATTCTTCTTCTTCTCCAGGATGCAGGCGGGCTTTTTCTATTTCATCTATCTGATAGCTTAAGAAATCAGTCTTTTGCCTTCTATTCAACTCGTCTAATTCCAGCTGCTCTATATCCTTCTTTTTGTTTCTTATTTCATTATGTTTACTCTGTACTAACGGTAATATCTCTTCACTTCCGGGCGAGAAACTATCAACATATTTGAGATACATCTCTGGCCTTAGTATGCTCAGCTGATCATGCTGAAGATGCATGTCCAGCAGATTAACCGCTAGTTTTCTTAAGACCGAAACATTAACGCTTCTACCATTAATCCTGGTGGTATTCCTTCCGCCGGGAGTTATTTCACGGCTTAAAATAAGCAGGTCATCCTCCTCCAGCAGGCCGTTTTCCTGAAGGAAGTTACGAGCCTCGTGATTACAGCTCACGTCAAATACTGCTTCGACTACCGCTTTATATTGACTATCCTTGATAAAATCGTTAGTGATTCGATCACCTATAACTAAACCTAGCGCATCGATAATAATTGATTTGCCTGCTCCCGTTTCTCCGGTCAAGACATTGAGACCGGGCAGCAGTTCAAGACGCAATTCATCTATAAGGACAAAGTTATTAATATAGATTTCCTGCAGCATATGATCCCTTCCCACTCTGATAAGTTTTCACCTATATCTCCCCACAGCTCCGGCTATTTAGATAGACTAATAACTCAACCAAACATGTCTGCATGACACAAGTGCAGATGAAAATTGTACGGATGAATGCTTAAGACCGCTTGGGTCCGGTCTTACTTTCTCTATATAAGTTAGCTAGTGATGCTTAGATTGATGGGTAAAACAAGTTATGTCCCACTAAACGAATCGCCTTTATCCCCCTGCGCTAACCTTAAGCTTTCATCCCCAAGAAGTTATTATAGTATTAACTTTCGCACTTACCCACTGGCGAGTTTTATGCTTTGTCTTAGCAAGGAGGGTAAGGCGGATCAGAGCGAGCAAATCAATTGGTTAGCCAGATATCACACACGAAGAATGTATTCCTCCATCGCCTAAAATAAGACCGGCCGCAACCTTAATAGTGACCAGCGGGAACATCAGTAGTACCCGCAGGGTGGAGGGTGACGGCGGGACAAAGTATAATGCTCGCACGACCAAACTTGTTGCCATTTGCGAAAGCTGAGTTTTTATTTCTTACCCACTGGCGAGTTTTATGCTTTGTCTTAGCTAGGAGCCCACAGGACAATTTGGTTTCGCCTTAAGGGCCCTTCATATCTATCTTATCAGGCGCAAAAACTCACTCATTACTTCTTCCACAGCCTGAATTGGCTTAACTACCACTATAATGGTGTCATCTCCGGCAACCGTCCCCAATATCCGATTAAGTCCAGAGGTATCAATCATTGAAGCCACGGATTGAGCAGCTCCTGGTAATGTTTTTATAACTACGATATTTTCACTGCAGTCGATATTCACCACTGAATCTTGAAAAATACGTTTCATCCGTTCATAAGAATTTTTAAAAGCAGTATTATCAGGCAATGAATACCTATAACCATCACTATCCGGAATTTTAATCAACTGAAGCTCTTTTATATCCCGGGAAACAGTAGCCTGAGTTACATCAAATCCCTGCCCCCTCAATACTTCACACAGCTCCTCCTGGGTAGCTATACGTTCCCGGGATATGATATCCATAATTGCAAAATGTCTTTGTGCTTTCATCTCTAACCCTCACTAATTTTATGAATAAGTATTAGTCCGGGAGGACTGTTGATCTGGTTGATAAACTCCGATTTGATCACAGTGAATTTGGATTGAGAAAGTCCAGCCACATAACTGTTGACCGCCTCATATTCTTCTTTTCCACCCGGGTGCCCGGTGTAGAATACCAGGCTTACTATTCCATCGACTGCTAAACTGTCGAGCGAGTTTTTCAGAGCCCTTATGGTGGAATGGGGTTTGGTTGTAATAGTATGATTACCTCCCGGCATATAACCCAAATTAAATACACATGCCCTGGGTACGATACCAGAAATATGATCTGTCATATTTATATGATCGTCTTTGATAAGAAACACAACATCCAGCCAACCCTGTTCTCTTAATAAAGAATAGGTACTGTTGACAGCCAGGCTCTGAATATCAAAAGCCAGCACTCTTCCTGTTTTTCCCACCAACCGGGCAAGATACAGAGTATCCTTTCCCCTGCCGCAGGTTGCATCTATAACCGTATCACCTGGTCTAATATGCTGATTCAGTACATGTCTGGCCATAGACACCGAGTTTTTGATTATACCTTGCATACTCACGAACCGGTAATACGTTTTAGCCTTTTGTTAATGGTAGCAAAAAACGGTACTTTTTTTAAGTTTACCAAGCGCAGACCCTGGCTGGCTTTTTTTATTTCGATGCTGTAATTATTCATGAAATCCATTATTACCTGTCCATCCATACTGATAATAATATCTTTTCCATAGGGAGGGTTTACTGTTATAATCTTGGTACCTGCAATTACTGCTGGTTTTTGGCCAAAAGCAAAAAACGTATAAGGTGCCACTGGAGTTATAAGTATGGCTTCTAATTCCGGGTCAACTATAGGACCTCCGGCAGATAGTGAATAGGCTGTGGAACCGGCAGGAGTTGCAAATATCAATCCATCACCTTTATAAGGCACACAAGGCTGTCCATTGATTCGATAATTGAGGGTTACCATTCGGGGTATTCTTGATTTGATAATAATCTCATTCAAACAATAAGAAGTATTAATGACAACGTCGTTTTCGTAAACATTCACTTCCAGCATCATCATTGTATCTATGGTGTAGTCGCCCTGTAGAAATCTATCTAAATAATCATCAACTTCATTTATTTCAATATTGCTTAGAAAACCAACCCTCCCCATATTTATCCCCAATATAGGAAGGTCTCCGGGTCCATAGGTACGGGCTGCTCGAAGCATAGTGCCATCCCCGCCCAGAACAATAATGTTAGAAATATCCCGGTCCAGTATCTTCTGAGTACCATCGTCTACCAGCACTTCTATCCCTCTGGATTGAAGCTTGGCAGAAATCTCCGTGGTCATATAATTGGTACTCTCCCGGTATTTTTTGTTGTTTACCAGCAGTGTTTTCAATTTTTACCCTCCCAGCTGACTGTGAGCTTCACTAACAACCATATTTATAACTTCTTCCAGGTCTGAAGCTGTTGTTGAATCTTTTTCCAATTTAATAAAGTATTCAATATTTCCGCTGGGACCAGTTATCGGAGAATAAGTAACACCAGTACATGCCAAACCGGTACTTGCAGCGTATTTGATACAATCTTTAAGAACCCTCCGATGAATTTCCGGATCCTTTACCACTCCTTTTTTCCCTACCTGCTTTTTCCCTGCTTCAAATTGAGGCTTAATAAGTGAAATAATGACCCCATTATCTTTAAGCAGATCTTTAATTATGGGAAATACCAGTCTGGTCGAAATAAACGCCACATCTACAGTAATAAGGTCTACCTTTTCACCCAGATCTTCCAGAGATAGGTACCTGATGTTGGTTTTTTCCATGTTTATGACCCGTGCATCGTTGCGTAATTTCCAATCCAGCTGTCCATAACCAACATCAACCGCATAAACCTTCACAGCCCCATGCTGCAGCGCACAATCGGTATATCCACCCGTGGAAGCACCCACATCCAGGACTACAGCTGATGAAAAATCAATTTGAAAATCCTGAATAGCCTTTTCTAGTTTAAGCCCGCCCCGGCTTACATAGCGAGGAGAGGAGCTGCTAATTATTATGCTAACATTACCATTCACATTGGTTCCAGGTTTGTCAATTACCTTTCCGTTAACTGTAACTTCACCGGCCATTATCATGGCTCTAGCCTTCTCTCGGCTGCTGGTTAATCCCTCTTGAAATAAAAAAGTGTCCAGTCTAATTCTTGCCAAAATTCAACAGCCCCAATTCCCTGTTATAACCCAGTAATTCTGGCCATCGATTAATGATGGTTTCAACAATCGATACCGCATCCATATTCAAGTAATTTAAAAGCAGTTCAACTTTTCCATGCTCAATAAATTCATCGGGTACGCCAATACACATAGTGTCAATTTGCTGACCATTTTTAGCCAGAGCTTCCAGTACCGCACTTCCGAATCCTCCATCCAGACAATTATCCTCGATAGTAACCAACCGCTGGTATTGTTGTCCGATGGCGTTTATGACTGTGTTATCAATCGGTTTCACAAATCTAGCATTTATGAGCAGGGTACCGATACCCTTTTCCTCCATTAAAGCAGCAGCTTCACTGGCTATGCTTACCCCGCGGCCTATGGCCATAATAGCTATATCGGGTCCTTTTCTTATTACCTTTGATTCTCCTGGCATAAGTATTTGCCGGCCAGGAAGAATTTCTACTCCTTCCCCAGCCCCCCTGGGATATCTAATGGCAACTGGTCCATTTATAGTAAAAGCGGTATGAAACATATCGAGTAATTCGTTTTCATCAGCAGGAGCCATGATAGTGATTCCAGGAATGTTTCTCAGATAAGCCAGATCAAATACGCCGTGATGAGTAGGTCCATCTTCTCCAACCAGACCAGCTCTGTCTATGGCAAATATTACGGGTAATTGTTGTAATGCTACATCATGAATAATCTGATCGTAAGCTCTTTGTAAAAAAGTCGAATATATTGCTACCACTGGTCGCAGGCCTGCTTTTGCCATTCCTGCCGCCAGAGTAACCGCATGCTGTTCACAAATACCGGTATCAAAAAACCGTTCCGGATATCGAGCTGCGAATTCGCTTAACCCGGTCCCACTTGCCATAGCAGCAGTAATGGCTGCCACTTGATGATCGGTTTTAGCCCTGTCCACCATATATTCCCCAAAAATTTCGGTATAGGTCTTGATAGGTTTTTTAATAGTTCTGCCAGTACTGATATCAAATGGTCCTACCCCATGGAAGGTTCCAGGGTCACGGCGGGCGGGCTCATAGCCTCGTCCCTTCTCGGTTATGGCGTGAATTAAAACTGGTCCCTTCATTTTACTGGCATTATTGAGTACCGGCAGCAGTTCTTCCAGATCATGACCATTTACAGGTCCAATATATGTAAAACCGAGTTCTTCAAATAAAATCCCTGGAACCATCAAGTATTTCACTAAATCCTTAAATCTCCCGGCTGCCCGGGCAATATTAGGACCAATACCTGGGATCCGCATAAGATGAGTCTCGATCTCCTCCTTGGTCCGAGAATAGGACGGATCAGTACGCAGCCGGTTCAAATACCCCGACATAGCTCCTACATTCCTGGAAATGGACATTTCGTTATCATTCAATATTACTATTAAATCGCGACCTTCAATGCCGGCATGGTTTAAAGCTTCGAAAGCCATGCCGCCGGTCAGGGCTCCATCTCCAATAACTGCCACTACAGAATAGCTCTGATCCTGTAAGTCGCGTGCTACCGCGATACCCAAAGCTGCGGAAATGGAAGTGCTGCTGTGTCCGGTATTAAATGCATCATGAATGGATTCCTCACTTTTGGGAAATCCACTTAACCCTCCGTATTGTCTTAGAGTCATCATAGCTTCTTTACGCCCGGTAAGTATTTTATGTACATAACTCTGATGTCCTACATCCCATATAACCCTGTCAATAGAGGTATCAAATACATATTGGAGAGCAATACTTAATTCTACCACTCCCAGATTTGGGGCCAGGTGTCCTCCGCATTGAGATATACTAGTTATAAGTAACTCTCTAATCTCAGCTGCTAAACCCTGCATTTCTCTTATTTTCATTTTCTTTATATCTTCTGTAGATTTAATGGTGTCAAGGGTCCCCGACATAATTTAAACTCACTTTCTGTTCTTAAATAATTCCAAGCCACTAAGCTGTTCCAGCCAGGCTACCGCCTGAGCAACTTTAAAAATAATCTTATCAGCCTGATTGACTGCCAGTTTTTTACCCATGGCTTTACCGCCAACAGTTAGAGCTGCTATCAGGCTGGTCATCATTGCGCTGGCCAGGGCTAAATCGCTTATGGTAAACTGACGATGCAGGCTTACCACAATACCGGCACCTATAGCACCGCTTAAAGTTCCAGCAATGTCTCCTATAACATCATTACAGAAATTAGCCACAATATCTGCATTATGAATAAGTTTTACTCCTTGTTTGGCTCCAGATATTTTTTTTGCCGCCCTGGCATTAAAAGGCGGCAGTTCAGCTGCAGTCACAGCAGTTCCGATTATATCGAAAAATATCCCCAGAAAAATAATAACCAGCAGCAAAGAAAATGCCACCAGCACACTATTTACGGCCCTTACCAGAGCCTCTGACCCCAGACTGACCAAAAGAGCCATAAAAAATGTGATAAAAGCTACCAGTAATCCAGAAATAAATATATTCTTTTTTAATCTGCCACTCAACTCTATTATTTCCCCCAATAAAAACGGGTCTGGCAAAAGGTTGTTCATCGAGTAAACGCTGCGACATAGGTCCAGAAGGTTTTCCCAGCAGATCTCCCTTTTGTTGCCAAAAGGGCGGTTTCCCTTTATGTCTGCCCTATTTCGTCACCGATAATAGAACTGGATTACCACTAAGTACGCACTTTAATCCTCAACAAACCATGCTAAAGCTGCATTCAGTCTAGGAGTTTTCCTCAACAACCCACATTAGCTTCTAGCCTCTTTTGCAGCGACGGTTTCAAAACAGACGGTAATTTCTTGGCCGAGAAAAAACCGCCCACAAATGCTTATTCGCCGCCTCCACTCAAGGCAGGCTACACTGCACCCAGCTTCTACCAGAATGCAGGTTTTCTCATTATAAATAATGAGCCTCCACGGATTTGAGGGTCGTCCCCACATGCCTTTGCGGATAGCCCCCAGACCCTTAACTCCCAGCGATGACCCCCGACTGGGCGTCACAAGCCAACACCAGAAGCTTCATCGATGTGCCCTTAACGGATTTTTAGCCCCGTCTTCGAAACTAATAGGGTCGACTAGAATACTGCAACCTTTTGCCAGTTTCCTATTCATCCCTGATTATAACATAGGCAAGGGCCCTCTTACCAGTCACAGAATTGTCCATATCTGTTTAATGGATGGATACCTTCCTGCCAACTGATTGGTTTACATGAAAAACAATACCGCAATATGCAAGCCTAAGATTTTCTATCCAGGGTATAATAAGCGAGATTCCTGAGAAATGCGGCCTCTTCACCAAAACATTTTAGATCCTCCTGGCAAGCCTTAACCGCTTCCTGAGCCAACTGGTAGGACTTCTCTATTCCCAACAGACTTGGATAGGTGGTCTTGTGGTTTTTCTCGTCACTGCCCACAGGTTTACCGGTCATGTCCTCGCTGCCTTCGATGTCCAGTATATCATCGATGATTTGAAATGCTAATCCGAAATTATCAGCATAATTATCTAGAGCAGCCAACCCTGCTTCACTCATTCCACTTAAAATGGCTCCCGTCTTCAGAGCCGCCCGGAATAATTCTCCAGTTTTTAACCTGTGCAGTTTCCTGAGAGTCTCGTAATCTATATTTTTACCTTCTGACTGCAGATCAAGTACCTGTCCCCCGATCATACCCCTGCTGCCCGCGGCTGCAGCCATTTCCCCTATTACTCTCAGAAGGTTTTCGGCCTTAACCGAAGAAACTTTCATATTGCCTGCCAGCAGTTCAAAAGCAGCAGTCAAAAGAGCATCCCCGGTCAGAATAGCATTAGCTTCCCCATAAACAATATGACATGTAGGTTGTCCGCGGCGCAGGTCATCATCATCCATGGCTGGCAGGTCATCATGAACCAGTGAATATGTATGTATTAACTCAACTGCACAAGCTGCTGGTATAACATCCTCTTTCCTGGCTCCTCCCAGTATTGCTCCCTCAAAAACCATAATGGGCCGCAGTCTTTTGCCTCCATTAAAAACCGCATAACGCATAGCCTCATGAATCAAGGCCGGGTAGGTGTTAGCCCTGGACAGGCATTTCTCCAAACAATCATCAACATATTCTTTTCTAATCCTAATTTCATTTAAAAAGCTCTGAGGATCACTTATCATATCTGCTGTCCCCTTAATGTTCTGAATTACAACTTATACAGCACGAAATATTTTGGAATTATTCCATATCCACTATTTGAATATCTCCGTCCAGCTTCTTTATCAAACGCTGTATTTTACCTTCTGCCTGAGCCAGCTGTTTCTGGCAGTATACTGACAAATCTATACCTTGCTCATAAAGCTTGATCGATTCTTCCAAATCCAGCTCCCCGGTTTCCAGTTTATCTACTATTGCTTCCAATCCCTTTAATGCTTCTTCAAATTTCATTTTCTTCATTAAAGAACATCTCCTTGCCCATTACTTGGACCTCCAGTTTACCATCATTAAGTATTATCTTTAAATAATCCCCATTTTCTGCCGCTTCTATCTTATGCAATATTTTTTCGTTTTTATAGACCACTGCATAACCTCTCTGCAGCACTTTTAAAGGACTCAGGTTGTCCAATGCTTCAATAGCTAAACGGCATCGGTGGTCATGGCTTTGTATCAAATCTGCCAACCGGCGATTTATTTGTTCTTGCTGCTCTGCAACTTTTCTTTGCTTTTCATTGATAAGAATGTGAGGCTCTTTCCAGATCCTTTTTAGCATAAGGCGATCCAGAGTTTCACTGTAGTGACCTATTCTGAGTTCTAAAACCCGGTTCAGTCGCTGCTGATATTTCTCCAACTCCCTTTTCAACTGACTTATATCCGGTACCGCCATGCTGGCCGCCTGGGTTGGAGTTGCTGCCCTCAGATCTGCTGCCAGATCCGCCAGACTAAAATCGACCTCATGACCTACCGCTGATATAACCGGAATAGCTGATTCGTAAATGGCTCTTACAACTATTTCGGTATTGAAAGCCATTAGATCCTCCAGGGAGCCTCCTCCCCGGCCAATTATTATCACCTGTGCCTGACCATGAGTATTTATTAACTTCAGTCCTTCAGCCAGCTCAAAAGGGGCATTCTCCCCCTGTACTGAACTGTGAACCAGCATTACCTGGCAGCTGGAGTGCCTTTGTTTGATTACTCTCAATATATCTTTTAGGGCAGCTCCATCCTGGGAGGTTACTATTCCTACGCAATTTACTACTTCAGGAATGCTTTTCTTGTTCTCCGGGGCAAAATATCCTTGTGCTTCCAGCTTTTTCTTCAACTGTTCTAATTGTAAGAAAAGCCCGCCTCTGCCATAAGGCTGCATTTCCTGTACGTACACCTGGTATTTTCCCTGTTTCGGATATACCGAAACGTATACTCTGACCAGAACTTCCATACCGTCCTCTGGATCAAATTTGAGCCCCTGGTTGCGGCTCCTGAACATCACGCAGCTTACCGCCGTTTCCTGATCCTTCAGGGTAAAATACATATGGCCGGACTGTCGGTAAAATTTGAATCCAGATATTTCTCCCCTCATCCAGAAATCGGAAAGAAACTCGTCTGCTGCCAGCAATCCACTTATATAATCATTCAGTTCACTAACACTTATAAAGCTCTGCATTAAATGCTCCGGTTATAGATGGCTGCCTGGCATACGTTTTCCATAAGTTTGGCAATAAGCAGAGGGCCCATTCCTCCCGGAACAGGCAAAAGATGCCCACTTATCTTGCTCACTGAATCTTTATCCACATTACCATGAGTCTTTCCACTATCCCAGTAAAAACCTGCATCTATTACCAGCATCCCATCCCGCAGATGTTCACCTTTTACTATTTTAGGTGATCCTTTTTCAACTACTAGAATGTCCGCATTCTGTATCCATTCAGGTTTATATTCACTTATCACCTGAACATTGAATCCCTGCTTTATCAATATTAGAGAAAGGGGTAGTATTAAATCAAATGAATCCCCTACTAGCACCGCATTCTTACCTTTATCTGATTGAACATATCTATCAATAATTTCTGTACATGCCAGTGCAGCACAGCTAACATATCTCGGTTTACCACCGATAAGTTTACCTCTATTAGAAGGATTAAAACCATCCACATCCTTTTCTTCTTTTACCGCCTCGAGGAATTCATCCTGCCAGGGAGCAAGATGGTCCGGCAGCGGTAGTTGGATAATTATCCCGTCAATATCCTGCTCATTATTAGCCGTGGAAATTACGGCCAGCAATTCCTCTTTAGTAATATGGGCGGGCAGTTGAATAATGCTGGTTGTCCCGGATATACTGCGGGCTGCATTCTCCTTCAGCCCCACATAAATCATACTCTCCTTATTGTCACCTACCAGGATAACAGCCAGATTAGGACATATCCCTTTGTCAAGGTTTTGTTCACCAAGAGCATTCTTTATGTCCTCAGCAATTTTTGTTCCACTTATTAACTCCATTATTGAACAAACTCCTTTGCGCTGTAGTGTATGAATATAACATAATGAACGGCAGTCATGACTCCAAACCTTATAATATAGATGGTACAAAGATTTGGTATTCTCTAATATGTATCTTCTGCTATTACTAGCCTTTTCTGTCTGATTGCTTCCGGTCTCCAATTAACCGGTCCAAAATAGCGTTAATGTATGCCGGGGAAGACTCACCACCATATTTTTTAGCTATCTCGATCGCCTCATCAATCACTATAACAGAATCAACACTCTCCAGGTATAAAATCTCACAGGCAGCCAGCCGCATGATATTTCTATCAACAGCAGGCATTCTGTCTATTGCCCAATCACTGGCGTAAGAAGCAATTTTCTCATCAATTTCATTAAAATTACTAATAGTCTTCTGAATCAATTGCTGCGAAAACTTGATATCTTTTTCGGGCAAATCAGATTCCATAAGCAGGTAATTAAATGCTCTGCCTGGTTCAGCTGCCACCTGGTCTACTTGAAACAACACTTTAAAAGCATATTCCCGTGCTTTTCTTCTGCTCAAAAATATCTACCTTTCTAACACTGCTACTTATCCTTAAACAATTTTTTCAACCATAGCTCTATATCCTTATCGTCATCAATGCTCTTGCCCAGCAAGTATCCTAATCCGATGCAAATGGCAATAAAAAAGGTTTTCCAGAAACCAAAACTGACAAATAATATACTGGCTATTAAACCCAGTGCAATACCTATAGTTTTCCCCCGGTGTTTAACCAGCAGTTCTGATAAAATATTCTCCCACATGAGAATTCCCCCTTACTTTGCAGCCGATTTGCCGGCAGTCCCGAAGTCATCAACCAAAACCTTTACTGCATATACTTCCAGGCCACCTATGTGCAACATGTCCTCTTTCACAATATCCTGAATCTGCTTGCTCAAGTCTGGTACACTCAGGTCGGGATTTATCATCATATGTATGTATATAGTAAGTCTCTGATCCGGGTTTTTAATTGTGGTTCTGGTTTCTTTAACTCCTTCTACTTTTTGTACCGCTTTGTAAATTATCACCTTGGCTGCTGCTGCAGTCATTGAAATCTGTCCAGACAAAGCGTTTTCCACTACAATAGCGTCCTCCTGAGGCTGCCGCTTGAAAAGAGGTACAAATACTACCAGGGTTAGAATTACTAATATTATCCCAGCACTCCCTAATATTATCCGGTTCTGAGTAGTTGACAACAACATCTCCAGATACTTCACTGGTTCTGGCCGTCCCAAGGCAATCGCGGCAATAATACCTCCCAGAGCCAGCAAAATCAAATTATACAGAAATAGAATTGCTCTTAATAATCCAGACATTTATGTCACTCCCTTCATACATAGAAGAATACAGATAACCCCCTGTTATGACAGGGGGTTCAGGCCGATGACACAAGCCCTTTACAGGATTACAGTTTGAAGTTCGCGCAAGGCTCAGGAAGAACAGGGAAACGAATATCTTCGTTATTTCAAAAAGCCCACAGGACCACAATTTATTGTTCGCTTAGCTCACGATGGATAAGGAAGCCCGCTCAATCAATGTACTCAAGTACGCCTCAATCGCGGGCTTTTCTCATGCCTTGATCTTCACTTCTGTCATCGGCCTGCTTCTTGCCAACTTTGACAATAACCTACTCCCTGCTTTGACAGGGGTTATTGTCTCCAACAAACCACTATTCTAATTCGGTGTCATCAGCTGCAATATCTTCAACTGGCTCTTCCTTTTTAATATCAACAGCAATAACATTTACATTAACTGCTTTAACGATTAAACCGGTCATTGTTTCTACCGATTGTTTTACTTCTTGCTGCACTGTTTCAGCTACATCAGGAATCGGATATCCAAACTTAACCACTATTGATATTTCAATACTGGTCGAACCATCTGCTACTTCAACTTTGATACCTTTACCGAGGTTTTTTCTACCCAGTTTTTCAACCAGATCAGTACCCCATCCACCACTGAGAGAAGCTACACCCTCAACTTCAGCAGCTGCTAATCCCGCAACTGTTGATACAACTTCATCAGCTATTCTAATGGTACCCATTTCAGTATTAATCTCAGGTTTCTGTGAATCCACTGCCAACACCTCCTATTTATGCTTATAATAGCATTTTACCAGAAAATACTGGTAATTATCAAATTATAGCTTTTGGTATTGTTAATATGTTTACACTTCATTGCTCATTCTACGCTGGATAAAGTTGGTATAGACCTCTCCCCTTTGAAAAAATGCATTATCAAGAACTTTCAAATGAAAAGGGATAGTAGTAACAATATTTTCAATTATAAATTCTTTTAGAGCTCGTCTCATTCTACTTACCGCCTCGGGCCGGTCCTGCCCCCACACAATAACCTTGGCCACCATCGAATCATAATAGGGGGTAATAGTGTAATTGGAATATACTGACGAGTCTACTCGTACCCCAGGTCCCCCCGGAATTATATATTGACCCACTGTTCCCGGGTAAGGTTGGAAGTTATTGTCCGGGTCTTCTGCGTTGACTCTGCATTCAATAGCCCATCCATTGAACTTCACATCGTCCTGGGAATAACTTAATTTCTGCCCGGCAGCAATTCTAATCTGCTCTTTAACTATATCTATACCAGTAACCATTTCAGTTACCGGATGTTCTACCTGCACCCGGGTATTCATTTCAATAAAGTAAAATTTGCAGTTCTTATCAACCAGAAACTCAACCGTACCAGCGCTAAAATAATCTGCTGCCCGGGCTGCGTTAACAGCTACTTCTCCCATCTTCTGTCTCATTTCTTCATTAAGCAGACTTGAAGGAGATTCTTCCAGGAGTTTCTGATTACGACGCTGAAGTGAACAATCTCGCTCTCCTAAGTGAATCAAGTTTCCATATTCATCACCCAGAACCTGTATTTCAATGTGCCGCGGTTCTTCAATATATTTTTCAATGTAAATTTCATCATTGCCAAAGGCTGCATTAGCCTCCATTCTAGCAGTGCCAAGCGCCTCCTTCAATGATTCCCGGTTGTGGGCTAATCGCATCCCTTTGCCTCCACCTCCAGCAGAAGCTTTTATCATAACCGGGTAGCCTATCTCTTGTGCTACGCTTATAGCTTCTTCATAACTGCTCACAGCCCCATCGCTGCCTGGAACCAGGTTTACTCCTGCTGCTCTGGCAATTTCTCTGGCTTTTACCTTATCTCCCATAGTTTCTATCACCCTAGCTCGAGGTCCGATAAATTTTATATTATAGGTCTGACACAAGTCAGCAAAATAGGGGTTTTCGGCCAGAAAACCATATCCCGGATGGATGGCCTGGGCTCCTGAATTCTGAGCTGCTGCAATAATGTTGGATATATTCAGGTAACTCTCTCGGGCCGGTGCACTGCCAATGCAAACTGCCAGGTCGGCCATTTTCACGTGCAGACTATCCCGGTCAGCTATAGAATATACCGCAACGGTTTCGATACCCAACTCCCTGCAGGCCCGAATAATTCGAACCGCAATCTCTCCCCGGTTGGCAATCAAGACTCTAGAAAACAATTTATCACCTCTAGTCTTTTTCAATTAAAAATATTGTTTGGCCAAATTCAACCGGTTGTGCATTTTCAGCTAATATATCCACGATGGTGCCTGCAAAATCTGATTTAATTTCATTAAATAGTTTCATCGCTTCCAGTATACAAAGGGTTTGCCCGGCATCCACATGATCGCCAATCTTGACGTACGGTTCAGAATCAGGGGAAGCAGATGAGTAAAATGTTCCCACCATCGGCGATAATACTTCGATGGCTTCATCCCTGATAATTTCTGCATCATTTTCAACTACGGCCGGAGTGCCGACTTTTGCATTACTATTGCTAACCGGATTAGATGTACCGGAACTTCCTTTACGCAAACTAAGCCGATAATCATCTTTTTGTACTTCCAGGTCAGAGATGCTGGTTTGATCCAGAAGCAGTATTAGTTCACGTATTTCATCGATATTCATCTCATCATCGCCCCCATGAATTGGTCTTTTCTTAATTTTAACGAACGGCTTTCTTACAATCTCAATTTCATCTCTTATAAGTTCTTCCCCAACTTCATCGCTGGATGTAATTTGCGGAATATCATCTTGAACTTTGTTCTTTCTATAGTCAAAGAACTTCAATGCTACCTGCGGAAATAAAATATAGGTTAAAATATCCTCGTCACTCTCAGCCAGATTGGCAGTCTCTTCTTTAGCCTTTTCCCACACCGGTTCTAATAAATCGGCTGGCCTGACAGTTATAATTTTTTCGTCCCCAATTACTTTTTGTTTTATCGTTTCATTTATTGGAGCAGGAGGCCGGCCATAAAACCCACGAACATAGTCTTTTACTTCTCCCGGGCATAGTTTATATCTGTCTCCCATCAGCACATTTAGTACTGCCTGTATTCCTACTATCTGACTGGTAGGAGTAACCAGCGGGGGATATCCCATATCTTCTCTCACCCGGGGTATTTCTCTCAACACCTCATCGATTCGATCAGAAGCTTCCTGTTCCTCTAACTGCGAATACAAGTTGGAGATCATGCCCCCAGGCACCTGATGCTCAAAAACCTTCATATCAGATATCCTGGTTACACCTCTGTCAAATCCCTTGTGTTTTCTTATCTGTTCAAAATGAGTCGCTATTTCAAACAACAGATGTAAGTCCAGCCCGGTGTCCCATTCAGAATCCTGAAAAGCTCTCACCAAGGTCTCAACCGGCGGCTGCGATGACCCAAATGCCATAGGCACACTGGCCGTATCAATTATATCTATCCCTGCCTCAGCAGCTTTTAATAAGGTAGATATCGCCAAACCACCAATATAATGAGTATGAAGCTGTACCGGCAGTCCAACATTGGCCTTCAGGGCTTTGACCAGATCGTAGGCTGCATAAGGAGCCAAAAGACCCGCCATATCTTTTACACATATGGAATCAGCACCCATATCCTTCAGCCTTAATGCTGTATCTACGAAATGCTGCATGGAATGAACCGGGCTGATTGTGTAAACTACACAAGCCTGGGCATGCTTTCCGGCTTTCTTAATGGTTCGCATGGCAGTGTCAATATTCCGCATGTCATTTAAAGCATCAAAAACCCTGAATATATCTACGCCATTATCTGCAGCTTTTTCAACAAACTTCTCTACTGCATCATCTGGATAATGCATATAACCTACCAGGGACTGTCCTCTTAGAAGCATCTGCAGCGGGGTATTTTTAATTATCTTTCTTATGGTTCGCAGTCTTTCCCAGGGATCCTCTTTCAGGTAACGGATACATACGTCAAAGGTGGCTCCTCCCCATACTTCAAGGGAATGATACCCTACCCGATCGATATCTTCCAATACCGGCAGCATATCCTCAGTAGACATGCGGGTAGCCCAGAGGCTTTGATGCCCATCTCTGAGACTGGTATCAGTTATCTTTATCTTGCTCACGCTATACCTCCCAGATATTCTACAATGAAAAACTATCTTAGAATAGTATTATTAATTCATATTTATATATAAATAGGCTCAGGTCTTAGACCTGAGCATACTATTCCAGTCTGACAGTTAATATTATATGAATAAAATGTCAGTAATGCAATCTCTGGTGTTTATATACAAATATCGGCTGCTGATCCAAGACCAATTAATCACTTCTCCCGGGCGATGATACAAATGCTTTCATCGCTGCACTGTACGGATCGACTGACCATCTTTTTAATCTCTTCTTCCTGATCCACCCTTAGAGCCGGCGCCAGTATGACCACGGTAGTTGTTTCGGCCTGGATGATAACCGCGCAGTCCTCATAGCCCTGGGACTTGATGAGACTCTCGGTCTTCATTTCCTTTTCAATATCTTCGCTTATCTTAACCAACCTCAAGGCAGCTGCATCTTTGGCTTCCTGACTGCTGCTTCCTTGATTGATAACATCTTTTAAGGTTTCGACCTCTTTACTTCTTATTCTTTCCCTTTCCATCCTATATTCAGCGAAAAAGTTATCCGCTTCCTGCTCCGACAATAATTTTTCAATACCGTCATCAGCTTCCTGCTGGACGGGGGCAGGTGAATTGGCATCGATCATATCCTGGTTATCATTACTAAATGCATAAATAGCTGATAACAATAAGATAACTGCGGCTGAAATGTACAGGCGGCTCTTAACTTTCTTATTCCAGCTGATGATCATTATTCTCCTCCTTTTCTGGGCATTACCTGCACTTTATGTACCGGTATATTTAAGAGGGTAGCAGTGGCATGAGTAAGCTCTTCTCTCAGTTCCGGGAATCTGGCCCCATCTGCTACTACTAATACCCCTAGTATCTCTGGATTTTTTTCTTCGATTAGCAATGGGCTTCCCGATGATACAGCTATATCCTGGGTTATGCTCTTTTCCACGCTGTTCTTAGTACCCCCCTGTCTGTCGCTCTCGTTACTTTCACGGTTTTCATTCCGGGTATTGGCAGCATAAGTTCTGATTCCATTAGAAGCCTGGGTTATACTGACATCCACTTCACCTGCTCCCTCGATTTTAGCCAGTATAGACTCCACTTCCTGGCTCATTTTACTGCTGCCTCCCAAATTGTCCAACCCTCCCTCTTCAGCACCCTGGCCTGCACTTTGCGTCCCTGAATTACTTGTGCCATCAGCAACCGGCCAGATTAAGGCTAGGAGCCCCAGACAAACCAGAATAATGAGCAGATACTGCCCTTTTTTGGAACGTAAAAATGAAGTCCCTTTACTCACAGAACCTTTTTCCCTGATCCATTCTTCCAGCACCTTATCCTCCTCCTTCAAAATTAATTTCTATTTTCTCCGGCTCCAGACCATACATATTGCTGACCACATTATTTACCTTCTTTTCAATCTGCTGCTTCAATTCTGCTGAGTCTTCTTCATCGATAAATACCTTAATTTCTCCTGACTCCTCATTTGCTTCCGTCCTTTCGATATAAATAGTAAATCTTAATCTTCCAATGGTGCCATCCTTGATTTCCGCTTCGGTGTGCACCTCTTCAATTCCGGGCACTAATAGAATAACGGCACTTACCTGGCCTTCCAGTTTTTCCTGGAGCATCTGTTGATTCTGATCTACCATTCGTTCATTTATCTCCTGGCCCCGGGCTGCGATACTATCCGCCGCCTCTTCATCAATCTTGCATTCCCACCAGTTAAGCTGAAAATTATTATCATGGAAGAAATATCCCAACACCGGATTTAATACTGCTATCAACACAAACAGGCCTATAGCAAAGCGTACAAAAGGCCTTATAGTACCGGCCGGGAGCAGTAATTCCAGAAAACTAGCCAGTATAATTATAACCAGTACGTTTCTTACTATGTCTGCCAAAACACTCATAAATGACCCCTTCTACTTCAGTTCAACATAGCCCACCCATTATACATACCTGCTACAATGGCGATCATGATAAAAAACATCAAGGCAACCGCTATTACCGCCGCCAGCATAAAAAATAGATGAGCACTCATACTCTCTAAAATAGAAGCTGTTCTTGAGTCGCCTAAAGGTTCGGCAATAGCCGCAGCTGCTTTATAAATAAGTGCTATAGCAGCTATTTTTATTACCGGCATTAAGATTATGCCGAGAATTACTATTACCCCAAATATACTCAACGCTTGTTTTAGCATGACTACGTACCCGGCAGTTACCTCGATGGTGTCAGAAAACATTTTACCTATAACCGGAATAGCATTATCACTAAAATATCTGGTGGTTCTAAGAGCAACTTTATCCAGTACCGATGCATAGAGAGCCCGCAGAGTCATAATGCCCACAAAGAGGGTCAGGAAAAAACCCAGGGAGATCTTAGCCATTTCATTAAAAAATTTGGCCATTTTTTCGATTTTTAAAGTCTCTGACATATGATTAACAATGGATAATACTGCTGACATAATGATAAGGGGAAATACAATAATCCTTATGGCATTGGCAAAGGCTGTAGCAGCTGTCATTAACAGGGGGAAAAGCATAACCGAAGCATTAATATTACCTAAACCCGCGGTCAAAACCAGCATTTGAGGCAGCATGCCTACCATAAAAGCAACCATGTTATCTATAGTGGCCTGCCCCACGTCAAGCACTAATTTAAAGGAACTGATAGCTATGGCACATAAGGCCAGAAAACAGGCCAGATATGATATACGTGCAACATCTGATGAAAAGGCGGTCTGGAGATTTATCAATAGGGCGGATATAACCGCTAGAATCAGAATTTTACCCAGTAAACTTGAATTAGCAACTACTTCTTTAAAAAAAAATTTCACTATATCCTGTCCCAGGTTCTTTATATCGAAATCCCAATCGCCTTTAATGAAATTAAGGAACCAATCTTTGACCGAATTTCCACCTACATAATCGGCAATCTCACTGTCTAAATTATTTTTATATTGATCTAGAAAATCTATATCCAGAGTTTCTATAGTGTCCTGCAGCGAGAATACTGCCTCATTGCTCTGATCCTCTGCTGCTAAAACAGTCGTACAGGAAAATATGTTAATTATCAGCCCTAGCAGTAATAAAAAGCGGAGTTTTTGGTGCATGCCTAATACCCCCTAATCACCATAAATGTCCGTCCATTAAACAGGCATCAGTTCCATAAGAGATTCGAGTATGGCAATCATTATGGGCAGGGCCAGTACAGCGATAATTATTTTTGCGGCGAATTCAACCTTTTTTGCTACCGCCTGTTCACCAGCATCCTGGCATATTGCTGCCGCAAATTCAGCCAGATAAGCTACTCCCAGTATTTTCAAAAGGGTACTTAAAAAGAAATAGTTAATCCCTGCTCTGCGGGTCAATTCACTCATTACACTTAGAATGGAGGTCATCTTTCCCATTAGGAAAGTGAAAATTATGATACTGAATACAATGCTCAAAAGTACTGCCATAACCGGTTTTTCCTGTCTGAGAATGAGGAGCATTATGGTTGTTACCAGGGCTAATCCCACAATTTGAGCTATTTCCAATGTAATCGCCCCTTATTATTAGTAAAAATAATTCCCATCAATACCAGGCTTTAGAGATTAAAAACCGACCTGACCACGGTAAAGAGCTGATTCATTAACTGCACCACCATGATGAGTACCACAACTACACCGGCTAGCGTTAACATTTCGGCTTGTTCCTCCTTTTGAGCTTGTTTAAGTACAATAGACAAAATTGCTATTAATATACCTATCCCAGCTATACGAAATATTATATCGATATCCATAAAAGAGCCTCCTATTCTTTTATGCTGTAATACTCCCGACATGCCTGGATTATTAGATTAGCAGCAGTACAATTACTATGCCCATGATGAAACCACCATAAGACCATAACTTTTGCTTGGCAGCTTGCTCCTGTCTTGCTTTCTCTTCTTGAACCTTGAGTTCTTCCTGCAGCAGCACCAGAAATTTCTTTTGATCTGAGCTGTCACTTACTCCCAAATGATGAGCAGCGGTGGCTAATATCTCTAAATCACCTGATTGTAGATTGGATTTAATATTTAGACTTTCTAAACCACTCATCCATGCTTCCCCGGCGGTCAGCCCTTTTCCAGCCTTCAGTCTTCTGGCACTTTCCAGAAAGAGAGCGGATACGGGTTGTTGGCACATTCGAGCAGTTCTTTCTAATGCCCGGGTCAATGGAGTATGCATATAGGTGATTTCTTTTTCCAGGAAGGCTACCGCAAACCTCAAATCTCTAAGTTCCTCGGTTCTCTTCCCTATTCCTCGAGCACCTGATAATCCCCAGGCTCCCAGGCTGGATATAATTAAAGCAGTACCTATCATTTTAAAGCAGGCCATAGCTAATCCCACCTGACTATCTTATCTATTGTTCCCGGTCCTCTGCTCCTGGAGAGCAGGATAATATTCTTGAATGCTCTGCTTTCAAGCAGACCCTTCATAAGGGGTCGATTCTGCAGCTCCTCGATGGTTCCCGCGTGTACACTGCTGATAATACTTACACCGGCATTCAAGCATTCCTGAACTGCATCCACATCTTCCTTTCTCCCCAGTTCATCAGTAATAATAACCTCTGGAGACATGCCCCGGACTGCAATGATCATCCCGGCCGCCTTGGTACATGAGTCGAGAACATCGGTACGGGGTCCCACATCCAACTGCGGTATTCCCAGATAACAACCGGCCAGCTCCGACCTCTCATCTACTATCACTACATTAAGGCCTTTGTGCTGCCGACTTCCCGAGGATAATAACCTGGCGATATCTCTCAACAGGGTGGTTTTTCCGCAGCGTGGCGGTGACACCAGCAAAGTGCTGCGCACTTTATCCGCAGGGGAATAAATAGTATTCATAACCCCACTGGCACAGTTCCTGATTTCCCGCGCAATCCTGATACTAATGCTTGAGAATTCTTTAATACTCTTAATGTGCGTATCCTGCATCACCACTTGTCCAGCCAGACCGACCCTATGTCCACCTGATATAGTAATAAACCCTTTTCGGATGTCCTCTTCAAAGGCATACAGGGAATTGTCGCTGATAGCAGCAATAGTTCGCATAATATCTTCCCCGTTCACCCGATAAGATTTATTAATATCAGCTGTAACACCTGCTCTAGGGTCCAATCCATATTCATGTTCTGAATCCCTGATTATCAAAGGCTGATTGCACCTCATACGGATTTCTTCAATGTTCCCCACTTTCTTCCAATCCGCTCTTAAAAACATTTTTCTCATCACCGGGGGCAAGATAGGAAAGATTTCATTGGTTAGTACATCCATTTCACAAGCTGCTGACATGCATTATCACCTCTGTTTTACATAGATATTGGTATACTCAGTAAATTATGTCATTTAATTTGCTGCTAATAACGGCGGATTGATTAACCACGGATTTCTTCAAATAACATCTATAACAGCCCTCCCGTATGACATCAATCACTTTTAAACTTTTAAAACCCCAACCGTGACTATAGAACGGGAGGGGATTAAATAGATAAACGAACCCAGAAAAGAATAAAGGAACTGAAGAAGCAAATTACCGAATGTACCAGAACCCAGGTCTTATAAGGTTAGACTTTGATTGTTTTTGATTTTTGAATATAATAAAGCCCCCAAACGGGGGCTGGAGGTTGACTATTTGTATTAATTTTACTCCTCTGGTCCATAACGTAATGAATAGCGAGTTGCAGTGAGGTCCGCAACTTATATACTCGAACTATGAGTTTTTATTTTCCGTCTCCCGGCTGCCGAAGTCCTCCTCTTCACTATAAGTCTCAAAATCGAAGGATCCATCATTAATATATACTACTGTATTACAGTTTGGGCAGGTTATTTCCAGTACATCATCATCCATAATGCTGGTCTCAACATACAGCTGTTCCCCACAATTCAAACATTGCAGCTCTATTATATCCTGATCATCACTCTCTGTGCCCCAAATTTTCTCTTCCAACTCCAGTATTTCATCATCCATATCTTCCATATATTCCTGCAAGCTGCCAATTTCTTGCTGCATAGCTTCGATCATATCAGCCATATCCTCCATCGCCTGCAGCATTCCAAATATAATTTTGCCGTTGGGGCCAGAATCACTTACATTCAGTCCTTCGCATAACCCCTGCAGATAGCTGACCTTTTCCGTTATGCTTTTCATTTATATCCTCCTTCACCAAATATCCCTTTTGCTCAAAGGATTTGGAGTTATTATTGGCAAGATTAGATATAAATAAACATTCGTATCAATGAATAGTATATTTATGCATTGCCTTACACCCAAGTCGATTTTTTCAGGGGGAACTAATTAGTCAGACTTACTCATCTTATTCTTCTATAAAACAAAGAGCATAAAAAATAAGAGTGGATACCTGCTCCACTCTCTTAGATACAAAACTGGAATGTTTAGGCCCGTTCCATATATTGCGAGGTTCTGGTATCGATACGCAGACGATCTCCTTCTTCAATGAAGAGAGGCACCTGCACCACAGCACCTGTTTCCAGGGTGGCATTTTTGGTAGCCCCGGTAGCAGTATCTCCTTTTATGCCTGGCTCTGTTTCCACCACCTGCAGTTCAACAAAATTGGGAAGTTCTATTCCAATAATGTTCTCGTGGAATAAAAGCACCTGTATATTCATATTCTCCAGCAGCCATTTGACTCCATCGCCTATTTGCTCTTTACTTATACTTATCTGATCAAAGCTCTCATTGTCCATGCAGACATAGCCTTCTCCATCATTATAAAGATACTGCATTTCCCTGCGATCCACATGGGCCTTGCTTAATTTCTCACCTCCACGAAAGGTCTTTTCAACCGTTGCTCCAGTCTGGACATTTTTAAGCTTGGCTCTTACGAATGCTGCACCTTTTCCCGGTTTTACATGCTGGAATTCAACTACCTGAAACGCTGCGCCGTCCAGCTCTACTGTAACACCAGTTTTAAAATCATTGACTGAAATCATTTTATCCCTCCATCAATAATTAATAACTTCTTATCTGAATGGGTTATGACCTCACAACCCCCATCCTTTACAATTACGGTATCCTCTATACGAATTCCTCCCCATCCTGAAATATATATTCCTGGTTCAATGGTAATAACCATATTCTTCTTAAGGATTTCGTCACTGCTAAAAGAAACCCGGGGTGCTTCATGTATTTCCAGACCAACTCCATGACCGGTACCGTGAATAAAATATTTATCTAAATTATACTTTTTCAAAGAGTTTCTGATGCTTTGATCGATGTCTTTGCATCTTGCCCCTTCCTTTACCATGCCTAAACCGATCAGCTGAGCTTCTAATACCGCTTGATACCTATCTATCAGCTTCTGGTCGGCCCTGGCTACTGCGATGGTTCTGGTCATGTCACCGGCATAACCCTTGAAGAAACCACCATAATCAAGAGTTAACATATCTCCAGGTCTGAGCAGCTTATCACCAGGCTGCCCGTGAGGCAGCGCTGCATTTACACCAGAAACGCTTATGGTATCGAAAGACTCTTTTTCACAGCCAAAATTCTTTAAATTATAGACAATGTGGTTGGCGATTTGTTTTTCACTAACATCTGCTTGGATCATACTGCAAATTTCACTAAAAACCCGATCGCCAATCTCTGCAGCCTTTCTTAATAAATCCAGCTCCTTTTCGTCTTTAATTGCCCTCAGTTCTTCAACTACTCCGAGCAGGGGGATAAAATACCCGGGCAGACTTTTATTGAGTTCCCCATACTCATAATGAGTAAGAAACTGGCTTTCAAACCCGATATTTGTATACTTTTTACTCAAATTAATCAGTTCTTCCCGGCTAGATGGTTTTTCCAGCCGCAGCTCCCAGCCCGGACATTCCCTTTGTACCTGTTCTGTATACCTTGAATCAGTAATAATATATTGGTTCTGGCTGCTCACCAGCAGTACGGCGTCACTGCCTCCAGTAAAGCCGGACAAATATTTTACGTTTTCAGGTTTGCTTATCAGCATAGCATCCAGTTTGTTTTGCTCTAATCTACTGCGAAACTCCGTCCTTCGACTATCGATCATCGCGGTCCCTCATCTTCTCCCTGAAGTGCTTCACACGCTGCCATTAAAGCCATTTTGTAACTCAATCCACCCAGTCCGCATATTTTACCTGCCGCAATAGGAGACAATAAGGATTGCTGGCGGAAAGATTCTCTGGCATCAAGATTAGACAGATGGACTTCTATAAATGGAATTTTTACTGCTTTTAACGCATCATAAATGGCAACACTGTAATGGGTGTAGGCTGCAGCATTAACCAGCAGATAGTCAGCATCACCTCTGGCAGATTGAATCTTATCGATCAAAGCTCCTTCATGATTTGATTGAAAGAATTCTATTGCCATACCCTTCTGAGCAGCTATGATCTCTAAATCCTTATTTATTTCCTCCAGGGTAGCAGTACCGTAGATCTCCTGCTCCCTTTCACCCAGAAGATTGAGGTTTGGTCCATTAATAACCAGTATTTTATAGCTCAAAACATCCTCCTCCTTACTACTCTCCTGCAATACTCAATTCCTTAATTCTTATACTGGGGGAACCTTTTCCACCATAGAACCTGAAATTAGATGCTACTGCATCAATATTTTGCAAAAACTCAGCCATATTGCCAGCCATAGTTACACCTCGCACCGGATAGGTCAAGACCCCATTTTCAATCATGATGCCTGCTGCTCCTACTGAAAAATCTCCGGATATCGGATTGGCGGTATGCATACCCATAACCTCGGTTACATACAGACCTCTATCTATTCCGTCTATCAAGCTGTCTTTACTATCTCTTCCTGGTACTATAATAAAATTAGTACTTCCTACCGTGGGAAATCCTCTAAAGGAACCCCGCTGAGCATTACCTGTAGACAGCACCCCATCCTTTTGAGCTGTATAAGTATTATGGAGGTAAGTGTTTAAGATACCGTTTTCTATCAGGTTTTTTTTCTGAGCCGGCACCCCTTCACTATCAAAACTGCTGCTGGCTATACCCTCCTCTAAAATGCCATCATCAATAATAGTACACAGGGGTGAAGCTACCTGTTCTCCAATTTTACCTGCAAACATCGACTTGCCCTTCTGTACTGATTCTGCATTCACCATGGATGATATTATTCCGCTAAATCTGGTCGCAACATAAGGATCCAATATTACCGGCATTTTACCCGATCTAATAGTTCTCGCATTTAAAGCGCGGATAGCATTGGCCGCTGCCTCCTTGCCTACCAGGGCGGCTGACAGGTCTTTAGCTTTTCGGACGGACATAGTTGAAAAACCATTTTGAGCATCATTACCCTCTTCGGCTACGAGAAAAATGTATATACCGCTGAAGTTGCCCGTTTCACAGGCATACAAACCTTTACTGTTCATTATCAAATTGCAGTATTCGAGGTCATCATAGCCGGACCTTTCTATAATAGCAATACGCATGTCTACACTTTTGGCAGAGCGTTCTACCGATCGGGCTATTTCAATTTTTTCTTCCAGGCTCATATCTGCAGTATCCTGATCAAAAACCTGAACTTCAGGATAAGCTGCTTTATCAGGCAGAATGTGATATTGATCTTGCGTTGTAAAGATTGAAATACTGATGGCATCATGTACTGCATCTTTAATCGCCTTATCGGACAAATCACTGGTAAATGCAAAACCTGTCCGTCCATTTTTAATAACTCTTATACCGAGTCCAGTTTCATCAGCCTGTATTAAAGTTTCCACCCTGCCATCGACGATTTCTATACTAAGTTCTTTAGCGTGCATAAGAAAAGCTTCTGCTTCTACTCCGCTTCGACTGGCTTCATCAAGGGTTTTCTCCCCCGCCGATCTAAGAATCTGTTCCATACTACATCCTCCAACGTCCTTTTTAAAACCCAGGCTTCCCTGGGACGGTTCCATTCTTAATGTTCAGCCTCCCGCTTTCATTGCCGCAGCTGCAGCTTCATGCTTACCTGGCATTAGACAGCATAGTTCCGCCAACCGTTAATTCCTTTATACGAATGGTCGGTTGAGCGTCTGATACTGGCACTCCCTGTCCATCTTTGCCACAGACGCCTATACTGAATCCTAAATCATTTCCTACCTTATCAATATTAGCCAATGCCATGGGCCCATTACCGGTTAGAGTTGCGCCCCGGACTGGATATTTTATTTTTCCATCTTGGATTAAATATCCTTCTTGAACATCAAAAACGAAGTCGCCGTTGGTGGTATTAACCTGACCACCCCCCATCTTTTTAACCAGCAAGCCCTGGCCGGTAGCAGCAATAATTTCTTCCGGATTTTCCTGCCCCGATGATATAAGAGTATTACTCATGCGCACCACTGGCTTATGCTGGTAAGACTCTCTACGTCCATTTCCAGTGGAAATTCGCCCATCTTTTTGAGCTGTCAACCTATCATACATATAATTTATAAGTATCCCATTCTCGATTAATATCGTTCTTTGCCCCGGGGTGCCCTCATCGTCAAAACTGAAAGAACCGTATTTATTACCAATAGTAGCGTCATCTATGACAGACACACACGGCGCTGCTACTTGCATACCAATTTTGCCCCGGTATACGGAAAGTCCCTTTTGAATAAGGTCTGCCTCCAGACCATGCCCACATGCTTCATGCACCATTGTGCCACCTGCTTCGGAAGACATAACCACAGCCATTCTTCCTGCCGGAGCTGGTTTTGCAGATAACATCCGCACTGAGAGTTCCGCGGCTTTTATAGCTAAATCATCAAAGGCTACCTGCTCCAGCAGTTCCCAACCACAAACCCCACCGGCAGACTCATACCCGGTTTGTATAATACCGTTGCTTTCAGATACCGTATTGACCAGCAGCCTGACCCGGTTCCTATCATCTTCGATGAATTCTCCTGCACTGTTGGCGATCTGTATCTTTTTGTGTACATCAGCAGCCGCAACCGTAACTTGACGGATTAACCCAGAAACCCTTCGAGCTGCCTGATTAGCCTTCATAACATATTGAATCTTCTCTTCGAAAGCCACCTCTTCCGGCAGACGCTGATATTCAATATGAAAAACAGCATCTATTTTACTCAGGTTTATAGGCTGTAAAATACCTGAAGGTCTTCCACCAATGGCATCCCGGGCTACGGCCGCAGCTTTCATAAGCCCGCTCCTGCTGAGATCGTTAGTGTATACATAAGCGGTATTATAATCCTTAACTACCCGGATTCCTGCTCCTCTTTCTCTACCGCTGTGAACTTTTTCAATCTGGTCATCCTCACAAAAAATATTGCTGGCTTGTTTTTCTTCCACATATATCTCAGCAAAATCTATACCTTTGCTATAAGTAAATTGGACTACTTCTGCCAGCAAAGCCTTATCTAACATTTTCTACCTCCAACAAATACTTCTATCTTTATTCTCCGTTATACTTCCCAAATCATTCATTATGTGTGTATGCGGCTTAATGTTTTTTACTTCATCACCAGCTATTCCTGACAAAATGATCATAAGCAGTACTTGTTCATCGTTCTTCTCGGTCATAGGCTAGTCCTAAAGCTTCTGGAGCTCCCGCGTCCTGTCGTCTGCGGATGGTTACTAACACCAGAACCACTATGGTAGCTATATATGGAAACATGGCCAGAAAAAATGAAGATATATGAATGCCCATGGTCTGCAGTCTGAAAGTCAATGCCTCTATACCCCCAAACAGGTAAGCTCCGATAATTGCCCGGGAAGGGTTCCAAAGCGCAAAAATAACCAGAGCTACCGCAATCCAACCCCGCCCGGCAGTCATATTCTCCTGCCAGGTAGGGGCATAAACCAGCGAAATATAAGCGCCTCCCAATCCAGCCATCATTCCCCCCACTATCGTACAAAGAAACCTTACCCGTCCGACATTGATGCCTACTGCATCAGCTGCCTGGGGATTTTCTCCCACTGAACGTATAGTAAGACCCCACCTGGTTTTATATAACAGATACCACATAGCTGCAGCCATAAGTATACATAAATAAACCATGGGATCATGGCGAAACAAGACTGGCCCCAAGAAAGGTATATTACCCAGTACGGGTACATGCAAAGACTCAAACTTGAAAAGCATGGGAGCACCCTGATAACTCTTGCCCAGGAAACCACTCAAACCGCTGCCAAAAATAGTTAAGGCCAGCCCGCTTACTACCTGGTTGCCCCTGAGAGTAATAGTAATGAGGCCATGTATCGAAGCCATAAATCCTCCTCCGGCTAGAGCAGCCAGCAAACCAAGCCAATGATTACCTGTACTTAAAGTGCAGATAAACCCAAAAGCAGCTCCTACCAGCATCATGCCTTCAACGCCCAGATTTAATATTCCAGATCTTTCTGCCAGCAATTCCCCGGCTGCAGCAAATAGTATAGGGGTACCGGCTATCATTGTTGCTGCCAGTAATGCTGACAGAGCTGTATTATCCATTAAACTGCCTCCTCTCGGGCTAAAACCAACCTGTATCTTAAGAAAATCTCGCCCGCCAGCAGGAAGAATAAAACCGTACCCTGCAAAATCTGGGTAATCGAAAAGGAGACTCCTACTATCTGTACAGCAAACCCACCCACCAGAAGTGCCCCGAAGAGGAAGGCCACTATAATAATAGCAAATGGGTTAAGCCGGGCCAGCCAGGCGACTATTATTGCAGTATAGCCATAGCCTGGAGAAACTCCCTGCTGCAGACGATGAGTAATTCCTGCAACTTCAATCATTCCTGCTATCCCTGCTATTCCACCGCTGACCATCATTACTAACATGATATTTTTAGCAACGTTCATACCTGCATATTTCGCAGCCTGCGAGCTCTCTCCCATAACCCTGACTTCGTAACCCCAGCGGGTATACTGTACAACCAGATAAAACACTATCGCAATGATCCCTGCCAGGAGAAGGCCCAAGTGTACTCTGCTATCTCCCCAGGTGGGCAGCTGGGCCGCTGGTGAAAATATAGGCGTGAGCGGAAATCCCATACTGTTAGGATCTTTCCAGGGACCGAACACCAGATAATCTACCCAGTATATTGCTACGTAATTCAACATCAGAGTTATGATAGTCTCATTGACCTGCCAGTATGCTTTTAGTAAGCCAGGCACTAATCCCCATAATGCCCCGGCTGCGAAAGCTGCTATCATCATAATAGGAATAATTACATAAGGGCTTCCATTGCCAAGAGCTAAAGCCATCCCACTGGCAGCAAAAGCACCCATATATATCTGGCCTTCAGCACCAATATTCCATAATTTCATTCTGAAGGCCAGCGAAATGGCCAGTCCTGCTACCATAAGAGGAACAGCCTTCACAATAGTTTCAGATATGGCATAAGGGCTGCCGAGAGCGCCATTGAACATTTTAGCGAAGACGACTGCAGGAAGATAGCCGGATAGAGCAAGAAAAATCCATCCACAGCCAAAAGCCATTATTATGGATAAAACCGGTACTATTAACCGGGCCATGGTTGATTCATTTTCTCTTCTGATCAATTTGAGTTTAAGCATATCATACTCCTGCTAATTCCGTCCCCACCATAATAGACCCTATCTCATCTATGGAAGTCTTTTCAACATCTAAAATCTTTCGTATAAAGCCCTGATACATTACAGCCACCCTGTCCGCAATCCGAAATATATCATCCAAATCTTCCAGTACAAGTAGAATAGCGGTTCCTTTATCTCTCTCTTTTAACAGCAGATCATACACTCCCTCAGCTGCTGCCACATCCAAACCCCTAATCGGGTAAGATGCCAAGAGCACCCTCGGTTTCTGATCGATCTCCCTGCCCAAAAGCAGTTTCTGCAGATTGCCTCCAGAAAGATAATTGACAGGGTGATTGCTATCGGAGAGAACTATGTTATATTCGTTTATAATCCTATCTGTATATGAACGGATTTTATTGTAATTTAAAAACCACCCGCTGTAAAACTCTTCTTTATAATAACTGCGCAGGATGCTGTTGTCTATAACACTTAAATTTGGTACCAGGCCCATACCAATGCGGTCCTCCGGGACCATATTTATGCCTAAAGCAATTCTGGATTTCGCGTCATAGTGTTTTATCTCTTCGCCTTCATATTCTATACTGCCTGATACTGCCTTTCTTAAACCAGCCAGTGCTTCAACCAGTTCCCTTTGGCCATTTCCTGCCACACCGGCAATGGCCATTATCTCACCCCTGCGCAGATTAAAGCTGACCTCATGGACAGCAATATTGCCCCTATCACCCTGAATCTTAAGGTTATCAACGTTTAAAATTACACCACCAGGACTACTATCCCGCTGAGCTTGAGAATAAACAACCTCCCGGGCTACCATCATCCTGGTTAATATACCTTCATCAAGATTTTCTATTCGGTCATCGCCCACCACTTTACCGCGACGTAATACTGTTACGTAGTCAGCAATCTCCATTACTTCGTTAAGCTTATGAGTTATTAAAACGATGCTTTTTCCCTGTCGGCTCATAATTCGCAGTACCTGAAATAATTCTTTTACCTCTCCCGGAGTAAGGACTGTAGTGGGCTCATCCATTATTAATATATCGCAGCCTCGATACAGCATTTTTAAAATCTCAACTCTTTGCTGTTCCCCCAGCGAAAGTTGATTTACTCGCACCGCAGGATTGATTTCCAGACCATAATTGTGTGATATCTCCCGGGTTTCCTTCTGTATCCGTTCCTGTTTGATACCCCAGTTCACATGCTTGGAACCCAGTACTATATTCTCTGCTACAGTGAAATTATTTACCAGTCTAAAATGCTGATAAATCATACCTATACCCTCTTCCAGGGCTTTCCGTGGTGAATGAAGCCTTATCACTTCTCCCTTCACTTTTATAGTACCGCTATCAGGCCGGTACAGACCGGCCAGAATACTCATAAGGGTTGATTTGCCTGCTCCATTCTCTCCTAGAAGGGCATGAATTTCTCCCGGATATACCCGAAAACTTATATTATCGTTAGCGATTACTCCTGGGAAGCGTTTGCTTATTCCTTTCATTTCTATCACTGGAAACCGATTCAAATTAAAAACCCCTTTAAGATAAAGGGCGGCCTTAAAGCCGCCCCAGGCCTATGACAGAAGAGAATATCTGCGTTATTTCAAAAAGCCCACAGGACCACAATTTATTGTTCGCTTAGCTCACGATGGATAAGGAAGTCCGCTCAATTAACGTACCCAGGTACGCCTCAATCGCGGGCTTTTTTCATGCCTTGATCTTCCCTCCTGTCATAGGCCTGTCATCTTGCCCACTTGGTGGCAATAGGGGGCGGCCTTAAAGCCGCCCTCCAAAGCACATGCTAATAATTACTATAGGGAACCTTCTACTCCAGCTACAAACCAATCCATACTTAGCATTTCAGTATCAGTTAGAACCTGGCCTTCGGCTGCTTTCTCAGTTCCATCCTGGGCTATGATAGGTCCAGTAAATACATCCCATTGTTTGCTTTTCAAAGCTTCTTTCTTAGCCTCGACCTGTTCAACTATTGCAGCAGGAACCTTGTCACTGATAGGTGCTAAATCAACTATTTCCTCATCGATTCCTCCCCAGTAGGCTTCACTGGCCCAGGTCCCATCAATAACCGCTTGAATAGTATTAACATAATAGGGGCCCCAGTTCCATATAGGGGAAGTTAAATTGCCTTCCGGGGCAAAATCATGCATATCAGTATTATATCCCACGCAGTACTTGCCGGCTTCCTCGGCAGCTACCTGTGGCTCAGTGGTGTCCTGATGCTGAGCTATTACATCGCATCCAGCTTCTAACAAGCTCTTGGCAGCTTCTTTTTCCTTTGCCGGGTCAAACCAGGTGTTGGTCCATACCACTTTAACCTTAGCATCAGGATTTACGGACTGAGCACCCAGGGTAAAAGCATTTATACCCCGCACCACCTCAGGAATGGGGAAGGCCGCTACATATCCTAACTGGTTATTGGTGGTCATAGCTCCAGCCACCATACCACTTAAATAGCGAGCCTGATATATTCTTCCGAAATAGGTAGAAAGATTGTCAGCCGTCTGCAGGCCTGTGGCGTGCATAAATTTTATATCGGGATATTTCTCTGCAACTGCCAGCATGGCATCACCGTAACCAAAACTGGTTCCAAATATTATAGAACAGCCTTCCTGAGCCAGCTGCTCAAAACTGCGCTCGGCATCCGCTCCCTCAGGCACATTTTCCAGAATAATTGATTCCACCCCGGGTATCTCGGCCTCCAGGTACTTGCGTCCTTGATCATGGGCATAGGTCCAGCCATAATCACCGGGAACGCCTATATAAACCCACCCGACTTTTATAGCTTCGCTTTGCTCAGCAGGTTGCTCAGACTCTGTTTTGGCATCATTCCCGCAACCGACCACAAATACACTCAGCAGCATAGCTAGCAGTATTAAAGCAGTAAATTTCTTTAGTTTCATACTCTTAGAATACCTCCTTTTTTTGTCATAAATCAATGAAACCTTCGACACCTTTATATAATAATCCTGCCGATAAATATATTTGATATTATAGGTTTTAGCTCTATTAAGCAGATGATTGCCGTACGGTAAAAGCAGCATTTGCAGATTCACAGCACCTGAAAAAATTTGAATTATATACCAATAGAATTATTGTTTCGCGTCAAATTCCGACCTCAGTACTAATTATTTTCTATTGCCACTTGCGCTTTTCTGACATTTTTCTTAAAATGAATATTAAGAAAATCTTCACAAACAGAACTATCTTTCCGAAATTCGTTCGAAAACTAATGGGGTATTTGGGGGGACTGACGACTAATAAGGCTAATATTTTGCATCTGGCTTCTCCGTTCTGCAGGGTGTTCCAGGCACCCTACCCGGTACTGGAAGACCGTGTCTAATCTGGCTTTATGAATAACGCAGTTGTATATTAATATTTCACATAATTCTATTTATATTTTATTATTGAGGGAACAGTAGGGATTAATATACGGGAGAAGGAAGACTAATATTGAACATTTCAATTCTTATTAGAGAAAATCCAGATATACATCAGGCTTTAAAGAACTGTTTAATCAGGGAATATGTCGATTACCAGGTTTTATACGCTGCCAATGAAACGGCAGCCCTGAATATACTCCAGCAAGAAAAGGTAGATTTTTTAATCTGCCCCCTTGGTTTATTCACTGGAAGTGGCGGGGCGTCTTTGCAGGAACATCCTGACTTAATACGAATTGCCCTCATAAAGGAAGATGAACGAGAGTCTATTGTTCAATCATTACCGTATGTTCACCATTTCATCAATGAACCGGTTGAAGTTAATACCTTGAAACAATATATAGATCGCATAGTTTTTATCCGTAATTTACTGGGTTCGGATACTATCTGCAAACTATGCACACGAATTAAAGGTCTTCCCAGTTTACCTGGAATAGTTTACCAGGTTATTGATGAACTCACCCTGGCCGATCCCTCTATTACCAAAATATCCAGACTTATCGAACATGATAGTGCCATTACATCACGTATAATCCAAATCGTGAATTCTCCTGCTTTAGGCCTGGGAAATCGGATCAATAATATTGAACAAGCCATTGCTCTCCTGGGGTTAGATATGACTAAAGCTATAGTGATATATGCCGGTATAAATAATTACCTTCATTCGCCAGCCCATATTCTGGCTACTGCAGAATCTATCAACAACAACAGTTTTACTATCGGTAATCTAGCCATGAGGATTACCCTGGCTGAAACCGGCAATTATACTTTGGCCCAACAGGCTAAAATGGCGGGTATTTTAAACAACATTGGTTACATGCTGCTGCTGAATAACCCCCAGACCCAGACTGAATTGAGAAATATACTGGTTGCTGATAAGATGACTTTACTCGAGGCTGAACAGCTCCTAACCGGAATTACTCATGCCGAACTGGGCGCCTATTTTCTTGGTATCAGGGGATTTCATCAGCAGATTCTGGAAGCTGTAGCGTATTATTACCGTCCGCAGTCCAGGCCAACCAAAGAATTTAGTATTCTGACTGCTTTACATGTTGCACATGGTCTGGCCCCTTCACCTCTTAGAAGCGTAATACCCTGCAAAAAATCAGAATTGCATTTGCCATACCTGGATCAATTAGGCCTGCTAAACAGGATTGAAACCTGGGAATTGATAGCTGAAGATGTTTTTCGGGAGATACATGATTATTGATTCCTGAAGGGATTAGCTCTGCCTGCACTGTTCACCTCCATTTCACCCACTATACCTGGCATACTAATATGATCGTAAATTAATTTGATACCTATTTGGGCAGTGATAATCGAAGAATCATTAGTACCTGAGCTAACACGAGCCACGCCTACTTCATCCGTATTTCTAATAGCATAGATCGGGGTTTGAAACTGGCTGCTGCTTAAAATATAAATTCTGGGATCCTTTTCAATCAGACCAATAAAAATTTTAATCTCATGATAATCCCCCTTTACCTGTACCTGAATATCTTCAAAGTCGTACTCCTTTGATGCGCTGCTGTTCTCTGCCGGACCTGCTTTAACGGATTTCCGATAGTTTATCCCCATCAGTTTCACTCCCGAACTTATTGCCATCTCCTCCAAGCCTGCTATTGCCTCAGGTATGCAAGGATCAGCCGGAACTTGATTCAGCAGGGATTTAAATTGATTCTGGACCTGGTCTTTTTCCAAAAGTGGTTCGTTCTGCAGCAGCTTGTCTTGTTTTGATTTTTCTGCTTCCAAACTATGGTATTCCTCCCTTGCCTGTTCGAGCAGCTCCAACTGGGGAGATAACAAATATGAATAGTAAGTGTATACAACCACCATTATAATCAATAGACCTATTAGTATTTTTTCACGGTCACTTAGTATTTCTGTTCACCGTCCTCTCGGGCCACTGCCACTTCGAAAAGCACTTCTCCTGCCTTCTCGTTCACACCAGAAACAACCATCACTACATCCCCAAACAGTTTACTATTTCTAAGACCACATAATAATAATGCTTCGGGGGTATGGGCAGGCGCACATCCCTTGAGAGTCACCTTTTCTATACTCACCTCAATATTTGTTAACGTTATGCCGGGAGGCATGACTTTTTCTATTTCCTCCAGAATCCCCAGGGTTGATGTCCGCCTCTTTTGTATACACAATATAGTGTTTATCTTCTCTTGCAGCAGGTCGTTCCCGCTCTTTTTTTCCTCCCAATCCTGGATACATGCTTCTGTTGGATAATATTCGTTATTGAGTCGGTCTATCTCAGCTTGCAGGTTTTTCAGCTGGGCTCTGGCATGGTAATAGCTATAAAGCATCCCACTCAATATAAATACCGTAATAAGCAGGCTTGTCGCTATGGTTTTCTTTGTAACCAACACCCTGCGATCTTTTTCGATAAGATTTATTCTTATTTCTTTATCTGCCACCAGAAATCTCCACCCCTTACAGCCAGCCCTACTGCCACAGCAAAATCGTGTTTTAGTTCCTCCAAATCCCCTGAGCTAACCTGCTCAACCAGGCTTACCCGGGCCAGGACATCTTCTATTTCAACTTTACACCGGGTAGTTAAAGCGATAGCTTTATCCAACCCTCTTACTCGCGTTCCGCCGCCTGTAATAAACATTTTGCTCAGTTCGCTCTGATAATGAATCCGGAAATACTCAATTGAGCGCGCTACTTCATTTACCATATCGAAGATCAACTTATCAGTTTCCCTGGAGGCAGACCAGCTAGGAACATTTTCACTGTAAGGCAATACTGCCCCGGGTTGGTAACCTGCATAAGCAAAGGAAAAATACCGGTTGAAAACCGGTACTCCCTTTTGATGTACCGAAAAGCACCAACGAGAAGCGCCCATATTTAGAAATGCTTGAGTACCAGAGCTCCTCTTATCTGGCAATAATCGCTGTAAGGCCAGCGGTTCGATTTCTATGGCATGCAGCTTTAGTTTACCCAAACGGCAAGCGGTCTGGATATCATCCAACTGGCTGCGCCTTACCGCTACAAAGAAAATCTCTGCCCTCTTGCCTTGATAATCTTGGTACTCACGGAGGGGAAATATGTCCATGGCCGTTTGTTCGACTGGTATGGGCAAAAAAGCAGCAGCTTCATATCTGACCGCTATTCTGAGTTCTTCTATTGTTAGCCGGGGCATGGAAATTATCCTGGTATACACCTGAGGCCCAGCTACAGCAGTTACTACCGCCTTATTCCTTATACCCAGCTCGCCGGCCAGATCTGCAATGGTTTCTCCCAGGATTTTAGTATCCTTGATAATTCCTCCCTCAATTGCTCCTGGTGGAGTTTCCCGGCTGCCGAAACTTACAACTTCGAACCCACCCCTTTTTTTTCTTACTCTGGCTATTTTAATCTTCACACTGCCTATATCCAGGCCTATGCCGACTGTATTCAAGGGACAACCTCCTTCGAAAGTCAATCAATATATTGATAAGCAATAATAGGTGCCATGCCCAGATAAGCCCACGCTTCGGGAAACTGCTGGATTACAATATCACTTTTCTCTATTCGCAAATATGGTTCATCTTCCAGTATTCCTTCAGGGTTTTCCAGGTAGATGTTCAGGTTATTTCCAGCATTTATAAGACCATTATAATTACATCCCCTGACTGCAGAATGGATATTCATATCCTGACCAGCCCATAAAAAAGCACTTATATTTCTGGGACAACCGGGAAATTCAAGATTAGCAGGCACCAGGATAAGGCTAATATTTCCCGGGGAGATAACGTAAAACTGAGTATCACTATTCAAATGTTCAAAGATGATATTGTCCATGATAAGTTCCAGATCGGCATTTGATACGATGATTATCTTCCTGCTTTCATTTTTCACCAAATTGAAGAATGGAGCAGTGTTGTTAGCCAACCATTCCATCATACTACAGCCAGAGGATTCCAATGCTGCATTAAAGTCCAGTACCGCCGTCTCTCCTGCGGGACAGTCAATATATATGTAAGTCTTTTCTAACCTATCTATATCAACTGTGTAATGATCGCTGTTATATCCCAGCTTGTCTGAATTTTCCGGGATATACTCCCAATCCGTACTCCCCAGGGACAGCAAGCGATAGCTTTCCAGGAGTTCTGTCGGTAAAGATGGTGTTGGCACGTTTTCAATGACCTGGGCTATCTTAACAAAGTCCTGGGATTTGAATTCCTTATCGGGAATACTAACACTACCAACGGAGGTTATCAGCGCATTGACCAGCTGGGACTGGTAGAATTCTTCTGACATAAATAACCCCCAGGCTGGAATACTTAATTCTTCTATAAAAAAATCATTTTGTTCATCAACTGTCAGGGCATTATCCCAGCCCTGTTCAAGTTCTATTCGTTCTGGCCGACCTTCTTTATCAACTACTTCCAGGTATCCATATGGATTATAGAAAGGAGCAATATAAATTATGCTGTGTGCCAGATCATGAAAACCTTGTTCATCCAGGCTGTCGTATTGATAGGCTACCCACCAGGTATGATCATTATAAGGCATGCTTGGCCATTGCTGATCGTCTGTACTGAAATAGGGATGGTTGATCTGATATTTTTGTTTAAAACTGTTATAGGTTGGGCCTTGCAAGGGATAATTATAGGGGTGATCTGGATCTCCAGCTAACCTTGGTTCAATATCATTAACATCCCAATCCTGCCCCCCCGATTCATCAATACCTTTTTCGGACACCGTAGAAAAATACCTGCCGACTAATTTTAGAGTACTGGCTCTAACTGCACAGCCGGGCAGACAGGCAACCAGCAGTTCAGCTCTGACTGCTTTAGTGGCTGTTACCTTTCCATCAGCATCTTCCATATAGGCCCTGGAAGTAACGGTTACAATCATATTGTCTATGCTGCTCGGGTCGCAGCTTATTGATACCCGCAATCCATTGTCCAGCAAGATGTCATCCATAGCTGGGATAGCTTGCCCGGCTGCCATATAATTCATTATTATATTCCGGGCAACCTGTACCCCACCATCAGCAGCCTGCCTGAGCAGTTCCACTCTATTTTGCGATACCACTACTTTCCTCTCTACCGCTGCAGCAGTTAAAACAGCAGCACCCGTCAGGCATACTAGCATAAGCACTAATAGGGTGACCATCAAAGCGCTGCCTTTCTGATGGTCTTTGACTGCTCCAATCTTCTCAGCCATCCAGGAATGCTCCTCCCTATATACCGTTTATGCTGTAGTGCATCCGGCTGCTTGCTGTACCCTGTACTTCAAAGGTGGCCTTATTGCAGCTGCATATCAATTCATACTCCAAAACACCTGCCGCAGAGCTGGAAAAGCTCAACACACCCATATGATCCGCTATCGGTATTTTATCCAGAAATTCATCATCTCCGATGTTGTACTTGTCATGCAGCATAAATCTATTTCGGTACAATTTCCCATTTTCAACATAATAGTATATTGCCATATATTCAACATCAGCTTCCTGCATAATCGGAATTGTCACCCTTAAACAGCTGCCAGCTCCGCCCATATCTGTCGGTCCGCCATCTAATCCCAATACTTCTGCTCTTTCACAGCAATACATATCTTTAAGTATCAGTTGGCGAGCTTCTCGCGTTGTGTACTGCATTTCACTCATGCTTATCGTTCGATTAAAGGAATTAGCGGATGCCCAGTACACAGCCATCAGGCTGCTGGTAAACAGGGCTATCAGTACCAGGACCACCATGGTTTCTATCAGAGTACTGCCGATTTGATTATTCAAGCATTTCATCCCATCTACCTTGCTCCCAAAATAGTCGAAAGTAAATAATTCGCTGAACCGTTGTCCCACTGCATTTCAATACTTACCTTGATTAGGCTGCCGTGAAACAGTATGGCTTCTGCATCATCGCCTCCTATTTCACAAATACCGTCCTGTGAAATCCCATCGTAATAACTGCTATCATCAAAATAACTGACCATAATAGTCGTGTTTATCCCTTTTGGGGCTTCTATGGATATAAGCTCATCTTTGATAGCAAAAGCAAATACTGCATCCGCAGGGTTTTCATCAACAGCTGTCCAGGCACCAGCAGTCTGCATCTGATTATGCAGCTGCAGAGAATTGTGCCTAAGGATATCTGCTATAGAAGCAGCATAGGCAGAGACAAGAGTTTCATCCCGGGCACCGTTAATCCATAGTGCAGAACTAGCAGATGTACTGATTACAACCATAACTATCAATGCCACAATATTAAGTGCAGCAACTATCTCAATCAGGCTCAGGCCCTTTTCATTTTGAAAATCTCTTTCCATCTTATCTGTACCAGGCATTACCACATTCCTTATCCTTTTATGGCATCTAAAAACGAGTCCATTCGGTATATCCATATATTCTTTTATTAAATTCCCAGCACTCTAAAATAAGCATGTATTATCTGGCTTCCGTAGACATAGGCCAGATAACTGCCAACCGCTAAGAATGGCCCAAATTTTATAAAACTCTTTCTCTTGACACGATGGGTCAATAAGAAAAACCCCCCCCAAACCCCACCGGCCAGAGCAGAGATAATAAAGGCCAAAATTGCATGGGGCATACCGCACAGTGCTCCAACGGCAAGGGCCAACTTAATATCCCCTCCACCCATCCCCCCACCGCTCAATACCCCGGCACTCCATAATATACCGCCAAAGAATATAGATCCAGCTGCTGCAGATACCAATGTAACGGTAAATGGCGATAGCAAAAACCCAGCCATAATGCCAATGCTCGTAAGCTTATCAGGGATTATTCCATGCTCCATATCTATAAATGCACTGGCGATTACCAGCACGCTCAAATAACCACCGACTACGGCTCTGATAGTGCTGCCAGTGTTCAAGTATACCAATAAGAAGCTGACACCAGTTAACACCTCTACCATAGGGTAACGCAGACTAATCTTCTCTCTGCAGCAGCGGCATTTTCCTTTCAGCAGTACATAGCCAATAACTGGCACTAAATCCCGGACCATAATTGTCTCGCTGCAGACCGGGCAATGACTGCTCGGGCCGATTATTGATTTTCCCAAGGGAACCCGGTATATAACAACATTTATAAATGAACCGATTATTAACCCCCATACAAATACCAACAGGTTGTTGAACATATTTCTCTGTCTCTTTTCTATTTATTAGATATCACAACTTTCCCAGTTCCTGTTTAGCCCGAGTCAGTCCTGCCTAACATAACTGCGCTGCAAATAACGCCAGACGATAGCTTTCAAGAACCCAAAACGGATCATGTTATTTGCTTCCTGCTCCGACCAGGTTAATGCTGCCCAACGTAAAGATGCTGATATCTTTTAAGGGTTTTCCTCTGCTTGTCCGCCGCCAACTTCACCATCGGTGACAGAATACGCCGTAAATCCAGCTGGCGCAGCTGGCAGTTCTTTCAGGTATTCATCGACCAGAATGCTAAGATCATCTACATCCTCGCTGGCCACATTTTCACTGCTTATATAAAGATCCACCGCTTCCTGCAGCATCTTTAGATTAGTATCATTGGCATCACTCCGGGCATTAGCTAACACACCAACGAATTTGGGAACTGCCAGGGCTGCTAACAATACCAATATAGCCATTACCACCACCAGCTCAACCAGGGTAAAACCCCTTTCCCTTCCATCCGTCAGCGTCTTTCTAATATTCTCTATCATCTAATATCCTCCTCAATTTAGTATAATGAATCCTCTTTAATCTATAAGAAAACGATCTCACCCCTCCTTTCCTCTGTTTCTCTATATTGATGATTAGATGGAAGCTGTACCAACCAGTTCAAATACCGGTAATAAAGTGGCCAGGACTACCCCCCCAATGATCATGGCAGTACCCAGTATAAGCAGTGGTTCAATGGCTGCCATGCGTTGCTCAATACTGTTCATAACCTCCTGCTCATAGTAGTCGGACATTTTCTTTAGCATTTCATCTAAAGTCCCGGTTTCCTCCCCCACAGATATCATCTGAATTAACATTGGTTCGAAAACCCCGGAGGCCTGAAGCGGCACAGCAATAGATTGGCCTTCGCTAATGTTCTCTCTAGCTTGTACCAAAGCTTTAGATACATATGCGTTGCCTGATACACCTTCCACAATTTCCATAGCCTGCAAGATTGGTATGCCGGCACTAATCAAAGTGCCTATAGTACGCGCAAACCGGGCTTCTGCGATCCGTGAATTAAGCCTTCCCCAAAAAGGCATTTTTACATACAGACGATCTAAATGGTACCTTCCGGCGGGCATTTGACCTATCTTTTTGCTTATGTAAACTAACCCTGCGGCAGCCGTAATCAGCCCCAGCAGGTGGTCTTTTAAGAATCCGGAAAATACTATTAGTATCTTAGTCGGGAGTGGTAAGTCGGCTCCTACTGATGCAAATAACCCTGTAAAGGTGGGCATGACAAAAACTAGAATGAATATAACAGTCAGAATGGTAAATACCGTTAACAAGGCCGGGTAAATAGAAGCTGTTATTACTTTATTTTTTATTTCTATTTCCCGCTCCAGATGTATAGCCAATCGGCTTAATACCTGTTCCAGAACCCCCCCCATCTCACCAGCTTTGACCATATTAATATAAACCGGGCTGAAAGTTTTCGGATAATGAGCCAGTGCTTGATGCAGCGCCAAACCTTTTTCGATGTAATTCTTGATGTCAATAAGCATCTTTTTAAGGACTTTATTCTGGGTCTGTTGATATAAAATATTGAGGGCTCCTATAATCGGAAGACCAGCATCCAGCATGGTTGCAAGCATCCTGGTCATAAGCAGCAGATCCCGCGAACCTACTGATTGGAAAAGACTATTATCGATGACCGGACTGCTTTTAATTTCTTTAATTTCAAGGATACAGAAATTTTCTTTCAGCAAACCCATGATCACCGCGTTCTCATTTACTGCGTCTACCTGACCGGTAATCATACTCCCATCTTGATCTCTTACCCGATATACGAACTGCAGGTGTAAACCCTCCTTATAATTAAAGGCTGAGAAGATAAACTGCCTGCTATAAGGCAGTCCCGTCCTGCAAAAGAAGCATAATTGTTGCCGCTTGAATCCAGATAACGAAAAGCTCTAAAAAGGATGGATTGAGAAATGAATTGCTAAATATGGTAAGCATATACTGAGTATTACTTAATCCAGGCTGGTATTAAAGAAGATAGCAAACCCCGTATTAATAAATATTGCTTTATTTGATTTCTATACTGCCAAGCAAGCGTTCATATTCCTCCCTGCTTATAATGCCTTCAGCAAACAAGTTTTTTATTGATCTTTCCATGGTAATCATACCGACTGCCTGCCCGGTTTGCATGGCCGAATAAATCTGGTGCACTTTGTTCTCTCGAATCATATTTCTAATGGCCGGGGTAGCAACTAGAATTTCGGCAGCTACTGTACGCCCCGATATATCATGCCTCATTAACAATTGCTGGGTAATTATCCCCTGCAGACATGATGCTAGCTGTATCCTAATCTGTCTTTGCTGATCAGTGGGGAAAACATCAACGATGCGTTCTATGGAACTGGCCGCACTTCCGGAGTGGAGAGTAGCCATGACCAGATGACCGGTTTCCGCCGCGGTCAGAACCGTGGAAATGGTCTCCAGGTCTCTCATCTCTCCTATTAATATGACGTCCGGATCTTGTCTCAAACTAGCTTTGAGTGCTTGATTAAATGATGTGGTATCGGTCCCAATTTCCCGTTGATTGATTATTGAGTTTTTGTGTTTATGCAGATATTCTATTGGATCTTCCAGGGTTATAATATGTCTTCTTCGGTTCTCGTTAATGTGATTAATCATGGCGGCCAGAGTAGTAGATTTCCCACTGCCAGTTACTCCGGTCACCAATATGAGTCCCCGGTCTCTCAAGGCCAGGTTGGATACCATTGGAGGCAGGTTTAATTGATTAATAGTAGGAATTTCCATCGGGATAAGACGGACGGCTGCAGCACAGGAGCCTCTTTGACGGTATATATTGGCTCGAAAACGCCCTATACCCGCAAAAGAATTAGAAAAATCCACCTGCCCATTAATATCGAATTCCTGCCTAATAGATTCTCCGGGCATCAGCTGCTGGGCCAGTTTTTCGCTATCTGCAGGGCTTAAGTCAGAACTTCCGGGATCTGACATTAGTTCCCCATCTACCCTGTAAAGAGGAGGCCTTGATACAGTCAAATGTATATCTGATGCTCTAAATTCTATTCCTTTACTTAGAATGTCCATGATATTTATTCCCATCGTCTTCTCCTTCCAGCAATACTGATCTTATAACTTCTTCCAGTGAGGTTAGACCTTCCCTGGCTTTACTTATCCCGTCTTCCTTTATGGTTTTCATACCTTCTTCGACGGCTATATCCTGCAGAGTATTTTCTTCAGTTATTCCTCTGTATATCAATGTTTTAATTCTTGAACCTACCAGCAGAATCTCATGCAAAGCCAGACGGCCAGAGTACCCTGACTGACGGCACATATTGCAGCCCCCGGCCCGGTAGAAAACATGGCCGGCCAACTCGGGCTGTCCAAGTCTGATAGCAGTTTCCTTATCCAGGATATACTCAATGCGGCATTCGGGGCATAATTTACGAACCAGACGCTGAGCAACTACCCCGGATAAAGCGGAAGATATTAGAAAATTTTCTATGCCCATATCACCTAGCCGAGCCAGTGCCCCACCGGCACTATTGGTATGCAGAGTAGAAATCATAAGATGTCCAGTTAATGCTGCCTGCACTGCCATTCTAGCAGTTTCCTGGTCCCTTATCTCCCCCACCATGATTACATCTGGGTCCTGACGCAAAACAGAGCGAAGCCCGTTAGCAAAGCTTAAGCCTGCTTTGGGATTTAACTGAACCTGGTTAATTCCTGCTAGCGAATATTCCACCGGATCTTCCAGGGTAATAATGTTTTTCTTTATGGAATTAATTTCCGAGAGCATTGAATAAAGCGTAGTTGTCTTTCCTGAGCCCGTTGGGCCAGTGATTAGTATCATGCCAAACCAGCGTCGGCTCAAAAAAAGCATTTTTCTTCGATTTTCTTGAGATAATCCCAACCGCTCTATTTGAGTGATGACATGATTACGGTCCAGAATTCTAAGCACCATCTTCTCACCATAAAACGCTGGAAGAGTCGAAACCCTGAAATCAACCTCCCGACTGTCAAATTCCATGCGAAATCTACCGTCCTGGGGCATACGTTTTTCTGCTATGTCCATTCCCGACATGATTTTAATGCGAGAAATAATTGCTGCCTCCGTGCTGTGGGGCAGAGTCATTACCTCATTTAGTTCACCGTCCAACCGAAACCTTACCCTGGTATTGGTTTTCTGTGGTTCTATATGTATATCGCTGCAGCTGCCATGAACAGCCTGAGCCAAAATGGTATTAACCATACGTATTATCGGAGCATCATAATCAATTTTAACCAGCTGCAAATCTCTTTTCTGCTTATCCCTACTGGATTGATCATCAGTAAATTCCCCAATTAATTTTTCCAGGTTCGGATCCGTTTTAAATGCCATATACTGTTGTATGGCCATATCGAGCTCCTGAACACTGGCAATTAATGGTGTTACCTCCAGTCCGCTTGACATGCGAATATCGTCTATAGCCTGCAGGTTTAAGGGATCCGCCATAGCCACTGTAATACTTCCATTGCACCGGCATATAGGCATGATTTTGTATTGTTTTATAATGGCGGGTGATACCAGCTTTATTGCTTCTATGTCTATATCAATATTACTGATTTTAACCCGAGGTATATCAAGCATACATTCCAGAGTCTCCATAAGCTGTGCTTCGCTCATAATACCCTGTTGAACCAATATCTGACCCAATTTTTTACCGCTCTGAATCTGCTCAGAGAGTGCTGCATCCAACTCTTGATTCGAAATCAAGTCCATATTAATCAGCATTTGACCCAGCATCATGCCTTGACCTGCCATAACCTTCTCCCCAAAATATCTCCGATTTATTTCCATAATTTACATTATTATACATTTATATTGGTTTTTCTTCAACCCTCTTTAATATATTTTTTATTAACCTCCATTATCTTACCTTATTTTACATTTTATTGTATTGATAAAGGCTGGGCCGCCTGCTTCTATGTAATTATCGGTTATTATTAACAGGACTTTAGAAAAGGGATCCAACCTTAGAGGTCAATTATGCTACCTTCTTGCAGTCCATACCTGATTCTGTATCATCCATCTCAATTGGACCTGCTTTGCATATGCCTCTCACTCAATGCATGATGGAAGTTACTGGACATTACCTATCCCTTTTGCTATCTTGTAAAAAGATGATACCGTTGGGGAGTATTCCAGATAGAATGGGGGTTTTAATTATGCCAGAAATAACAGGCTTATTCAGATACTATTTCTATCTATCTGAAGATACAGATAAATTACAGCAGGTACGGGATAGATTTAATTCAGCTGGATTCCAATATCTAGCTCCCGAGACAACAATCAGGGACCAAGACGAAATCCCGGAGGGTAATTTTTGCTGCGATCTGGAACAGGAAAAAAGCAGAATCCTGGTGATACAGATGGTGGGTAAAGGATTGTCAATATTAGAGAGCCTGGGAAGGTTAGCCGAATTGGAAACCAGTTTCCTGAACCAGGACGATTTATTGGGACAGACTACCGTATTGCTCAGCACAGTACTTACCTGGCCGGATCTTATTGATAACATAAAGTCCCTTTCGAATCGTCGTGTAGAGTATCATATTCCTTTGCAGGCCGGGCAAATGGCTAGATTTGTTCCCGCTTCCCATCATGTGTATTATGCCTGTCAACTCGAAACCTATGACAGAAGTGCCAGACGCTTGATAGAATTTGGTCTTCCCTTGATAGAAGCCCGATATATAGAGACAAGAATGATTTCTAACCTGATGCGTGATCGCAGCAGTTTAATCGAGCAGGAGCGAGCTGAACTGGACCGGAAGTTGTCGCGAATCCTTCACTCTCATCTGGTTAGTGCCCAAAGCGGTTTAAAACAGGTTGAAGAACTGGAAGAACAGATACAGGAGCTGTCCCTGGCTTATGGAATGATAGCCGGAAACATTGGTATAGTAGGAGAAGGACGCCATCGCCTGGAAGGGTCCCTCAAGAGTTTTATGAGTCTGCTTAGAACAGAACCGGCCCTGAAACTTGATCAGGATACAGCAGATATTATCAGCCGCCCCCTCTTGAACCGGCTGGAGTCAATGGCGGACCTGAACGAAATGCTGAAAAACTCCCGGGACAGCCATCAGGCAGCAATTGATGTAGTACGGAGCAGAATAGACATTATGAACAGCCGCGCCAATATTTCTACCCAGGAGAAGATCCGCAACTTGATGGAGCTTAATACTTCCATGCAGAAACAGAGCCTGGCTTTCCAGTTTGCTGCGGGTCTGATCGAATTTATCGTGCTGGCCTATTACAGTCATTCCCTCTGGAAAAATCTGGCTTATAACGCCTATAGTAATATACCTCCCCTGGTCCAATTAATCATGGTAATTCTATTTTCTGGTTTAACTACTTACCTTACCCATATTGTGGCTGAATATGTGCAGGGAGATACCCACCTGAAGAAAAAAATACTCCTGGCTGGAATCCCTCTGCTTTTGGTGCTCCTGGTGATTTTTATAGGAACCATCCTGCTGGGTGGTGGCCATGCACATTAATGTACTGCATATCAGCCCATTAATCTGATGGCCTTGAGCCTATCACTTAGCTTACGATAATGCATATCTTCTTCCCGGGCCAGCTGTTCCAGCAGCAGCCTGGTTTCAGCATCTTCAGCTTCTCCGGCCATCTGCCGGTACCTCGCAGCCGCCTTAAGTTCCTCCTGTATGGCAATATCCAATGCTTCTTTAATATCCATGATTTCCCTCCTGATGTTTTAAATATGTTCTTTAATTCACCTGAAGATACTTTTAAGTCAATTAGCTAATGTAAAATCCAACCAGTTCACCGGGGCCTCAGGGCCTGTGATCCCCTGGTTAATATTAATAAAATACTAATAAAAAGCATTCCCGTCAATTCTTCAGCAGCCATAATTATTTTGACGGCTCTGCATGACCATTTGGAGCTTTGAATCACAACTGCTTCGGGGGCACATAATATAGTTAATTATTTTTGATTGAGGTGTTAACACTGAATGAAGCTCTGGTAGTACTGGTTAGAAGTTTAATCGGTTTTTTCACTCTATTTGTTTTTGCTCGTTTGCTGGGCAAGCAGGAAATCAGTCAGTTAAGCTTTTTCGATTATGTCCTGGGTATCACTATTGGTTCTATAGCTGGTTCTCTCTCGGTAGACCTAAGCAGCCGCGCCTGGCCTCACTGGGTTGGGCTATTTACCTGGACCGTAACCGTCTTTGCCCTGCAGTTAATTACTTTCAGGTCCAAAAAGGTCAATAAGTATTTGGTAGGTGAGCCCACCATATTAATAAAAAATGGCCAGGTAATGGAAGATAGTATGCATAAATTGAGATATACCATAGCTGATCTCTTAAAACAGCTCAGGAGCAAAGATGTTTTTGATATCAGCCGGGTAGATTTTGCTATCCTGGAGACTAATGGTCAGCTGTCAGTTTTGCTTAAACCCGAGTACCAGTGCACCACTCCCGGCGATATCAACATAACCCCACCCGCCAGTGGAGTTAGTACCGAACTTATCTACAGCGGGGTGGTTGTAGAGAGTAATTTGGCTGCAGCCAGCTTGGACCGCCTGTGGTTAGATACCCAATTAAAATTACAGGGCATTAACAACCCCTCGGAAGTATTTGTGGCAACTTTTAACCCGGCATCGGGCAGTTTATACGTAGACAAGTTTATTGATTAGACTATAAAAATAGCATGAAGGTGGTAATATGAAAAAACTACTTTATTATTTCTTGGTTGCCGGTATATTAATTATTTTTATATGCTTGATGAATAGCGGCAACTTTTTCGCCCGGTCTATGTCAGATAGTTTTATGACTCTAAGGCAGGACCTGCAGGTGGAGGACTGGGAGCAGTCAGCAAAAAGCTACCACAGTTTGAATTTAGCCTGGCAGAAGGTGGTGCCTCGCATACAATTTAGTGTTGAGAAAGGTGAAATTAACGCCATTAACGTTAATATGTCAAGAATCGGAGCTTATATTACCTTACGAGACAAAAATGGGGCTTCCGTTGAATTGAATGAAGCTATGGAACACTGGCATAACCTTAATAACTGAGTGTCGCCAGGAATCATTTTGATTATAAAGAGGCTGCCCTCTTTATAATTTTTATTAACATACTCCGGTCCGGGTTTTCTATTATTTTGTATCCTCCTATTTCTCTGGGTACCACGATTCTCAACTTATCGTTCTTCACTTTCTTGTCATTAAGCATTCCTTCGTAAATATCATCGGGATTGTAAGCTGGTAAGCTGGCTGATATGCCAAGTTTATCGAACAATGAGGCTATTCTATCCACCGAGGGCTTATCCAGCAAACCCATTTCCTGAGCCAGCAGCGATGCCAGCATGGTTCCTACTGCAACTGCCTCTCCATGTTTGCTGCTCTTATAATTACCAAGTTTCTCAATAGAATGGCCGAAAGTGTGGCCTAGATTTAAAATCATTCTTAGCCCGGACTCCCTTTCATCTTCGGCAACTATTTCACTCTTTATTTTTATACAGCGGCAAACTACTTCCTGAACCGTCTCCTGTTCCCTATCTTTCAGCAGTGCTGCCTTGTCCTCCAGCAGCTGAAAAAAATCGCTATCATATATGATTCCATATTTGACCACTTCCCCCAGTCCAGCCAGATATTCTCTTTCGGTCAGGGTATTCAGAGTAAGGGTATCTATTATTACCAGGTCAGGTTGATGAAAAGTGCCAATCATGTTTTTACCCTGGGGATGATTTACAGCGGTTTTCCCCCCTACACTGCTATCTACCTGGGCTAAAAGTGTAGTTGGTACTTGAATGTATCTTATTCCCCTCTGGAATATGGAAGCAGTAAATCCAGCTAGATCGCCAACCACCCCTCCACCCAGTGCCAGTATTAAACTAGAACGTTCCAGATTAGCTGCCATGGCTTCATCCAGCATATGGTTAACCTGCTGCATATTTTTGTATTCTTCACCATCGGGCATAAGTGCGGTGCTGACTCTTAGACCAGCAGACTGCAATGCTTCAACCACCTGTTGTCCGTACAAGGAAAAAACCAGCGGGTTGCTGATAAGCATTACCCGGGGCTGGCCGGTTTCTGCTCCAAGCAGCCTGCCAGTTTCATCCAGAATTCCAGCAGCAATTATTACTTTATAAGACCTGTCCCCTCCCAGATCAACACAGATTTCACGCACCATGGTTCATCCTTTCTGTATAGAAATAAGGCTTCTGCTGCTCAGCCAACTCGCCGATCAATTGGCTTCTTGATAATTTGAATTATTTCCTGAACAATCTTATCCATTTCCTTAGCGCTGGTATCTACTCGATAATCTGCCAGAGAATAATACTCCTCACGATCATTTAACATTTTTTCAATATCATCTATAGCCAGGTTTTTTTTCAACAAGGGACGGGTGCCTTTCTTCCGGTTTACCCTGGCTAATATAACTCTGGGGTCAGCATCGAGACAAATAAGTATACCGCTTCTTTTCAAAGACTCAACATTCTCTTTATTGAGAACTACTCCTCCACCGGTGGCAATAACCAGGTTGTTCCTCCTGCCCAGTTTTTGCGACATTAATTGTTCCTCCGAACGAAATCTAATCTCCCCATGTTTCTTGAACAGCATAGGGATGCTCATTCCGGTCAATTTCTCTATCTCCCGGTCCATATCTATAAACTGCATTTTGAGTCTTTCAGCCAGCTTGATACCTATGGTACTCTTGCCTGTACCCATAAACCCAATTAATACTATATTTTTTCCCATTTCCACACCTTTTCTAAATAAGTCCGGTAACTACGTAACGACTGCTCGATTTCTCCAAGACTGTCTCCACCAAACTTCTCCAGGAATGCTTCAGCCAAAATATAAGCCATCATAGATTCTCCGACTATAGAGGCCGCAGGTACAGCACACACATCACTTCGTTCAATCACTGCCTTCTCGCTGCTCCATGTCTCAGTATTAACACTGTTCAATGGTTTCATTAATGTGGGTATAGGCTTCATATAAGCCCGGGCCCATAAGAATTCACCATTGCTTATGCCGCCTTCGATGCCGCCAGCCCGATTGCTCTGTCTATATAGACCCTCCTCCTGATGAAAATAAATCTGATCATGAACCTGAGATCCAGGGCTGATGGAACTTCTAATACCATCTCCGATCTCTACTCCTTTTATAGCCGGGATACTCATCAAGATACCAGCAATTCGGCCGTCTAATTTGCGTTCCCAGCTCACATGGCTGCCTAGCCCAGGCGGTACTCCTACTGCCCCTACAATAAAACATCCTCCCAGCGACTCACCGGCTTCTATGGCCAGATTTATTGCCTCTATCATACTGCCTTCAATTTCTTTGCTGCAGCAGCGTACTGACGAGGCTTCAACCATTGCTTGAAATTCAGATAGGTTTCCAGCATTAATATCGTACCCCGGATAATTTACTGTACCTATAGCAATAACCTCGCTATAAATATATATGTTAAAGGCCGCTAATAATTGCTTAAAAAATGCGCCGGCGGCAACCCGGGCAGCAGTCTCTCGAGCACTGGCCCGTTCCAGCACATTCCTCATATCGGAATGATTATATTTCATAGCACCAGGCAGATCGGCATGACCAGGCCTTGGTCTTTTCACAGCTCTATCATCTACTTTCTGGCATTCCCCGGAGCCCATTATATCCTGCCAATTCTTGTGATCCTGGTTAGGGATTACAAAGGAAATGGGGCTTCCCAAAGTCAAACAGTTTCTGACTCCCGAAAATATTTCAATCTGGTCGCTCTCAATTTTCATTCTGCCCCCCCGGCCATGTCCCATCTGTCTCCTGCTCAATTCTCCATTAATATATTCTTCGTTGATCAACAGACCAGCTGGTATACCTTCGATTATCCCTACCAATCCTCTCCCATGAGATTCTCCGGCAGTGTAAAATTTAAGCAAAACACTTACCCCCTATTTTTTGATAATATAGCCTCCAGTGAATTGTTTGGGTTCCATTACTACAATAAATGCCTCCGGCACTTTCTCATGTATCATATCAGCCACTTTTTTCGCCAGGTTGCGCTTAATAATAATATTCAAAACAAGTTTGGGCCCGGCCCGGCCTACAGCTTCCCAGGTAGTAACCGGATAACCTTCTTCACGAAGTTCGTCAGCTACATCCGAGCACTCCCGACGTATTGTTACCTGTACCAACCTGTAGCCCAGAGCTAATCTCTCCTCCAGAATACTTCCGCAAAAAATTCCCAGAGCAAAACCAAGGCAGAATACTGTCAATTTGACCGGGTCATCAAGAGACCCCACTACCATACCCAGGGCAACTGTATAGACAAGTATCTCGAAAAACCCTATTATTGACGCTAATAATCTATCCCCCCGGATAACCAGTATCATACGCACTGTACCCAATGATACATCGATAATTCTTGCAAAGAATATGAATAACAGCTGGTAGATCATTCTATCTCCCCTCTCCGGATATTACCAATTCTCAGGCGGGTTATCAGATATTCTTACTTTTCCCGCCACTGGATTCACTATTATATATTTTTTATCGTTAAGACGATTCTTAAGAACTACTGTTCCTCCACCGGCAGGGGCTCCAGTAGCATTGAAACTGCATACTGGAATACTTCCTATCCTGCTGGGGAAGGTAGGTATCCCTGCGAATTCCACCCCTTCAGCCAGAGAATAGCTATCCGTTTCACTGCGGTATCGGTTTACAGGAACATAAAATCTAATATTACAAGGTTGGCCCAGCAGCATTGCTTCGCTGCGAGCGTAACGCAGTGTCCAGGCTAGTTGGGATGATGTCGATTCCAAAGCATAATGCTGATATACTCTGTCGAGTGCAGGCCATGATAGGGACAAGCACAAGGCTGATATAAGGAAGACTAGCAGCAGTTCAATTAGGGTGAAGCCTTTATTGTTTAACATGAGGAGCAACTACCTCCTCCAATTCTGCCGCAGCAAAACTTTCGTTCAGAAGTATTTCCAGGGTAAGCAAAGCCTGATTAATAAACATGGGCAAACCGTTTATGATTTGTAATCCATTAGATTCTGCCATTTTAAGAAGTTTGGTTCGACGCGGATTATATATAATGTCGCATATTACAGCATCATTCTTTATCATGGCCAGGCTTTCCACCGGAGAAGCATCGACTCCTGGTGACATACCTACAGGGGAACAATTAATCACTATATCGGTATCCGGTGCCAGCCGCTCAAAAGCAGTCTGATTCATTACAGCTGCAGAAGCCGGGATGCCGGTTTGGGAAGAGATAAATTCAGCCATATTCTCTGCTTGAAGATGATCAATGTCCAAAAAATCAACCCGCAGCATACCAGCTCGGGCCATTTCATAGGCAATGGACCTGGCTGCTCCACCAGCACCAATAAATACTACCCGGCCCCGGGGGATGATTCCAGCCTGAACCAAACCTCTTACAAAACCTTGTCCATCCGTATTATAGCCTTTTAAAAGGCCGCCTTCGTTTTTTATCAGGTTTACCGCCTGGCAGGCTCTGGCCTCATCCGACAATTCATCTAAAAAAGGAATCACCATCTGTTTAAAAGGGATAGTGACATTAAATCCTGTAAAATTAAGGATCTGGAGACTCTTCAGAACCTTCTCCAGATCCAGGTCCTGCACTTCAAATGGCATATAGATACAATTTAACTTCCGGTTACGAAAGAGTCGGTTGTACATAAACGGCGACAGGCTGTGTCCAAGCGGGTTGCCAATAATCGCCAGATACCTGGTCTTACAGTTAATTTCCATAAGTTTCATCTCCTTCGGGGTAATATTTAAGCGAATGTTAATCATTCGCTTCAGACCGATGACGAAAGCGAATATCTGCGTTATTTCAAAAAACCCGCTCAATCAACGTACCCGCGTACGCCTCAATCGCGGGCCTTTCTTATGCCTTGATCTTCGCTTCCGTCATCGGTCTGGCATCTTGCCGACTTTGTCGACAACCTGAAGCGAATGTTAATCATTCGCTTAACCCGGTAATTATATTATAATACCATTTATTTACATTATTCGCTTTTGCTTTGCAGCTTTAACGCTTTGATTTTGTGCATTATAAGGGCCTCCATCATCCTGGAAATCTTGGTCCCAATAAACTCTCTGTTATCCAGGGGTACTACCAGAATAGTATAGAGCCCAGCTCGATTACCTCCCAGTACATCGGTAAATACCTGGTCCCCAATGACAGCTGTCTCTTCTGGCTTAATGCCCATTAAATCTACCGCCCGAAGAAAAGAGCGTGGATTAGGTTTGGCTGCTCTATGAATGTATGGGATATCCAATCTTTGAGCCACAGTCAGAATACGTTTTTCACCATTATTGGATAGAATGCAGGCTTTAAAACCGCCCTCTTTTACCAATTTAAACCAATCATCAACATGAATGCTGATGTCATTACTGTTCCAAAGAGTAATAGTATTATCCAGATCTAATATGAAACCCTTTATTTTCTTATTTCTTAATTCTTCCAGGGAAACATCCAGTAAGGATTCCACAAAAATATCCGGGTAGAGTAATTTCATCATATTTAAATCCTCAAGTCTATATAAATTGTATGTTAACCATAAACAGCCGCCCTAAAACTCGATAAGAAGTTCATTGCGAATTATTTCGGCTGCTGTTTCGGGGTCCACCGGGTTAATAAAATAGCCACTGGCTATTTCAACTGCATTAGAAATTACCAGTCGGGGGATTATCTCTATATACCAGTGATACCCATCCTGCTTATGCAAATTAACCGGGGCACTGTTTATCATAATATTATATGAAGGATTATCCAGACATGCAAGCATGGATGCCAGATATCCTTTCAGTACAGCCTGCAAGTCCTTTATCTCTTCATCGTTAATATCTGCAAAATATCTCTGGTGCTCTTTAGGTATAATCCAGGCTTCATAGGAAAACCTGGGTGCATAAGGGCTCAGGATAATAAAATGATCGCTTTCATAAATAATCCTATCCTTCCCGCTCTCTTCTTCTATGATTTGGCACATCAGACACCGCCGATGCTCTTCAAAGTATTTCGGTACCCCCTTGTTTCGGTCCGGCACCATAGGATAAGCCAGAATTTGACTGTGGCTGTGATCCTGGGAAGCACCTGCAAATAATCCTTTGTTTTTGTATATTTGAATATATTTAATACGTGTATCGGAAGCCAGAACTTTAAATCTCTTCTGCAGCATTTTAATCAGCAGTATTATCTGATCGGCAGGCAGCTCATGAAGCTGAATCCCATGCTGCGGTGTTTCAATAACTACTTCATGCTGACCCAAACCATTACAGCGACTGTATATGCCGGAAGAGTGGTATTCCAATATTTCTTTATTCATTTTAAACATGGCAAACTTGTTGGGTATAGCCCTGACCAGCCATCCCTCCTGGTTAGCCAAAGATCCCGGGGTACGAAAGGCATCCAATTCCCCGGTGGTGAGTGCTTCGTTGCCCTCGCAAAAAGGGCAGATTTCTTCACCTAACCGGGAACATATCATGCTCTTATAAATAGGAAAATCTGACGGCTTTAAGGCTTTTCCATTAGCAATTAAAACCCAGCTATCTCTAACCATGTCTCTACGGAGCTCAGTCATCACTACCCCCCCTGCATAATAGCACAACTGCACTGCTGTCATCCCTGATACATGCAATCCTGATCCTGACTAAAAGGACATTTTAATCCTCTGTGTATTATAATGAAAATTAGCCTCGGATTATACCTGGAGATATTTCTATCATAAATAAAAATACTATACTCAGCCTTTATATCCTCTAAGCTTTTTCCAGCCAACCGAACATATCTGTGTGGCACAAGTGCAGACGAAATTACACGGACGAATGCTTAAGACCGCTTGGGTCCGGTCTTATTTTTTCCTTATAAGTCAGCCGGTGATACTTTAGATTGACGGGCTGAAACCAGTTATTTCCCGCTCAACTAATCGCCTTTATCCCCCGGCGCTACCTTAAGCCTTCATCCCCAAGAAGCTATTTTCGTAGCAGCTTCTTTCTGATTCCAAACTCTTATAAAATGCTCCAGGCCGCATGTGCGCCCTCTTCTACCGCCTCCAGTATACCCCTGGGCCGCAATGCATCTCCTATTAAATGGCAGGATATATTTTCCTGCTCCAGAGCATGGGCCAGAGCATCACATGAACTGCTGCCTGCTGCAATGATAACTAGTTTGACTGGGCTCAGCAGCTTTTCTTGTCCTGCTTTTTCAACTATTACCCTATCTGCTTCTATTTTTACAACCCGTGTTTCCAAACACAACTGGTATCCGGCTTCATTCAAACGCCGGTGCAGCATGTATCCATGTCCATTCGACTTTTTAACCGGTGAACGTGATTGAGCTTCGACCACCATCACATCGGCTACCCCGTTTGCTCTCAAATAATCAGCAGTCTCCATTCCCACCAGGCCGCCGCCAATAATAAGCGTATGTTCGGTAAGTTCAGCTTTTCCCTGCAGTACCTGCCAGGCTTCTTTAACATGGGGATGATTTACCCCCGGAATAGCCGGCTTCATGTTTCTGGCGCCAGTTGCTATGATTACCACATCCACTGCCTGTTGTTTAATAAAATTAATGTCAGCTGTTTGACCCAACTTAATGTCTACCCCTGCTCTTACAACACTTTCGGTCAGCTTTTTAATCCATTGGCCGTATACATCCTTAAATGGCACTCGTGCTGCCAAAGTTACCTGTCCACCTGTATTTGCCGAGTTTTCTACCAGAACCACCTCATGTCCCAGGCGGGCTGCTTGAAATGCAGCCGTTAGTCCTGCGGGGCCAGCCCCTACCACCAAAACCTTCCGTAATTTACCTGCTGCTCTTTCCGGATAGTCTAATTCCTGCCCAGTAACCGGGTTAATTGCACAACGTATTCCCTTTCCACTATATAGCCGATCTATGCAGCCTTGATTGCAAGCCAAACATTCCACCGTAGCTTCTTCTTTATCTTCCAGTGCATTTTTGAAAAAGTTAGGATCGGCCAGGTGCTGTCTGCCTATAGCTACCAAATCAACATCCCCCCGGGAGAGCGTCTTTTCCGCAGCGGATAAGTTAGTATACCTTCCCACCGCTATAACTGGTATATCAACAACAGATTTGATTTTAGCTGCCAGTTGAGCATTAAACCCTGGTTGATATTCTATGCTTGGACATACTATCCCCCCCGGGCTATCCTGAGTTCCAAAAGAAGTATGAATCATATCAATTCCGGCTTCGACCAGCAGATGCACTATCCCCAGCATATCATCTATGGTATATCCGCCCTTTGCATATTCTTCTGCTGAAATCCTTATGGATATTGGAAAGTCCTGGCCCACCTGCTGCCTGACCTCCCTAATCACCTCAAGAATGAACCGTGACCTTTCGGTGAAATTACCACCATACTCGTCCAACCGGTGGTTGGTGAGGCCTGACAGGAATTGCATTAACAGGTAGCCGTGGGCCGCATGCAACTCCAATCCATCAAATCCTGCCAACCTGACCCTAACTGCGGCCTGACCAAAACAACGAATAACTTCTCTGATATCCTCTTGACTCATTTCCCGGGGGACTATTTTAAATACTCCGGGCAAAGCGGACGGAGCAACCGCCTTCCCTCTCTGTAACTGGAATAAGCTCTCCCGTCCCACATGATAAATCTGCACCATAGCCTTCTGTTCCTTGTTATGTATTTCTGTGGCCAGCCTGCTCAGCCCGCTTATAAAGCGGTCATCATATATACCCAGCATTCCAGGTCCTTCAATACCATCCGGATGAACCGCAGCAACTTCAGTAATGATTAAACCAGCTCCACTTCCTGCTACCCGTCTTATGTAGGCCAGGTTGGCCTCACTAACGCTGTTATCCTGGTTGGCCAGCATAGTGGTTATTGGCGGCATTACTACCCGGTTGCTTAAATCCATAGACTTTATCTTTAAGGGTTTTAACAGATGGTCGTAATTATTCATAAGTTAGCTCCACCCGATTCCAATTAGTTTAAGAGTATTTAAACATAAAACTTGTTAATGCATTTAAAATATTTTACCATGAAAGTTGTAACCTGGTTATTTATAGTCCTTATAGAAAATATTCAGCGATAATCTCACCTTCCATAATATCTTGGATGGTTAAATATAGGTAGTGATCGTTGAAACTCTGGAGGAAAGAAGTATGTTAGGAGATAAGATAAGCTCGTTTGCTGGACGCAACGCTAAAATTTTAGGACACGAAAATACATTCAAATCCGCTGTTCTACTGCCTTTAATGGTTGCAGATGAAAAATACTTTGTGCTTTTTGAGAAGAGAGCCTTTTCTATGAACCGCCAACCAGGAGAAATATGTTTTCCCGGCGGGGCTAAAGAACCAACTGATGACTACAGCCAATATACGGCTATAAGGGAGAGCAGTGAAGAATTAGGAATCCCAACGGATTGTTTTGAAGTAATAGCTCCCCTGGACATTATGGTAAGTTCGTTCAACTCCATAATAATTCCATACCTGGCCCAAATAAAAATACAGGATCCAAGCATGTTAAGAATAAATAAGGATGAGGTAGAGAATGTTCTATTAATACCACTGGACTTTTTCCTGGAAAATGATCCAGAAGTTCATTACATCAAGACTTCAGCCCAGGTACCCGATGACTTTCCCTTTCATCTTATTCCCAACGGCAGGAATTATCCTTTTCGAACCGGCTGCATACCCCAGTATTTCTATATCTGGGAAGGCGAAACAATTTGGGGCCTTACCGCCTCTATCCTGCACCATTTTATAGATCTGCTTAAAAAAGCTTAATATGCCACGGGGACGGTTTCTTCTGATACATAACGTGTATCAGAAGAAACCGTCCCCGTGACATAGATTTATAATTATAAATCTTCTCTAGCAGATATTTCACTAATAAAAACTTTTACCAGCCGGGGATCAAAACGAGTCCCAGCACAAGCCTGTATCTCCTGAAGAGTCTTCTCTTTTGTTAGTGCTTGCTGGTAAGGGCGACCGTTGCGAACCACGTCATAGGTATCAGCAATGGCTAATATTCTAGCCAGCAAAGGTATACTATCACCCTTTATCATCAGCGGATAACCACTTCCATCCCAGTTTTCATGGTGCGTGAGTATAGCCTCTGCTATAGGCGCTAATTCAGGTGCCGAAAGGGCAATCCGATAACCTATTTCCGGATGTTTTCTAACCGTATCCCATTCTTCCTCTGACAGCCCAGTTTCCTTTTCCAATATACTAGGCGGTATGGCTATCTTACCAATATCGTGGAGGGACGCCAGTAATTTTAAGTTGGCTATCTCGCTGTTGGTTAATCCAACTTTGTAGCTTACTGCCTCCAATATTTGATGCAGACGATCAGTATGTTCCTTCGTTTCATGTCCCCTGCTCCAAAGGGTTTCTTCTAAAGAATTAATAAACGAATTTCTGGTACTCCTGTTTTCCAGCAGTTTATTCCGGTACATACGTTCTTCCGCTTCATGCTCTATTTCGTAAATGTCCTGCTCGACACTCTCCTTGGTGGCCATCCCCAGAGCAATGCTCAACCTCATGTTAGCTGTTTCTACTTTCTGGCAGTTCTCCTTGATACGACGGCAGATATTTCGCGCAACTTCAGAACTAGTTTTTGGCAGCAGGGCTATAAACTCATCTCCCCCTACCCGGGCGATAATATCTTCCTGACGACAGGAGACCCGAAGAACTTCCGATACTTTCTGCAGGGCTAAATCACCCTGTTTATGTCCAAAAGCATCATTTATCAGCTTCAGCCCATTTAAATCCCCCATGACTATTGTAAGCGGCAACTGTCTCTTGGTATCCAGTCTCTTCAGCTCTTCTTCATAAAAGGCACGGTTGTACAACCCTGTTAGACTATCATTAAAACTTAAATATTTTATCTTATCCTCGGCCTTTTTACGGTCGGTTATCTCTTCACATACCAGCATAGCCTCCAGGAAGTTTCCTGCTTCATCCATCAGAGGATCAATGCGATAATAGATCCATACGTCCTTTCCCCATCTTGTAATTATCTGCAATTCCCCGGCGGCACTATCTCCAGCAGCACATAACTCCATCAGGTCATCAAGTATCGGGAGTATTTCTTGATTGTCTTTAGAAAATATGTTCAATTCCTGAATTTCTTCCTGAGAATCAGCACCTAAAATATCCACCATGGCCGAATTAACATCAGTAACATTACCTTCCCGATCAAATTTGCACAATCCAATAGGATTTTTTTCAAATAAGTTTCTATATTTAGTTTCACTATCTTCTAATTTCTGACGGGCCTGTTTTTGGGCGCTAATATCCTGTCCCAGGCCTATCATTCTCAAAGTTCTGCCCTGATTATCCTGAAAAACCAGTTTGCCGGTGATAAACAGCCAGACATAAACACCTCGTCCATTCTTCACCCGCGCTTCCACCGAAAAATGAGGCGCTTTTCCTTCCAAATAAGTTTGCAGTGCTTCACTCAACGGCAGGATATCATCATGATGAATATAATCCTCCCACCAGGAAGCAGATAATTCCTTCTCTTCCCATTCATATCCGAGAACATTGGCCCATTTATCATACATAAAGAATTTTCCCGCCATCATGTTCCATTCCCACATGCATTCGCTAGCTCCCCAGAGTGCTAATTGCAGCTGTTCCTCACTATGTTTTAATTGGGCATTAGTTTCCAACAAGGTTTCCTGGTATTCATTAAGCTGGGTATTTAACTCCTCTATTTTCTCATAGCCGCGATGCAGTTCCTCATAATGCTTTTCCATCTGGCTCTCAACCATCTTCTGATCATTGATATCTCTTGCTCTTAATAGAACTACCGGGATATCATCATCATGGATTAATCTCCCTACTACTTCAAACCATACCGATCCACCATCTTTTTTCTTATATCTGAGTTTGCCTGATGCTTCACTCATCTCCAAAGTACTGTTAAATATTCTCAATAACTCCTCTTTATCGTCCGGATAAACCATATCAGTAATTTTAAGGTTATTACTGCCGACAATATCTTCTTCTCGATAGTCCAGAATATTTGAAATGGCAGGATTAACATATAAGCATTGACTGCCATCTATACTATGCAAAGAAATAATATCACAGGCATTATCGGCCAGAAGGCGATACTTTTTTTCCATCTGCTCCAAAGTTTCTACCAGCCCCTGCCTGTCCTCATGGGCAAGTTGAAGCTCGCTTACCTGCTGCCGCATTTGCAATATACCTGATTTCAACTCTTCTTTTATATGGTTTCTGCTATCCATGTTTGCACCTCAAAATGTTTTACCCCGATCTATTTTTAGGGACTTATTTATCATTATAAACTTAATTGATTAGATTTCAAAGAATTATTCGTATTTCTTTTGGATGTTAGTCCTAATATTATCCTCTCTGGTCCCATGAGTTTAATACTCATATATAGAATAACATTTCTCCCCCCGGTGTAAAAACGATTAATTATTTTTCTGTATCACTATCTTTCCCAATAGTGTATTCAAAAAATAAAAAAGCCGTTTCCGGCTATTCTATACCATTTTGTTAAGTCTATCCATTAGGATTCTGTACTCAGCTCCCTAATCAGCTTTTTTAAAGCCCGTTTTTCGATGCGGGAGACATATGATCTGGATATCCCCATCTTACGAGCTATCTCACGCTGTGGTTCTTTCAAGCCATTAAAGACCCCATAACGCATCTCGATAATTTGACGTTCTCTTTCACTGAGCACATCAATCTTGGAAAGGATTTTTTCTCCTTGCAGTTTCATATCTACCATATCTATTATTTCATTATCTTCAGCTAAAATATCAATTAAGGCTATTTCATTGCCTTCCTTATCATAACCAATAGGGTCGTATATGGAAACCTCAGTTCGTTTCTTTTTCAGGTTCCGTAAATGCATGAGAACTTCAATGTCAATTCCTTGATATGCGTAATCTTTAAAGTGGCCCATTAATCCGAAATTGCCGGTAAGGATTGTGGATTTAGGTTTAAACTAAGTTTAACGTTTACTCCCGGCAATTCGTCTATCTTATGATTCGTTGTACTTATTCTACCTGTAACCAAAACTTGCAAAACAAGACTTCTTATGATTGATTGCTTTGTATCAAAGTCAATATTATCCAACCCATCTGCAATGCTTTTTGACACCTGATATAATTCCGAAAAAATCTGACCTGAATTATTTGATACCTGTAGAGTTTTCTCTATTTCAATTTTGCGGTTGATTAAAAATAGCCTTTGCTTTTTTATATATTGTAATTTTTCATTTATATCTTCATCAAGATCCAAGGAACCACTGGCGAGTGCATCAATTAAGGATTTGCGGCCTTTATCTATGTTCTGCAGTCGCCCAGTGATATTTTCTAATTCATCAGTCAATCCTTCTTGCACAGGTAGGTTGTTCCTGGCTTCTATCAGAATCTCGTCAGGATTTTGCAAAAATTTCTTTACTTTTTCCCATACATTATACTCCAGGCTATCTGCGTTAATGGATTTAATAGGGGAACAACCAGAAATACGATTAGTAGATGGCGACTTTGCGCAAGTATAGTATCGGACTTTTTTACCCCAATTGTTTTTGAATGCCCCTCCCATCGGTGTACCGCAATCCAAACATGTAACAATGCCCGATAACAGGTAGTCTTGCTTTCCTCTTTTTGCCCATAATCTTTTAGATTCTTTTAATATTTCTTGAGCTTTATCCCATGTTTCCTTATCAATTATAGGTGGTACCGGTATGATTATTGGTTTATCTGTATTTCTTTTATAAGGCCATTCGCCGTAATATGCCGGGTTAAGTAAAATCTGTCTTACTGTTTGTCGAAACCAAAATGTTTTTCCTTTCTTTGTCGGGATACCGGATTCTGTAAGATGTATCGCTATGGCAGCAGGGCTCATGTTATCTTTAGTAAGAGCATCATAAATGTTTTTTACAACTTCAGCTTCATTCTGATTAATCTGAACCCCATTCTCGGCATCATAGTCATATCCAAATAAAGTAAAATTTATCGGCATGCCGCCCTGTTTAGCCTTTTGATTTTTTCCTCTAATCATTCGTTCTTTAATTTTTTCTCTTTCATACTCAGATACAGCACCTTTGATTGAATAAAACATCCTACCTTCCGGTGAGTCTACCCATTCAAAATTAATAAAAACTAATGTTGCACCGGCTTTTTCAAATTCTTCTGTAAGTAAAAGCTGATGTGATAATTTCCTACTAAAACGGTCTGGATCAAGGATGATTACATAATCTATTAGTCCTTGTTTTATATTATTTCTAAGTTTTTCTAATCCTGGGCGATCTAATGTACTCCCTGTAATTCCTTCATCGAAATACTCGGTAATAATAGTGGCTCCCAGTTCTTTGGCCCTTGCCCTGCAAGCTTCAGCTTGGTCTGCCAGACTATACCCATGTAATGCCTGTTCTTCAGTGCTAACTCTTATATAAATTGCTGCTCTCATTTTAACTCACCTAACTTGTCTATTATTATGGGATCTAGTGAATATCGAGATACCTTGCCCCACCTTGTCTATTTACACTGTCGATGGGATCCGTTGTTTGATAGCTTCTTGCTCCCTTTTCTCTAAATATTTTTGGACGACTAATTTCCCTAATATTCTATAGGCGTTCTGAAGCCCATCACCACCATTGTATTCCACAGTTATATTTGCTTTGTTTTTGCGCTTAGTTTTTTCCAATATAAACCCTCCTTCGTTATAAATATTTATTAATTTACAATTATTTTTAAGCTGGAATGTTTTCCCGATATTAGTCGATACCCATTAAAAAACCCGGCCTATGCCGGGTATAAGTTGACCCTCTTATTGAATTAAAGTAATTAACCCCTATTTTCCACCAGGAGCCTTTAATCACGTCACTGAGTTGGCTAACACCGTAAGCATGAAAAATAATGTACCAAAAATTCGGTTTTTGATTTTTGATACAAAACACTTGTTTTATTGTTATATAAGTTATATAATTTATATAACTTATATATATTATATAACTTATATAAGAAAGGGTAAAATAATGAGCGATCAAGTAATAGTGGGGATTGAGTTATCTGAAAATGAGGATAATGCTTTAAGAGTAGAAGCTGCCAAAGCAGGGCTTTCAAAAAGAAAGTTTGCCCGACAAATCGTGGTGGACTGGTTGAAGGAAAACCATACTAAGAATGTGCGTGAATTATATAACGACATCCTGCATGGAATCATCTCTGGGACTGAAGAAGGCTCGGATGAAAGGCATGTACTTTTGGATTCTCTACTGGCCGTATCGGATGGATGCGGCGAACTGGTTAAATTGACCATAAAATCAGAATCAACCGGCATTGAGCATGACACAAGTGATATTATATCCAAAATTGATTTTAACCGGAATAGAATCAATGATTTCTGCGGGCTGCATTCGATTACTCCCCTGCCCTACAAACCAGTTGAGATATTAGCCTTTGAATTGGTTGATGAATACAGGCCTGGGAAGAAATAAAGACCGCCCTAAAGACGGTCTTTATAGTGAATGATAAGTTACTTTTTCTTCAGTGTTTTTATTTCCTGGCCCAGCCTTGTGATTTAGCATCCAGCTGGTCCAGATTTTCTTCCGGAGCATCCCGGTAGATATTTAAGAGTTTATTTTGTTCCGCTTCCGGAACTTGGATTAATTTGTTCATCCTCAACCTCCTATTCTTTGTCTAAAAGAATTTTAGAATAGTGCCATTTGCCGATTATCGGGTTTTTTGATTACCTCTACTGGAATAAGGCCTGGCTCGGTATAACTCGATAGCCAGTTCCACCAAGACTTGATGTAGCGGATTTCCTCGGTGGATATTATCTGGTACCCGCCTTCTACCTCAAATCCTGCTTGCTTCATCCCGGCCAATACTTTATCCTGGGTTTCCAATAGTCTATGTAGAAGATATTGTCTACCCAGTTGGTTGATCCCGCCCATGGTTACTTTGGCGGGATTACGAGCCTTCCTTGTAGTCGGTAGCGCTGTTCTCCGATCAATCGGTACTGGTTCCCGATATATCGGATTGGCTACGGTATCAAGAATGATCTGCCGGTATTCCAGTAGTGGCTGCAGCCATTCATAACCGTTCGCAATTAGATTAGCCAGAGATTTGTCTTTGCTTACCGCAAAACAGGTTATACATCCCATCCTGCCTCCGTTTATCAAACTATCATCGAGCGAACTTGCTCGGTAGAGTTCTTCTAGTATTTGATAGTTATTCCCCCAGGGCAATCCTTCTCTCAGGTAATCCCATACTTTTTCGGTGGTTAATTGGACTATGGGTGCGTATGAATATATGCCCGGGCTTGTTGTATAACCGTATCTGGTATTACTTTCAAATTTCTTTATAGATGTTTCCCGGCTGGCGCTTTCATCATAACGGGTTCCAATTACATTGATCATCTGTCCGTTATAAGCTAACTCTTTTTCCAGCCGCTGCATGGGTTTGAGTTTCAACCTACTGGTACACCAGCGTTTCACAGGGCCTCCCATCGGTGGCGTATAACCCTTACCGATTAGATTAACGAAAAATCGTTCCGGCATTGTGGGCTGGACCATATGCAAAAATACTGGCAAACCGGTTGATTCAATATACCCTGCCATGTCCTTCATGTTTTTTCGCATGATGTTTAACATTAAAGGTATCTCGATACTAGTATCCGAAGTCACCAGATGAATGGGCCGCTGCCATTGATTTGAGTTTAACTGGCTTAGTGCTTCTAAAATGGCTTTTACCATACAGGTCGAGTCTTTTCCCCATGAAACTGCTAGCTTCCAGGGTGTCCCTTCCATCGCTGGATCTAGATAAGTATCTATAATATCTTTGATTACTCCATCCAACTCAGCAATATTATGTACGGTGGCTACTGCCGGCAAAGGTTCTTTTGTGCCAGCTGCTAAACTTAAACACCATTTGAGCTGCTCATCATATAAAGACCAGTCTTGATCCTCTATGTCTCTCGGGTCACACCATAATACCAGTTCAAAAAGATAGCTTATTCGTTCACGGAGTTCCACTATTCCCAAGACACCGATATCATGATCATTTTTGCCCTGAAGATATATTGTGTTATCACATTGCATCTGGGTCGGCAAAATGCCCTTTTTGATTTCTTGAGTCTGGGCATCCCATTCCTCTTGCGTAAAAATGGGCGCCATTGCCCGAAGTGATAATATTCCTCTGCGGGTATCTTTGATGATTTGCTCAATTCCGCTGAGATCAAATAATGTTTCTTCCATCTTTTTTGCTCCTTTCTACCCGGCTAATGCCGGATATTTCGCCGGCCTAAGCCTAATAAAAAGGGTTAACAAGTTATGATGTTTTGGCAGAGTAACACCCTGCAAGAATCTTTCCCATGAATAGAAAAGAGGTTCCCGGGGGTTACCCCGAAAACCTTTTCAACTCTGTAGGTGAAACACTTACCGTCTTAGCTTATTACGTAGGATAGTTTCGCTGACTCCTCTTTGATCCACTAACTTTTGCCTTAATGCGAGAGGATCAACGGGTTTGAACTCTTTTGCTAAATCAAATGCAAATTGCGCGATTGAGATACGGTCGTTATCACCCTGGTAGATCTTTTCCTGCGAGAATTTCTCACAGATGCGATTAACAATGTTTACGAGACTTATTAGTGCATCGTGCATGGATTTTCTGCGACTGTCCAGCTGTGCTACAGCGATTCGGTAATCCTCTGGCTCCATTCGGAAACGCAATACTTCTATGCGTGATTCCATCGCCATTACTGCTTCAACGTAAGCACCTGCTTGGTCAATCATGTTTTGAACTTGATTTAACAGCCTCTCTTGATGAGGGTCGTTGGACTGCATTATTGCGGCCAATAGATTAGTTATTTGTTTTCTGTACATAGTTTTCCCCGCTCTGCACCAGCGGGATATCACCTCCTATAATTTAGTGTGGTAATTCTCCCGTGTGCAGCCCCATTAAGGACGGGATATGTATTTTTGGACATATAAAAATCTCCCCGAAGGGAGATCGTTCCCAGCGAAAATTCGCCGGATTTTTTTCGTCTCGAAAACTCGAGCCCTAATTTTTGTTCATAAAAAAAGCCTCACTCTAAAATCAATTTTTAAAGTAAGGCTCTATAAGCATATTATATTGTTTTTTGATTTTATTGTATAGTTGCTTATGATGTTATTCTACATCGGTCAATATTTTCAAATTACCCTCGTCCATGTACCTTAACAACTCTAACTCACTGTCTATAGTGTAGTATATAGGCTTATTGAGATTCAACGCTTCTAGCCGGGTTGAGATTATGGTCAAGGTTAATTCGCTGGGCGCTATTACTATTAAACCCTGCAAGCCCATGGTTTCCGTTAGCAATGACTTAATCCTAGTGTCCTCTTCACGGGGGGCCCATAAACCAAACTTCTGTCCATCTATCAGCAATTCACCTATTAGCAGCTGCGACCCGCTTAAAAGTTTCCAGCCATCCAGTAAATGCCCACGCATGAAGAAAAACTCGTTGGCTATGATGTATTCCAGTGCTCGGTTGAGGCTTATCCTGGGTGGGATATATCTGGTCACTCTGGCTCCGTTTTCGCTTAATGTATAACCTATGATGGGGACTTCTTTGTCTTTGCAGTATATTTCGTAACGGGTCAAAAAATCTTTTTGAGATAACTCAAATAGTTTCTTTTTGCCGGTACGATTGCCGCTGCCGAATAAGTTGTCTGTTATTTGTTCGGCTTCAAGAAAGTAGTGCTTGCCTACTAATTCCAGTATCGGACGACCCCATTTTGGCAGATCACTGGTATATGGTTCGGGTTTTCTTTTTATTATTTCTATTGCTTTATAATCATTGAGCATTTTATTTATCACTTCCTCTTTTGTAATTATAATTATTTACACCCTGCAAGGGAATATCCCGCTAGGATATTAATTGATGCCGTTGAAGTTTTCTTAACTCTTTGTTCACTTGTTCCTGGAATAGCCACGGTTCTGTAAATTTACCAAGTGTCGGTTCGGTGTTCCGGCCGTCATGCACAACTTTGACTAATCCATGCCACGGCGGTATCTCTAATACATCAGTATAAGTAAATCTCTTAATGTCTTTATCGGTTTCAGAATAAGATTCCGGTAGTAGGTTAAATCGTTTCTTGGTTACTCTTACTTCTTTGTCTTTATTCTCACCCAATAACTCTGATACCAATTTGGCGTCTTTCGATGATTCGATGCCGATTACTATCTTGTTACGGCAGCCGTTGATAATTATCTCTCGCATGGCTTGCCCCTGCTTGCCTTTCTCTAACTGTGATGGACCCTGGATGGTAAAGGTACAGGCACAACGGTATTTCCTCCCCATGTTCAAAAGATTTTCCAGCTCCGGATTGAAATACACCGGCAGTTCGTCTATGTATAGGTAATGGGGTATGCGCGTAAACTCGGTTCCCGGCCTCCTGAATACTGCATTCTGGATGTGCATGATTAGAAATTGCCCGAAGGTTCTGCTCATATGTCCCATTTTACCTAATGCTGTGTTAACCAATAACACGCCGCCTTCGTTCATGTGCTGGTCCAGATCTATGTCGGATTTCCCTACCAGTACGTTATATACGGTATCATTGGCCAGTAAGTCTGATATTTGCATCCGAAGACCCATAGCAAATTGATGCAGCTTGTCCCTGTTCTTACCAAATGCTTCTTTCTGGAAATAGGTGGTTACTATGTCGGTACCAAATAATCTGATGTATTCGTCGACATCATTCTGCACTCCTTCTATGTCCATTAAGGAATTGTAAACATCTAGTAGGGTAAGGTTATTCCCTTTTAATCGTTTTAACAGCATCATGGTGTTCTTGGCATGTAATTCCTGTGCCTGGGCAAAAAATGCTTCCTGCTCCCCAAAAGTTGCCCTTAATACTGTTCTCATTATTTCCGATACGATGATTGGATCGCCTTCCAACGGATTAAATCTGCTGGTGTTAGGATCGTCTAGGTCGATTATCGCATAGGGTATTCCTAATGCCTTGCACCAGTCCCGTACTGTATGACAAAACTCTGCGTCTGGGGCTACTACGGTTATCCCTAACTGTTGACCGTTTTTGTAGCTCAATAGATCCTGCCAGACGGATGGCTGTAATACGGCTGATGTTTTACCTGTGCCGGTTGAGCCTATTAACAGTGTATGTAAATACCGGTCTTTGCCGCTTATCTCTATCCTTTGCATTGGATTGTTAGCTTTACGGCATATCTCTACCGAGGGATGGAGTATTGCATCGCTGTCTATTTTGCTTTTTGTTATCTGCGGCATCGTGATGTTTAGTCCGCTTAATGCCGTTTCATCCTGGTCCTTGTGATATACATTGAATACTATGGCTCCTAATAGTAAGGCTGCGCAGTAAATACGAGCAACTAATTCCCCGGATGATTGCAGGTCGGGGGATAGGCTTGTATACCCTGCAACTAGCATTGGTGCTGTATATAGGGCAATTACTATTATTCCCACGGTTCCCAATGTTCGTATCTGTCTTAATACTATTGTGCTTATTATAGCTCCCAGTAGAAGTATAAATAGCCATATAGTTGAAACGGGGGTTAGGGCTATTATGGTTACTGTAAACAGTACGGCAGCTGTCAATAACAGCATCAGATTTAACATTTGCCCTAAATTGAGTTTTAAAGCGATAAGTCCTCCCTCCCTCCTTAGTTTTGCGATGCGTAACCTTGAAGCGCTTTGGCCCATTTATCTTCACCCTGCAGGGGTTCTTCTTTAATGGTAAATGCCTCATGGTTAAGTAATATTTGCCTGCCTAATTCAATTACTACGGTATCTTCGTTGTCTTGGTACTCGGGGTAGTGTTTGTAAAGCGTTTTTCTCTCCCTGTCGTTGCTCACCAATAAATAGATTTTCCCATTGGTTCGTTTTACCCTGCGGAGGGTTTTTGCCGGCAGTCCTACTACATCGAATATGTTTGCCATTTCTCTATCTATGATATAAGAACAGCCATCATACGGCTTATCTAATTCTTCTATTTCGATTCCGCTGCTTATAAAGTAGTTCTTAAACTCCTGGTCGGGGGCTAATAGGTATCGTATGCCGGTATAATCATCCTGGGCGAGTATACGCTCGGTTTGACCATAGTGTTCGATGCTATAACTGACAAAATTGTTACGCTTTCGTTCATCTGTTGTTAGGATCAGCGTCTCATGGCTCTGAAAGCGTTCCTGTAATCGGTGACATTCAGTAACTATCTTGGAGATCATATTTCGGCTTTTTTCAGGTTTATCAAAAAATATAAGAGTGTTTCTGTTTACTAAGCCGATTGGGACAAAGTTCGGTATATCTTGTTTGATTTTATACCCTGCAGGGGCTGAAAAGGTATCATATATGTCGCTTAAACCTTCAAGAAGCAGGCTTGCTCGATATGCTCGTTCTTTTTCTTCCTCGCTAGGTTTCCTTCCCCTTTCTTCTCCGTTTACTTCTTCTCCTAAAATGGTTTTGATAGTTACTAACCCCTTGGTTGTTAAATAATATATTGCAGCAACTTTTTTATTAACTACCCTGGTGGCCGCTTTTTCCTGTTTAACATATGCTTCACCAATTATTAACCCCTGTCTTTTTAATGCAGATATTCGGTCATGACCTTTTGCTTGTGTGTAACCCGATATCTTCGTTAGCACTTTCCCTCTCAAGTATTTATACTTATGTAATGCCTCTAATATTTTTAAATCGCCCTCTTGTCTTGACCATGTTCTTGCCATCATATTTCTCCTTTCATTCTGCTAAATTATTGTTAATTAAGATTCGGTTTTTTTGTTATTGTGCGAAGGCATCTCGTGCGTGTGGAGCCTGCCATGTGCCCGCAACTACAGAACAAGCCCACAGTGCTTGTTTTATTTACGTAATATCTGCTGCTATTCTAGGTATACCAAGGATTTAGCGGGTGCTAAAAACAGTGAAAATAAAACAGTTACCCTCTGATTTGAAGGGTTTTATAATCCCAAATCATGTAATACCCCTACTTTTTTGCACTCAAAGTGCGACTACATATAGCTTTATACCCAATTTACTGATTTTGAATATTGGATTTTTTCTGATTTGTTAAATGATTTTTTAAGAAAAGCCCTTAGTTTATAAGGGTTTTAAATCAATAAAGGTGTCGCTACCTGTTTTTGAATTATTGACCCCCTATTTTTGAGTTAAATAATGGCAATAAATGCCAAAATCGACCTCTTTTAAAAGGGTAATTTCTACGCCGGGTTTTTTAGGATTTACTTTCCCATCACAGAAGGTTGCTAGATAATTTATATTGTCGTCTTTTATTAAACCTACATCACGAAAGGTATTGTTTATCTGGCTGATCGTGTAGTTATCAGAATCCGTCTTTTTTAGAAAATGGAATTTATACATGGCTACCACTTTTTCTTCACCAAAGGGTTTTAAGCCCTGTTTTTTGAGTTCTCGAAAAGCGGTTTTCATTAATAAAAACCACCGTTGCCGTTCTTTAGAAAACCCAATTTCCTTGGAGAATTTAGACCGTTTATATGCCCTTAGATGCTCTGGTATTTGATTGATGAATATATGTATCCGGTACGGATCATCGAGTATCTTCGTTTCCACTATACCTGGGTTTTCATCGTCTGCCATAGCCCAGTTTTGCGCAATATACTCGGGGCTGTCCAGGTAGCTGTAAACAAGTAGTTGCCCAAAGCTTTGGTACATTTGCTCAGCCATACTGAATAGGTACTCTTTTTGCTCAATGTTAAGAGTTTCAAACTCCTTGATAATGTCTTTGTCTAATACTGTAATATCTTTTAACTCCATATTTATCACCTCATAAATAGAACAAGCCGCCAAATGGCGGCTTGTGTAGGTTGCGAAAAAGGTTTTAAAGAAAAGCTTTCCCGGTGACAATCCCTTTGATCTTTGAATTTTTATCGGTGATTTCAATAATCACTTCGTCTCCGCGTTGGAGTTCAAACCATTCCGGTTGTGGCGAACAAAGTACATCTATCCCAGGTTCCAGGTTAATAAATACTCCGTTTTTAATAAAGTTTGTTACCATACCTAAATACTGGCCTTTAACCTGATATTTGTTAATGCGTTCCTCCCATTCATCCTTGTCCTGTAAGAATTTCTTATGAGAAACGATATACTTACCATCCTTCACGTCAATAACCTCAACCCGCAACCTCTGGCCGTATTTCAAGATCATTTTCAAGTTGGTACCCGGCATAATGCCCATCTCTTCTTGGGGTAATACGGTCATTAAGTATGAATTGTATTCTATTTGGGCTTCGGTTTCATTTACGCTAATTACGATGCCATCGAATACCTGCCCAACTTCAAGGCTGCTTGATTGCTCAAGCTCTTCAATCGCCTGTTTGTTCGATATAGTTAAGGGGTTAGTATCTATTACTTTCCCTACAATCGGACGGCCTATCAATCTGCGAGCGGTTGCCCGTAAGTTATTACTGCTTTGTATATTCTCTATCCCGACTTCAGATGCCGGCAATAAGGCGTTTTCTTTCTCCGATAAACGGACTGTCAATACTATCTGTTCTGGTTCCGGTGTAATTGCAATTACTCTTCCTTTAACAATTTCTCCAATTGTGTTATTCATGTGGTTCTTTCCTCCTTAAATTCGAGATTTATATATAGTTTACATCACTTCTGATTAAGTTGTAATATTCACCCCCTTCTTCAAGTGAATAAAGATATTTAGTTACATAGTTCCTTAAAAACCTTGCCCGCCTTAAAAACAGGGTGATATTTAGCGGGTATTTGCAGTGACTCACCAGTTTTGGGGTTTCGTCCCTCTCTGGAAGGCTTTAGTTTTCTCTCGAATGTCCCAAAACCGGTTACTTGGACTCGGTTGCCCCGGGCGATTTCCCCACTGACCACATCAATAAAAGTATTTATAAAAGCCTCAGCTTCTTGCCTACTCTTACTTAACTGTGTGGCAACGACATTGATAAGTTCGTTTTTGTTCATATAAAAAATATCCTCCTTACTTAAAACCCAACATCTGATCTATTAAATTAATGTCTGCATCCGATAACTCGGTGTTTGCGGTATGTTTCGGGGTGGGTATTAATGTTTGGTTTTCCCCCCCATTTAAGATCTCTTTAATGGATTTAACATCGGTCTGTATTTCTTTTATTGACTTTTCTAAAGCCAATGCCTGTTCTATCCAATCTTTTACCACCCTATTACGCTCTTTACTTCGGTATTGTGCGATAGGATGATCCTTAGAAAAGTATAGAACCACGCGAACGGTACTTCTTTCCATAATGCCCTCACCCTCCTGTGTTTACTATGGCAATGCGCTTTAAAACACCCTGCAGCACACAGCAAGCCCTCGATGTAAGGGGATTCACGGGGCATTGTGTGCTGCATTTACCTTTTTGCTGTGTGCTGCAAAAAAATGTGTGCTGCAACACCTTTTAAATGCCCATATACCAAGGCGTGAGCGTGTGCTGCACCAATATTAAAATACGGCTCTGTGTGCTGCATTTAGTATGATAATTTAAGTGCCGTATTTTGTTGTGTGCTGCAATACCCCGCAAATACCCTGATATCAAGGCTTGAGCGTGTGCTGCATTAATGCTATAAGTCAAATCTGTTTGCTATAGATAAGAAACCTAAAGCATTAGCCATCTGGGTGTCGGCAACCGAGATCGCTTCCGGGAAGATGTTAAGCAGCTCATCTCTTAAAGCTATGCTGCCTCCACCAGCCAGGATGATGTTGTTTATCTTTGCCCCTTGCCCGGCATTACTGCGGTATCCTTCGTTGATGTTGGCCGCTATAGAATTTTTAAGCATATTGATTTCATCGGACATATCTACGGGTTTATTGTTCTTGAAACAAACACCCTTCTGGTATACGTTTTCGCTTTCCTCAAGGCTTATATCAATACTACCAATCTTTTTTGCAATAGCCCGGCTCAGCGGTCTAAAGACGCTTGACATACCAATATCCAGGGTAAAACTATTTTCAATCAGGAAATGAAATGACCCTTTGGAAAAATTAAAACTAGCACAGTCAGTTGTCCGATAACCTATATCAATTACCGTAACAAGGCTATTTTCGGGCAGATCCTTCTTAATGTTCACACAGGAAGGGCTGAAGAATATGCCGCCGGCCTGGGGAAATACAATCGCTTCTTTCACCTTCACTTCTTGGCTGATTCCACCTAATTCTGTATGTGCCGAAAAGCCCTTTAGGAAACCACAAAACTCTTTTTGCGAAGTTTCGTAAATCGACAACGGCAGACCAGTGACCAGCATTACGTCTTGGTTTGCTCCCTGTGTGGCTAATGACAGAGCGGTGGAGAGCATTGTCTGGAAAGCCTCATCGTTATACCTGTCAGTCTGTTCAAATGCTCTGGTGGCGAATGAGCTTTCTTTTTGAGCCATTTCCCCGACATACCATGTGGTGCCATTAATATTTATGATATAATCCTCTTTCGCACCTAACAGGTTATCTAACTCAATGGCTTCGCCTTTCTTTGCGATTGATGGGAATATGATTCTTTTCCCATCTTCTGTGACCACCTTGGTGTGGCCATAACCAATATCCAATCCAACTTTAAACATAATTTCGTTCCTCCTTTTGAGATTTTATAAGCAACTGATCTTCTTGATAATATAAGGGTCAAATTGCGAACCGGCGTGTATTTGTAACTCTCCAATAGCTTCATAATACGACAAGGGAATTTGTCGGTATGGACGGGGGTTAATCATCGCATCTAAGGCATCGGCTACGCTTATTACACGGGCAGGAACAGGAATATCCTCTCCCCGAAGTCCATCAGGATAACCTGTGCCACTATAATGCTCATGGTGGTGATAAACGCAATTTAATAAATCCTCCGTCATTAATTCCGATGGATACCCCCTGAGAAGTCCTACCCCATATTGGGAGTGTTTTTGGATTTCAGCCCATTCATCATTACTTAGCCGGGTAGTTTTATGTAAAATGCGTTTAGGTATTTTTATTTTCCCTATGTCATGGAAAAGTGCCGAATAATAAATATTCTTGATAATTAACTCATTAAAGACGATGCTTTTTCCAATCATGAGTGATAGTTTGGCTACCCTGCAGCTGTGCAGATACGTATCCAAATCATAATGTTTGAGCCGACTTAAAAAATGTAAACCCATCTGTTGTTCACTTTGATTAACTATTGGTTGCGACATACTGGCCATCTTTCACCCTTCCTTGTTATAAGACACTGGTTTTTTGATCACCTTCAAGGTCCCGGTTTTGCGATGTCTTATATACAGCATTCCAACCGGATTCTTGATAACCAGCCAGTTTTCAGGTTTCAACCCGCTTTTACCTATCAGAATACTTTGCTTTCTAGTAGGTTTTTTTGCCATACATTAACTCCTTTCGTTGTAATTCTGTCCATAAAAAAAGCCCCGGGTATTTAACCCAGGGCCTTTAATAGTCTGTATCTGATCATGCCGTTTTAAAGCATAAAAATGACTAACGATTTCTCAGTGGTATTTCCCGCTTTATCAATCGCTTTAACATTAATAGTATTTGCTCCTGCGGATAGGCCCGAAACAGTAATTGTGTTACCGCTCAGCGTTTCTGCTACGCTCCAATCTCCTTCATTAACATTATAACTATAGGTTAAATCAGCCATATTGTCAGAGTATTCTATACTAAGATTCATGGTACTTGAAGACGTAACTGTTGCTCCGTTTTGGCCTTTTAATGATGTTATTACTGGGCTTTGGGTATCTATTACTAGTACATAATGATCAGCGTCGCCAGCTACCCCATAGACATCTTTAACCTGTACTCTTATTAAACAACCTCCGCTACTAGATAACAGGTACACAGGATAATTGGCACTATATGTTTCCCATTCACCCCATATTCCTAATCCTTTGTCTATTCTTATTGACGTTGCTGTTGGATAATCTAGTAATAAAGTAGGACTATTAGTTTTGCAATATAAGGCATCTATTCCATTAAAAGTACCTATATTACCACCAATAATAGTTATATTGCCTGCAGGTAGTGTATCGTTATAACCTATTGTATCTCTGGCAAAACTAATATTTTGGGCTGCATCTGCTATTTGTATATAGACTGTTTTTATACCTACATCAGAATTTCCTCCATAAGCAACATTATTTATATCCCAAACTTTGTCTATGGAATAAGATTCCCATACTGACCATAGACTTCCATCGTTACTGAACCTCATTTTAAGTTTATCTTCGGTTGAACTGCTATCAAAAGCATCAATATATAAATCTACTAATGCATTTGTGGTTGATTCTGCCCCATTATTTATGGTTATAGTAACGTCTGGTGGTACAATATCATCAGCTAATGCTACCTGTTTTGATATTATAATTTCATTTTCTACTGCATCAATAACTTTTATATAAACTGTTTTGGTGCCTGCCCCCGCTGTTAGTGTCCAATCTACATTGTCTATATACGAATATACTCCAGTTGAATTGTCAGGCAATAGTCCTTCTTCATATACATTTGAATAAGAAACTCCGTCATTGGATACTCCAACATTTTTTACACCCGAACCTGCATCCGTTACTTCTAGCGATAAAATCACATCTCTTGATGCTGTCTTTTCTAAACCCTCGGCCGTTATTATATCTAAAATAGCTGAGGGATTAGTTTTATCTGTGGCTTGCGCTAATTCTACTCTACTAGTTTGATATAAATGTTTTGTCTCCATCCAATCATTATAGGCCGTAACTTTAAACCTATATTTAGTATCACTATCATAACTGGTGCCAATAGTTGACTTAAAAAGGGAACTCGGTTTATCATCAAATTCTACACCTGAGCCATCCCACCTAAATAAATCGGTAGATATACTATTATCTTCAGGTAATTCTCCTGGAAATGGAAATATCATAGCATCACTGCTATTCCAAGATAATACATTGCCTAAGTCGCAACTTTTATATTCATTTCCATCAAATATCCATAATCTATATCCGTCTGCGTTTGTTACTGCATCCCATGATATAGTAATATTGGATTTACCTTGAGTATTGCTCCAAGTTACTGCTTCTGATTGAATATTAGTATCAAAATTTAATATAGGATTTATAGTTACTACACTAGAATAGAACTCTTCAAATACTCCCTTTCTTAGTTCACGTTTTAAAGTTGCTCTTATATAAGCTGTATTAGTAGTCGGACTTAAACTTATGGTGCCATTATTAGGTATCCCTAAATCACTAAAATCGGTGCCATTAGTAGAATACTGCAATGGATATAACAACCCTGATAAGGATGATATTACCGGATTAATTATAAATTCTCCTGTTGCTCCATTGTTACTTTCTACTAGATTTAATGAATTATTTGTTCTAACATAAGCACATTTACCATTTTCACCCAATACAAATATTCTACCATTATCTAAAGTAACGGCAGTATTTAGAGAATTACTACTGTAAGGCCATGCAAAATCTGTTTCTATCCATTCTTCTCCATTAAAATAATCAGCCCCGTCACTATGATAATTCCATATTTTACCTTCATTACCTATAGTTATATCGCCTTTACTAAATCTACCATAGTTTGTCCATTCATTCCCGTTCCAATAAGACATAGTGCTATTAGTAGAGGTGATTACCCATATATTATTATTACTATCTGCTACCATTTTTTCTATATCATAATAAATGGAACCAAATACCCTTCCCGTTGCAGTCCAATTTGAGCCATTATAATAATAAACATAACCATCTGAGTCACCTATCCACAATCTGCCATCGGGACTTGTTGTTATACGTGTTATGGTACTTGTAGTTGGGGAAGTAAACGATACCCAACTACTGCCATTCCAATATTTTATTAAACCGTTTTTGCCTGCTATCCATATTTTACCGTCTATTCCAGTTGTGATAGAATATACAAAATTACTGCCGTGACTTTGTGTAATCCAAGATGAACCATCCCAATATCCTGTATATGAACTCTGGACATATTCCCCATCATAATATCCTGCAAACCAAACTTTACCGTCTGAACCTAAACTCATATCTCTTATATGACTTGATGTAGGATTACTGTCATTTGTCCATGTGGTTCCATTCCAATATGCTACATATCCTCCTTCTCCACCTGCCCATACATTGCCATCTACATCGATAACTGCAGCATAAATATCATTTCCCATATTAGGCCAATCTGGTTTAGATAAGTAAGTTATTGCATTAGCTTTAGAGATATTAAAACCCAGGATGAACACTATGCTAATACATAAAATAATAAAACTTTTTGCAAAAACTTCTTTTAATGTTGACTTAATATTATAACTATCCATTGAAAGACCCTCCTTAATTCTCTTTTTCATAAAGACTCCCTTTAAATTGTTTATTATGATCTACCTTGCAACACTACGATCCACTCGCTGTACATTGTATCTGATATTATTACCACGCCATCAGCATATGGCGGCGTTGCTAGGGTTGCACCTGCACTATCGACTAAATTTGTTTTTACTACCGTACCATCTGGCACTTCTTCGGTCGATGCTTCGGTCCAGAACGTAACCTCGTATCTTCTATTAGTACCAGCTGTAGATACACAGGTTGGAGGCCCTTCTAATGTGGCTGTTGTTTCGAGATACGGAAATACAGCATTTAAACTCCAACCATTACTTACGATATCCACTAAAACAGTTATTTTGGTTCCAGCTTTAGCCACGGGCAAATTATTAATTGTTGCCCCTGGATTAATCATAATATGAGTCGCTGGATCGTCAGGATCGGGTAAAACCTGTTCATCGGGTGCGGATACAATCTCTTTTACCCGTAAACGTTCCATCGCTAAAATGCAAAACTCTCCCGATGCCCAATCAGATTCTAAACCGCAAGCATCCCACACCTTAACTTCTAAAATAAAGTCGCTTACTCCCGACTCCCAAAAAGGTCCAGGTTGTACCGGGTCTTCGCTCGTAACCATATCGTAATACTCATTATTTGATAATATTTTGCCGGTATCATGTATCACTGTGCCATCCAGCTTTTTGATCACAACCTGATAAGCACTCTGAGCGTCATCATCAACATCAACATATTTCCATTCAAACCGTGGCGTTGTAGTTAAATAACAGCCTATCGGTATATCCAAAATTGGCGGCTCTGGCTTGTGATTTACATTCAACACTATCGCAGGGTCTATACCCGGGTTAGGTGCTTTTATTTTCGGTGTTACGTTAGGGTCCTCTGTTTCCAGTTCAGCTCGCCATTTAACTTCTTCGCCTTCTTCAACTTCTACCCATAAACTAGGGTTATTGGATAAAGGATTAACTTCCCCAGCATCACCTAATACGGTCCAGGTAGCCCCATTATCTTCGGTTATCTCAGCAACTGAGCCAGCCATCGTTCCACTGACCCGCCAACAAGCTGTCCAATCTATACCGTTTGCTGTCACATACCATGTGACCTTAGTTTGTGGCGGTAATATGTGATAAGCTCTTAATCGGAGAAAACTTACCGGTTCCCCCGGGTCGATTGTTAATGACTGTACCACCGCACTCTTTCTGTATAAACCTGTCGTAACCATTTCTGCTACTTGTACCGATAAAGCCTCGTTATAAATCATTTCCGTTCCATCGAACATATAATATTTAATATCCTGGCCATCAGCGATCAGTAAATCGTGTGTTCCGGCCCGCATAGCAACAGAAGTGGGATTATTTAACCCTGAAGTTACTGATAATGCGCTAGTATAAGTTAAGTCGCCACTATCTAATACATACCGTTTAAGTTCCGTACCTTCGATAATAGTAATGTTCCCATCATCGGTTGCTACCGATTTCGGGTCACTTAATCCAGTAATACTTAATATCGGGTTTGCAATAAGCTCCGAGCCGGTAAAACCATAGTATTTGGCTTGGTCAGGTTCCAGCACTATACAATCATAATTATCGCTATTTAATGCCAAATCTAACGGATTAGAAAACCCGTTCAATGATAAAGCCGGTATTTGCATCATTTCAGAGCCATCATATATATAGTAATTAAGTGTTTCTCCGGACAATACAGCCTTACCATAATCTCTGGTGCCTATGCTTATAATATTGTTCAGCCCATTAATAGTAAGGAAGGGGTTGGCAACCATTTCCGTAGCATAAGAATAATGTGTTACTGTTTCACTGTCAGCAACAACCACATCTGGGTAAGTTGATGCAGCGATTGCAACCGGGTTGCTTATACCAGATACTGATAAAAAGGAGTTTTCAATCATTTCAGTACCATCAAACGAAAAATGTTTTACCTCTGAGGGGGTCATAACTATATAGTCATAACCCATTCCGGTAAAAGCTATAGCCTTGCCAGGGTAATACTCCGGCAAGGTTATCTCATGAATATCGGTATCCACTTTAGCAGTCGTACTCGCTGTATCTATATAAATTGGTGTATCCGCTGGGGTTATATAATGTTTATAATCATCGGCATAGGCGTTTCGTGCCAGTATGATTATAAAAAATAATACCCCCAGGGCTATTAACCCTTTCCTCAATGCCAACCCCCCTTAAATTTGCTGGATATTTATGATTTTCCAACCGTCCACACTTTTATAGAAAACAACACACAGATTAACTGCTCGATCAGTAAAATACGATGCCTTTAAAACCTTGTATTTCTTATTACCGCCCAGTGGCGCCATTTCTAAATCTTTGTATTCTATAGGTACTAATTTAACTTGGTTTTGCTCCTGGGCGGTTCGTGCAGATCCCACCAAACATTCTACCGATGTGGTTTTTAAATATTCTTCAAAAACCTTTCTAGGTTCTTCTATATCGTTGTTTGAAATCAAGCTGTGGTCAGCTTCAGGCACTTGAGTTCTGATGTTAAATATCTTCCAGCCTTGTTCAGTATTGATTAAATCAATATCGTACCAGCCAACATCAATAGTTCCATCATTCAATCTTATTTCGATTACAGCATTCACCCTGGCCCATTTTTTATTTCCGGCTGAAATTGTTATGCTTGTTTTTTCGATAGTAGCTTGGGGTAGTTCTTGGATATTACTAAGTGACCAGAGTGCTTGCCCAGTCACTTGTTCTTTGGCTTGTTTAATGTCATTAGAGCATAATGCCATGAAGTATTTATTGGCGCAGTTTTGGATCCCATTTTTGTCATAAGTGAAGCCGATTCCGATATACAACATAGCACCGACCATCAATATAATGAAGATTAGTAAATACTTTTGTTTTTTGATGTTAAGTCCCCCTTACTTATCAAATATTTTCGCTGCTGCCCACCTTACGGTTTCAGCTTCACCCGGTCCAATATTAGGTACCGTGACTTTTACTACAGCAACGCACCCGGGGCTATCCAGGGTAGTTGTTAAGTCGCTGCTGCCCAAAACTATATCATCAGTATAAATAGCAAAGTCTTGTGGGAATCCGTTATATGCAATCAGCGTACCGTCTTGATCATAATTACTGTACTTAATTGCCGGTATTGCTCCATATGAATTGTCTGTACCGTTATACACAATAAACGTATACTCTGGTGTAGTTTCTATACCCGACTTTTCGAGCGGTTCCAGAGTTATTAAATCCAGCCCTAGATTTCGTGCTATTATTTGTCTAAAGACCATATGCGCTGTATCTGCTTCTACTAAGGGTTCGTTATAAGCCTGTGAGGTTTTATTTACACACATAGTCCCTGCTCTTACACCCTGGGTTACTGCTTGTTGCAAATTAATATCGGAGCTACCTATTGCACTGGAATGATCCAGATTGATTAGAATTGCCCATATAAACACCGGAATAGTGAGTAATATTAAAACGGAGACAATAGAACCCCTTTCGTTCTTAAACCTTTTCACTTAAAGCCCTCCCCGATGATTGTATTGTCAGTTTTTCTGAATTGTCATACCCAATTAATGCAATAAAAGGGAATCCGTATCCTTCCGTTTCCACCTCAATACGCAAGTAGACTTCTGATTGAGTAATATCCTCTAATTCTGGGATATTAGTGTTCCTAACCACTCTGCCGACCAGACATCCCGACATATCAACCTCACTAATTGAAAAAGAATTTTCCAACGGGGCTTCAAGTTTAGTTAAAATCATTTTATTGTTGTATAAGGCATCGACCATGTTTTGAGCATCATCTTGGGTTAAACATCCCTCTAAACGCATACGATCCAAGTAATAATTCTTGATGTGCTCAGTTTGTTGTATCTTTATTTGCGCCAACCAGTAATCCTGACCACCAAAGATTAGAAAGCAAATTATAGCCATTACTATCAACAATTCAACGCTCATAGCAGCCCCAGTTTGTGTATGTATTTTACGCATTTAATAACCACTCCCCGTCACTTCAGTTATATTCTCTTTTATATTGCCATGGAAACCCTGCAGAATATCGGTAAGTTTAGCCGCAATGACGATTCCGAGTGTTACAACGCAAGCTACAACTACTAGTAATTCAACACTCATAGCAGCCCCGGTCTCGTTTTTTAATATGTGAAACATTTTATTCACCTCCACAAAAAAAGCCAGACCACTTATGAATGGCCTGGCTTTTACTCAGTGTTATTTAATCTGATGCGCCGGTGGCATCCAATATCTGAGCGTTAATAGTACCAACTGCTGTATCCGCTGCGTTTGGCAACCCGCTATCGCTATCAGATAGTTTGCCGGTTACGGCCAATGAAACTACAATTACTACTGCTACAATTGCCATTAGTTCTACTGCCCCGTATGCTCCACGTTCATTGTTGAGTACCTTTTTTGCCTTTCGAAATAGATTCATGAAATTTTACCTCCTGTTTTATTTTTTAACTGATCGCTATGATAACTATGATTTCTCCTCTATTAGCAAAGGTAGTCTACGGTTTGTATTAGAAATTTTGTTTTGTGTAATTCTACCCTCCCCTCTCTTACATAAGTCCTGCGTCTTTGATTATTGTCATGGTCCTGGTAAACATTACACCAGCCACCATTCCTAATATTGCTAAAAGCGGAAGAACACGATACAAGATTAATATCAAAGGCTTTATCGATATTTGCATCTGTTCGGCGGCTTCTCGAATATCTTCAAGCCTATCCGCCTCCATTTTAATGATGTTGTCGAAGTTCTTAATCCCACTGTTATTAACTTGGCTCAATAACATGACAAGCGATTCAGCTTCGGGCAGATCAATTTCTACCCGTAGTACCCTTAACGCGGTTTCAGACCCCATGCCCCAATACGCCAATGCCTTATTTACGGCTGGTTTTAAGACCACCAGTATTTCTTTTGCTTCGGTTAAGGCAAGTTGCAAAGGCATACCTAACTGCATATAGTTTTCAACCAGCCTAAACAATTCCAGACATTCCTGATACCGAATACTTTTAGTTTTTCTCCGGTGATATTCTCTGAATCCAATAACACTTACTCCTGCCCAGAACCCGCATATAAGTGCACCCAAAACCAGACTATTTGAACCCCATGTTAAGATGACTCCTAATAATGCCCCTATTATTGCCCAGGTTATTACCGTTTTATCTATTATTGAACGGTTAAATTCTAATTTGGTGTCCCTTCTACCAAAGGACCGATAAAGTGTAAAATTGGCATATTTGTCTGCAGCAAAACTTATCGTAGTATTTATAAGCAAATAAAAAACCGGTATTGTGGCTGTTAGAATGCCAGCTATCCATAAAATTTTATATGACATAATGCCCTCCTACTCTGTTAATAACCGATCTAAAAGAAACCACACAATTACCGACAGAAAGGATATGGTTATTATTATCCGGCCTGTTGGAGTATTGGTTAAAAACAAAGATGTTTCTGGGAAAGCTTTCTGTAATACAAAAAAAACAGGCAATGGCATAAGTGATAAACATAACCCTATAAATCTGTCTCCATTAATCTCACTACTGTTATCTTTACTTATTTTTTGTGCAGACCTCACCTTCTTTGTTATATCTTCCAAAACGGGTATAATGCCTGCACCCTGCTGCCCTGCTTGTGCCAAAATGCTGGCAAAAACTTGAGCATGAGATATATTGAGTTTTTTTGCCATCTGTTTGTAAACCTTGTCTGGGCTTTCCCCGTAAACGATCAATGAATGGGCTTCTCTGAATATTTTACCTACTGGATCAGGCACTTTTTCTCCCACTCGTTTCAACCCGTGGCTTATTTGTTTGGTGGCCGTATACTCACCGGTAAATATTCGCAATGCTACTGCAAATTGTTCCAGATTTTTCTCTTTTTGTTTCCTATCTCTCGAAAACATGATCTGTGATGGTATAACTCCCAACATAATGCAAGCTACTAAAGCCGGTATAGGGTTTCCAAGTAGATACATTCCAAGCAGGAAAATAGCTACCAAACCAACCATAACCCATACATTATTGAGGTATTGGTATTGACCAATATGGTCTTTGATTGTATCAAGCATGGTATTTTCTGATACCGTGGATTTAATAAGGGTTTTGGCCTGGAATATTAAGTTTATAATTCCCCATGCTAAAAGAGCTGCCGTAACAAATACGGCAGCTACAAATATGATATTCCACATATTATTACCCCTTTGCGAATATTGTTTGCAACTCTTCTTTAGTCACATTGTAGATCTCCATGTTTTTAATGCACTTTTCGGATATTGGATTAACCAGTACCCATTCCCCGTCATTCATAAAATCTTTGCCGGTAGCTTGCCATTTAGCAATCGTATTATATTGGATTTCCCGGTCATCGGTTACTATTACTTCGGTTATGCCGACTATCTTTTTAATACCCTGGCTGGTATCCGAAATCATTTGAACGACAAACTGAAACGCCTGAGCAACTCGTAATTGAGCGTTATCTATATCCAGCGACATCCCTTCTTCAAGCATCATCAAAGCGGTTCCCTGTATTGCTTCTTCCGGTTCCGAGAAATGGGCAGTAGCTAAGCCGGTATGACCTCTGGTACAAGCCCTAATAGCTTCCCTTGCTTCTCCAACCCCCCTAAACTCCCCAACAATGATCACATCAGGCGTTAACCGCAAGATAGACATGAATAGGCTGTTCATATCCACATCTATTTCCGGGTGTGCTTCAAGCTCCCATATATCACGGTCTGGATATATCTTGGAGGCGTATAATTCGTTATCCAAATCCAGTATGCGTATTGATAGATTGGATGCAAATTCACCGATAAGAAGTTTTAGCAGGGTAGATTTCCCGGTATTAACCCCTCCGCTTATCAGGACATTTCTACGGCCCTTAATAAGAAGCCTGAGTAAATTCCAGATCGTATCATCCATAGTCTTTAATTCTTTCAGTGATTCTGCGGATAATATTATGTTCCCATGTTTCCTTATGGCAAGCCCATATCCATTGACTATCGGACTGCACAAGGCGGTTACTCGCATCCCGTCAGGTCTAACCAACTCAAGTTTAGGTGAGCTTTCGTTTAAACTGCTGCCCCGATCAGTATAAGGTATTAACCGCTCAATCAGATTTTTGATTTCCTCTTTGGTCATCCTTATGGTTGTTGGCACGTTTTTACCTCTTCTGGAAATGAACACCCTGCCGTTTGGATTAACCCTTATTTCATCAATCTCGTTATCATAATACAGTTTTTGAATCTTACCTAATCCCCATTGGGAACAATAGATTTCTTCTGCTACTTCGGCTGTATTCATGTCTTTAACGAATATTCGATGCTGATTCAATATACCGCATATAATTTGCTTTACCTGGGCTATACACTCGGGATTGCCAGCGGAGGCTTCTTGAAATAAGACAAGATTTTTTTCATCATTGCTTTGTTCAATAACTGAACGATGAATATAATCGGATGCCTGTTGTATACTCATATATTTTTCGATTTCAGGAGCTATTTCTATTGGTTTGGTTTTATTAAACATCAGCTTCCTCCTTCTCGACTATATTTTCTACTGAAGGTTTTTCTAATGCTGATTGAGGATTTAATACCTTAGAAAGTGCAATATTGTTCTTCATTGATCCCTGAATTATATATGGAGCTTCTTCCGGGTTAACCAGTAAATATACTGAATTGATTTTGGATTCGGATGCTACTTTTTGAACGCTTAAACTGGAAGTACTACCACCCACACCATCAATTGCAATTATCTGTGCTTTATAAGATAAGGGAATAGCTGGCGGCACAGCTACAGTTGTCTCTGTTTTATCGCCTACCCAGTACACATCCACATAGTCACCGGCAGTGGCATTGCTCAATCGAGTTGAGTCGATAAGCACTCCTATAATCCGTTTATTACTGGTGTCGGATACTAAATTTAGATTTCGTTTGTCAATCGGCTTGTTTGCATATAATGTAACTGTGGTTATCATATCCTGCAACTGAGCTGATTCCATCACCGTGTAGGAATCAATTTCGCTTTCTTTGACGGTTTTGGTTTTAAAATCGTCAGCCTGTAATTTGTTATAAGGACTTATATCTTTCGTTGGGACCAGTATGTTTACATTGACTTCTGCATCCTGCGGCTTATCTATATTAACCCATGCAAAAAGGGCTACCAAGAGCCCTAATATAATTGCAGCTATTGTTATAATGGTTTTCTTTTTATCCATTTATATTCTCCTTTCACATAATTGCAACCACCCATGCCGCTATTACTAATGGCACCCCAAAAGGCACTGCTTCTGGGGGAATTGTGTCATCTTCCGGAAGTTTTGGTAAAACTATTGCCCCTTTAGCTCCATAAACTACTCGCACCCATATTCCGGTTAGCAATAGCTTCAAACGAGGTTTTAATGTTCCTAACTGATAAAGGTTATACATCCCCCAGACCGCACCTAGTAAACATCCAATCAATGTTACATATAAGATATTAAAACCAAACCAAGCACCCAGGCCGGTTGCGAGCTTAATATCCCCACCACCAATACCAGCCATTAAGCCGCATACCATAAAAACTACAAAGGCAAATGCTGATCCGGCCAAAGCATCCATAATTGTATTAGTGTAAAGCGCGTACCCTATTCCTGTTAGGAATAACGGATAAGTCAGCCAGTTATATATCTTTCGATACCTTAAATCGGTATATATTACGGATAAACTCGGCAATAAGCAACCTATAAATACTGCTTCCATGCTTTACCCCCTTATATTAAAATAGTCCCTTAACGGTGCTAACCAAATAACCGGCATAGATATTCTCATAACCCATTGCATCCGTGATGAAACACAGTAAAATCACGGTAATTAAAACATAAATACCAATGGACAATATTAACCCAATTCTTGAAAAAAGATTTTTAGATGATTGCATCTCATTTTCAATTTTTTGGGTGACGTATTCTTTGCGTCTATTGACCTTGAGTTTTTCGGCATCCATAGCCGACACTTCATACCCTTCTTCGGTAATGATTTTTATCTCGGCTTTACGATCTTCTAATAACTCAGGCTCCAGAGTGTTGTTTAATACTCCTTCTACGATGTTTATTGGCACCTGCAATGCGTGGGCGATGTCTTCGATTTCGCAATACTCTGCCATTTTTTGTATCTTATGTGCTTCCAAAAACCTACCTCCTTTTAAGAAAGCCCAGGAAATTTTTCTTGGGTTGATCCGTTTCTATCGTCAAAGTTATGTTAAGTTTAAATGCAATCTCCTGGCATACATTTTCCCAAACATCGGCATTTGTTACATTACCTTTATAAGTGGCTTTATTGGCTTCCTGCCAATCATGGGGAATTACCGCAACAATTGAGGGTAGCTTTTTAACTCCTTTCTTAAAACCAGAATTAAAACATTTTTCTACCTCTTTAATGCTCACTAACTTAGGATCGTACTGGTTTAATATAATGCGTACATTATTCATTTCGGCCCCCATATAAAGCAATTGTGGTCCATAAATCTTAGTTTCTTCTATAGAAAATTTGGATTGGTTGACCACCGCATATACCAGATCTGTTTTGCTGAAGATACTTCCCATGTAGGGTTTTTCCCAGGGTGATGGGCAAGTGTCACATAAGACTACCGAGAAACATTTCTTTAATTGATCCAGGACATTCTCTAAATGCTCCCCTTTTACTTGAGTTGGAATTACATTGGCCGGGGCTGGCAGCACATACAGACCGTTTTGGGCTTTAATCAAACACTCCATGGCATTTCCGCTAAAATAATCTCGGAAATTACCTTTAAGGTTATAGAATCCAGCTAGATTCGCGCCACCAAAATCAAAGTCACAGATTACGGTACTTATCCCTTGCTTGGCTAAAGTAAGAGCCAGAGAGTTAGCTACTGTGGTCTTACCTACCCCACCCTTATTAGCATAGGTAGCTATAACTAAACTACTCTTAGTGCTTTTCTCTGGTATTGCTTCTGGCTCGGGCTGCTTCAATAAAAGTTTGATCTCATCAATTGTGTTGAAAAATACAGCATCCGGCTTAGCTTTCTTGGCTGCCCAATCACTTATGCCACCTGAACACATAATAAAAACTGGATAATCTTCCGGAATTATTTCATAATTATTGCTGACGGTTACAACGGCATATATTTCATCGCCAGGATCATTAGTAGTAATAAAACCCTCTCTTTTAAACAATAGGGTTAACTCGTCATTCCCTATAACTAGGATTTTCATATCTCAAACACTCCTTTTTAAAAAATCACATAAAAAAAGCCGCTCTTTCAAGCGGCTTTTGTTCCTTATGGGCGTAAAAATCTGATAACGGATTTGGGACAAATCTGTTGTCGTTTTTCACTGTATTCTGTTTAGGATTTATAACTCTTATATAATAATAACTTTTTCAGATACAATTTGCAACTATTATCCTACATATCTTGTATGTCTTTTATGGTTTTAACTAAACCTGCATATTGTTTACGGTATCTATCTTCATCCATTGTAGGTAATATACCATGTATCGGCAACTCCATGGATAACCAGTCGTCAATATCTTTTTTGTTTTTGTCATAACTTCCGGTTAAGTGAATGATATGCGTAATGTATGGCATTATACTTTCCGTTAGAGCCAGTATGTTTTGCGAGGTATCCACTTCAATTACCAATGTGTCAAGGGTATTGCTGGAAACATTATACGCGATTTCCTGGTCTGTGAGGTAGCCGTAATTAGACGCTTGAACTGCTTTATTAATAGGCTCTGCGTAACATCTATATGAACTTGGATTCTCGGTCATTTCCAGATGAAAAGCATTAAGGCCAACGGCTATCTTTTTAATTATCGCTCCACCGTTAATTTTCGGATCGGTCTTAAAAATAGCGATAACCTTTTTATACTGTTTAGTAAAATCTTCTATCGGCATCTGGTTTATCTGCTTACCTTTGGGGTTACCATCTTTATTGGCCTGAACCGGTTGCTGCCTGTTGGTTATTCTAAATTCTGGGTCTATATCTGCTGGGTTAATAGCCGGTTTTGCTACTGGTTTTACTTCTACTGGCTCTACTTCTGCTACGCTATCCTTATAACTCCATATTTCTTTATCTTCCGGATCTGGTTCAGGAATCAACCATACATAGATTTCGGGCAGAATGTTCTTCTTATGCACATATTTACATAACTTCATCAGGTCATTGAGTTTAAGCCCTTTCTTTGTGTGAAGTTGAAATTCACCCTGGTTGGTCAACACATCGTCACGGATTATCAATATGGCTTCATCTGGCACACCTGCTTCAATCGCATATTGATGATTTTCGGAGTTCTCATATCCAGCTATGGCTACTATAGGTATATCCAATCCCAATGCTTTATCCAAGTTGAATTGGAAATTATCATCCTGCAGTACCACCGCAACAGCATCATTGGTTTCTCCGGCATCCAATCTTTCAAACTGAATGCCAGTTATTTTAGAAAACCTTTTTAGATTTCCTTCTTTGGTATTCATTAATATTTTCAAATAAATTCCTCCTTAACCGATTTTCTGAACCATTCTATTGACCAGCTGATTACCTGAGTAGACCATTCCTATAATAATTAAAGTAACAATTATGCCGCCTGTAGTATGAAATAACGGAAATATGAAATCAGGGGCTAAAAGCCGCATCACTATCATTAAACCAAATGGTATAACGCTCAATGTAATAGCTGTGACCTTCGTTTGTGCTGTTACCGATCCTACATATTTCTTATTACTTCTACGGTCATAAGCATTTTTCAGCAGGTATTTACAGACTTCCACCAAGTTACTACCGGTACTGTCATATAACTTGAAAGCCATTTCCAACTGCTTTAAATCTTCCCAATCTACTTCACGGGCTACTGAGCCGATAGCTTCATGGTAGTTAGTACCGGTTCGGCTCCTTCTTAAAATCTCGATAAATACCTTTTTAGCAGGATTCTTTAATGCTGCTACGCTTTCTTCCAATGCTTGATAAGGGTTTGCTCTGCCTTCCAGGGAAGTAATAATAGTGTTTAGCACCTGGGTATACTGTTCTTCCAGCAAGGCTTTGCGTTTAAACTCCTTTTTCTTAGCCATATTATTAGCTATTATAAAACCCGCTGGAATCGCCAGAGCACCAAATAATAGGTTTCCAGAAATAAGATAAACTACCACAAAACTTCCGACAAAACCTATTAAAATGTATTTTTTGCGGTCTGTACGAGCGATGAAGGTTTTATTTTCTATCCATTCATCGTGTAATTCTACCCCGCTGCTTCTCTTATTAAATGCGACTCCTATCAGAATAATTGCTACTGACAGAAGAAATAAAGCAAAAATTAATTCGGGCAATACCATCCAACCCCCTCAAACCTTTTTTTCCGTTGGAACTCCTGAGCAACCCAATCCCAATCGCTGGTTTTATCGTTATATTCCCAAAGTCGATTGGTTTTGACCGCTGTAGTTTTGCCAGCTGCGTTTTTTATAGTACCGGCGACCTCTACTATGTGGTCTAATCTCCGGTAGCCCCTATCGTTGGTTACAAACAACACTAAATCCAGTGGGTTAGCAATCTTGTCCAATATAGTATCGTTGCCTAACTGTTGGGCTTCTTTAGCGTACCTTATCATATCGGGGAAACGATAATTCAGCAGATCTTCGGCTGAGTTTGCGTGGGCGGTCCCTAATGATCCTTCGTGGCCAGTCCCCATTGCCTGTAATAAATCCAGGGATTCTTCCCGGCGTATTTCCCCAACTACGATAATATCGGGATTCATTCTTAATGCGCTTTTGACTGCATCCGACATGGTGTATTCACCCTTGTTTTCAATGTTAGCTTTTCTGGCTACCAAACTTCTTACCTTCGGATGTTTTAAATCTAATTCTGCTGGATTTTCAATAGTTATCACCCATAATTCCGGATCGATAAAACTGGCTAGATTGTTTAGCCATGTGGTTTTACCAGAACTTGTGCCGCCAGCCACCATTATATTCATTCTCATCTCTATGGCTTTCTTAAGAAACTCAATTACCTTTCTGGACACAGCTTTATTCTGGATAAGGGTCTCAATGTCAATATCCTGTCGGAATCGTCTTATGGTTATAAGCAGCTCATTTTCGGTTATTGGTGCTATCTGCGCATTTAACCGGGAACCATCATGTAATCGAGCATCGACCTCTGGTTTAGCTTGGTCTACGCGTTCACCTGTTTTTGCCAGCATCCTTCGAAGTAGGTCTTTACCCTGGTCTATGGATTCAAACTTTTCAGGAGCCTCAAAATTTTGCCCCTTTTTCTCCACATAGATTGAACACCCAGTAACCATTATTTCGGTAACTTCTTCATCGTTGAAGTATTTCTCCAATGGTCCATATCCCAAAATATCCGAGAATAACTGCTCAGCCAATAACGGTACTTCTGGCTCAGGCACATCAATTTTCAGGTTTTTAATCTGATAATGAACAATATTGCTAAACTTGGATTTAATCACCGGGTCACGGGCGCTTTTAGGATTTATTTCTTCCAGGGCAAATTGCTTTCGGACTGCATATTGCACATTATCTCTTAATTGCTTATATAATTCTCTCGGTACGAGAGTCTTTTCAACTTCCTTTTCATCCTGCAGTTTATATGTTTCTTCTAAAAGACCATCTCGTACAGCTAATACTCTTATAAGGTTCATATCAAGACCATTCTGCATCCGTTATCACCTCTTTTACTAATGAAAATAACTCCGACCGGATATTCTTGCTGGGATCCAAAACCCTGCGATTACACATTTCTGAGATGGACTTATCATATCCAATCACTATATCCGGTGAGAAGTAATTAATAGCCCCTTTACTTTCTAAGCTGCCTACATAACCGTTTTGATTTAAAATGATTTTTAAGCGGTCAGAGCAACCTAAACGAGTTAGAAAATCCGTAGTCTCTCTGAAGGCATCCATATTAGGTCGGTCAGGTTTAACTACCAGACATACCAGATCTGATAACATAGCAGCCATCCAGGATGAATACAGTGGGTTTATTACTGCTGTAGTAAGGGGGCTGGTTTTCTTTAAATACGTCACTGCTTTTAACATTAACTGTGTATCTATCTGCGAAGCATCTAATACCCTCGGACTTACTCCCGGGAAAACCTTTAGGCCGGAATGGTGCTGCTCACTGGCAGAGAATATGCCTTCGGGTGTGGCAACCCCGTTTATATCCAGTATAGAAACGGTCGATGAACTTAAATCCTGAAAGCCCAGATAAGAACGCACCTTGGAGTCCTGGTTTAAATCAATGATCGATGTATCATAATGTTTACAGGCTATCAACCCGGTCATGCAAGCCAATGTAGCTGCTCCTGCCCCTGCCCTCAAAGGCAGGAAAGAGATTAAAATCCCTCTTCCTGCCTCTCTTGGTGTAGTTGGAAATGTTAATTCCATTGATTTATTCACCCCCCGTTTCTGTAATTGCTTCCTCGTTTATTTCGGCTACCTCAATTACCGGTTGGCCGTTGGGCAGGGTGATCGTCATTGATCTATCCCGGATAATTAATTCTGCTACTGCTGGCGCATAATTATCAGGGACTGCCACGACAAATTGACTATTGTTCTCGCTTGGCATACTCAAAACTATAGCACCGCCACATATCTTGCCTATTGTAGTCCCTTGCCCTGCCATTACTTCTCCGTATATATCCACCGAATCCCCTCGTTTGATTCCAATCATTCCTGCTCCACCACCGCCAGGAAGTTCTACGGCAGTCCATCCTTCGGGCGCAAAGGTGTTTAGAGTGGCCATTAGTGAGCCATAAGTGCTCAAATGATCAGATGTAATGATGTTATCTTTGACTACTGGTCCATTATATATAGTGGAGCCGACTACCTGATCTGCACTTCTGAAAGTATTGCTGGGTACCGCTGATGCCGGCAGATATTTCACGCTTAAATGCTCGGGCGTTATCGTCAACCCTACTCGAAGTATCTGGTTGGCATACACTACTGGCACACTGGGTGTTTGGGCTTTAATAATCGTATATATCAGGACACTTGCGACTATTGCAATAATTAATGCGATAACCACCGGTAAATTCTTCTTTAACAGTTCCATTTATTTTATTTCCTCCTTTGTGATTCTTTCATACTGAATTTTACTTCCTACAAGTATTTCTCCTTCGACATCCAGAGTTGGCAGTCGGTTCCCGGGTGGATATGAAGCGGATACCACTTCTCCTTGATAGCCTAATTCCTGTAGCATTTTTTCACCCTGGGCTAAATGACTGTGAGGCACTATAACAGGCAGCCATTTTTCACCCTTCGGGTCTTTTCTTACAAAGTCCGCCATGGCATCTTTGCATGACGGACAGGTTGTAGATAAATACAACTTTGGTTTGCTTATATCGCATTTTGGGGCAACTACAGCAGTCTGGTTATTTTGAATAACCGGCTCCCTGGGATCTGCATAAGCCGTAAAACTTATAGTAAACACACTAACCGAAGCTATAATAATCCCGCATAAAACCAGCGATACAAGGGTATATTTTCTAGCAATTTTCATTAGGCTGATTGTCCCTGCAATAAGAAAGCACATGGCTGCCATGGTGCAATAAGGACAGTACGCCACCATTGATTGCCCTATGAAACTAGCAGAAGCTGCAGTCACACCTATCATGGCTACGAATAGATGCCTCAGAGATAAACTGAAATAAATTCCCAATAAAGCCGCTATTATCCCTGGGCCAGTCAATATACCAAAATCCGCATAAAGGAGTATTGATATTATCAAAACAAAAAGAAGAGAGTTTACAACAGCTTCCTTTTGAAATGGTTGTTTCTTTAATAAGTTTTTTGGTTTATCCATATTCATCAAAACGCGGGCAAGGAGACCCCCACTTCTAAGCGATAGCGTAAGTGGGGGAGGAATTGCCCTGCCTCCTTTCACATATTATTGATTTTGCTCTTTCGAGTAACCTTAGCTTTTTACAGTTGGCAGAAGCATGAATCTTAACACCATCTAAGGTACGAAGGTCAAAATAACCACTGGACCTCCTACCGAATATGAAACATTCTTTGTTTTTGTATAGTACCTTGTCAAACAGCTGGTATCCATGCACATATTTAGGAGCTTTGTTTGCTTTACGGATACCACCTTTAAGTGTATTGGCTTTATGTAGTTGACGGTTCTGTTTACGCACTTGCCTGAAGTAATAGCAAACATCATCTGGTTTAGCTAAAGGATTTCCACTAATACATCTGGCATCTACTGTGTGTTTTTTTTCTAAGCCATTTCTTATTCTGGTATTCTTAGTGAGATACCCATAGGTTAGACTTACATTTGGATAAAGTGTTTTAAGCCGATTATAAACTGTCCATCGCATAATCCCCATAAATGCAGCATCTTTGAAAGATTGTCCTCGCTTTAGATTCAGTTTCAATCTTCCAGCATGATAATCAGCATGACATTTCTCGCACAGGGCAATTAGGTTCTTTGGAGAATCCCCACCAGTTTTACGGCTTTCTATGTGATGGACGTTCAGGATTTTGTTTTTGCAGCCTTTACGTCCATGGCATTTGTGCCCATCTCTCCACAGTACGTATTCCCTAATATTCCAGAAACCTAATTGATCGCCTTCCTGGTATTCCTTGCCCGATATATCGGGATTATTGATCTTCTGAATATCAAAACTGGCTACCTCTATAATGGTTTTTGAAATAGGAAGCAATTTATGTACCATAGCAATCACTTTAAGATGATTCTCGATCTTGTTCTCGATCGATGGTGCTAACCATCCTTTCGGTTTTCCCCGATTGTTGAATCTTGCTGGGCGATATCTGGTTTTACGATGCCGTCTACCTTTACGAAATCCTCTCCTGGTTGATAACAGATCTACAATATCGCTTCTTACTTCAACCTCACCTTCAAACAGGGTCTCTTTATCGGTGGTAGCAGATAAGCCGATATGCTTACTTCCTGCATCTACCCCAAATGAGATTGGTTGTTTATAGCCGCTTGAACCGTAAAGAAGTTGTATCGTAAATGGTTCACGGTTGATGACTTTGGCTTTGCCTTGCTTGAGCAATATTCTTGCTTTTCTTGGTTTACATGGCATTAATGGTTTACCATGTTTGTTAATAACGTAGACTACCAACGAGCCTACCTCCTTTCAGAGTTAGTTGTCCATCGCCAATGTTATCCCGCAGTTTTTTGCCAGCAACACTGTTCCTACCCCTCAGAATTGTTTAATCACTGACCGCAGAGCCTGGAACTTGGACTCGCATCCCAGGGTGCCTATATATTTGCGGGTAACGTAGTGTAACACTTAGGCTAGTCAATCAGGGCTTTTACAAGCCCCCACTTCAAAATGCGGTAGCATTTAAGCGGGGGTTATTGACCTCCTTTGTTTGTTTTGTAAGCGAAAAGAAGGCTAAAAACCTTCTTTTCGCCATTAGCAGCAATTGGTGACCAATCACCCACTTACGCCCTGTGGCGTTGAAGATGGTGGACTTCTTTCAGAACTTAGTTAAAAACCACCGGCATCACCAGGAGAGGCGCTATCAATTTCCTCGCCGACTAACTGGAATTTATCGGAGATCGACCCGCCCAGGAATATCATGGCCGCAATACATACAACAGCAATCAATGCGATTATAAGCCCGTATTCAGCCATACCCTGTCCATTTTCGTCCTTCAAAAACGCTTTGAAATTTTTTATCATAATAATTTTCCTCCTTATTTTTTTACATGATTTGCATTAGTGAGTATGCAGCTGGATAACCAATAACCATCAATATTGGTACCAATATAAACAGCAAAACAACCAGTATTAACTTGATTTGTACCTTGCCAGCTTGATCCATAATGTCAAACCGTTTGCCTTCCCGGATTTTATCAGCGAACTCCTGCATCTTATCCGATGCTTTGGCTCCATGAACATATATTTGGCTGATAGAGGATATTAAGGAATTTAATTCGTCAATATCGGTCCGTATAGACATATCCACCAAGGCGTCCATGAGATTCTTGCCCGAAGAATTTTCTTTAAGAACAGTATTGATTTCTTCCTCGTATATTCCCCCGGTAGCTTTGCCGGCTTCATTTAAGGCGTCCACAAGGTCTGGTACTGAGTTTAAGGCTGTAGACAAATACATAGCAAAATCATCGAGTCTTTTTTTGAGCTCCGTTTTTCGGGCCTGTATTTTGCCTTTTAACCAAATCCCCGGCAGGAAGTATATAGCTGGGGCCAATACTGCTGAAACTAAGACCCAGGATGATATAAGCGATAATGCTACTACCGTGACTAGATATAAGCTGGTTAATCCTGCTTTTAAACCCATGAAGTATTCTGGTTGGATATCCAACCCTGCCCGGCTAATTTGCAGACTAAGAAGGCTTTTATCTTCTTCACTTAATAGTCGAACGCCGGTTCGGGTAAATACTTCCTTTTTGTCTAACTGCGGGATGTTTCTTGTTGCTACTGGCAAAGCAACTGCTACTCCGATTAGCCCGGATGCTAAAGCTAAGGTATTCAAAAAACCGTCTCCTTTCTTTTAGATTTTTTAGATATGGCACCACCTTTCTTTTGTCCGAAATAACTGTTTTTACAGTGATATTTAACAAAAATGCCCATAGAAAAAGACCCTCTTGCGAGGGCCTTACAATGAGTTAAAGAATACCGCTGTCAATACCATGTTTCTGAACCCAATACATGCAGCCAGGACTTTCTACCATTAATCGTGAAATCAACTCTTATATAGGGATAATCTTCGTCTTGAACATAACTCACCCTGCAAGGGACAATAATAGCTGGTTCCCAACCATTTCGAAAGTTGTACCAAAACGCCCTGAAAACTTCAGCTTGGCTAACGTTGAGATTACAATACCCGTTAATTCTTTCTGCATCTAACATCTTACCAATCCACCCAACAGCCATCTTCAGGCACTTTATACCATTTGCCGCCAGTTAAGGCATCGTAGAATTTATTACCGTTCTTTGTCTGGTCGGCAGAGTCCCTGAATGATGTTGCGCCCGATGCACAGACGGTTGTTTGCAGATCATTGGGGAATAAACTCGGGAATAAAGTTTTTATCTTTGCGGTTGCATATACAACTACCGAAGGATAATAAGGGCTTTGATTTTGTGAATTATATTTTGGATTATAGCTATATACAGTTATTTTCTGTATTCCCGCATCACTGGCGTTTTTGGGCAGGTTTGCTTCAAAAAATTTTCCAGCAGCCTCGGTGTATTTTTTGTCTATCTCAGGAACTCCTTGACTATTACGCATACTACTGATAGCTTTTATGCTGTCATTTACCATGTCTTTATGTGTTTTTGCAATATCAAAAACTTCTTTGCCAATTGTGCTCCATCGGAAACATTCATCACAGTTTCCAGATGGGCATTCATATTGGCAATATGGCGAATATCCTTCAGCACTCTGCCATGCTCGTAGGAATTTATCCTCAGATTTCAATAAATTATATATTTGGGTTAAAGATAAATCATCTAGCATATTATGAATGACATCTGCGTAATTAGTTGCGGTTTCTGCTATAACAGACACGGTTGTAGCGATTAAATCGGCTTCAACTTTAGCCAGGGTGTTATCCGACATTCCTGCCTGCATACTTTGAATTTCATATGTCATATTTCTATCTTCTAATTCATACCAGCATTCTCCTTTGTCGCCCCCACAACCACTACATGTAGGCACGCAATAATCTTTCCATCCCTCTTCGTCTAATAGCATTTTTTCAGATCCGGAAACTGTATATTCGGCTTGGCCACAGTTTGTACACCCACAGTCAGTATTACAATTACCACTTGTATCGCAATCCGTATGACAAACCCTCCTGGACCCTTTATCGGTTACTACTTTGATAGTTACATATCTTTCAGCTCCGCTACTTGCCCCGGCTAGGGCCGCTGCATCTGTGGCTGTCTGGAGCTGGTCACGGGCTAATAAATATATCCCTAACTGCACCATACCAGCAAACAGGATTGCGAATAGCATTACCAGAAATACAGCTATTACTAATACAGTACCATCTTCGTTTTTAAGTCTGGTCTTCCCACGGGTATATCGCTGTTGCATTTATTTTCTTACCTCCTATCCCTTCTTTTCTGAAATATTGCACGTATTTGTAATCCAGGGATACACTGCATACTACGTTTGCATCCTCCCCGTTGACCTTATTAATATATACGGTAATATCGGGGTTTGTGTTAGGAAGATACTGATTAGCAATATCCCTTGCTTTGACCTTGGCTAAATTAAGCCCATTTCCGTTATAGTTTATAGCCGCTTCACGGGCGCCTTCTCTGGCAATCCTTTGAATTTTCAGCTTGCTATTAATTAAACTGAAGGTTTCAAAACACCCCAACATAATAATTGTCAGTATTAAGCAAGTAGCTACCGTTTCGACCATTATGGAGCCTTTTTCTGACCGTAATAACTTGTTAAATTCCAACACCCCCTTCATAATCATTGGGATTCCGAATATAATGCTCGAAGGTTGCCTCCGATGTTTTATTGATTTCCGGCATAGTAAACACAAATAGTATTTGCATAGATTCTTTTGGTCTTACTGTTACACTTGATACCGCTTTTGTCCCTTGAGCTTTTACGGTTACGTCAACTTGAGAAGTATCAATAAAAATATAGGCCCATCTTTTTAAATAGGTTTCGCCTAACTTCTCTGCTTCCGACTTATCGTAAGTAACCGCATACTTTCGGGCTGATTCATGTGCCACCTCTTGAGCAAAATGGCTGGCAACTCCCCATGTCGTGACTCCGATTATTCCAAATATAAATGAAGCCAGAATAATCAAGCACAAAACAAATTCGATTAACACCTGTCCTTTTTCGTTTTTCAATAAAATCACCTCACAAAAAAGCCCCTAAAAGTAAATACTCTCAGGGGCTTGACGCTTATTGACGTATATTTTTTATAATGCTACCATATAATCATAAAGGAGTTGCCGCTTTTGCATCGGCGGTAGGTCCTAGAACTGTTAAACCGCCTTATTCAAAAGGCGGTTTGTTTCATTTATGTTTCGAACATAAGGAAATAATCCCTACGATCAACAGGCAAAAACTGAAGAGTTCAAGCCATGAAACCATAGGCATCACCCCCTTTCCTGAGAGAAAGAGGGACCAAACCGCCAAACGGCAACTCCAAACCTTATTTTACCATATCTTCACTTTATCCAACCAAATTGACTCTGGTTTCTTTATCTGTATTACCTTTGTACGGTTCATCTGCTGGACCGACTATTACGGTTATCGTGCAACTATCAGTATTATTGCTTGGGTCTATATCCCATATCCCTACTGGATAAGCTGATGCGGTGATAGTATATTTTCCTGCGGTTCCAGTTGTATATGGCAGTTGATATACTTTGCCACCTGTGAACGGTACTATTGTAATACGCTCACTCACATTACCTCCTGGCGAATTAATATTTACATCCACTTGCACAGGCTCGCTTATTATGCCTACTTTGTGCCATACATGATCAATACTTGCGTAAAAATCAATAGTCGCGGTTTCCCCTGCTTTTATACTGATTGTATAGTCTTTTCCTGCCCTCAAACCTATATCTATCCCATTAATCGGGATGTTAACTGTCATATAGTTTTTCTTGGAATCAGAGTTGGCTACCTTCTTATCCGGATCACCGATTATGACTAACCTTATACACCCAGCTATTTTGGCTGAGTCTGGTACTTTATCCAGGTCTATGGTATAGCTATACGATAGTTCCTCTGTGGCTGCGCCTTTTTTTACGGCTGGCATGGTTTGATTTTCAAAGGCACCCTGGATTCCTGTTCCCCAATGGGTAATTATATAATTGGTATCGCCATAGGCTATGTCTTTTGCTTCGTTGTGAAAAATGAATTTTAAATCTACGGTATCACCATTATTGTATCTTTGAGATAGTGTTTTACCCGGGTTAAAGTGACTTTCACTTGTCCAGGCATCTTTCGTTTCATGCGGTTCGGTAGCGATAATATCAGCTGCTGGTGCATCCCTTAAAAACACCTTCTGCCATCTGGTTTTCATATCCGCTATATCGCCTGCACCAAAACCTATCGCACCAGCCTTGCTCTGACATTCTTCCGGTGAGTTTATCTTTGCCAGGACTTGCCCGGTGTTGGCATTGTATATCTCGATCACAGCCCCAACATTAAGATAGCTTTCGGTATCTAATGCTTCAGCCACTAATGCGGGTCCATTGGGGAATGTGCTCCCGATTAATGCCCGAAAGAAATCTCTGTCCAGGATTATCTTGTCGTATATGGTTTCGCCCGGGCCGGGTACCCGCGAACGAAACTCATTGGCGCCGAAAATAGCTGGGCCATAGTCCCCAACACTAAAAGTTATTTGCTTGGTCCGATACCTTATACCGCTGCTGGCTCCGGTGGATTTGACGTAGTATTCAACTCGGTTAAATTTGCCAGTGTCTTCATCAACTACTGCTCTCATTTTGTCCCATTGATCAGTCCTGTTTAAATCAACAATATCTAGTTCAGATAATGTTTCAAATATAGGCTGGAGTGCGAATGCTGGCTGAACCATGCACGCCAGTATAGCCAGGGTAACAAAAAAGATAATTATTTTTCGCATTATTTCATCCTCCTTAAATTTTTCCATAAAAATATAAAGGAGGCTTTACGCCCCCTTTCAGCTGTTCAGTAATACTTAGTTAAGCACTTTCCAGGTCCCTAGTTCAATGACTGCTACCTCATGCCATACTATTCCATCATACATTGAGCTTCCTCCGTAAAAAGCACTGGCTACAGCATCATATTCGGTAATACTCCCATCGGCATTAGTTTCCTGAACAACCCCTCTTAGACGGAAATTACCTGTTCCACCCGGTGATCCGCTACTCATGTACAGCAGTTCCCTACTGGTGATGAATTTCTGGTTAGGCTTCAGTACCATATGGTCAATTAAACCCTGATAGGTATCGGAACAATTTAATGAGGTAGTTATCTTGGGATCTCCCATTTCTGCATCGGGAGTCTTATCATACGGTATGGCCTTTAATTCGGCTACCTTCTCGGCACTCAGAGTATTACCTACCACACTGGCCTTGGTCGAAATCTGTACAGTTCTGGTAGTCCCATCCCAACCTACAGTTGCGCCTATCGCTTCAGCTGCGTACCGGATCGGGATACAAGTTCTATCTCCGGTGATTACCGCCTGGGTGTCCATAGTCTTGTTTACTCCGTTAATGGTGTAGCTTCTACTGCCGATAGTGAATACTACGGTGGTTCCGTCTTTCTCAAAGATTGCCTGTCTTGTAGCGTTATCCCAATCAACGGTAGCCCCCAGGGCTTCCATCGGTGCCCTCATAGGTACCAGAGTACGGTTATTGCTGTCGATATACGGCTTCTGGTCGGGGAATGCTACTGCTGTCCCATCAATCTTCACGGTTACGTCGGGAGTAGCTATTGAAATGCCCGGCAGCACCAGTACGAAATTCAGCAATAACATAAGGGTTAAAAATTTAGACTTTCTATCGTTCATTAATAATTCCCTCCTTGAATTAATGATTTTTGAGTATAATTACGAATTCACTCCTTTCCTTAATTTTACCATATTTATGTTAAATATAGGATATATTACCCATTAAAAAAGCCCTCCATGAGGGCGATCTTTTTTAATATGTGATTATATGGATTAGAGGAATGTGACTGCTGATGAGAGTAAAACTTAAACTCAGTAGTATCTTTTTTAAACGGTAGAGCCTCAAGTTACCTTACTCGAATTCGATTGCATATTTATCGAATATTACTTCCCTATCATGAACCTCCACGAAATAATTAATGCTATTTCTTATAGATTTAATATCCTCAAATGATAAATTAATCTTTTCGCTTTCAAGCGATGCTAGTAATCCTCTTAATAAAAAATCTATACCAAATCCATTTATAGTAGTATCTTCAATATTTGCAGCAAGCTCCAATATAGATTCACTAAGTTCAGCCACCGTCTTACATTGATGTAGATGCATTTTACTACATATATAAAATAAATCCGCATTCATGGAGTTTTTTAAGCATATTGCTATTGAATTGTATATTCCCTCCATATCCACTTTATAAACTCTATATTTATTGTGTGGATGTATATGATAATGCATTTGTAACTGAGATACCATTTCAACTAAATCATGGAACGTGATTATCTTTTCATTTTTTAAGTTAAATTTAGTTTTAAAACGATTATTCTTTGTAATTGTCTCTCTAATTTTATTTTTTCTGATCGTAAATCTTTCATTGCCTAATGCTTTCGGCTTGAACTCATTAACAAACCAATTATAAGCAATTTCTGCATTCCAGTTTTCTCTTTCATTAATACAGTTAGTCCCTCTACTATCTAAGTCTTCTACGAATTCCCAGGTAACAATTAATTCTTTTGAAGTCATATCTGGATACAAAACAATATCTTCATTGTATTCAGCGTGGAAAAATGCATGATACCCACAATTATAATTTGGATTCTTTCGCTTTGTATAGACTTTTATATAATTAGCATTCTTATCAAAAATATGCCACTGTGACCTTCCCTTATCAATATCATGTTTAAATGCAAATTCCACGAGTTGTCTCCATTCAGAGTAAGTTATCGTTATTAATTTATAATTATTTTTTCTTTTTGATAGTGGAAATTCATTAGTCTTTAAAAGATTCTCAATGTCTTCAATGCACTCTATGTATTTAATAGCAAAAGCATCAATCGCTTCACATAATTCATAGATATCATTTTTTAACAATTTCAATTTACTATTTCCTATATGAATAATAGTATTATCAAGATCTAATATTTCTTGATTGTGTTGATTTGTTTCTTGAGCTTCAATAAACTCTCTACACCCATACTTTGGATCAGTAAATAAGCCAATAAAAAGTTTGCTCAAAATTATCTTGTTGCTTAAAATTAAAATAGACTTCGAAACTTTGACGCTTCGAAAAAAAAGCACACAAGTAGTTTCAAGATCATTATATTTAGGCATAATAGCCTCTAAACCAATTCTTTTTGTATATTTTCTAAATATCTGTTCTTTATCCTTATTTAAAATCTCCTCGAGTTCATCAAAATTTGAATTCTCATTACTTATAAAACCTAAAATCTCATTTAATAGTTTTTCTCTTTCCGTTTTCTCTTCTTGTTCATCAACTAGTGTCTTTAACATTGCTAAATGCTCATCGCAGTTTCTTCTATTCTTGAGTTGCTCGATTCTCTTAATTACTTGTGGAACTTTCTCTCTTACGAGACTAAGAGAACACAACTTGGCATGAAGTTGTAAATCCTTATCACTCTTTCGTCTGTTATTAAATTTTGTCGTAGGAACAAGGTTATATAGACTGTCAATTTCAAAATCTTCCTCTAGTCCACATTCATAAATTAATTTTTTGAGCTCATCAGGCATATTACGATATTTTGATGGAATTATGTGGTCTAATTCCATATCTGAATATTCTAACGGGTTACCCGTATAAAAACATCTATGATTATTAATCTCCCATATTGCTCGCCTAACAAATTCATCATTAACATTCACTTTTTTCATAGATACACTCCATTCACTTCGAGCAGGACATTATATATTATATGGAATAATGGGAAGCTGCAAGAAATTACAATTATATAGATGCCTAGATTTGAGACCAAAACCCCATACCCTATCTTCTAGTCTGGCCATCAATATGAGCAATTAGAGCAACAGCTGGATAGCACTGATATCTGCCATCACTTAATGACTTAGCTTTAGTAAGTTCTTCATTGCCTGCCCAGATGCCTGTCCAATGAGGCTTTGGGTTTAGGTGCTTTCCAAAATCATCGTATTTCTTATAAATGGTATTAAGGCTGTATGATTGATTTCTTAATTTCTCGGGATGTTTTGATTCTGAATACATAGGCGTTACCATAAGTGAAATTTTGGCCACCGTCTTAATGGCGGGATATAGTTCAAATGCATCTTTCCAGTTAATCTGTTTTAGAGAATTAACAGCATTTGTCCACTTATTTTGCACACTTACGGTTACCTTATTAGTCTTGTGAGCCATCCACCCATGTTTCAATTCGATTAGATAGACCAGATTACCGGATAAGACCAGGTAATCTAACCTTCCAGCCCTACCATCTTTCTTAATTGGTTGTTCAACGAATGCAGCATCGGAAACCCGATCCATGGCAGGAAGCATGACCGAATGCATCTGTAGCTCACGATAGGTGAACGGTATGTCGTCAGTTGCCTTATAGTATTTATTGCACTGCTTAACAAACTGTAATAGAAATTCATTCAAGAACTTGGGTGTAGCAATAGAAGCTGGTCCACCGGCCATGTTTTTTATAACAGTAGTGTTTCCAGCGCCATTAATGGTCTGCCAATTCATTTGTTTCTCCTATTCTCTTATTCAATCCGAAAGAAGACCCGTCCATCCGACAATAGATTAGTTATTTTGATCCATGGACAGTTAAACTTAAGTATTACTAAACTCAGTAGATTATGTAATAATCGCTGTCGTTAAATCTGCACCGTTTATAAAAGCATCATATACAGACTTTTTATAAATGTACACCATTCCGAAAAAGCAGCCCCGCCTACAAGTACCTTTTCTTCGTTAATTTTTTCATTCCTCATAAGTCAAAGATAGTTTCCAGTGGTTATTACATAAGAAATTACTTTTAACTACCTCATTCGATTTACAATAGCTTGAAGCCCCGTTAAATTACCTTTTCCTAATGTAGAGTAATAGTCTATATGTTTTTGAACCGCATTTAAAGCATTTCTGAAAGAAGCCTCACCATAATCTTGCCGGATACTACCAAGTAAAAATGTATTTGTATCATTGTTAAATGCTCTTTTATATACTTCTCCATTCATCATTGCTAAAAATATTGTGATAAAAGCCTGTGCAGAACCTTCATTCATACCTGTAGCCTTGTTTATCTCTATCTTTCCTTGAGTTCTTGTTAATTGTCCTGAATACACTTTTTTTGCTACTTCATAAGCATCTTTACTCATTTCCATAGTGATCTTCATATTTCTATCCCTCCTTGAAAAAAATATGGATAATCGGAAGTAAAATCAAATGATTACATATGGTACGGTTCATCTTACCGTTAAATAGTGGATAATAAACTATTCTAACCATCAACTCTTTAAGCCCATCCGGGTATGTCTCCGCCGGTTACTTGGGAATCATAGGCGGCAATAATCTCTTTTTAATAATTTTCAATTATTATCCTAATAGGATCAGGTTCAATAAATTTTTCAATACTTTCCCTCATTTTTACTGGTTCAGGCAGATTGCAAATAGTTATTGAATTATCACCGAATCTAATTGATATTCTCGACTTGGGTAAGGGACTATTTTTATCATACTCAATTACTTTTGGCTTATCCCATTCTTGAAGAGTATCTGACAGTTTAAGAAGCCAGGCTAAAGCATTGTCTTTAAGATTGCATAATTTCTTGTCACAACTATTTTTAAACATCTGCTCATTTTTATCAAGATTGTGATAAGCAACTGCCAATGCAACATTATTAATAGAAGGCATTATTATATCGCGATCCCAAATAGTATTATTCTTCTTAGGATGCTTACGCAATAATTCCGCATTAATTAATTGGAGTAGCATTAATGCACTCACAATACCATGATCGTATATGGCTCCATGTTGCGGATATTCAAATTGTGTTTTTATATACTCTGCTAAATGAACTGTTCCATGTCGATCTAAATCTTTTATTAGATCTATTGTTCCCTGCTTGGTTTGGCAAATTATTAAATCTATTACTTTTTGGAAACTAATTTTGTAGGGACTAAAAATATTATTTAAGTAATCTACCGCAGTTTTATTATCATCAAGTAATGAAATACCATACCCAATATCATGGATTAAAGATGCTAATCGCCATCTATATAAAAATTCTTCATACCTATCACCGCCCGAATATCTGTTGGCATTATCGGCAATACATTTTGTCGTCTCCTCCATCTCATTCAATATACAACGCTGAACGGTCGCACAATTATGATATATTAACAAACCGAGTAAAAAAACATACGGCTGATGCATATAATGTAATCTTTGAAAGCCTTTAGATCCATATAACATTGATACTTCTGTAATATGTAATTTATCTAGAGACGGCATTAGCATATTTCCTTTGTTATGGGATTTTAATATGCCAGTTGTCAGCTGTGTAGCATATCTCTTTAATGAGCTATATTTTCTTGCTTTTAGCATTAGTTTTGCCTTATTTCTTATTCGCTCCTGATTATTATAACCTGCAAAATGTGGCTCATCGTCGATACATTCTATTATTTGTTTCTTAATGTCCATCATGTATTCCCCTCAAATTTTTCTCTGCATCACTTTGTTCGTGATTCCATTTTTTCCAAGCTTCCATCTCATTGCTAAATGCAATGGGATCAATACACCTTGTACGTAACGATTCAATACTTTTGATTGGCTCCTTTGAAAATATCCATCTGTGCGAATGCGCAGCAATGATCTGCTGCAACTCTGCACTCATCTCAGCACTTAATTTAAAGCAGGGGGAATTCTTTTCACCAACTTGTGTATATAAAATATGGTTTGGCGATATTGGTAAAAGGATCTCTGAACCCCTATAGCCCCATCCCCCTCCGAAATCATAGGAACCCTTTCTATAATAGTTTAAACGTATAACTGGATCATCACTCGTAATCCATTCCACGTCATTGGAATGCATAATACTCCATTTATGCTTTAATAAGATCTTTGCAGTGTTTGTTAATAGGTGTTTAATCCCAAATAACCACATTCCACGACCAATTATTGTTTCTACCTTTAATAAGATCTTGTCAGGCTCAAGTGAAGGTTCCCTACTAACCCGAATCGGTAAAATTGCATCCTCATTTGTATTTGTACTACTCAATGGCTTCCCCGTCTGTACAGCTTTTTCTAATTCCTGAGTAGTATTCTGAAGTGTGGTTTTTACTAATTCAGGAATTTCGGTATGCCATCTCTCCATATTTTGAACCAGCTGCGCTGGAGTCCTAACACACTGTGCGGCTGTAAAAAGGATCAGTTTTTCCCAGTCTTCTGATTTTAGTTTACGATTAGTTGTAGCCTTAAAAATAGCCTCTTCAGCCGGTTTCTCATACTCCCTATCCAACCACCGTTCGAACTCATCTGTTTCTTCGCCGTTGGGAGATAATTTTGTATATAAGTGCGGTTGATATGCTATCCCTCGAATTGAGTACAAATTCCACAATGGAACATTTTGGTGCGATACAAGTAGACGATATCCCCATATTTTTTTACCGTCAGGACTCCATCTTTTTAAATAGGTTTGAGGGACAAAGTGGTTTGAACGATGAAATTCCATTTTATCCGCTTCCTTAAATGAGATTTGTCTCAAAAGCCCTAAATCCCAAGGCATCTTCCTGTGAAGTTGAGGAAATTACATGGATTGTATTCCCTAATTTATGTTCCAGTTTACCCAGGATAACTTGTCTTGTTTTTATGGATTAGAGGAAATTCAAAATAATATTTGGGATTCTTTTATAATTAGTTTGTTTAGTTTTCATTATCACCCTTAGTCGTTAACACGTTGGTTTAGGCTCTAATTATCTTTTCTAAAATAAAAAATCTATTGCATGTATTAAGTGCTCATGGGGGTTATCCTTATTATCCGTTATTGGATACCTTATAACTTTTATTCCTAGACGATATAAATCCGCATTGTGTAAGCTATCCATCATTCTGGCCGTTGGTGCATCACCACTACCTGGTAAGAAAGCATAGTGATATTTTCGAAGAGAATTACGACATTGATTTAGTAGTCTCCTCATATTTGCGTCTATCAAAGAAAGACCAATAAAAACCGTTGGATAGGAGCAATATGTTCTAATTTGAATGTTGTTCGCCCATAGATCCATTTGTAATCCTTGCCTTTGATAATCTTGTTCGGATAATACAATTTTGGTTTTTACACCTCCGCACATGGGAATATAGCCATGTGGATAATAAATTGGTGGATATCCAGTATTTAGTTCTTTCCCATCGTATATATTTTGGAAACGAATACCTAAGCGTTTTAAGCTATGGTAAAAAGTATCATCATAGTTATAATTGATAACACAATTGATCTTGAAAGTGGCAATAAGTTTGCATAGACTGCTATACAATGGAGATATCCTCAGTTGATATGGATTATCCTCGAAAGAATTATAAAGAGATTTTCTTAATAAATAATCCCAATCTTTTGGGCGTATCCTATTTTTGATCATTTGAGCAATTAAAAGAGAATCCCGAGACATAATTTTCTCCATGAAATCATCTTGCAATAGTTCAATTAATTCTTTTTGTTCACGATTTCTGGTTATGAAATCTACTACTTTTTCTTTACTAAGTTTCTTATCTCCAATGTATATTTCAACATTTTCTGGTGTTTCAATGAAAATAGAATCTATATCGTTCGCTTCTTTTTCGTGAAGATAAAAATCGTAAAATCCAGCAAAAGCTACTGCCATATTCTTGGGCGGGGTGTCATATGAACAATTATTCTTTTTGTAATACACATCAAATACCCAATGATAAAAAAAAGTGTAGCATATCCTTTTCAAAAAACAGTTCCAAGTGGGTAGCCCAACTGATGCTGAAGCACCAGCCCCTAATACAATGCTACAAGTTTTTTCCTTAATCGTTTTCTTTAAAGAATATAGATTACTGCAACTCTGCAAGTCTAAAAACGAAATTGATTCATCGGGGTACATATAATTTACCTCGTTATTTTATTTATTAAATTTACATAATTTATATAACTCATTGTCGTATAAATGCGCATTATTAGCCTTAGCGGCGGTTCTAAATAGCAATTATGGAGAGTTCTTCTATGATGATGACAACCCCGTCCCTGTCATTATTGAATATAATGACACAACAAAAACGTCCCCTCGTGTTTCGTCCCCTCGTGTTAAATTTGAACTTAAGCTTTTTTCACTAATTCAGCATCTTTAAGTCCAAGTTGCTTAAGGGTTTCTATTTCTTCGTCAGTTGGTGACGGTACCGCCCATACCAGAAGATATCTAGCTCTTGTGCTGGCTACATAACCAACACGCTTCCCTTCATCGTCACCATCGAGCCAGTGGTCTTTCCAGTGTCCTAAATCACTACCTTTATTTTTGCTGGAAACAACCATTGTACTATCATATGTACAGCCTTTACTACCATGTACAGTTTTAACAGGAATGTTTGAGCCTGAATCGTTTGGTATCAATATATTTATTTCCCTATTTCCAAGTCCACTTGGACTATTGAACCAATTTCCATCAAAAACATCGTTAAAGTCTCTGTTCTTATTGTCATCGAATTCCTTTAGTCTGATATTATATCTGTTTCTAACTATATCCGGCAGTAATTCTTTTGCTTGCTTATGCCATTTTGAATAATTTTTTTTGAAATTAATGAGTTCTTCTTTACTACGGCAATCATTTAGAACATCTTTTAAAAATATTCTCCATTTATAAGCGGAGACTATATCCTTCGGGCAAGAATAGTTTTTTGATGTTCTGCGGCCTCCAAACCAACGAGAGATATGTTGCCCAGCATATTCGAGAGCTTTTTTCTTCTGGAATGCATCTTTAAAATTCCAGAGTTGCAATGCAGAAATTAATAATGATGGGGATGCTTCTTGATCTAATAATTTATCGACCATACTATTTTGTTTTGCAATAATACAGGAAGTTTCTTCTTTAATATTAAATTCTTTTAATATCGCTCTATATTTTTCAATTAGTTCTTTTTCTCTTTCTTTTTCATAAGCCATATATAGCAATGCATTCTCTTTTAATTTATCTTCACATCCAGTTTTTATATCATTGCAGTCCGGAACCAATTTATTTGTGAATGTCACAATAGGACCGCAACAACGAAAATTTTCATTCAGATTTAATGAATCAAAGCATTTGACAAATTCTCTTGTATTCACTGGATCTACTCTTTTAAATTCATACACGCTTTGATTAAGATCGCCCACAAAATGCACTTTGCTTCCAGCCACCATTAAGTTTTCTAATATTTTCAGTTCAATCCACGATAGATCCTGACATTCATCGATGATGATCAGTGGAAATTTCTTTGCAATTACTTCGCGAGTTTTATTAGAAGTAAACAATACTTTATAGGCGATATTATTCATATCGTCAAAATTGGCAAAGCCATGTGAATTAAATTTCCTTTTCATTGTAATTATACTTTTCTTTACATCATCAATTGTATATTCCTTTTTTTTATCTTCAGACTTGTTAATTCGTTCAATATATTTCTTGTAACTTCCACTATTTAAATGCTCATCCTCTGACACATCAATAAATTTCTTATTAATATAAAATCTTTCTTTCTCATAATCATAAAACGTTTTATGAGCATAAATTTTGAAAGAATAATAATTATCTAACCAACAACTTTTATATGAATCTAGAGTTTTATCAACAACTAAAAATGAGCAGTCTCCATTCTTTCCATGGAAATTCCGATATTTATAACCAAAAGGCTGGGATATATATTGATGGATGAAGCTACTCAATGTCCCAACAAAATGAGGGTAAGTTGAGGGCATGTTATTAAACTGGCTAATTCTTTCTTTAATAACATCTTTTGCATCGTTAGTAAATGTTAGTATGGCTATACCATTATGGGTGCTCTTATCCCACTTACTTATTTCATAAGCGGCTTTCATACCAACGACCTCAGTTTTACCGCTTCCCGCACAGGCTCTTAAAAATGTATTTTCATCTATTGGTGATAAAACATACTTTAGCTGATCCTCTGTTTTCTCAGAAATTCGGCATTTGTCCAAGCCTTTACATACTTCTTTTCCACCGCGCTTAAAACACTCTTCACATGATATGTTTTCTTCCTTTTTGCATATCGCTGTGGCTATCTCATTTTGCATATTTTCCTTACTCATCAACGTCACCACCGCAGGCCCAAATAATAGCATTCTCTATATATTCTGGAACCATAAATATACTTTCAATATCTTTATCACCTTCACCCTCTTTTTTCTCTTTAGCCGTTCGAATTTCATTTTTTATTTTGTCTGCTAATTCTTGAGCAAAAATCCCTTTGCCAACATTTTTATCATCATTTATACGATTAAATATTGTAATTGAATTTTCATGCTTTTTTACAGCAGTTTTGTTTCCTGGCTTTTTATATTCTTCAATAATCTTTTTACATTCTTCTTTTACTCCATGAACACCACCATCTGTTGGCCATATATCTCGAATTACTTTAAGCATTATAATGATGTTATTTTCCATAGCCAAATCATACTCAAATGTCTTAAGAGAAGAAGAATATAGCCTTGCTAGTTTACTTTTTTTGATTTTTTCTATTAATTCAAGTGCAGTATTTTCGCCTTGAGTCTCGCCTTCGGTATGTGGAAACACTTCAACTTTCTTACCATTTTTATTACCATCTTCATCGACTTCTTCTTTTTTTGCTGGATCCTTATCCGTAATACCACTGCATCTAAACGGAAGTTTGATTTTCAAATCCCTGCCCTCTATGTCACAGAAGAGCTGATAAAAATGTTTAAAATTGATTCCGTTGATGTTGATTACTGAAACGCCAGCTTCTTCAAGTGTTGATGGAAGCTTTTCTTTATCTCCTTTGTTATATTTATCAAGTACAATCTTTGCGAACTCAGGCAGCAATATTGCCTCGCTTATTCCCTCTACAAATATTACGCCCTTGGAAAAAAGCAGTGTAGATTTAGTAGAGTCAAGCCATCTGTTAATATACTTTTTGCTCGTATTATAAATATCTAATTTTGCAAGAGAGGTAGCTTGGATTTCGCCTTTAATTTTATTGAGGTGAATTAAATTATCTACACTTACGGAAGATGCCAGCACTGCTGAATGTGTTGTAATAATTATTTGAATATGTTGTTTCTTTTCTACAAGTTGTTCCATATATTTAATAAGTTTTATCTGTAATTGCGGGTGAAGATGCGCTTCCGGTTCTTCGATTAATAATACTGTAAAGAGATTTCGGTCTCTGCCCGGAGCTTCTAATTCCGCCAAGATTGTTGCAATATACAACAGATTATTGTACCCCAAGCTATTGATGGCAATATCGAGGAAGTTTTCCACAGGTATTTCTTCTTTGATTTCAGGGAAAAAGACCATTTTGATGCTTCTTAATATTGATGTAAAAGATGTACCGGAAAATTGCAGGTTGACAGTTTGACCAAAAACATTGCCCATCGACTCTTTAATGTAATCGTTGATGTCTTTTTTAGCTTTTTTAATTTCTTCCTCTTCATCGATTAATGATTCATTTTTTTCTCTTAACCCGTTTTTTAGGTTTTCCTTTTTTTCCTCTTCTGTATATTGATGCTCTAACAGCATAGCCAATCTGGACTTTCTTCCACTCGTAAGCCTTTGTTCTGCATCACGCAAAGGAGGCAAATAAATACAATCTATGCAATCATATGTCTCCTCTTCAAAAGCACTTGCTTTTGAAGCCCCACCCCAGATTATCTTTTTATATTGGCCTTTTGGATTTTTCTTATCTTCTACTTCAAAATGGAGTTTCGCATTGAAGTCTGCATCACACCATGTTAGGAATGTCACTTCTTCATCATCCGATAAATCTTTCCAATCTAAATCGATTTTTATATTTTGTGCTTTATCCTTTTCATCAGAAGATTTAAAAAAGTCATCTTCAGTTATATTCATATATGAAGATTCATTTTCTCTCAAAACTAATCTTAATGCGTCAATGATAGTTGTTTTGCCGGATGCGTTCTCTCCGACAATAATGTTCAGGCCAGAGTTAAACTCAATTTCTGACTTTAGCTTGCAGTTTTTATACCCTTCAATATCAATTTTCGATATATACACTATTAGTACCTCCTGAACAACAGACTACCCATTATTGCTATAATTACTGCTTGCCCGAACTGCGTCTTATTCTAATAGGTATATAGATAATGTGAATTCGAGCCCTTGCTTTGTAATAATTTCACTCGCTCGATAATGAATGAGCACAAAATTTACATTTCTTACCTGATCCGCATGGGCATAAGCTGTATATATCAGGCGGTGAACATAATCCAAAATATGAAACTTGATTTTCAAATTCAAGCCAAGGAATCCGTGCTGAAAGACATAAATCCATACATGTAACGTAAAACGATTGAAAGTCATCTAATAGTCTTTCCATAGACCATGCTGTAGCAAATCCAATAGTATCTACAATTTCTTTTGGCCTCAACGCATAACGGTTCATAACCCAACGCAATTGAGAACCCTCCTCCCAATTTCCTAATTCTACAGTAAATGCAGAAAAAGACTCAAAACTGGGATGAACTGCATCACAAAGCTTCTCATAACAATTTATGTATTCAGGTGCATCAAGGCTTTTAAGTGCTTTGTTTATCAAAGTTTGAATATTTGTACGTTTATAATTGTCATGATTCTCAAGTATATCCGATTGTCGTGTGCCTAAGGCAATTTTTATAGCTTTATTTGAGAGACTTATCCGTAATTTTGTGGCGTCTTCGGCCTTATAAACTCCGTCCAATTTAGCTTTTTTGATTTCGTTAACTAAGCTATTTGACTCTATATAGAAGGCACACGCACTCTCGAACAATGCTCTGGCTGCGCTGGCTCCGGTAATTAAGTTTCGTTCATGTAATGATCTGATCACTGACCCTTTAAGCTGATCAGTCCTCCAAATAGTCGTCAATAACATTGAACACAAGAAAGAATGTACATCCCATAATTGTAACGCAATCTCCAATTGTGATTGCGTTAGTCCAGGAGGTAATCGACGAAGACATACTTCACGCGGTTTATAATTTAAATAAGCATTCGTAGAATCTGGAATGCCACTCATAAAATCATGAAATTTCTCAATGGTTATTTCTAGTTTATCGGCGACATCTTCTTGCATTACCTTGTGTACAGGGATACTTAGTATGTTATTCATCATAAGGGCTTACTAACCTCCAGAAGTAACTAGACATACCGTCTTCAGGCTATTTATCTTCGTTACGTATTTTAGTTTTCAATTGGATATTATTCAACTTCCTCTAATAGACATAATGACTACATTTACTCATTACTTCTGCACAATGTAAATGTTTTCCTTGTATATAATAGTATTTTTTACATAATACAACAATTATGATAAAAATCCGGGTGGCTCAAAGAGGCATACCCTGCAATGTTGGATAAATTAAGGCAATAATAAAGCCCTCCTTAACAGAGGGCAAGACATTATCAATTCTGTTTTCGACCACCTGCCATTATTAAATGACAGCGTTTTTCTTCAATAGATAGCAGAGTTTTTCGGCATTTTCGGCATACTTTTGATCAGATGAATACAATTTCTCTAATATATAATCACTTCCAACATACTCTGCCAAAGGTAGATCAAAAGGGTATGAGGTAAATGGATAATCTAATAGGGTTACAAGCGTATAATAATCTTCCATCATGATGCTCATTATTTCGGAAATACCCTGCAATGGTGTAAGCAAAATCCTGATTTTGGTTCCCGAAATCTCTGCTTCTATTACTTTGCCAGGCTTTGCTAATTGAGTATTCTTTCGCACGAAATATTCAACCGACACAATAATATTCCTCCTGTGCTTAGATATAAAGCATTTACTTTAGAAACTAGAATGGTATATCAGTATAATATATATTAGAGTACATTAGCTGTTTATCAAAATATATTTTTAACTGATAGTTCGCCGGATTCGTTATTTTGGAAGGTAATTTAAGTTTTAATGTTTTATTAACCGGAATTGTGTATTCCTCTTTTCTCCAAGTATAGATCTTGTCTACTTCATTATCCTTAACTGTGATAATAATATTAAACGGATCGTAATTGTAGTTCGAATCATTAAATGCTATATTCACGTATGATTCATTCAGATCTACCTCTTCAATAAAAAGCCAGTCTCTATAAAACAAATTACCCTTTTTGCTAGCACCAATTTTTTCATACCATTTATTGAATGCCGGGACAGATAATAAATCAAGTAATGTTTCGTATTCGGCTTCAGTCCTACATATCACAGTTCGTAAATCTTCGAGTGAAAGGCACTCCGGTATTAATACTTCTGCATGACGATGATGTATAATCCGATCCCGATATTCTGGACTAAACCAACTGTCATGATAAACCTCTTTGAATGGAATTTGTTCCAAATCATCAGCTGTTTCGTAAACCCTTGTTCTGCTAGATGCTAAATTTCCATCAGAATACTGAACATTAGCTTTGGTAAGCACCTTTTTTGCATCAAACAAAAAAAATACTGGAACTGGACAATGTGCATTATCATACCTCTGATTAACAGGCCTAAATCCTTCGTTACGACATTGCGTAGGCGTTTTTGGCCTAAAATATAATCGCACATATTTTTGCCACTGTTTATCTGTATGACTTATGACTTCCGAGCTGGCATTATCAGTAATCATTCTCTGATTATTAGCGAGATAATATCTACTATATAAACATCCATCTTCTAATATCTGAACTGCATTATCAATATTTGAGAAATGATAAATATATTTTGGCCACCATTTTTGTGATGAAGGTAGCCAATCAGCATTATATAGACTATTTAAAAACTCTACGATTTGCTGTTTATCCTTTTTATACTCACCTTTCATGATTAAATAACCTCAAACACTTCAATAGGAGTAAACAGATTACCCAGGGAATTAATCGGCGCCTTATACTGCAAACCTAGCGATGGGGCTTTGTTAATCTCGTTATAATTTGATGTAATATAAATTGAACTAATATACGGTAGTTCGCTAAAAACGCTAAAAATATAAGATGAATATCTTTCCAATCCATATGGCATACTACTTTTGATGCAATACCCCATGCTACGCATATGTTGCCATAATCCCCATAATTCTTCCTTAGATATCTTATATATTCCCTTACCATGTATAACATGAAGAGTACAATTGGTTATATAAGCACGGAACTCTTCTTTTGTATCAAGAGTTACAAACATTTCGTGTTTATCCAATAATTCAGTGAGGTCTTCCCAAACTTCACTAAACGCTAGTGACTGCGGTTCACTTCTAAGCCATAGTTTAATTTCCTCTATGTTTTTGTGCTCGGCCTTTATTGCTTTCGAATTTAACAAATGAATATAAATGTCAATAGGTAGCTTGTTTAAATACTTTTTCATCAAAGGATGAACATCCGTTTCCCAATCTAATTCTCCATTCCCACACCCCAGCAGCGGAAAAGAAATTGAAGTTATTCCTTTTTGTGCATATGTGGAGATGAATTTTTTAAGACCAGCTTCAATATATTCATGTTTTGAGGGACTTCTCCAGTTCTTTTTTGTTGGAAAATTCAATATCCACTTGTGATCCGTTTTATATATCCACAATCTACCAATATCTAGTAAGCCCGTTTCACAATAATGTTGATATTCTTTGAACATTTCAGGATATATTGTCTTAAATTCTTTGGCCAAACCTTTACCCATGACTCCAACTGTATTAACAGGATTAACCAACACTCTGGCAGGACTCTCAAAAATATTCCCAGATACATAGGTAATCACTTATATCACCCCTTTGGTTGTAACAATAAGTTACCCTAATTATAACCTAAATAGGTACCTATACCTATTTAAGTCTTAATGATTGATTATTATCTTACACTTCTAATGACATTGTTACACTGGTATGAGATAACAAAACCATTCTCCGCTTCAATTATTGTCGGCACTTCATTAGGCGACATCGCTAATACGTTCTGCCCTCCATGTACCTTATGCCAGTGCTTGGTTGCTACATCGGATGCGTCCCCTTCTTTATATAACAGGAGAACTCCCTCATTGGGTGATATGCGTGAACATATATCCAAACTGGCTCCGCAATCAACCACAACAATAGAGAATTTATCCTTGATCTGATCAACAAGTGCCTGAGTATCGTGATGTGACGATATGTGTTTATATGGGTCTATCGGCCACACATACACCCCTGCCCACTTAACCGGTGCATCGGCTTTTAAGATTCGCCAATCTGATGTGATAAGCTGATGCTCTGGTATGCCTATTGTTAAAGCTGCTGTGCTTTCCGATGATGCACATACCAAAGCTGAATTATTTATCGAGTTTACCAGTCTTACAGCTACTTCCCCGGCTGCTGCCGGTCTTGACGGACACACTACATACAACGTGCCGTTTTTTGGAATGGTATGGCTTTTCTCATTGGTTCTTACCCCGGGTAATACCTGCAAATTGGTTTTTGGTTTAAGTTTTTCGACTATCTCGACTACCGACATACATATTACAGCATCTTCCCGTTGCTTCTTGATTGTCCAGTCCGATAACTGCCCGGTCCCGATAACATACAATGGAAGTCCTTGTGGGGCATAATCTAAGCTGTCTTTATCGCATATTACTGATGTTGCCAGTTGAGGATCATAGGTGGTATCAAAACCATGTTCCTTTAATTCGGCTGCTGGTATCTTACCCAACACTAGTACCCGTTGCCTTGCCGGTTCACTCTTAACTTGATTTCTTCCGGCTCCCTTGGCTTTATATAGCATAACATCAGCTTCTTTACATATATCGCAACCCTCCTGCCATTCTGCAACCCCAGCAGAGAATGTGGTTGTTATTGTCCGGCCATCTGACAAGGTTATTATGCGCTTTGACCATTCTTCCCTTATCCTATCCACTACTATATAGGCTTGAGTGGAAGTTGTGTAAGGAAGCACCAGGGTAAATTCTTCCCCTCCGTACCTAAAGGCTAAATCGGCACCTTTTACAGTTCGGATATTGGATTTAAGAAAATCACCAAAAGCTGCTAAAACGGCATCCCCACTATCGTGGCCGTAATTATCATTCACTCGTTTGAAGTGGTCTATATCCAACATAACCAGACTGTAAGGCATTTTACGGAAATTCTGCTCGATCAGCCATTCATTAAAGAATGCCCGGGAATACAACCCGGTAAGAGAATCTGTATCCACCCTGCGCCAGAGATTTTTCGTCTTTTTACTCAATAGACTAATCTCCCGCTTAATCTGCGGGGTTATTTTTTTGATGCAGTAATCCGCACCACAGGAAAGATGTTCTTTATTCCCTTTTAAGACTACCAGCATCACTGTTTTGCTTCGCCTATCTCTACGATATTTCTTGATATCGTTGATATCCCAAGACTTAGGTACGACTACCGCATCCAGATCAGTATCGGCTTCTAATAATTCTTCTAGCGTGGCGGCTTTAAATTTATGAAATTCTCCATCTTTAATATATCCGGTTTTTACAAACAGCCCCCCGAAATTGATTTTAGGCTTCGGTTTGCTCTTTACCCGTTTTGGTTCTTTTACTATCACTGGAAGGTTACTGGCTTGCTGGGGTAATTCTTTGGGCTTTTCCTTCTTTTTGGGTTTAGGTTTTAATCTTTGTAATGGGTTCTGAAAAGCCTTCTCTAAATTTTCTTCATCTTCATCTTCGGGCAGCATATCTATAAAACTGGCTACATCATTTTTTGATGATTCATTTACTATGTCCTGGGGCAAATCTTTAAGTTTGCCGGGATTTTCTATTCTTTCTATTACTTTTTCAGGGTTTATGGGATCATAAACGTAATCGTAAATTCCCCAACCAATAAGCTGTCGCATCCAGTTCCGGGCATCGTTGTATTTCGGATTACCCGGTAAAAAAATAACCCGTATATTTTCATTCCTCAATGGCTCGATCACGCTACTTACAAGATCATCTTCCCCGCTTAGATATGGGGAAACCACAACTACATTGGGTTTTATTGTTTCAACCATATCCATAACGACATATCGGTTATAGCAGTTATAAAAACCTTCATATTGATTTAATTCTTGGTCTATCTCTTTAATTCCGGTTGCAAGCAAGATTGCCACAATTTAAGACCTCCTTTTCCTGCAGTTTTCTAATCGCTTCGATTCTCTGTTTCCAGGTAGGATGTGTGGAAAAAAATCGGCGTTCTTTACGTTCTTCCGGAAATTTTTCCATTAGTTTATTTGCGAATGTAATCAAATGATCCCCAAATCCGAGTTCTACGCAATAACGGTCTGCTCTGTACTCTTTATATGGAGATGAAATTCTGTCTATTAAGAAAGTTAGGTTGCTTGTGACAAACCAAGCAAGCCGTAGGATAAGTAGATAAAACATTAAAGGAAAAAGCAATACCATAAGCAATACTGGCATATCCCGCTGCTCCTCTGTTTTCCCGAAAACCAATCCTTCCGTGAATCCAAGTATTCCAGATGCCATAGTTCTTAGAATATAATTGTATTCAAAATATCGGCTATCTCCGTGTTTTAAATGGCCTGCTTCATGAGCTGTTACAGCGAATATTTCATATTTTGTGGCAAATTCAACAAACCCCTTATTTAAAATCAACATGTCTTTACTTACCACGGATGCGTTTATTTCCTGGCTATTATCATAATACACAGTGGGTTTATCTATCTTTAGTTGGCTGCATATATCGCTTAAAACCTTATCCAATTCATCAGACTCTATTCTCATTAATCGGTTGTCTCTAATATACTGGTCTTTGACAATTCCAATCTTCAGCAAACCAATACTTATAATAAACACAATTACCGCAATAACCAATAGACCATAGACTAATGTATTATTCCCAATGGGATACCCCATAATGGATAAAAGGACGCCCACTGACGCGTAGAGTATTGTCAAATAAGTTAAACAAACAACTATGAAATTAATAAAAGTTAATATAAGTTTCATTAAAAAATCCCCTTTCAATTTGTTGGTACGCGCGTACCCTCTTTCCCAAAAATATGGATAAAAAAAGAGGTATTTTTATACCTCTTTCAACACTTACTGATGGGCGCAAGAATCTGATAGCCCATTTGGGACAAATTTGTTGTCGTTTTGGACTCGTTCTGTTTATGTCTTATAACCCTTATACAATAGTAACTTATACGTAAACAATTTGCAACTATTATCCTATTTAATTATTAATTGTACCAAATTGATAGCGGATTTAGGACGTTGCCATATTCACCTCCATGGGGCCTTACTTCTAAATGCAGGTGCGCCCCAGTGCTTTTACCAGTATTACCTGAATATGCGACAAGTTGCCCCGCATTTACCTGCTGACCATTAGTTACATTGATTTTATCCAAGTGGGCATACCACACATCATAGACGTAATTGGTAACGACCAATATTTTACCGTACCCTGCTTGATATCCAGCTGCAACCACCTCACCATTAAACATAGCTGATAGTGGTGTCCCTACATCCATCGAAAAATCAATGCCAGTGTGCCACCCCAAAGTCCAAAGACTGCCTTTTTGTTTAAATTCAGCCGTAACAGGATAACTGCCCTCAAATGGCCAGGATGTTTCGATTTGGAATTTCTCAGCATTATCCCATATGTTTTGCACATAATTATCTTTAGCCCAGGCTAACACTTTTTCTTCTGTATAAGAATCAGCTTCATCGGTTACTCCATACTTAGACCATAATTTCTTTGGCACATATGCGTGACCGCCATACCCTGCTAAAACCTTGAGGGTTTGGTTTTGCCAATCACCCTCCCAATCAATTCTAGAAGGATCTAAGCCTTTATTTAATAAATCCATACACCCTGCCATAAGATTAAGACTAGGGCTTGATACTGCTTGTTTATAAAATTCAGCATCTTTATTTGTTGTATTATGATATAGGATTAAAAAATCCTCGGACAATAAATGAGGGTATTCGTCTACCAGTTTATCCACTGTGCTTTTCTGGGTTCCTGGCAATAACTGCATCAAACCATAGGCTTGCGTTTTATTATTATAGGCTTCCGAATCAAGACCACTTTCAATAAAGGCTATTGCCTGCAAAAACCATGACGGAAAACCGAAGGCTTTTTCTGCCTGCATAAAATATTGCATTAAAGCCGGATTTATTATACCCGTAGATATGTTATGGTCAGAATAAATTCCTTCTAAAAGCCATTTTACGTTCTCTCGTTCTTCAGTAAATGCTACCCCGGCCTCAATTAGCATAAGTCGGGTTGAACTTAATTGTTTCCCTTGCTCTCCTAATATTTCGGTAATCCATAGATCAAGACGTTCCCATTCAGTGTTGACCAGGGTGGTTGATTTTAGGGCTTCATAAGACCGGTTCCATGTTTCACCGCTTTCTTCTACCCATTCATATTCATATTTATAATGACCTTTAATGGTATTGGCTTCAGTTAATAGATATACGTTCTCAGTGTGACATACCCATTCTGAGCCTTTCTCAGTTTCGTGCAAACTGCAATAAGTCCGCGTGGATTCCTTATAATACAAATAGGGCCTGAATGCTTCTCCTACTTGTTCTTTAAATTCATTAGTGGTTTCAGCTTCTCCGTGCACTAATACTTTAATGTAATTAGCTGCATGAATGGTGCCGAAGTCAATTTTATGGGATTTATCTATACCGTAATAATCACTTAAAACACGCTCAGTATCTTTCCCGTGAGTGCCAGTATATGTACTGTTATTCAGTAAATTAATAATTTCTTCTTTTGTGTAGACACCTTCGTGCTTGCCTTCAAAAACCACATCTGTGTTTGTTGTAATATAATCTGTGTCTAGCCAGGAATCGCGGAAATTATTTTTATCTGCTATTTCTATATATAAATCTTTGACCTTTTTATTTTCTTCCGAATCCTTAAAAGAGAAAAATACTTGTTCTTGCCCGGAAGTTAATTTGTTTCCGGGGAACGTAGCATACACAGCTCCAAAAACCAAAATCACAGCAATTAAAATAACCCAGAAGGGGGCAGTGGCCGCAAAGAATTTTAACAAAAGGGGCAGTAATTTTGCCTTTGCTTGTTTTGCAACAGCTTTGCCAAGTTTTTTTCCCAGTACATTACCCATTTGCTTGCCTTGTTGTTCTATATTATTATCCATCTGATCGCTGTTGGTCATTAAATCACCTCATAAAAAATACCCGCTCGAAGGCGGGTATTGTAAAATATTCAATTATTGATCCATAGTGCGCCTTCTGGCAGTTAACTCGTGGGCTGCTCTTAGGGTATTTTCAAGTCCATAAGTAGCATGAGTTTTTAATGCTTGTCCCTGTTCAGTATTCACCAAGGTTTTTGCTCCCTTGCGAATACCTGCTATACCCGCTTTTCCAATCATTGTCGATGCTCCCGCCATCGTATATCCTGCCATCCCTGTTATAGTACCCATTCCTGGTGCTATTGCATCACCGAAGGCTTGACCGGCTCTTCCACCAGTTTTAGCCACTTCATGAGTCTTTTTAAGGAAAGGTTTTGCTTCATCTATAGATGATTTTGCTGCATCCTTTGCTGTATCTATTTTGGCCTTGAGTTGGTCTATATGAGGGGTTGCAGGAACATCATTAGTTATACGTAAACCTAATTCTTCATCACTCGTTTCATTATTAGGAAGTTGGTTATTTGTATCTGCGGTATACATCCCATAATTATCATCCTCAAAATAAGGATTTCCCGCAATACTTCCTGTTGAAGAATTATCATCCTCAAAATAAGGATTTCCTGCAATACTTCTTGTTGAATAATTATCATCAGCTGCCATCCCAACAACATTATTCCTTTCTACCCCACCATTATCAAGGCTGCTAATTTGGTTGTTACCACTCGATGCGTCATTGGTCTGGTTATTGCCACCTATAGTTAAATGTTTACTATCTCCAACACTATCACCATTCTCGCTACTTTCGTTACTTCTACTACTTCGGATACTCCCACTGCTACTCTTATTCTTTTTAAACGCATTGCTCACATTATGACCAAGGGCAAGCATTCCACCCTGGGCTATCCCCATTTCATCTACGGTACCAAAACGTGCAACAATACTCATAAATATCATTGAAAGAGCCTTAGATATAGGAATAATTGCGACCAAGGCAAAAAAGAGGACAAATACAGTAATTTCAGTCGGTTCTGGTGTGTAAGCCCCTATAGATATAACGGTGTTCCCGACATCTATATCTCCCTGGTGATAAATATCAATTTTATGTGGGAAGATCGCTGATACCAGCATATAGGATGAACTTAATATTACTAATCCAGCCAACGCACTTTTGATTTTACCTATCGCGTCAACTCGTTCTTTTTCGTTGCTATTAAGAATTATCCGGTATGCTTGTATAATCAGCATGGCTACACAGGCTACGCCTCCGAAAGCGGCAAGGTATTTCCCTACCCCTACTAATAGAGCACTTATCGTAACCCCGTTTATATAATCTGCGGCCAAGTTACCGCCAGAAAAAGCTAAAATACTAAACACAATACCGAATGTGAGTGCATGAAAGGTTTGCATAAAAATTGTTTGCACCAACTCAGCAACCCACAACCCGATTATTTGTTTGTTATCAGATACGATCCACGACCATATTATTATCGGTGTAACAGCTAATACCACTGTTACTACCCATCTACGGACAACATATACGATGTTAAAATACAGGGTATATGCTAACAAAGCAAAATGTAAAATAACGTCTGCAAATACATTGTTAGTATTAACAAAATCACCCTGCAAAGAGTTAAATATCGTACAATTTGGAGTTTGGTTGAATATTAAATCCCCTATGGGTGTTAGCCCCAGCACATGACATATTATTTTATTGATACCATCAATAGCCCCGGAGATTATATTTTCTATAGCATTAGCTTTTTCTAATGATGCTACGTTTTCTAAATTTACCGGCTGTGCGGCTGTTTCTAACAATTGCCGGCATAAATCAACGAAGGTATCATTTATTGATATAAGTATATTCACGATAAATGGCGCAAGCATGATAATAATTAAACCTACAATACCCCGTTGTACCGTCATTATTACAGATGCTCTCATTCCCGGGTTGCTAGTCGTTGAGAATATGTGCTGATAGCCAGATTTTACAAACAACAGAAACATAAAAGCCCCGCTGAGAGTTGCTAGGCTGTAATACCAGAACATTACAACCTTCTGGCTATCCCCAGGAAATATAGGCATAGCACCGCTTTTCCAATTCCCCTCCATATTGTCTTTGGCGGTATTTTCCACTGGCACAGGATTACCGGTATCATCTATTTCCTGATTAGGAAACCAGCAATCAACCGATGTAGTATATGGGTTTTGACCACCATAATCAAAGATAATGGTCCATACTTCTCCTTCTTGCGGTTGAGGAATGCTGCCAGTTGTTTGTATATTAATATCGGTAACTTTCTTATTGAATGTTTTATCTCTCGTTTTAGCCGTCCATGTTTCCCCAGAAGAAGTATTCATGATAGTCATTGTCAACATATCACTAAATCCCGGCTCATACCCCGTGTACTGAACACTTATGTTTGACCCAGTCCAGGTTACAGAAGCATCAAAATTATCTTCTACCGCTATAACCTGGGCAGGACATAAAAATAAAACCAATAATAGGGTTATTATAAAATGCTTGTATTTTATCATCGGAGCTGCACCGCCCCTGGATCGGAACGGAGAAAGTGTTCTTCAAAAGAAAATCCTTTAAATCGCACTATTCCACTCTCGTGACCTAATTTTAATATTCCTTGGCCGGGCGTAAATGTAGATATCATTGCCACTAGTTCGGGGGATAGGTTGAATATTTTACCTAATTCCTCGGCATCTGAAGTCTGCATTTTTAAAAAGAATTTTGAATCACATTGATTCATAAATACAATGCCTTCATCAGTGGTAAACTCTCTAAACGATTGTGATGCGGCTATCAACGAAGTATTATACTTCGCACCACGCCGTGCTATCTGGCTCATGAATTTTGCGGTATATGGATGAGTCATCATCAACCATGCTTCATCCACTCCTAAGTGTTTCTGGGTTGCTCGATCTGCCTTGACGTAATTCTCCCATAACCAGGACAGTAAAACATACATAGCAAACATCTTGGAATGGTCATTCCTTAGAGCCAGCAGATCAAACACCACTAAGTTTTTTGACTTTAAATCCATAGCGGTTTGACCGTCAAAAAATCCTAATGGGCCACCCTTACAATACTGGGTAAGTATATTGTAAAGCCGAGGGTTAACATCTTTAAATGATTCCGTTAAGCTTGTGAAGGTGGGCATCTCTTTCTTGGATTGACCTACCATAATCCCTTCTGGAGTCACTTTCTTTTCATGGTAAAATATACTATCCGGCGATGCGTTAATTTCCCTTTTTTCATATTCTGCTTTTATATGGGTAGATAGACTACTCATTTCCTCAACTGTTAGTTTTTCCCCACTTTGGGTAGTTACCATTACACTGATCAAAAATGCTATATCATCAACTTTTGCTGCTATGTCAATAAATTCACCCATTGCATCATCCTGCTCTGGCTCTATATCGAATGGGTTGAAAACAACTTCCATTGAGGGGTGCAAGCGGACGTATTCACTCTCCTGCTCAAACTCCATGCAAAGCTGTTTGTACTCCCCTTCGGGATCTATTACTGCTATTTTCCTGCCTATCGCCAGTGAACGCGCAAACAGACCTTTCATGGTAAAGGATTTACCTACCCTGGTCATTCCAGTTACAAAGGCGTGAGGACCGTTTAATAACGGTTGCCCTGCAAATAAATCTACAAAACAGGGCGAACTGCTATACGCATTTTCGCCAAAATATACTCCCTGCGGGTGGGATATATTCATATTGATTAGCGGGGCAACACAGGCTGCATTGCTAACGGTTACATCTATATGAGCCGTGTTTATTTTAGTCCCAGGTAATAAAGCCCTTAAACCATCAAGTTGTCTGAGATATAATGGGGTTAATTTTGTAGCCCCCATCCAATCTTGTATTTGGGCACATTTTTTATTTAGGCTGTCTATATCGGCAGCTATTACGTTGATTACTACACTCACCGACATAATATTTGTATTATGAAGGTTAATTTCCCTTAATAAGTGTCGGTAAAAGTTTTCTTTAACCTCTAACACATCTACCCTGCTGGTATTGCCCTGCTTCCTGGTAACAATAAGCTCTGCTCCTAGTTTAATTCGTTCTGAGTCCACTTTTTTGGCCGCATCTTCCGGGCGGTACGGATGCAGGGTTACTGATATAGTTACTCCATTCATATATGCTATCCGGTTAAACCAACCAAATTGGATTTGTTCTGGCAACATATCAACGTGCAGGGTTCTACAGTATGTATTATTAATAACTAGATAATCTTCTCGCTCGGTTATCCTGTCGGCCATAAATAATTGTTTAATCTTTGAGTTATTAGGCATACTCCAGGGCCTCCTTTTCGCTTAAATGAATATTGCTGTCCACGTTAAATTGAAATTTTTCCGATGGCCTAAAAATGGAGTCCGGCATTAATATTTCCTGTATAATGTCGGTCACTTCTTCGGTAGTTGCTACTAATTCCACCGTCATTCGACCTTGATCTTTAAGGGCAGCTGCAAGTATCCGGTAACGATCCCGGAGTTCCTCTTTGTCTTTTCCTGGGATTATTAAGAATGTAGATTGTGTGGTCACAGCCCTTTCCGCTCTCATAAGTTCTAATGCACCAGCATATTGATAACGATATATTTTTAATGTACTTTCTGGCGTTTGATTTGCTATTCCGGCAATTCTTCTTGCTTCTTCGGAAGTATCGACAATGACTGTATTAGTGATAAATCTTATCGGGTAGTCAAGCCGAGCAAATATACCAATCAAGGCATCTTCGCGGCTATGCTGTTCATTTAAAGACATAACCGTGAAATTCAGTCCCCCGATACGGGCCATTATATAACACTGATCGTCTCTATAAATAATTCCCTCACGAATATTGTCTATCTGGTAAAATTCCTCGATATCCGTAGTGCTCTCATTAAATTTATTGTCGTTTTGCAGGTTTTCTTTTTTACTACGGTTCTTCTCCCAAAACAAAAGAGCTGCACAGCCCAAAATAACAACCGTAAACAATACAATCAAAAATACCATTTCGTTTCTCCTTCCCCTCTTTGCGTTAAATAGTGGCGTTTACGTTGGCTGTATTTATACCTATAAAACAAGTAATCCCCGGTGGTCATTTCACAGCCTGATATCTCAATTTTCTTCATAGCCAATATTACACCTACAAAAATAACAGGCAGTCCTATCGGCAGACAAAAAAGCATCTGGGTTTGTAATATTGCTGTTAATAAACCAGCAGTAATTAGGGCAAGAATAACACTCGCACCTATAATTAATGATTGTTTAGTAGAAAGATTAAAAATTAATTTATCTTCCTCTTTGGTTGAAAATGGCACTGGATATACTTTCAAAGGCCACACCTCCTATAAAAATAGAAAAGGCAGGATAATACCTGCCTTTTTCGTCTTAGTTTACTAGTAGTCCGGCTACCCAGCCAACAATAAGTAATGCCATCCCTACTAATACAACTGCCCCTAACGTATAAAATATATGGGATTTGGCATCAGCACGTTTCTTTTCATCCCCAGTCGCCAACCTAAATGCGTTGTAAACTAATGCACCGACTGCAACTACCCCAATAAAGTAACCTATATTGGTTATAATATCGAGCACCTTCTGGGCTAGTGCGTCTTTCTCAACTGCTCCTAATCCTGAGCCTACATCAATCATACCTACTTCATTTTTATTATCACCACTATCGTCCTCAGCATAAACCATAACTGGCATTGCAAACATACATACGATGAGCAGGAATAGAATTGCTATTTTATTTTTTTTCAAATTAAAATTCCCTCCTTCACATTGTTACCCAGTTCGTGATCAACTGCACCAGCATTGGTGACCAGAAAACCAAAACCATGCCGATTATTGCCCAGACAATTATTGTCCTAGCTACTTTAAAAAATACAGCGGCTATTCCTCCAATAACCAAAATAATAACTGTGAGCGGGGCAATTACTTTTACAGCAACCCCATACAAGGCATAAGCCATGGTGGAAACCTTCTGTATAAATTCCGCGCTGTTCACGGATGCCACACTGCCAATATCTATAGTTTCCATAGATTCAGCCAGGGCTGGTATTGGCACTAAAACAAATAGTATTAGTAATGCAAATAAAATAAATAAATTCCTCATGTTTGTATCCCTCCCGTTGTAAAAAACACTGCTGCCAACAAAAAAACCAAAAATGCGTATTCAATTACCCCCCCTGTCTTAATTAAATTTAACGAGTAATTATGTTTTATCGGGTATAAAAAAGGTACTCCCGAAGGAGTACAGGCATCTAATAGTAAATGCGAAATATACCCTGCCACAAACAACACCGCAAAAGTGCTGGATGTCACTCCTAAGATAAGTAGATAGACTAGAGCTGCTGCCAATAAGGAATGCCAAAACCCCCTATGCCCAAACAGGAATTTAACTATAAATGAACCCGGTATTCTTCTACCTATAGTTGAATTTGGTTCATCTATATCCGGTAATAATCCCCCCAATCCTGAGATAACAGCATACCCAATGTTTATATCCAATGCCTGGGTGATTAATACCCCGGCCAGGATGCCTCCAATAAAATGTGTTTTTCCAGTCATAATCCCCGCCTCCTAAAGTGTGTCCTACAAACCCCTAGCTTTAGCCGTGGGGTTTATGCCCCCTAAGATTCTGTGGTTTCCAGTGATAGCCGACCCGTTGTGAGCAATAAATAAACGTCTTTTTTATTAAGAACATCTATTCCCCATTTATAGGTTGGTAAATTGGTTTTTAGTTTTAAACCCATATCCATGATGATTAAATTAAAGCCGTTGTCTAAGATCAGACGTTTCGCAGAATATAAATTAGTGGCCACCCGCAATTCAAAACAGTCTAATTCTTTTACAGTCTCTTTGTTGGTGGTTATTAATAACACCTTTCCTTTGGCACTTGCATAGTTTATATCCGCTTTTAATGGCTTTAGTTTTCTTGGTGCTTCTGCCGGCAAAGGTTTTGTCTGATATTTATCAAAAAGCCCTTTAATATCTTCTGGCTTATTAATCAGATAGATATTAGAATGATTTATACTAGTCTTATCTTTTTCTTGAAACGGGGGCCCTAAAACCACTAAATCAAACTCTTTGCTTTGTAAAAACTTGATTGCTACTGACGTTTGCTTAACGGGCATTACTTGGCCTAACTTCTTGATATGATTACTTAAGGAATCGTCTGTTGTGATTAGCAATATATCTATCTTTTACCCCGCCTTTCTATACCAATTACGATAGGATTTTGATCCCAAACAAGTAATTACTACCACTTTGTCATTGTTAACAGCTGTCCGGATAATCATGTTTTCAAACATAACCTCAAAAGCATTTCCAGGGCATTTTTTAATTACTTTGCCTTTCCGTGCAATGGTTTCCAGTCTTTGGCGTATTTTTTCTTCCGGCCAGTTATAACACTTGAAACAACGCTGCTTAAACCTTTCCACCGCATGATCACTTACTTTGATTTCTCTGATTTCCTTCATAAAAAAATTCCTCCTTTCCCAGATATGGATTTCACTGATGCAGATTTCCCCACAAAAATACCGCCCTGATTATTGGGCGGTTTTGCAATATCCTATTAATGCTTGTTCTATAAGGAAGAGATTATCTTCCAGGGTGCTTTGAGGTTTTTCTTCAATAAAATTTAATATACCCTGCAACATCTCCTGAGCTTCAAGGGACACCACAGATTCATCTGGAATATGTTTAGCAAAAAACAAGTCCATCTTTTTATTAAAGAGGATTCCTCTTTTTCCTGGCTTAACTACGGCTGCAGCTTCCTTGAATGACATAGGATTATGTATCCTACTTAGAAGCGCACTAGGATTAATCGGATCAAAAAGGTAATCGCGCACCCCTAAAAAGAAGGCATCCTGCAATACTTTGTCTTTTTCCTTTGCCAATAGGATTATCCGGCAATTCCCATATTCCATGATCTTAAAAATAATCTCACTAAAATCTTCTTCTCCGGACAAAAAAGTTGAAAGAATCACTATGTCAGGTGGGTCCCGTTTTATAATTTTTAACAGATGCCGCCGATTCGATCCTATCCCTATAATTTTTGCCTGTCCTAAGTTGGACAGTATAAATTTATCAATATCTTCTGATGTTGTTGCTAATACTATCTTCACAAAATCATCCCTCCTAATACAAAAAGCCGAATCCTACTATTAGCAGGACTCGGCTTTTAGAGAGTGAAGAAAAATAAAAAAGAGGCATAAAAATACCTCTTTTAACACTTGCTGATGGGCGTAAAAATCTGATAGCCCATTTGGGACAAATTTGTTGTCGTTTTGGACTCGTTCTGTTTAGGTCTTATTACCTAATTATAAAGCGTATATTTTAAAAAATAAAGACCTATTTTCTAAATTATTCACCGTATTCATATGTATGGTACATGTAGTCTGTATCTCGTAGTGGCAAAAAACCCTGGCTTATAAAAGAATGTCTTCTTTCCTTTATCTTTTCTTCGTCCCTTTTATATTCGATGCGATCATATCCGGGTTCCTTAACCAAACAACTTGGTATGGGCAGATGAACTACCACTGGCGAATAATTGCTTATATAGTCTATGATCCAGTTTAGAATCTCTTTTTGGGTTTCTTCGTATCCCTTCTCGATTGTGAATGCAGACAAAAAACAAATTGGGCTCAAATCATATTTTTGTAAGGGTTTCCGCAGATATTCTTCTTCGTTATATAGAGCGCGGTACACATCGTATAGTTCTTGTGAATGAGCATCACACTTTTCTTCTATACTATCGGCTTCGTTATCCGCAAAGGTATTATTATTGATTATTACCGCTTCTGCCCAGGCTATTCTTTTTTCAGTTTCCGAATCATTATCAAAATCGTATTCTGTGTATATTGCTTCAAAAATAAAACTTGGCAAACTATCTTGCGGTTCGGATGGTCTCAACAACATAGAGAGTTGCACATCCATGCGCATGTTATCCAGGACTTCATCGACATTGTTGGTTTTCATAAAAAATCCTCCCTTTTAGTTATTCCCAATTAACTAAGAAATTTTTCTGTTTATATAAAGCTAATCGCTTTTTGGCTTGTTTTTTAAAGACATCATTTTTATTTACTGGCTTAATATGATCATAAAAATCTACTACAATTCCTTTAGTTTTATTTTCTGCTGGCCTTCTTACCCGCCCTATCTTCTGTAATAACTCAACTGAACTGGTGCCACCATGAGCAAGCACTAATACCTCGGCTTCTGGAATATCAATCCCCTGTTTTAATATCGAACTGGCAATCAAAAAATTGATTTCCTTATTTTTAAATTTCTCCAAAGTTTGATTTCTTTCGGCTGCGGGTGTCTTGCCGTGTATGAACGGGCATAGCAGGTTTTCTTGTATCTTCTTACCATGTCGGATCTCTTTAACGAGAATTAAGACTTGTTTACCTGCATAGCGTTTTACTGCATTTATAACAGCCCTGTGTCTATCCCAATGATCTATTATCTCTTTTTCATATAAGGCGTGATACCTCATCTTCTTTTTTAATGGTTCGTGCATAACTGAATATATTTCTATTTCTACTGGCAAAATATATCCACCAGCTACTAATTCTTCTTCTTTGATTAAGTTGAATACTGGACCCGTAGCAGCTTCAATAAATATCTCCTTACCATCTTCTCGAAATGGGGTCGCTGTTAATGAATATGAGTAGTAGGTATCAGTTAATTGGGCTACAGAATATACTGTGTCAGCACCCAGCATATGTCCTTCATCCACGAACATTAATTGAACGTCTTTTAAATACTTTTTTAGCTTATCCCATCTTTTGTCCTGTTTACCGTAGCAACTATAAACGGTCTGTAACGATGCTATGGTTATTGGCTTGATCGAGAAGTACCGACCACCAACTCTTCCTATCTCTTGCTGTAATAATTCTTCATAAACTTCAGCGGTCTGTTTCAGCAAGGTATCCGAATAAACATAAAAGATTGTCGGTACACCCAGATTAGCAATAATCATAGCAGACAATTTGGTTTTACCGGCTCCCGTAGCCATTACCAGAGTCGCTCGGTTAGGTATTGCCCTGTTACTGATCATATTTACAACTGCCTGCTGGTATGGTCGGGGCTGGAAGTTGTGAATGTCTATATTAAGCGAACCTGTTGCTATTTTATCTTGTTCATATACCTGTAAATACTTAGGGTTTATGTAATTACAGAAGTCTGTCACCCTGGCTCCCAGCCCTGCTGGGAAACTAATTACTACGGTCTGGTTTTTGAAGTATATGGTTTTTGCTAAAGATTTTATCACAAATGTTTCGTTTTCTTTTTCCTCATAAGAACACAAGTCAAGGATGCTTTTAGTGAAAACAGTCAATGCTCTAATCGGGCCACTGGCTTTAAGCCGGTCCTTTTTTATTTCCAGGTGCAGCTCGCCAAAATATTTCTTATCTATATGTTCTTTGGCTTTCGGAAATAAAGAGCCTTCAGATATAATTTGAGCCTGTTTTGCATAAAGCAAGGATGATGCTGGTAAGGTCCAATAAGATTGCATTAAATCCGGATTAAATCTTGCCCTTGGAATTGTCCGGAGTTTATCAACCAAATCTTCATTGTAATTAAAAATCAGTTTTACTTCGTTGTTGTGGCTTTTTACTATCAATAATTACACCTTCTTTATCGGCGTCAGGACGTATTTAGGCAGGTCGTTTTCTTTCTCTACAGTAGCTATAAGACCAGCAGCCAGTATAGCTTCCCCTGCCTTCGAGAACGCAGCACTGCTGTTTGTATATACCTTAACTGTTTTATCTGCTTCCAGCCCTGCCTTAATGCTTCTCATTAGCACCGATATATGGTTTCTACTGGAAAAATAGATCTTCATGTGAAAAAACTCCTTCGTTATTGATAATTATCCTGCTTTCTTGAGTAAGGGCATCAATTCCACAATTTCTTCCGCTATTACTGTTTGGGCCTCGATATTATCGCTTTCTATTACCTCTTTGAGCATACGAATCGCCCTTTCCGCTTTTTCCAACTGCGCGCTCTTGCGTATTTCTTCGCCGCCAGTTTCCAGCTTTATTGCTTCTTCTAATTGCCGGGTGGAGTACCCGTTTATACAAGCTGAATCAATCCATTTTTCTGGCTTCTGGGTCTTAGATGCTATTCTGTGAATAGTGAAACTCATATCCTGGGCTCTCATACTTTCCTCTGGGAATGCTCGATAAGTCCTTACCTGTTCTCGGATGGTTGCCGGTGAACATCCAACCAGTGATGATAGGTTTTTCTGTTTCAATCCTGATTCCAACAACCCGCTTAAAATGGCTGCCCGTTCCCATAGAGTTGTTTCAGTTATTTCCACATAAGAGAAGTACGCCTGTAATACTTCATCCAGAGAATGACCATTGAATTTGCTCTGGGGAGCATTTATAACATAATCTTTGGGAAGAAATTTATCGACCATTAAGCCAATAATTTCGCATATTTGCTCGGGTGTTTTGCCTTCTCTTTTAGCTACGAATACAATTAATTCCCAACGTCCAATTTTCCCGGCATGAGCTTTAGCGTGGCACTCTGCACAGAGGATTATTTTGTTTTCTTTAAGCTCTATATTCTTTCCCCTGCTACCCCGGGATTTAATGTGATGCGTATGTTTGGCCATTGATTCAGAGGTGTTACCGCAATACTCGCAGTATTTTATTTTTTCTTCCTTGGTTGTTTTCATAATGATTATTCCTCCTTCTAAGAGATCTTAGAGCTGGGCATATATGTATCAATCAGGTTTATATTATCTGTCCAGAGCATTTCCGGTAATGTATGGATTATGGGTTTACCCCATTTGGCATTGATACGTGGGTCGCATATTACTATAACGCCCCTCTTTTCTGAGTTTCTTATTAATCGCCCTGCCCCTTGCTTTAACTTTAATGCGCAGGTAGGGATCGATTTCATTATAAAGGGATTCTTTCCGGCATTTTTGATTATCTCGTACCGGGCTTCCTCAATTGGGTCGGTTGGGACCGCAAAAGGCAGCTTGGTAATAATCACGCAGTTTAAATCTTCGTCTACCCCTTCCCAAAATGAGTCTGTCCCGAACAATACAGGCTTATCTGAGTTTTTAAATTCCTGTAACAAGTAATCTTTATTACCCTGGCCTTGCCTAAGCAGCTTGAACCCAGACAAATCAGCTTCTATTGCTTCATAAACGGCATTAAGCATAGCAAATGAAGTAAATAAAACGAATACCTTCCCCCCGGTTTTTTTAATTATTTCGGGTATGGTTTTTATCAGGTATTCATTGTACTGGCTTTCTTTTGGCGATACAGCTTTGGCCGGTGTATATACTAAAGCGTTCTCTTTATAATTAAACGGAGAGTTTAACTTCAATGAATATGTTTTATTGGGATTCAGATTTAATCCCCAAATAAATGGCTTAAATGAACCTGCAACAGTGATTGTTGCAGAAGTTAATACGGCAGTCTTGTTAGACCAATAAGACTTTAAAAATGATGTACTGGTCGGAGCAAAAAAGGCTTTTCCATTCTTACCCCAATACACATGCGATTCAAACTCTTGAAAAGTGAAAGCGCGTACCTCGATGCTTAGTTTTGCGGCTTCTTCAATTACTAAATTCAATTCATTTTGTATGATTGATTTTTCCTCACTTAATGCGCTTTGTAGGATTCCTATAACAGCATTTAATTGTGTTATCAGCAATTCTCCTTTAACAAAGTCTATTGCTGTTTTAATACGGCCTTCCGGCAAGGAATCTAAAAATTCCTGAGTGTTGGATTCTATTCCCTGCAGAGTGGCGTTCATAGTTGTTAGTTTTTTAACTCTGCGCAATCCAGCCTGACAGTACGAACCGTTGATTTTACGAATGATAGATTTGATCCGCTGTAATGATATTTCTATAGTTAAAGCTTTTAAGGCATTATTTTCAAAGTTATGGGCTTCATCGATCAATATATGGGAATATTCCGGTAAACTTTCGTTTTGCATATTTGCTAATACTTTGGCATGATTAGTGATGATAATATCTGCTTTTTTTAATTTCTTTTTGGCCCGCTCGCAATAACAATCAGAGTAATAAGGACAGTTATTACCGTAACAGCTGGCGGCATCAGATGCTATTGATTTCCAGGTAGTATACTCAACTTCAAAATCCATTTCAGATCTATCGCCGGTTTCCGAATTATATACCCAATCGCTTATCTTCTTGATCTCTTTTTCTTCTTTATCATTAATAAATAGATTGCCGTTATCTGTTTCAGCCAACTGGCGTAAACATACATAGTTATTGCGGCCTTTTGCTTTTTCAAAACGGATACCAGGGTATAATTCCTGAAGTACCGGTATATCTTTCTTGATTAACTGCTCCTGAAGATTGATAGTATTGGTTGCTATAACTATTTTGCTTCGTTGATCGATAGGCACCGATTTTATATATTCGCAAAAAGCAGTTAAATAAGCAAAGGTTTTACCCACTCCTGTACCAGCTTCAATTACTGATGCCTGTCCCGGGTTTTTGGCATAATCCAGAAAACGGCTCAGAAATTGAGTCATTTGAATTTGCTCTAGCCGGACTTCGGATTGATTTAATTTATTCACGATTTTATTAAGTGCGTTTTTTGCTTGGCTGTTTAGTTTATTCTTCATTATTTTTAATTCCTCTTATTGAATTTTGAAGGCTTACCTTCAATTATATATACCCGCTCAACTTCGCCATCCTTATTAGTTGTTTTCTCTACGAACTTCGGGTTGGAATAATTAATTTTTTCCCCGTCTTTTACAACTAAAACGGTATCTGATACCATAGCCCGCTGACATAAGCCGGTTTTTGCGTTTAGTTTGTTTACATGGGGAGTGTAAATTATAACGCCATAACTTCTTAAAATAATCTCTAAATTAGCCATTTCTTCAGCACTACCTTCCCCAGTAGCCCAATAATAATCGTACCGCGCTTTCAGTCTCATGACGTCTTTTGGTGTCTTATTTGATTCTTCGGTCTGAAATGAGTCTAATTCTTCCTGGGTACATTTTCGTATGAAAGTATTATCCCGTTGCTTCTTTACTCCCAGCCGTGTTCGCATTCTCCGTTCGGCCTCAGACTCGTTTTTGCCTACGGTATGTGTGGTGGAGTCTTGTAGAAATTGAGCCTGTTTTACCGTCTTTTTAGGTAGATTTTTTAGCTGTTCCTCGTTAAATATATCTTCCACTTGATTCTCGATTAACACATCCACCGATGATCCGTCAAATATAATTCCCTGCTTATTCAACTCTTTAAATTTTTCTTTTATTCGCTTTTCACAAACCGCCACATACTTTGAGTTGACCCCCATTTCCTTCGCAATCTCTTTACGACTCAGACCCGTAGCTTTATATGCCCATACTATGCGCTGCTGTGGGGAGAGCACCTCTAAAAAATTGATTTCCAAACTCTATTCACCACCATTTCATAGTTGTTATGTATTACAGAAAGATTATGCGGTATAATTACAAAAAAGATAATTCTTTCTTGTACGCTATTTGTTATATATTTAATTTTGTTTTTTGTGTTAATTTATTTTATAATTATACTGACAAATTTGCAACATGTTTTTATTATTTTTGTTACATTTTTAATCTAAATTAAGGGAGTATGTAAAAGATGACAAAATCGCAGGACAGAAACGAATCCTTTGGGAAAAGACTAAAGAGTTTGCGTGAATCATTTTCTTTAACGCAAACAGATTTAGGTAAGGAATTAGGGGTTCCAGCCCAATCTGCTTCAAATGTTGTTAGCTCCTGGGAAAATCAGAGACGTGAGCCTAATTATAATACACTTATTGCTATGGCCAAGTTTTTTGGGGTATCTACTGACTATTTGTTAGGGTTGGATGAAAATTTTGATACTCCAGATGATGTATTGTTAGTCAGGTCTCAAAATCTTTCCACACCGGAAAGACAGCTTTTGATTAAGATTATAGATGCATTAAAAGACATTGATTTCAAAGCTTAATAATTGTTATTTATTGCACTATTTAGGATTATAAGGTAAAATATTGTAAAGATTTATAGGACTTAAGGAGGGTTGTCGTGTATAATTCATCTTTTTTCCCTCGAGTAAAATTGGCTTATCGTCTGGGAAGAAAAATTGGCACAGATCATGCGGATTCGGATCTACTCGCTCTACTCAATGAATACGCATTAGTCATCTCAAACCCAAGTGTTCCGGAAACTCTACACACTAAAGACACTGCTATTATTGTTACTGTTCATGACACTTCAACAAATGCAATAATCTGGTTCTTGGCACAGATACTATTGGGACATCACTTACTACCCAGTTATATTAGAAATAATGATTTAGTAATTAGAATGGAAATCAAGGAATTTATCGAGGGTTATAACAGTACACAATCAACTTTAGCTGCTGCCGAGATGTAAATGAATACCAAAAACAATCCATTAGTTTACAGTTGAACTAATGGATTGTTTTTAGAAACGTTTTTGTTATTTATGACTAAGATATCTACTTGAAGGAACCATTTAAAATACCTGAAATATGCGATAAGGCTCCTCTTTAGCCACGGGAAGTTACCACACTATATCTTCCGGGTATTCAATCCCCTTAAGACGTATATTCCCCTCAGAACAACCATATTTAATAGCTGCTTCTTTTACTACTCTTTTAATTTCCCGGTGTTCGCCATCTGCATTGAACTCTATAATACGCTTGGCTATTTTACTCAGATTCTTTAGGCGCTGATCACGGGTCATATTAATATACTTGATGTTATACACATCCACATATTGGTGGGCAATATCTTCTATGTTGATATAGTCACTATTCATTATATTGAGCCAGCGGGTGAATGACGCTTCAGTAAGTACGTTCCTGACACATTCCATGAATTCTGCTTGGAAATTCCGGATTGTAGCTATGGTCTTATCCCAAATCACCTTTTTATGTAAAGCATCATTATATCCATACTTTGATTTTACCAGCTCTGTTATACGTAATTTAACAAGTTCATTCAAAGCCAGCGTTAAGAAAAACATTTCAGGGTAGAGATAATTACACGTGTAATACACATTGTGCTTGGGAGTAATTACTGAATGAAATCTCATTTTATCCTCATCCATTCCATTATCAATGAGTTCAACATCCCTATCACCCTGCATTGCATGCCTGACATCGTAGCAAAGACCTAAAACTCTAGTAGACATGTCTATATATTTAACATGCTTATCACTGAACTCATCAATAGTGATCTCATGAAAGGCATCAACCAATGATTCTAGGTCATTAAAGTCGCCACTTATAGTGACACCCGCATAATTATCGGTACTTTTAATCTTCAGCATTTATTGCCCCCAGTTACATCAAACTACATTTACTTTCTTGCACAATATTCTTCGTTACTACCTAAATCCCCTTTCTTAATAAAAATTCTGTTACAGCTGTTCCCTTCTTCGGCACCATCCATGCCCGGCCTTCCATTCTGGCCGAGGATAATATTGAGGGTTACCTGGATGTGCCTGATAGTATGAATGCGAATTATATCCTGACTGTTCAAGGTGACAGCATGATCGGAGTGGGGATCCTGGATGTGACCTGGCTATATGTAAAGAATTAAGAGGAACCCAGAACCGGTCAGATCGTTGTGGTTGTGGCCAGGAAAGATGTTTCTGCTGAATACTTAGAAGCCATATTGAAGTATTACTTTAACGGAAACGGGCAGCAGATATTAAGAGTGATAATCCTAGTTATCCAGATATAGATTATTAAGGTTAGAGGTATACGAGCGTTGGAACTTTAGTTGCCCTGGCGAGAAGAGATGCTCCAGGGTATGAAATATATGAATTTCCTGAGTTTGAAGGATTATGAGGAGTGGACGGAGGTAATTGAGCTGGCAGATAAATCTGGGGTCAGCACTACCGCAATAAGTTGAGTATTCCGGACCACAATGAGCCACCAGTCCGGAGAATGAGAGCCAGGTGTCCGGTAATTTAGAGCCACCAATCCGCTGATTGAGAGCCACTGTTCCGTAGCCGAAAGCCATAATGATCATCCTTTAGAATGTAACCATGCACTGATAAGTGTAAATACATTTTTAAAGGAGGTCATTTGAATGACCAGTTATCGTGAGATCCTCAGGCTATACAGCCAGGGGATCAGTCAGCGCAGCATCGCAGTTAGCTGTAAATGCTCGCGCAATACTGTTGCCAAAGTAATTAGGAGAGCTCAAGAGCTTAACATCCATTGGCCCTTAAGCTTAGAGCAAACCGATGCCGAGTTGGAGAAATTATTCTTCTCCAAAGAACCGGCACAATCTGAGCGCAGGTATCCCGATGTGGAATACATCCATAAGGAACTTATGCGCAACGGAGTATCGTTAAAGCTACTGTGGCACGAATACTGTGAAAAGTGCCGTCAGAGTAATGAGATACCCCTTATGTACTCCCAATTCTGCTACCACTACCAAAAGTTTTCGGAGAAAAAACGTGCTTCCATGCACATCCCCAGAAAACCTGGTGAACAAGTAGAAGTCGACTGGGCCGGAAAACCTGCCTCCATAGTAGACCGGGATAACGGAGAAATCATTCCGGCTTACATTTTTGTAGGAGTGCTATCCTACAGCCAATACACTTACGTGGAAGCATTTTTATCAATGAAACTGGAAAGCTGGATAAATGCCCACGTGAACATGTACCGCTTTTTCGGTGGATCTACCCGGATACTGATTCCGGATAATTTAAAAACTGGTGTAGACAGAGTAGACTGGTATACCCCAGTGATTAACAAAACTTATCATGAGATGGCAGAGTACTATGAAACGGCGGTTATTCCTGCCAGGGTAAGAAAACCCCAGGATAAGCCCCATGCTGAAGGGGCGGTCAGAGTAATCTCTACTTGGATCATTGCTGCTTTACGTAACCAAAAGTTTTTTACCCTGGCAGAGCTGAACCAGGAGATTAAAGCCAAGCTGGATGAATATAATAAGCGCCCATTCCAGAAAAAAGACGGCAGCAGGTTCAGCATCTTTCTTGAGGAAGAAAAACCTTTGCTGATATCGTTACCTGCTGCACACTTTGAACTGGCAGAATGGAAACAAGCTACCGTTCAGTTTAATTATCATATAGCTGTTGATAAAATGCACTACTCAGTTCCATACGAGTACATTAAGCAAAAGGTAGATGTCAGGCTTACCCGTAACATGGTGGAGGTCTTTTATCATAACAACCGAATCTGTTCTCACAAAAGGCTTTATGGACGTACTGGTCAATATAGTACCATTGAGAATCATATGCCGGAAGAACATCAAAAATATATTCAGTGGAATGGTGAGCGCTTCATTGAATGGGCTGAAAGGATTGGTCCCAATACCGTGTTTACGGTTAAATCTATTCTTAACTCCCATAGGGTTGAACAACAAGGCTATAAAGCCTGTATGGGACTTTTGAAGCTGGCTGACAAGCATTCTACCGAAAGATTGGAGGCTGCCTGTAAAAGAGCTTTATCTTACACCCCCCGTCCTAGCTTAAAGAGTGTGAAAAACATCCTGGTTACCGGTCAGGATAAAGTGACTGATGAAGTAGCCAAAACACACACGGCTGAAGCAGAGCACTACGGTTTTACCCGGGGTGCTGAATACTACGGGATTAAGCATATGCAGCAGGTTTAAGATTAAGTTGAGTAAGAACTGTTGATTACTATAATCATCATGGGTTTATTTTAATCTGGATTTCTGGGCCGGAATACCGGCTCACGAAATCCAGACTGGTGGCTCAATGACTACCGGACAGGCGGCTCTGGGAAACCGGTATATGCAATAAGTCGCTTGGAATCAGGAGAAAGAAAATCTACTCCCAGGGTACTTAAGGCCATCGCTCCTTTTCTAGGCATTTCTTATGAGGAACTCATGATGCAGGCTGGCTATATTGATCATGTAATTGACCGTGATAAATTTGACCTATCTGACAGAGATTATATTACTTTTTTTGATATTTATCAGAAGGCTAAAAATATCCATGATCGGGATGCAGAAGTACTTACTCTTGTTGACATGGCTGTGAACCAATTATCTCAAGAAGAACTGAGCTCAATGAAGGATGTTTTAATTTGTTACCTGGATAGCAGAATACCAGATTCGGACAAAACAGTAATAAGTACGATCCTTGAGAAGTTTATAAAGCGTTAGTAGATGACGAGCAGTTCAATGCTCCGCTACAAAAATCTGCGGAAAGACACTTTTTTATTAGAGAAACGCATTTGTATAAGGTGACCGACATATACGAATACGAGGCTAATCTATTTTGCAGCATACTTACTTATCTCTGATAGGGATCTTCTGAGCTATGCCAGTATGGATTTTACCTTATGCGCAAATTGCTATAGGACTAAACGTCCATGAGTTGGCTGTCCTAAAGGGTACTATTCTAAATAGGCAAGGACATCAGTTTAATATTCCTTATCTGCCTAAAGCCATATATTTAGGAAAGAAATAAATTCGCTTGTTACATACATTACATTATTTTACTATGGAAAACAGTAGCTTCTTGTTATGCTTATTTTAGTAGGCTTAATGAATTTGATATACGAAGATATTGAGTTAGTAATAGTTGTTAGGAGTATAAACTGATGTCAAATAGTCGAGATACGTTTTCTGAAAATGAAATCATCAATAAAATTCTATCTCTCCTTACTTCAGAAGGGTTAATGAATTCTAATATTATTGGAAATATTGAGCAACTGACTAAAGAAAACATTCGAATGATGCATTCCCCCCAGCGAAAAGAGACCATAGGAAAAGAGAGTAGCAAGCTTATTCCTAATCTAAATAAATTACTAAAATTCTTTGCTGCTGGAAATGAAATTACCCCCACTAAGATTGAAGCAAGAATTGTTCCAGTTAATAATTCGCAAACTGCATTATTGTTCAGGTTGGCTACGTTACTCTGGTCAGTGCCTGTTTCAAAGGGATTCGGACGAAGAATGCGATTTCTGATTATTGATAGTAATAACGATAAACTAATAGGTATATTTGCTCTTGGTGACCCTGTATTTAATCTAACTGCCCGCGATAGTCTAATTGGCTGGAATTCTGATGATAGAAAAGCAAGACTAGTAAATGTCATGGATGCATATGTCGTCGGTGCAGTTCCACCTTACAATATGTTATTAGGCGGAAAACTTGTGGCAAGCTTGATTGGGTCACAAGAAGTTGTGGATTATTATCTGAAGAAATACGAAGGAAAACGTGGAATAATTAGTAATCAGGTTAAAGACCATGCTCTAGCATTGATTACTGTCACATCGGCCTTAGGACGTTCATCAATATACAACCGTTTAAAAATACCTGGAATAGTCAACCTAATTAAGATAGGACAAACAAAGGGTTATGGACATTTTCAAATATCAAATGAGCTATTTGATGCAATGCGCGAGTTATTAATAATTAAGGGACATTCATATGCTTTGGGTTATCAATACGGCAGCGGACCAAATTGGAAATGGAGAGTAATTCGGCAAGCCCTAAAGTACTCAGGGGTAAGTATTGACGTTTTAAAACACGGAATAGCACGTGAAATTTATGCTATGCCGATAGCTACTAATTGGAAAGAGTACCTGCAAGGCTCAGACGATTTTTGTTTGGTTTCTAGACCTTCTGTCAAAGATATATCCGAAGCATGTCTTAACAGATGGGTAGTTCCTCGAGCTGAAAGGCTACCTAATTATGCTGAATGGACTCATCAAAACACTATAGATTTATTTAATTCTATTTTGTCAATCAATGGTAATATTAATTAAAGGAAAGCTTACCATACAGGGCATTAATATATCCAGAATACTTCAGTAAAAAGTGCTGTTTTTAAGTACCAACGATTGGTTTCATAACGAAGTTTTGCTCCAAGAATCCTAGCACCTACAGGACAGCTATTATCCAGTCTATTAGGGCATTTGTCTGGCTCGATATTAAGATATACTTCACCCAATTGTTGAGATTGCCCAATTCCGGTACAAGATCCAAATCCTTGCCAAGAATTAGGCAATTCAATAATTTCGATATCAATCCAAAACGGCTCCAACTTATCTTTATTCAACTCAATTACCTTACTCTCTTTGTTTAAGTATGTCCAGTACTCATCACAATTCTGCCTACATGGGCAGTACTCACATTGGTCTCCTCGAATATTTGCTTCAGGTAAACCTGATTGGATACTCTCCTCTATGTTTATTATTTCCTCCTCTACTTCATCCCGTAGACTTGTAAGTTTTTCGATACTAAGCAAATTGTTATATGTAGCATGAGCATGATTTGAAAAAACGATTTCAAGTGATGAAGGTAGATGTCCAGTTTTTAACCAGAATAACAAAGCATAAAACTGCAACTGGCTTTCATATGCAGAATTTGGTGCTCCAGATTTAAAATCAATTATTCTTCCATCGTTTATAAAATCGATTCTGCCAACTATTGGTGGATATTCTACATAGATAGTTACCTCATGCCCTTTGATTGGCAACTTCGCAGTAGGGTGTGGGGAAGCATTGTATTGATAATCAACGTTACTAATTAATACGTTTTTTTCTACTTCAGAAATAATTCGTTTGAAATTGTTTATACAATCGTCTATACATAATAGTGATTTTAAGTATGATTTTTTAAACCGCGGATTAACCGAACTTTCATATTCAAGCAACTCTCTAATTTCAGCCTGAATGGCACTGCGAATTCGAAAATAACTTCGAGCAAAATCGTAATTATCTTGTTTTTTTGCATAACGGCCAAATTTTTCAATTGTTTTATGGAGAATGATACCATGCAGCATGGGTAAAGTAAAATATCTTGGGTAATTCCCTTTAATATTGGGGTATTTGGCCCTCGATAACCACCATTTCTTAGGGCAGGTTCGCATTTCCTCAAGTTGACTATAGCTCCAGTATTTAGGTATGTCGGGATTACCCTCTGGTTCACTCAGGATATAAAATTCATTCATGTTGTCCATCAATCTTTCCTTTTATTAATTTATAAGCACCGGGGAGATTTCGGGATAGAAAAAATTCATTTAATAGTATTAATTTGATTTCGCAATCACCATCAAGAACATGTAATTGATGTACAAAATCTATCGAGTTCTTGTCAACCAAAGGATTGTATGTACCAATCGCAAAGGTATCAGTAGCTGTTTTCACTAATAGAGGAATCGAAACATTCTGGAATAGTTCATTACGCTTGCATGTATATCCATCTAAAAATAAGAGCCTCTTAAGAGGACGAAGACGTTCGCTTTGAAGCAGAAGATCATTAGAGTTCGGCATAACATCTGATAAGACATATTTTAATAGATCAAAGCCTAAATGCCTATCAAGTTGCTCATGCCAATATTGATTCTGGTAATGCCTTAGACAAGAGGTACATGACCGATCACAATTACCATCACAGTTCTCAAGAATATCTAGAGTTTTTTCCATAATAGTTTCCAAATTGTCACCAGCTTGCTGTGAATATCCTGCTCCCCCTGATAAGGTATCGTATAGATAAATGTCAGCTGTAATTTCATCTTCTGATCCAGTAACAAGTCTAAATCCTGCACTGAATTCGGTTGAATCTATATCCAGGACCCTGCTAGCAGCCAATAACAAGGCTTCCGATATTGTTCTCAATGCGTCATTAATTACTGTTTTTGGAATAGAAGACCGTATATTCAAATTTAACGGAGAAGAAAGTCTCATTCGAATCAACAGGAGATCAGATATAAAATTATAACCCAGGAATACGGGATGAAATTCACCGTCACAATCATTCCGTGGTTGGTCCGGCTTCCAAGCAACCAAGTATGGACGTTTGTGCTTACCATTTGGTTGAGGTTCTTCTTGCAAAGATAGCCCACATTTTTCACATACATAAAAGCCTTTCTCTTCTCTCGGTTTCCCTTTATTAACCATATAAAGTCTTTTATCCTGCGCATAGGTATACGTTATATGACTTGTATTGCTCCCTATAGTAACCATCTCAGGCAAATCCTCTTCCCCTGCAGGTACTGGGAACTGCGCGGATGTCGCATATGTAATTTCCTGATCTCGATCGGATTCATCAACGGCTTTTCCTTCCTCGGGCGTAAAGACTTGTGGAACAATTAGTTCCGCCGTTGCAAGCTCGCCGTGGCAAATAGGACAAAAGAAAGCATTTGAAGTTGATGAAAAAGGATCCTGAACATACGAACATTTAGTGCAATAAATATATTTTTGGGTATCTTCAAAAAGCGGTGTTGCTCTGTCTGGCTCCGAAGATATTGCCTTTGCAGAAACGACTCCCTTAGATCTATAAGTTTTCTTATTAATTACAATCAACCGACCTGGAGCATATTCTGTTAGAGCTTTATTAAGTGATTGTTGTGGTTGTTCCGCGGTAACAAGCCTAAAACGACCATCTCTGTGTTCCCATTTCTCTACTAGAAAACTGCATAGATTAGTTGGAAAAGCATATGAAGGCAAAAGATTATTATCAAAAAGAAATTGTAGCAATTCATCCTTATCGTCGTCTTCCAGAAACTCCTCAGTTTCAGATAAGTCATTATCCAAATGTTCAATTACCGTAGGAATGCTAATGTTTTTTTCTATTGAGTCTGTTAAAGAATTAATTAATTCTTGGGCGACTTCTTTAATCCAAGTCAAAGAGTCTGTAATGGTTGGCGGCAACCAAGTACTAATGGCATTAGCTAAATCGCCATCATTATTCAAAACTCTTTGATTTATCCATATTCTAAAGCTCTGAAATGTTACATCACTATCATCAGACCCATAAAAAAAATCAGACTTTTTCCCAAGAGCCTTAAGAAGTGCTGATGAGGTTAAATCTATGCCCCTAGCTTTTTTGTCAATTGCTTCCTGAAAAAATGTTTGAAAAAGGTATGCATTTATATGTCTTTTAATAATTTTTCTATTGTTTATTTTGACCACTGGCATTCTTGGAATTCCTGCAACTATTTCCTTTGGATGGTTATAGTAGTAATTATCATGAGGACCACCTTGGGCATATGTAAGAACCGTTGATACTGCTGACCCTCTACGCCCTGCTCGCCCAGCTCTTTGTTGATAGTTTTCACGTTGCGGAGGTACATTTCTCAGCCCTACCGCAACCAATGATCCGATATCAACTCCAACTTCCATAGTAGTGGTACAACTAAGCACATCTATCGGGCCTTCATCTTTACCAATAATGACATCTTGAAAACGCAACTCATATTTTTCAGTGGTTGCGAAAACATTCCCCGTATCACGCTGAGATAATTGTGCGGTATGTTCTTCCGTAGTTATATAATCCAAGCGCCCTTCCCCATTTAAGCACTTGACAACGGGATCTCTCCAGTAACCTTTTATGGATCTAATATATTCACTTAAACTTGGCGATAAGTTTTTTATCGCTTTGGCCCCACAATTAATACAGAATCCAGCCAAGTTGACTGGCGAAAGAACTTTACATACATTACATTGATGCCAATCTGCATCTGTGTCGATATTAATTGCAACTTTATTTTTATCTAACAGGAATGTGTTATCATCCTCTTGGCATAATTGTGTTCTTAATAACGTTTGCACAGATTCAATTACAGTTTCCTGCCACCCGAATTCGTTGATTAAAACCGGTAATATCTCTTTTTTAAACTTCGCCTTACTTCCCCATTTAGGACGGTAATAACCAGACACCTTGTTCCTTATGCTATCAGAAATATCACCATCGAATGCATAACTCTGGAGTAAATTATCAATGAATAACACACTAATTTCTTTAGCTAGCTGTTTATCAAAACCGGGGATTATATTTGCCAAGCCTCTCTCAAGTTTTTCAATATTTGCTGGAATAACATACCCAACGGTAGTCGCTTGAAGGGAGAAGTGAGAACTGCAAAGTTGTCTTAATAAGGCCTCAGAATAACGTTTAGGTGGATTAATATCCCAACCATCTTCAAGAGCATCTTGAAGGTCTGAATCATACTGTTCTCTGAAATATTGGATATGGTTAAGTAATTTTTCTTTATCTGGTCCATCAAAGAGATGCAAATTATTCTCCGAGGCTACCGATATAAAAGAAATATATAAGTCTTTAGTTAATTTGGCTTTCCCTTTTATTTTTTTAAGAAGGTTAGCTGAAAGAGCAATTGCTCTTCTAAATGAGTCGTGTTCGACTTCTCTCGGAATATCTCGAGCTAAACGGGCAGCCTTTTGACGTCCATCAGAGAAAAGCAGTACCTTTCTTCCCCCATTGGGAAAATCTATTGATTCTAAATGTTTAGGAGGTTGTAACATTAGCTGGGCTTTTACAAGATTAGCAAAGGGCGCCTCGCCTTTCGTGGAAAGATCCATTATATTTGATCGTTCTCCCCGAAATTTTTTCAAACATACAGGACACGATGGAAATGTTATTAATTTGCGCTGTCCTGTATTAATAGGCTCTTGGTTTGGCCTAAAACACTCTAAAAAGCCAGAAGTATCTTCAGGTCTTTCAGTCATTATTTTCCCTGTAACTATATCCAGCCATATTTTTGAAACCATTGCTCCTGCAGATGGATGGTATCCCTGTTCTACTAATAAATTAATTTCATTAAGAAGAACACTCCCTTCTGGCCCATCTGGATTTAAATCAATATCAGGTTCACTTAATAAAAAATCCCCTCCCTCTCCGCGAATATAACCCCGTAAAAAGGCCGATCCACAATCACGATGGGTTAGAAGTTCATATACTCTAGCCCCTGCTGAACACTCACAATGGTCTTTGGGAACCGTATAAAGTCTGCCTAATAAGTAGTTATCTTTTGGTTCGTTATCTAATCGACAATCACACTGTCTGTTGGTACATCCATAAAGCGCAGGGAGGCCCCTATAGAATAAATGCATACGGGTAGGCAAAAGCATACGACCATCTTTTTTTCTTTGTGCAAATGTACATAAGGCGATTAAGGCCTCTGTCGCCTTTGTTCTTCCTTCTGGAGACGCATTAGGATAGAGTGCAAATGCTAGTTCATCTATTTGAATTGCTTTTCCGGCTACTAATTTTATTAACTCTTCAGCTACACCAAACCCCGTTAACTGTGAAAACAGATACTGCTTTAATTCGGATGGATCATCATTAAACTTGGGCCAGTTCAACTGACTTGCCAGATTATTTATAGCTGAAATCGCCTCTTCTGGGTGAATTTCATATTGCTGGAAAAGACTAAGTTCAAATGATGCAAAAGCATCTGCTTCTTCATTTGATCCCTGTTTTGCGCCAGTTCTATCTTCCGTCTCCCCTTTTATAAGCGTAAACCCTGGTGTAACTTCTGATGCTCCTGTTAAATCCCGTGCAAATGAAATCAAATCTTTTTCGGCTTCGTCTCCATTACCTAGACTAGCACTAGTAAGAATACATCTTAAGCGTTGACGCGGTATACCTAATCTGGCCTGAAACCGTCGTATTAGCATAGCAACTTCTGCACCAGTTGCTCCTCGATACATATGAGCTTCATCCAAAACAAGCGTTATAGTATTTCTATCATCATTATCTAACCAACGTTTAGTATCCAAAAATATGCTGTTTTCAATAGGCCTCATCAGCATATACTCTAACATTGAGTAGTTTGTAACCAATATGTCTGGGGAATTTACTTGCATTTCATGTCTTGTCATAAGTTCCATATCTTCAGGTTGCGTTATTAACCGTTCTCCCCAATGATGAATAGTATATTTTTTACCTTTCTTTTTACCACTTCTATAAACCGCTTCTTCTTCTTTATCTGCACCGTAAAATTTCACTAGATTTTTACATGGCCATTTACCTTTATCTTTAAGCTGTTTAATCTTTTCGGGGTTATTTATATACCTTAAATAAAAATCTTCAAACATGGGTTTGATATGCTGTGTATCTTTTGCTGACGATCTTTTACCTGGGTAGGGAGTGCGTCCGGTATAGCTCCCAAATGTAACCCTTCTCCCGCGATTTTTTTCTAATACTTGTGCAACACGTTCATCGCCAAATATCTTTCGTATTCTACTAATTTGATCATTAACAAGTGCGTTCATAGGATAAAGTAGTAATGCTCTACACCCTCGCATATGTGCAGATTCAGGTCTTTCACTTGCCTCAAGAATTAGTGATCCTAAGATAGGTATTAAGAAAGTTTCAGTTTTTCCAGAACCAGTCCCCGTAGCGACAATAATATCCTGATTTTTGCCTAAAACAGCCTCTAAAGCTTTGGATTGGTGGGCATATATAGAAGGATATATTCCTACTCCCGGATCAAGAGTGGATAAATAACTCAGAATCTCCTTAACAGTATCCGGAATAGTCAGCCTCTCGTAGGAAGTACCGTATTTATATACTGCAGTTGATTCAATATATGGCCGCTGGCTAATACAGCCTGCTTGGTCCAGTAAACATCGCCGCTCTGAAATTAAGGTAGTATTTCTGATATGATACAGTGCTTCCAAGTAAGCTCTAAGTGTCTCATGTAATTCCTTGGTTACAGTAAATACTCCATAATCCTTACTATTCATACCGCTCCTCCTTAATTATTAACACCAAGACACTGCAACTTATCAACAACTATGCTTTTCCATTCGGGTTGTATATAGTATTTTAACGGCAATCTTCCTATTTCAGTTGAACACTCCATCCCTACAGCTGTTAAAAGCCGAAGTTCTTCAGGGGGCAACCAATTGTTAAATGTTATGGTATTGCCTGTCCAGGCTGCTTCAACCTCATTGTTATAGAGCAAATCCAATCCATATAAAAGGCGACGCACAATATAATTTGGAACACAGGCTTCTGCTTCAAGTGCAGTAGATGAAAATTTTCCAAACCAAAAGGTACGCGGTACGCTTTTTGAACGAAACAAGATTAAATCTGTTGTTGGGATGTTGATCGTTTTAAAATCTTCATATACTAGCCATCTATAATATTGCAATTTGTTTTTTGCCCAAGGACAATAGACCTCGATATTTTCGTAGTTGGCTGCTGATTGGTGCATTTGCTCATTAGCAGATTTCATTATCTGCCTAGTCCAACTTATTAAATCCGACGGAATATCTCCAATCCAATTATCGAACTGTTGCCATAAAATAGGGTGCTGGTGGTTGGCCTCTATCAAGGAAAGTTTATCGACAAATCTTGCAAATCCAGCCACTTTAATTATCGGGCTAAATAATGTGTTTAAATTATACGTTGGAAGGCTACCAATTACTAAAGCATTTGGAGTATTTGTTATATCTATAAACCTTATTGGAGCCGGTGCCCAATAGCCCATTCCAAGTTCGACCACATCTCGTAAATCCCTTAGAATATTAAGAATTCTTCTAATAATAGTATCTAATTGTTCGTTTGAATATTCTGGAATACCCAATTGATTAGTACACTTTAATAGAGGACTTATTTGCCGCCTTGTTGTATTGGTAATCTTAGTTATATATATAGGCTCAAATTCTTCTCCACTAACAGATATAGAATGGAGATTTTTTCTCAAATAATCTGCTATCACAAGATCAAAGCGATGGGAATATATTGGTCCACTTTCGTCCGAGCATATATGTAACAAAAGTTTGAGGGCAGTATCGCCCGACTCTAAAGAAACATGTATCATACTAATCTCCTAAAACATTCAAAGCCAACAATTTGTTAATTCTTTCGTCAGGCTGCTCAGCATCGAGTTTACCTCCTGCTATAAGTTCTTTGTATATTGAAAAATCAACATTTAATAAAATACCCCTGGGAATCAACCAACCAAATGCCAACGACTGTATCATAGAGCTACTTGCTTTCATTTTTTCTATGTGCATTGCAGCTTTCTGTAGGAATCGTTCCCTAAGAACTGTTGTAAACCCTCCAAGACAATTAAATTCTTCATATAATTCATCCCAGTTTTCCGGAATATCAACTGGGCATTCACTCCATTCATTGTATTTATGTATCGAAATTGCTCCTTCCTGAATGTCATTCGTTTCCCATTTTTTTCGCCATTCAAGGCAATCGGTATCAAATATTGGTCCACTATCACAAAGCATCAAGGGACATTCGAGCGAAGCCGGTCCATTAACCAAGGTGCAGATAATAATTGTTTTAAGTGGATTTATTCCTATTGCTTGGTCTTCAATGTATTTATTTAATCTTGGTGCGAAAGTCTCAAACGCGGAAAGGTTCACCCCTTCAATTATGAGTGTACTAATCATCTCACTTGTTGAAGCTTCTGCCAGAAAACTATCAAATATTTTTCTGAAATTATTTCCGTCTAATAATCCAACGGGAATATAACAAATAGAAGTGTTTGTTGCCGATATAGTTCTGGCACATATATGAGCTAATATAGAAGCAAAGGAGCCCTGAAATGAAATAGTTCCCTGTGAAAGGATGGTGACTATTAATTCTTTAGATAATTGTTTAGCTCCACGTGATGTCATTCCTATCGATTTAAAATTCTGAATAAAGGTTTTGTCCATCTTTTCTATAGAGTCATATTCCAAAAATATATCAAGCCCAAAAATTCTTTCAAAAAATATGCTAGTTGCTGTCCGTCCGGCTGTTAATCCAACTTCCTGATTACTGTACCCAGATCTTAGTTCAATAAGAGCCTCGGCTTCTGATTTCAATAGAGCAGCCATTTCCTCAAGCTTTTCATTTAAATCGTTGGTTAATGAATCGGTTAGCTCCGAACAGTAGTCATGAAGATTTTTAATTTGATTTTCTAATGCTGCAATATTCAGGTCAATCTTAACATCATTATTTTTTAGTTCTTGTACGAAACTTCTTTGGAAGTCAGAAATAATATTTTGTAATTCTATTATTTTTACATTCAGCCTATCAAATTGGTTATTTCTTGCTTTTAGTTCTTGTTCAAATCTTTGCTGGGATTCGGTATTTATTTTTTCCAATGCAGCAATCTTTGTGTTCAAAACATCAATTTGATGTAGAGATTTTAACATTTTTAATTCCAATTCTGACTTTGCAAAAGAAATATAATATTCAATTTTTGTATCTTCTAAAAAATATCCATAATCATAAAACCGTTTTAATAATTCTTTTGATATTTCCGATTCCTCGTTAAAAGATGATAAAAACTTAAAACAGCCTATATCCAATTGTGAGTTGGGGGAAATTGGAGTCCCCCCTTGAAAATCTTGATCATTATGATATTGCACTAAAAGATTATCTAACACTGGGTGCGACTTGATCCAAGCAAGCCATAGCTCTGAGAATAGTTCCCAATTACCATCTGTCCAATGGCCAATTCTCCAGATATAACTTCTGAAGCGCTCTTTGATTTCAGCGCCAGATCCTTTTCTGAACCCATTTGCAGGAGGCAACTTTAAGGTTATTTTCTTCCAAGCATAATAATCTATTTCTTTACAAAATGCCATAATTTCCTCTTTTGGTCTTTCACTTATGAAATCTCTCTTTTCTTTAGGATAAGATTTAAATTCCATTTTTCCCCTCCCAGCAAAATATTTTTAGTTGAGTTGATATCTCTTGGATAACTGATCTAATATAGGGTAACAAGACTGAAGGTACAAAACGATTACCGATAAGTTTTTTGATTAGGATATAATCATCCTCGTTAAACCAATGTTTAGTCAGTTTTAGGATTGGAAATTCCTTAATCCCCACAATCGGATAAAGGTTATTCTCTAACGAGATTTGTGCTATTAGCCACTTAAGCTTTTTTCGATTGGAATCCGTTAATGATATTTTTTCTTCTGTATTTAATTCATTATCAACTTCTACCTTTCCGTAATTACCGAAGTCAATTACTAGCTTCCCTTTACCGAGCAGTTGGATTATTTCATCTTTCAATTGCTGCTCAAATGCTTTGTGGCTACCTTCAGGAATGCTATACTCCTTGAATAGCTTTTTGTTATCTCTTTGAATGCCTATCAATACACTTACTTTCTTAGGTAAAGAAACCTGAATCAATGATGTATTACCCAAGATTACTTTTTGAAGTTGAAATGTAGTATATGAAGAGAAAGCTGGAGAAGAGATATATTCGTTCGTCTCACTATCTTGAAAAGTAAATACAACACCAGGTACATTGTGGTCGTAAAATATGCTTTGGGTATGATATAGACTTATACTAATATCCGGGTATCCGTCAATCCATAGGTGTGTGCGCCCTAACGGTAGCGGGTTAAGAGCCAATATTATTGGCATCTTTCCACACAAATTAATCTTTTTTGTATATTGGGGAAGAGCCTCTGACACAACTACTAATTCATAAAAATCCTCTGATGTTGTATTTCTATCTATTGAAATAAATATATATTTTGTCTCAGATATTTGTGAAGATCCATCATCTAGTATTCTATCAGGGATTGGAAACAACGTATTTAATGTCAAAGGAGGATGTTTAATTTGGTAATTCAATTTGTTATTAACCCATTTTTCAATAGTCGCATCTTGTGCATCAGGTAAACAAATCATTTTACAAAGCCATTGGTCATTTGTATTTAGTTTTTCTTGGGGAAGCATATTATTAGGTAGCCATCCCAACATTCCCAAATTCATATGCCAGACAATAAAATACTGTTGTCCCCAAATTAGCGATTGCTTTTTATGTAATCTCATTCCACCAGCATCTGAGCAATAAAAGACATTATACTTTTTCTGATCTAACCCATCGATAGAAGAACATATCATTTGTTTGTAAGGGGGTGGCACCTCATCGCTGGTTTGAAGAGTATAAGATTCCATTGTTTTTACCGGAATGCGTATTCCACCCACCTTAATTTTGGGTATGGAGATATTGACTTGCCCAAAGCGACCAAAAGGGATAGATATTTCTCCCTTTTCCACAGGATAATCATTGATTAATATTTCCAGATACCAATTTGAGGAATTGTATTTACGAATGTACAACTTGGGAGAGGTATGAAATCTAAATCCAAGATGGCTATTATTACCATTAGTTCCGTTGCCGGGATGATAATTCTCACAAGCTTCAGGGGCAGCACCATTAATATGAGCAAAATATGGTTTCTTTACCTTTCCTCTTCGAAGAGTACATTCAATTCCGCAAACGGGACAAGTATAGCGATTGGCAGTTCGAATAGCATCTTTAGCATTTATATTCTGTTGGCTAACTTTGTCAAAAGCCCATTCCAAAATGAAGCACCTTCTTATTGCATTTGAGAATTTGATACTATTAATTATTTATCAACTAAGTCTGTATTTGTAGCAACTATCACAAGTCAACAATACGTTTAATTAATAATGGCGGGGCCTTTTTATCAGGTAAAACTTGCCCTGTCACCTTTAGATACAAGACTTTTGGCACACTATATCCATATAAAACTATTTGTTTATCAAACTCTATCTTTGCATTCTTAGACCTTCATTATAAACCCAAAGTATCCTTTTCCTAAATTATTCCATACAATTCCGCAAAACTCCTTTTAATTCCGCGCATTAGTTCTATTTTCGCGTTATTATGTACCCCCGGGGGTACAAAAATTCCCCCAAACATACGTCTGAGGGAACATAAAAAACATATTCAACTTAATCTCGAAACATCCAAAACCTCAGCTATAGCCCTATCCCCGCTCTATCAACACCACCGTCTCAACGTGGCTGGTTCTCAGGAACATATACCATTTAAGTATCCTCGTTCAATACATACCTCAATTTTTATATCTGGTAAATTATGGTGTAATGGAGTAATATTTGTCATAGTAATGTATACGATCTATTAACTTGGGGAGGCTTATCGTGAGAAAAACTCTAATAATACTGTTTACCCTGCTTATGTGCTGTGCTTTTGCCGTGCCAGCCCTAGCAGCACCCACCGTCAACCTAAACGGCCAGCAGCTATCCTTCGACGTGCCGCCAACCATTGAGAATGGTCGTACCCTGACCTTAATTTTTAATTGACATTTACATACCTCAGAAATGATCTATTAACAGACTATGCTCATAATCCTCCCAATTGGTATATTTACCTAATCAAACAATATCCTGGCTTCCTTATCATGCGGAAGTTTATAGGCGACACCCTGGACATTTTGATAGCCAGTCCCTCCCCTTTGTTCACCTTCTCGTACGTTCTCATAAAATAACACTATGTTTACTGGAATTTCTCCATAAAGCTTCTCAACCTCGAAAAAAACGTAGTCAAATATCTCTTTTCGTTTTTCTATGCATTCTCTTTGTTTGGTATAAATATATAGATCACAAGAAGAACATTCTGTATATGTTCCGTCATAATATCCTTGCGTGACAACCAAGTCGATAAAAGGGTTTTGCTGCAACCTTTCTTTGAGATTCCAATCATCTATATTCCATATTGTGTTACCAATTTTTTGTATATACATTTCGTTTTCGGTTATATACCCATAAGAATCTCTAACTATAAATATTTTCTGACCGCCAAATTCTTTTTTTACAAAAACTACAACAATCGGACGCACATCAACTTGATCCGATATGTATGTAAGGATAGCTTTTAAATGTTCTTCTTCCGTGTTGTCTATTCCAACGACAACTCTTCCTTGTATGTTTTCACCACTATATTGTTCAACAGGATAGACCAAAAAAATATCCGTGAAGCACTTTTTTAAACCTTCTACTTGGTTTCGGGTTAACAAATCTTTAATTTCGAAACGAATATTAGAATTCCACCCATTATCAATACGATAGTGAGGAACTCCCATTTCTGTATAACACTCGATAGAGTCAGTTAACTTAATGAAGCCTATCATAGGAGAATCATAACCAACATTTTCAGGATCAATATGCCAGTATGCTGCATTTCTAATCGGTGCCTCCTCAAAATAATGTGTTATGTATTTTGACTGAAAAAAAGTTCCCAGTGCTCCCGAACAACCCGTTATACATACAGCAATAAAGACGATTACCCCTGCAACAATAAAACAATTCACAGATTTTATACTAATACTTCTTTGGCGTTTCTTCATTATTTGTACGCCTCCTTTAAGCTACTACATTCAGCATGTTAGTAAGACAAGCTCTACTATCAAATATTCATTATTACCACTTCTAACAAAATTCCTTAGGACTGTGGATAAATGTCTTGCTGTTACTATGCAAAAACTAGGGGTAATAGTGGAGATACTTTAATTTTGTAATAAGGCATTAACCAATTCTGTTATTGCGAAACTTAACAGTATGCTTTTTCAAACAATATACTCTTAAATAATTTATACATTATGTTTCCTTATTTTACCATATTTTCCTCCCAATTTGCTATTGAAAGCATTTAAGCTTTCAAAAAAAGCCGCTACTTATACCAGTAATTATCTTAATCTGTCATATTGATAAATTGTATTTCTTCTTGATTTCCTTTAGCTTCACAACCCAACTGGGCAAGTAGCTAAAACGATTTTTGCCCATGCAGCATTAACTGGTTGGTTTTTAAGTGCGCTCTTTTACGTCCAGCCACTGTTTCTGCGATAATAGCCTATGCAGCAAAACAATGATGTACTCTCTTGCTAGATAATGCCGTAACCTTCGTTTATCGGTGTCAAATACTGAATAAATGGGATAAACAAGCGAATTGTAAATATGGTGAAATATGACTCGTGGAAGAAATCCCTGTTAAAGACACGCTGCCCACTTTGAAGGGCGTCCTATCTAACGGGGGGTTTTTGATTCATTCTTCTTTTTTATTTGTGAATACCTATCATAGCCCATGACCCACTGTATTAGTGAAACTACTATTCCTGATATAAGACCAATTGTTAAAGAAGTCAACAATGTTCCTTCTTTTACATATCCACAAGATATAATATTCATTGTAATAGCAACTATAATCATAACAATAATATATATACTTGTATTCGTAACTATAAACTTTAACAAGCCTTTCGCTCTTGTCTTTTGATAATATATTAGAAATTTTGGGTCATTAACAAAAATTAGACTTTTTAATCTATTAAGTAATTTCAAATTATCCTCCATAGCCCGAGGCCACAACCATCACCCATTATGCGACAGGCGGTATATAATGCCCCGATATTGCTGACATAATGATCGGAATGGTTGTCCTTTGGAGCCAAGACTAGATTTCCCCTCAACACCCTGCTATCGGAAAATGCAATATAAACCCATATAAATAAACCGGCAGCATAACCGCAAGAACTATTATAATCCAAGCTGGATAGGCACTACCTATATGATGTATTAACTCTCCTATTGTCGAGCCGGAGCCAGGAGGCACCATACCCCACAAGAAGAACACGGCTAGCAATCTGAGCAACCTTGATCTTATACTTGGATCTCGCCATAATCCATAAAGTAGTACCACTATCCAAAATGATACCAAGAAAAAAGCTATGAAAGGATACATTTTAAGCCTCCATTTCCACCGTAGGTTTGACTCACCGATTGATATCGGACTTTTTTACTAGTATAAATACGGATTGGTCAGCAACTCCAGGTCAAACCCATCAGCTTTTTACATATATATTACTGTTAACCCGCTAGATGGCTGCTTATAAGTTACGAAATTCTGACCATACTTAGATATCAATCATATTCAAATTGTTCTATATTTTCCTGTTCAATCGTTGATCTGCTTTGCTCAAGATAATAGTAGTAGATCCAGACTATAATGAGAGAGGTTATAACTGGCCCGATCATACCTAGAATTACAATAAAGTATACTTGTGTTATCCATATTGCTCCGAGAAGATTTCCCGCCCATCCAAGAAGCATGCTCAGGAGAAACTTTACTACATAGAGCAAAACCCACAACCCGATAAATTCAAAAAACATGCTTAAGCGTTTGCCTTCTGATAATTCAGCAGATCTCCTTAATGATTCTATTGCTCCTCTGCTCTCCAGGGTTAATACGGGTAATATGAATATATACCTCATAACGATAAAGACGATGATCAAAAAATACAGCCACGATAAGTTGTATTTATATGATGGGAAAACCAACTGAAGAGACTGGCATCCTATCGCAATCATGCCTATAATAGCAAGTTTCCACCATGTTTTTAAGCCATGTTTTATAGCATTTTGATAAGTTATTTCCTGCCCTGATTCCAGCCTTGATAAGCTATATATCAAGGCTCCTATCCATAAGGGGCTTAAAAGCCAACCTGGAACATTAAATATCAACAGATAATCCAGCTTATGGTATTCCGAATTGCTAATCCCACATAAAATCAAACCTATTATTATCCCTATTGGAAGAACAATGGCTACGATCATACGAAAATATTTACCATATGCCTCCAGCGCTTTGGTTAAAACCATTTTACCCCCACTCCCCTTCAAACCTAAGAACTTCTTAAATTACCGGGTTTTAAACTCGGCTGAATTTACTAATTATTTGTATCTCACCCCTTGGGCATTATATTTTTTGCCTTTCCCATGTTCATTTTGTCTTCCCTTTAATACAGGCAAACAGGGCAACCGCAGGATAGCACTCATAATAATGATCTTTCGTTATTATGGGTTTGGCCATTTGCGGTTTAACCGCCCAGATACCCATCCAACCTGGTTTCGGTGACAATTGATCAGAAAAAGACCGGTATTTTTCAAAAATCCTTTCGAGAGTGTATGATTGGTTGGCTAATTTTTTCAAATTTTTAGATCTGTTATACAGAGGAACAACCATAAGGGCTACTTTAGCCACAGTCCTGACTTCAGGAAATATTGAGAATGCTTCTTCCCACGATACGGCCTTTAAATCAGTAAAGGCATTTTGCCATTTCTTATTAGTAGCAACAGTTGCATTTCCGGAATTAAAGCTCAACCATGAGTGTTTCAGTTCAATAAGATACACCTGGTTGCCGGATAAAACCAAGTAATCTACCCTTCCGGCTCTTCCTTTTTTGTTTATATATTGTTCTACAAACACCGCATCGGAAACCTTGTCTAAGGCTGGAATCATAACCGAATGCATCCTCATCTCACTATAATTGAAAGGTATATCCTCTGTTGCATTGAAATACTTGTAGCATTGCTTAATATATTTATCATGAAATTTATCCAAAAACCTCGGAGCGGCTATCGAAGCCGGTCCCTTTTCCACGTCTGTGAAGGCAATTGATTTACCCGCACCCTTAACCGTCGTCCATAGCATTCATGCGCGCCTCCTCTCATCAAACACATTCTTCAAGGTCTACAAACTGGGATTATAGGTCTGGCGCACTTTCCATAATCCGTATGCAGTATATATATTAGAGGATAGGTATCGTCAATATATTGGCTATATTATACAGAGTTAAACCGACCCAGAAAATAAATATTGCGATTGTTCTGTACTCTATAAAGCAGACATGATTGCAAACTTATTAGTTAGCTGGGTCACTCTAATAGCCATTTAAGCTTGTGAGTATCAATATTTAGTTTATATAACATTTTGCCCTATCTCCTGAATACAACTATCGCATAGATACTTGCCTTTATAATTCTGGACGCCGACGCCATTAACATTACCGCAGAAAATGCATCCTGGTGAATATTTTGTTAGTATAATTTTCTCACCATCTGTAAATATCTCCAGGGGATCTTTTTCGTTAATATTCATGGTTCTACGCAGTTCCATTGGAAGCACAATACGACCTAGTTCATCAACTTTTCTCACCATGCCAGTGGATTTTAGCATAAGCCGAACCTCCTTTGATTAACAACGCTTCAAATATCCATAATCTGTATATACATAAATAATATACCATATTGTTCCATTTATGTTCCCGCATTTACATATTTCAAAGAGGCGTCTATCCTTTCCTAAGATATGGTCATTATATCCATCAATTCCTGGTCAGGCAATTTCGTCCGCACCTCTCCTTTGGAATTCTTATGGCGGCGTTAACATCCCCTATGGTAAAGGCAACACTAATGCCTTTTTGTTCTTATACAAGTCTGGCATAACTCCGATTGGCCAGCCGAGGGCAGTGGTTTCAACATAATAATAACGAGTGTCTTCAACAGTAAAGTAATATCCTGGAACCGTGTCTTCTCCTTTAAGACCAACGGCGCAATGGTCATCGAAAAAGATGAGAGCACTTCCAAAATCCAATTGCCTTAGTAAAACTGCGGTTAAAATGGCGGTATCCTCACAATCTCCTCCTTGTTCCAAAAGAGTTTCCGATGAATACCGCGGATACTCATCATAGCCTGTGGAAAGGTTATCAGAAACATATTCGAGCCCTTGCACGAAGGTTATGACGTATTCAACTGTCTGGTATTTGTCGTAACCAGCATTATCGGCTCCTTCAGCATTCGGAAATAAGACTGGTGATTTCTCAATTAATTGAGATACTCTTTTAATCTGCGATAAAACGTCGCTCTACTCATATTTAACCTCTGCATAGCCTGGGCAGCGTTAATGTCTCCTTTTTGCCAAAGAGCAACAACACTATCCCATTCTTGAGGTTCCTTAACCTTCGGTCTGCCAAAATTTTTCCCTTTAAGCCGGGCAGCTGCTATCCCCTCTTTTTGCCGTTGCAGGGTGTTTTCCCGTTCAAGTTCCGATAAAGCACCGAATATGGTCAGTGTGAATCTCCCCTGGGGAGTGTTGGTATCAATGCTCTCTTTAAGTGAAACCAGTTCTACTTTTTTCTCCTGCAGCTGCTCTACGATAGAAAGTAGATCCCGGGTACTGCGAGCCAGTCGGGAAATGCTCTCGATATACAAGACGTCCCCTTCTCTAACGTATTCCAGCATATTCTTTAATTGCGGCCGGTCTTTGTTTTTCCCTGAGATTTTCTCCATGAAGTATTTGTCCATCCCGATTTCATCTAAAGCTATTTTCTGCCGGTCCAGGTTCTGATCCAGGGTGGACACTCTCATATATCCTATCTTAGCCAAAAAATCACCTCGTTTGTTTTGATACTGTCTCAAAACTCCCCGTTTACTTTTGAAACATCTCAAAAGTCAAAATACAGACTTTTGATACACGTTTTTACGGTGTTTCAAAAGGTAGGATTATTGAGACTAAATATGCCGAGAAAAAGCCTGCTGAGATTTATTCCCAGCAGGCTACTTTAATTATAATTTTTATACTGTCCGCTACCGGTCTTCAATGTTGATCACAAAGTTCTACTTCGTCAAACATTATCAGGGCACATAAGCCTTACATAAATTCTAGGCACGATGTTACTTGTTGATTTAGTAGCATCTTTCAGTTTAGTTAATATTTGTACATCATTTATATGAAAAAATTTCATTCATATGTTTGTCATAACCGATAATGGCTTTTAATGACACCAATAATATATTCCAAAAATGTTTTCTGGTCAGCTCCTATTTTAATTACCTTTATAGTTTTATTCTGATATTCAAGATGAATTTCCTCAATACCTTTATCATTAATATAACCGCCTATCAATCATTATATTGTCTATACATCCTCCAAATATTACAGTTGACATAACGATCAATATGGTTACAATTTCTTGTAGATTTAAGTTGTGATATTTTGGTTTTAGAATGTCACTAGAAAAATGAACAGGCTTCTTATTTATCGGGTAGGCCACAAAATTCTCATTCTATATTTGCTTCTACAAATTCTACATTCGATTCTTCAATTAGATCATTAATATAGCTATTAAATACATCATATTTTGTTTCAAAAGTAACCTCTGATCCCATCTTTTCGATAGTTTCGTCGAATATGATGTTACGCAAATTTGCCATAGCTAGCCCTTTTCTATAACCTTCAACATTAGCCTCGAAATATTCATCAACTGTAAATCCTTGTGCTTCTATATATTCAATAAGTAAATCTGCATTCTCTGGTTTTGGTTCAGAAAGTAGTAGATTTTTCTGCATCTTTGCAAATTCCTTTGCTTCATTTAAGCTTGGCTCCAACCCTCTTCGTTTAGCCTCTTGGTAGACTACAGTTGTCTCAATCAATTTATTTTTAACGGTTTGTTCTGATACTTTTTCATCAGTTGTTTGCAGTAGGATTTTTTGAATTGCATAATCCTTTTTAGTAATTGGATCACCGTTAACAATCATAACAACTTGTTCATCATTTTTTCTAACTTCCTGCGATATCATTTGCCCAATTTTAAAGAACTCAGAAGTTCCTATAACATTGCTGGCGTTAATTACGCCAACTAATATCAAGAACGCAACCACTACTAATACATTTCTTAGTTTACCCGGCTTCATTATATAATCACTCCTTTACTTTAATTAACCCACCCACTGTATGGATTGTAAAAAACATGGTTGTAATTAGGGTAGCCATTTGAAGGGAATGTATCTGCTGAGTGCCACCATGTGCACACTTCGGCTTTGCATTGGTTATTTGAATTAAACCATTTGTTGCAGCCGTCTTTATATCCATAATTAGTCCATTTTATCCAATTACTAGGTACAAGTATGCTGAAGTAGGTTAAAGAGCTTTGAGGATATGTTCCTATATTTGTACTTCCGAATAAAAGTTGCTGTTCACATGAACTTGGGCAATATTAAAATAGTAACTCTTGCCATTTACTATTGCTCCCGACACGTCGTACCTATCCATCCGTAGTTCGTCATCATAAGCTACTCCATCTATAGATACCCAACTTACCGTATTAAATGAATATAATAGTCCATTAGTATTCCATATAACAGCAACTAGATTGGTTTGTGTTGTATATGATTCCGCAGCTGACGCACTTTCACAACACGGTAATACCATTCCGCTAATTAATACTATAGTAAGTACCAGCGAATACATCTTTTTTTTTCTTAATGACGCTATCATTATAATCTCTCACCCTTTCTTTATTTTATGACACCTAATATTAATTTCTGTTTACTTTGAATGGAGAAGAGTGCGGAAGAGAATATTCCCGCTTCCCAATGCAGCTACAATTAACTCCTTTTATAATAACCTTATATTATATTTCTCTAACCCAAACAGCTGTTATTTTTATAGTTCCTTACTGGTAGCCGTCAGATATAACTCCTCCTGCAATAAAGCCTTGATATTATTGGCGATATTTACTTTTATCCCATTTTTCTATAAGCGTATTATCCCCCCTCTCATAAGTTCAACATCGATGTTAGTATGTATTATACATTTGTAGTAATTATTGTAAATGGATATATGGTGAAAGGGCCTTTTAAGGGTGTGAACTGTCACTTTGGTGAGAGGAAATAGATTCGCTTTATAGAAAATATATAATATGGGATAATCTTACATTACCTAAATGGAGGTTTGCTTATACAATGAGGATATATTGACTCACTACACCTGCTAGGAGAATTAATGGAGGTTCTAATATTGAATAAAAAGGGTTTGATAATAACAATTGTAAAAGAGCCTTTATTATAACGTATCAATAAATAGATTGTTCCTGGAAAGTACATGTTAATAATTTTATGCTTTGACCTTTGTCAATCTATTCATCTGAGATGAGCCTTAACCTTGTCCGGAAAGAAAATAGATAACTTGCAATAAAATCTAGTGCCTCACTCAGAGATTTTCGATTCATTCTTCTTTTTTATTTGTGTATACCTATAGTTGTCTATAGCCCACCCTAATAGTGAAATAAGTGTTCCTACAAGACCCATTATTATAGAAATTAATAATGGGTCTTCTTTTCCATATCCATACAATCTCATATTATTCCTTGCACTAAAAAATCCATCTAGTATGATCATTACAATAGCGGATATACTGGCATACTTAGCCACAAATTTGATCAAGCCTTTCGCTCCTTTTTTCAGAATATTAATAATTTTTCATCATTAACAAAAATTAGGTTTTTTAATCTATTAAGCAATTTCCAATTAACCTCCATAGCCCGAGGCCACAACCACCCATTAAACGATAGACGATATATATTGTCCCAAATCTGCCAGCCACTGTGGCCGGAAAGCGTTACCTCCTGGGACCCTAACCTAACTCTCACTCCCTTGCTATCGAAAATGCATATAAACCCATATAAATAAACAGGCAGCATAACCGCAAGAATTATTATAATCCAAGCTGGGTAGGCACCGCCTATGTGATGTATTAACCCTCCTATTGTCGAGCCGGAGCCAGGAGGCACCATACCCCACAAGAAGAACACGGCTAGCAATCTGAACAACCTTGATCTTATACTTGGATCTCGCCATAATCCATAAAGTAGTACTGCCTAGGAATGGCACGCAGCAGTTACTTCTACCATCGAAAGCTCGCGTCAATTCCAGGCAAATACGAAGAACTGCGGCGCGCATCATAGAGTTGTTTGAGGATAGCGGTGGACGATATGGCTACCGACGAATCCATGCTTTGCTTGCGCGAGAAGAAACACGCATTTCCGAAAAGGTTGTGAGACGCATAATGGGGGAATCCGAGCTTGTCGTTTTCCGAAAAAGGAGGCGAAAATACAGTTCGTATCAAGGCGAGGAGACTCCGGGCGCAGACAATCTAATCGAGCGCAATTTCCATGCAGATGCGCCGAACGTCAAATGGCTCACGGACATAACGGATTTCGCTATCCCTGCTGGGAAAGTATATCTTTCCCCAATTGTGGATTGTTTTGATGGGTTGCTGCAAAGCTGGTCTATAGGGACAAGCCCTGATGCCGATTTGGTCAACAGCATGCTTGACCGCGCGACGGAAACCCTG
>JAENZE010000015.1 GCA_016841425.1 Syntrophomonas sp. | reverse complement strand
ATTATACATTTATAGTAATTATTGTAAACGGATATGTGGTGAAAGGGCCTTTTAAGGGTGTGAACTGCCACTTAGGCAACAGGAAATACAATTATTTTATAGAAAATATATAATATGGGATAATCTTACATTGCCTAAAATGGAGGTTTTTATTTTGCATGATATCCCCTGGTATCTATCTCTTGCTATATCAATTCCTCAGGCCATCCTGATGATATATATTGGCTTTTCTCTGTGTAATATCAGAGTTGATTTGAGTAGGTGCATCGTTTGCTCGATTATTATTGCTGTGATAGCTTTTTTTATTCGGAGGTTACCTATCCTTTTAGCTGCCAATACCTTAATTCTCACTGTTGTTCTGGTGGTTCTTACTGGCTTGATTTTCCGGATTCATTTAGGCAAGACACTGATAGCGGTATTGTTGGGGGTCATGGTGTCCGGGGTTATTGAAGGCGCGGTTATTCAGTTATTTCTCCTGGCCAGCAGCCACAGCGCTGAGGAGTTGTTAGTTAACCCTGGATTAAACATGATAGCGTATATTCCGGTATTTATCGTTACACTGATAGTATTTAGTCTGATAAAGTATTTTGATTTTGTTGCATTTGATTTGGGAAAAAGGGAACTCGATGGGTAGATATAGCGAATATTTCGTAGTTAGTACCATACTTATACAGACCCTGCTGCTTATCACTATCAATAATGAGATCATTGCTATTGATAATCTAGCTGGTCTTAAGCAGGTTATACCTTTTATCAATCTAATCATTGTGGGTATGTGTATAGTAAGTCTGGTTTCAATTCAAAGCGTAGGCAAATATCGAGAACATAGATTTAAGGCATTGATGATGAAAATCCACCTGGTTCAGGTAGAACAGCTAATAATCACCCTGCAAGGTGAAAGACATGAATATGCCCGGCATTTACAGGCCATGCAATCATTAATGGAGCTTGGCCGGGTTGATGAAGCCATTGCTTATATGGATAGTATCACCGAGGGAGCATCCCCGCAGTATGAGATGTGTTATATAGATCATCCGGCTTTATCGGCTCTATTAAACAGCAAAAAGATTGCGGCCGAAAAGCAGGGCATAGATGTAGCTATAGCTGTAAAGTGTGAGTTATCTGATCTGGATATCCCCCCGGCTGATATTTGCAGTATAGTGGGCAACCTGTTGGACAATGCCCTGGAAGCTGTTGCAGAAGATAGTAACCCCCGGGTTGGAATTGAGTTTATGCAGGACCATGAATCATTTACAATCTACATCTCTAACAACGGGGCCACCATCCCCCGGGGAGTGGACATTTTTAAAGCCGGTTTTAGTACCAAAACACCGGAAACCAGTGGATATGGTTTGTACGTAGTACAAAGACTGCTTAATAAATACCATGGACAAATCGAGATAAGTTCCAATAAAGGTACCGGTATATGGGTCAGATTGCCGATCAAGGAGACAAACCGTGATGAAAAACATGTCCAGAAGATTAGCCCAGGAGTTGGGGACTCTATTGAATTCCGATGAAAATGATATAGAAATCTATTCTTATTCCCTGGAAATCCTGATTTTACTCCTGGCAACTTTGGTCTGTGTTACCGTCCTGGCATTGCTGTTAGGCAGTGTAAGAACTACCTTTGCCTTCCTGGCAATATTTGCTCCTTTCAGATGTTTCGGGGGAGGGGCTCACCTGAGTTCAGGAAAAAGATGCGTGTTTATTAGTACCGTGATTTTAGTAGCTTTTGGCTATTTAAGCTGTACCATGCTTCTTACCCAGCAGATATTAATTATCCTGGTGACAGTAACCGTATTGGCCGGCCAGTATACTATCATGAAGTGGGTACCGGCAGGTACTGCTAAACATCAAATTACTGATAATAGGCTCCGTTTTATGCAAAAGATCAACATGTCTGTTTCTCTGCTGATTTATACTATAATCACCTTTCTATTGATAACAGCCGGCAGCTTCACATATGCTTTGGCGTTAACACTGGGAGCAATCCTTAGTTTATTGCTGATTACTCCTCTGGGCTACAATATTGTTGCAGCAATTGATAATACTTGTGATAGTTTGATAAAAAAGGAGGTGAGAAATAATGTTTAAAAGATTAATGATCCCATTTGCATCGACATTGGCATTAATACTAACTTTTATCGGGACGGCCAGTGTAAGTTCTTTCAAGTTTTTTATACTCTATGAACCGGATGTACCAAAGGCTTTAGAAAAATAATCGAGAAGAAGGAGCATATGGATCATCGTCGTCTCTTTTAGAATTTCCGCTGCTGTTACTCTTACCGCTGCCGGAGAAGATGAGTTCGAATTCAATTTTAAAACTTAAAACTTAGCAGAAAAATTATGGAAAGAATATTGTTTACGTGATAGAATAAAATTTATAATGTAAGTGGTCTGACCACTAGGACACTTAGTAACTAGAGAATTAGGCAAGCGATAAAATTTTTGGTGACTTGAAGCACGGGAGGAAATCTGGTCTCATTGAAAGCTCCAGATAACATGTACCTCTGGCAGCACCATGGAAGAATGGAGGAGCAATATGTTAGAACTACGAATCAACGGGTTTGGCGGGCAGGGCTCCGTTACCCTGGCTCACTTGTTAGCGCAGGCTGCACTGGAAAACGGTGAGCATGGGCAGGCCTTGCCTTTTTTCGGAGTGGAACGCCGCGGAGCACCGGTACGGGCAGCAGTGCGCATGTCCCCCACCACTATCCACGCACACAGTCAATGTGAATTGCCGGATTATGTGGTAGTGATGAGCGAAAAGCTCACCAAAGCGGCGGTTAGTGAAGGTATTAATGAGATCGGCACCGTTATCATCAATGCTCCCCACGCCGTAGCCGTGGAGAAGCACTCAACCTGGCAGGTGGACGCTGACGCCATCGCCCACGAAGCTGGATTATTCTCTGCCGACGGACCCTTAATCAATATTCCACTGTTTGGCGCGGTTTGCAGGGTGCTAAACATCCCGCAAAATATTATGGAACAAACCATCCTGAATAAATGGCCAGGCAGTGGCGAACGCAATCTGGGCGCCGCTGGCAAGGCATATCATACAGTAGCTCAGGTTAACGTAAAGCGCGCTTTTAGCGCATAACGCTCCCTTATTTGGATTAGCGAAAGGAATGTAAATAAATGCAATCAGTTACCAAAACTTACCGGCCCATTTCCTGGCCGATGAAGGGATCTGGTGGTGACACCGGTTCATGGCGGACGCACCGTCCGGTCGTTGACCACCAAATATGCAATAAATGCCAATTTTGCTGGGTATATTGTCCGGAAGCGGTCATTGACCGCAAAGAAATTATTATTGATTATACTTACTGTAAGGGTTGCGGCGTATGCGCCGTAGAATGCCCCACCGGCGCAATCACCATGGTAAAGGAGGATGAGTAGCAGTATGAAAGCAGCGCAAGTTATAATGGATACCGGTACGCATGCCGCCGCGCTGGCCGTAAAAAGCGCCCGGGTGGACGTTGTACCCGGCTACCCCATCACTCCTCAAACCAGCATTATGGAGGCGATAGCCGACATGGTTGAAAATGGCGAACTAAACGCCCGTTTCATTCCGGTAGAAGGCGAACACAGCGTTCTGGCCGCTGCCGTGGCCGCTTCCGCTGCCGGCGCCCGCGTTTTCACCGCCACCTCAGCCAACGGCCTGCTTTATATGCATGAAGTTTTACATATGGCTTCCGGTGGACGTTTGCCGGTCGTAATGTGCAACGTCAACCGCGGTGTTTTTGCTCCCTGGACCCTGTGGGCCGATCATCAGGACTCATTTGCCCAGCGCGATACCGGCTGGATCCAATATCATTGCTCCTCCAATCAGGAGGTGTTCAACACCATTTTGCAGGCTTTTCGTGTGGCCGAGCAGATCAATATTCCTGTGATGGTCAACTTTGACGGCTTTGCCATCTCCCATTGTCTGATGCCTCTCACCCTGCCGCCCCAGGAGGATATTGACCGTTTCCTGCCCCCTCATAAACCGGAATGGCGGCTCGACCCGGCTAATCCCTCTTCCTTCAGCAATGTGACCATGGCGGCTGAATACGCAACCTTCCGCCAGATGCTGTCCGATGATATCATGGCCTCCATCCCGCTGGTAAAGCAGGCGGCGCAGGAATATAAGGATATCACCGGCATGTGGGATGGCGACACCATCGACACCTATCGGCTGGAAGACGCCGAAGTGGTAGCCTTTGCTGTCAACAGTATGGCGGCAGAATTAAGACTTTCCATCGATATTCTTCGCGAGCAGGGCATCAAAGCCGGCCTTTTGCGACCGCGCCTATATCTGCCCTTCCCTGCCGATGATATCATCAGCGCACTGCCTCAAAATGCGCAGGTGATGGTTCTGGATCGCAACTATAACTATGGCCACCCTGGCGGCATTTTAGCTTCAGAGTTGAAAAACGTGCTCTTTGGCCGACGCAACGACATCACGGTTAAAAACCGGGTAATGGGCATTGGTGGCATTGATTTGACCCGTCGCTTTATGGCTGCAGAGATTCGCGCCATGATGGATGAATAAGCATCGACCATGAAAGGAATGGATGAGATATGGCAACCAGCATTAAGAAATTACCGGATACTGAGCAAGTTTTAAGCGGCAACGGGGCCTGCGGAGGCTGCCCCGCCACAATGGCCTTGCGCATCGTGGGCAAGGCTTTGGGTTCAAACGCCATTATGCTGCTGACCCCCTCCTGCTCGGTAGCCAGCATGGGCATGACCCCCAAGCTGGGCTACAACTGGCCCTGCATTAATATTACCTTTGCTTCCGCTGGCTCTTCGGCCTCCGGTATTACCCATGCGGTTGAAATAATGAAGGAAAAGGGCCGCCTGCAAGGCGAGCTGCCCACCGTATTCAGTTGGGTGGGCGATGGCGGCACCTATGACATCGGCTTCCAGGCGCTTTCAGCCGCAGCCGAGCGCAACGATAATATGATTCACTTTTGCTATAACAATGAAGCCTACAGCAACACTGGCGTGCAACGCAGCGGTGCCACCCCGCGCGGCAGCTTTACCACCACCACCCCCACCGGCAAGCGCCAGCCCAAGAAAAACATGGCCCTGCTGATGATGGAGCACAATATTCCTTACGTGGCTACCGCCACCGTGGCTTACCCTGGTGACCTGTACGATAAGGTGGTAAAAGCCAAAAACATCCCTGGCATGAAGTACATCGAAATTCTGGCCCCCTGCTATTTGGGCTGGCAGTTTGATATGCCTGAAACCGTGCAGATGAGCCGTATGGCTGTGCGCAGCGGTGCCTGGCTGTTATGGGAAGCGGAAAATGGCAAGATCAGCTTTAATAACCCCAGCTCACATATCATCAGCGGCAAAAAAGACCCTGCCCCGGTGGATGAATACGTAATGAAGCAAGGTCGCTTCAACCGCCTGCTTAAAGGCCCTGATGCAACTCAGCGCATCGCCGAAATTCAAGGCGACATCGATCGCGAGATCGCTTTCATGCGGGAACGGGCAAAAATTACGATTTAGCATTAATACCGGCAATAATATTCAAGCCGAAATAGAGTGTCAGCAAAAATAAGAGAGGGTTTACCCCTCTCCTATGTCGTTTATATCATATAAAGCCCAACTCTTTACAAATGGGCGATAGACTCACCATCAGTGTAAGTATCGTTTCTGTTACCTTCCCAGATAAGAAAAATGCATATAATCATTTGCCGACCTCCAGGCATTTCCTCCCCAGGTAAAACCATATTTATTAAACGCGGTGACTACATCACCTTCCACCGGTATGGAATATGGGCTCTTATCCGGATCCCAGAAGGAGCCCGCAACAATCGCCCCACTATTGGTCACCATATAATTTTCATTAGGGTTAATATCAATCGCCAGACCCCATCTATGCTCAGAGGTGTTTTCCGGGCGCCAGGCATACCCTTGAGCACAATAAATAGGGAATTGCTCTGGGCCTTCGAATATTTCCTTGAATACTGCTTGAACTCTGTCGGCAATGGCCCTATTTACCGTTAAGCTGCGCTGAGCTTGATATTTTTCTCCGGCCGCACCTAGCTGCCAAACATCGATGGTGATGTTAACCATATTTGCGGATGCTTCTGTATTGCTCTGATACACATCATTATCCAAAGACCCAAAGACTAATGCATACTTTTCATCAGTATATCCGAGCTTTAAAAGTGGATCTATAAATTCTTGCTGAAAAGAGCGCTTATATTCTCTCCTCTCACTGTCATTTCTCCAACTCTTATTATAAATAGCTAATAATTCCTCCTGATTTTTTCGCATGCTAATTTTCTCATAAGACATTCCTGAAATGTGACCCCATCGAAAACTCGAACGCAACGTTACCTTATCAGGCGATACATCGTGCGAAGTATGCGCCAGGGCGTATAGTGGCGACAAAACAAGACATACTGCCACTACTACCATTGATACAATTACATTTAGCAAGCATCTTTTCATGATACACCTCCATAAACTAAATACGTGCTTATGAGGCCTATTTGCTCGGTAATGCTATAAATGCGGCAACATGCTTTGTTTTTACAAATGGAAAACAAAAAACAAGCAGGTTCTGAATCATAGATGCTTGTTAAAGGATTTCATCTATGTTTCGGCAGTCTGGCAATCATAGCAAACAGCTTTAGACCCATGACTTTGCGGCCCAACCTTTCGGATGGTGTGCTATTGTCGTCATAAATAAATATGATATTGTATAGTTATGATATAGAATTCTTTGTGACTTGTCAAACCCAAACCAAGGGGACGGTTCTTGTGGTTTGGCCACTGGTTGTATTTGTTGGTTATGGATCACACAAGTTCGGGATGGAACTGCAAATTCTTGATTTTGCAAGACAGCTCAGGGTAACAATATTAGTTAATAAACCAGGGGCAAACCGTCCCCTTTGGTTTTATATTTTCTTTCAGAGAACAAGTTCCATTTTCATATCTGACTCCAAATATTTATTATGTTTAAGAACCACCTCTTTAAACCCATATTTTTTATACAAGCCAATAGCTGGTATCAATTTATGATTAGTATAGAGTATTATCTTTTTTGCATCATTTTCCTTTGCAAACTGTATGCACTTTTTCATAAGCATCTCACCAATTTTTAGGCCTTTAAATTCTTCTGTAACAGCCAGCTTTGCTAACTCGAAGGTATCAGCATCAAACTTAATCATCGCAACAGTACCAATAACTCTGTCTGCACGTTTTGCAAAAAATATATTACCTTCTTTATCCAGAATAACAGCATGAGGATGATATAATATTTCCAAATCCGAAGGCTCAACGGAAACATATTTTTCAAGCCATTCGATAGAAAGCGACACAAAATCTTTACTGTATTTATCATCCCATTCAATAATTTTTATTTCATCCATAACTACTCATCCTTACTATCTTGTTTTCAAATCCACCTAAGATATTATAAACAATAAAAACTTCTTTTGACGTTTACCCTCATATCTGAATGGAATCTTTTTCTTGAGATATTTTTCTATCCTTCATCATTTGCCCAATATAGGTCGAACCCAATATTAAAATCCCGCCAATAATTTGGGGAAATGTTAATATCTCTCCGACAAAAATCACACTGAATAAAATACCGAATAAAGGCTCTAGAAAACTATAGGACACTATTTCAACAGATTTCATATGTTCATAAAGGGAAAAGAATATGGTATAGGCTGCACCTGTATGCAATACACCCAATAGAATGATAAATGTAATAGCCATGGCATCCAGGTGTACAACCTTAAAAATATTTCCATCAATCAATACAAATGGCAGCAATACAATCATCGCCGTAAATATTTGCACAAAGGTTGCTGTTTGATTATCCGCCCTGATTTTTATGCTGCGGTTAATAAGCACAATGGCTGCATAAAGCATCCCTGAAATAGCACTCAGTATCAACCCCAAGTTTCCGTAGCCTTCTGATAAACTCTGGCTAACAATTAGAAAGAGCCCAACAAATGAGATGAAAATCACTGCAATTTGAATCTTAGAGATACTCTCTTTCAATATCAGCGGTGCAAATATCATTACATATACCGGGCACATATTATAGATGATAACAGCAGATGAGATACTCGTATGCTTGAACCCATAGAACAAAGTTAACCAACCGAAACCCAGTAATACGCCTGAAATAAAATAAGGCATTAAAAGCTGCCACTTCACTTTATTTGTTTTTTTCATTTTCATTGCAGTAAAAAGGACCGGCAATGCAATGAATGCCCTTAGGAATGCCAGACTTAAAGCAGACAATGGAATGGATCGAGTAAATACGCCCAGGCTCCCCCAAATAACCATAACAAGCACTATTTTAATTCTATTCATATACAACTCCTTATCTTTGCTAAGCTCAGATTAGCTAAATGATAAGGATCTGTATTGTATAAAATTGACACTATCTCTTTAATTGCTCTATATATATCCCTGGCGTAATTCCATACATTTTTTTAAATTCCCGAATTAAATGGGCCTGATCATAAAATCTTAATTCTTGACAAATATCAAGTACATCTGCCCCTTTACTTAATAATCTTTTTGCTTCAGCAACCCGATACTGTAAGTGGTATGCAGCAGGTGTGGTTATATATAATTTTCTAAAATTCCTGATTATCGAAAATTTATTTAAACCTGATATTTGCTGAAGCTTATCTAATGTTATATCTTCATTCACGTGATTTAATATATAATCATGAATCTTGTTGATGATATCACTGTTTGCCGCAGTAGTCTCTGTAATGCCTTTATCTCCAAACTCCAGCAACAATTCAATAAGTATATTTTCCAATGTGTCTGGAATCTTTTCTATTAACAGTTGTTCAATAAAGCCTATTAATTTCCGGGTTTGATTGCCTGGCAACTTTTTTGCTTGACTGAAACTTACTAAATTACTGTAGTAAGCGGAATCAACAAATAACATAACATATGCCCACTGATTAATATCATTCGGCGCACATCTGTGAGTCATTAATGGTGGTATAATGACACCGTCACCTGATCTATAATGGATAGTCCTGTCGTTCAGTGTTAAGTCAGTGGATCCTTCTACGATATACCCTAATGAAAGTTCATTATGAACATGAGGCTTATAAACATGGGGGTTATTTCTGCACAGCTTGATTTCCACACCTTCTATGATGCTTCTGCTAAATTCCAAATCTCTACCTTGTTCAATATTATACATATAGTCCTTGTCTGATATATTCAAACTTCACTATCCTTTACTTTATTGTCTCTATGACTATCATAAATTCAGACCTGCGAACCTTCTTCTATAATTGTACTATAGTTTCTAGTTAGAGGACGAGTTCTTGTATTGCATATGCAAGAATGTAATTCCCACCTGCTATTCTGTTGTTCCATTGATAGTCAAAGGAGCAGGAGGACAGGGTTCCCGTCCTCCTGCTCTTTGCATTATTTATTTTTGCAGAATTACCAGCTTGTATTACCCAAACATGGCCATAAGGAACCCTGCAGCCACTGCCGATCCGATAACCCCTGCGACATTGGGTCCCATCGCATGCATGAGCAGGAAGTTGTCCGGATTGGCTTTTTGCCCCTCCGACTGTGATACTCTGGCAGCCATAGGAACGGCAGAAACACCTGCGGAACCGATGAGAGGATTCACTTTTCCTCCAGACAGCAAGTACATGAGCTTGCCTAACAGCAAACCGCCCATAGTGCTGACTATAAACGCCATCAGTCCCAAAGCCACAATCTTAATGGTCTCCGGCCTCAAGAATGTTTCTGCAACAGCGGTAGCCCCCACGGTTGTTCCAAGGAAGATAGTTACGATGTTGATCAGTGCGTTTTGCACGGTATTATTAAGCCTTTCCACGACACCGCATTCCCGGAAGAGATTGCCCAGCATCAGCATACCAATCAGCGGTGCAACTGAGGGAAGCATCAAACAGACCACGATAGTTACCAGTATAGGAAATACGATTTTTTCAACCTGGGACACTTCTCTGAGCTGTACCATCTCCACTTCCCTTTCCTTTTGGGTAGTGAGAAGCCTCATGATAGGCGGTTGAATCAAAGGTATCAGGGCCATATAGGAATATGCTGCGATAGCAATGGCCGGGAGCAATTCGGGTGCCAGCTTGGTGGTAAGGTAGATTGCAGTCGGACCGTCAGCACCGCCGATAATCCCAATAGATGCAGCCTCCTGAGGATTAAAGCCCAGCAGGATCGCAACTATAAAGGCGATGTAAATACCCATCTGTGCCGCGGCTCCCAGAAATAAACTGGAGGGCCTTGCCAGCAGGGGGCCGAAATCCGTCATGGCTCCAATTCCCAGGAATATCAGAGAAGGATAAATACCTAGCTTTACTCCTTGATAAATGTAATAAAGAAGTCCACCTGGTGCGGAATGGTCATCAGGCGGCGGCGCCATCAGGTCAGCCATAGGCAGGTTAGCCAGCAGCACCCCAAACGCAATAGGCAATAGCAACAAGGGTTCATACTTTTTGACGATGGCCATATAAATCAGGACCACCGCTACACAGATCATCAGCAGCTGCTGCCAGGTCATGGCTGGAAAACCCGAAGTGTTCCATATTTTTAAGAATGTATCATATAAAGAGAAAGACATTATAATTCCCCCCACTATTGCAGCGTAAGAAGGATGTCACCTGTAGCTACAGACGCTCCTTTAGCAACCAAGATCTGAGAAACCACCCCATCTCTCGGAGCTTTTACCTGGGTTTCCATCTTCATGGCTTCAAGAACAAACAAAACATCACCTTTATTTACTGAGGCACCTGGATTAACTTTAATATCCAGGATGTTGCCGGGCAAGGGAGATTTCAAGGGCTCTCCGGACACACCAGCCTGAGCTGCCGGCGCAGCAGGTGCTACCGGGGCAGCAGGTGCAATGGATACGGGTACTGTTTCTGGTTCAGGTGCCACAGCAGCCTGAGTAGTTTTCACTATGGTTGCCTGTCCTCTCTCAACTTCAACTTCATAATTTTTATCGTTTATGGTTACTATGTATTTCATTTGCATTACCCCTCTATAGTAGGATTTGTATATTAATCAATGGCTTTTATTATCTTAAATTGCAGCTCAGACAGAGGAATCTGGCTCTCATGGCTGACGATAGCCATGATCATGGCCGCCGTTTTCTCATCAACACCCACAAGCTTCAACTCACCTGCAGTCCATCCTCCGCCAGCTTCTGCAGGGCCTTCTCCCGTAGCCGCTGTTTCGGCCTGTGCCGGAATATTTTCGGTATCGTTTTTTCTCGTGGCTGCTTTGATGTTATATTCCATAACATATTCCACAATCACAGATTGCAGCTTTATAAAAAAGCTCAGCAGGATCAGCACCGAAAAAACAACAGCTATGCCGATCAAGGATACTATCAAGCTGTCCGCTAAACTCATAAACACCCTCCTTTAAACTTTCATTATGGTATAGTTCACCTTCAAAGCAGCGCTTTCTTCTCGGTATTGGAAGAACTTTTCAGCAATCGGCGGAAAGATGATATAGGAAAGTACATCCTCATCGTTTTTAGCCAGGTTGCCTATCTCTTGTCTGGCTTTTTCAAAACCAGGTTCCAGGGTATCTGCAAACCTCTGGGTGATTGGCTTTTCGTCTCCCAGAACCTTCTTCATAATTTCCGTATCTACTTCACCAGGGGCCCGGCCATATTCACCTTTAAAATAGGACCTGACTTCCGAAGATATATTCTCGTATCTTTCCCCCATCAGCACATTGGTAGTTGCCTGCACGCCAACGATCTGGCTCATAGGAGTAACAAGCGGCGGGTAACCCAGTTCTTTTCTGACTTGGGGGATTTCCTGCAGCACTTCCTGGAGTCTGTCCAGAGAATTACTATGCTTCAATTGAGATAGGAGATTGGAAAGCATGCCTCCAGGCACCTGGTAAACCAGGGCATCTGTATCTGAGCCCAGCACATACGGGTCCAGTACACCTGATTCAAGGAATTTATCTTTAACAGGTTTGAAGAAATCATTGATCTCTTTAAGAATGTCTTCGTTAAGGCCCGTTTCATAGCCTGCCTGCTTTAATGCAAAATGCAAGGATTCAGTAGGAGGCTGGGATGTTCCGCCTGAGAAAGCGGAAATGGCACAGTCGATTACATCAACGCCAGCTTCAATAGCCTTATAATAAGTCATGGGCCCCAGACCTGTTGTACAGTGGGTATGTAGTACCACCGGCTTGGTAACCGTGTCCTTCAATGCTTTTATCAAATCATAGGCCTCCTGAGGCCCCATGATGCCTGACATGTCCTTGATGCAGATAGAATCTACACCCATCTCTTCCAGCTGTTTGCCCCATTTTACATAGTTTGCCAGGTTATGGATGGGGCTTATGGTATAGCAAATGGTTCCCTGTGCATGACCCCCACTTTTCAAGGTCTGGTCCACAGCTACTTCAATATTTCGGAAATCATTAAGGGCATCAAATATCCTCATGATATCTATACCATTTTGGATGGCATGCTCTACAAACTTCCTGACCACATCGTCCGGGTAATGCTTATAGGCTATGAGGTTTTGGCCCCGCAGCAGCATCTGAAGCCTGGTCTTCTTTATCTTGGATTTAATTTTCCTAAGTCTCTCCCAGGGATCTTCATTCAAGTACCTGAGGCAGGAGTCATACGTTGCTCCTCCCCAGCATTCAACTGAATGGTATCCAGCATTATCGATTTTTTCAAGAATTCCTTCAAAATCGCTGAAAGGCAATCTTGTTGCAATCAGAGATTGGTTGGCGTCTCTTAAGACAGTTTCTGTGATATTTACTTTCATAACCCCACTCCATTCCGCGCTATTTTTATATTAATCAGGGTTTGATTAAAAGCCAATAAATTTTTATTTAATACAGTCCCACCACCTGGATTATTATTCCTACATATTGCCCCTTCATTCAATAATCTAATTTCTTCCGTGTGTGAATCTGCACCATCAGCGATACTGCCAGTATGGTTAAAAATTCCACATTAGCACTGGCTTTGCCACGGCCGTGAGGTCTGACAAAACGGCATATGCAAGCTCACGATTCGATCCTCTGTTTACGGAAATGCGTCATGCGGGATGCATCAAAGGGAGCTTCCTTGACCAGGGACGATTAAGAATTGCATATAGACATTCCGTGATTTCATATTATCTCTATCCAACACGGATTTAGATGTCATATGAGGGTGCAACTAATTAACACTAAAGGTACAGGCAGCTTGCCTTTGAGTGTATAGTTTTCCAGTTGTTGGTTCTATCATCCAAGAACCTCATCCGAGATACATAAAATACATTTTATCATATTTGTATACAAATTAAATAGGTTTCACCAATGTATACATTATGCAAATAAGTACTGCTTCCCTGCTTTTAACTTGATCATACTTGCCGCTATCCTCAACAGAAAATTATTTAAAGCCTTAATATCCTATAAAACCAGGATAATAGCTACTCTAAATCAAGCAAACATAAGAACGGTACTGGTGAAAGGGGGCAATACCAAAGCAAATAGTATTTATTGGCTATATTGTTATAAAATGTGTATCGGAATTGTGTTGGCGGTTGGTCCTTCCCGTTTGAAGGGAAGTTATGCCTGCGATTACATACTAAGATTCGTTCTAATTCTGTTTACCAGTCTCAGGGGTTATTTCTCTATGTTGATTGTCAAATCCTTGTTCTGACATATACGACCTAACCTGAAGATAGATCTCTTCGGCAGAAAGGCCGTCTAACTGAAGTTCAAGAGCGTAACGCAGCACCTTTCCGAAATACGGCCCCGGTTTATAACCCATATTAATTAGATCTCTGCCCTGTATGCAGGGTTCAACTATCTTATCCAGCTTCAAAGCATCGATTTTCTCAATAAACCAATCTTTAATAGGCTCAAATCTCTCTGCGCCATATTCTCCGTCTCTACCCTTGTGGTCAGCTTCGGCCAGCAATAATATGTCATTGATATTTACCCGGCGGGCCAATCTACGCAGGGCCCCGTCACTTACATATTTACGTTCTTTGTATAAAAGCAGAGGTTTCATATGCTCCCTTACTAATGCTCCTGCTTCTTTCTTTAGGTCTCTATTGTCGGTCAGGCTTTTCATAAATTGTATGGCCAGTTCTTCTCCTTTAGTATCATGTCCATAAGCTGTATAGCCATTTTCATTTATGCGGGTTACACAAGGCTTACCGATATCATGTAATAGAGCAGCCCACATAAAGGCTTCAGGATTACTAGCCTGTTCTTTTTGGCTGGCAGCCTGGTCCACCACCAGCAGGGTGTGATTCCAGACATCTCCTTCGGGATGGTGCCTGGGCTCCTGGGGGCAACCCACCATCTGTGCTAATAAAGGGTGCATAGTATCTAATATTCCCATCTGCTGCATATATCTAAAGCCTATTGAAGGTTTATCAGCTCCCAACAATAGTTTCCTGAATTCCTCGTAAACTCTTTCTTTAGCTATACCTATTAGATTGATGTTTTGCATCAGCTTACAGGTCTCGTCGGCAATATCAAAAGAAAATCTGGCGGCAAATTGAAAAGCCCGGTAGACTCTAAGCGGATCTTCAATAAAGGTTTCATCATCCACGTGTCTGATAATTCCTTGATGCAAATCAGCTTGACCCCCGAAAAAATCTATAATTTGTCCGGTTACAATATCCTGCATTATTGAGTTAATTGTAAAGTCCCGTCTTTTAGCAGCTTGTTCGGTTGAAAGGTATGGATTGCACTGATTCAGGTCAGAATCTCCATTGCAGCGAGGCAAGCAGAAATCTGCATCAATTTTTCCAACCTTAAGTACTCTAAATGATTTACCTATTACTTCAACTTTGCCGAATTCACTTAATACATCAGTGAGTTCCAGCAGAGATATACCTAATACTTCCACATCAATATCTTTGTTATCTATGCCTAATAACAGGTCCCGTATGTATCCTCCCACATAATAAGCTCTGCCACCGCAAGAAGCGATAGCTTCAGCAATTTTCTTTATCATTATCAGCCCTCTAATACTATAAAACTAACTCTTGCCAGTATAACAAATAACTTATCAGTATTAAAATTGGACACATGTAGAGAGCAGAGCCCTGGACAGCTAATTTAGATAGTAAATAGCAACAGGCTTTTGGCTAGGATGGTTGTCCTGTAATCCGGGTTCCTTAAACAAGTTGGTTTTTTTCTATTTGGTAATGCTGATACAATGGTACGAATCTGAAAATTTAAATTATCGACTACGGTTCATCGTAAAGAGCTTCGCCTTTTACACTGCCTTATTAAAAGGTGTTCCATTTTTCTTTGCATATTGGTAGTGCTTAACAGATTTTCTGAAACCCGGTATCAGCTCATCATTATTACTGCCACAACCATATCTGCTTGAGAAATATGAATACATTCCTGTTCTTGATCGCTGCCTTCCAGAATACGTTCATTAATTTCTAAAATAACATATTCAGCCATCTCATAACACTGTCTGAAATCTTGCTTTTGAGCAGCGCCTCCGCTAAACCAAAAATAACCATTTTTATCCATAGGAATCCTTAATCTTTCATTTAACTCTTTTTTCTTATATCATCCGCAGGACCAGCGCCTGCGGGTATTTTTTGGGGCTGGTGTGAGGAGATAATCTGGCAAGCAGCTTAAATTGCTTTATTCTAAATCCTAAATGGCATGATTTTTGCAAAATATAGTACCAAAAAAGTCTCACTATTTATTGCAAACATTGTGTAATAAAAATAATGAGGAAGGTTTAGGATAATAAATGAAACAATTTTGCAGGATATCCTACGTCTCAAATGCTGGGGTTTTATTAAGTTTTGATAAAAAAAATATACTTATTGATGGCTTCTGTAATTCAGTAGTTCCAATATTCAAAAATCCGCCTGTTGAATTGAAAACTCAATTTATCGGAGGTATTTCCCCGGATAAAAACATCGACATTATTCTTTTTACCCATCATCATAGTGATCACTTTGATCCCCAAACCACAGTAAAATTTTTAAAGCATAATCCTAATACTGTTGTTATTACAAATAATGACGCAATTAGAGAAATACGCAAACAGCAATCAGGGTTGGCAAACATCCAATTAATCCAGGCAGGTGCTCCAATGGGATTAAGTGAGAATTTGCATATAATAGATGGAGTTAAAATCCAGGCCATTCCTCTTTTACATGATGGAGATAAATACAGAGATATTCAAAATTTTGCCTATCTTATTGAAGCAGATGGAAAGAGAATCTTACATGTAGGAGATGCCAAACCCGTCGGTGAAAATTATGCTGATCTTAATCTGACCGATAAAAACTTGGACTTACTCATAGCACCCTTTCCATATGTAGGCCTGTCTGCAGCCAGACGGATAATCAAAAAATATATCAATCCACAAAAGATTGCTGTAGTTCATTTTCCATACCGAGAGTTGGATAGCGGTGGATGGATAGATGCAACCAGGAAAAGCTTTCAGAGGGTAGAAAAAGACTTTATTGATACGGTTTTTTTTGAAGATATTGGTGATTGTATATATATTTAAACTTAAAAAGTAAATGTTGATGAGAATATTAATGGAGGGACTATAATTTTATGAGTATTTTTGAAATTCTAATGTTAATATGCTGGGGATCTGCCTGGCCGTTTTCCATCCACAAATCATATACTTCCAGATCTACTAAAGGCAAGAGCCTGGTTTTCTTATTGATAGCCTGGTCAGGATATGTATTCAGCATACTTCATAAGGTTTTTTACAGCTATGACTATGTAATATACCTTTATATTACTAATATGACTATGGTGTCAATTGATATCCTTTTATATCTAAGAAATAGCAGACTTCAAAGAACCGAGAGTACATAGGAAGAGTCAGACCAGGAGTTATTTCGCCAAAATATTAAGTAAACCAGAACCATTAGGTTCCCTTCAGGTTCCCTTATATGATCTCGTCATACAGCTGTGTATAGAATCCCACCTTGAGACTCCAGAATATCTTTTAATCTACTTGTAATAAAAACCTCTTCGCCCATTAAATTAATTACCACTCTAAATTTTGTACAGTCTTCCAGCCAATTATTCAGTACTTGTCTAGCTTCATCATCATTACAAACTTCCCTGGATATTGAAGCATATTTTATACCTTTTTCATTAAGACTCTCAATGATAATTCGGTGCTCCTCCAAATTAATATCAACTAATATTACCATAGCACCCAGATCAGCATAATATTTACCAATATTCCGACTTATCCATTTATGACGACCTGATATTATTAATACATTTTGTTCTACAATTCTTACCCCAAACATGTCACAAACCTCCATAAAATGTACTCTTTTCTGTTTTGGCTCAGCATCATGACAGGACTTATACAAGCAAGCAAGTCAATATCGGTTTATTATTCTCTGTTTCGCCAATTATGTTTAAATAACTGCGATCTAACCAAGTCATTAATGCCTTGTTTGCTGCTTCAACAATGTATAAATATGCATTATCCATGACATATTACATTTACAATCGTGACAAATGCTAAGCTTTAAGATTTTTCTTCTGGAACAACATAATCGATATCGCCTGATAATCGATTAAGGCTTCTTGAATACTAACCTGGCAAGGTGATTAATCCATTTTATTTGGCATACAAATTGCATAAACAATAAGAGAAAGCAATCAATTTGCTTACAAGTTCATTTAACATTTAAACTCTTCCTTTTGGGGTTACTGATATATTCAGTGACCCCCTTTTTCTGTATTTTCCATAATATTACAAGGAAGAAAACACTTTAAACGACTTGATATCGCACGTATTGGATAGGTAAAGAGCCATGCAGGTTGCTAAAATGATTACAAAGATTTGGTAGTTCGAGATGCTAAGACATGGTATTTTAGGCTCCCATTAATTCACTATTCATTTAATGACAAAGTTTTTACTGACTCCCATACATTACTTAATAATCCGGTATGGACTATAGTTTATTAAAACTGAGTTTATCATTTGATGGCTAAAATCGAGGAGGGGGTCTCGAAATAGCCATTTTACCAAACGATAAACCCAGGTAACCCGATAATAGGTATAAGAGAGCCTTCACGTAGTATGCTTTAAGCCCTTTATTCTATTTAAGGGACAATAGAAAACCGCCAGGCGCAATACCATTCCTCGGGATGAGAATCTGGTGGACAGCCTAAACATTCCGTTATAATTCGATGATCGATTGCAGAAGCAAAAGATCTATATTCCATCATTCCAGTTGATTTGCAGGGATAGTCATCTAGACCTTTGCGTTTTCTTGTAGTTTGTACAACACATTCATTCATATAAAAAATGATGCTATTCGGGCTTTCATCAATAATAGACTGCACATTAACCTGATGATATAGTCTGAATTTAAGTGCCTGTTTAAGACCTTCTAATCCAGCTAATTCCGGCAGACCTAAAAACTTCTTAATTGAACTTGCTTCAAAAGCACAAAATTTCCCTACTGCACCACCCGCGCAACGCTGCGCATCCAAAACACTGTAGTTTTGTTCAACAGCCTGAAACCAGATACCGTCGCCCGCTAACCAGTTTGAGCCTAAAGACTTGATTAATGCCAGCAACTGCTCCCTGGGCATATCTATTAAAGCCTTAGGAACAGAATCCTCCATTTCTATTCCCAGCGTTTTTCCTAATCGTTTCATCTGTGCACTGTAACTCTGAGGAAATACCTGTCCCATAATCTCGAGTGCATTGGGCATACCAAATTGATGTTCTACCTCCAAAAAGTATATGGTATGATGAACCATGATCTGATGAAACATATTTATTATTAATTCAGACAGCCTATGGTTATCGAGATCGTCTAATCCTTTAATTGCACTATCCATTTGAATCCCCCCATCTCTTCATGGACCTTCTAGCTAAAAACAGCATGTTTCATATCAAAATAGAAGCTGTATTATCTCATCAACTTTTGCAGATGGCCAGTAGGCTGTTATGATCTCTGAGGTAATATTCTTATGAAAAACATCTTTTCTATAAGCCAGTCCTGCAAATCTCATTTCAAGTCCTTCTATATCCTGTGCTGCAAAGAAATCGCCGTATATTTTGCATTCAGTGATATATCCCTGGTTTATACTCAGCCTAATATCGATATTGCCCCAATCAAAGCCACCTTTTTTCTGAACAGTAAAAGGTGGTGAGCTGCCAAAAACCCAATCCCAGGAGTCATATTTAGTATTTCTCAAATTGGATATCGCTTTCTGATCTGTATCAGATAAATAATACGTTGAGATCTCGTTCTCAGCTTCAAACACTGTTGCATATAAGAGTTCTTTAAACTCAATGATATCCAGCGGCATGTTCAGATGCTCCTTTATATTGGTTACACGGCTTTTGACCGATTTTATCCCTTTGGATATTATTTTTTCCGGATTAACATTTAAAGCCTCAACCATGACATCTAAACTCGAATTAAAGAGAATAGTCCCATGATGAAGCAGCCGTTTTCCACGTTTAAACTGTGCATTACCGGAAAATTTTCTGCCATTAATAGTTATATCATTTCTACCGCTATTCTCCGCTTGAATTCCTAACTTTCTAAGAGTATCTATTAAATAACGGGTGAAAACATCAAATTTATGAAAACGCCCTTCTTCCTGAACTACAAATGTATAGTTAAGGTTACCATGATCGTGATATACTGCACCTCCGCCCGACATTCTTCTTACCACTTTGATGCCCCTGCGCTCTACGAAAGCAAGGTTTATTTCTTCGATAGTGTTCTGGTTTCTTCCCACTACGATCGTGGGCTCATTTTGCCATAGAATAAAATAATCTTCTCCCTCCGGCATTGCTGTAACGACATACTCCTCCAGGGCAAGATTATAATAAGGATCCCGAGAGTTATTAATTATTCTGATCATCCCATTCCACCCTTTTGCATTCGTTATAGAAATAAGCAGTTCGATTTTTCGTTAGCAAACTTTGAGTCCGATAGACTGTGATACCATATACTAATAAACTAATATGTTCATACCAAGCATTATCATTTGTTGATTAATCCATAAATAAGGCTCAAACCCCTATACTCTATTACTATGCTATTAACTATAAATCACCATTTCTTTGGCCATTGAAAACACCTTTAAAGATGTAGATTCCAAATGTACACAAGCTTCTGCTATCTCTTGAGTTACCCGGTTTTGATGCTCTACATACTTATTTGCCTTATCCATACCATTTCTAACCTGTACGGCATAGTGGGTATTTTGATCAAGTTTTGCCTGTATTTCCTTTACCATTGTTGCTATGCTGGTTGAATTCATTATTAACAGCTCAAAAGCTTAACCATAAAATCGTCTCTCTTTACTGCCAAGCCCAAACCGGAAAGGCAGGCAAGCCGGTGCTCCTATTCCGGCCTGCCATTATCCGTTATGGATTACTCTCTTCCGGTCACCAGGGGGGTGATGTCTTATACGTATAGTCCGTCTGCCATCTCAGATGGGTCTGGATAAGCACATTCGCGTGCGTAAGCAACTGCAGAATCTAATTCAGCTGCAATTGAGTTTTCAATATTTTCAACATCTTGTTTCTTCAGGGCTTTTTCTTTTAACAGCAAGGTCTCTAAATCCTTTATACAGTCTTTTGTCATGGCAATATCGACGTTTTCTTTACCCCGGTATTTTTGGGCATCTCCTACGAAATGTCCATGCCAGCGATCATTTTTAACTTCAATAAAGGTTGGTCCTTCACCAGCACGTGCCCGTGCAACTGCTTCAGCACAAGCCTGATAAATTTCTATTACATCGTTGCTGACGATTACTCCCGGAATACCATAAGAAGCAGCCCGATCAGCCAGATTTTCAATTTTGCAATGGATTGGTCTTGGTGAAAATTCTGCCCACCCGTTATTCTCACAAAGGAAGATTACCGGCAGATTTAGGACTGCGGCCAGATTCATAGCTTCATGGAAAGCTCCTTCATTGGTAGCACCGTCACCAAAAGTAGATACCGCTACTTGTGTGGTTCCTTTGTATTTAGCTGCAAAGCCTGCTCCAACTACGATAGGTATTCCACCACCCACGATACCATTAGCACCCATAACACCCTTCGAAAGGTCAGCTAAATGCATAGAACCTGACCTGCCCATGCAATAACCTGCCTTTCTGCCAAACAATTCAGCCATTGCTCGATTCAGGTCGATTCCTTTGGCAATTGCATAACCATGACCCCGGTGGGTAGTGCCGATATAATCATCATCGTTGAGGTTGGCACATATTGCCACCGGTGCTGATTCCTGCCCCACACTTACATGGAGAAAACCTTGAATCTCACCGGCCGAAAAGACTTCCATTAATTTTTCTTCTGTTCTCCGAATTCTTAGCATATTTTTGTAGAATTCAATTAACTGTTCATTGCTAAGCTTCTTCATGAAATATTCTCCTTCCATTTTGCATATACAATCCTGTTGTTTCGATACTCTCACTTGTGTTGCTATTTGATAGGCACCCATTCTAGATTTGCTCTATAACAAATATAAGATCAAGGATACCTACCGTTATACAATGTCGCTCTTTGCTATTATTATCTATTTAGAATCTAGTTGATTCTTATGGCATATGAATGGCACCACCGCATAGCGTCAAGGCGGCTTCCATAACAGCCTCTGATATAGTCGGATGGGGATGAATGGTATGAGCCAGTTCTTCAACCGTCATTTCCATGTTCATTCCCAGTACTGCTTCTGCAATCATATCTGTTGCATGAGGACCAATTATATGAACTCCTAATACTTCACCATATTTCTTATCGGCCACAATCTTGACCATCCCATCAACTTCGTTTACAACCAGGGCCTTACCGACACCCCGCATCGGAAAACGACCCACTTGTATATCATAAGACTCCCGGGCTTTTTCTTCCGTAAGCCCGACTGAAGCTACCTCAGGAGTTGTATATATACAGGCAGGAACTGCTTTATACTTCATGGCTTGTTTCTCGCCCAGAGCATTGTGAACCGCGCATTCACCTTCGGCAGATGCTAGATGTGCCAGCATTATACCGCCGATCACATCGCCTACGGCATATACGTTGGGGACATTGGTCTCCATGTAATCGTTAACTACTATAGCGCCTTTTTCAGTCTTCACGCCAATCTTTTCAATATTAAGAAGTGAAAAGTCTGGCTTTCTTCCTACCGTTAGAATTACTTTTTCAGCACTTACAGTCTTGGTTTTGTCTCCCACAGCATAAGTTACAATATTCTCCGCCTTTTTGTGAGCTATACTCTTTACCGATGCACTGGTAATCACTTTAATTCCAGATTTAACAACCAGTTTTTGCAGAAGTTCTGCGATTTCCTTATCCACGCCGAATACCAGATGAGGCATCATTTCAATAATGGTTACAGCACATCCCATGGAGTTAAGATACTGGGCAAATTCAACTCCTATTACGCCTCCTCCGATAATAACCACACTATTTGGCAGGGCCGCCATCTCCAGCACCTTATCTGAGTCCATTACATCGGGATGATCTATTCCTTCGATGGGAATTTTGGATGGAATAGATCCTGATGCGATGATGATTTTATCTCCTTTAACTTTTTCCCCGGTTTCTGCTATCTGTAATGTCTTGGCATCAACAAACGAAGCGGTTCCCTTAATAACCTTTACCTTCTTGGCTCCCAGCAAAGATTTAACTCCATTACATAACTGCGACACAACCGCGTCTTTCCTGGCCATAGCGGCACCAAAATTCAACTCGTAACCCTTACACTTGATACCATATAGTTCGGATTCTTTCATGGTCTCAATTACATTGCCAGCCTGCAAAAGTGCTTTAGTCGGTATACAACCACGGTTTAAGCATGTCCCCCCGAGGTCAGCCCTTTCAATCAATGTTACTTCTGCACCCATGCGAGCCGCCCGTATGGCAGCAGGATATCCTCCTACACCACCGCCAACGATTATTATCTTAGTTTTTTCAGACATTTCCATCCTCCTAAGCACATTTCATTAAATTCCTTCCCTTCAAGAATTGACCTCAACTTATTATGGAATTTTAATGAGATTAATGTTGTTTACACAGCCAATATCGGATTTTCGATATACTCTTTAAGGGTCATCATAAACTTGGCTGCTTCTGCCCCATCGATCACCCTGTGATCATAGGTCAGATTGACATTCATCATAGGCCGGATCACGATCTCACCGTCAACCACAACCGGTTTATCAATGATGGCCGCTACTGCTAAAATGGCATTTTCCGGCTGATTGATAATGCTTACAAATTGCTCCAGGCCGGTCATGCCTAATGATGACAGCGTAAAGGTACTGCCTGATATATCGTCCGGGCCAAAGCTATTAGTTTTACCCTTATTAATTAAAGCAACTCTGTCTGATGCTATCTGTCCTATACTCTTGGAGTTTATATCCTTAATAGAAAGCACGATTAATCCTTCGTCAAGAGCCATTGCCATACCCATATTCACTTTAGAATTATAGATGATCCCTTTTTCAGTCCAGCGGGTATTGAGAACCGGATGTTCGCGAAGTGCAATAGCTGTAATTTTCATCATCAAATCTGTAACAGTGATACGTACACCATACTTTTTCTCCACATAAGGCAATAGTGTTTCACGCATTTCCTGGATCTTGCTGGCATCCACCGTATTGTACATATAAGTCGAAGCTGCCTCATGCTTGCTGGCGAGCATATTCTTTGCTATAGCCTTCCGCATACCGGTGAAAGGAACCAGGGTTTGTCCAGCCTCAAGCTCAACATCAGACTCAGCTGGTGTAGTTGCCATTGGTGCCGCTGCTGCAGATGCTGCAGGTGTTAATGTTCCTGACTCGTAAGCTTTTTCAACGTCTGCTGCAACGATTCTGCCTGAGGGACCTGTTCCTATAACTTGAGATAGATCCAGATTATAGGATTTAGCTATTTTCCTGGCCAGCGGACTAGCTTTAATTCTGGAACCCGCACCCGCTGCAGACTGATTCTGGGGTATATTTTCGATTATCGTTGGTTTTTCTTCTACAGCTGCACTTACTGCTTGTGCTGCGCCCGCAGCTGGAATACTGGCAGGATCTTCTCCGGGTTCCAGCATATAAGCTACTGTTTCACCAACCGGAACTGTTTCCTGTGCCTGTGCTACTATTTTGGCTAATATACCATCCTGAGGGGCTTCAACCTCCTGAGTAATCTTCTCTGTTTCCATGATAAAAAGGATATCGCCCTTGGTAACGGAATCGCCTTCTTTCTTAACCCATTCCGTAATTAATCCTTCTTCCATGGTTAAACCTAATTTAGGCATTACGATATTTATAGGCATTTGTTTTACTCCTTTACTATTATTTTCCCTTAAACTCGGCTTTACGTTTCTCAATGAAGGCAGTGGTCCCCTCTTTCATGTCTTCCGTGCTAAAACAGGTTACGCAATTCTTCTGGGAATACTGTACGGCTTGTTCCAGAGGCAAATCCATACCAATCTCAACTGCGTCCTTGCAGAGTTCCAGGGCTATCGGACCATTGCATACGATCTTTTGAGCCATCTCTTCTGCTGCCTTCAGTACTTCCCCTTTAGGAACTACCTTGTTGATTAAGCCGATGCGTAATCCTTCCTCAGCATCTATAGGATCACCAGTCAGCAGCATTTGATAAGCCAGACCTTTTCCAATGATCCGTGGAAGTCGCTGTGTTCCACCCGTTCCCGGTATTATGCCAAGCTTAACCTCGGGAAGTCCGAGTTTGGCTCCAGTAACTGCAATACGAATCTGGCATCCTAAAGCAAGTTCAAGTCCGCCACCCAGAGCCAAGCCATTAATCGCTGCGATAACAGGTTGTCTTAACTTCTCTAATGCTGCTATAACTCTTACCAGTCCTTCATTCCAACGAAGTATATTTATAGGAGCCATTTCACTCAATTCCTTGATATCGGCTCCAGCCTGGAATCCCTTGCCGGCACCAGTTATAATGAGAACCTTTATTTCATCATCCAGATTTATATTCCGCAATGCATCTCGCATTTCATCGATTAATTCCTGACTAATGGCATTGAAAACCTCGGGACGATTAAGAGTTAGAATACCGATGCCTTCCTTTTTTTCTACAATGATTGTTTTATATGCTTTCATGGCCTTCCTCCTCTCCAACCAGCTAAGTTGTATCATTAGTCAGTCTTGCATATGATTGGATGATCTGGACAACAAAGCTGGATAGATTTTATTTGTTTTTACATGGTGACCAGTATTTTAATTTGCTGGTCCCCATTATTGATAAGTTCCTTAACTCCCTTTTCCACATAGTCATCCAAACCAATCCTGGCCGTTATCATTTCTTCCACCTTCACCCTACCGTCAGCTAGATAACTTATGCAGGTGGGAAACTCATCATTATAACCTGAAGAAAATACTATCTCCTTTTCTTGTCCCCATAAGCGTAAGAACGGCACTTCGATGGGTTTTAATGCCAGGCCTACAATACAAATGATTGCTCTTCTGCCGCCTACCTTAACCGCTGTATCAAAAGTGATCTGGTTTCCTACGCATTCAAAAACCCAATCCGCTTTAAGACCATCGGTATACTTGCCGATCTCTTTTCCTACATCGCATTGGGTAGGATCAAAGACCGCTGTTGCGCCCAATTTGGCTGCCAATTCACGCCGCGCCTGCATGGGTTCACTGACAAAAACCTCCTTGGCACCAGCTGCCAGACAGCATTGCAATACTAATAGCCCTATGGGTCCTGCTCCGATTACCGCCACACTAGCTCCAACCTTCATACGACTCCGATTAACGGCATGCAGTGCAACAGCTACAGGTTCGACAAAGCACCCCACGTCATCACTGACTGAATCTGGCAGTTTGTGTATTCCGTATTCCGGGAAAACTCCATACTCAGCAAAACCGCCATCGCAGGCGAATCCTGCTGTACCTAGCTTGGTACACATGATATACTCGCCTTTTTTACAATAGTGACATTCACCACAATATACTAAAGGATTTACAGTAACCCGATCTCCGACTTTGCAGTTTGTCACGCCTTCACCAATCTCAACTACCTCACCGGCAAATTCGTGTCCTACTACAACTGGTCCCAGTGCCCTTCCGGTTAGGGGGTGAGGTCTGGCGGGAATAACGAAGGGGCCATCTTTGTACTCATGTAGATCTGACCCACAGATACCACAAGCTTTTATCTTGAGTTTAACCTGTCCTTTTTCCACCGAGGGTTCAGGATAATTTTCTATTCTGACGTCTTCCTTACCATACCAAACGGCAGCTTTCATTATTATTACCTCCTAATATTCTCCTAATATACAGAGACTTACCCCATAGCAGCTATGACAGCTTTTTTAATATCTTCAACTCCCGGCACATAAGCTTTCTCAAGACTGTAATGAATCGGAACAAAGGGTGCACCTACCCTGAAAATTGGAGCATCCAATTCGTCAAACAATTCTTCATTGACAGCTGCTGATATCTCGGCTCCGAACCCAAACTGTTTAACTGCCTCGTGCGCTACCACCAATCGGTGAGTCTTTCCTATCGAATCAAAAACAGTTTCCCTATCCCAGGGCTGAATAGTCATAAGATCTACAACCTCAACACTAATACCCTCTTTCTCAAGCTGTTCTGCAGCTTTTAGCGAATCGTTTACCAGGCGCGATGCTGTGACAACAGTTACATCACTACCCACTCTTTTTACATCCGCTTTACCAAGGGGAATCAGATAATCTTCTTCCGGAATCTGACCTTTCATAGCATGCAGGGTCTTATTTTCGATAAAAATAACCGGGTTATCATCGCGAATAGACGATTTAAGAAGCCCTTTTACATCATAAGGGTTGGCAGCCATAACCACTTTAAGCCCCGGCACATGTGCAAACCAGGCTTCTAAACACTGGGAATGCTGTGGGCCTGCGTTTTGCCCGCCTCCTTCTGGCATTCTTACAACGATTGGCATAGCATATTGATTTCCAAACATATAACGCATCTTAGCAATTTGGTTGACCACGCTGTCCATACAACAGGTAACGAAATCCATGAACATAATCTCAATAATCGGCCTTAGCCCACAGGATGCGGCTCCTGCCGCCAATGATGTAAAACCGGCCTCACTGATGGGAGTATCAATGACCCTTTTCTCTCCAAATTTCTCAAAAAGACCCTTACTTGCTCCAAATGACCCGCCTGCAAGACCTACATCTTCACCCATGAGAAAAACGTTTTCGTCTCTCTCCATTTCTTCTTGCATGGCCTCCTTAATAGCGAATATATACCTGATATCTTTCATGACTGGCTCCTTTCTGCGTTTTTTACTGTAGTCGCTCTCTTGTACTTTAAATTGCAAATACTATGCCAAATCCAAAAAGAGTGAAAACTGCAGTAAAAACAGTCCTCACTCTTTCATGACTTTCCCTATAAATAGCCTTTTACGGGCCTTTCATAATCTGTTTGATTTGCAGGTTATTCTCATCAACAACAGAGAGGAGATGAAAATCTATTTTTAAGTTTCGGTACCGAGTCAAAGTCGGTTTGCTAACTGATCAACTTATCCTTAATATTGTCTAAACTCCCAAAGATTCGTGCTTTTTCGGCCCAAGTCGTTTTTGGGTTACTTCATAAGAACCTGTATTTCCCTCTTTCCTAATCATAGGTGCAGACTAATAGAATGATCCTCGCCGGGTATGCTCCAAGCAGATATCTGATAAAACCCCCTGCTTGGACCTCGAATATAAAGCAGTTGTGCAGACCTTCAATCATTGGGATTGGCACATTTATTGCACATCCAATAAACAGAAACAATTATTAAGATTTTAATCATACCGAACCTCCTAAGTCATTATCGGTAAATAAAAATGGATATAAAGAAAGGTGTTTAATCGTGAAAGTCTTGATAATCCATAAAAGCGACTTACGAGCATATCAACTGAGCCAGCGTTTTAGTGAAGACCTGGCAGATAAAGGAGCTATAGTATCTGCCTTGGAAAGTCGTAAAATAAGTGACCATATCGATCTTAGCAGTAATGATATAATTTTAGTTTTAGGGGGAGATGGAACTATTCTAAAAACTGCCCATCACCTGGCCGGGACGGGAATTCCTCTATTAGGAGTTAATCTGGGTAAAATTGGATTTTTAAGCAGCATAGAACCAGATGATTGGTCAATGGCTTTGGACAAACTCATAAAGTTTCAATATACTCTCGATAAATACCTACTGATTAAGGCTGAGCTTATAAGCGGAGGGCAGCGGGTAGAGTTGGGTGTGGCTCTTAACGAGGTGGTTATTAGATCTAAGGCCGTGCGTCCAATCACCATAGGTATTTCCATCGATAATCAGACCTGCTCCATCTATAGGGGGGATGGACTGATCTGCGCAACACCTGCCGGATCAACAGCTTATTCATATTCAGCAGGTGGTCCGGTGCTGGCTGAAAATGTTAAAGCGCTGGTTCTCACACCTATTTGTCCCCTCTTGTCCTCTGGCCGAGCTCTGATAGTAAATTCAGACACTCAAGTGACCATATCCTCATACTGTGAATTTACTACAGATATATCCCTGGATGGAGAAAATATCCGTTGCCTGAACAAAGAGGAACGGGTGTTAATTGAAAAATCAGAAAAAAACATTAATATTATAAATATGGATAGGATTGGCCTGGCTAAGAAAATTAACCATACCTGGCACAGTATTATTTAAAAGACCAACCATACAGATTCAGAGGGATATTGCAGAGTTAATTTTCCTATTGAAGATATTTATTCAGTTTTCGAACAACGGATGTTTGACTGATATCCAATGCCTCGGCAACCTTATAAGTGCTGCCATAACGATTGTAGGCATCTAAAATAATACGACGTTCAACATCTTCCATTGCTTGCCTCAGCGAGCATTCTGGTTGTTTTTCAAAGATTTCCCGTGTCTCAAGTATTTGAATCGGTAAATCTTCCTCACATATAATATCAGCTTCCGTTGTAAGAACCAACCTTTCTACCAGATTCTTCATTTCCCGGATATTTCCGGGCCATTTATAGTTCTGCAGTATATTTTGAGCTCTAACAGAAAACTCTTTGTCGCTATTATACTTTTTGTTAAACATATCAATGAAGTAAGCGTACAGGCTTACTATATCTTCTCGCCGCTCCCTTAACGGCGGTACAAATATGGGGATTACATTGAGCCGATAAAAAAGATCTTCCCGGAAGGTTCCATCGGCAACCATACTCTGTAAATTTTGATTGGTAGCAGCAATGATTCTGGTATCTACCTTTATCGTTTCAGCACTTCCAACCTTGGCGATTTCCCCATATTCAACGGCTTTCAAAAGTTTAACCTGTAAGTCATAAGGCATATCACCGATTTCATCCAGGAATATCGTCCCTTTGTTGGCTTGTTCAAAAAGGCCTTTTTTACCTTCTTTTTTGGAACCGGTAAAAGCTCCTCCCACATATCCGAAGAGTTCAGCCTCCAGAAGTTCTCTGGGCAAGGCTCCACAGTTCACGCCTATAAATTTTCCACCGAATCTCCTGTCGCTTAGTTCATAAATGAGCCTGGCAATCAATTCTTTCCCCGTACCAGACTCACCTTGAATAAGTACTGTTGCGGAAGAATTAGCAATTCGGGAAACCACACCTATAATGTTGGACATACTTTTGCTTTCACCTATGATGCCAACCTTATCAAGTACCTGCCTGGTTTCAATGTCAAGAAACGTGTACTTATCCCGCTTTACCCCGGCCGCTCGATACATTCTATTCGTCTTAATTACGTCTCTGGCAGTTGAAACTACATAGATTATATTCCCTTCTTTATTAAAAACTGGCCTTCCAGTAGTTAACCATTGATTTTGCTTTTTTGATTTTTGGGTGATGGTTACTTCGGCTTTTTTAGATAATACTGTCTCAGCAATCGATTTATCAATAATTCCATCCATTTTCAATTCTTTTACATGTCGATTTTCAATATGATCTTGAGGCGCTCCCATAACATTACATAAAGCATCATTACTCTTCAAAATCACGCCATTATTATTGATTATACACAGTCCTTCACTGGCATACCGAAAAATTGTTTCAATCTCCTCCGTGAGATTATGGAAACCTGACAGCTCAGCTGTAACATTAACCAGGCTGGAGATGTCCTCCAATAAAGTCATCCATCCTATTTGACGCCCTTTTAATTCCACCATATTTCTTTTCAGATCAATTACCTTTCCATGCCTCTGTATATTTTTTCGTATCTTGCACAATTCATCATGATCGACTTCTGGAATAACCTGGGCTAGAGGTTGAAACAGAACATCTTTAGCTTCAACACCAAGCAGTTTAATGGCCGTGCTGTTGATCTGTGTGATTAATCCTTCCGCACTTTCAAAGATCACCCCAACGCTCAGTTGATTATGAATTTCTCCGTATTGTGTTGCACCAAACATCTGAAAGAAGGAAAATACTGTAGCAGGTTGGATTACCCCATAGAAAAATCCCTGCGCACTCACAAGAGGCACCGGAAGCAGACTCTTTAAACCGAGCTGGTAAATGGGGGTATCTGGTAAAATGGTAGGATAATTACGAATAATGATATCGGAAACACGAGAGTTAGCTGGTAGTTGTTCAATTTTATTCCTTGTCAGCCTGAAGGTTCCTAAATGTTTGCCATCCTGAACAACAAACCCAATTGATTCATTTACATCACTTAGTATGTCTATTGCTTCATATACTGGTACATCTGGAGTAAATGTTGGGTAGGTAGCATCCCTAAAATCAATAGCACTTAGCATTTTTCCACCCCGCTTAATACCTGTTTTCAACAATCGACATTTAATTATAATATTACAGCTATTCCGTCAATTTACAAGCAAAATAAGTTTATTCTAGAATGATAATTATTACTGCTATCCAATGCTTTCTTTAAGCAATGCTTCCTTAGCTCTGGCATCCAAATCATACCCACAATATTTACAATTAAAAAAAGGATCCCGTTTAGGAATAAAATTAGCACGATTACATTGATCACAGGTTCTAGTAATGTACTTCCTATCCCAAACAAAGACTACCACTACAGAAGTAATTAAAAGAACTGTAGCGACTACAAATGATGAAGAAAATATTAATTCTGACATTAGTATTACACCTCTCGTCCCTTTTCTATTATTTCCTTCCTAAATACAAAGATATGTATTGTGCAGCACTTTTAGCTGCACAATACATAACAGGATATCAAACTGCGTTTAGGAAGCTAATTTCTTCTCGCTAACAATTTTGTATGGTTCTGCATCGATAGCTTCTTCCTTCAGGAAGAAGAATGCGGTTGCTGCTACTGCTGCAGCTATTGCCCAGAAGAAGAAAACCCGGGAAAAGTCACTAACACCAGCGGCATTGGTAATGATCAGGTATGAAGCAATCATAGGGGAAACAAAGGAACCAAACTGACCAACCCCGTTGGCAATACCCATAGCGCGTCCTACGATTTCTCTGGGATATCTATAAGAAGGATATGACTGGATAACACCCCAGTTGAAGTTAATGAAGAACCCGCAAAGTGCCAACAGTATTACCAATGGAGTTATGCTGCCCGAGGGCACCTGACCCAGGAAATACAGAGATGGGATGCAGCCCAGGAAAGCTATAACGCAGACAATGCGGGGGCGTCCCTGGAACCATTTATCCGCAACAATCCCACCCAAAAATTGGGCCAAAATGGCGGCAGCGTAGGGAACACCTGCCAGGATACCCATAGTTTTGATATTAAATCCATGCGCAGTTACCAGGAAAAATGCCACCCAGGTGGTCATTCCCCAGTAAATCATCAGCTGCATGAACCAGGCAATGGAATATAAATAAAATTTACTATCTCCAAAGATCAATTTGGTACTGTAGTTAACACCAGTGATTTTTTGATCCTGGCCAATAGAATCTACGATCATATCGTATTCGCCTTGTCTTACAACGCCTTTCGCAAGTCCTTCGCTCGGTGTATTATGCATAAACTTCCAAAGTATGAATATTCCAATAACACCGGGTACTGCCAGGCAGAAGAATACCGGTCTCCATGCACCACCAAACCATGCGACTGCAATAGAGGTTACTATTAATGGAGTCAGCATAGGAGCGAATCCAAAAACAGTAGCAAAGAAACCACTGGCTCTTCCTTTCTCATGGTTAGGCATCCAGTCGGCAAGTGCTCTAATTGCAGGGGTATAATGGTGACCTTCACCCAGAGCCAGACCAAGACGCAGTATAATGAATTGTGTGAAATTCTGAACTAAACCAGTCAAAAAGGTAACTCCAGTGAAGACCGTTATGGCAATGCCCATGGTTTTTTTAGCACCAATTTTATCACTTAAGAAACCTGCTGAAAATTGGGCTAAAGCATATCCAAAGAAGAATATTGATCCTAACCACCCGACCTGAACCGTAGTTAGGTTTAGATCTTCTTTAATATAAGGCAGAAATGTCAGAACTGCTATCCTATCCAGGTAATTTATCAGATATAATCCCCATACTACCAGCAGTATTATGTGGCGATATCCCCAAGCTTTTTCCGCAACTTTAGTAGACAAATGTAAAACCTCCTCTATAAATAACAATATTATTAATTCCCCACCAACTGTTTAACTAAAAGTTGACTCTTCTCATTCCCTTAAGGCACCGTTCAGTCAGGGTTTGATAGTGCTTTGTTGCTGTTTCTAATGCTGCCGCCATTTCCAAGGATACGTCTGAAACAATCCTGCCGGGAACGCCTTTAACAAGTTTGTTAGCTGGTATTTTCATTCCACCAGGGATAAGAGTCCCTGCAGCTATGCAGCAATTGTCACCCAATTCTGCTCCGTCCATTATGATGGCACCCATGCCTATAAAAACATGGAATCCCAGAGATGGTCCATGCAGGATAGCACCATGTCCAATGTGTGAATTAGCTCCAAGGATTACTGAGTGTTCTGGTTTAACGTGAATAACAACTCGGTCCTGAATATTAGAACCCGGTCCTATAGTGATGCTCCCCCAATCAGCCCGTATCGATGCACCCGGTCCAATATAACAATTCCTGGAGATACTGACATCACCAATTAGTACTGCCTCCGGATGAACGTATGCCGATGAGTCGACCCTGGGTACATAGTTTTCAAATTGATACAAACCCACAAGTTATCACTCCTACCAAGCTATTTCAGGAACCTGACCCATATTAATCTACTAGTGTTGCATTGACAAATGCGTTCATGTTTTCTTGCTGTTCTAGAGTGCCTACAATAGCGATAAGATCTTCCAATTTCTCATCCGAAATTGCAATTTCGTCCTTCATAGTCCTCATCATTTCAACATCCCTGGCAAAATCCAAATTATAGTACTGTTCTGTAACATTCATAGGACGTTCTACTACCGTTCCATCTTCCAGGGTAACCACAATGCGTGAACAAAGGAATCCAATTTCGGGATTGGGAATTATTTTGGTTTTGTTGACCAGCTCCAGAATAGTAGAATCCTCAAACTGATGCAGATCAGATAAAGTCAATCTTCTATTTAATAAGGAAGCTGCTACACAAAACGGTGCGCTCATTAATGTTCCGGCATGGGCAGAAAAGGGGCCCCAATTCATCTGCCCGGGATAATTAGCCTCATATTCACTCATATTAACTTCTATTGAAGTAATCTTAGCCGGATCAAGGTCATTTTCTGACGCCAATGAGATGCTGTTTATAACCTGGGTCTGGTTGAATGCACACACCGGATAAAGCTTGAAGGTTACGTTGTTGGTCTCCCACACCTTGCCGAGATTTTCGGTGATCTTATCAAGGTTCTCACGAGTTCCCGCAAAAGCTCTGAAGAAACCCATGTCGCCTTCCATTGCATTAGCCGCGGCTAGTGCACCCTCTTTGGCCAATACTGCTGCCAGATAACCATTTCTTGCGGCCAGTCCAACTTCGAACCGCCATTCCATAGTTGCGGCTTTAAAACTCTCCGTAGTTCCAAATGCAAATGCACTGGCCAGGCCTAATGCATTAGTCATCTCCTCTTCATTAAGTCCCATTAAAACACCGGCAACGGTGGCAGCACTAAAAATGCCATAAATAGAGCTGGCTCTCCACCCTCTGGGAGTTGTCAGGGCAGTGTAATCTTTGCCCAGTGCACCTCCTACCTCGTAGGCTGCGGCAAGGGCAGTAATAACATCCTTTCCAGTCTGACCGTTCATTTCGGCGAGGGCAATTGCCAGAGGAATGCTGATAGCTCCTATATGAGTTGTGCCATGGGTATCTTCCTGAACCCTGCCATGATACAAAACACTGGTGGCAAAGGCTGCATCCATGACTGCTACCTTGGCACCATCTCCAAGGAGTGTTACAGACCCATTTCCAATTGCAGTGGGAGCTTTACTGATCTGAGCCCGGGCAATTTTGCCAAATATAATATCCATTCCTGCCAGGCCGATACAAGTACCATGCAAAATACAGGTTTTCACCTTGTCTATTACATTAAGGGGAATGTCCTCGTATTTAAGATTTACAGCAAACCGGGCTAATTCCTGAGTTACAGTTCTCTCCATAGATAGCTTCCTCCCTTTCATTTTTCAGCGAACCCTATCCTGATTCAAAGCAAACCAATTTCGAATTTCAATACTTGCTACGCTCTTAACTTATATCCTGCCCTACCGGGCTCTAGTTGTATTATTAGCGATAACCTCCATTTATTGGTGTATCCCTCCTTTATTTACCGTTAGCAGGTATTTTACATCGCATTGATTTGTGAACGTCTCTCACCCCTCTCCCTCAAATTTAATTTGGTCCGTTTAATCAATAAATTCTGTATATATTATTTTCCCAGATAGGAAACCTATCCCCGTCTTCAGATTAAACTCCTGGTGGACCAAGCGATCACAACCATACATTTTCGAGATGGCTGCATATCATTATTTGAATAAGGATTTTATTTGTAAGTTCCCAACAACTAGGGCATCATCAACAGGCGTTGGGCTTCTTTTTTCAATTCCGCACGGAAATCAGGATGAGCAATGGATATTAAATCCATGGCCCTCTGTCTGACACTTTTGCCTCTCAAGTTGACCATACCGTATTCAGTAACTACATGATGTATGTCACCTCGGGGTGTTGTCACTCCTGCGCCGGGTTTAAGTGTTGGCACAATACTGGATACCACTCCATCCTTGGTGTTAGCTGTGGAAGGTACCACTAAGAATGATTTGCCGCCGGGAGATAACATACAGCCTCTGACAAAGTCCAGCTGTCCGCCAAAACCGCTGTATTGACGTGTTCCAATACTTTCTGAACAGGCTTGTCCAGTCAAATCGACCTCTAAGGTAGCGTTAATGGAGACCTGCTTATATTGCTGGCCGATTATATAAGGATCATTGGTGTAGCCAACCGGATGATTTTCAACCAGGGGGTTATTATCCATCCAGTCATACAGTTTACGGGTACCACCAGCGAAGGTGCAGATGAACTTGCCAGGATGCATGGTCTTCTTGGTATTGGTGATAGCTCCAGCTTCCAGCAGATCAATAAATGCATCAATCATCATTTCCGAATGAACACCGAGTTCGCGTTTGCTGGCCAGAAGCATTCCTACAGTATTCGGTGTCCCCCCCACTCCTAACTGAATAGTAGATCCATCTTCAATTTCTGCTGCAATAATTTCAGCCATCGTTTTATCGATTTCTGAGGCTTGTGCTTTTGAAAATGCTGGAATAGAATCGTTAGCCTCTACAATATAATCAACTTCAGAAACGTGAACAAAGCAGTCTCCGAGACATCTAGGCTGTTGTTCGGATATTTGCAAAATCACGATATCTGCTTCTTCGATAATAGCGCGGGAATAACCAGTCATAATTCCAAAGCTCATGTATCCGAAATTGTCAGGAGGCGAAACCATGATCATACCCACATTGATTTCGACATCTTTCATGAATCTTGCATAATGTCCAAAGTTAACTGGAGTATAGGTTCCTCTTCCTTCCATAACCGCTTTGCGTGCTCCAGCACCAACAAACCACGGATTATCAATAAATATTCCGTTGTATTCCGGTTTGCTGTGTTCAAATGGAATAACCGGGTTGCAGCTGACAATCTCGACTGCATCTAACTCATTGCCACGTTTGGCTAACTCATTTAAAAGAGTTGGAGGATCTCCCCCAAACCCAGGCAGAAAAACCCGATCAAATGACTTCACTACCTTAACCGCATCTTCTGCAGATACCAGTTTTCTGTTATATTCCTCTTTCCAGTCATGAGTATACCTGTACGGTCTTTTCAAGTGACTCTCTCCTCTCCATCTATAGTCCAGCAATACCAAGGTGACGAGAAATAACTATCTGATTGATCTCATTGGTACCTTCACCAATCTCCATCATCTTGCCATATCTGAAATAACGGCAAACCGGGTATTCTTCCGAGAATCCATAGCCACCATGGATCTGAACCGCTTCGCTGGCTACCTCCATACAGATTTTAGAGGCATAATATTTGGCCATAGCCGCTTCTTTGGTATGCGGTATATTGTTGTCACGCATCCAGGCTGCTTTTTGAACCATAAGTCTGGCCAGCTCGATTTTAGTAGCCATATTGGCTAATTTAAAGGAGGTAACCTGGAAACTGTTAATGGTTTGTCCAAACTGCTTGCGTTCATTACCATATTTTAGTGCTTCATCATAGCAACGTACGGCCATACCCAAGCTGTTAGCAGCATATCCGATTCTGGCAGCATCAAGAGTATCCATGATCTGTTTAAAGCCGTTACCGCGTGGTCCTAAACGCTGCTCATCGGAAAGAATACAATCCTCGAAGATCTGCTCCCGGGTGTCGCCCCAGTCAAAACCCATTTTCTTAAACTTCGTTCCAATGCTGTATCCAGGTGTATCTTTATCTACGATAAATGATGTAAATTCCTTTTTTCCGCTTGGAGTTTTGCCAGTAACAAACAGGAAGATTCCCCCGAAGCTCAAGGGAGTGCCGGTGTTGCTGATGAACATCTTGGTGCCATTGACTTTCCATGTTCCATCATCCTGAAGCTCGGCCTTACATTCCATGCCCTGGTTATCCGAACCGGCATTAGCTTCAGAAAGCCCGAAGGCACCCAGCCATTCCCCGGCAGCCATCTTGGGGAGATATTTTTCCTTTTGCTGTTCAGTTCCGAACTTGATGATCGAAACGCTGCCTAAAGTCTGATGTACTCCCCAGGTTAGACCTACACCACAGTCACCCCTGGCTATTTCCTCCATAGCAGTTATATAAGCCATATTGCTTGCACCACTGCCGCCATACTCTTCCGGATACTTCAGCCCCATCAAACCCAGGTCAGCCATCTGCTGGAATATTCCAAGAGGAAACTCTTTGGTTTCATATGATTCGTCAATTTGAGGAATGATCACTTCATTCGCAAAAACCCTGGTCATATTTTTTATTAATCGTTCTTCTTCTGTTAACTCGAAGTTCATATAAAAATTTCCTGCCTTTCCTTAAATATTTCGCCTTGTTACTTGGTGCATATTATTCTTCTGCTTGTGAAAGTACTTAGAATTAGATTATGGTCATACCGCCATCAACATAAATGGTCTGGCCAGTTATGAAGCTGGATGCATCTGATGCCAGAAATATATAAGTTCCTACCAGCTCTTCAATCCTTCCCCAGCGGCCCAGCGGTACCCGGTCCAGAATCTGTTGACCTAATGCTTCGTTGTTCTTATAGCCTTCGATGAGGGGGGAATCAAAAAATCCTGGAGCTACGTTGTTTACCGTAATATTATACGGAGCCCAGTCTATCGCCAGTGCCCGGGCAAAGTTTAATACCGCACCTTTACTGGAGCAATAAGGAAGTACGCGGTGGTCACCAATCATACCAAAAGCTGAACCAGTATTAATGATTCTGCCCTTATCAAGATCTTTCATTGATTGCAGAAATGCTTCTTTAGCACAAAGCCAGCATCCCTTCAGGTTAATACCCATCATTTCATCCCACTGTTCTTCGGTATACTTTTCGGGGCGCAATACCCATGGACTGATGCCTGCATTGTTGACCAGAACATCAATCCTGCCAAATTCCGCAACCACTGCAGCTATCATCTCTTGAACACTTTTAGCATCTTTAACATTACCGGCCACGGCAAGACCCTTAACTCCTTTAGCTTCGATACGCTTAGCAATCTCTTTAACATCAGTCTCTGTTCTAGCAGAAACGGCAACATCTGCACCTGCAGCGGCAAATGCTAAAGCTATTCCTACCCCGAGACCTCTTCCACCTCCCGTTACTAAGACCTTTTTCCCTGACAAATCTGAATTGGAAGGGAATGTGTCAGGAACATCAATGCGTGTTGTGAATACACCGTAGGGATCGACAAATTTCTTTTCCGACATTCTTTATCCTCCTCAAAAATATTTCTAAAGCATATGGACTTTGCCTTATAAATTGCAAATACTATGCCAGTGCCTTATTAAGGGGTTTTGCGCATCTCTGGAACTTCTCTTTAATGGCTAGCCAGTTCATTTTCTATCATCCAGGTTGGATATAATTGATTGTAAGCAGATGTAAATTCAGTATGCTTTATAAGTCATTTTCGGTTTAAAAAAACACGGGGTTATCTCAAATCCCGTGTAAACCCCTGATAATTCAACTTTTGCACATCAAGTCATTTATGGGTTGCCTGTTAAGTTTACTTGCTAAGAGTTAATGTTAAAAACCATTAAAACCAGTAAAAAGCCTAAAATCAAGGTTTGAACAATTTCACTTTATACACCAGCTAAATAGCCCTCGCTCGCACCCGTTAATTTTTAACTAATTTCTGATCAAATCTGACTCATTTTAAAATAGATATGGTTTCGATCCCCAAACTCAATTTGGTACAACCTTATCTTATGCTATTTTCTAATACCTTCATTTCCTCCGGGTTGAAAAAACCAGTCAGTTGCATTACTCTGCCAATTTCCAAAAATGAGTTGAGGTTAATATAAACATACATCGGCACGTTTCTTGCAGCATAATTGCCTGATAGATAGTAGTGATTCCCATGTAGTTAATATAATTTAAGGAGGTATAGGACTTGTATCAGATACTCAAGAAGCAGGTACTCGTTAATGATCTTATGATCTTGTTTGAGGTAAAAGCACCTTTGGTTGCCAGCAGTTGCCAGGCAGGCCAGTTCGTAATGGTGCGCAAGGACGAAGTGGGAGAGAGAATTCCGCTGACCATCGCCGACTTTGACCGGGAAAAAGGTACCATTACTATTATTTTCCAGGTAGTTGGTAAAAGTACTGAGCTAATGGCTACGATGGAAGCAGGAGACTGCCTGTTGGATTTTGCAGGCCCTCTGGGACAACCCTCAAATATTGAGCGTTTGGGACGAGTAATAATGATTGGCGGTGGGGTTGGGGTTGCGCCTATTCATCCTATCGCCAGGGAAATGATATTAGCTGGAAACGAAGTAATAAGCATTTTAGGTGCTCGAACCCATGACCTGCTGATCCTGGAAGAAGAGATGAAAAAAGTCAGTTCTGAAGTCATTATCACGACTGATGATGGTTCGTATGGCCGAACTGGCATGGTTACCGAAGTTTTGAAAGAACTAATTAATGAGCGAGGGAAAATCGACCTGGTCGTAGCAATTGGTCCGATGATAATGATGCAGGCAGTCTGCGAAGTAACTGAGAAGGTTGGTATTTCCACCGTGGTTAGTTTAAACCCGATCATGGTTGATGGTACTGGTATGTGTGGCGCGTGCCGCATCGAAGTCGGAAACAACACCAAATTTGCTTGTGTTGACGGACCTGAGTTTGATGGCCACAAGATTAATTGGACCCTGGCTCGCCAGAGATCGCTTATGTTCGCCGAGGAAGAAAAGCTAGCCATGCTCGAACACCATAACGAAGGAGGTGTTTGCAGATGCAGTTGCCATCAGCAGAAGAACTAAAAAAAGCCATAAAGAATACTCAGAAGAAACCTATGCCCTCCCAAAATGCGAAGGAGCGAGTAAATAATTTTAATGAAGTAGCTCTGGGCTACACCGAAGAAGACGCGCTGCTTGAAGCCGCCCGCTGCCTTGGATGCAAAACTGAAGAATGCCGTCAAGGCTGCCCGGTAGATATCGCTATCCCTGATTTTATTAAGAAGATTAAGGAGCGGGACTATGTGGCTGCTGCTTTAAAAATCAAGGAGACCAGCAGCCTGCCAGCTATTTGCGGTCGGGTTTGTCCCCAGGAAAGCCAATGTGAACAATACTGCGTGCGCGGCAAGAAAGGCGAACCGGTAGGTATAGGTCGTTTGGAGCGGTTCGCAGCCGATTATGAACGTGCTCAGGGAGCAATTGAGATACCGGATATAGCTCCCGCCAACGGCATTAAAGTAGCAATAGTGGGGTCCGGCCCCGCCGGGCTGACCTGTGCTGGAGAACTTGCCAAATTGGGCTACTCGGTTACTATTTTCGAAGCCCTGCATGTCGCGGGCGGAGTATTAATGTATGGGATTCCAGAATTCAGGCTTCCCAAGGATATCGTACAGGCTGACATCGATTATGTCCGCCAGTTGGGAGTCGATATTCAAGCTAACGTAATAATTGGCCGAACTATGAAGGTGGATGAACTGATGGAGCAGGGCTATAAGGCCATATTCATTGGGACTGGAGCAGGCCTTCCTAACTTCATGGGCATCCCGGGTGAAAACCTCAACGGCGTTTATTCCGCTAACGAGTTCTTGACCCGGGTTAATTTAATGAAAGGTTATCGTTTCCCTGAATATTTAACCCCTGTGCGCATTGGTAAACGAGCAGCCATTCTAGGAGCCGGCAACGTGGCAATGGATTCGGCTCGCTGTGCTAAACGGCTGGGGGCTGAAGAAGTATATATTGTTTACCGCCGCTCGGAGAAAGAAATGCCGGCCCGAGCAGAAGAAGTCGAACATGCCCGTGAAGAAGGAATTCACTTCCACCTGCTCACCCAGCCGGTTGAAATCCAGGGAGATGAGCAAAACTGGGTCAGGGAACTAGTTTGCGTTAAATGTGAGCTGGGTGAGCCTGATGCTTCTGGACGTCGTTCTCCCATCAATATTCCTGGCTCCGAATACGGCATCCCAGTTGACACCGTAGTGGTCGCAATCGGGCAAAGTCCGAACCCCCTGATTCAAACAACCACTCAGGGACTAAATACTGGCAGATATGGTACCATAGAGGCTGATTCTGATGGTCAGACTTCACGTATGGGCATATTCGCCGGGGGAGATATAGTTACCGGGGCGGCTACGGTAATTTTAGCAATGGGAGCCGGTCGTAAAGCGGCTGCGGCTATGCATAAATATTTAAAAAATGTATAAGTATGCTTTTTTATTTAGTTGGAGTGAAATTGGAGGTTAAAAGAATAGTAGCAGCGGTATTATGTCATACCGCATCAGTAACCTTCGGGGGGTAGCCCTGGAAGAATGGAAGTGGATCAGAACCGTTGCTGATAAAATAGCTAATCTATTTAAGGAGCGAAAATTATGAATACAAATGATCTTCTTTACCAACTTGAGGAAATGAACAAAGACAATTTTCAAAAGCTTTTCGATCGTGCTAATGAGGCCGAAGTGGTATATTTTAACTGCGGTCAGTGCGTTCTCGTACCTTTTATCGAATACCTTGGTTTTGATCCCCTGCTGTTTAAAGCAGGATCGGGCCTGGCCGGCGGTATCGGGATGAAGGGAGATGCATGTGGCGCTTATAACGGTGGGGCTATTCTAATTGGAAGCCTGGTTGGACGTAGCTTTGATGATTTGCAGGGTGATATTGAAGAAGGCAAAAACAAGTACCGGGAAGCCTGTCGCCTGGTTCAGCAAATTAGAGAGAAGTTCATAAAAGAGTACGGTGGGATTAATTGCAAAGAAGTACAAACTTGTATTTTTGGGAGATCTTATGATTTGACCGATGCAGTAATAGACTATCCTGCCTTTTGTGACGCTGGTGCCCATACCTCAGAAAAATGCCCTGCCGTTATTGGCAATGCTGCCAGAATGATTGCTCAGGTTATATATGAGCATTTAAAAGCAAAGAAGGATGTCTAACAGCGTCGTAAATATGGTACCTTATAGGTGATGTTTACCATCCAGGGATTCAAAACGAATTTTAGCTGACATCTAGGCGCTTGCGGTAAGGATTATTTGAGTTTAATACTTCTTTATGTCTTAGTTCAGCTGGAGCATTGAATCTAATCCACAATTAGTATTCCAATACAGAAAACGCAATATATTATAACAGCCGGGAGAGACTCCCGGCTGACAGCTTGCAAAAAAACCCTCACTAAAACATGATTTTAGCGAGGGTTTAGTTTATTTACAGCTGTGTGGTCATATTGCTAAAATCCACCGCACTGCTCACATCGGGAACCTCAAACTCTATGCCATAATCTGATATTGAATAACTGCCGTCCATAAACATATTAATTGACATATTGCCAGGTATTCCCTGATTAGACATATCAATATTCATTTTGATTGTTCCAGTGATATCCATGTAATCGGTTTGAAGAGTATTCGGGTTAATCCAGGTAGAAGAGTAAAGATCGAAGTCCAAACTGTTTAATAGACTCTGTAAATCCATTCCTTCCGCGGTTCCGAGGGTAGACATTGACTGGATTATCTGCTGGAAGTAATCGCTCTCCAGTATTTCCTTACCCATAGTATAGTTTACTATCCAATAGTTCTGACCATCTTTCTCACTATCATTAGCAATAGATGCTAAAATACCCATATCGCCCCACATTTTTAGATAAGCAGCTGGGTCGAGAGACATAGACTGACTCATCAACTCCTCCATATCCAATCCGGGCATATCCATTTTAACCCAGCCCATTTCCGGCATGGTCATATACATAGCATTATCTTTTATCAATATTTCAGTTTGCAAAGTTTGTGCAGGTATTTGATCGTTTCCAGGCATTTCAACATTTTGAACCATGTACATGAGCAGCGGGTCATACTGAACCCAGCACTCAACATTACTATGGGTATTTACTTGCAAACCTTCAACTGGTTCACCATTCTCCTGACCTGACATATCCATATTCATTACCATGTCCATGAACATCTTATAAGTGTTGGCCTCTATCATTTTCTCTGAAGACTTGACAATCAGTTCTTCGGCATTCATTCCGTTACGAGTTTCGGTGTAATTGACCAGAATTTTTTTCTCCAGGTCATTCCATGATACAGTTGCTCCAAAACTTTCAAAGACAAAACGAATTGGCACAAGCACTTGGTTTTCCACTAACAAGGGGGCAGCAGACATTTGCTTCTCCACACCGTTCAGAAAAGCAACTTTGCTTCCGACCTCAAGTATCAATACATCATTATTTTCCTGCAGAGTAACAGTATTGCCTTCTATTACAACATCACAACCCAGCATATTGGCTATAGCACCTGTGGAAAAAAAACTTGCTCCATTCTGAAGCACGATTCCGCTGGAGTTATTATAGCCTTTACCATTATAATCCAGTTGAGTCTGACCACAAGCTGGAATCGCCATAAGCAGAAGGAACATTAAAGTAAGCAAAACAATAATACCTTTTTTCGTATTAATCATACCCAATCTCCTTTCCATTATTTTATAAATACTATGTTAAAAGCTTAACATTTCTTACAATATAATTTAAGCTATTTCAGAACTTTCTGTGGGCTAAGTGTTTCTTGATTTCTAACTGCTATCTGTTTTCTCCCAACTTTTAGCCTTAAATTAACAGGACTTGGTGATTTGGCTAAACCAGGGATCAAACTTGCCCTGGGCGATGAAGAATCCTGCGCAATTGGCAAAGCATGCCCAAAGATATCTTTCCCGTTATCCATCCGCCTTGAGCGGAGGAGAAAAGCAGAGAACAGCCCTGGCCCGGGCCCTGATATGTTCTCCCCGCATACTGCTTCTGGACGAACCGTTATCTGCACTGGACCCATCAACTAGAGAATCATTTAAATGTTATTTAGACTATTTAAGAACATCCCTGTTCCCACGATTTCCTCTGGGACAAAATGCGAGATAATCAGACCGTTCCATAAGTCTCTCCTTTAGGGTTGGAACAGCTGGTAATACAGGTACAATCTAGAATCGGGCTAATAAGTGAAAGGTATGGCTCACAATATATATAAATCTATCAGTTTCATGAATTAACCCTTCTCAGGGGCTTGTTTCATTAAAGGGGAAGGATAAGCTCTTTTGCCACTGCACACCTTTTATGGATACAATAAAAGAAATCTGACAGTGAAAGGATAAGAAGTAATGAAAAATAAGATAGCTGCCGTGTTACTTATTACATTCATAGTTATGTTTGCACATTTACTTATTCCAGCCCAGGCTGATGCTTACCTGGGAGATAGGACACTCAAAATAGGAATGCAGGGTTATGATGTCAATCAATTACAAAAAGATTTAAACTATCTGGGATATTCAGCAGGCTCCGTTGACGGCGTATTTGGGTGGCAAACCTTGACCGCAGTTCGTAATTTTCAAGCAGATAACGGACTAAATGTTGACGGCATAGTTGGTAAAGCAACAGCAATGGCTATTATAAATGGAGTAAGTCATGGATCTGTGAATACCACTACTCCTTCTCGCGGATTTCTATCCTTTTCAAGTCAGGATGTTTTTGATTTGGCCAGGATAGTGTATGGTGAAGCCAGGGGGGAACCTTATGTGGGTCAGGTAGCAGTTGCTGCAGTTGTCCTTAACCGGCTCGAATCAAAGAAATTTGCCAACACCTTAAGAGGCGTTATTTTTGAACCCCTTGCCTTCACTGCTGTCAGTGATGGTCAATTCTATTTGCAGCCCGACAAGGTTTCCAGACAAGCCGCAGAGGCCGCTCTAAAGGGATGGGATCCCACCGGGGGGGCTTTATACTATTGGAATCCAGTAACGGCAACTAGTAAGTGGGTATGGAGCAGAAATATAATAACCCAAATTGGGCGACATGTTTTTGCTCTTTAAATTAAGCCATAGACGTGGTACAGCATAATTAGAAAACATAACCGAGAACCGTCTCCAGGCATGGGGACGGTCTTTCTTTTTGCTGGTATTCATTTTTCAATTCAACCATGACTTTATTATCCGAGGAGAGCTGTGCTAATCCCTGATATTCTTAAGATAACCATCCAACTCAATTCGTTAAAAAGTGTCGCGAAAGACCCGCCAGACTTACTTATTTAGGCAGTTCTACGATAAACGTGGTATTTCCATTCCGGCTTCGGGCAGGAGTCCTCTTTGCCTCGCTATTTAAGAGACGTAAGTATCGAAGTTAATTTAAGGGACACAGGGGGACGTTTCTGTTGTGTCCTTCCTACCACAAAATAAAAGGACACAACAGAAACGTCCCCCTGTGTCCCCCGTCCCCCTGTGTCCCCTGACTCAACTAGCCTGCATTATAGTTATGTTCAAGCATATGCTTTCAATATACCTGGCATTATGATGGCTGCCAACGTATAATTATAATTGCAGGGAGGGGTGTAATTATGGAATTTATACCAGCCGATTGTGAGCATTTAGAAAAAAGTGAAGTTATTTTTAATGAGACTTTGCATAAAGCCTGGCAGGAATTAGAATCTTACCAGGCCGATTTGATTATCGGGGTTCCTTTCTATAATGAAAAAGATACACTGCCCATTATACTCAAGACTATAGAGGAAGCACTATTCAACGGCCAAAACTACAAGAACCCTTTAATTCTATGCGCAGGTGACCCTGAAGGCAGTGAAGCTATTGAACGTATTCAAGAGATGGAGTTTAATTTCCCCCACTATGAATTCCTTATGCTGCCAGGCAGCAACGGTCGAGGAGCTAGTATACGGGCGATGCTGGAAATAGCAGATCATTTAACCTCCGATATAATAATCTTTGCAGCCGACCTGGCCAGTGAAGAGCACAGGGGCTTAAAGGCAGACTGGATAAGCAGAATAGCGGAGCCCCTGGGTTTAAAATATGACTTTGTATTAACCACCTATCGGCAGCACTATTTCGATAACATTGTTAACAGTTTTCTAGTGGCGCCGCTGCTGGAACATTTTTATGGTTACAGAATAGAAGGAGCTTTGAGCGGCATTTATGCCCTCTCGCATAATCTGGTAGAAGATTTGTGCCTGGAATTCAAATTCTGGCCGGAAATAACGAAAAGCTACGGAATCGACCCCTGGATATTAACCCGGGTGATGATGTGGAACAAGGATATGTGCGAAGTTTCACTGGGAGCGAAATTAGAGCGATTCTCCCTGGAGAAGGTTAATTATGTTTTCAAGGAAATAGCACGGGCCTTGTTTGAATGTATTAAAAGAGATGAGGAGTACTGGTTAAAAAACCAGATTATCTCGCGAGTTCCAGATATATATGGGGTTCGAAATGAAGAAGAACCAGTAGAGGTAATCTTCTGTGCTGAAGAGATGGTGCTGTTTTTTAAACGAAACTTTAATCAGTATGCCAGCATATACGAAACCGCTGTGAAGGGAACCGTATATAAAGACATACAGAACTCGGTTCTGACTCCCAGCAAAGAATTCAAGTTCAAACCTGAGAGCTGGGCTGAACTCGTTCTCTCACTGCTGTTTGAGTACTGCTTTTCCCAAGAATTGAATCGAGACGATATATTAAATACCCTTACTTCAGCATTTAATGGAAGAATAGCCAGTTATGTATTGCATATGCAGCTTTTACAGGAACAGCTGGAAGGTATGGGGGGTATTAACGCCAGCCATTTGCCCGAACTCGAAGCATCGGCCATGAAAGCTGAACAGCGCAGGTGTTTTCTTAGGATACGGGATAGATTTAACGATAAGTGGGAAAAAACACTGCTCGAGGTTACTCCACCCCTTACTCCTTCCCGCTATCTGGAGTATGTTCCGGGAATACCCATAGTTCTGCCAAATACCATTATCGGTAAGGGGGGTAAAGTAGTATACACGGAAGAAGTCTTCAACCGTCTTCAAAAACGTTATCAGGAAGCATTCGAAGATGTAATTCACAATTCTTTGGGAGTGGCCCGCGATGCGGAACCTGATACCATATTTGCCCGCTTCAAAGAGTACATGAACCAATTGGAAAGGACTATGGAATCACTCTTTCCCGGCGACCTGTATAGCGAGGACGGGGTTGAGCAGGTCTTGCAGCATCTTTTCGAACTGCTCCCGTACAGGAGGATGTATTCGGTTAAGGATGAGACATTTAAAGAAATGGTAGTCAGATTTCCCCCGGTAAATGTCATGATACCGGCCGGATGCCAGAGTACCCGCGATCTGATCGAGCAAATGAATATCAGGGATGCAGTAAGTTTGGCTAACTTGATCGAGACTCGCAAATACGCTGACCGGGCATTATTATGGATATTAGACAACATCCGTCCTGAAGGTCTGGAAGAAGTAGATATTCAATATATTGTATTAGAGCCAAGGTTTGGTCAGATAGCCAGGTTGGGCAATATTTCCAATCTTAATAAGCTTACTACCAGGATCGTTACTACTCCTTTTAATAAAGGTATGGGAGGTGAATTTCCCAGACTCCGATTCTGTTTATTCATAGCCCGGCACATTACTATTGCCGAAAACTATGCCCAGCTGTGGAGAACTTTTGCCCGGGAACGCAAAAATTTAGGAACCAAGATACGCAATTCCTTGATTGGACGCTATGAAACTACGGCTTTTTCAGCCCATAATATTTTTGAAAATCTTCATCACCGTACTCTGGTAAACAACTTTCGGGGTCTGGCAGATAAGCTTCAGGACCAGGGGCTAGTTGAAGAAGCTAATATTATACGAATAATGTGTGACAGTTATGGCTTAAGCCAGGTGCTAGACAATGGCACTTTTCTTCCCCTCTCGGCCTGGAGTTGGTCCAGCTATAATTATAAGGGAGGAAAAGGGGTACCTACGCCTCTTTCCAGTCATGTAGAAGAAAAATGGTTTAACCAGGATTTGCTGGAGGATATTTATAAGGAACTCGGTTACGATATCTTCAGCATCGAGTCTGGAGTACAGCAGCTTATCGGTGAAGGAAGAGCCAGTGAAAACGTTCTGGATTCCCTTCTGGGTATTAGACCCAAAGATGTAACGGTGGTCGCTCAGGAAGCCATTGCATATCCGCCTGCTAAACCCCTGGTTAGATATACAGGTAATCCAATACTAAATCCCATCAAAGATCATTTCTGGGAAAGTAAATATGTACTGAATGCTGCAGCACTAAGGCTTGATGACCGCGTCTATATTCTGTACCGGGCTTATGGAGACGATGAAGTCTCCCGTATCGGTATGGCGGTAAGCGATGGCTTTAACATTCTTGAAAGGCTGCCAGATCCGATATTTATACCGGTAAATGAAAAAGAGAAGCGGGGCTGTGAAGATCCGCGAGCTGTTATTATAGATGACGAAATTTATATGATGTACACTGCTTATGATGGGGTTATCGCTCAAATTTCAGCTGCTTCCATAAAGGTAGCAGACTTTCTGGAACGCAGGTTTGATAAATGGATGAGAAAGGGACTGGCCTTTAAAGATGTATGGAACAAAGATGCCATACTGTTTCCAGAAAAAATACAGGGAAAATACGTTATTTATCATCGCATTGAACCCAGTATATGGGTTTCCTACCTGGATAAATTAGAATTTCCGGTACCCCGGGAAAGGCATGCCATTATCATAGGGCCCCGTTCTGGTCGGATGTGGGATTCTTTGAAAATCGGTTCCGGTACCCAGCCTATTAAAACCCGTTACGGCTGGTTGATGATATATCATGGAGTAGACCGGCAGCTGGTTTATCGTCTGGGCGTGATCCTGGTCGATCTTAACAATCCGGAACTTCTGATTTATCGTTCCCCCAACAGTATACTGCAGCCTGAAGAAGACTATGAAATTGGCTCTGGTTCAGGCTCATGGGTACCCAACGTTGTTTTTACCTGTGGAGCAGTAGCAGCTTCCAACAAGGAAATCCTGGAAGATGATGACGAAATACTGGTTTATTATGGAGCTGCAGATACTCACATCGGTGTGGCTACAGCAACACTGGCGGACCTAATTCCTGAACAATACCGCAGATAAGATTAAGGGAAGCAAGGAGACGGTCCGAGACCACTGATGCTGAAAGCCAATATCAGCACCTCTTTTCTTTATTGATCAAACCATTATGTGCCGATATCCCTTTTTGATATGCTTTTTCAGTTTGTTTCTGGTGACTCTTCACACAGCCTGACCTCTCCATGCCTTCTTAATACGAAAGGTAAACTACGTCATCGGGGTTCCATTCCCGATCTTCAAGGGATGGTACATCGACTTCAATGGTATGGTCACTAACCCTGACAAAGTAGGTGGTATACGCACCGGTAAATTGCTTTTGTGCAATGGTACCCAGCAGGGAGCCTGATACCTCTGACATGGTAATCCGCTCTGGTCTTACTGCCAGTATCTGCTCCCCTTTTCCTGCCAGGAAGTTTATCCTGCCAATAAATTCTGCAACAAATCGACTGGCCGGTGAGTTATAAACGGTTCTGGGAGTGCCCACCTGTTCCAGCCTACCGTGGTTCATAACCGCTATACGATCTGATATACTCAGGGCTTCCTCCTGGTCATGAGTAACATACAGGGTGGTGATACCCAATTCTTTCTGAATATCTCTGATTTCTTTGCGCATTTTTTGCCGTAATTTAGCATCCAGGTTGCTCAAAGGTTCGTCCAGCAGCAAGACTTTCGGATTCATAACCATAGCCCGGGCCAGAGCCACCCTTTGCTGTTCACCTCCTGACAGCTGATTCACCGGCTTATTTCTGTAGTGCTTCAATCCTACCATTTCCAGCATCTCTTCCCCTTGCCCCAGCATCTCTTTTTTCCCCAGCTTTTGAAATTTTAGCCCGTAGCAGACGTTTTGGATAACGTTCATATGCTGAAACAAGGCATAGCTTTGAAATACAGTGGCAGTAGGCCGCAGATTAGGCGGAGTTGTACTTATATCCCGGCCTTCCAGGATAACCTTACCGCTCTCGGCCGGAGTAAACCCTCCAATCATCCTGAGGGTAGTGGTTTTCCCGCAACCGGAAGGGCCCAGAATGGATAACAGTTCTCCTTTATCCAGCTCCAGGTGTAAATCATCTACTGCCGTTATGTTATTATAACTTTTACTTAATCCCATCAATTGCAGGTACATAGGCTCCCTCCCTTTTTTCGCTGCCACCATATTTGGGGGAACGCAAAATAAAGTAAGAAAATACTAGATTTATGGCCAGGGTAACCAGTATTATCATATTGGCTAGAACTGTACTTACTCCTATCTGCCCGGTTTTTATGGTAGTAAACATTTGTACCGTAGCCACTTCAGCTCCTGGCACCACCAGAAATATTATTGCTCCGATAGTTGTCATGGTGGTGGTAAAAGTATTTACAAATCCCAGCAGAAAAGCTGGTTTTAATGAAGGCAATATTATATCCTTGAAAACGGTTATCTCACTTGCCCCCAGGTCCCGAGCACTGTACTCGGTCTCCGGGTTGAGCTGGGTAAGCACTGCTGTACCCGCTCTGGTACTGATAGGCAACTGGCGATAGATACAGTTTACCACTACTATAAAAGCAGTACCGGTAAGAATCAAGGGTTTATTGTGAAATGCCAGGACATAGGCAATTCCCAGAAATGGACCGGGTATCATATAGGGCAGTGTGACCAAAAAGTCCAAAATCCTGTAGCCGGGAAACTTCTTCCTTTCTATCATGTAGGCAATTATCATTCCTAGCAGAGTCCCAACCAGGGCTGCGATCAATGCGTATTCCAGGCTGCGGCCAAAGGCGGCTAATCGGCTTGCTTCCACAGCCTGAATGTGCCTTAGGCTGAAAGAGAAATCCACCCCCCAGGTTTTCGCGAAAGCTCCCCAGAGTATGGTGATATATTGTATTAACTGGAATGATATAAAACTGATTGTTATCAGGGCCAGACTATAGTTAACCCCCCTGGATAATTTCAGGGGACTTTCGGTACTCACCCGCAGGGAGAAATATTTTGAATTTTCCACTGTCCGCCGGTAGATAATGAACATAAGCAGGGCGGGTATCATTAAAAGTGTGCCCATAGCTGCTGCTCTGGGCAAGTTATACATACCTATCACATTCATGTAGGCTTCCGTTGCCAGTACGCTAAAATTACCACCTATTATTGCCGGAGTGCCAAAGTCAGCAAGTGATTGTATGAAGGCTATCAGTGCGGCGGCAATAACACCTGGTTTCGCCAGGGGGATGGAAATTTTCAACAGAGTCTTAAGGCTGTCTGCCCCCAGGTCCAGGGAGGCCTGTTCCAGGCTTTTGTCAATTCCCCGCAATACACCCAGAATAATCAGGGCGGCCAGAGAGGCATGGCTTAAAGCCTGCATAATAACTACCCCATGCCATCCATAAGGGTTTACCGTTAGCCCCATCAGGTAATAGGTTATTATTCCTCGGCGGCCAAACAGCATGATATATGATAAAGCAGAAACAAACGGAGGAGAAATCATGGTCAGCAGCAGCACCGCGAAAGTCAGTCTCTTGCCGCGATTCTGAGAATGACTAATAAACAATGCCACAAACAGTCCAATAGCTACCGCCAGCACCGTAGAAACAACCGATACAAATATACTGTTTAACAGCAGCTGTTTGTTTTGGGTAAAAAGCTTAATGTATTCAACCAGGGTGAATTGCCCGTCATAATAAACGCTTTTCACAATTATCGTTATACTGGGCCACAAAATAAAAACCAGAACACTGGCTGCTATTAGAACATAAATTAAACCTGCCAGCAAATCAGAAAAAGAGGTGCCTTTAAAAGGCCCCCCTTCTTTAAACTTATTGACCATACCGGGTCTGCCACTGTTCAACTAATCCATCCCTGGCGTTACCCGCAGCAACAAAGTCTATATCCTGCAGTTCTGCATCTTTGATTTCCGACAAGCATTCCGGCAATTCAATTCCCTCCCGGGCGGGAACCCTGGCACAATTATCCCTGAGTATCTGCTGGCCTTTTTCACTCAAACACCAGTCTACAAACACCTTGGCACCTTCCAGGTTTTCAGCTCCCTTTAAAATAGCAACCGGAGCCGGCCACCACGGGGTACCATCCCGGGGAAATACTGATACGATGGGATAGCCGTCGGCTTTCAGCTCTTCACCGGTGTCAGGTGCAAGCCCTACCGCCACTTCACCCAGGGCTGCCTTCTGGGGCGGCTCTCCTCCCCGCTTGGCGTAATATGGAATCTGGGCATTTAATTGATCCATGTAAGCCCACCCTTCTTCCTCGCCCATAGTCTGAAGAATTCCGCTCAGTATGGTATAAGCAGTACCTGATATGGCGGGATTGGGCATTAATATTTCACCTTTAAACTCAGGTTTAAGCAGATCCTGCCAGGTCTGAGGAACTTCCATCCCCAACTCCGCACAGCGATCAGTATTTACAATTAAACTAACTGTTACCAGTGATATGCCCGTCCAATATCCATCCGGATCTTTATACTGGGCAGGCACAAATTCGGCTCCCGCTGACAGATAGCTTTCCAGCAAGCCATCAATTTGAGCGGCAATGAAGCTGTCAACTCCACCGCCAAACCAAATGTCTCCCAGGGGTTTTCCCTGCTCCGCCCGGATACGGGCCAGAACTTCACCAGATGACATGTCCAGGTATTCAACCTTTATACCGGTATCTGCTTCAAATGCCTGGAATATTTCATCTTTTCCGTCGTAAGCAGCAAATACCTTTAAAGTGGTGCCGGCTAAATCAGCTGCGATTTTTTCCTCTGGAGCCGGCTGATCATCATCAGATGACCCGGCACAACCCGCCAGGCTGAACACAAAAAACAAAATCATTAACATTGCCAGTAACTTCTGTTTCATTACCAATAACGCCCCCTATTTCTTATCCTTCGCATGCAATTCGTGCAGATATTATCAGCATAAGAATCATAATATCTCTATAGCTTATCCCCTCCCCTGAAAAAATCCAGAAAGGATCTAGGTACTCTTTATAATCTGCCGGCTGATCTTTTCAAATCCTTTATCAGTCAATCTGACTGGATAAACATTTCCCTGTTTAACAGCTTTGATTAAGTCCTTCTCATTGCTCATACCGTCAGGGAACCAGGTAGAATATTTACCCAGAGCTTCAACTCTATGGGCATCACTAGCTCCCAGCAGGGGCAATCTCATATCTTCAGCCATAGTAACAGCTTTCAGATTGTTGATCATGTCAGTGCTGCCATTAAATACCTCTATACCATGCAGACAGTGTCGCCGGGCCACGTTCCCCATCCCCCGGTTGTTGGTGCGGAAAGGATGAGCGCTTACTGCTATCCCCCCACTTTCCTGTACTAAATCAAGCAGGTAATCAGCGTGTACCCTCTGACCAGGAAGTTTATCCAAACCAAACACCAGCACATCACCTTCATAAGTAAACACTTCCGCCCCTACGAATATAGGAAAACCGGCCTTTCTTGAATAATCCCTGGCCCTTTCCTTTATAATCAGGGAATCATGGTCAGTGATGCATACTCCATCAAGTCCTATTTCCAATGCCTGCTCAACAATCTGCTCCAGCGTCATATCGCTGTCATCCGAAGTAGGGTAAGCGTGAACATGGGTGTCAATTATCATCGCAATTCTCCAAAAATTCTCCTAAAAGGTGTTTGCACAATTATAATCGACATATACTGACTTGGTCAATAACTTTTATGCATTTTATGTATTATTATTAGTTATGCAATAAAGGTGTCAAGAACCTTTTCTTTCCTTTTAAACTGCCCAACTTCGATTAATAGTCCTGAAGTTAGAGCCAAACTAACACTATAAAAAAGGCACCAGCAAATAGTGGAGCACTCGTTCGGGACAATAAAACACAACCTGGGAGGGAGGTATTTTCTCCTGCGAAGCCAACGAAAGGTGCGGGTAGAAGTGGCGTTGCTCTTTTTGGGACATAACCTAAAAAGAGTATTGAACATATTGGGGGTTAAAGAATTTATGGCCCGGTTAGAGGCCATAAATTCAATCTCAAGGGTACTTTTAGCATATTTTTACTCAAATTACAAGGTTGCGCCTATTTTTAACCTACAGCCTTGACGATTGACTGAATTTTGTAACAGTCTGACGTCCCCTTGCTTCCTAGGGCCTGCCTCCGCTGGCCTGGGAATATTTTGCTTTATTGATATCCAATATCTCTTCCCCTATATCATTATAAAGTTCTGCTACGCTGGCCCAGGTTAGAGTACGACCAAATTCCGCCGTTTTTGTTTCTAATTCCTGTTTGAGGTCTGGATTTCTTAAAACCAGGTTCAGAAAGTCTGCCAGCGCTTCAGGAGTAGGTTCCGGGGCTATCATGCCCCTGCCCTGGGCTAGAATTTCCCGTGCATATTCGTAGGGAGAGGAGACTATAGCCCGACCGCAACCTACCGCAAAAGCCAGAGTCCCTGATACCGCTTGGTCCAGATTGGGGTAGGGACTCAGGTAAATATCAGTCATATACAAATAATCTCCTAGTTCATCATCATCTAGAAAGCGATTTTCAAACAACACATGATCATCCAAATGCAATTCAGCCACCAGCTTTATGATGCTTTCCCTATACCGCTCCCCTTCATTTCTCAGCAGGATTGGGTGAGTAGCACCAGCAATTATATATAGCAGCTGAGGGTGTTCTTTAACTAATCTGGCTAAAGCCTTAATACCTATTTCCAGACCTTTCCCTGGACCTATTAAGCCGAAAGTAGTAATAATGCTGCGATCCCGCAGACCGTATTGATCTTTCAAATCCAGTCTACTCTTTTTGATAAAAGTGGGTACACCATGAGGCACTATAAATATCTTTTCTGACTTCACTTCATATACATTAGCTAATAACCTGCGGGATCTTTCAGTCATACACAGGACTCCAGCAGCCAGACCTGCCAGTCTGCACAATATTTCCTTTTGCTTTTTAGATGGCTGGGGCAGTACAGTATGAGTAACCAGCAGAAAAGGCTTGGTGAGGCAGCCGGCCAGATCAACTATGTATTGCCCATCCAGCCCCCCAAATATGCCGTATTCATGTTGAATTATGAGCATATCCAGGTTGGACTGATGGTTAGCCCAGGTAGCGCAAGAGATATAATCCTGTCTATTTTCCTGCTGAAGCTGTAGTACTACCTCGGAAGGATAGTCGTGGGATTGAAAGGGATCATTAATTGCAGCTACCAGAACTTCTGGTATAAGATGTATAAGATTATCCCTCAAGTCTTTGGAAAAAGTTGCAATTCCGCACTGGCGGGGAGGATAGGTACTCACGATCAAGGACGTATTCATCCCTGATTCACCTCCTTTTCAGGCACTGACAATATAGCAGCACTTAACTTGCAACAGCATCTTTCCAGCAGTTTTTTTGTAGGAAGGGTAATAGAAAAGTTAATGGGGAGTTGATTTATTGCTATAAAAATGTATCCCTTAAGTCTAATTTTAACACATATTTACATTTTAGTCATCAGCAAGCCAGGGAGCCGGGGGTGTAGAGTCATCTTCAACATGTCAAAGGGACGGGTTGCTGGCAGGTTTCCAATTAGCAGCATCTTTAATTATCGGGGTGACCTGCCCAAATCTGCTATCCTTTTATGCTTATACCAAGATTTTCTAAGAAACTGAACAGTTCTCCACTAATTTTCTCCAGAGCTTCCGGGGTACTGCCTTCACATCTTACAATCAGTTCTGGACCAGTATTGGAAGCCCGAACCAGACCCCAGCCCTCGGGAAAGAGAATACGTGCTCCATCTATATCCAGAACTTCATATAGCGGACGGAAGTGCTGTAATACCTGTTCTACTACCTCGAATTTAGCCTCATCAGTACTTTTTGCCCTTATTTCCGGGGTAGTATAATACTTGTTAACATCGGCCAGTAATTCAGTGAGATCCTTATCACTATTAGACAGAATGCGCAAAAGCCTGGCCGCAGCATAAAGAGCATCATCAAAGCCATAATATTCGTCGGCAAAAAACATGTGACCTGACATCTCGCCGGTAAATATTGCCCCGGTTTCCTTCATCTTGCCTTTAATCAGAGAGTGCCCGGTTTTGTAAAGCAAGGGCTTGCCTCCCAGGCGGCTGATTTCATCAATAAGGCTCTGTGAACACTTCACTTCCACGATGCACTCAGTACCAGGATGATGAGGAAGGATTTCCCGCCAGAAAAGAATCATCAGCATATCACCCCAGATGATATTTCCTTCCCGGTCAACCACACCCAGGCGATCACCATCTCCATCCAGGCCGATTCCCAGGTCAGCTTGTTCCTGTTTCACTACCTGAATCAAATCCTGACAGTTTTCTACTGCGACCGGGTCGGGATGATGATGAGGAAATGTCGGATCGGATTCGCAGTACAATTCTACCACCTGACAGCCCAGCTCTCGAAATAAACGGGGAGCAAAAAGCGATGCAGTGCCGCTGCCGCAGTCTACGACTACTTTAAGTTTTTTGGATCCTAACTGGATTTTTCCCTTTATCATTTCCATATAGTCATTTATAATATCTAGTTCTATCAATCTGCCATCTGTGCCAGAGATATATTCACCACTTTCGGCGATCTGGCGTATCTCTTGAATCTCCTCCCCGTAGATAGTAGTTTCTCCTAACAGCATCTTGAAACCATTATATTCGGAAGAATTGTGACTGGCAGTTATCATCAGACCAGCTTTGATATTCAAATGTCGGGCTGCAAAGTAGAAAATAGGGGTTATTACCACCCCCAGGTCTACTATGTCACAGCCTGATTCGAGAAGAGCTTTTATTGTGATTTCTCGCAAACGGGGTGAAGACATTCTATTATCCCTTCCCAGCACTATCTTCTTGTAACCTCTACTAACAGCCTTAGATGCTATGGCACGGGCAATTTTATAAACCGCTTGCTCGGTCAAGTCTTCCCCGACGATGCCTCTGATATCGTATAACCTGAAAATATTATGCTTTATCACAGGTCTTCCTCCCCTCCCATGAAGACTTCTCAAGTATTGTTAATCATGCTGTACCTCGAATTGTTAAACTATATCCCGGTATCCTGCTTCCTTAAGAGCTTCCACAACTTTCTTGATTTCCTGGACCCGGTCTTTGCTGCAAATCAGCAGGCTATCCTGGTTATCTACGATTATTAGACCTTCTACCCCCAGAGTAGCTACTACCCTTTGGGGCGCATAAACCATACATTCATGGGTATCAACAAAAACCCCGCGACTTTCCAGTATGTTTCCCTGGGGATCAGATTCCCGGTAGCGTCCCAAAGCTGTCCAGCTGCCTACATCGTCCCAGCCAAATGCGGCGGGAATTACCAGTACCTGTTCACATTTCTCCATTATTCCATAATCAATAGAAACCCGTGGAAGCTTCTCGTATACGTTCCTTATAACCTCCGCTTCCCGCTCAGTACCTATAGCCTCTGAGATAAGAGCCACACCTCGGTTCAGCTCCGGCAAGTACCTGGCAATTAATCCAAGGAGTAAATCTACTCGCCACACAAACATACCGCTGTTCCATAAATAACTACCCTGGGTTATATAGTCAACAGCTGTCTGTAGATCAGGTTTCTCGTGAAATGCAATCGTCTTATGAACATTAATACCTTCTAAATTCTCTACCGCCTCACCCTGCTGTATATAGCCATATCCCGTTTCCGGCCGGGAGGGTCTGATGCCAATAGTGACCACATACTCTCCAGAATCAGCAGACCGTACAGCAACCTGTATTATCCGCTGAAATTCTTCGATATCGGCAATAAAATGATCGGCTGGCAGTACTATCATTATACCCTCAGGATCGCGGTGCTGGATATAAGCAGCGGCCAGTCCAACGGCTGCTGCTGTGTCTCTTCCACAATACTCACAAATTATATTCTCCAATGGAAGCTCAGGCAGCTGTTTTCTAACCAGTTCGAGATATATACGCTCAGTAATTACATAAATGTTAGCAGGTGTTAGCAGTCCTTGGAGTTTATCTACAGTCATCTGCAGCATAGTACGATTGCCCAGAAGAGATAAAAACTGCTTAGGTTTATCCCGACGAGACAGCGGCCAGAATCTTTCTCCCTTGCCTCCCGCTAAAATAACAGCATACATAGAGCTTCACCTCTCTTATTCTAATAGTTCAATTTATGTTCTGGTTAGCAAGTTATCATCTGCCTTTTTTTCCTTTTATTATCTCATAAACAAAATATTTGGGGAACCCTGCCAATTACTTATGCCTAATCAGACCTTCTCCGATGACACCCTACCCGATGTATTTATACCGTTTTTCTACAGCAGCTTTTGAGTACTACAGCACCCGTGTCACATCCTAAATCCCGGGCTATTACCGGGCATTTAACTTTCAATAAGAAAAAGATATCTTTGTTCTTCACCTCATTGAGAGTCTCATAATTGGCCTGACCCTTGGCGATAATAAGATCTGCTTGGTGAAATTCCTCGATAAACTGTGGTGAACATAAATTAAAATTAGTACCTGGTGCATCGCTGCCATTATCAATAACTCTTACCAGCTCAGTCATGCCAGTGGCAACTGCATCTTCCATAATGGCATCATTTATTACTGGCATTGCTTTAACCACATAACAGACTTTTTGCGCTGGTATCTGTTCAATCAAGAGGCGATCAAATACTATTTCTCCGGCATTATCACCCAGAAATAAAATTCTATCTGCCTGCAGTATAGCGTGATTTAATTCCGCAGAAGCGTTAAATGCGATAGGTCTTTGCAGACATTCTAGCAGGGTTTCCTCTACCTCCCGGGGTCCAATATCAGCACGAACCCCAAAGTCAATAATATTACCTGCAATAGCAATACGTACCGCTGTGTCAAAAGGATCAGCCGATTCTTCAACCTGCTTATGCAAATTTTCATACATGTTTAAGGCCAATTGGTTAAAATGCTCTTTTATCTCCTTATAAGGGTCAGTATCATGCAGTACTTCCCTTATCCGGCGGTGAATCAATCCAGCCATATAAGGAGGGGTTTCATTCAGATCCATATCTGCTATTTCACGCAGTACGAACCGTATCAGTTTCTCCTGTATTCCCTCATCTTTTACGAACATGTGCATAGCTTCAACCGTTTGTCTTAATAGACAGGGAATACAATCATAATAAGTTTTCATTTTATTAGCACCTCAATAAAAATTATATATTTTTTATTCGTTTTTTTGCTCATCAATTTGTTATCATATGATTATCAATATAATGCAGTAAATAATTTTAAGAAAATTGTATCATTATTTTACTTTTGTTTTACACCCGAATATTGTATAATCAATTTATGACCATAGTACCTAATTGTTGTTTTATTTCCATCAATTATAGGAGGTTATATGTTTGATTTAGCGCCACTCACTATCGATATTAATACCGTTCTGTTTCTTGTGGGAATGATCATTCTATCATTTATATTTTATAAATTATCTGACCGTTTAAAGCCCCACCCATCGTGGGCCCAATATACTGCGGGCGCATCGCTGCTGCTCTATGCTGTATTAGGAGGCATTTATGGCTTTCTCTGGCCGGCCCTGGCAGGCATTATTCTTACCTTCTTTTTATATTATCCTGTCCGTTTTTTATTTATCATTATTATTGATTCTATCCAAAAAATTGATTATGGCGTGTTAAAAATACCGGATGAAGATTTTCGCAAGCTGGATGTAGACTCCCAGTTGTCCATATTAAAAATACATATTCGGTATTATAGGAGGGCAATAATCAGTATACAAAGTGCCAAAGGTTTAGCTTTAATGGTCTTTATAACTTGTTTAGCCATTTTTATACTGGGCTTGCTGGTATTAAGCAAAATTGAATATCTTAATTTACTCCTATTGCTGGCTAACGTAATTCTGTTCATACTTCTATTCAATATAACACCTAGGACCAGTGGCGTACTATTCAACTTCTTGGGAAAATATGTCTTTAGCCCAGAGATAATCAAGCTCAGTAATCATTATGAACAGCAATTGGAGCAGAGTAATTATGAAATCAAAGCGATTGAGCAGGGATATTATATGGCTACCAAAAAGCAGATTATGAATCGATTAAAATTTTAATTCTAATAATCATCCTTTTCTTTGTATATCCCTGTACCGTCTCTGACTATAAGCATGCCTCACCTCATGTTGCATATTTTCAAGCTAAAAAATCTTATGATTTAATGCTCACCTTCCGATAGTAATATATATAATAGTTTTGCTTTTTGCAGGAAGGTAACATACATGGATATAAAAAAACTATCCCTATTAGTAGGTGGAAATCCCGATTCATTCAGTCTAAAGCACCGCATTTTCAACATTACTGCAGCTGTTGCTATCGTGGTAGCACTAATCGTAGGGATTGAAAATCTTTTCTTGAACCTTTCTCCTCTTCTTAATATCAGTATTTTTGTTTACACGATGTTAATGATCTTAATTTATTACCTTTCTCGCTTAAAATGTATTTTAGAACCATCTATTACCGCCGCCTGCATTTTATTAATACTTATTTTTACTCCAGCCTCGTGGATTTTTAATGGGGGTACCGATGGAGGAGCCCATTATACCGTCATGTTTTACGGTCTGGTAATATGTGCCATATGTTCGGATTGGAAACGTAATTTATTTATTTTCTTGCTGGTCTTAATAGTAATTGGTCTGGGAATCTTTGAGTATTTCTATCCCCAACAGATTTATTATATTGATAAACGTATACTGAGGTATTTCGATGTAATTTCTTCCATGGTTATCACTATAGGATTAACCATCCTGCTTTTTCTGGTATATATAAGGAACTATGATCACGAACGGGCCCGGGTCCTGCAGTACTCACAGCTGTTGGAGGAAATGGCTATTACCGACGGACTTACTGGACTCTTTAATCATTCTTATATATATAAACTGCTGGAGGATATTATTATCGATAGCCGGCGTAACCCTGATAAACTGAGCATTATTATGCTTGATCTGGATTACTTTAAAAATATTAATGATACCTTTGGCCATGAATTTGGCAATAAAGTGTTAGTTGAGGTTGCCAGCAGCTTGAAAAATAATATTAGAAGTTCGGATTTAGCAGGACGATATGGAGGAGAGGAATTTATAGTAATATGCCCGGGGATAGGCGTCCAGGAAGCGTCTGCATTGGCCCAGCGGCTGATAACGGAAATCGAAAATCTGATTATAGGTGATGGCATCAAAGTTACGCTGAGCGGAGGAGTTGCCGAGTTGGATTTGGATATTGATGACACGGCTATAAGCTTTATCGAAAAGGCTGACGATGCACTTTATCAAGCCAAGCGTATGGGACGTAACAGAATAGCTGAATATATTAATACCCGGGGCCGGGTTCCTTCTTTCCAGCCCTCCTATTAAAATCCAGGTTCATAACAGCTTCTTCAAAGTTAACAGGTACTCTTCGCCTGGTATTTCAAATCGGCTGCACGGCAGGGCATTCAAATTAGATATCATGTTATCCATAATTTGATTCTGAACTGCTCTTCCCTGGCAGAAAAACCCCATAGTTTTAGTGATACAATTAACCTGCTGCTGATTATCTGCAGTATACCACTCCAGGTTGATACCAAAAGCGTGGTTCAGGAGGAAAATCACCTCTACCCCAGTTGCCCCGATAGCGTAAGTCCTTCGCTGCGGGTTTCTGCAGTATAACTCTCCTTTCAAGAAACTACAGGTCAGCAAACCACAGCCCATGCAGTGTCCGCTGTTTAGAAACAACACATCTTCCGGTATAAATTTTTTGACTTGATATCCAAGTTGAGTTAATAAGCTGGATAAGACAATGTCCTGAAAGCTGTATTGTAGATATGGAATATCGCAGCCAGCGAAGTTATCGGGTTTATACCTGGAAAAAAACCTGGCAAAAACTAGAATTCCATGCTTATATTGGGTCTGAATATCTGCAAATGCGGGAGCCCAGGGTGGACAGCCACCTGAACCGTAATTTTCGCAGCCTTTTTTACAAAAGTCAGTAATCTGTGCATAATTATGCTTGATTTCTCCAGTTTCAATAGCCCGGTAACCAAATTCCAGCGGGTAATTATTACCCTTCCGACTGGTGTATATGTACCACATTAAGCCCCCCACCTTTAAGGGTAATTTTGACCGAAGGTATTCTTCTATAACCTGGAGAATATTTAAAATTATAAGCCTTACACAACACGCTGCCTTTTATAATTTCTACTGCTATTAAAGAATCCCCGGTTATAACAGAAGGTATTAAGAGCACTTTTAATTATTCTCCTGGTTTTGGTAATATATGCTCAACATGGATTCGGGTATTATATATGATCTATTATTGATTAATACCAACATTAAAATATCATCAGGATTTCTCTTACCCCGTCTGCCTACTATTTTTCCTACATAATTGTAGAATGGATGACCAGGGTTATTAACTATAACTATATCTCCATATTCCATTGCTTCACCCCCCTATTTAATAATAAACTCCAGGTGAAGCGTATGTATTGCAGTAAAAAAATTGATTTGGTATCTTAATATACCTGCGTTTATATATGTGTATTCACTAACACCTTAATTATACTAATAAGTACAATCTCTACGTAACCTTACTCTGTTATAAGAAATCATCTTTCCTCTGACCCTTTTACTATATGAATGTGTTTTCTCAGATAAAAAACCCCGGTTATAATGATAATTAATAAAGCCCCCAGAATAGCCAGGGTAATGCTGATATCGCGGCTGCGATTAAAGTAATCGCCCAGAGCAACGTAAGCTGCAGCCCAGGGTACCATTCCCAGAGCTGAAGATGATACAAATGTACTCATAGGTACCCCGCTTAGTCCAGAGCCTATATTTATTACCGGGGTAGGTACAACCGGGAACACTCTAACAATTAACAGCAACAAAAAAATTGTTTTGGAGTTCATATTTTCAAAGTCTAATTGATACTTCTTGTCCAATATGTGTTTGAAAAATCCCTTCCCAGCATATCTTGACAACAGGTAGATGCTAAAAGTACCTGCAAACGCACCGCTCCAGGCCATAACAAATCCGGTTACATTACCATATATGATTCCGGCCGACCCGGCCAGTATTCCGTATGGTATAACTGGTACAATGGATTGTATAAAGAACATTATTATTATTACTATTGATCCATAAACTCCAAATTTACCAATATATGCTGCTAGTACGTCAATACTGCTAAAGTCTATCTTCCAGCACTCCTCTATTTATCTATGAAGTGTTTTCTCAGCCACTTAATAGTAATCTCTTCTCGATCCCTGATTTTATTTTCAAATCGGTGATCGGCATCATCCACTATTACCATTTCCGCATTACAAAGTCTATTGAACATATATCGCGCATTATAAACCGCTACTACCTTGTCATCCTGTCCCTGTACAATTAGAACTGGTCGATTACGTATTTGCTTCAGGTAGTCATCCATATTATGTTGATAAAAATCTTCAACAAAAGTTGGTTTAATATGATAAGCACCCGATTCGTCACTGATGTTTACTGTTTTGCCTTTGATCAAGTCTTCATAGGCTTCTTCCATAACTCGAGTAAAGGTCTGCTGCAGTTCAACTGGAGTAGACCATAATATAAAGCCCTTCACTTTGCTGTCCTCTGCTCCGCCTGCCAGCACGGTACTTCCGCCTAAACTTCTGCCCAATAGTATAATCGGTTTTTTGTAGGTACGATATGCATAGTCAATTACTGTTTTTAAGTCCTGCACCTGTCGGGTCAGGGTAATCTCACTAAATTCACCATCACTCTCACCTGAACCGGTAAAGTCAAATGCTATAACCCCTAACCCAAGCTCATTTATTTGATCAGCAAATGCACATATACGATCACTATTTTCTTTTCTTCCCCTGAATCCGTGGCAGGTTATTAAAAGATAATTAAAACTGTCCGGCAAGAAGATCAGGGCAGCTATTCTTTCCTGATTTTCCTTTATTATTTTCAGGGTTTGCACTAACATCCCTCACTTCTTATAAGCTTATGATCTTACATAGGCTTCTGGGGTTTGCTTTTTTCTTCTGATTCATGCCTTACCCGATAACTGCATAAATCACAAATGAAGGTCGGAAGTTCTTTCTGCTGCTCTACCAGTTTTTTGAAGTCTTTGTGATCTTCATCTACATCCCAGTTCTTGCCGCACAGAAGGCATCTGGCAGAGATTGTTATGCCCATGGTCATTCCTCCTCTCCCAACTATATCTCCATCCTTATAGTAACATGTGTTTGAATAAATCTGAAGATAATACATTTTTTATTAGAATCTGTGAATAATTCTTTTTGCCGGTAAATTGATTTTTTTCCCAATCCTTGATATTCACCCTGGCATTACGGCTCCGGTTTACAGGAAGAGTTTGGCCAATAGATGAGAATTCATGAATACTGGACCGTATCAATTCATCCATCCCGGTATTGACCACCTGGCTCCTTAATTCTTCAAATAACGGAGCAGTTTGACAGCATATATAAGTCTGGCATAGAAAAGGACGATTCTCATATATTGAACAGATGGAATTGGACTGCAGAAAGATACACTTACCTCCCCGAACTCGTCTGAGAGTTATATCAATTATATTATCCTGTGCTTCTACCCATAAATATTGATAAGCGTCAATCAAATTGATCCCTCGGGCCTGACATATGTTTCTTACATCTATCGAAGTCAGGGGAAGGGGTTCGTGACAGCAAAGGTCGCATCCATAACAGCCGTGCTGTTCTACTGGCCACAGGCGTTCCAAGTTTCCTTCCTCAATAAACCGGTTTAATTCATCCAACAAGTCTTGAATGCTGACCTTCTGGTTTATTATACTTATTTCATAGCCCGGAAGCCCCTGCATAGTGTTTTTGGTTATTTGCAGTTTTTTCACAATATCCTCCCATAAAATAAGCCCATTCTATTCTATTAATTATAGAATAAAATGGGCTCAGAATTAAAAACTATATTAATCTTGAACTTTAAAAAATCTAATGGACTTGTTCATTTCGGTAACTACCTGGTTTAATTCGGACACCGATTGATTCATGTTTTCTATGCTGGCCATCTGTTCTGCTGTCAAACGGGTTATATCCCGGGCATATATAGAATTTTTTTCTGCTGCACTGGCAGTCTCTTGAACAGACTCAAAGGCAGTCTGGGCACTGGCAGCCATTTCTTCGCTGGCGGCCGACACTTCTTGTATCTGCATATTCACAGTGCCCACTGCATCGATAATTTCCTTAAAGGCACTGCCAGCATGAGCCACCACCTGTATGCCATTGGATACTTCGCGGGTTCCTTCCTGCATAGCTTGCACTGCATTACCTGCTCCCGCCTGCATTTCTTTTATCAATTCTGAAATGCGATTGGCAGCTTCACCTGATTCTTCTGCTAATTTCCTCACTTCTTCAGCTACTACAGCAAAACCCTTGCCCTGCTCTCCTGCCCGGGCTGCTTCGATAGCAGCGTTCAGTGCCAGCAAATTGGTCTGGTTGGCTATATCGGTAATTAAAACTACGATCTGGCCTATCTCCTGGGATTTTGTTCCCAGACCTTCTACAATAACTGCAGTTGAATTAACTGCTTCACTAATGACATCCATCTGCTTGATAGCCTTGTCTACTTCTTCGCCGCCTTCTTTAGCCTTGAAGGTAGCATCTGCCACAAAATTTGATACATCGCTGGAATTGGCAGCTACCTGCTGGATAGCAGCAGACATTTCACTTAATACCACTCTGGAACCTTCAGCAAGTTCGACCTGGCGGACTGCTTCATCATTCATCTTCTCTGCCTGCACTGACATATCTCCCACCATTTTGGTACTATTATCTATAAGTCCGGTTATGTGGGAAGATGCTCTTCCCACCTGTTCTGACAACTGCCTGGTCCCCCCTATCAAAGCAGACATACTCTCAACCATCTTATTAACCATATCAGCTACTTTACCTGGTTCGTCATTAGCCTTGACCGGTACCTTGTAAGTTAAATCACCCTGGCTGATCACTTCGACACCTTCTGTTATCCTCCTCAGAGGAGTATACACAGTAAAAGCAATCAAGAAGGCTGCCAGGAATCCTATCAGTATGCCTATCCCGGAATAAACTACCATAGTGTTCCTGAATTCGTTTACTGCATCATCATATGGAGTAGCTGGTACACCCACATACCATATACCAATTATTTCTCCTTTATCATCCTGAATAGGTTGATAGGCAGTTTCATTCCAGGTTCCAACCACTTCAGCCCGGCCTACATATTTTTCTCCCTTTTTCAATACTGTCTCAGCAACCACATCAGATACCTGCGTACCAACACACCTCTCATTATTATTCATTACATTGGTTGATACCCGGGTATCCCCTTTAAAGATGGTAACTGTATCTCCACCCGTCAGTTCACCGATTTTATCAATCAGTTCATAGTTTTCTTCCATCAACACCTGGCCTTTATACAGCTGCTGGTTCTTAATCTGCCAATCTCCGGGATAGTAATAATCCAACATCTGCCAGCCCATATCAAGATCTGAACTCAACTTCTCCTGAGCTGATTTAGTAATTTTTTCTGACATCACTGATGTTGCATATATTCCCATAATTCCTGTGACAGATGCCAGAATAAGAGTAAATGCTAGTATTAGGCGTATCCTGACACTTATTTTACGAAGTAAGCTTTCAATAGAATTCAATTTAATCCCTCCACTGATTCGATAGAACTTTTATTAAATCTCTTCCCTCCTTCTCAACCCCCACCATTGTCCCTTATATCATAAGAAAACAGGAGATGTTATTTCTTCCACACCCCCTGTTTATTTATCGAATATATTTTTTTTTTCTTAAGTTTTTTTATGAAGGTTCTTCCTCTGAACTGGGAATAACTTTGATGAATAATACTCTCTGATAATTGTATGAACCCACAATATTGCCTCTGGAATCATATAGATAATTAAGGGATGAACCTCCTACATAGACTTTTCCATCCTGTTGTATTCCAAGATCCTTTATGTAAGTTTCCAGACTCTGTCCATCGGTAAAATATATTTTGGCCTTAATCAATTCAGGCTGACTGCTTCCTGAGGGAATGCCTAATATCTCTGAAAAATCATAGCTGCATCCACCCAGTGGCAGTAAAAACAGCAGCATCAGAATGACGATCATACATTTTGGTGCCCTCATCTTTTCCTTCTCCTCCTTCGGCTGCTTGCCGCAGCATTTTTAGCCTTGCCGCTTATTGACAGCGATTTTTCCTGGATATGCTTTTTATTTTTCAGGCTCCATTCCTCCAGTTGTCGATTGGCCAGATAATGAACCGTCCCGGGTGGAAAGACCCCTCTGTCATCCTTAACCCCTGCCGCCATTTCACTTAGAATTTCCAGCCCCTCATCTATATGGCTGACCGCCCATATATTAAACAGCTTACTCCGTACTGCTTCCACTACTTCTTCATCCAGCATTAGATTAGGCACGTTCTTACGGGGAATGATAACTCCATGGCTGCCCACTAATCCTTTTTCTTTGCAAACTTTATAGAAACCTTCAATTTTTTCATTTACACCGCCCACCGGTTGTATTTCTCCATTCTGGTTTACTGACCCAGTTACTGCTATTCTCTGGTTTATTGGTACCCTGGCCAGACTAGATATCAGGGCATAGAGTTCTGCACTGGAAGCACTGTCTCCTTCCACTCCCTGATAGCTCTGTTCAAAGGTGAGGCTGGCTGACAGGGTAAGGGGCTTATCCTGAGCGTATTGATGTCCTAAATAGCCGTTAAGCGTTAATATGCCTTTACTATGAATGCGGCCGCTCATGGCTATCTCCCTCTCGATGTTAACCAGTCCTTTTTCTCCCATAAAAGTTTTAGCCGTGATTCTTACCGGTCTGCCAAATCTATATTCCCCAGCCTGGTAAACTGCCAGACCATTGACCTCCCCGATCAAATTCCCCTCCACATTGATTATCAATGTGTTCCGGTTTATTGCCTCTTGAATCTTTTCTTCTAATAGCGAACTCCTGTATATCCTTTGTTCAATAGCTTTCTGCACATGCTCTCCAGTAACTAAATCAGCCTCATCATACTCTGCCACACAATTAGATTCATATATCAATTCCATTAGCTTATTGAAGGAGGTACTCAATTTCTGTTGATCATCAGTCATTCTGCTCCCATATTCTACTATTCCCGCAACTGCTTCGGGATTAAAATGCTTAAGGTTTTGAGTTTCACACACCGAGCTGATCAGACGAACATAATCATTCACGTGCCGTCGGCTCCGGTTCATTTCGTCATCAAAATCAGCCCTAATTTTAAACAACTTGGAAAATTCCTGATCATAATGATGCAGCAGATAGTAATATATCGATTCACCTATTAATATCACTTTAATATCCAGAGGAATATGCTCCGGCTGCAGAGTCTCGGTATTAGTAATACCTATCATACGGGATATATTTTCTACTGATATTTCTTTGTTTTTTATTATTCTTTTCAAGGTATCCCATACAAAATTATTTTTAAGCAGGTCGTATACCCTGAGCACCAGGTATCCACCGTTGGCCCGGTGTATAGATCCGGCTCTGATTTTTGAAAAGTCAGTAGCCAGGATCCCGAACTCTCCTTCATATTCTATTTGTCCAAAAAGGTTAGCAAAAGTAGGGTTATTTTCAAAAATAACCGGCGCATATTGATATTCTGAGTTATCCACCAGCAGATTAATTTGATAACGGCGTAAAAAGGAGCGTTTATCAATATGCCGGAAAAAACTCAAGGCAGTATTTTCTTCATGATGCACCAGGACATCCAGATGAGCAAGAAAATCCTCCTGGACCGCAGCCAGATATTCCAAAACTTCTTGGTATCGCTGATATTTACTGAATAAATTATCAAACTGAGGCTTGGTAACCTGCCCTGCTGTCTCCTGTTCCAATACCTTGAGCTTATCCTTCATAATTTTTTCCATATTGCGGTATTTTCTCATGGCCTCGTTCATCTTTTCTTGAACTAGGGCACTATTGGTCATCATGATCGCTCGCTCTTCTTCACTCAATCCCACATACTCGTCCTGCCCCATCACTTCTCCATCTCTGTTAATCGGGATAGTGTTTACTCCGCCCTGCTGATTCTGAGTAATAGAAAAACCATGGGCTCGTGCTTCCTGATCCAGGTCCAGATACAGAGCGTTAGATTCCGTTACAAAATCATTAAATATAATGTTTTTCTGGGCAGTATATTCTTCCCCTGCAAATGCATTTATTACTGCTTCTATGGCCTGATTTATACAGGAAGCTAGTTCCTGTTTAAGCTGTTTGCCCTTGCCGGCCTGGATTTTTAAAGCACAAGGGGTGTCTGGATTCTTAAAATTATAGACATAACACCAATCAGGTGGTACCGGTTTCCTGCGGGCTTTATTGTGCAGCATTTTACTGGCCAGGGTGGTTTTCCCGGTACCGGATTGCCCGGCCAGATAGATGTTATACCCTTCACTTTCAATATCCAAGCCTATTGAGATGGCATTTAAAGCCCTTTCCTGGCCTATTATACCTGTCAGAGGCTTTACCTCCGCCGTGCTGCTAAATTTAAATCCGGATGGATTACACTTTTTTCTTAATTCTCCCGGTTTTAATCGATATTGGTTAAAATTCACCTGTGAATCCCCCATTATTTTAAAAGTATTGATTACACTCTCTCTATATGAATATGTTTGTTGATGTAATGATGCTATAAATATTATATGAATCCTGACCAGCAGACATTAAAAAATGTATTTCAGCCCAGCATCCATCTTAATAACCCTCTGCCTTCCAAGCTGCTTAAACAGCTCAGCTGCTGCGTAAAAACCGGTACAGTGCCCGACAATTAGTTTTTGCACCTGATACATATTTATAGCTTCAATAGTTTTTTCCAATCTCGCCTGGGAAGCATTCATTAGATGAGTACCCCCAATATATGCCAGCACTTTAGACCGTCCGGTTTTCTGCCGACAGTATTCCAGGGTATTTACCATTCCTGAATGAGAACAACCGCTTATTATTATCAGCCCCTCCGGGTGGTCTACAAGCATAGCCATATCGTCAGGAAGCAGGTCCTTATGTAGCTGGCCATCCTTTTCAAATACGAAGTCTCCTCCCACATCCTCATAATCGGTCAATCTAGGAATTTGTCCCGTCAAATATACGCCAGGATGTATTTCTGTAAAGGTATCGGTGAATACAAACTCCGCTCCAGTATCGATAGCTTCCTGATAACCAAACTTACAGCCTATATCGATTATCTGGCCTCCAGCTCTGCTAATCAAGCGACGGGGGAATATACCGGAATGAGCATAAATCTGTCTCCCTCCAAATCTCTTGAGAAAGGACAGCACTGCTCCCGTATGGTCATAATGACCGTGGCTGATTACTATTTCGTCAACCAGGGATAAATCTATTCCCATGGCTGCACTATTCAAAAAGAGAGCACTGTCAGAACCAGTATCAAAAAGTATATTATGGTTATCAATCAATAACTGAGCTGAAAAACCGTATTCGCCGATCAGGGGTGATGCAGGAGTAGTATTTTCTACTATAACGTTTATTACTGTATTCATAATGAGCCTCCTTTAATTTGAAATCTCCTTCTTTCTATTATTCATCTATCTTCAGGTCGTTTCCTGCCTTAATCTGCATAAATAACTATTCTTCTATATTATTCTAATAATAATGTACTTTCCCTTTATAATGATCTATTAGATCTACATGTATTTTCCAAATACCTGGGATGAAAAAAGTATAAAGAGGACGGTGTAAATGACGTATCAACATCCACCTCCATTCTGGCAACTATCGGCAAGGAATGGAAGTGTATATGAAGCCGGTGAGTACACGACTGCAAATCTGCCAGCAGGACTAACTGTAAAAATAACGACCTGGAAATATCATTTAAAGTGGGTCGCTTAAGCCCTGGAAACACTAGTGGGCCGGGATGCAGCTACCCGCACCGTAGTTATTGACAGAATAATGATTCCACTGCGAAAAGTAATATTGGTGATTTTGAATGCATAAATATGCTGTCATCAGTCCCCTGAATATTTATGCATCCAAAAAGTAATCTTTAGGGTTTTTGCAGTGGAATCAATAATCAATTATAAATTAAAAGCTTCAAATCTCTGAGCTGCTTAAACTGCTAACTTGATGGCCTGCGGGGGTAATTTGTTTTCCCCTGCTATGATCCAGATCATCCCTGTATCTCAGGGGGTATCATCATCACCCAGAAGCCAATCCAGGTTGAAGCTGTGATAGTAACAGATTTCTTCAGGTTCGGTTCCCTCAATGAAAGCCATCCGAATACTGCGCGGACACGATTCGCTGGATATAAGTCCGGTATCCAGACACACATTCATTAAATTTACTTTAGCGGGCCTTTCAAAATCAACATCCGGTAAGCCTATTGAAGCATCTCGAATAAAATTCGCCCATATGGGGCCTGCTGCTACACTGCCTACCAAATTAACATTTCGTCCCTGGTCGTATCCCACCCATACTGCACAGCAAAGCTGTGGAGTATAACCCACAAACCAGGCATCATTAAAATCGTCGGTAGTCCCCGTCTTTCCTGCTGCAGTTCTCTCAACTGTCGCTTGCAGATTTGCTCCGGTTCCACCTGGCTCCATTACTCCCTTTAACATATCAGTGACAATATAAGCATTTTCTGGACTGACTACCTGCCGCTGAGTAGTATGGTTTTCTTCTAATACCTCGCCATACTGGTCGACCACCTTTAGAATATAGATAGGTTTGCTGTATATACCTTGATGGGCGAAAACACTATAGGCGGCCGCCATGTCCAACGGGGTTACTTCCTTGGAACCCAGAGGCAACGAGAGAATCGGCTGTATGTCTTCAAATCCGAACTTTTCAGCATGATCTGCTACATGTTGGGGTCCTAACATATCATTAACCCTTACAGCTATTACATTATCCGAAATCATCAAGGCTTCTTTTAAAGTAAATTCCTGCCAGTGATATTTTTCGTCTCCATAATCAGTTGGCTCATAAGTATCGCCGTTAGGAAGCTCGAATTCTACCGGTTCACACTTCATCATATAGGCCTCGGTAAGTCCCCATTCAACAGCCAGCGAGTACATGAAGGGCTTAAAGGTTGACCCCGGCTGCCTTTCAGAAAATACTCTATTATAAGTAGAACTGGCAAAGTTTCTCCCCCCTATGAGTGCTCGTACTTGCCCATTACTGGTATCCAAAGCCACAAGCGCAGCCTGTACTTCAGCCTCTCTTGCCTCCATACCCTTCTGATAAGCCTGGTTAGCCGCCTTTTGCATTTCCAGATCAAGGGTAGTATATATTTTCATACCCCCCTGGTAAACCATCCTCTCACCATATTTATCAGAAAGGTAATCTCGTACCATGGCGATAAAATAGGGCGCTTCCCCCAGTACGTAATCAGCTTGTTGATATTCCAAATCTCTGGAATATATCGTTTCCCTATCCTGCTGGCTTATATAGCCTTCCTCAACCATGCGCTGCAACACCAGACCCTGTCTTACTTTGGCCTGCTCAGGATTTATATATGGATCATATAAACTGGGAGCATTGGGTAAACCAGCCAGCAAAGCTGACTCTTCGGCAGTTAGATCACGAGCATTCTTATTAAAAAAGGTGCGGGCTGCAACTTCCACTCCATACGCACCATGTCCAAAATATATGGTGTTGCAATACATGGTGAGTATTTCATCCTTGCTTAAACTGCGCTCCAACTCTAAAGCATAAAATAATTCCTTGGTCTTTCTAATCAGGGTACGTTCATTACTCAAGAAAAGATTTTTAGCGGTTTGCTGGGTTATAGTACTTCCGCCAGCAGTTATCTTTCCAGCTTTTATATTAAGAATAAATGCCCTCAAGATGCCGCTTATATCAACGCCATGATGCTGATAGAAATTTTTGTCTTCAATGGCGATAATCGCAGCTTTGAAGCTATCAGGTATCTCTTCAAATCCTATACTGATACGATTTTCCTCAGCCAGGCCTTTTATCGGACGACCATTAATATCATATACTACCGAAGCTTCTGGTACATCGATTTGGCTTAAATCGGCACCACATCCACTGAAGAGCAGGGTGGTTACCAGTATTAAAATTAAGAAATACTTCCTGAACATAAGACTACCTCCTATTTCCTAAAATACCCATTATTAGTGTATTTCATTCCACAGTAAGTAATGGTTGTACCAAGTATTGACCAAATTAATATGATTTAGGTGGTATTGACGGGGACGAGCTTGTACCAACTATATTTAGAAAGCGAACCTATAAAGCATTTAAAAGGTGGTGAGCAGATAATCCCCATTCTGTATGTGGCACCTTATCACGATCATGATCGCTCTGGTATCAGGTATGATGTTATTCTTTTCTCATCACAGCTGGGTATAACTGGCATAAAAAAACCCCTTCAGGCAGAAAGCGCTTCAGCAGTCACCTGCAAGGGGTTTTGAATGTTATTACTAAGAGTATTTCACACAGATATTTATTAGTAGGTCCGCCATGTCCTGAATATAGTCCTGGGCCATTTCAATATGTTCGTACACTTCCCGCCATTTTATCAGTTTGATAGGTTCATCTTCATGCTCATCGAACAATCTGGCTACCCCGGTTCTATATAGATTATCCTGCTTCTTTTCTAACTTAATTATCTTCTTGCAGCAGTCAATTATTTCTCTATTATTGCGTTCTATTTTGTCCAGCATGTTGAATGCTTTTTCCATAAGTGCAATCGACTCGCATAATACCTCTACCATTTCTTTAACCTGCTCATCAGGATCACCAGCTTTGTATAAGATCATTCGATCAATAATACCGGTGATATAGTCCAGGGTTGTTGCCAGCTTTTGTACTAATTGAAAGGCATCTTCACGGTCAAACGGCAAAATGAAACTGGTATTCAACCTGCGCATAAGCTCCTGAATAATGCGGTCGCCCTCGTGTTCCATAGCTGTAAGTTTGGCCATTTTAACATCTAGATCCCGATAGTCATGTACCACGTTTTGCAGTATCCCCCCACCTCTTACTACAACCCGGGCACTCTCATTAAAAAGCATGAAAAGTTGATCATCTTTTTTACCAAATAACCGCAACTTTATCCCCCCTTAAGCAAATTGCAGTTACCATGTTGATAAGTTTCTATATTATAACACGATTGAGATAAATTTATATACCGCTGCAGTGTATACTTCAATTTTATAAATTGTTTATAAGCCCCTCATATAATCGGGGCGAAGATAATTTCTATCATTTCTTTTTATTATCTGATCAATTAATGCTAATATTTGTTTCTTATCTTCTGGAAGTCTGCCTTTAATAGGCAGGTAGTTGGATGCATGATTACTCCTGAACTCACTATCCCGTACATCCAGATGTTCTATAATAATACGCAGTTCTTCCAGTATTTCGAATGGTCCCGGCAGCTCGAATTCACCCTTCTGCATACGCCGATATAGTTCGGTTTTTGGTGTAAGCATCAGGGTCAAGGCCGCTATATAATCAGGATTTATTTCATTACATATCCTGGCCGTATTAAGAGCATGCTCTACTGCTTTTGGAGTTCTTCCAGCCAGACCCAGAAGTATGGTAACCGATAATAGTATCCCTGCTTCCCTAACCCTTTTTCCTGCTGCTACCATCTCCTCATAAGTTACACCTTTTCTTATGTCTTTTAGTAGGTCTTCATCACCTGTTTCAACTCCCAGGTAAGCAATGGTTAATCCGTGCTTTTTCATCTCTGATAATTCCTGCACCGTTTTGTTTAATATACTGTCGGGACTGGCGTAAATGCCTACATGCTTTAGACTGGGAAAACTTTCATATAATGCAGCAAGTATTTGCAGCAAGTCTGAAGTTTCCATGGCCAGCGCATCTCCGTCCGCCAAAAAAACCTTTTCAACATCATGATAATAAAGTTTAGCCATGCGAATATCGGCCATAATCTCTGTTAATTCTCTGACCCGATATTTCTTGTCCTTATACATGCTGCAAAAGGTACATCGGTTATGACTGCAGCCTACCGTACACTGCAATATATAACTTCTTGCCTCACTGGGTGGTCGAAAAATATTGCCTTCGTATCTCATATTAATTCCCCCTATAGCTTATATTATAAACCAATTTTGTGAACTGCTTAACACAGTCTCAATTATCTTCCTGCTATATTTTTGCTGCACTTAGATAAAATAATATTGTATGCGAGTTACAAGGAGGTTATATCTTGGCCAGAAATCGAGGGATCATGTCGGAACAGTTAAAGTATGAAATTGCCAGGGAACTCGGCGTTGACCAGATTGTGGCATCGCAGGGATGGGGTGCAGTTAGTTCTCGGGACTGTGGCAGCATGGTAAGCAAAGCTATTCAGCTGGCGGAAAAATCACTGAACCAGGTATAAAACAACTCGCATTCCTGCAGGGAAGCAAGGGGACGTTCTTTTTGCTTCCTGCAGTTTTTGTTAAGCAGGGAAACAGGGGGACGTTCTTTTTGTTTCCTTTTTGTTTTTATTTTTATATTGAAGGAAACAAAAAGAACGTCCCCCTGTTTCCCCTTGCTTCCTCATCTTGATATTTTTGCAAGCAGTTTTTGAACCAGATAATAGACTGCCATAAAAATAATAACACTCTCACCTATATTAGTTAAACCCGCACCAAAGGCCATTCCAACAATTGCCGTCAGCCAGAGTGCCGCGGCAGTTGATAAACCTTCCACTTTTTTTTCCGGGCTGATCCATATCAATCCGCTGCCAATAAAACCCAGAGCTACTATTATCTGAGCTGATAGGCGGCCAGGGTCAGCATACCAGGTTATGGAAAGGACCGTGAAATATTGAGACGATATATAAGTTGTTAGTGCAGCTCCCATGGCTACCATACTAAATAATCTAGCTTTAGTTATCTTTCTGGTTGTCAAGCCAATCAAAAACCCCACTACCCCAGCCAGGATAATACGACCAAGACCTATTTCCATACTCATAAAACTTGATAGTTGGGAGCTTCCTGGGTTATTGCTATATCATGCGGATGGCTTTCTTTTAAACCGGCATTGGTTATTTTTATAAAGATGGTTTTAGTCTTCATTTCTTCTATGTTACTCACACCACAATAACCCATACCAGCTCTTAAACCACCAATCAATTGATAAATGGTTTCTGAAGCTGCACCCTTATAAGGAACTCTGCCTTCTATACCCTCGGGCACCAGCTTTTGAGAGTCTTCCTGGAAATACCTGTCACTGCTTCCCTGAACCATGGCCCCCATGGAACCCATGCCGCGATAGATCTTATAGCTTCTTCCCTGTAATATTACAGTTTCCCCTGGGCTCTCATCAGTACCTGCAAACAAATTACCTAACATGACTACATCTGCTCCAGCGGCAATGGCCTTGGCGATATCACCTGAATATTTTATGCCCCCATCTGCTATAATCGGAATATTGTACTTGGCAGCGGCAGCCACACTATCTACTATTGCTGTAATCTGAGGGACTCCAATACCCGCAATCACTCTGGTAGTACATATCGATCCAGGACCAATTCCAACCTTAATAGCATCTGCTCCGGCTTTAATTAATTCCTCCGTGGCTTCCCCAGTAGCAACATTACCTGCTATAATCTGCAGGTCAGGGAAAGCAGTTCTAATTTCCTTGACCATGTTTATTACGAACATTGAGTGACCATGAGCGGTATCAACGACTATTACATCAGCACCGGCATTCTTGAGGGCTTCTACCCGTTCCATGGTGTCTCGGGCTAAACCGACTGCTGCACCGGCTAATAATCTGCCCCGTCCATCTTTGGCGGCACGGGGATATTTATGGGTTTTTTCTATATCTTTTATGGTAATTAGTCCTTTGAGATTAAAATCCTCGTCTACTAAAGGAAGTTTTTCAATCTTGTGCCGCCGCAATAGTTCCTTGGCAGTATCCATACTGGTGTTAACTGGTGCCGTAACCAGACCCTCACTGGTCATGGCATTACTTATGGGTTGTTCGAAATCAGTCTCGAAACGAAGATCCCGATTAGTAATTATACCAACCAATTTAGTACCAATCGTTATGGGCACTCCTGAGATATGATAGTGTTCCATAATTTCCATAGCATCTTTTATCTTATTATCCGGCGAAAGATAAAAAGGATCGGTAATTACACCGTGCTCCGAACGTTTTACCCTGTCTACCATGGCAGCCTGTTCTTTAAGAGACATGTTCTTATGAATAATGCCTATACCACCTTCTCGAGCTACGGCGATTGCCATTCTTGATTCAGTAACAGTATCCATCCCTGCACTCATTAAAGGAATTTCCAATTTTATCTTTTGGGTTAACCGAGTAGAAACATCAACCATATTAGGTGGAATTTCGGATCGACCTGGTAACAGCAGCACGTCGTCAAAGGTGAGACCTTCTTTGCCAAATTTATCAGTCATATATTTTGGCCTCCTTGTTTTAATCCTGGTAAATTGAGTTTATATTATCGCATTCTGACCTAATTTTCAAGCTGTACCATGCCAATCATCACATTATAAAATTATCCTGATCCTTAATCTCCTCCCATAATAGATCCTACCCCGTAATGCAAGAAGTGATTATAAAGGCATTCTATCGTCTCCGGGCTAACCTTGAATTTATCTGCTAATTTTTGATTATCACAGCCTGCTTGAATATTCTGGAGGAACTCTACCGGATCAATACCAGCTTCTCGCGTCATCTCTTCTAATGAAGGCACTCTGCTCCAGGGAGGAAAGGAACCTTTTTTTTCATCATCTGTTTGCTTCATGATTTTATATCGCCTCCTACAAAATCTATTGTTCCTAATTACAGTAATTAAGATACAGCTAAAGAAAATAAATAGCCAAGCACGGCTCAGACCGACGATAAATGCCCTTTACAGAACCACAATCTTCGCTTCAGCTCATCAATTATATATAAACCCACAGTACTGTAAATTTATGTTCTCATAAGCTCACAAATAGCAAGAAGCCCGCTCCATCAACGTACTCAGCTACGTATCAATCGCCGGCTTCTTAATAATTTTGAGCCCAGTGAGCCCAAATTGTGATCCTGTGGACTTCCGCCATCGGTCTGATATTATTAGAATGAACTGTTCTTCAGCCTCATATGGGTACTATCCAGGTCTACTACTATTACTTCTCGTCCGATTTTTTTTACCGCATCCCATGGGATCACGAGTTTCTGACGATCGGTCCAAAAATTGAAAGCATTGCCTCTATTAGGCAATATTATGGAGACTATCTGACCTGACTCCTCATCTATAACCATATCTGAGTCTCCTACAGTTCCCATTCTCATTCCATCATAAATGTTAACCATCTCTTTACCTACCAATTCATTCAGTCGCACCTGCATCCTCCTCTACACCCCGGTATGCCCAAATCCACCTGCACCCCGAATAGTATCATCAAGGCTTTCGGTTTCTATCAATTCTGCCCGCTCTACACGAGTAAAAATCATCTGGGCTATTCTCTCACCCTTTTTTAAAATATACTCTTTGTCCCCCAGATTTATAACTATCACCTTAATTTCCCCACGATAATCCGCATCTATAGTTCCAGGGGTGTTTAAGAGAGTAAGGCCAAAATTTAGGGCTAATCCACTGCGAGGCCTGATTTGCGCTTCGTATCCCTCAGGAATGGAGATTGCTATACCAGTAGGCACCAAAACAAAAGATCCTGCCAAAATCTTTAAATCTTGCTGATTGGCAGCATATAAGTCAACTCCTGAAGAACCCGGAGTCATATATTGGGGTAAGGGCAGGTCAGAAGAATGAAGTCTCTTTATGTATACTTTCATGTACTACTCCTCTCGTTAACATCCGGTATTATCATTTGCAGTCTTTTTAACTTAACCAAACATGTCTGCATAACACAAGCACTGATGAAAATTGTATGGATGAATAGTTAAGACCGCTTGGGTCCGGTCTTACTTTCTTCGTATAAGTTAACTATTGATGCCTTATATATTAACTTTCCTATTTGATTCCAAGTGGGTATGTTTGTCCCAAGGCGGCTGACATGTACATATGGCTCTGATAGTAAACTATAACAGGCTCCTTCATGCTCACGTTATTATGTTCGCTAAAGTTGATTATGTAGTTTATGTTAACCCCATAATTTATTATATTGATTTTCCACCTCGATCATCACCGCAGCAGGACCAATTGCTGCTACTGATATTGGCTGATTTCCCAGCAGCCTAACGGCCAGGTCTCTTATTTGCTGTTCATTTACCTGCAGAACCCGTTGGATGGCTTCTTCCGGGCTTACTATTTCATCGTACATAATTGCAGACTTACCCAATCTGCTCATACGATTCATGACGCTTTCCAATCCCAGATACATGCTCGACTTAATAAGTCTTTGAGTCCTCTCCAGCTCCTCACTGGTGATTCCTTGGGTTACTATTGATTCAGTCTGACTTTGAAGGGCCTCAAAACATTGGACTATTTTATTCTGTCCCGTACCTATATAAATCGAATATGCTCCGGTATCCGAGTAGTTTGAGGGATAAGAATAAATAGAATAAGCCAGACCCAATTCTTCTCTTAGTTTCTGGAAAAGTCTGGAGCTCATACCTCCCCCGAATATGCTGTTCATAACATTCAAGGCATATCTGCTTTGATCATTATAAGACATACCCTGGACTCCCACACATATCTGTACTTGTTCAGTATCTTTCTCCATTAAATCCATGAAACCATGATAATCATGAGGGTTGGTATATGAAAAATCCACCTCCGAATTTTCCTGCTGCTCCAACAGTTTTTCAATCTTATCCCTCAACGCCAGGGCACTTACATTTCCGGCTAACGATATGACCATGTTTGAGGGCACGTAGGCACTCTTATAGAAGCTATACACCTCATCCCGAGCAAAATTTGAAACCGTATCCAGGGTGCCTAGTATAGGTGAACCCATAGGATGATCAAACCAGAGTCTGCGGGCAAAGCGATCATGAATCAGGTCATCTGGAGCATCTTCGTTCATATTTATTTCTTCTACTACAACGCCCTTTTCTGTCTCAAAATCCCGAATATTGAACCTGGAATTAAAAACCATATCAAATATAATATCTGTGGCCATGGCAATGTTTTCATCCAGGGTCCGAGCATATACACAGGTATATTCCTTAGAGGTAAAAGCGTTTAATTGTCCGCCAATTCCTTCAAACTTTTCTGCGATGTCTCTGGCAGATAGGCGCTCAGTTCCTTTAAACAGCATGTGCTCTATAAAATGGCTGGCACCTTTCATTCCTTCTGGTTCATGCCTCGATCCGACTCCAATATAAACACCTATAGCTGCTGAACGAACATGGGGTATTTCCTCTACCACCAATCTTGCTCCGTTGCTTAGTTTCCAATATTTTATCATCTTATTCCCCCCAAAATCAGCATAGCATATTATTCTTTTTAATGAGCAGTAATCCTCTAATAATCAAAAATTTCCTTAAGATTACTTATCCATCTACTCTTTTTATCAATATCTTCATGACTGATTAGTTTCACACTGGTGAATAACTTACCATTAACGTAAACATGTATCACGCCTAGACCTTGATTCTTGCTTATAGGTGCAGTAAGGGAATAATCCATCTCCACTTTTTTTTCTATATCCAGGCTTTTTTCATCTGTGCCGCACCAGAGACTCAAATCCTTTTCAGGATAAACATCTAGATAGTCCTGACTACCTTGCCTAATTTTAATTTGTTTAAAAGGTATACTGCTGTCTATAATGGTTTCTTGGCCTGCTTGCTGGTAGCCGTAATTTAAAAGACGAGCACAGTCTCCGTTGCGGTCTGGAGAATTTAAAGCTACTGCAATAAGCTGCCACTTGTTCCTTTCAGCAGAAGCTACCAGACATTTTCCCGCAGCATTGGTAGTACCGGTCTTAATCCCGTTAGCCCCTTCGTAGCTGTATAGAAGTCCATTAGTATTAGTTATGGTTATTGCTTGTTGATAGCCGGGGTGCCTAAATTCAATCTGACGAGCAGCTACTAATTCATTAATATAATCTTTGTTTAATAAATATCTTCCCATGACCGCTAAGTCATATGCGGTGCTGACATGCTCTGCTGCTGGCAATCCAGATGCATTAACAAAATAGGTGTTAACCGCCCCTATAGCAAAAGCTTTTTTGGACATAAGGTAGGAAAAAAATCTTTCATTACCTGCCACATGTTCGGCTAACGCAACTGCTGCATCATTGGCTGATTTAATTAAAGCAGCTTTGAGTAATTCTGCAACCACAACCTCTTGTCCTTCTAGAAGACCTATGGTATATTCAGGAGTCCGATCACACTTCTTGCTTATTACCACTGTTTCTTCCAGTCCTGCATATTCAACTGCCAATATAGCGGTCATCATCTTGGTAGTACTGGCAACCGGTCTAATTTCGTCAGCATTATGACTATATATCAATTGACCGGTGTCGGTATCCAGGAGGCACACATATTTTGAAGTGAGATAAGGTCCGGCATAAGCCTCCTGCACCTGAAATCCGCCCAGGAAAAAAACCAACACTGCTGCTGCAGCAACTCTAAGCCAGGTGGGTTTCATATTAAGATTTCCCACCCGATTCATTTACTATCCTGTCAATAGTTAACATATCGTATCCTTCGTTTGTAAGATAGGATAATAAATCAGGGAGCGCTTTCAAAGTAGGGTCGGTAGGATGCATCAATATTATAGCATCATTATGGACCTTATTGCTCACTCTCTTCACTATTGTTTCAGGGCTAGGTTTCTGCCAGTCTATGGTATCGACACTCCACATTATCAGTTCGTAATTGATTTGTGCAACCGCGTTTAAAAGCCTTTGGTTTTGCTCACCATATGGAGGTGCAAAAAAAGCAGTCTTTTTACCGGTTATATTAAAAATAATTTCTTCTGCTTTTTTAATCTGTGATTTTGCTTCAACATCTGACAGGCTGCTGAAATGAACGTGTTTATAAGCATGATTCTGGATGCTATGCCCCGCAGCATCCATTTTCTTTAGCAACTCAGAGTTTTTCTCCGCCCAGGATCCGGTAACAAAAAAAGTTACTTTACAATCGTGTTTATCAAGCTCCTCCAGCATACCAGGGATATATTCCTCACCCCAATCAACATTAACAGTTATAGCCACTACTTTCTGGCCGGTATTACCCTGATAAATTGGCTCCTTGACGCTGGTAGCGCTCACTCCGGCATGGCTGAAGTGGATTATTCCAACAGCCAGGAGACAACCCAGGAACAAGATGCCTGCAGATAAGCCCAACAGGCGTTTTTTATCAAAATAATATATCTTCATCTTTCCCTCCCTAAAATATTGACCCAGATTTTACTTCCCGATGTTCCTGCTTTAATAATAATTGGGCTTTTGAGTGAATTCTTAAATCTAAGGTCAAGATGACCATAGCTTACAGTAGCATCTTTCCCTATGGGAACATAACGGATAGGTTTACTGTGCTGGTGTCTCTCAATAATCTCTACCCCCGCGCTTTCAGCCGCATTAAAAAGAGTACTGGAAACCTGGCACACACCGCCACCTGGATCTAACTCCGTATGTCCCATCATAATAATAGGAGCAGGCAGATATCCTCTAGCCATACTTCTAGGTCCAACAACATCATTAAATGAGAAGACCTCATCTGGCCATAAAAGAGTATTATTAATAGCATTCGCTGCCAGATTTATGTTCTTACGCCTCCCTTCGCTCCCGCTGACCCATGTCTCGTAAGCTCCGATAATGTTTTTAGCTTCTTCAATATCATCCCTGGTATATTTAGGGTATACTGGTATGATCTCTAATTGCAGCTTTTCCCCTTCCCCTGCCATCATTATCTGTTCTATATTATCTTCTAAACTGATTATGCAGCCGTTTACCTCCGATATGATTTTTCCAGTTTTCTTATCCAGTACGGGCTCTGATGGTACTTTTTGGTATCTTATGGCGAGGTGCTCTACACATGTTCGTACCTCCTCAGGCAAAAGGCGTCCTACATCTTCACCATTTATAGTCACGCCGGGCTTTACTCCAAAAAAGTACCGATCCATGTTGTCCAGGAAAGCGGTTAGTAATGGTATGCTGATAAATAAACCTAACAGTATGAGATTTTTCCCATCAATAGTTACGGAGAAAAAACCTCTTAATCAGTACCACCCCCTTTTATATCCATCTTTTTATAGATATTCTCTTAATCGTCAAGCTATTCAAATTTTTTGACGTTGTCAAATCCAAGATGGACACAAAGGGGGTTCTTCGACGGACAGGGGGACGGTTCGAGACCACTGAAAAAGTCTATTTAGGTAAACGGGTATGCATAAATACACTTGCT
>JAENZE010000014.1 GCA_016841425.1 Syntrophomonas sp. | reverse complement strand
AGTATATTTATACATACCCTGGCGAAGTTTTGGGACTTTTTCAGTGGTCTCGGACCGTCCCCTTGTCACCTAAAAGGCCAATAGGGAGGAAAAGATATTTGGATCTGCTGACAGGATTATTGTCATTGATGGGGCGAGTAGTGATGGAAACAATTACTTCGCCCTTTTTTATTGCGGTATATTTGCTTCTCTTCACTATAGTTTGCTGGCAGTATAAACGACTGGAGAACATGAGCGAAAAGCTTATTAAAAGCAATGATCGGCTTTTTCTGCGCTCGGCATTTTTATCATCCATGGTTGGTATTTTAGGTGGCTGTCTGGGAAGCATATTGCTGATTATAGTTGGCATAAACCTGGAAAATATAGGATTTGCTTATCTGTGGGCCCTGGCCCTGCTGTTAATGCTGATCAATCCGCGCTTTTTGTGTTTTGCCTATGCAGCTGGCATTCTGTCCCTATTCAGCCTCCTGTTCTCCTGCCCGGATATCAGCATCCCTCATCTTTTAGCACTAGTAGCTATACTGCATATGATCGAAAGCTTTCTGATTTTAATAAATGGTCATAGTTATCCCATTCCATTATATGTGAAGAAAAAGGACCAGATCGTGGGTGGCTTTAATCTGCAAAAATTCTGGCCGCTCCCCCTTATGGCTTTAGTAGGGGTATCCAGCATCAATCCAGCCGACGGATTGGCTATGCCTCAATGGTGGCCGCTATTGCAGGGGTATTCGGATATAGTTGACCAGACCTATACTCTGCTGCCGGTAGTTGCGATACTGGGATACGGGGAAATAACTACCACCAGCCCCCCTGCCTGGAGAGTTAAGAAATCTGCCCGCAACTTGTTTATTTACAGCCTGACCCTTCTGCTGTTGGCCTGTCTATCCTGTCGAATGCCGATACTAGCCATAGCAGCAGCTTTATTTTCTCCCCTGGGCCATGAACTGGTTATCTGGCTGGGAATGCGGGAGGAACATAACCGTAAACCTTTGTATACCAGAAGCCAGACGGGGGTAAGAGTTCTCAATGTAAGAAAAGGAAGCCCGGCTCATCAAGCAGGTATCGTTGAAAGAGATATTATTTTAACTGTTAATGGATTTAATGTAGATCATTATTCGTTAGTAAGAGAATTGATTCGCACTGCCAGCAATGTTCAGCTGACAATAAGAAGAGCAGATAGATTGATTGATATTAGTTTGCCTGAAGGCAGCCAGGATGAACCCGGTATAATCCCGGTACCGGAGGAACCCGTGGCCAGGTATGTAATTCTGCCTGAAGACAAAATCTTCAACCTGGTCCGTACCCTCTGGCAAAAACTAAAGTATGGTGCCAGGAACTAACCTATTACTTACCAGCTAACTTATATGGAGAAAGTAAGACCGGGCCCAAGCGGTCTTAAGCATTCATCCGTACATTTTTCTTCTGCACTTGTGTCATACAGGTATGTTTGGTTGAGTTTGTAAGTTAGTACCTACAGCTAGAAACTGACTCCACCACCAAAAACTGTTCACATTTTGGCACTACCCTGAATATATTAGTAAGGAATATACGGGCAGGCAAATGGAGGTTTTATATTTGGGCGGTAAGGGAAAGATCAGGTATGTGTTTACCAGCAGCCATACCGGAAAAGGGTTTTATACTTTTATTCCTGGTTTACTGGAGGGAGTAAGGAAAATCTTTGTACTTAAAGGAGCACCTGGGGCTGGAAAGTCAACTTTTATAAGATCTCTGGGGGATTCCCTTTCTGAACAGGGTTATGCAGTAGAGTTTTGGATGTCGGCCGAGGATCCTATAAATCCAGAGGGGGTATACATCTCCCAAATAGCTACGGCAATAGTAAATGGGAATCTGCCGGTTGCCATCGATCCTAAATACCCTGGCCTCACCGGCTCTATAATAAATCTATCAGAATACCTGGATGAATCGAGCGTAAATAAATATGGGCAGGAAATTATAGATCTGATAGATCAGGTTGAAAGGCAGAGCCTGCTTGCGGGCAGCATATTGCATCAGGCTTCTCTAATAAAAGAAGAACTTCTGCAGGCCAGTGACGAAAGACTTGATGAAAACAAGCTGCAGCAGTTGATCAGCAGATTGGAAAACGAAATCCTTAAAGAGCAGTCGGGTGAAAAGCATTATTTTGCTACCTCGGTTACCCCGGAAGGGGTTATAAATTATGTCGATGAGATAAGCAGCCGCTGTAAAATAAGGTATCTATTAAAAGGCAGGCCTGGGGCGGGGAAAGTGATAGAAGAAATGGCCCTTAGAGCTAGAGAAGCCGGTTATTTTGTGGAATATTACCATTGTGGACTAAATCCGCTGAGAGTAAGTATGTTAATCATCACTCATCCTCAGCTGGCTATCATCGACGCCGGCGATATGGAAATATCTATACGTCCCGGGGATAGAATAATCGACATGGCGGAATGTCTGGATCAGTTATATCAGCAGGAGCAGGACTACACCGGGTTCGGGCGGCAATATGAAAGCCTTTTGCTACAAGCTCAGGCTGAGCTGGAAACTGCCCACAGAGCCAGGAAGAATTTGAAGCGCTTATATTCCACAGCTATGAATTTTGAAACAGCAGAAAGGAAAAGACTGGAGATTCTTGATACAATACTCAATGTGGGGGAAAAAAATTAGTTAATACTAGCTCAAGCTTTAAATGTAAATTTATAGTATTGGGATTTTCCCAATACTTTTGTTATTATTTATTAGAAAGATGTGGATAACAAGTGGACAATAGGTGGATAACAGGTGGACAACCCAGGAGAGGTAAATATGAATAAATTTAAACTGCATTCAGCATATACTGCTACCGGGGATCAGCCCCAGGCGATTGCCAATTTGGTTCAGGGGATAATGAACGGTAATCGGGAACAGGTACTATTAGGAGTCACTGGATCGGGAAAAACTTTTACCATGGCCAGAATTATTGAGGAACTGCAGCGGCCGGCCCTGGTGATGGCGCCTAATAAAACTCTGGCCGGACAGCTTTATTCAGAATTTAAACAGTATTTTCCAGAAAACGCAGTAGAGTATTTTATCAGTTACTATGATTATTACCAGCCTGAGGCTTATGTACCTCAGACTGATACCTACATAGAAAAAGATTCTTCGATAAATGATGAAATAGACAAGCTCAGGCATTCAGCTACCGCAGGCTTGCTGGAACGGAGAGATGTGATAATCGTAGCCAGTGTCTCATGTATCTATGGCCTGGGCGCTCCCCAGGATTATTATGAACTGGCAGTTTCATTGCGGCCTGGTATGACTATGGGGCGGGATGATCTGTTGAGAAATCTAGTTCACATCCAGTATGAGCGCAACGAGGTGGCTTTTTTTCGAGGGACTTTCCGGGTCAGAGGTGATGTGGTAGAGATATTCCCGGCTTCCAGCGGTGAGAAAGCTATAAGAGTTGAGTTTTTCGGGGATGAAATAGAACGGATGATAGAATTCAACCCGCTGACCGGTGAAATTTTGGGCCGGAGGATACATGTCATGATTTTTCCGGCATCGCATTTCGTAACTACCCGGGATAATATGCTGGCAGCAGCAGAAGAAATAGAGCAGGAGTTAGAACTCCAGATAGAACACTTTAAGAGTACCGGGCAGCTTCTGGAGGCTCAGCGCATTGGTCAGAGGACTCGCTATGACCTGGAAATGATTAAAGAAGTTGGGTATTGTAAAGGTATAGAAAACTATTCCCGCTATATTACCGGAAGGAAGACGGGAGAACCTCCCTATACTTTAATAGATTTCTTCCCGTCCGACTATCTCCTGTTCATGGATGAGTCTCACATCGGGGTTCCTCAGGTGAGAGGTATGTATGAAGGAGACCGGGTACGCAAACAAAACCTGGTAGATTTTGGCTTTCGTCTGCCCTCAGCCCTGGACAATCGACCACTGAAGTTTGAAGAGTTTAACCATAAGATTAAGCAAGTAATATATGTAAGTGCTACTCCCGGAGCTTATGAAATGGAGAGAAGCAGCTGCATAGCAGAACAGATTATACGACCTACCGGACTGGTGGACCCGGAGATAGAAGTTAAACCAACTGAGAACCAGATTGACGATTTAATGGAAAATATCCGGCAAAAAGTGGCCCGGGGCTTCCGGGTCCTGGTTACCACCCTGACCAAACGGATGGCCGAAGATCTTTGTGACTATCTGGCTGATGCTAAAATAAGAGTGAGATATTTGCATTCTGATATAGATGCCCTGGAAAGACTGGATATTTTACGGGACCTCCGTTCCGGGGTATTCGATGTTCTGGTAGGGATTAACCTGCTGCGGGAAGGCCTGGACTTGCCTGAGGTAGCCCTGGTGGCCATATTAGACGCGGATAAAGAGGGGTTTTTAAGATCAGAACGTTCCCTGATACAGACTATTGGCCGAGCGGCGCGAAATGTAGAGGGAAAAGTAATAATGTATGCGGACCGGAGTACACCGTCTATGAAGCAAGCTATAGAGGAGACTGACCGGAGGCGGAACAAGCAGATAGAATATAACCGGATTCATAATATAACTCCGGAGAGCATAAAAAAGGCAGTTTATCAGGCTATTGAAGCAACTATCGCAGAAGAACCGACAGAATATGACATCAGTAATTTTACCGGGATGAAAAGTGAGGAACGGCTCAGGTTAGCAGCGGAAATGCAGCGGGAAATGGTTGCTGCGGCTGAAAAGCTCGATTTTGAGAAGGCGGCAGAACTCAGAGACATGATCAAACAGCTGCAGGAGCCTCCCAAAAAGAGCCGGAGAAAGAGACGCTGACCCTTTGAATAAGGGAGGGCGGCATTGGCAGAGACAGCAGGAAGTATCGATCAGGGAATTAGAATAACAAGAACTGTCACGGAGGTAAAGTGCGTCAGAAGAACCCGTCCCCGTGACACTTAAACGGGAGAGATTTAAGTGAAAGATTATATCTATGTTAAAGGGGCTCGGGAACACAATTTAAAAAATATCGATGTGACCATACCCCGGGATAAACTGGTGGTATTTACCGGAGTGTCCGGCTCCGGCAAATCAAGCCTGGCTTTTGACACGATCTACAGTGAAGGCCAGCGCCGTTACGTGGAATCCCTGTCTACTTATGCCCGACAATTCCTGGGCCAGATGGATAAACCGGATGTAGATTATATAGAAGGATTATCCCCGTCCATTTCTATAGACCAGAAATCAACCTCTAATAATCCTCGCTCAACGGTAGGCACAGTAACTGAAATATACGACTATCTCCGCTTGATGTATGCTCGGGTGGGAAAACCGCATTGCCCTAACTGTGAGGTGCCTATCGAAAGACAGACGGTAGACCAGGTAGTAGATAGTTTGCTGCAGCTGGAAGAAAACAGCAGGATCAAGCTGCTGGCTCCCGTAATAAAGAGCCAAAAGGGTGAACACCGAAAAGTACTGCAGAACCTGTTCCGCGAAGGGTTTATCCGGGTGATGGTGGACGGATATGAGTATACCTCGGACGAAGAGATTAACCTGGAGAAAAATAAAAAGCACGATATCAGCGCGGTGATTGACCGTCTGGTGATAAAAGACGGCATCCGCAGCCGGCTGGCAGAGTCATTGGAGCTGGCCTTTGAAATGGGAGAAGGCAGCGTAGTAGTCAAGCTTATCAAAGATGACGGCAGTGAGGAGGATATGGTCTATAGCCAGGTCTTCGCCTGTGCCCACTGTGGCTTCAGCCTGCCTGATTTAAGCCCCCGAATGTTCTCTTTTAACAGTCCTTTTGGTGCTTGTCCCGAATGTGACGGTTTGGGAGAAAAAAGAGAATTAGATCCTAACCTGGTGCTGAACCTGGAAAAAAGCCTGCAGGATGGAGCGGTGGTACCCTGGTCCAATAATCTCTATACTTATTATAATCAGATTTTGAATGCTATGGCCGATCGGCAGCAGATACCTATGAACGTTCCTTTGAAGGAGCTGAGTAAGAAGCAGCTAAACACAATACTATATGGAAACGGCGAGGAACGTTTTAAAATTAATTATATTAACTCCTATGGGGAAAGGCACTCTTTTCGCTCCAGTTATGAAGGGGTTATGAACAATCTCAAACGTCGTTATCATGAAACTAAATCTGATGCTTCCCGGGAAGAAATTGAAAAATATATGACTACCAGCCTCTGCCCCCAGTGTAAAGGAAAGAGGTTAAAAAGGGAGATGCTGTGGGTTCTTATCGAAAGTAAATCCATAAATGATATCACCTCTATGGCTGTAAACAAGGCGGCCCGGTTTTTTGAGGATCTGAAGTTAAATGAAAGAGATACTCTTGTCGCCCGGCAAGTAATCAAAGAGATTCAATCCAGATTGAAGTTTCTTATAGATGTGGGTCTGGATTATCTGACCCTGGACAGAGCCGCTGGCAGCCTTTCTGGCGGAGAAGCCCAGCGGATACGACTGGCCACTCAGGTAGGCTCCAGCCTGGTGGGGGTGCTCTATGTCTTGGATGAACCGAGTATTGGTCTGCATCCCCGGGACAATGACCGTCTCCTGGAAACCTTAAAAAGACTGCGGGATATAGGCAATACCGTGATAGTAGTAGAACATGATGAGGATACTATATTGAATGCCGACTATGTAATAGATATCGGTCCCTTTGCCGGTATACATGGCGGACAGATAGTTGCTCAAGGCAGTGTAGAGGATATTATGCTGGCAGAAGAATCACTTACTGCTCAGTATTTGTCCGGTCGGAGAAAGATAGCAACTCCAGCCAGCAGGAGAGAGGGCAATAGTAAATCCCTGCGGATACTGGGAGCAGAGCAGCATAACTTAAAGAATATCGATGTTGATATCCCCCTGGGCCAGCTGGTGTTGGTTACCGGGGTATCTGGATCTGGCAAGAGTACTCTGGTGCAGGAAATAATATATCCAGCTCTAATGGGCAAGCTGTCCCGCCAGCAGCCCCGGACTTCGATAAGATACCGTCCCGGACAGCACCGGACCATAGAAGGAATTGAGGCTATCGATCGGGTGATCAACATAGACCAGTCACCGATAGGCCGTACCCCTCGTTCTAATCCCGCTACTTATACCGGGGCTTTTGATGGCATCAGAGATTTGTTCTCTAATGTTACCGAGTCTCGGGTAAGAGGATATAAACCGGGCCGCTTTAGCTTTAACGTTCGGGGCGGGCGCTGTGAGGCCTGTTCAGGAGATGGGATAATAAAAATCGAGATGCACTTTTTGCCCGATGTTTATGTTCCCTGCGAAGTGTGTAAAGGTAAAAGATATAATAGAGAAACCCTGGAAATAAAATATAAGGGCAAGACTATCGCAGATGTTTTGGATATGACTGTGGATGAGGCGGTAGATTTTTTTGAAAATATAAACAAAGTGCACCGCAAACTGAAAGTATTGCAAGATGTAGGTTTAGGATATATTCGACTGGGACAACCTGCTCCCAGCCTTTCCGGGGGTGAGGCTCAGAGGGTCAAGCTGGCCACAGAACTCTCCAAAAGAGCAACCGGAAAAACCTTATATATATTAGATGAACCGACTACCGGGCTGCATAAAGAAGATGTGCGGCACCTGCTGGATGTATTAAATCGGCTGGTGGACCACGGCAATACAGTTCTGGTGATTGAACATAACCTGGATGTGATAAAATCAGCCGATTATATCATCGACCTGGGGCCGGAAGGCGGAGAGCAGGGGGGACAGATTGTAACCCAGGGTTCTCCGGAACAAGTCGCTGCAGTACCAGAATCCTATACTGGTAAATATCTTAGACAAATATTAAGCTGATCAGGCAGGTGACAAAAGGACCGTCCGAGACCACTGAAAAAGTCTATTTAGGTAAACGGGTATGCATAAATACACTTGCTCCCAGTCTACGCATGGACAACATTAACTGCTTGTCGATTACCTCCAGGGGTACAGCGCCAATTCGCATCCGTGCTCAGCGGCGCTCTCGCGGCGTCCGTGCCGCTCGCCCCCTTCCGCTAATCGCCTTCGCAGGATGTTGTTACCCATGCTTCGCCAACGGCCGCCAGTATATTTATACATACCCTGGCGAAGTTTTGGGGCTTTTTCAGTGGTCTCGGACCGTCCCCTTGTCACCTTGATGAGCAAGGATGGATGATAGGTGAGAGAACGCTTGAAAAATGTACCCAAACAACCGGGAGTATATTTGTTCAAAGATTCAGAAGGACGCGTAGTATATGTGGGTAAAGCGGTGGCCTTACGCAGCCGCCTGCGCTCATATTTTCAAGCCTCGGATCGTCTGCACCCCAAAGTAAAAGCCATGATGAATCGAGTCACCGACTTTGACTATATTATTACTAACACCGAAGTAGAAGCATTGATACTGGAGAACAACCTCATTAAGGAATACCGGCCCCGATATAATATAGACCTGAGAGACGATAAAACCTATCCCTATTTAAAAATCAGCCTGGGCGAACAATATCCCCGCATATGTATAACCCGGGAGAAAAAGGATCAGGTATCCCGTTACTTTGGCCCTTTCACCGATGTCACTTCACTGCGGGAGACGGTGAAATTGTTGACTGGTATATTCCCCCTGCGGGTCTGTCGGGTATTCAGGAGGCGTCCCCGGCCCTGCCTGAACTACGATATTAAAAGATGCCTGGCTCCTTGTACCGGTGATGTTGCAGAGGATGAATATCGTACCATGGTAGACGCCCTGCTGAAATTTATGGAAGGGGACATCAAGTCATTAATAAGCCAGCTGGAAGCTGAAATGAAACGGGCGTCAGCAGACCTGGAGTTTGAGAAGGCGGCCCGACTGCGTGATCAGATAATCAGTATTCATAAGATCCATGAAAAACAGAATATCAATTTCGAAAAACTTTATAACCTGGATATGGCGGCAATAATGCAGGGGGAAAAACTGGCCCTGGTATTGTTGTTTAAGATACGGGCCGGGAAAATAGTAGATCGCTATGCCTCCTGGCTGAATCGGGCTATGGACGAAAGTGATGCCGATTTAATGCAGTATTTCTTGCAGCATTATTATGATGAGAAGCAGGATATACCGGCCGAAATATGCGTTAATCTGCTGCCCTCTGATATTGATCTGGTGGAGGAGTGGCTGAAAGAAAAAATCGGCCGTGCGGTTCGGCTGGCTGTTCCCCTTAGAGGAGACAAGAAAAAGATTCTCAACATGTTGGAGGAAAACGCCCGATACTTGTATCAGGAAAAGATAGCCCGGGATCAGGCGGGAATCGATAGTCTGATTAAATTGAGCCGGGCTTTGAAACTGGAGGAGATTCCGCGCCGCATAGAATGCTACGATATTTCTCATCTATCCGGGGAAGAGACTACAGCTTCTATGGTAGTTTTTACGGATGGGGCTGCAGATAAAAAGGCTTATCGCCGATTTAAGATAAAAAAGGATCAGAATGATGATTTTGCCTCCCTGGCTGAAACTATCCAGAGACGCTTTAATGAAGCCAGGAAAGGCAACACGGCCTTCCTTCCCGAACCAGATCTGATTCTGATAGATGGGGGTTTGGGGCAGGTCAACGCGGCAGCCCGGGTTTTGCAGGAAGTTAAAGCCAACATCCCTCTTTTCAGTCTGGCTAAAAAACAGGAAGAGATATACCGTCCAGGTTGTTCAAATCCGATTAGACTCCCCAGGAATGATGAAGGGTTGAAGCTGTTGCAGCGTTTAAGAGATGAAGCCCACCGTTTTGCGATTGAGTATAACCGCAGCAGAAGGCAGAAAAAACTCAGGATATCTACTTTGGATGATATTCCGGGGGTGGGAACCAAGCGTAAAAAGACCTTGTTGTCTTATTTTGGCTCAGCCGCACGGGTAAAAGAGGCCAGCCTGGAAGAGCTGCAGGGAGTACCCGGCATAAGTTTAATTATAGCCAGGAATATTTATCAACACCTGCGGGAGAATAACAATAAACCACGAGAAAAGTCCTGAAAAATGTATAAGATTTAGATAAAATTATTATAAATATCTAGAAAAATAGAGTATCATAAAGGTAATAGAAATATTATACAATATAGAAAGGGAGGGAATAATATGGTACAGGGTTGGATTTTGAGGTGGTTATTAAACATACTAGCCATCGTAATAACTGCTGCCATTATACCGGCTTTTGATCTGACTCCATGGGCCGCCGTGGTAGGTTCAATATTTCTGGGTGTAATAAATGCCGTCATTCGTCCCCTGTTAATATTGCTCACTTTACCTTTAAACCTGTTAACCCTGGGGTTGTTCACCTTTATTATCAATGGTTTCATGCTGTGGGTGACTTCGATTACTATCCGGGGATTTGATATCGATGGTTTTGGCTGGGCCATTTTGAGTGCCATCTTGATCAGTATCATAAGCTTTGTAATCAGCTTTATCGTTGATGATAAGGATTTTAAGTTTAAATAGGATGGGATAAGCCATTAAAATGAATCTATCACAGTATATGCCAGCTCGCTAATGCTGGAAATAATAATAAAGCCCGCGATTGAAGCGTACCTGAGTACGTTGATTGAGCGGGCTTGTGAAAATAACGGCGAGATTCATTTCGGTAATCGGCCTGAAACCGGGCATCAGTCCGGTTTATCGCTATCTCTTGCTTCTCAAGGAGGTCTTCATGCCAATAAGACTGGTAGCTATAGATTTAGACGACACCCTTTTGAATTCAGGGTTAAAAATATCTGACCCCTGTATCAGGAATATTCAAGCTGCCCGCAGCCAGGGGGTGATAGTTACTCTGGCAACCGGCAGGATGTATAGTTCTGCCCTGCCTTATGCCCTGGAGCTGAAGGCAGATGTACCCCTCATAACCTATCAGGGAGCTTTGATTAAAAACTCTCGGACCTCGGAGGTTATATATTATCAACCCCTTAGCATGGATATGGCGGTAGAAACCATGGAGTACTTTAAGCAGGCTGGTGTCCACTACCATACCTATTTTGATGATCGCCTGTGCCTGGAATCCATGAATGAAGAAGGGGCAGCTTATGCTCGCTTGGCTGGAGTTCACCCCTTGTTATTGGACAGTCTGGTAGAATCATGCCGAAGTGGCCAGGAAGCTCTGAAAATCATGGCGGTAATCAGGGATCAGGAATTGCTTCTGGAGCTGGAATCCGAGCTCAAGCATAAATACGGGAATTCACTTAACATTACCAGGTCCAAACCTCATTATCTAGAGGTTATGAACCCCCTGGCTAATAAAGCCGATGCTCTCAGGTTGGTGGCCCGATATTACGGGATCCAGCAGGAGGAAGTTATGGCAGTGGGGGACAGTTATAATGATCTGGCCATGATAAAATGGGCTGGAATAGGAGTAGCGATGGGTAATGCCCGGGAAGAAGTAAAGGCAGCAGCGGATTATATAACTTCTTCCAATGAGGAGTATGGGGTAGCAGAGGCTTTGCAGAGGTGGGTACTGGAACAGGGGTTAACATGAGCATTAAACTGGCTGCAATTGATCTGGACGATACTCTCCTGGATTCCCGACACCGAATATCTCCCGCCTGTATTAAAGCTATCCAGAGGGTTAACAAACAGGGCGTACATGTGATTCTTGCTACCGGCAGGATGTACAGAGCAACAATTCCTTACGCGCAGCAGCTGGGGCTGGATCTGCCCCTGATTACTTACCAGGGAGCACTGGTAAAACATGGCTATTCAGGCGACGTGCTTTACGAACGTACCATAGGTATGGACCTGGCCTTGAAGATCACTGATCTGCTGGAATCTCGCCGGATAGACTACCATATTTATGCAAATGACCAGTTATACACGCGAAAACTGGTGCCGGTACTGGAAAAGCATACCCGGGTAACTGGAATTGAACCGATGCTGGTTAAAGATATTGCTGATATTTTTAAGGAATCCCTTCCCCTGGAGATCATGGCCGTGTTCGAGAGAAAGTCCCAAAGGCAGGATATTGAACAGAAGATAATAAACCTTTATGGTGAGCACCTTCACATGACCAAGTTTAAATATGATTCGCTGGAGATTATGGACCGTTGTGCTACCAAAGCTCGCGCCCTGGAAGCCGTTGCTGCTCATTTAAACATCCATCAGCATGAGGTTATGGCTATTGGAGACAGTTATAATGACCTGCCTATGATAAGATGGGCAGGAATTGGAGTAGCGGTTGGGAACGCGCATCCGCTGGTAAAAGAAGCAGCTGATTTTATTACTGGCTCCAATGAAGAGGATGGGGTAATACTGGCCCTGGAGAAATACATCGGATGAAGATTGAGGACTAGAGGTATGATTAAGCTGGAGCAAGGGGAAAGATAAACTAATACATAATGGTAGGGGGGACTAAGATGCAGAATGATTTGAGTGTTGAGAAAATGATGGGGTATCTTTACGAACTGCCGGAACAGTTCCAAAAAAGTCTGGATTTGAAATTTGATTTTATCGAACAGTATAAGAAGAACTACCGCTATATTGTGGTAACCGGCTTGGGAGGTTCAGCCATAGGAGGCGATATTCTAAGGAATTATGCGGCCAAGCAGGCCAGCCTTCCCGTGGCAGTTAACCGTGATTATCATCTGCCGGCTTTTGTGGGAATTGATACGCTGGTTTTTGCGGTTAGCTATTCAGGAAATACCGAGGAAACCTTGGAAGCATATCAGGAGGCGGTAAAGCGAGGAGCAGACGTTATAGTATTGAGCAGCGGAGGGAAATTATCCGAGTATGCTCACCGGGATAATAATGCGGTTATTCAAGTTCCAACAGGTTTTGTACCCCGGGCTGCAGCAGCCTGGCTGTTTGCTCCAGTGGCTCTGGTTCTGGGACAGATGGGCATATTGCCGGGAGTTGAGCAGGAAATAAAAGAAACCGTTGCTGTATTAAAAGCAATGAGAGATTCTCTTAATCCAACCATAGATGTACCGGAAAATCTTGCTCGCGTTATTGCCGGTAAAACCAGGGATAATATCCCGGTAATCTGGGGAACTACAGGTGTATCAGAGGTAGCGGCCCAACGTTGGAAAGCCCAGATCAATGAAAACGCCAAGAGTCCAGCCTATTATAATATTTTTCCTGAACTCAACCATAACGAAATAGTAGGCTTTGAAGTCCCCCGGGAAATACTACAGCGGCAGGTATATATTATCCTTCGGGATGATGGCGATTATGATCGTATCCAAAAGCGCATCACCATAAGTAAAAATATTATAAAAGATCAGGTTAAGAATATAATCGAAGTTCACAGCAGGGGAGATTCTTATTTAGCTAGAGTCTTTTCACTTATATATGTAGGTGACTACGCCAGTGTTTATCTGGCTCTGGATTACGGAATCAACCCTACCCCCGTAAAAATGATAGACTATCTCAAAGAACAGCTGGCTAAATAAAAGAAGGTTGACTCTGTGCTCCGCCCATGCCTCCGGAATATATATGCATTCAAAAAGTTTCCATAGTATATGTAGTGGAATCAAGGTTATCATGCGAAAACCAGGGATAAACTCCCTGTTTTCGCATTTATACCTGTCTCAAAGGGCGGGAGTAGTAGATTCGAAACATAATGGACAAATTATAAGTGGGGAGAATAAGGGTGGTATTTATGAAATTTTATGGCGATTACCATACTCATTCGAGACACAGTGATGGAAGGCAGAGTGTTGAAGACATAGTAAACGCAGCAATTAATAAGGGCTTAAAGGAAGTTGCTATAACTGACCATGGTCCCCTGGCTGCGGTCATCGGCGTAAAAAGCGCGGACGATTACTCCAGAATAAAGCAGGAAATTGAAGACCTCTCCGATCAGCAATCCGATCTAAGCGTACTGATAGGAGCGGAAGCCAATATAAGAGATATGGAAGGAACTCTGGATATAGATGCTGAGCTGATAGAAGAGCTGGATATATTAATCGCAGGTTTGCATCCCTATACGCTTCCCACCACTATCAAAGATGGCTGGGATATTATGGTGCAGAACTCCCTGCGCCACCTGGGCAGAAAATTCAGGGATAAGGCGGTGACTGCTAATACTAAAGCGGCAGTAGAAGTAATCTATCAGAATCCTGAATTGGATATACTGTCTCATCCAGGTCTATTTTTTAAGGTGGATATAGAGGAGGTGGCCAGGGCCTGCATAAAAAATGATGTTCTATTTGAAATAAATTGTGGTCATAAACACCCACCTATTTCTGATATAATTGAAGCTAACCGGGTTGGTGTAGATTTCATAATTAACAGTGACTCGCATTTCCCAAACACAGTTGGAAATCTAGATTATGGCAGCTGGGTAGTTGATAGATTAGGGATCGATGAAGGGAAAATAGCCAATAACCGTTCCGGGGGGGGATACAAAAAGTGGTCAAAAAAATTGAAGTATTACGCATACTCATAATTACTGGATTATCAGGAGCAGGGAAAACTCAGACCGTTAACTGTCTGGAGGATATTGGCTACTACTGTGTTGATAATCTCCCGCCGGCACTGCTGACCAAGTTTGTGGAACTGGGTGTACAATCAGAGGGGAAAATTGATAAAGTTGCTCTGGTCATAGATGCTCGGGGGGGCGATTTTTTCCATGATTTATCCCGAGCCCTGGGAGAATTGGAACAGGATCATATTCAGTATGAGATCCTATTCCTGGAAGCTTCTGATGAGGTTTTGGTGCGGCGATTCAAGGAGTCCAGGAGAAAGCATCCGCTGTCTGGACGGTGGAGGCTTTTGGAAGCTATCCAGATTGAAAAAACTATGCTGGAAGAACTGCGGGGACAGGCTAATGTGGTTATAGATACATCGAATACTACTTCCCGTGAATTAAGAGAGAAGTTAATTAGTCTTTACAGCGAACAGGCTATTAGTGGATTTTCCATTAATGTCGTATCATTTGGATATAAAATGGGGATTCCATTGGATTCTGATCTGGTTATCGATGTTAGATTCCTGCCCAATCCCTTTTACGATCCGGTTATGAAGACTATGACCGGTATGGATCAGGAAGTTAAGGATTTTGTACTTGATTCTGCAGTTACCCGGTCTTTCAACCGCAGATTCATGGGCCTTTTAAAGTATTTGATTCCACATTACATCAAAGAGGGGAAAACTAATCTGGCCTTGTCCATCGGATGTACAGGGGGGCAGCACCGCTCGGTAGTACTGGCAGAATATATGGCCAAACAATTGATGAATATGGGATACAGTGTATTGGTCAAGCATAGAGATAATGCCAGGAATAAATTGGAGGAGTAAATGGGAAGAGATAGAGAATCCAGGATAGTTGTAATCGGTGGAGGAACTGGTCTTTCGGTGCTATTGAAAGGGTTAAAAAAATACACTTGCCGACTTACGGCAGTAGTAACAGTAAGTGATGATGGAGGGAGTTCCGGAAGACTGAGGGCGGAAATGGGAGTGTTGCCGCCCGGAGATATTCGCAATTGTCTGGTAGCGTTGGCAGAAACGGAGACTTTAATGGATAAGGTCTTTCAGCATCGGTTCAGGGCCGGGGGAGGATTGCAGGGACATAATCTGGGCAACCTCCTGCTGGTAGCCATGAGTGAAATTGCCGGTGATTTTGTTTCGGCCATCCAGGAAGTTAGTAAGGTACTGGCGGTAAGGGGGGTTGTTTTACCAGCTACCCTGGAACCGGTAGTGCTGGCTGCCACTATGAAAAATGGCACTACTGTTATAGGTGAGACTCGCATCAGGAATCATCAAGGAAAAATAGAGAGAATTTCCCTTATTCCAGATAAGTGTCTGCCGGTACCGGAGACACTGTTGGCCATCCAGGAAGCTGATGCAATTGTGCTGGGGCCTGGCAGCCTCTATACCAGTATAATACCCAACCTGCTGGTAAACAAGATTGCTGATTCTATTGAGACGGCCAGGGCACCGGTGATTTATGTCAGCAATATCATGACTGAAAAAGGTGAAACGGATGATTTCACCGCGGCTGATCATCTAAAGGAGATCAACCGGCATCTCAAGCAGCAGCTGATAGACTATGTAATTATTAACTCTGGGACCATTGATGAAGAAAGACTCAGGCGATACCGCCGGGAAGAGGCAGTTCCGGTGCGTCCTGCCTATGAGGACATTCAAAACATGGGCATTAAAATCCTGAAGCATGATCTGGTTTCTGATGACGAAGTTGCCTGGCATGATCCCGATAAATTGGCTCGAGCCATATTGGAACTAATGAATAATTAAATCCGGGGAGAAAAATATATGAGTTTTTCCAATGATGTTCGTAATGAGCTGGCACGAGAAATGGGTGCAAAAGAGTGCTGCCAGAAAGCAGAGCTTTCAGCATTATTTATGAGCAGTGGCAACTTGTCCTTAAAGGACGGGAAATACATCCTGAGCCTTACCCTGGACAATGCAGCAACTGCCAGAAAAGCTTTTAAATTGTTAAAAAACGTTTATGGACTACAATCCACAGTAAATGTAGCAACCAGAAGATTTTTCCGTAAAAACCGTTATTATACGGTCAGCTCTGAGATAGACGCAAAAGAACTGACGACTCTTACGCACAGCATCAACCTGAATCGGCAGGGTGGAATAAGCAGCAGGATTAACTGGGCTCTAATTGGAAAATCTTGCTGTAAAAGAGCCTACTTGCGAGGTTTGTTTTTGAGTCGAGGTTTTATTAACCGCCCGGAGGGCAGCTACCATCTGGAAGTGATATGTAATGACAGTAAGATGGCCGGAGACATCCAGAAGCTGATGGGTCTATACGACTTGCCGGCGGGCATGGTGGAGAGAAAGAATAATCTGGTCATTTATTTAAAAGAGGGGGAAAAGATAGTAGATTTCCTGCGTTTGGTAGGAGCCAACAAAGCCCTGTTGGACTTTGAAAACGTCCGAATATTAAAATCGGTTCGCAATAATGTTAACCGACAGGTAAACTGCGAAACGGCTAATCTGGCAAAAACAGTAGATGCGTCCTTGAGGCAGGTAGAATTGATCAAACAGTATGTGGAAACAAGTGGCTGGGAAGGATTCCCAGGTAATCTTAGAGAACTGGCCATACTAAGAGTTGAATACCCGGATTATTCCTTAAAGGAACTGGGTGCCATGCTGGATCCCCCATTGACTAAATCCGGAACAGCTTATCGGATGAGAAAACTTGAATCAATGCTCGAACAAGCTGCCGGGGAACAGTAAAAAGCAGGAACTTGTAACTTTATGACGAATTATAAGCATGTGGATAGTATTTGAAGCGGAGGGACAAAAATGAGGCTGACACAGGATGTTTTCTTGGAACAACAGCAGAAATTAATGATGACTCCTGAATTACGCCAGGCCATTGCTATCCTGCAGATGTCTACCATTGAGTTGAGTGAGTATATTGAGCAGGAACTTCAGGAAAATCCCTTTTTGGAAGTGAAGGAACCTGAAGAGAGCCTTGAATCTGAGCCGGTAAATCGTGAAAACGATAATAAGATAGAAGACATGGTTGAATATTACAATGACCGTGATATAGAATATACTCCTGCTAACCGGGAAGAAAGCCCGTCGCTGGAGAATTTTCTTACTAGAAGACCTAGTCTTTATGAGCATCTGGAATTCCAGCTTCGTCTGAGCAGCAAGGAAGAAGACGATCTGGTTATAGGCCATTATCTGATTGGAAGTATCGATAGAACGGGATACCTATGTATTGATTTGAATGAGGTAGCTTCAAATCTGAAGGTGCCAATCGGGAAAGTGGAAGAAGTATTACAGATGATACAATCTTTCCATCCCCACGGAGTTGGAGCCCGTGATTTATCGGAATGCCTGTTGATGCAGCTAAGATATTATAATAAAGAAGATTCTATAGCTACTCAGATTATACAGCATCATATGGAAGATCTGGCCCGGGCCAAGCTTAATAAGATAGCCCAGGCACTGTCTATACCGATAAATCAGGTTCAGGACGTATGCGATCTGATACGGACCCTGGATCCCAAACCAGGACTCCAATACAGCAGCTACGATGAAGTAAAGTATATCATGCCGGATGTATTTGTGGAAAAGGTAGAGGGAGAATATGTAGTAATAGTTAATGATTTAAATTTTCCCCGGCTAATAGTTAATAATGTTTATAAACGGATATTACATCAAAACGATAATTTCTCCCAGGATGCGAAAAAATACCTGGAAGACAAGATGGGTTCAGCAATATGGCTTATACGCAGTATAGAACAGAGACGCATGACTCTTTATAAGGTAGCTCGCAGCATAGTAGACATTCAGACCGAATTTCTGGATAAAGGGGTAGAATATATGAAGCCCCTTAATCTGCGCAAAGTTGCGGAAGCCGTTGATGTACATGAATCAACCGTTAGCCGGGCTACTACCAATAAATATATTCAGACGCCCCAGGGTTTATTTGAATTAAAGTACTTTTTCAGCACCGGAGTAGAGTCATATGGAAGCAGCAAAGTATCGTCCAAGAGCATAAAACATATGTTGGAAGAGATTATCAGCAGTGAAGACAGCAGCAAACCATTAAGTGATGAGGCCATATCCAAAATGTTAAAACAGAAAGGGATTAGGATTTCCAGACGAACGGTAGCAAAATATCGTCAGGAGATGGGGATACCTTCCACTATGGCTCGCAAACGATATTGAAAATATATATGAATAGTGGCAAAATAGTATTAGATCAAAAAAAAACTGCATCTCCTGGGTGCAGTTTTTTTCTGACATCAAGATCAGCAATTGAAAGCACTCATAATTGAATTAGATATGTAACCCAGCTTAAAGGATGAATCTTTATGAAGTTCACAACTAATCTAAAAAGCCATGGAAGCAGTAATTACTGGCTTGATTCCTCGATGCTTTTAGCTATAGCTGCATTTATTGGATTAGGAACAGGTTTTGCGGCTATCGGTTTTAAAATGCTTATTGGGATTTTCCATACCGGATTCTTCAGAGGTACTGAGAATGTTTTGGGATCTTTTTTAGGCCAATACTATATTGTTCTCGTTCCTGCCCTGGGAGGATTACTAGTAGGACCCATAGTATATTTTCTGGCTCGTGAGGCCAAGGGACATGGAGTACCGGAGGTCATGGCGGCAGTAGCTGAGAAGGATGGAGTTATAAGGCCGCGGTTGGTATTGGTAAAGGCTGTAGCTTCTGCTATCACTATAGGTTCAGGTGGTTCAGCAGGACGAGAGGGGCCTATTGTCCAAATCAGTTCAGCTATAGGTTCAACTATTGGACAGGTATTAAAGGTCTCCCCGGATATACTAAAAACCCTGGTCGCCTGCGGTGCGGCAGGAGGAATTTCCGCTACTTTTAATGCTCCTATTGGAGGAGTACTTTTTGCTCAGGAAGTCATACTGGGGAGGTTTACCACTAATAACTTTATACTAATAGTAATAAGTTCAGTAATATCCGCCATAGTAAGCCGTGTATACTGGGGCGATAATCCTTCTTTTTTGGTACAGCCTTATGAACTGGTGTCTCCAGAAGAGCTGGGATTTTATGTAGTATTAGGTATACTAGCCGGAATATTTGCCGTTATATATAACAAAGTTTTATATGGTTCTGAGGACTTGTTTGAGAAGATAAAAGTTATTCCCGAATATGTAAAACCAGCCATAGGGGGATTAATGGTTGGTTTTATGGGTCTTTATTATCCCCAGGTTTTCGGAGTAGGATATGAGACTGTGGAACTAGTTTTAAGAAATGAACTGTCCTGGGCATTAGTCTTTATTCTTCTGTTCGCTAAACTTATAGCAACATCACTGACCATCGGCTCCGGCGGCTCAGGGGGGGTATTTGCTCCCAGTTTGTTCATGGGTTCTATGCTGGGCGGCAGTTTTGGGTATCTAGTAGACAAACTGTTTCCTGCTATTACTGCCTTGCCAGGAGCATATGCTTTAGTTGGTATGGCAGGAGTATTTGCTGGAATTTCGCAGGCCCCTATCACCGGAATCATTATTATTTTTGAAATGACAGGAGACTACAAGGTAATACTGCCACTGATGTTAGTGTGTGTAATCAGTTCACTGGTGGCCAAGGGTTTATGTCCTGAATCAATCTATACTATGAAGTTAGCCCGGAGAGGGGTCAATGTGAGAAAAGGGCAGAATGTCGATATGATGGGAATAATGCCGGTAGAGGCGGTTATGACATCAGACGTTGAGACTCTGGATATCAACATGACTTTAAAAGCTGCTAAAGAAAGAATGCTGCAGAGGTCTTTTACTGGATTCCCGGTAATGGAAGGGGATAAGCTTGCAGCTGTAGTTACATATGAACAGGTGTGGAATGCAATCAGAAACGATGGGGATGAAACGCGTTTATTAAAGGATATTGTCAATCATCATTTAATATGTGTATTGCCCCAGGACACCATAGGCAAAGTGATGGAAAAAATGGCGGAAGGGGATATAGGACGCCTTCCAGTAGTAGACCCGGACGACCACAGCAGATTAATTGGTATAGTCACCAGAAGTGATATAATTGAGGCATATTCGCTGGCCGCTAATGGTGATAGGGGGTAAGAATATGAAACTTGTTGTTGCCATAGTAAGTGAACAAATTGCAGCTGGTCTAAGTGAGGAGCTTCTTAAACACGGAATTCGTATGACATCTTTAACAAGTTCTGGAGGCTTTCTGAAACAAGGCAACCGAACTATAATCAGCGGGGTTGAAGACGATGAGGCCCAATTGGTTCTACAAATTATAAAAGAGTATACTCAAAAAAAGAAGCTGCAGAAAATACAATCAGAAAAAGCAGATGCCAGAAGCATAGTGGAGGAAGGTCTGGCAACGGTATTCATCATCCCGGTTGAGGAAGCGCTTCGTTATTAAAGAATATGTATTAAGAATATGAGAAGAGATACATGGTTCTTGCGACTATTTATATACCTGCAAACTATCTTATCTTCGATATCCATACATCATTCACCCACCTATGTGATATAATATATAAAATAGGATTTTGAAGGTTAATTCTTATTTTCAGTGGGACTAAAATGCCCCTGAAACAAAATATTGCCCCGCAGATTAATTTGACACAGGTAGAGGTGGCAGAATGGATAAAATGCTTCTGGTCCTGGAACGCTTTGCTCCTGAGGCTATTTCTATAATTGAGAGCAGATATCGAATATTAAGGCATATCTATTACCATGAACCAATAGGAAGACGGCAACTATGCAAGGATCTTAATTTGTCCGAGAGAACCATCCGCAGTGAATTTGATAAATTAAAAGCCCGAGGTGCAGTAACTTCAACTTCTGCAGGTATAAACATCAGCATGTCTGGCCGAGAAATGCTTCGGGAAATAAGTGAAATCATCCCCTCCATGCTCAGTATCCAACCCCTGGCAGAGAAAATCAAAGAAAACTTCAGTATCCGGGATACGATCATTGTGCCCGGGGATTCCAGTGAAGATTATCTAAGTCAAAAGGATCTGGGCCGGGCTGCTGCAGGCTACTTGAAAAGGATACTTAAACCCCATAGTGTGCTGGCCGTAACCGGGGGTACTACCCTGGCCGAAATGGCAGCAGCCATGAATGGCAGTATCAAGATGAACGATGTTCTGGTGGTTCCGGCCCGGGGCGGCTTGGGAGCAGGACTGAAACAACAGGCGGGAACTATTGCCGCCAATATTGCTGACAGTCTGGGGGCACAGTACCAGCTTTTGCACATTCCCGATAATATAGAAGAAAATACCGCCGAAATGTTAAAAAAAGATATACATATAAAGAATCTGCTGCAGCTTATTAAAACCAGCAGCATATTAATACATGGTATAGGCCCGGCTATGGAAATGGCAGACAGGAGAGGACTTTCTCCGCCGGTCATCTCCATGCTGAAGGAAAAAAATGCTGTTGCCGAAGCCTTTAGATATTATTTTGATGAAAAGGGTAATATAGTATATGAAGTTCCGGGTATTGGTCTGGAAATGAGTGACTTGAGTAATATTGAAACAGTAGTTGCTGTGGCGGGAGGAAAAAAGAAAGCTGAGGCTATCAAAGCAGTGTTAGGGCATGGGAAGCTCGATGTCCTGATAACAGATGAGGGAGCTGCCAGGGAAATCATAAAAAATATTCATTAGAAAGGGTGGTTAATATGACGATCAAAGCGGCTATTAATGGTTTTGGACGTATTGGACGACTGGTGGAAAGAATAGCGCTGGACAGAAATGACCTGGATATTGTTGCGATAAACGATCTGGGGGATGCCAAATCCTCAGCCCATCTCTTTAAATATGATTCAATACATGGGACGTACCCGGGAGAGGTCAGTTTCCAGGATGACAGTCTGGTGATAAACGGGAAAAAGATTAAATACTTATCGGAAAAGGATCCGGAGAAGCTGCCCTGGAAGGAAATGGGTGTGCAGATAGTTATCGAAGGTACTGGTGCCTTCCGCAGCAAAGATAAAGCTTCCAAGCATTTAAAGGCGGGCGCAGAAAAGGTCTTGATAACTGCACCGGGAAAGAATATAGATTTCACTATGGTGATGGGGGTCAATCATCGGCAGTGTCTTCCTGAATACCAGATAATTTCTAATGCTTCCTGTACTACTAACTGTTTGGCTCCGGTAGCCAAGGTGTTAATGGACGAATTTGGGATTGAGCGGGGCATGATGACTACAGTTCATTCCTACACCAACGACCAGCGCATACTGGATCTGGCTCATGATGACCTCAGAAGAGCCCGGGCTGCAGCCCTGTCCATAGTACCAACTACTACCGGCGCGGCCAGTGCATTGGGACTGGTAATACCTGAACTGGATGGAAAATTTGATGGTTTAGCTATAAGAGTACCGACACCGACGGTATCACTTGTGGACCTTACCGTAGAATTAGGCAAATCTGCTTCTGTTCAAGATATCAATAATGCCTTCCAACAGGCCAGCCAGAATGAGTTAAAGGGGATATTAAGGTATACCGAGGAGGAATTGGTTTCCACGGACTACCGGGGGGAAAACCATTCATCGGTAGTTGATGGATTGTTGACTATGACTATGGGAGATAAGATGGCCAAGATTATCGCCTGGTATGATAATGAATGGGGTTACTCCATGCGAGTTGTAGATGCAGTCTCGTATATAGGCGGGCTGCAGTGAGATTGATTAATACGGAGGTGCAAGTTAATGAGAAGTTTGCGTGATCTGGAGATCCAAGGAAAACGAGTATTAATGCGAGTAGATTTCAATGTGCCAACTGATAAAGAAAACAACATACTTGATGATGCCAAGATTACAGCTGCTTTACCCACTATCCAATATGTGCTGCAGCAGGGTGGTCGACTCATATTAATGAGCCACCTCGGCCGTCCCCAGGGCAAGAGAAATGGCAAGTATAGATTGGATAAGGTAGCAGATCACCTGGCATCCCTTTTAAACATGCCGGTAACTATGGCCGATGACTGTATAGGAGAAGAAGTGCAGGAGAAGGCCCAGAAGCTGCAGGATGGAGAGGTGCTCTTGCTGCAAAACGTAAGATATTATGAAGGGGAAGAAAAAAATGACCCCGAATTTTCCAGGCAGCTGGCCTCCCTGGGAGAAGTTTTCATAAATGATGCCTTTGGGACCGCTCATCGAGCTCATTCATCAACTACTGGCATTGCCGATTATCTGCCGGCTTACGCAGGTTTTCTCATGGAAAACGAGGTGGCTATGTTAAGAAAAGTATTGCAGGATGGAGAAAAACCCAGGATGGCCATTCTGGGGGGAGCTAAAGTTGCCGACAAATTAGGTCTGATTCATAACCTGCTGGATAAAATGGATACTATATTGATTGGCGGCGGTATGGCCAACACATTTTTGAAAGCTCAGGGCAAGAATATAGGCAAATCCATCTGTGAAGACGGTCTGCTGGAGGAGGCCAGAAACTTAATGCAGACTGCTCAAAGTAAAGGTGTGCGTTTAGTGCTTCCTCAGGACGTAGTAGTAGCGGAAGAAATATCTGCCGAGGCTGCTGCAGAGATAGTCGATATAGATGGGGTGAGCGAGGGCAAGATGATATTGGATATCGGTCCCCGAACCATTGAGAATTATGAAAATTTGATTAAAGAAGCGCAAACAGTAGTTTGGAACGGTCCACTGGGAGTATTTGAGTATGATCAGTTTGCCAATGGCACCCGGGCTATTACCAGGGCACTGGCTGATTCACCTGCCACCACAGTTATAGGTGGAGGCGACACCAGTGTTATAGTTCATGATCTAGGTTTGGAAGCAGGTATAACTCATATTTCTACCGGAGGTGGAGCAACCCTGGAGTTTCTGGAGGGGATAGACCTTCCCGGGGTAGCAGTTTGTGAACATTAAATGGCAGTAAAGCATATAGAGGTGGTTTGATGAGAATACCGCTGATAGCAGGCAATTGGAAGATGAATAAAACAATTGGAGAAGCTCGAGCTTTTGCCAGGGAGCTGCATTCGCTGCTACCGGATCACACTGCAGTTCAGATGCTGGTCTGCCCGCCCTTTACTATGCTGTATGAACTGCATGGACTGCTGGCTGAGGCAGGGATTCAACTGGGTGCGCAGGACTTATTCTGGGAGGATAATGGCCCTTATACCGGAGAGATATCGGCAGCCATGCTGATTGATACCGGATGCAGTCACGTAATAATCGGGCATTCGGAAAGAAGGCAGGTCATAGGCGAGACTGATGCAGCGGTTAATAAAAAGTTGACCGCGGCATGCCGGGTAGGAATCATTCCCATTCTCTGTATTGGAGAGACGCTGGAAGAGAGAAAAGCCGGGCAGGCTGAAAAAATAGTAAGTAAACAGATGGATTTAGCCCTGCAGGGCTTAGCGTTGGAGCAGGGGGAGAAGCTGGTTATTGCCTATGAACCGATCTGGGCTATTGGTACCGGGATTAATGCCAGCGGACAGGACGCCCAACAGATGAGCCGTTTTATTCGCCAGCTCCTGGTGAACAAGTATGGCCCAGCCATAGCCGGGTCAGTGAGGGTTTTATATGGTGGAAGTGTTAAAGAAGATAATATAGAAGAGTTTATGCAGCAGGAAGACATAGATGGAGCCCTGATAGGGGGGGCCAGTCTCAATGCAGCATCTTATGCTAATATAGTTAGGTTGGTGTAAATGGATAAGCAACCTCTGGTATTGATGATTCTGGATGGCTGGGGTGAAGGGGAGGATTGCCCCCGTAATGCTATTTCCCTGGCTAACCCGGAAAATTTCTACAGATTAAAACATGTGTACCCGGATACCTGCTTGAATACTTCTGGTAAGTATGTAGGTCTGCCCTGGGGACAGATGGGCAACTCGGAAGTCGGTCACCTTAATATGGGCGCCGGACGTATCGTTTACCAGGAAATAACCCGTATTAATAATGCTATTGAAGATGAGTCTTTTTTCAATAATGAGGCTTTTCTAGCCGCTGCTCAGCAGGTAAGAAACAGCGGAGGAACTTTGCATCTAATGGGGCTGGTGTCAGATGGCGGGGTACACAGCCATATGAACCATATTTATGCCTTGTTGGATTTTTGCCAGCGTCAACATATATCAAGAGTCTTAGTACATGCCTTTTTGGATGGCAGAGATACCGATCCTCATAGTGGCGTGAAATATTTACAGAGGTTGCAGGAGAAAATGCAGGAACTTGGTACTGGTAAGATCGCTTCGGTAATGGGCCGCTTTTATGCCATGGATCGGGACAAGCGCTGGAATCGGGTGCAAAAAGCTTACTATGCCATGGTCCTGGGGGAAGGTCATCTAGCGCTAGACCCGCTGGCAGCCATTGAAAAAAGTTATCAGGCTGATGTCACCGACGAATTTATAGAACCGATAGTCATAATCGATGACGACGGATTACCCCGGGGAACCATTAAAGATGGAGATAGTATTATATTTTTCAACTTTCGGGCTGATCGAGCGCGGGAAATAAGTCATGCCCTGGTGGATGGAGATTTTAAGGATTTTGCTCGAGTCCAATGGCCATCCGTTCATTACGTGTGTATGACCCAGTATGATATCAAGTTAAGTGCACCCATAGCCTTTACACCTCAGAGCATGGACAATACTCTGGGCGAATGGCTGGCTCAGCAGGATAAAAAACAGCTGCGGATTGCCGAGACCGAAAAATATGCTCATGTGACATTCTTCTTTAACGGCGGCGTTGAGGAGGCCAACCCGGGTGAAGATAGGATACTGATACCATCTCCGGCAGTGGAGACTTATGATTTACAGCCCGAGATGAGTGCGGCAGAAGTAAGCGAACGAGTTATAAAAGAACTGGAGCGGGATTATTATGATGTTATAATTTTGAATTATGCCAACCCGGACATGATAGGGCACACGGGCAGCCTGGACGCCGCGATAAAAGCTGTGCAGACCGTTGATAGATGTCTGCAGGAGGTAGTGGAATGTGTACTGCAAAAAGAGGGAATAGTACTTATAACTGCCGACCACGGTAATTGTGAAGAGATGGTCTGTCCACAAACCGGATGCTGTTTAACTACTCATACCACCAATCTGGTACCCTTCATACTGGTTTCAGATCAGTACCGGGAATGCCGTCTGAGGTCAGGAGGGTCGCTGCAGGATATCGCACCGACTATCCTGGGGTTGTTAGGGATAGAGATTCCTCCGGAAATGACGGGCCGGACCTTGATCGAGAGTGGATGATTTGCCCATAACGGGATAAATATTAGAAGATACTTGCTTAATAGAAAGGGGAAAAAATAATGAGTGTAATAGTCGATGTATTTGCCAGAGAAATCCTGGATTCCCGTGGGAATCCTACGGTAGAGGTAGAAGTAGTACTGGAAGATGGCACTATGGGCAGGGCTATAGTACCTTCCGGGGCCTCCACTGGAGCCCATGAAGCGGTAGAGCTTCGGGATGGAGATGAAAAAAGATATAATGGCAAAGGAGTATTAAAAGCGGTTGAAAACGTAAACGAGATTATTTCGCCGGAAGTTATAGGCATGGAAGCCATCCGCCAGATCGATATTGACACGCTCATGATAGAATTGGATGGTACCCCGAACAAGAGTAAGCTGGGAGCCAACGCAATACTGGGCGTTTCTCTGGCTGTAGCCCGGGCCGCTGCTGACTATCTGGGTTTGCCTTTATATCAATACATTGGCGGAGTCAACGCCCGGGAGATACCGGTCCCGCAGATGAATATAATGAATGGCGGCCAGCATGCCGATAATAACGTGGATATTCAGGAGTTTATGGTAATACCAGCCGGAGCTCCCAACTTTGCCGAAGGACTCAGAATGGTGGTAGAAGTATATCATACCCTCAAAAAAGTACTCAGTGCAAAAGGTCTGGCAACTGCGGTTGGTGACGAAGGGGGATTCGCTCCCAACCTGCCCTCTAATCAGGCTGCCCTGGATGCAATAATGGAAGCTATCGCGCAGGCTGGCTATAAGGCCGGACAAGACATATATCTAAGCCTGGATGTGGCTGCCAGTGAACTATATAAAGAGGGTAAATATCATCTGGAAAGCACCAACCAGGTATTAACTTCAGATGAAATGATTGATTTTTATGAAGATCTGGTCAATAAATATCCCATTATATCGCTGGAAGACGGATTGGACGAAGATGACTGGGAAGGTTGGAAAAAGCTGACTGAGCGTCTGGGAAGCAGAATCCAGCTGGTTGGAGATGATATATTCGTAACTAATACCGAAAGACTAGCCCGGGGAATTGAAAATGGAGTTGCCAACAGCATATTGATAAAAGTCAACCAGATTGGGACCTTGAGTGAGACCCTGGATACTATGAATATGGCTAAAAGAGCCGGTTATACCTGTGTCATATCCCACCGTTCCGGTGAAACTGAAGATGCCATTATTGCTGATATTGCCGTAGCCACCGGAGCCGGCCAGATAAAAACCGGGGCTCCAGCCAGGACTGACCGGGTAGCCAAATATAATCAGCTGCTGAGGATAGAAGAAGAACTGGACATTTTTGCTCAATACCGGGGCAAGGATGTTTTCTACAGTATTCGAGCTTAATTACGCCAGCGTATTGTTATATACAATATTAATGTGATAAAATATATTTTGGCTTTTATAGCGGATTGCTTGAAACGGAGGTGAAATCATGATAAAAACTATAGCTTTGGTATTTCAGGTTCTGCTTGGACTCGGGCTCATTGCTACTATACTGCTTCAATCAGGTAAAAGCGCCGGGTTATCAGGCAGCATCGCAGGTGGAAGTGAAGCCCTGTTTGGCGGCAAAAAGAAAGGCCTGGATGAATTGCTGGCCAAGGTTACAGCCTGGCTGGTGGCAGCATTTATGATAATAACTCTGGTAATTGCTGTACTGTAAAGTGAATATTTGTCCGAGGCAATAAATACCTTGATTTCACTTCGTTATTTTGTATAAGGAGGATTTGTTATTGTGTTAGAAAACCTGGCGATGTATGCTCCCACAGGAGGAGCAATTGCTCTTCTTTTTGCGGTTTATCTGGCTGGCAGAGTAAATAAAGCAGAACCCGGCAATGAAAGAATGATTGAAATAGCAGGACATATTCATGAAGGGGCTATGGCCTTTTTAAGAAGGCAATATACGGCTCTAGCAGCCTTTGTGGTATTTATATTTTTGGTACTCGGTTTAGCCCTGCCTAACAACAGCTGGGAAACGGCCATCTGTTTTCTGGTAGGTGCTGTATGTTCTGCTACGGCCGGTTTTATTGGAATGAGCGTGGCTACCAAGGCCAATGTCAGAACCGCAAATGCGGCTCGGACCTCGCAGAATGCCGCTCTGGGAGTAGCTTTTTCCGGAGGAGCGGTCATGGGAATGGCGGTTTCTGGTTTGGGTCTGTTAGGACTGGGATTACTGTACATAATTTTCGGAGAACCTTCGATAGTTAACGGGTTTGCACTGGGGGGCAGTTCTATAGCCCTGTTTGGTCGTGTAGGCGGAGGAATATATACGAAAGCTGCCGATGTTGGAGCCGATTTGGTAGGTAAAGTGGAAGCAGGGATTCCAGAAGATGACCCTAGAAATCCGGCTACCATTGCGGACAACGTAGGGGACAATGTAGGTGACGTGGCTGGCATGGGCGCTGACCTTTTTGAATCATATGTAGGATCAATCATCGCCGCTATGACCCTGGGTGCAGTAGGAATGGCCCTGTATGGTATGGGCGGAATATTCCTGCCGGCAGTTATAGCTGCTGGGGGAGTTTTAGCATCTATTATAGGTACCTTCTTCGTAAGAACTGATGAAAAGACCAACCCTCTTAAAGCATTAAATGCCGGTACATTTAGTTCAGCCGGGATTCTTATAGTGATAGCTTATTTTGCTGTTAAGTATCTGCTGCCAGAAGCATATTTCGGAGTATTCTGGTCTCTGGTAGCCGGACTGGTTGCAGGAACTATAATTGGTCTGGTCACCGAGTACTATACTTCAGATGAGTATAAGCCGGTTAAAGGCATAGCAAAATCCGCTCTAACCGGACCTGCCACCGTAATCATATCCGGATTGGGAGTAGGCATGTTCTCCACTTTGATTCCTATACTGATTATATGTGCTGCGATTGTAATAGCTTTTCTAACCGGTGGATTATATGGTATTGCACTGGCAGCAGTGGGAATGCTGGCGACTACCGGAATGGTGGTAGCAGTTGATGCTTATGGTCCCATAGCCGATAATGCGGGTGGTATAGCCGAAATGGCTCAACTGCCGCACGAGGTACGGGAAACTACTGATAGATTGGACTCGGTAGGAAATACTACCGCTGCCATAGGGAAAGGATTTGCGATTGGCTCGGCCGCCCTAACTGCCCTGGCTCTATTGAGCGCTTTTTCGCAGGTAGCCGGAGTTGAAACTGTTAACCTCCTTAACCCCATGGTTATGGTGGGTGTTCTGATAGGTGCTATGCTGCCTTTCTTCTTCTGTGCTCTGACCATGGGAGCGGTAGGAAGAGCAGCGGCGGAAATGGTGGAAGAAGTAAGAAGACAGTTCCGCGAAATCACCGGGTTGATGGAAGGAACCGCCAAAGCCGATTATGCCCGCTGCGTGGATATCAGCACCAGATCTGCTATCAAGGAGATGGTAGTGCCTGGCTTGCTGGCTATTGTAGCTCCGGTACTGGTGGGTATGTTCCTGAAGGGCGAAGCACTTGCTGGAATGCTGGCTGGTTCTATTGCATCCGGAGTATGTCTGGCGATTATGCTGGCCAATGCCGGAGGAGCCTGGGACAACGCCAAGAAATATATTGAATCTGGTAATTATGGGGGAAAAGGCAGTGAGGCTCATGCAGCAGGAGTAGTTGGCGATACCGTAGGTGACCCTTGCAAGGATACCGCCGGGCCTTCACTGAATATTCTGCTCAAGCTTATGGCTATAGTTTCACTGGTTTTTATTGCTCCACTACTTTAATAGAATACTGTATGTAAGCAACGATAAACTGAGAGGCAGGCAGATTTTTATCCGCCTGCTTTTTTGTGTATAATTTTTATAATAGAAACTTTCAGCATGACAACCGAGCTTGGCGAGTATTTGTCCCGCCTTCATCCTTAGGCTACAACCCTGTAATGGGACAACTGACGTGAATTTATCTCGTTTTGTCCAACATAATGCAGGCTCCCGTTCAGGTGTGAAAGTTGAATCAGAAAATCAGGAAGCGATAAGGTGAAGAAAGTTAATCCTAAAGCGAATCCATTCTATTTAAAAGGCAAAAACAATAAGGCCCTGCTTTTTTTACACGGTTTTACTGCATCACCCTCGGAACTGGTGCCGACTGCAGAACTGCTGCACGACATGAATGGCTGCACAGTGAGCGGCATACTTCTGCCTGGTCATGGAACCCACCCCGCTGATTTGAATACTACTACCTGGCAGGACTGGTATGAAGCGGTTCAGGTGGAGGGAGAAAAACTCCTGGAGCAATACCAAGATGTTTTTGTAGCTGGCCTTTCTATGGGAGGACTGCTATCCCTGCATGCCGGGATTCACTTGCCAGGGCTAAAAGGAGTGGTAGCAATCAATGCCCCGGTTTTCACCCAGTACCGTCTGCTGTCAGCCGCAGCTCCGCTTATGCAGCATATGCTCCCCTATTTTACCAAAGGAGCCCGGAAGGATAATGAGCTAGCCCGGAAGGGAAGATTCGATTATAATTGTTATCCAGTCAAAGCATACACCAGCCTTACCCAACTCAGAAACACCATTATAAAAGAGCTGGAGGAACTCAGGCTGCCGTCTATGCTGGTGCAGTCTCTGCGGGACCGGGCAGTAAGGAGCGGGAGTGTAGAATACATTAAAGAGCACCTGTCCAACAGCCGGGTTAAGATGGTTACCTTGCCTAAATCAGGGCATATTGCTACTATGGATGAGGAGAAAAATATTTTGGTACAGGAATTAGTCGAATTCATGGACAGTGAATCTAAAATAGAAAACAGGGGGATTTAAGATGGACAGAAATAAAGCTCTGGAACTGCTCAAACAGCATTTGAAAAGCGAGAACCTGCTGCATCATTCACTGGCGGTTGAAGCAATCATGAGAGGCATAGCCGAGAGAATGGGAGAAGATGTGGATAAGTTTGGTTTGGCTGGGCTTTTACACGATATAGATTATGATTATACAGCCGACGATTTCCATCGCCATTCACTATTGGGAGCCGAGATATTGAATGAAAATAGTCTGCCGGAGGATATCATATACGCGGTCAAAGTGCATAATGAGGTACACGGACTGGAAAGAAAGAGTATCATTGATCATGCGTTGTATGCTGCTGATCCGGTGAGCGGTTTTATTACTGCCGCTGCCCTGGTGAGACCGGATAAAAAGCTGGAAGAAGTACAGCTGAAATCACTGAAAAAGCGCTTTAAGGAGAAGGCTTTTGCTAAAGGCGCCAGCCGGGAGCAGATGCAGACCTGCCAGGAACTGGGTCTGGAATTGGAAGAATTCCTGGATCTGGGACTGCAGAGCATGAAAAAAATTGCTGCCGATATAGGTTTATAGATTAAACTGCAGTTGAATAAGGAAATAATAATATAAATGCCAATCAAATGGCAAGGAGGACCATATGGTAAATAAAAATACAATTATAGAATACATGCGGCAGGATTCATATCACCCGCTCAGTTATACCGACCTTATGGAAGTATTCGGGATACAGGCTGAAGAAGAAGGCAAATTTTCGCGAGTACTGGGGACATTGGAAAAACAGGGTGACATAATCAAGACTCGCAAAAAAAAGTATGGACTGCCCGAGCAAATGAACCTGGCTAAAGGAGTAATAAACTTGAGCCAGCGCGGATATGGATTTATTATCCTGGATGAGCCGGATACGCCCGATATTTTTGTCTATGGCAGGAACTTGAACGGTGCTATGCACCATGACAAGGTACTGGTAAGGGTGTACCAGCAGAGTAATGGTAATGGAGAATCGAGGCGTCCGGAAGGTGAAGTAGTGAGGGTGATCAACCGGGCCAATAAGGAACTGGTGGGCACTTTTGAACGCGGGAGACACTCGCTGCAGGTTATACCTGATGATTCGCGGCAGATATATCCCATTACGGTTAGCCGAACCCGCAAGTTAAAAGTGAATCCAGGGGACAAAGTGCTGGTAAGCATCACTTCCTGGCCGGATAAAAAGGGGATTGCCGAGGGAAAGATCCTGGAGGTACTGGGGAAAAAAGGGCAGCCCGGCCTGGATGTACAGGTAGTGATCAAAAAACACGGACTGGCTTCCGAGTTTCCAGACAGTGTAGTGGAGGAGGCAGTACAAGCTTCGGCCCAGCCAGTTTCGGAATCGGAACTGCGTAAAAGGCTGGATCTGAGAAAGGTCTCCATGGTGACTATCGATGGGGAAGATGCCAAAGACCTGGATGACGCGGTGTCAGTGGAGAAAATAGCAGGTGGTTACCGACTTGGAGTGCACATTGCAGATGTATCTCATTATGTGCGGGAAGACAGCAAATTAGATAAGGAAGCCTGCAAAAGAGGAACCAGTGTCTACCTGATCAATAGAGTACTGCCTATGCTGCCGCCGCAGCTGTCCAATGATATATGCAGTTTAAATGCTAAACAGGATCGTCTGGCCCTCAGCTGTATCATGGATATTGACCAAGAGGGACAAGTCTTTAATTATGAGATTCGCAAGTCGATAATAAATGTTAAAGAACGCATGACCTACAGTGATGTAAATAAGATCCTGGCCGGTGAGGACGACGGCCTAAAGGACCGCTATCGGGATTATATCGACAGCTTTTTCCTCATGAAAGAACTGGCTGACATTATTAGAGCTGAGAGAATGGATCGAGGCATGCTGGACTTTGATTTCCCGGAATCCAAAGTAATTGTCGATGATAACGGGGTACCTATAGAAATAAAACGCCGTGAGCAGGGTGATGGAGAAAAGCTGATCGAAGACTTCATGATAAAAGCCAATGAGACGGTGGCCAGACATATGTATGACCAGGAACTGCCCATACTGTACCGCGTTCATGAAAACCCGGATGAAGATGCGCTGGTTAAATTAAACCATGTGCTGGGAGTGTTCGGACATCAGATCAAAGGCCGGAAAATTCAACCCCGATTGTTCCAGAAAATCCTGGATGATATAAAAGGTCGGCCGGAGGAACAAATGATTTCCTTGATGATTTTGCGTTCCATGAAACATGCCCGCTATGTGCCCCAGGCCCTGGGCCACTTCGGGCTGGCTTCTGAATATTACTGCCACTTTACCAGTCCGATCCGGCGATATCCGGATCTGATCGTACACCGGGTCTTGAGCCTTATGCTGGGACATAGCATCAGTGAGCGTAAGAAAGCCAGTTTAACAGCTAAGATGACAGAATATGGTGAACATTCGACTCTGCAGGAGATAAAGGCCGAAGAAGCAGAACGAGAACTGGTCAGCATTAAAAAGGCCCAGTATATGGAGCCTTTTATAGGAGAAGAATTCACCGGAAAAATCTCCTCCGTACTATCCTTCGGGTTCTTCGTTGAACTGCCCAATACCGTAGAAGGTCTGGTTCATATATCCTCTATAGTCGATGATTATTATGTATTTAATGACCGCAACTATACCTTGGCAGGCAACCACACCGGCCGGAAATTTGTCATCGGAGACCCGGTAAAAGTTCTGCTGGCAAAAGTAGATGTCAACGAAGCCAAAATCGACTTCGAACTTATCCACTAATGCGACAGGGGACGGTTCTCAACGTCGCATTTTCAGTTAAGGGAAACAAGGGGATGGTTCGTGACCACTGAAAAAGGCTATTTGGGTAAACGGGTATGTATAAATACACTTGCTCCCAGTCTACGCATGGACAACATTAACTGCTTGTCGATTACCTCCAGGGGTACAGCGCCAATTCGCATCCGTGCTCAGCGGCGCTCTCGCGGCGTCCGTGCCGCTCGCCCCCTTCCGCTAATCGCCTTCGCAGGATGTTGTTACCCATGCTTCGCCAACGGCCGCCAGTATATTTATACATACCCTGGCGCAAGTTTTGGAACTTTTTCAGTGGTCGCGGATGGTTCTTTTGTTTCCCCGGCTAAGTTAATATCCCGGCTTGGCACTAACTGATTAAGCAACATGTTCACCTGATCGTAACAGCTGCGGGCGAGCATTATGCTTTGTCCCTCCGTCACCTTCACCCTTCGGACACTACCTATACTCCCGCTGGTCGTAATTAATGTTGCGGGTACTACTTATACTCCCATTGGTTGTAATCAATGTTGCAGCCGGTTTTAGCCTTAACGAATGGCGGGAATATTAACTGCATACGTAATGCCTCTAATGTAACCAAATTACTCGCCGCTATTCATCTATCCCAGACTTTGCAGGAAAGCCTCCAGTCTATTCAGTCCTTCCTTGATATTGCTTAAAGAATTGGCATAAGAAAAGCGAATATAGCCTTCGCAGTTGCTCCCGAAATCAATGCCAGGAGTTACTGCCACCTTGGCTTCCTCCAGGATCTGAAAGGCAAAATCATAGGAATTGTCAGTATATCTTTTCACATTGGCCAGGGCATAGAAAGCTCCACTGGGGTCGTGCCTAGTGGCAATTCCCATCTTTTTGAGGCGTTCTAAAAGATACAAGCGACGTTCGTTGTATACAGACAGCATTTGGCTGACTGCTTTATCGCAGTCTCTAAGGGCGGCAATGCCCCCCTTCTGAGCAAAGGAAGATGCACAGATAAAAAAGTTCTGCTGCATTATCTGCATGGACCGGATATATTCCCGGGGAGCAATAACATAGCCCAGCCGCCAGCCGGTCATAGCATAGAGTTTGGAAAACCCATTAATAACAAAAGCCCGATCGGTAAACTCTAAAATACTGTGTTCCTCACCTTCATAAATCAGCCCATTATATATTTCATCTGATATGATCATTTGATCCAGGTCAGCCAGTGCTTTAAGGTCGGCAGCGCTGAAAACTGATCCGGTAGGATTGCTGGGTGAATTAACCATGATAGCCCGGGTCAGCGGGCTCAAATGCTGTTTAATATCTTCAGGCTGATATTTAAATCCATCTTCCTCGCCTACCGGTACCGTTACGGGCTGTCCATCTATATAGCGAATAAAGTTGGGGTAGCAAGCATAATAAGGATCAGACAGGATCACTTCATCTCCCTTCTCCAGGAGCGCCGAAAAAATCAGCAGCATGGCTGGCGAGGTGCCAGAAGTTACTATAACCTGCTCGGGGGATATCTCCACCCGGTACTTTTTCCAGTAGTAACTGGCAATTTCTTCCCGCAGGGTGATTTTGCCCAGGCTGTGTGTGTAATGAGTATCATCCTCCCGCATCGCCCTTAAGGCCGCTTCCTTGACCGGTTCTGGAGTAGCGAAATCGGGTTCGCCCACCTCCAGATGTATAATATCCTCCCCCTGGGCCATCATAACCTGCGCCTTTTCCAGTACTTCCATAACGATAAAGGGAGATAATTGCTGGACCCGGGAAGACAGTAAGTTTTTATTCATGTTCAATCTCCTACTCCTCTACGTCATTTTACTCTTAATTGTATAGAAGGCTAATAGCAAAGTCTACCAGATTTGTAAGATGCTCAATTAAGGTAATAAGATTAGTCGTTTCTTGTTTTGCCCTGCATCACGTCGAGTATGAAAAAAAGATTAGGGCTTTACTCAGATATAAGCAAGATATTAAAACCTAATGGCGTATCTATCAACGGAGATCTTTTTAAGTGTGAATCGCCTGCCATCAATAATTGGGAATTTAATAATTACATATGGTGGATGATGGAAAGACTTAAAGTTGAACTGGGTGAAGAATATACGTTTTCGGAACTGAAGCAAAGACAACTGGACAACTATCAGGCTATAGGAGATAAACCAGGTACTATCTGGGACATGTATAATGATCTAAGGATGGTCGGCTTTCAATACGTCGATTGTCTTTATAAAAATCAGAATTTAGCAGTATTGGCCGCATCAAATATATAAGGGAAAGTCTCTGTACTATAGGAATTCTTGACTGAATGCCTGCAGCGGGGGTATAATTAATACAGTGGAATAGAAGTAAAAACCCTGGTCCTGGTTTATACTTACCGAGACGAGGGTATATTTTTGAGATAATCGGCCGGTAGGATTTATTATCCTGAACAGTTAAAAACTATTATAGAGGTGCATCATGCCTAAGAAAACCGGAATAAAACCGGTGGTAGAAAACCGGAAAGCAAGACACAATTATCATATAAAAGAAGCCTTTGAAGCCGGCATGGCCCTAAAGGGCACAGAAGTAAAATCTCTGCGCGCGGGAAAAGGTAACCTGCAGGATGCCTATGCAGTAGTTAAGGGCGGCGAGGTATGGGTGAACAACTTTCATATCAGCCCCTATGAAAAGGGCAATTTATTTAACCATGATCCATTAAGACCCAAAAAACTATTGCTGCACAGGCGGGAAATAAACCGTCTGCTGGGTCTGCAGCAGGAAAAGGGTTATACTCTGATACCCTTAAAAATTTACTTCAAAAACGGTCTGGCCAAAATGGACCTGGCCGTAGCCGTAGGTAAAAAGATGTATGACAAACGGGAAGACATAGCCAGCCGCGATGCCAAACGCGATATAGAAAGAGCTGTAAAGGAGCGCGGCCGGTCTAGTTGACAATAAATCAAACAGGGTGTAAAATCAGTATTCCAAGACACTTAAAACAACCTTCGGTGCAGTTATACAAACCACAAGGGGGCGTAAAGGTTTCGACGGGGGAATAGGTGAGTTGGGCAGCGAGCCGAGTTGTCGCCAGCTCGATAAAAAGGCGAAAAACACAAATAACTGCAGAAGATAATTTTGCACTAGCCGCTTAAGCGGCTCGTCCGGCTGAGTATCCTCACGGCTCAGTGCAGGGCGTCACTTAGTGAGGGTACCCTAAAGCCTTCTTTCTCGAGGGGCTTATAGGGGAAACTTATCGGGGATAGCTCGAAGGAGCCTGTTCGTGGGCGCCGGCTGAGCGAAACTCAAAACACGAACTGCGCTCGGAGACACCTGGCTGGTCATTCTTTCGGACGGGGGTTCGACTCCCCCCGCCTCCACCAAATGAAACAAGGTCTATGTAGAGATGGAAGACTACTTTGACATAGTCTCCATAAACTAGGACTTTTTCAACATATTGATCGATGAAGGGCTTGCATTCGGAGATATTTCTGTTAATAACAGCGTCCCAATGATTTGCCAGAACATTCTTAAGAGTTTGTTCATCGATGTGTATAGTACTTTGAGAATTTAGAATCTGCTTGAGTTGGACTTCCAGTCCAGCTTTTTCTTTTTCCGCCTTTTCCAATTCACTCACCAGGGATGGCGAAGAGCAGCCTTGTCGTACTATACGGATTATATCAGCTATTTCTTTATTCAGTCGGCTGATCTGGCCATTCAGAGCACCTGCTTTAACGGTAATATCACTGTTCTGCTGCTGCATATATTTATTAAACTGTTTGGCCAATTGGGGCAGTCTTTTTTCATTAAATATTTTGGCCTCCAATTGACTCAATACATATGCTTCTATATACTCCCGTCTGATTTCCTTGTTATCGCAGGTGCGTGTTCTATATCGGTTGTTGCAGCGATAGGTTACATATAATTCCTTACTGCGGCCTGCTCGTCTGGAATTGCCAACCAGAGCCTGCCCACACTCGCCGCAGAAAATCAGACCTGACAGAAGATATATCTCTTTGGCCTTATATGCTCCAGCTCTGTGCCTGTTCTGCTCCATTTTGTCCTTAACCTTTTGATATTCTGCTTCCGAGATTATAGCTGGCATACCTCCAGGGATTTTGATGATATCCTCTTCATTTTTGGATCGATGATTATTACGCTTGTTATTGGCATCTTTAGATGTAGTTCTATTAAAGACATAGGTTCCCGAATATTTTTCGTTGGACAGAATATCGTGCATGCTGTTGACGGTAAAGGGTCGGCCAATCTTAGTGCGATAACCTTGGGCATTAAGGCAATTTACTATTCGGGAATAACCATCACCGTTTAAATACATAGCAAAGATTGTCTTAACGATCTCAGCTTCATATTCATTTATCTCATATTGTTTTGTTTCGGGATTAACATCGTATCCTATAGGAGGTCTTCCTCCTAAATGCCTGCACTTATGGGCACATTCCTTCATATTCTTCATCACTTCTCGGGCCAGATTACGGCTGTAATATTCAGCCATTCCCTCCAGCACCGACTCCATCATAATGGATTCCGGGCTGTCATCCAGGCGTTCCAAAACACTTATAAGCTTTAGTCCGCATTTTTTAATCTGATACTTATAGTGCGCGGAATCATACCGATTTCGCGCGAACCTGTCTAGTTTGTGCACTATTACCGCGTCAAAAAGGCCCATTTTGCAGTCGCTGATCATTCGCTGGAATTCAGGCCGTTTATCGGTTGTAGCCGATTTAGCGCGATCGATATAGGTTTTTACTACAGTTATTTGATTTCTGTTTGCATAATCGTGTATAGCGTTTAATTGAGCGTCTATAGACTGGTCATTTTGATTGTCACTGCTGTACCTGGCATATACTGCTGCATTCATAATCAGCATTTCTCCTTTCTATTAGATTTTTGATCGGCAGCCTCCTGCAGATGGATCTTGTGCAGGGCTGCCAATAATCGCAAGGCTGGGAGAAGAAATCTTTCCTCCTCCTGCTCGTCCCGGAAATCTCTGCTTTCCAGAATGTTTACCTTGTTTGTGGAATAATTAGCTTCTGTCAGTTCAGTTCGGGAAACTGATGCTTCAAACTTAATTAGCTTGGCCATTTAGGCACCACCTCCATGCAAACCCCCCTTCTGTTTTTATAAGTCAGGCAATTTGAAGATAGTGAAAATGAAAAAAGTAAGTACTAACCCTTATAGCGGCAAGGGTTAACCGACTTACTTTTTACTTTCATTTCACTTTTCTTTCACTAATAAGGTATTCAGTTTTAAGAATGTAAGAAGATTATCGTTACGATCACATGAACTCCAGCTATTTTGTGTGTAAACTGCTCTCCTACTAAAAATAATGCCTGCTCTTATATTCTTTTGTACCAGATATTTCTAGCTCAAGTCAAGTATTACTGGGACAAATTGCAAAACTTAAGAATTTATACTTGATTCTTGTAAGTTTCTTTATTTACCATAGGTTCATCCCAGTTAGGATTTTAAAAAGACGATAAAGGTTTTACACACATTGCATTGTTGTTATGCCTGGAACTGGAGCGGTACATGGGATATTATGTTTAAGTAATTGTTCCGCACAAATCTCCCACAGAATTCCTAAAGATTTGCAGTTTTCCAGGCATCGATATTGGACCAAGTTAATTTTGGTCTCCGCACAATAGCTTCTTTCATATTTTGGGGAGGAGTGCGTGCTAACATTGTACTCGCCTTGTGGGGGCTTGTATATTTACTGAAACTTGTATTGCCCCGATGATATTTTTTTTGCAGCCGTTTGTCAGGTCAGGATTAAAGGTGCCCCAGCGCCTTTAATCCTGACCCCTTCGGCATGGGCATATATCTAGCAAGGCAAAGAGGAACTGCGCGGGTGTCGCTCAGACACACGCGCAGTTCCTCTTTGCCGGCCAGAATAACCCTTCAACCTAATAATTATTGCTTTTTAAGGTAAAAACAGATATTCCTATTGCCATGGAACCACGGTTAGCAGCTATTCAGCAGAATATGAAAATCATTAAAATAGCCTAACACTATTTGAGGGGTATTAATTAGTATGGGTTAAATCAGGGTTCCACTCATTTAGACATCCAGCTACCATCGGTATTTGGAGATAGTCTTTTCACTGGGAAAAAGGTTCCCCTCGCTTTCAAAAATATACTTGATTTATGGATTAATCTTTTTATAGCCTATGGTCATATTGGGAACGGCCCGTTTTCATGGTTTTGCAATAAGATGTCAGCCCTAATTTGGCTCTGCCTTGTGACTCTGGAAGATGGCCGGATGGTTGCGATTGTTTCGGAACCTATGAGGTTTTGAAACAATCGCAACCATCACCTGATACTAATAAACAATAAAAGGAGTGATGATAATGTCACGACATAATATCAAGTATCAGTTTAATAGTGCCATAGAAGGGGGGTTCAGGACCCAAATGGATAAGCATGCTCTGAAACATGCTGGTCAAACTAAAGGCAAAGTATTCAGCTTTCCAGAGAGAAAAAATCTCTGTAAACTATCACATCAAATGCACCAGTACCTTAAAACAGCGTATCCTGGCGTTCGTATGGCCGAGGATATTACCGCGGAACACTGGAATAAATTTCTTGAAGAAAAATCCAAAACCTCAAGCCGCTATACGTTGAATAACTATGTCAGCCGTATCGGCAAAATGGAGGACCTGGTAAATCGGTATTTCAAGGTTACCGTGGAATGGCGGGGTAATGTAAAAGCTCCAGAATCAGAGAAAGCGAATGTATTGCAACGTGTGCAAAGCATGGACCCGTCTGATTTCGAGAAAATACGGGAATACGGGCGTACTTCCAAATCCCGTGCTGTGGGCGCAGTTGAATTATCTGGCATATACGGGCATCGCGCCGCTGAATTATCGAGTTGCATAGTAGACGATATCGATACTGTTGCAATGAAAATACACATCAAAGGGAAGGGCGGTCGAGAGAGATGGGTGGATGTAAGGCCCGCAGATTTGCCTTTTCTGAAGAGCCTGATTGAAAGGGCTCGGGGCGATAAGGTCTTTGGAATCAAGGCTGATAGCATAAACCGCTATTTGCTTCGTGCTATGACCGCTGTAGGTATTAAAGATAAGTATCCGCTAACGTCCATTCATAGCGTTCGCAAAATGGCCGCGCAAAAGCATTGGGATGAACTAAGAGCCCAGGGTTTATCCAAGAAGGAAGCCGGGGAAGAAGTGAGCAAATGGCTTGGACATGGAAAAAACAGAAGCGATATAATTTCTGTTTATATAAAAGACAGAAAGTAACTTTATTAAAATCCAATATAAGGGGGAATAACTATTATGCAAAACATTAAAAAAAGCCGTAAATTTGTGAAAATGGTAAATGGCGATATTGTTAATATCCCGGAAACCATAAAAACCCGGTTTTCCTCGTATAAGTATAACGAGGAAAACCGGGAACTACGGGTTGAGTGTTTCAAATGCCATCAACAATTCGCGATTTATAAGTTATCAGCGGATAATGATTGGGAGGATATACACAGTGAGGTGGAATACCGATATGTTCGCAGCAAGGGGTACGGCACATATTGCGCTGAGTGCGAAGGGCAACAAACCAAACCAAACCAAACCAAAGTAGCTTGTGCCCTGGTCAACCGACGCAAGAGCTATGAACTGGAACCAGAAAACCAAAAGTATCTGGCTCACAGGGCTATCGATGAGGATATCTCGATAACCCAATTGTTAAACCACATAATTTCTAACGAAAGAAGGCTACAGCCTAGGGGCAAATTAATTGAAAAACGATGTAGATCGAAGTGAAGGATAATAAGACGTTATACAATAATACTTCTGCAAGAGTCCGAGAAGTAGAGCACAAATTATAGATGCGATAGAGCCGCCTCCTCTTAATTGAGGAGCGGCCCTACATAAGTGATATATTTGGCTAGGAATCGCATAATGGGGCACCAACTTCCCACGATTCCTTTATTATTAACTGCGTAAGGTGATTTGTCCAAAATTCATCTGCATTTGCAGCCCGGTAGATAATTCGTCAAGTGTTTCGTATTACCGTATGTATTTAACTTGGGGAATACCACACTCCTCTCTCACTCAATTAACGTAGTTTCTGACTGTTCTTCGCTAACGCCTTCATCTATCTTTCGTTCCCGCAACCAGTCCAAAACCTGAGCGCTGGTCATGTCCGGAAATCTGATTAACCAGGACCTGATTAGCTCATAATGTTTATCAAGTTTATTGCTCCTGGTCTTTCTTACTTCCAAGTAGCTGTTCCATTTCTTCAAGACTGAAGTTCGAGATAGATCAAGCCATCTGGATATCTAAATATATTCGTGTTTACTATCGGGCGGGCAGTTTTTGCCAGTCATCCTGGGGTAACCTACATAATGCTATCTCCTTTGGGCTTAGACTTGGGAGGAACGATTTATCTTTAACAACCGTTAACATTTTTGCCTTAACTTAATTCAAAAATTACTTGATTTTCTAATTTTTCTTTTATTAGTATACATATATTCGCTTAGTTTGTTTTTTTGTTTTGAAATGCCTTGAGGAGGTGAATAGTGATTAATATTTAATTTATTTATGCATTAATACTGGATAAATCCAAATCAATTAAAATCAAAGGAGATGTCAGATTATGAAAAATAATCAAGATTATATTTATTATTCCCAAAGACTAATTACTCTTCTGAGAAAGTATGCGGAATCGTCCCAAGTGTCATATGTTCATGGGTATGAAAACTGCCAATTAAATAATAAAACTTTTGTAGACTTTAAACAGCCATACACTCTATTCATTACAGATAAAGGTTACTTAAAAAGAAGCGGCCATGTCTCAGTAAATGAAGAAAAAGTAGATATTATTATGGGAGATAACGATGAATATTTGAATGAATACGATTCTATGACGGTAGGAGACTTAGAGTGGCTTGCCGACGAGTTTAAGCTTGAGCGGCCTGTAACCATATGGGAAAATATACGCGATAAAGCTATTACGCAAATGGAAGAAGGATTCAATAAATGGGGAAACAGATATTATCCCGCAAAGGTCGTAACCCGTATACTCGAAGCATTCGGTGCACATGGCGAACATCTTTGGGGTGGACCTGAGCCATTTGATTGCCAGTTTGCAAAATCGGATTGGAATATACCTAGATACAAATGTCTGCTTTACACAATATCCTGTGTTGTAATGAAAGACGGGAGTCGCGTAGTTTGGGAAAATGGAAAAAGCCTGATTATTAAAATTACCGTCTATAACTCGGATATAGCAGTAGTAGATAGATTAGACGTGGTTTTCGAATAGGGCAAATAAGCTAGATCCTACCTTTGAGGTAGGATACATATTACATTTTATGATGTTGTAGCACCATTTGCAGTTCAGTAGCCAGACAAGACTTCTAGTATGAAATGGTAAGAGAGAAATATTTTTGGCACCTCTTTCCTTGCTTACATGCTTCCACCCCGATGGCGGTAGCCATATGGGTTTTACCGGTCCGTAAAGTATCAAATTTTCCTTTCTTTTCAGCAATGCGGCAGTTTTCAAAACATCTACCGAGATAGAAGCTGGTATTTCTATATGATCAAGGCTATAGCCATTAAAGGTTTTAATGACATCGAAGCTGGCTCTGTGCGATTTTTACGGTTTAACTCTCGTCTTTTCACTTCCGTTTCCAAAAGTTTAACCAGAAACTTTTCATGGGTATCCGCTGTAATATCGGGATAGTTTTTTACTAGGGTTTCCCCAGCGCAATTGCTTGCAGTAGTCTTTAATCAGTTCTTTCATCTGTACTCACCTGCTTTCAGGAAAAACATCATAGCAGGCCCTAGACCAGGTGTATATATTGCCGGTGTATTTCAAGGCATTGGGCCTTTGGCTAAGGTACTAAGATAGGGCAGGCCAGTCCATTATTTTCTGTTCCTGACCATACAGTCGCTTGTGTCTTACTGATATTGCTCATTAACAATATCAACCTGATGTACCCCCAGTTTTATGTCTATCTCTTTACCAACTACCTGTGGAGAAGCTGAATAAAAATTGCCGTCATAACGGACTTTGCGTATTTATTGTACGACCCAATATCAAAAGGTTTGGTCGGTAGAGGGAGCATAGCGGCTTTATCTTCCAACAACAGCTCGGCTATTTCAGTTCCTTTAGGGTAATGCTTTCGTTGGGGTTTCAATTGTATTGAACGGCGTCTCTTTTTTCAAAGACCTATGTTAAGCATTACAGGAATGCTCCCTATTGTAAAACAGAAAAATATGCAATACAGACACTTATTAACCAGAATAGAGTAAAATATGACAAAATATTAACAAATAAGACAAATATTGACATGGTTGAATTTAATAGGTATACTCATAGAAGTAATTATGACGAGAAAGTAAGAATGGAGGGGAGAGTGTGCGCAGATATAAAGTGCAGGAATTAGCTAAGTATTTCGGGGTTTCAGAAAATACGATATTTCTGTGGATCTCCCAAGGGCGTTTTATGGACATCAAGATAATAACTCCTGTGGCGATAAGTATTGACGAGAATGTTATGTGGCGTGCTCAAACGGATGAACTTATTTCAGTAACGGATGTCGTAAGGATGTGGTGCGAAGAACATGGCCAACATCAAAAAATAAACAGGGATGACGAATTAGATATTCTAAGTGATGAAATAGCGTTTTTTGAGAAAAAATACGGTGGCCCTTATAAAAAAACGTTGTATTTGAAAGAAAAATTGAATGAATTAGAGAAAAGGGACAACGATGAATGGAAATATTTGCTAAAAAGGCATGGTGAAAATAAGTACAAACACTCATGAGATGAATTCATTTATATCGGGGAAACACTCCTTCACAGTTGCACAAATATTACGACCCGTTTAGATAGCTTAAACAAATTAAATAATGAAGGAGGTCTTTGTGCATTGGCAAATGACTACACAAGAGCAGTAAAATTGGCCCAGGACTTGGTGGATGCTGGTGAAGATTTTAGATTATTTACCAGGGATGAGCTTAAAACCTTTTTTGAGATAGGCAGACTCACAGATGTTCGAGTCGACAAATTATGTTCAGCATGCACATATGCCGGCCTAATATTATTCCCAGCCCCCAAACAAGATGTTGGACTAACCCGAGTATACTTAGCGGACTCAATAATTGGGAGATTTGTTGATTCAATGATATCCCCAAGTATAATCAGCGAGAACGAACGGGTGTTCGAAAAAGGGATTCATCGAGTCTATTCTGCAACACCGGGAGAAGTTTATAAAAAGATTAAGGATGTATTCGAAAAAGAAAACTGGGTACATAAATGAGTTTATAACATAATAAAAATAGCCAAGAGCATACTTATAGGCTCCTGGTTATTTTTTTCAATTCTTTCTGTAGGTTAATTAGAATATGAAACTATACAGCATATCTGCAGAATGGAAGAAATTTTCTCTGATAGTCAATTTATCATCTAATACAATGTATTACTGATATAAAATCTTTTTCATTTTTCTTACTGGAAAGATAACAATAATCTCGCAGATTCGGCAATATAGAGGAATTTGGTAAATAAAGAGAGAAAACATTATAATGTGGAAAATGGCATTATATAGTGTTAACCAGCTGTTCTGTAATATTTAGTACCTACAGATGGTTATTTACTAAGCATGGAATAGGATGAGTATTATGCTCACAGCATTATTGAATGGAGAAAAAGTAATATCCACCGATAAACAGTGGGACAACCGCAAAGAAGAATTTAGAGACATGTGTAATGCAAAAGCTCTATGTCCAATTTGTAAGGAACCAATAATATGCAAGTTCGGTCCGGTAATGATCCATCATTTTGCACATAAGCACTATAGTAATTGTCCTGGGAATCATGAATCCGAAGAACATATGTTAGGCAAAAAAATGCTGTATGACTTCATGCAAACCAAGTATGGCGATAAATGGAGAGTAGAGATAGAATACCAACACACGCCCGGACTTATAACAGATGTGTTTCTTAGTTTTGATAAAGATGTCAATTGGGCAGTTAATTTCTATTGTGGATTAGAAAAGAAAAAGCAAATTCAAGACAAGATAGATTTTTATGAAGAAAACATTATTAAATCAAATTGGCTTATCTCAGCCGAACGATATAATGAACAGGACGGTTATTTAAAAGTAAACTTCCCAGATAATCTCCTCATACAAACAACAGGCATAGATAAGTTCTATATAGGTGACTGGTATGAAAAAATTGTTAAGGGAAGACTTAGGCGTTCTCTGCCCACGGACTTGAGTTCACTGGGTTCCTTAATGTATTTGGATATAAATAATGAGCTTCTAAAAATAGTAAGGGCACTAACTAATAAAGCATCATGCACTACTCTGCACGATTACCGTGAAGTTGTATCCGGTAAATTACATGACGTAACATTTAACCTCACGAAGCATTTGGGGATAGTATGGTATTTTGAAGAAGAGAAAGTATTGGGAGAACAATACAGAGAGGCTAAGAGGGTTTTGAAAGTCCTTAATGATGATTTTGAGAGGCAGCAACAGATCATAAAACAAGAAGAAGAAAAAAGAAGGTCGGCTCAGAAAAAAAGTCATCCAGTTTCATTAACATATAAGCCTAAAAATAACAATACAGACAAGCAAAAAACTGACTCATATGAATCAAACAGCTGGGGAAACAGCTTCTCGAATCCTTTAAACGGGTTATTTGAATGCAAAATCTGTGGTCGAATGGTAGAAAGCAGTGAAATGCCCGTAATTGATAATCTAAATGTGCGAATAGGAACCTGTAAGAACTGTTTGAGAAATGGCTGATAGGCAAGAGAGTAAGCTATAATAAAAAGGGTGATTGACCATATAAAAATAATTCGGAGTGTGTGCGGTGAAAAAAACCTTGAAATACAATGCCTCCTTAACCGGAGAGCCTTTTCTGTTTTATGAAACCAGGCAGGTGGCAAGACTTAAATTGAACGGATTAAATGATAAAGAAATACTGGAAGAGGTAATAAATAATAATCTCTTCCAATATGCAACGGAAAAAAGTATACCCAAAAGGGTAAGAGCAGCACTGAAAAGGTTACAGGTACTAGATGAAAACATGCTGCAGTACCTGCTGGAAAAACCTTCTGAAACTGCAAAAATTATTAACCTTTATGCCATTGTGAAGTCCAATCGACTTGTAATGGAATTCGTAAACGAGGTTGTCGGAGAAAAATTTGCTGCCAATAACCTGGCCTTGGATAAAAAGGACATGAACGAGTTTTTCCTGGAAAAACGGGAGCAAAGCGAAGACGTTGCCCGCTGGCGAGACGATACTATCAAGAAATTAAAACAGGTATTGCTAAGAATGCTCACCGAAGCCGGCATACTGGATGATCGCGATGGTTGTACCCTGCACAGACCTGGGCTTGATACTGATGTAATCCGGTATATAGAGGCAGCGGGGGAACTTGCTCTGCTAAAATCTCTGGGCATAACAATATAATACTAGGAGATGTTGAACATGCCAAATATAAAAGAACGCCTGGATCAGATTATACCTAAAATTCAATCAGAGGCTTTTATTCAGAATAAAGGGCTGGGAAATGAAATCGGTTTTTACATATTTGATTATGATCCTGCCGAAGAACTCCTGGTCCGAGACTACGTGAAGCATATTAAAAAAGAGTTTAGCTTTGAAGCTTCCAACCGTAGGATCATAGAATATGACCTGTTTGAAATCCTACTGGATATTGCACGAGATAAAAACATTATTGATCAGGTAGCTGAGATGGAGGCGAATAAAGGCAGGGACAGGCTTTTTGAGGCCCTGGCCAATATCGCCAGCCCTGATGCATATATTGCCAGAATGGAATATGACCAGAAACCCGGTGATGTAGTTTTTATAACCGGAGTAGGTAAAGTTTATCCATTTATGCGTTCGCATAATATACTAAATAATTTATTCCATGTATTGGACCGGGTACCCGTTATTATGTTTTTCCCGGGAACTTACGATGGACAATCCTTAAGGCTGTTTAATCGTTTTAATGATGATAATTACTATCGTGCTTTTCAGTTAATAAAGTAGACGAGTTGTGGAGGGATGGCAATGCTGGTTGGGGAAATGTTCAACAAAAGTATCACTAGGGAAATCAGAGGGGTTATAAAGGTAGCTCAGGATGATGAAGAAACTCGTTTTCAGGAATTAGAGGAATACGTAGTTACCCGGGAACTTTCAAAACGGCTTTCCCTATTTTATCAAAACTATCAAAAAGGTATAGACGGATTTACCGATGAAATGGGAGTGTGGATTTCCGGATTCTTTGGTTCAGGTAAATCGCACTTTCTCAAAATACTTTCATATCTGTTAGAGAATAAAGAAATAAAAGGCCGAAAGCCGATTGAATTATTTGAGGAAAAGGTAGCGGATTCCGTAGTCTATGCTGATATGCAGCGCACAGCCCGTTTACAATCTGAGACCATTTTATTTAACATCGATTCTAAAAGCCCCATGGGAATAAAAACAGATAAACATGCGATTTTAAAAGTGTTTGTCAAGGTGTTTTACGACCACCTGGGTTATTATGGTGACGACCTAAAAGTTGCAGAGTTAGAAAAATATCTGAGCAAGGAAGGGGTATTGGAAAAATACCAGGACTTTTTTGCCTCGGTAAAAGGAGAACCCTGGCTGGACCGTCGCAGCTGTTTTCTTTTTGATGAGGATGCTGTAGTTGAAGCCTTAATCAAAAGCACCGGGATGTCAGAACAAAGTGCCAGAAACTGGTTTAATCATAATAACGGTCCTAATATCAGCATCGAACAATTTGCTAGAGATGTTAAAGATTATATAGATAGTAAGGGAAAGAATTTTCACCTGGTATTTTTGGTAGATGAAATCGGACAGTATATTGGGGATGATACCGACCTGATGATCAATTTGCAGACAGTAGCCGAGGATCTGGGGACACACTGTAAAGGTAAAGCCTGGGTTATCGTTACCTCTCAGGAGGATATTGACTCGGTTACCCCTGTAAAAGGTAACGATTTCTCCAAGATACAGGGTCGTTTCAAAACCAGATTAAGTTTATCTTCCGCATCGGTAGATGAGGTTATAAAGAAAAGGATTTTAGAAAAAAACGACTTTGGTAAGGATAAACTGAGTCTCATTTACCATGAAAATTCAGCCGTATTAAAAAACCTGATTCATTTTTCCGAAGGAACCGTTCTGGATCTCCAGGGCTACAATAGTGAGGAAGAGTTCATAGCCACTTATCCCTTTGTACCTTATCAATTTCGACTCTTGCAGGAGGTCTTTAACCAGATACGGCGGCATGGAGCCAGCGGAAAACACTTATCTGAAGGGGAACGTTCCATGCTGTCTGCCTTCCAGGATGCCGCCAAGAAAGTGGCTGACTATGAACCGGGAGTCCTGGTTCCTTTTCACTCTTTTTACGACTCCGTGCACGAATTTCTAGATGGAAGCATCCAGCGGGTTATTACTCGTTCAGCAGAGAGTGCCAGCCAGGGATACGGACTTGAACCTTATGATGTTGATGTATTGAAACTGCTCTTTTTAATACGATATATTGGCGATATTCCAGCTAATCTGGATAACATTGCCACCCTCATGCTTTCCAGTATAAATGACGATAAATTGATCCTCAAGACTGCCATCAAACAGTCCCTGAACCGGCTGATATCCCAGAATTATGTCCAGAAAAATGCGGATGAGTACCGCTTCTTAACTGATGATGAACAGGATGTCAATCGGGAAATAAAAAACACGCTGATTGATGTTTCTGCTGTTGTTGATGCTATTGGCAAATATATTTTTAATGATATCTATGATGACCAGAAGTATCAGTATAATAAACGTTATCCGATTCCTTTCAACCGGAAAATAGATGAAAGTAACCTGGGCAACCAGACTGCTCGAATTGGACTGCGGCTGCTTACCCGGGCCTCTGATGACTATGACGCAGCTGAAGCTGAGCTCAAAATGGCTTCTGCGGGAAGCAACGATCTGATCATTCGTTTGGACGATTACAGTGATTATTTTGAAGAGATGCAGGAAGCTCTAAAGATTGAGCGTTTTGACAAAGTTAAAAAACAGGAGAATATGCCCGCCAGCCTGAAGAAAATAGTTATTGAGAAACAAGAGGAAGCCGCCCAACGCAGGAAAAGAGCGAAAAACATGTTGCAAGAGGCTATTATTAAGGGTACCTATTATGCCAGCGGCGAAAAAATAGAACCTTCCGGTTCGAACTCCAGAGAACGCATTAACAGCGGGTTTAAATTACTGGTTGAAAGCGTATATTTTAAACTTCCTTATATCACTGAGTTTCTGGATAGTGATAATGATATAAGGGAAATTCTTAACACGGAAATAGAGCAAATCACTCTGATGGGGCAGAGTTCAGATCCTAATCATTTGGCCTCAGAAGAAATTATGTCATATATAGATCTGCAGGATGCCAAGCATTTACAGATCACCATGAAAAACCTGCTGGATAAATTTGAAACCGATCCCTATGGCTGGCGGGAAATCGATATAGCCGGATTAATAGCTCGACTTTTTAAGCAGCAAAAATTGCGACTGCTTTACCAGGGCAGCTACCTGGAACCTGCGGATCAGAATATTCCAGCCTATCTGCGTAAAAAGACGGAAGTAGAAAAACTTATCATAAAAAAACGGATCAGTATAGATGAAAAACAGCTCAAGGTAGCGCGTGAACTAAGTAAAGAACTATTCAATGAAATAAACCTACCGGTGGATGAAGATGGACTGATAAACTACCTGTTGGACAAATTCAGGGAAAAGAGCCTGGAGCTGCATGAGAAATATCTTAGCCAGTATAAAGGGAAAGAATATCCGGGTGAAGCTTTGATCGAACAGGGTTTGTCTATATTTAAAGAAATAGAACACTGCAAAAATGATCATATAATTCTGCTGGGTAAACTTAAAGAATATCAGGATGACCTTCTGGATTGGGATGAAGATATGAGGTTGGTAGAGGGTTTCTTTGCCAATCAAAAGGATATATTTGATAAAGGTCTGGACATGATAAAGCGTATCAATACCAATCGGACCTATCTGCAGGAAGACGAATTTATCAGTAAAACTGCTGAACTCCAGGCTATTATTGATGATCCGGCACCATATAAGAAAATTATTCAAATTCCCGACCTGACTGCCTGGCTGGAGAAGCGTTTTGATGAACTGCTGCAGGAAAAGAAAAATGCGAGCAGGGCTGCTGTTCAGCAGGACCATGATGTTTTAATAAGTGCAGCAGGTTCTTACGGTCTGAGTGAACAGCAACAGCAGCATTTCCGGGAGAAAATCGAAAAGTGGTATACGGAAAAATATCACTATATAGAGAATAGCCAGAATTTTGAGCGCCTGGATGCGGCCATAGTACAGAGCACGACTTATAGGGATCAGGTGCAGGCCGAAATCGATGAGGCTATCACCAGGAATAAGGAAAAAGATCATAGCGGTAAAACTGAAGTTAAAGAACCAGCCTTTCATGTACTGGAATATAAAGAACTGGCAGTACATCATAAGCTGGAAACCGAGCAGGATGTAGATAAGTATATTGATCAGCTAAGACAAAAGCTCAAGGCACTCATAAATGGAAACAAAATTATAAGATTCAAGTAGCAGTATACATCATATATCCGGATTAGAAAGGTGATACGCAGATGAATAAATCCATCTTGAAGAATTTCGCGGTTAATGCCCGTAATGAACTTATAGAGAGAGTAAAGCAAAAAGCTTATGAGATCGGTATTACTGAGGACAAGGTAAAAGAAGCTCAGATCGAAGCCAGTGATGCCATATACATAAATGGGAAGCCCTTGAGTAATGTCCAGGTAAAACAGCGCAATAATCTGATCAAGCAGATACATACCAAAGGTTATTCACAAGTGATGGAAGAGGCCGCTTACACCTGGTTTAACCGCTTCTGCGCTTTGCGGTTTATGGAAATCAATAATTTCCTGCCCACCGGGGTAAGAGTATTATCTTCCACTTTGCCCGGCAGCGTTGAACCTGATATCTTACGGGAAGCTCTTAATGTTGATTTGGATATAGAGCGGGAGATAGTGTTTGATTTTAAAGAGAAAAATGACAACAATGAACTGTTTAAATATATGCTGATCAAGCAGTGCAACAGCCTGAATGAATGTTTTCCGTTTTTGTTTGAGAAAATTGAAGATCATTCAGAAATACTCTTTCCTGATAACCTGCTGAAAGAAGGTTCGTTTCTCCAAACCATGGTTAATACTGAATTTATACCGGAAGCAGACTGGAGGGATGTAGAGATAATAGGCTGGCTTTATCAGTATTATATATCGGAAAAGAAAGACCAGGTCTTTGCTGATCTGAAGAAAAACGTAAAAATCAATAAAGAAAACATCCCCGCCGCTACTCAGCTTTTTACTCCCCACTGGATAGTGCGCTACCTGGTGGAAAATTCCCTGGGACGGCTGTGGATGCTGAACCACCCCGAATCGAAGCTGATTGAAAAGATGGAGTATTACATAAAGCCGGAACAGGAAGAATTCGACTTTCTTAAAATTACATCACCTGAAGAAATTAAGATTTGTGATCCTGCCTGTGGTTCAGGTCATATGCTGGTTTACGCTTTTGACCTCTTATATGCTATCTATGAAGAAGAAGGTTATCTCCTTACTGAGGTACCGGGTCTGATTCTGGAGAAAAACCTCTATGGCATTGAAATTGATGAACGCGCCGGAGAGCTGGCTGCCTTTGCCCTGGTGATGAAAGCCCGCCAGAAATACCGTCGCTTTTTCCGCAAGCCGGTGCAGCCTAACATCTGTGTACTGGAAAATATACAGTTTGATAAGGATGAACTGAAAAACTATAAAGAAGAAATAGGTATTGACCTGTTTACTGCAAGTCTATTCCCCACTCTCGGGCAGTTTGAAGAAGCCGATAATTTCGGCTCTTTGATTAGACCTGAGTTGAGTGATGTAAATGATATTCTGCAGTTGCTCGAATCCAAGAACGTAGCTGACAATCTGTTCTTGAACAAAACCCATCAGAAAGTGCTGCAGGCACTCAGACAGGTGGATTATCTCAGTCCCAAATACCATGTGGTGATAGCCAATCCTCCTTATATGGGTAATAGGAGTATGAATGAAAGGATAAAAGTTTTTGCGCAGGATAACTATCCAGATGGCAAATCTGACTTATTTGCCATGTTTATTGAACGCAATTTAGATTTAGCAGTTAAACATGGATTAGAAGCGATGATTACAATGCAGAGTTGGATGTTTTTATCATCCTTTGAAAAACTGCGAGAAGAGATCTTGAATCGTAAAACTATTCTATCAATGGTTCACTTAGGTGCAAGGGCATTTGACAGTATAGGCGGAGAAGTGGTTTCTACTACTGCTTTTGTGATAGAAAATGCTCAAAATGCAGAATATAAAGGAGCTTACTTACGTCTCGTAGCCGGTAACTGTGAAGCAGATAAAGAAGCGGAACTCAAAGCAAATCGTTTTAAGCCGTATAGAGTATCCGCCATCGATTTCAAAAAAATTCCTGGCTCGCCGATTGTGTATTGGGTGAGTGAGAGGCTTTTGGCTAGCTTTGAAAATGGTATTCCCCTGGGGGAATTTGCTGATGTTAAACGAGGAATGACTACATCTAATAACGAAAGATTTCTTAGGTTTTGGCCTGAGGTTAATAATGAAAAAGTATTTAGAGGTGCAAAAAATGCTGATGAAGCGTTAGCTTCACATGCCAAATGGTTTCCGTATAGTAAAGGCGGAGGAAATAGAAAATGGTATGGATTTATGGAGTTTTATATAAATTGGGAATATTCTGGGAGGGATGTTATTGAGTTTGCGAAGACCATAAACAAGTCCTATACAAGAACTATAGTTAACATTGATTATTATTTTCTACCATCTGTTGGATTCTCATATATTACAAGTGGACCATTCAGTATGAGATGGTTACCAGAAGGTTGTTTATACGACTCCGGGGGACCAGGAGTTTTTAGCACTAGAGAAAAAAGAAAATATATTCTTGCATGTCTAAATTCGGCTCCATCAATGATTATATTAAAATTACTTAATCCAACCATTAATCTTCAAATTGCTGATGTAATACGTTTACCAATTCCTTTATATGAAGTGCTAAGCAAGAATAGATTTTTCTATAAAGAAATAGACAATTTGATTTCTTTGGCAAAATCTGACTGGGATTCCTATGAGACATCCTGGGATTTTAGCATACTTCCATTATTAAAACCTGAATACCACCAATCAACTATACACGAAACCTACAATGATCTCCGGAATCACTGGCGAGAGATGACTCTGGAGATGCAACGGTTGGAGGAGGAGAACAACCGCATCTTCATCGAAGCCTATGGGCTGCAGGATGAGCTGACTCCAGAAGTTCCGCTGTCAGAGATCACCCTTACTTGCAATCCTTATTACCGCTATGGGGGGGACAGGGCAGAGGAAGAACTGGAAGCCCTGCTTCTGCACGATACTATCAAGGAATACATATCCTATGGGGTCGGCTGTATGCTGGGACGTTATTCCCTGGATAAAGAGGGTCTGGTCTTTGCCGGGGGTGAATTTGACTCTGCTCAGTATAATACTTTTGCGGCTGACCGGGATAATGTGATCCCGGTGCTGGTTGAGGATTATTTCAAAGATGATATTGTTACCCGCTTTGTTGACTTCGTCCGGCTTACTTTTGGTACGGAAAAACTGGAAGAGAACCTTGATTTAATAGCTGATACCCTGGGACGTAAAGCCAGTGAAAGTGCCCGGGACAGCATTCGTCGTTATTTCGTAAATGACTTTTATAAGGATCATATCCAGACCTATAAAAAACGTCCTATCTACTGGATGTTTACCTCGGGAAAGGAAAAGGCTTTCAACTGCTTGATTTACCTGCACCGATATCAGCAGGATACCATTGCCACTGTCCGAACCGAGTATCTGCATCGTCTGCAGGAAGCCCTGGAAGTGGAGAAGCAGCACCTGCAGAGAATCATAGATGAAGAAGCTGGGAGTAAAGCCGCCCGTACTGCGATTAAAAACATAGCCAAACTGGACAAACAGATCTTGGAACTAAAAAAATATGAAGAAATTATTCACCATTATGCAGACATGCGTATTGATCTAGACCTGGATGACGGGGTTAAAGTCAATTATGCCAAATTTGATGAACTGCTGGCTAAAATAAAGTAGACTGCGGAGGAATTATGGAACTGGAACTTATAAAACAGAACCTGGAGAGCAAATTTTCAGCCAATCTGAAAGCCGGAGAAAAACGTAAAATAATCTTTTGGTATGATACTGAAGGTCAGTTTGCTGACCTGATTGACGAACTGCAGCTGGAAAATGCCAAGCTGCATCGTCTTACTGAGACTAACTATTTTTGTACTAAATATCTCCTGGAGACAGAGGATACTGAATCCAACTATCTGATTTATGCCAATAACCGACCAGCCAGGGATGAAGACAACTGGTTGATCGATATAGTGTTATATTCCTACGAATTTTCTGCTGACCGGCTGGCCCTGCAGATGGAAGAACTGGGGATAAATAAGACCCTTAAACCCCTGGTTAAAGATTATCAGAAGTTCTTCAACAGCAATGAACGCCGTAAAAAGCTGGCTGGTTATGGAGTTAACGGCTATGATGAAGCTGGGTTGGAGTTGGCTATGATGTCGATTTTATGTGGCTTGAAATATCCCGACCAGCTCCAGGTATTTAAAAAGGTCCTGGGAGGAAGTTTGGAAGAAGATAATAATCGCTATTTATCTGAAATCAGCCGGCTTATGGATAGTCAGGTTTTTTGGAAGCATGTGAATAAATATTTCGGGTATACTCGGGAGGAGTCCTCCTTACATAAGTTGGCATCTCATATTCTAATTAACAGTCTCAGCCGGGTTTTGGATGACAGTCAGCTCAGCCCTCTTAAAGAATATCTGTCTGCCCAGGGAAAAGCTAACTGCATTTTCTTCGTTGATAGCTGGATGAACCACCAGGCCGATAAGAAAGCTTATGAACAGTTAGCAGCCAGCATAGATGCAGCCTTGAATATTGCTGAGCGGCTGGATTCGGTGAGTATAGAATCTTTAAGCGAGTGTGATATTTTCGAAGTCTTTGATAAAAAGGTTCTGCATTATATAGTGGAATCCATCCATAATGAAATCCAAAATTATGAACAGTGCCTGGGTCTGATTGAAATCCGGCGCAGCAAACACTGGTATGAAAAGTATCAAAGTATTTATGAAGCAATTTATAATCTTATTAAAATACAGCAGTATCACAAAAAGCATCCGGACATACCGGGGCTCAATATTCAGCAGCTGTGGGAAGGTTATGCCAGTGATTATTATAATATTGATTACTATTACCGCCAGTTTTACTGGTATTATGATCAGAACCCGGTAGAAGTACTAAAACTGCTTCGTACAAAGGTGGAGAACATATATAGCAATTGGTTCCTGGAAGGATTGGGAACCGCCTGGTCAGCAGCTATAAACAATTATACAGGCAGTGACCTAAAAATAGACGGTGTTACCAGCCAGCAGGGTTTTTACAAGCGGGAACTGGCTCCCTTTATGGAATCAGGTGAGCGCTGTTTTGTCATAATCTCCGATGCGCTGAGGTATGAATCAGCAGTAGATATAGCAGGCAGGCTCAATGCTGAAACTGCCGGTACGGCTAAAATGGATACCATGATGGGAGTTTTGCCTTCCGCTACTAAATATGGGATGGCAGCCCTTTTACCCCATCAGGAAATCAGCTTGGAGAATGAGCGGGTTATGGCTGATGGCAATAGAACCGACAGTCTACAGGAGCGGGAAAAGATATTAAAACAATATGTGCCTGAGGCTGCTGCAGCCCATTACAAGAATATTATTGATATGAATAAAGAAGAACGCCGCGAACTGGTTAAAGGCAAAAAATTGATCTATATTTACCACGACAGCATTGATGCTATCGGCGATAAAGCAGCTACTGAAATCAAAGTTTTTGGTGCGGTGCAGCAGACTGAGAAAGAGATTTACCGTTTGATCCGCATTATTCGGGATGATTTGAGCGGGGTAAATATATATCTTACTGCTGACCATGGATTCCTATATAAACGGGACCCGCTGGTTGAAAGCGATAAAATCAAAAAAGAAACTCTGGGAGCAATTGAAGAAACCCGCCGTTATATGCTGAGTTATCAGGAAATGGAAAGTGATGCCTTAATGATGTTTAAACCTGAGTATCTAAAATCATCGGCCGGGCAGCCGGTGGTATACGTTCCCCGGGCGGCCATACGCTTCAAGGTACAGGGAGCAGGAGCCAATTTTGTTCACGGTGGTGCATCTCTACAGGAATTAGTAATTCCCTTGATTAAATATAAAGCAGAACGGGGATCAAACCTGAAGAAAAAAGAAGCCAGCAAGGTCAAAGTAAAACTGCTGAATGAGTCACGCAAGATCACCAACAATTTATTCAGCCTGGAGTTTTTCCAGACCGAAAGGGTAGATGACCGGAATATTCCTCGAACAGTTGTGATTTATATAGAAGATGATAATGGTAATGTTTTGAGCAGCCGAGAGACCATAATTGCTGACAAAACTTCTGATAAAGCTGGAGATAGGACTTACAAAGTGCGGCTGACTTTGCAGACTGGAAAATATAATAAAAATAAGGATTATTTCTTGATAATAAAGGATGTTGAAACTGAACTGAATGAGGACAAAATACCTTTCCAGATAAATCTGGCGATTAGTTCTGATTTTGATTTTTAATATGGGGTCTGGCCTGACATTGATACCTAATGTCAGTGTTGATATTTACCATTAAGTAAATGTTAATGTCAGGCCTGACCCCTATGCACCGAAAGCGAGGCGGGAATGATGGATGAGATAAATCTGGATACGAAACTGAACCAGTATTTTGCAGGCCGGGTAGTACGCAAAGATCTGACCAATATGATAAAACAGGGGGCCAATGTACCTACCTACGTGCTCGAATATCTTCTCGGTATGTACTGTGCTACGGATGATGACGAAGCTATTCTTGAGGGAGTAGAACGAGTTAAGAAAATCCTGGCTGATAATTTCGTCCGTCCAGATGAAGCTGAAAAAGTTAAGTCACATATTAAGGAACTAGGCCAGTATACAGTTATAGACAAGCTAACGGTCAAACTGAATGAAAAACGTGATATTTATGAAGCTGAATTCTCCAATCTGGGGCTAAAAGGAGTAGCGGTTAACCCTGATTATGTTAAAAAGTATGACAAGCTTCTGGCCGGTGGTATATGGGTCATACTAAAGATGGAATATTTTTATGATGAAGAGAATCGTAACAATAATCCCTTCCGCATTGAAAGCCTCAAACCTATTCAAATGCCTAATATGGACTTAGATGAGATCCTGGAGGGACGTAAAAATTTCACTAAAGATGAATGGATGGATGTGTTAATTCGTTCCACCGGATTGGAACCTACCCAGTTTGAACCTGAAGTTAAGTGGCACATAATCTTGCGGTTGGTACCGCTGGTGGAAAATAACTATAACCTATGTGAACTGGGCCCAAGGGGGACGGGAAAATCACATATTTATAAAGAAATCTCGCCTAATTCTATCCTGGTATCAGGAGGGCAGACTACGGTTGCTAATCTATTCTACAATATGGCATCTCGATCCATCGGGCTGGTAGGACTTTGGGATTGTGTGGCATTTGATGAAGTTGCCGGTATCAAATTTAAAGATAAAGACGGTATTCAAATAATGAAGGATTATATGGCGTCAGGTTCCTTTGCCCGGGGCAAGGAAGAGAAAAACGCCAATGCTTCTATGGTTTTTGTAGGCAATATTAATGAAAGCCTGGATTTTCTCCTGAAGACTTCCCATCTCTTTGCACCATTTCCTGAAGAAATGGCTAATGACAGCGCCTTTTTTGATCGTATGCATTACTATCTGCCCGGATGGGAAATCCCGAAGATGCGCCCTGAGTTAATTACTAATAATTATGGATTTATAGTAGACTACCTGGCTGAGTATCTGCGGGAAATGCGTAAGCACAATTTTGCTGATGCAATTGACCGCTATTTTAAACTGGGTAATAACCTTAATCAGCGGGATGTTATTGCAGTGCGCAAGACCGTATCCGGCTTGATGAAACTGCTCTATCCGCATGGAGAGTTCACCCGGGATGATGTTGCTGAAATACTGCAGTATGCACTTATTGGCCGGCGCAGGGTCAAGGAACAGCTCAAAAAAATAGGTGGCATGGAGTTCTATGATGTTCATTTCTCATATATCGACCGTGAAAGTTTGCAGGAAGAATTTGTAGCTGTACCTGAACAGGGCGGTGGAAAACTGATTCCCGAGGGATTAGGCAAACCCGGACATGTCTATGTGGTTGGAAAAGGAGACTCCGGGATGATCGGCGTTTTTAAGCTGGAGAATCAGGCCGTTTCAGGTACAGGTAAATTTGAGAGAACTGGACTGGGTTCACGTAAAGAGGTCAAGGAAGCCATTGATACCGCTTTCCGGTATTTTACCGCTAACTGTAAAAATGTTAGTGCAGGTATCAGTACCAAGACCAGAGATTACTTAATGCATGCCTCAGACCTGCAGGGTATTGGAATGAGTTCCGAGCTGGCCCTGGCTGAATTCATTGGCCTCTGTTCCAGCGCCCTGGAAAGACCGGTTCAGGAGAGCCTGGTTATTTTAGGAAAAATTACTGTATCGGGAACAATAGAAAAAATCTCTGATTTCGCCAATGTCCTGCAGGTCTGCGTAGATGCCGGAGCTAAACGGGTACTGATTCCAGCCGTATCAGTAGCCGACCTCCAGACCGTACCACCCGAGCTGCTGATAAAAATCCAGCCGATATTTTATTCTGATCCAATAGATTCCGTATTTAAAGCGCTGGGGGCGGTGTAAGAAACGAAAAACGCTTAGGTACGATCTAATGAGATGGTAGGTGATAATATGGCCGTTAGTGCAAACGCATTATTTCATTTTACGAGCAGTATAAATATTGTTAAGAGTATTTTAGAAAATGGGTTTTATCCCCGGTATTGCATGGAAAAAAGGGATTTCTTAAATGTTTATCCCGCAAGTGAGCTTAGAAACTCGGCTAGTCCGATGGTATGTTTTTGTGATATTCCACTGAGTTTAATAAATCAACATGCTAATGAGTATGGTAGGTATGGAATAGGTATTAATAAGGAATTGGCTCAGAGATTAAATTTACAGCCAGTGACCTATGTTTCTTCAAAATCAAAAACAACAAAATATATAAATTACAGCTATGCTGCCCTAAAAAAATATCACCCTCTTAATGAAAAACCAATCAAGGAATTGATGGATTTAGATTATTTGCACGGCGAGGCTTTGGATGCAATTTTTTATCTAAAATCATATGAGGGAAAAAATTGGCGAAAAAAGAGCTTTGCTGGGAAAAAGATATGCTTTTATGATGAACGGGAATGGAGATTTGTACCAGAACAAGTTCCATTAATGTTTGCAGATGTACCTCGATTTCTATCAAGAGATTTATTTATTGATATAGAAGCCTTAAATGAATTAAATAAAAAACTTGAAATATGCAAACTACCTATTAACGAAAAAATTATTCAATATATTATAGTTAGTCAAGATAGTGAAGTGCGGCAGATGGTAAATATCATTATGAATTTGGACGAAATGTGTGGATACCAATTATCAGTTGAGGATAAGGGTATGTTATGTACCAAAATTATTTCAATGGAGAGAATAGAATCGGATTTTTAAACGCAGGGGAGGGAGAGTTATGAACAAAGTTCCCAGTGCCTTTGTCAGTTACAGCTGGGACAGTAAAGAACACCAGGAGTGGGTTCTCGGGCTAGTGAATTTACTTAGGGAAAACGGAGTAGATGCTACTGCAGATGCGTTTGAAACTCAAAAAGGTACAGTAAATCTTTACAATATGATGATAGATAAAATAAGGAGCACTGACTTCACGGTTATTGTCCTCACTCCAGAATATGCTGCAAAAGCTGATGAATTTCAGGGTGGAGTTGGCTTCGAAACTGCACTTTTAGTACCTTTTATCCAAGAAAACCTGCAAAAAATTATTCCCATTATGAAGTATACAGGTGGAAAAGACAACGCAATTCCTTTTTACCTTAAAGGGGTTCATTATATAGATTTTTCTAATAAGAGTGAATTTGATGAAAAATTTAATGAACTTTTACACCGGATACATAGAATTGATTTAATTGAAAAATCTCCCCTGGGAGAGAAACCTAACTTAATACCCAAAAAGATTGGGACAGCTAATAAACCAGCATTTAATCATTTCGATGGGCTAATACCTGATTTTCGGGAAATAACTGATATAGATAAAAATAGATTTATGAGGGATAGTTTCATTCAAATCAGGGATGGGCTTTTAAATCTGTTAGAGCAAACAAAGATAAAGAATTCCAATTTTGAGTATGATTTCGAAAATGTAAACAGCAGAAAGGCAATATGTAAGATATATATCAATGGTCGCCAGCAATATGGTTTTAAGATATGGCTGGGGAATGGTTTCTATTCTAAAACGGATACCATAAATTTAGCCTATGGCAGCCACATCTCTGACAGTGATAATTCCACGAATGAGATTATTACTTGTAATGCTATAAAAGATAAATCACTTATTTTGGAAATGACCATGAATATGTATGGGAATAATGAAGCGAATACTCCTGAAGCAATATTAAGGGAAATATGGACGAATATAATGCAGTGGCTAAATTAGGCTTGAATATCAGACACTTCGGAGGTTATTAAATGTACGATGCTAAGGCTGTAGAAAACGAGTTTTATTTTCAATGGCACTTCGTTGTAAAGTGTAATTTGCGTTGTATCCATTGCTACCAGAATCATTACAATACTAATGAACTGTCCAGGGAAAAAATGTTATTTATTGCAGAAACAATGGAAAATACTTTAAAAAAATGGAGAAAAATTGGAAGGATTTCTCTGACGGGAGGAGAACCTTTTACTAGTAAGAGTAATTTAGTGGATTTAATCGAATTCTTTGACAATTCAGAATATTTCGGACGGATAGGAATATTAACAAATGGAACGTTAATCGATGACAGTATAGCAATTAAACTTGCTCGCTTTGGCAAGCTAAGTGAAATACAGGTGTCCATTGATGGATCAAATGCACGCATTCATGACCAGATCAGGGGAACGGGAAGCTTTTTACAAGCTGTAAATGGTATTAAATTATTGAAGAGGTATGGATTTTATGTTTCCATAATGTTTACCCTGCATAAATTGAATCAAAATGATGTGTTGAATGTTATAGATCTAGCCAACGAACTGGGTGTTGATGCAATTACTATAGAACGGGTTACTCCCATGAGTGAGAATGATATAGAGAAGCTGTTTATATCACCAGAAAATTTACACGAAATATACAATAAAATTTATCATAAAAAAGAAAAAGTCGAAAAAAATTCAGATTTAAAAATTCGTGTATCTCGTCCCCTCTGGACGCTTATAAATGAAGATATAGGAGGCTTTTGCCCGGTAGGATTTACCAGTTTATGTATACTGCATGATGGCACCATTCTTCCTTGTCGGCGATTGGAAATACCTTTAGGTAACATATTTTCAGATGGAATCTATAAGATTTGGTATACATCAGATGTACTTTGGCAAATAAGAAACAAAAAACTATTGACCGGAAAATGCAAAGAATGTACTTTGCTGCAGAATTGTGGAGGATGTCGAGCCATTGCTTATTCTGTTAACGGGAGCTATATGGCTGAAGATCCCCAATGCTGGAAATAGGAATTGAGGTAAGTTGATTGATGGAGAATAAGGTCTATGCTCTTAGCAGCAGTTATAGCTTGTTTAAAGGTGAATTTAATGATATAAAATATTATCTATTCAACATTGAAGATGGAAGCATCTACCGATTGAATGAGGTCAGCTATGATATGCTGGCGCTGTTTGATGGCAAAAGGGATGCCAATAAAGTATTTACATTGTTTAATGATATGTATCAAGGAGAGAAAGATACAATGATGATTGACTTTAAGAATTTGCTGCAAACATGGCTGGATAAAGAAATATTAATTACAGGGGGTGAATAGCATGGAAGGCAATAAAAAGGAATACCAAACGCCAGTGTTTGAGGAAGAACAGGAAATGAACTTTTCCAAGGAGATATGGGAAGAATTTGGTGATGGAAAATGGTGTTTTGGCTGTACTAACTGCAACTGTAACTAAACTATATTAAGATAATTATGTTTTACTAGGAGGTCGATGCAAGTCGGGCTCCTAGTTTGTCCAGGGGACTTATAGTGAAGGGAAGAGGTCTAAAATGGATAAGGGGGAGAACACAGAAAAAAGAAGCTGCCAGATATTAAAACATACCAATATATGGGAAATAGTAATTATAATTTTAATATTTATGGGTATATTTTATTTCGGGTATTTTTTATGGTTTATATGGGGAGTTGGTAAAGAGTCAGTGAAAGAACGGATAATGACTTTTAATGTAGAAACTACTTTTAATAATTCAGATACTGGAAAAGTCTTTTTGAGTAAAGATCAGTATGAAGAGATGCGGCAAACATTAGAGGAGATTCAAAAATATAACGATTATAACCACGAAAATAATTTGTCTGTTTCTACGTTAAATAACTTTTACGCTTCATTATTTACTGCTATTGCGGTATTAATTGCTATTATTGCATTAATAGGCTGGCGAAGCTACCAGAAGCAATTTGAAGATTATAGTTCGCGTTTAGACGTTATGAGGGAAGATATTGATAAATATTTTATCGAAATTCAAGAACAAGAGAGAAAAATGAAGGAAGATAATAACAACTATATTAACCAAATAAAGAAACAAAGGACAGAAATGACGGAAGCAATTAGAAAATATTTGGACCTCGAATCGAAAGTAGACTTCTTACTGAAAAAGAAAAAACATGCTGAATGGGTTGAGAAGAAGTTTGAATCAAAAAAGACTAACTCTTCAAATATTTCGTTTAAGTTGAATTTAAATGATGATGAAGACCAAAAAACTCTTGAGAATATTACTGATTCAGTAATTGCTGAACATGAAGAGACTGCATGGCTGGAAGTAATTATAGCTCATGAACTAGTTTCTGATCCAGACTCTATTGATGAAGAAAAATTAAAAGATGCTGAAAAGATATATCAATTTAACGAAAATAGAAATTTGTTTAAACCTAATTCGGCTATTGAACCATATCTATACCACTTTATGGGTGAATTATATCATACGAAATTTGAAAAATATCAGCAAAAATATAATGAAGCACAATTGGTTGATATACTAGAAAAATCAAGAGAATACTACTATAAATCATTGAAACTAAGAGGAGAAAACGATCAAATTCAGGCCCGAAGTAATCTGGCAGTTGTGTTGATTGATTTAGTTAAATTAAAGATAGGGCACTTGAATAATAATCAGGTGGATTTGAACCCTGAAAGCACAAAAAAGGAAATAGGAAACTTGCTAGACGAGGCAGAAAATCATCTATCTTTCGTAGAAGATAAGAACCCTGATTTCAATACTTATTGGGATCAAGCTCGTGCTACATATTATAAGAGTATGGCTAAAATTATGGACGAGCGTCAAAGTGAAGATATACAAACACTGCTAAAAAAATCTGTAAAAATGATTACTTACAAAAAAGAAAAGGATATATTCCTTAACAGACTCAAGGAAGAGCTAAGTGAATTAGATGGGCGAGGTTTCCCTGGTAATATGGAACTTATTCAAGAAATACAAGGCATGCTTGATGATAAGGCTTTGAGTGAGAGGGATTAACATATGATTTTTGATACTCATGTACACATAGGAAAAAAGAAATTCATGGTTAAAATTAAAAATGAAAACAGGGATCTACCTGCTTACAATTCGATTATAGAAAATACCTGGGAAAAATATATTAAAATCGCTGTAAAAAATAACATTTATAAGGCATTAATCTTTCCATTTCCTCTAGAAGAAGTGGATATTTATCAAGCCAACAATTATATACATACTGCCTACGAAATGAACCGTGAACTTTTTATTCCCTTTTATTTACTTGATGAACAGCTTGACCTTGATGAACTCGAACTAAATCAGGTGTTTGGTCTAAAAGAACATTTTTACATAAGCCGGAACGTTGATATTAGAGCATATTTTCCTGTTTATGAGTATCTGCAGGACAAAGGCAAGTTCCTGTATATACACCCTCATATGAGTGAACGGATAGAACGGATTCACCATATCAAAAATGAATTTCCACATCTTAAAATAATTCTGGCTCATTCCGGTAGAAAATGGCCATTCACCGGAGAAGAAGTATTAGATCTAGTTGTTCCTGAATTCAAATCATATGAAGATCTTTATTTTGATACCTCAACCATTTCGGATAGTAAGGTAATCAGCAAAATGACAAATATGCTGGGCGGGCACCGGGTATTGTTTGGTTCAGACTATCCATTTTCCCAGCCATCAGTAGATATATACCAAGCAGAGACTGAAATGATAGATAAACTTGATGTGACCGATGAAGACCGGGAAAATATTTTGAGAAATAATTTCAAAAGACTATTTCTTGAAAAAGTTTGGATAAGAAGAGTAGCTAGAGAGGATCGTACGAAGCTGTTCGAAATTTTTACTGAGCTCAGTGCACAGGATAGAAAATTTCTGGCTTTAGATCAGAAGCTAGACGTAATAAAAACTAATATAAGAGATGAACGCCATATTTATATTGCTGAGGACAACAACAATAATATTGTTGGTTATATTCGAGAAGGTGGCAGATCCAACCAGGGGGCGATTATTGAGGAGATATTAATCCCACGAAAGTACCGTGGTAAAGGCTATGCGGATTTATTAATCAGAACAGTTTATAATAAATTTAGCTATGTAGATGCCAAAACATTCATGGATAATACTGCTGTTCATGCTCTTAATATAAGACTCGGCTTTGATATTGTAAAACAATCAAAAAGCGGGAAAATACTATATTGGAGAAAAATAAATGATAAACGAATCAAATAATACCTTAGACGGACGAGTCTCAGGGGTAAGAAACCTGGGTGGAATTATTTTTATTACACTATTATCCAACAATGAAGAAAACTCACTTGTTTGTAGTAAAGATTCGATTGATATTACTGTGTTTAATAAAGTAAAAAAAATAAGAAAAGGGGACTATTGTGAATTCCAAGTTAATTTGGCAGATAATGAATTTAGGATAATCCAGCTTCAGAATCATCTGCCAAAAAAAAGTGAATCCTTATGGGATGAGCAGCAATTAGATATTTTACAAGCATATTCCTATTTGCTTCATCTTTTAAGGCTTTATGCAAATAATAATGGATATATTGAAGTTAGAGTACCCTCAGTACACTATGGACAAAACAAAGATGAGACTTTCTTTCTTGACTTTTTTGGAAATCCAGCCCGGCTTTCCTCGAGCAACGCCCTTTATCTTAATCTTTATGCTGCCCAGTTATCAAAAGCTTATTGTTTACAGAAATGTTATAGAGCAGAGCCTTCCCATACTAACAGACATCTAGCAGAATTTGATATGTTGGAAATGGTTAAGGCTAATTGTGACATGAATCAATCTATGTTTGAACTAGAATGCCTAATAAAATTTGTCGTATCAGAATGGGCTATCAGCCCCTTTAGTTACCTGCTTAAAGTGGATTCAAGCCTTATTGAAAAATCAAATTTCCCTATAATAGACTATAAAAAACTTGAAGACCAGTACAGTTTATATAGTAAAGGTCTTGGTAAATTCGAGCGAGAAATTGCGGGAAATTTACCAACTTTTGTAGTTGAGTTCCCGAGAAAAATAGCATCATGGATTGCAAAACCTGTTGATAGTAATTATTCTCTTTCTTACAATCTATTGGTTCCAAAGGTTGGAGAAATAGCTGAAGGTAATGAAAAACAAAGTGATTTAAATATCTTGGAAAGCAAGTTTAGACTTGCTGGGGTAGAAAAACAACTCAGGTGGTATATAAATATGATACCGTATTCTGATATTTTGTTATCCGGATTTGGATTAGGAGTAGAGCGTCTTTTTATGTGGCTAACAGGCCTGCAAAACATAAGGAACATAAACCCCATATTTCGAGATACTCAATTTTCGGAAATAAAAATAAAGAGGGAGCAGAATAATGCATAACTTAAAGTATTTAATAAAAACAGCGGCTTCTCTTCAAAATATGATAATTGAGATGAATGAAAAGGAAATTGAATTGAAAAGAATAAGCAAGACATCATCACTGTTAATGTTAAGTGGAATATCAAAGAATTCAATACCCACTAACATAATTGAAAGGTGTTTAGATAATCAAAATTCTGATGGGGGTTGGATAAGTATAGTTGATACAATGTGGAATACATTTTTTTTAAAAAGCGTTGATGAAAATACATTTGAGCGGAACATAAATATGGGGATAGAATTCTTGAAGATTCAAAGGAATTCAGAAGGTTTATGGGGGAGGTCATATCGGGATATTTACAGAATACCAGTAACTGGGGTTTTGTTCTATTTATTACCGGAACTTGCTGACCAACATAGTTTATATTTGTTGGAGCAATTATGCCAAAAAGAAAAAAATACCTTAACCTATAAAGCAGCTTATACGTTATTAGCATTTAATAAAAATGATTATTATCCTGATGATATAAATTTAATTACCGACTTGGTAGAGTGGTTAATCTCTAACCAGAGAAATGATGGAGGTTTTGCGCCCTGGTTAGAGCATCCTATAGAGTCAGACATATATTGTACTAGCCTGGCTGTTCTGGGATTGTTACAATATTCTGAACTTGTGCCGGAACGAGTACTTGCAAGGGCATTTGAATGGATAATAAGCAACCAATTAAATAATGGTATTTGGAAATACCATGAAATAGAAGATGGAGCTTCCTGGGGAATGTATGCGATGTCAGAAGTTATGAGGAGTGGGATATTAGATTTTGGCTAATATATTATTAATTTATCCGTCACCGGATAATCTTAAGGACTGGCGATTTGGGTTTTCTTTAAATTTATTATATTTAGCAACCATTTTAAAACAGGTAGGGCATGCTGTAATATTAAAAGATTATTCAATTGAGAATTTTGAGCTGAACGAATTAGCTGAGCTTTTGAAAACAATCGATGTGGTCATTATTGAATTTGATAGTTTCCCGCTAAAAAGAGCACTAAATATTTATAACGGTGAAAATATAGCGGAATATATTAAACGAAATAATAGAAAAATACAAACTATTGCTGTTGGAAATGACTGCATCTTATTACCGCGGGCTATTCCAAATATTGATATTGTGATTAATCATGAAGCTGAACCCAGCATCGTTTACGTTATTGATTGCTTATTGAATGATAAGCAAGTCGTAACTGATTTATTAAAAGATAGAGACAATAATTTAGATGATCTGCCTTTCCCAGATCGTAGCATCTTGTCTAGTTATGCTGAACATGGTGGTACTATTAAAAGAAAGCCTAATTTAGCAAAATCAACACTTATACAAACCAGCCGTGGATGCATGAATACTTGCAGGTTTTGCCAGAGAAAAGGATGGTTAGGTCAATATCGGGAACATTCGATAGAATATGTTATTAAAGAATTTAAGGAAATTGCAGCAAATAAATATACTAATATTTGGATTTGTGATGATAATTTTACCTTTAACCTTAAGAGAGCAAAGAATATATTACATAGCCTTAAAACTGAAAGAATTTCTGAAGGAATGAAATTAGCACTTAGCAGCTGGGCTAATATAGATTTCGACTTTATAGATATTGCCAAGAAGGCAAACGTATCAGTAATAAGTATGGGAATTGAGTCAGTAAATCATGATATTCTTCACTTTTATAGAAAAAAAATAGATCCAGCAAGAGCTGCGGAATTAATCCAATATGCTGATGAAATAGGGATATATACGGTGGGGAATTTTATATTGGGAGCTCCCATGGAAACAGAGAGGACTATCAATGAGTGCTTCGAGTATGCAATAAAGGTGCCTTTTGATCAAGTCAACATAAAAATATTGGACTATATGATAGGTGCAGACCTATATGATGAACTGCCTGAAAAACTAAAGACAGCAGAAAGGCATGTTTTTGCTTGTAAGGAAACAGGACTAAACGACTTACCTCTGAGTTACTTAAAAGAGATAATATTCCATTTCCGGAAGGAGTTTGATATTAATAGAAGGCAGCATCTTTTCGAGAAAATTAAATCATATGATTATCCTTATAAAATGGAGTTATTCAATGATTAAAGTTCAAACTCATTATTGAAACTGGACCTTTTAACGCCCAATAACAAAGGGCTTGATTGAGCGCTCGACATAATTATTATCTAAGCTGGCTAGGGGCATCTTTAATATGTTAAATGGCGGCTTGTTTTATTTTTCTAAATCTTTTACGGAATTTGCAGGAATTATACAAATAATTTCAGAATACTTGGAAATAAGTAGCAATTTCTAGGAGAGCAAAATGTATATTCGGGCATTAAAAATCAATAATTTTAGAAGTTTATATGAATTATGGTTTTTACCCAATCAAGAAGTAAATGTTTTGGTGGGTCCCAATAATAGTGGTAAAACAACTATTTTAACTGCTATTAAGTTGTTGTTTGATCCAACCATTCGGCTGCAGCGGGACGATGCAATATCAGTTTTTGATTTTCATAATGGAAACATAAACGAACCAATAGAAATTACAGCTTGGGTGCATTTAGGAGAAAATCCAAACAATGATATTATCCTTAGATTTGCAGATAAAGTATCTTGTTGGAAGCATAAGGGAGAAATTATTGAAACCGTAATAATTGAACCCGGGGAAGATCCACCTGATAAAACCGAAGAGTTGTTGGCAGTAAAACTTATAGCTGATTGGAATCAGGAATTAGAAATTGCTGAGACTGAAGTAATTATAATAGATGAAATGATCAACAAAAAAGGCGTTTTTACATATCAGGATAGAGAGGCAATTAACTTTCGTTACTATGGAACGAATCGCAACCCCGCTTTTGAACTATCGTTAGCTAGGCAGAGTCTTTTTTCTAAGGCATTGAAAGAAAAAGAAGTAATAAGAGAACTTAGAAACTTAATGGGCATTTTAGAAACGAATAAATCAAGCTTAGTCGAATTGGATAGCGTTAAAAATGCTTTAAATAATCTAGAGGGGTTCATGTCTCCTGAATTAGTTGGGGGATTTGATAGTTTTACCTTGACTTTCCTTGATGCCAACATAGCACGCTTTAAAACCGCCACATCAGTAGGATTGAAAAAAAAGTCCGAAACCCAAGAAAATATAATTCCCTTTTCTTTACTGGGAGATGGAGCACAAAATTTGATGCTCCTTACCCAAATTTCAGCTGCTTTAAGCGAAGAAGATTCCTCCCTAATCGTTGCCATAGAAGAACCAGAGCAAAACCTTGAACCTTCCCTGGCTAAATGGTTTTTTAATGAGATAACCACTAAAAATGCTAAAAGAACGGGTCAGGTGTTCATTACCACTCATTCTCCTGCTTTCATTGGAGAACTTCATGGCGCAAATCCGATATGTAGGGTATCACGAAATACCAGCCGTTCACGACAATCAACACAAGTTAGAGTAGGTTCGACTTTAGAACCAGTTTATAGAAAAGCTCTAGAACAATATCGTGACCTTTACGCTGGCGCTTTATTAGCTCAACATGCACTTATTGTGGAGGGGGCAAGTGAAGAAGGCTTTTTACCTATAGTATTCAATGCTTTGGGTAAAAAACCGGTTAATAATCCATTTTTCTTGGGTCTTACTATTGTTAATGCGGGTGGCAATGAAAAAGTTTGGAGGCATGCACGTAATCTTAGGGCTTTAGGGATTACTACACTTGCTTTACTTGATTATGATGTCCCCAAAAAAGAGGTGGAAGACCCTGACGCACATAAGAAAGTTGATCTATATGAATTATCAAAAAAATCCGCTGAGCATGTTATTTGTATGCCAAAGAAATCTCTATTATCCTTCTGTACAGGATGTGATATGGAGGTAATGCTTTTATATTATGTGCCTGTAGATATCCTATATCAAGCGATAATTAGATGTTACCAAGATGCTGGTCATGAGTTAAACAATGATAGTTGGAAAGACTTTGTTAAGAAAAACATAGAAAAGCCCTTTCAAGAGCTACTTCCCGTAAACTTTCCTTCAAATCTTGCTGAATTTTCACTTGGTGATATAAAATGCCAAGATAACTCAATATGCCAGGAAGATCTTCAAAAAGCCTTTTTATATGCTGCTTTACATCAACCACATTCTTGTAAAAGCCAAAAGGATATGAGAATAATCGCTGAAACTATGGTTCAGAACAAGGTTTTTCCCGCACCAATAACAAGCCTTTATAATAGAATTGTTAAGGTGATGACTGGTCAGGTAACCCCAGGAGGGGATATATTTGAACTTACCGACAAAGATTAAAGCAGTTCCTGTAGATGACGGTCAGCGAAAAGTTGGCGACATGCTGGAGCTTTACCCTCGAATTATGGTTGAAGCAGCCCCTGGAACAGGGAAGACATTCACTGGTGTATATTTAGCTTTGAGGGCACACCGTTCTGGGCTTGTTTCAAAAACCACTCCGGCCCTATTTTTAACGTTTTCAAAAAATGCGCGGGTACAAATTGAAAATGAAATTCGAAATTATGTTCGACAAGGATGGATGACTAAAGATCAGGTCGCTGCGATTGAAGTCCAAAATTATCATGCTTTTTTCTTTGAGCTTCTCAATAAGCGGGGGGGAGTATGGGGCATTCCCACACCTGCTACACCATGCTCAATAAATGAACGAAAGCAAGCAACGAAGCTAGCAAAAATAAAAAAAGCAGACGTTGAGAGAATGTGCGAGCCATTGTGTGGGTCAAATGACACTGTTTCATTGGAAATACGCAACAAGTATAGGAAAATGGCTATAAAAAGCATGCGCAAAGGCAGACCTCATTACGGGGATTTTGCGCCACTAGCTCGCCATCTGCTTTCCTTCTCAAGTTATACAATTAAATGGCTAAAGACTAAATACCCCTTAGTAATTCTTGATGAATTTCAAGATTCTGACTGCTGTCAGTGGGATTTTCTGCAAAAGTGGAGTCCTGAACGTGTTGTAGTTTTTTATGATCGATATCAGACTATTCACACTTGGAGAAATGCTGATATGAAAAGAGCAGAGGAAGTAGCTGAAAAATGGAGTATACCAGCATTAGCTAGGACAACATTATCTACTCCGCATCGTTCGCAGACAGGTATGGCAGCTTTTTTTATAGATCTTCGGAAGGATAGTTTAAAAGGAGGAGCACTTAAACCAGGAAAAAAACAGCCATTTATAAACTTCGTTACTCTGGATGAAGGAAGGTATGAAGGAGATCTGGGGCCAATTCGTGATAAATTGCGTTGGGAAGTAATTAAAGAACAGGAAGGGACAATTGCCGTAATTTGCCAATATAATACGCTTTCTTCATTTCTTAAGTCTAGTCTTTGCAAGAAGCCATCAAATGGAAGAGGAAAATATTTTTCTTGTAAAGCCATTAGTTCCGATGGTCCGGAAGAAATATTAAGGAATTACATATATGATCTGTATATGTGTGAGGATGGCGATGGAATAAGGCAGTGGATTGCTGGAGTAATGAATGATCTATTATTACCGGGTGGCTACCCGAACCATGACATCAATGCTGAATTTGGTAAAAAGACAATAAAAAGAAACCGCGAACCTAACGGACCATGGTCAAGGGTATCGGATTTATTAAAGCCTTTTTGGGGAAAGTTGGAGGTTAATTGTCCAGAAAGTTTTACTATGACATTGACACTCCTTCCAGACGTTGCCAAACTCCTGGCCGCCGGAAATTCTCATCCAGATTATGAAACTATATTTTATATACGGTCTATTGCAAAAACAGCACAAGCATATGGAGCTAATGTTATTAGTGATTTGGTTACTCCCATGGAGAACTCATTGTTGCAATCAGGTTATTTATATATAAAAAAACCACCTAGAGGACTATTTATACTCAACGCTTTTCAAGCTAAAGGGCGTGAGTTCGATCATGTGATTATACCCCTTTTATCAGGAAATGGAGAGCCAATTCATGAGGGAAAAAACAGCAAATGCGTGCCGTATAATTTTGAAGAGGAGGAGGACAGGCGGCTTCTTTACGTTGCAATGACTCGTGCAAAAAAGAAAATTACTATCATGTACCCGAAAGGAGATCCCTCGTTGTTTCTCCAGAAATGGGGTCTTCTATGAAAGGAACTTCTAGTGGTTATATAGTAGATTATATTTTTTGGAGGGGGAAGGTTTGCCCAAAAACTACACTCAAGATTTCTTGAATTCCTTACCATTTTCACTTCGTGAGGAGATTAACGGTTATGGCCAATCTATCTATGCAGTAGCTAATGACATAATTAAGGAAGCGGGAGTAAGATTTACTGATGAATTACGTGATCAGCTAGTGTTTTTAGCATGTGTACGAAAACTTTGGGCTAAAAGCAAAACGCAGTTTTGGATTTTGGATAATTCACTTTCTCTTTGTAGACAAAACAATATTTCTCATATTAAGATGGGAGGCCATTTGTATGGATGTGATTCAGAAGAATACAATGAAATTAGAACATTTCTGAGACACTTTGAAGAATTACTCCGCAATTTAGAAATCTATGAAATAATCGAACTTTATTCATTGCAGGAAATAGTATTATTTTTGGTAGGTAGAGACTAATGGATATTAATGCTATCACGCAGAGGTTAAAGCGCTTTATTAAACACTACCATGTTCAGTTTGAACAAATATCCAAAAGAGAAACCCAGCTACTTGAGCTGGCGGCTGTTGTTGGGACCGCTGAACATTATAAATCTAAAGGATATACGCTTACACCACATAATTTACAGGGCAGATATTTTAAGGTTAAAACATCGGCAAACGGACGCCCTTGGAATTTTTCTTGGTTTGAAGCAAGTAAAGGAAATATAAATATAGAAATTCACTGCAACCTACCTGTCTTCAGTAGTTATACATTTGATTATGGCGTTTATGTCGTAGATGTGGCTGTAATTAAAAATGGCGCATTGCCAGAGAAAGATAAGAGGAAAGAATGGAAAGCGGTAAACAATCAAAGCTTAATTACATTTGTTGAAGTAAAAAAGCTTGTTATTTATCCAATGTTGCTTGCCCAATTTGTGGGAATTGTCCATGAGATAAAACCTAACTTTTTAGGTGGAAGAAGACCGAAGAATTTCGTAAAGAATGGCCATTTTAATCCCGCGCTATTATCAATTTCATACATGACTAAGGGTTCTCGGCCCATAAAGGAAGGGTATAAGGAAAGACGCTTTAAGCTAACTATTATTGAAAATTTTGATGTTGCCTTTGCCCTCCGTAGATCGGGGCAATATGAATCCCCCTTAGAGGAATAGTGATAGGAATGATTCATATTTACACTATATGACCAAAAAGATAATAAGACCGGGGCAGTATTTTGAAAATCCTGACTCATCTGCATCCAGGATGTTTAGCAACTTCGAGGTTAGTATCGTTCTGTAGTGATTGATCAGTGACAGCTATCAATTCGGCTTACAATAACAACAGTCAAAATAGAAGGGAGATATGCTATGCCCACTATTAAGCCAATCTCTGATTTAAGGAAATATAACGAAGTTTTACGCAACATAGAGGTGGGTTCACCCGTGTTTTTAACAATAAACGGGCGTAGTCGCTATGTAGTTATGGATATACAGGAATATGAAAGAACGCAGGCAACCTTAAAATTGCTTGCTGAACTTGCCAGAGGTAAGAAGGAAGGGCGCGAACATGGATGGCTAAGCATTGATGAACTGGAGGCAGACCTGGGGGTAAAGAATGGCTAGTCTTAAAATTTCACCCAAAGCCACAAAAGGATGCTGGAGATGTTGAAGAGTAAGAAGAAGAAATTTGATTACCAGGACTTTAAAAAGGGAGGCTGCGGCCTCCCTTTCCATCAACCAAAAAGCTCATAGAGATCCCGTCTATCCGCGATTGATTCCATATGATAGGCTCCGCCTCCACCAGCTTTTAACGAAAGGCCTATTTATCGAACATTTCTTCATATTAGATATAAGACGGTATTCGATTAGGTTTTTCGGATACCGTCTTTTCTTTGTCATCCATTAAGACTTTTTTATAAGTTGAGCTAGTTAAAATCAGTAATAGAGGCACTTTCATTTGCCTCTAACATTGAAAATTTAGTTAGCCCAATTATGTAAATTTATTCTAAATTGTAATATATTACGCAGGTGAATGCCTGCTGAATGTGGAACAAGATAATTTAAATGAATTATAGGCGACTTTATTAGTAGGGCAAAGGTTTCATGAGATAAAATTACTTATCAAATATTCAAATTAATAAATCCTGTTACCTTTGTTGCGTATTGGATAAGGGTGGTAAAACCAATGGCCATATTAAAAAATTACGATACCAGTTTGATACGAACCAAGTATAGTATGCCAAAAGCTAACCAGTACCTGGTTTCAAGACGGCGCCTCCATCAGAAACTGAATAGCTGTCTGAATCGTAAGCTCACCCTGGTTACAGCACCCGCAGGCTACGGTAAAACCACGGCGCTTGTTGAATGGCTGGAAGACTCCAATCTTCCCGCTGCATGGTTGTTCATTGACACTGAAGATAACAATCCCATGTTATTCTGGCGTTATGCATGTGCTGCTCTGGATAAAATGGCGGAGGGCATCAATATAGATGTGGAATATGTTTTTACATCACAGGAACTGTTGAAAGCAGATATACAGATAAACATCCTTATTGACAGACTTGCCATTGTAGAGCAGGACTTCTTATTCATTATTGATGACATTCATTTGATTACCAACCCGTTAATTTTACGGGGCTTGTCTTATTTGATCAAATATCTCCCACCCAGAATGCACCTGATACTCATAAGCAGGACCAGACCCGCACTGGAACTGGCTAAATTTGAGATTAAGCTGCAGATGCTCGAGATTGGTGAAAAAGACCTGCGCTTTCGCGAGGAAGAAATTTCACAGTTCTATAGGTTAAGAGGCCTCCGACTTGAAACCGGAGAAGTCCAAAAGGTTGAGAGCTATACCGAAGGGTGGGCGGCAGCTTTAGTTACCATAGCCATGTCCATGGAGAGAGACAGTGTCAGCAATGACATGATAACCAGAATTGCCCGCTGCAGGGATGGCATCTACCAGTACCTCAAGGACGAGGTTATAGAAGCATGGCCTCCTGAAAAAAAGAAATTTGCTTTGAAAACCTCCGTATTGGATACGCTTTGCGAATCTTTATGCGATGCGATAACCGGTGATAGCAACGGGGGGTATATGCTGCAGGATTTAAGTGAAAGAAGCGAGTTTCTCATACCTTTAGATGATGAAAATACGTACAGGTATCACCATCTGCTTAAGAATTTCCTTTACGAGCTACTTCACAAATCAGACCCGGCCGGTCTTCTGGAGATGCATGTCAGGGCGGCGGTCTGGTACCAGGAGCAGGGACTTACTTCCCAGGCTATTGAGCATTACTTAAGCGGGCAAATGTATGATCATGCCTTGATATTGATAGAACCACAACTAGCTGATCTTGCTTCAGGCGCAAACCCGAGCAGCTATACCGTTGAAAGCCCCGATGTTACAATTACCAATCATCCAACCAGATCTGGCTTTGAGTTTGCAGGCTGGACAGGGACGGGGTTATCCGAAGCGACGATGGACGTGACGATTCCAACAGGCTCAACCGAAAACAGGACTTATACGGCAAACTGGATCCCTGCACCGGGCTTTTATAATCTGACCTTTGACGCAAACGGCGGTCAAGGCGGGATTACCATAAGGCTTGCCCCCGACGACCCGATTCCCGCGCCGCCCTCGGTCACCCACGCGGGCTACGACTTCATGGGCTGGCTTACCGTAGCAGACGACTACGACACGGGGTTCACAGTCGACGGGGCGACAATGCCGGATAACGATTTAACTCTCTACGCCTGGTGGTCGTATGAAGTCGCGTTTGACCCGAACGGTGAAAAAAACAACTTTGGAGAGACGATAACAGAAGTTGAACGTTATGGAATTAACTATAACAGCTGGGTGCAACTGCCACACCGTATATCTGCCGATCAGCAGTATGCATTGGGCAGCTGGAACACCAATGCAGACGGTTCCGGAGTCAGTTTCGATTCCGACTTTGTCCTTAATCTTCCCGATGTGGCAGATTATACTATCGACGGAGATGGAATTCATGTTGTTACCCTGTATGCGCAATGGATTCCATACGATGAGTGCGGGATCTTTAACGCAATGTACTCGGCTGTCGCGGATTATTCCAACGACACACTCGATTACAGCAGCGAGGATTTCCCATACTGCTACGACGCATCGACAAGCGACGAATTGGTACTTGACGTGTTTTATATGCAGAATAAGTACTTCATGGTGAAAAAGACCGGCGATGCCGAGAACCCGATAGCCCTGTATCTATACGACAGCGGCTCTCCGGTTATGTCGGAGAACGCGCCGGAAGGCTCGCTGATCGGCTCCGGCAACTATGACGGGTGTACGGATGATTGCAACCAGTCGCTTCAAAGCCTGTACGGGACGTACTGGGCAGATGGCCTCGTCACGGTCGGGAACATCACCGCGCTTTGGGAATCGAACATCGCCGTAGACGATGATGACAATCCCGTCTATGATGGAGAAGGCAATGAAGTTTATACTAATTTCGGCTTCATATTCACCAGTGTCAACGGAGTAAGCTACTTTGTCAGCGGAAGAATCAATGTTGGTTCTGCCGACTCCCCGTTAACCGATCTAACGGTGATAAAACAGAATCCTACAATGGAGGATATTGAAGAGGTACACAATTATGAATTAGGGCCTTATCTGGTGTTAAATTAATGGGGTCGTACCTAGCGATCGGTAAATCCGTGTCCGTTTTGATCTTGTAAAATCCTTAAAATCTTTGCTGGCTGCATTAAACATGATTCCAGTTAATTTGAATACATGCGAGCTCCTATCTTCAGAAATCAGCAGGGATGGATATGAAGCCAAAAAAGCTGCGCAGGAGAACGACTTCAATAAGGAATTCGAGGAAGACGACTTTAACGGCAAAGACAAACTTAATGAAAATGAATAATTGCGAACTTTATGCTTGGATAACCGCCCCGTCCTTAAACGTGAACTGAATATCATCCTCACTGTAGACGGTAGCGTAATCGAGAGTCTATTCCAAAGAGCTGCGTGAAGAGTGTTTTATTGGAGAATACGAGCGAATTATTGACACATTACACCTCTCTATCATCTATTGGCTTCCATTTTGTGAGTTAAAACAGGAAGAGCAAGAAGATGCAAGTTTTCGGAACCAGGCCTGGAGCATCATATACTCTGCTGACTGATAGTGGCAGGCAAATACTGAAAGGAAAGTGAATATAAGGTGGCCAAAGAGAGACCTGGATATGATCAAATAACCGGGTCTCATTTCTATACATATGGGAAGCGCGGTATTAGGTATATGCCACAAAGATGATTACGAGCCGGAGGATATATGATCGGTTGGATTGTTGTATCTTTGGATTGCAATTTACTTCCTTGAGTACTTCCCCTCCAATTTAATTGTAGCATACAAAAAATTGTAAATGCAGACTATTTGTTCCCATTTGATACTGCTATAATGCAATAGCGTGTTAAGGCGATTTGTGGAAAGGTATATATAATATATGTAAAAGGTACATCATAGGCTAGTACAATACTCCGCTAAATCATTTAGCCTTAAAGGATGTTATCAAAATAATCGAAGAAGGAATTGCCAAAGGAGGGAAGCGTATGAGTTCTTATGTGCTTGGTTTTCAGGATATTGACCAAACCAAACTCATGCTTGTTGGGAGTAAAGGCGCGAACCTGGGGGAGCTTTCCAGAATTGAAGGAATACGCGTACCGGATGGCTTCTGCATTTCTACTGAAGCCTTTAAAAGAATCATTGGGGAAACGTCGTCGATTAACGAATTACTTGATCAGTTATCACTTCTAAAGGTGGAAGACCGGGATAAAATCGGTGAACTAAGCGGTGAGATTCGCAGGGTCATCGAAGGGATAGCCATCCCTCAAGATATTAATGAAGAGATCACCCGCTTCCTCTCCAGGCTTGATGAAAAAAATGCCTATGCCCTGCGATCCAGCGCAACTGCAGAGGATTTACCGACAGCCTCCTTTGCCGGCCAGCAAGATACGTATTTGAACATTATTGGTAAGGAGGCAATTCTAAAGCATATCAGCAAGTGCTGGGCATCGCTGTTTACCGAGAGGGCGGTAATTTACCGCCTGCAAAACGGCTTCGACCACCGTAAAGTATACCTGGCTGTGCTTGTTCAGAAGATGGTCTTCCCGCAGGCGGCGGGAATTTTGTTTACTGCCGATCCCGTCACATCCAATAGGAAAGTGTTATCAATTGATGCCGGCTTCGGACTTGGTGAGGCCCTGGTCTCTGGCCTGGTGAATGCTGATAACTATAAAGTGCGTAGCGGCAAGGTAATCGATAAAAAGATATCCACCAAGAAACTGGCTATTTATGCCTTAAAAGATGGCGGCACGCAAGTACAGGAGATAGAGCCTGAGCTGCAGAATGAGCCAGCGCTGACGGATGAACAGATTTTACAGCTTGAGCGCATGGGCAGAAAGATCGAAGCACATTTCGGCTGTTCCCAGGACATCGAATGGTGCTTATTACCGGGACATTCCTCCGCAGGCGGTGTGTCCCCTGTCCTTAATGATAAATCAAAAAGGGAAATTTCTCCAGAAATAAACAATCCCAGGGAGGTATGTCCTCTTACCTTATTCATTGTCCAGAGTCGACCCATCACTACTTTATACCCTATCCCGGAAGCGAATGATCAGGAAAATCACGTTTATGTATCTGTCGGTCATCAACAAATGATGACCGACCCCATGAAACCATTGGGATTGTCTTTTTTCCTGTTAACGACTCCTGCGCCCATGCATAAAGCGGGTGGAAGGTTATTTGTTGATGTCACACGTCATTTGGCTTCAACTGTCAGAAGAGAAATTTTATTAGATACACAGGGGGCTTTCTTGGGACAACATGATCCACTCATAAGAGACGCACTTATAAACATAATAGAGCGAGATTTTATAAAATCGTTACCGGATGACAAAAAAGAACCGAATCTCGGCAAAAGCAATACAGTTATTCCGTCTCCGGGTTCTCAAATACAAATAGAAAACGATCCGACTATCGTGTCTGATTTGATTAAGAGCAGTCAAACATCGATAGTAGAGTTAAAACAAAACATCCAAATGAAATCAGGACCGGATTTATTTGATTTTATCCTGGAAGATATCCGGGAGTTAAAGAAGATGTTATTTAACCCGCAAAGTATGGATGTGATTATGGCTGCTATGGATGCCTCATCATGGATCAATGGAAAAATGAACAAATGGTTAGGTGAAAAAAATGCAGCAGACACACTTTCTCAATCTGTACCAAACAATATTACTTCGGAAATGGGACTGGATCTATTGGATGTCGCAGATGTGATTCGTCCTTATTCGGAAGTAATTGATTATTTACATGATGTAGAAGAAGAAAACTTTTTAGACGAACTGCTTAAGTTTGATGGCGGACAGGAAACCCAGGACGCTGTCTATGCTTATCTTAACAAATACGGAATGCGATGTTCCGGAGAAATCGATATTACAAAAATTCGATGGAGCGAGAAGCCAACTACCCTTATCCCTATGATTCTCAGCAACATCAAAAACTTTGCACCTAATGCCAGCCAGCGGATATTTGAGCAAGGGCGGCGTGTTGCTTGGCAAAAAGAACAAGAGCTATTAGATCGATTGCAGCAATTACCGGATGGTGATCAAAAAGTGCAAAAGACCAAACGAATGATCAGCCTGATCCGAAATTTCATCGGTTATCGTGAATATCCAAAATACGGCATGATTAATCGCTACTTCATTTATAAGCAGGCTTTGCTGAAAGAAGCCGAACAACTCGTACAAGTGGGCGTTATTAATGAAAAAGAAGATATATACTATCTCACTTTTGAAGAACTTCATGAAGTCGTCTGCACCAATAAACTGGATTACCATATCATCAGCAAAAGAAAAGACGAGTACAAATTATATGAAAAATTAACTCCCCCACGAGTTATAACGTCTGATGGTGAAATTATTGCAGGTAAGTACAAACGAGAAAATCTCCCGGCCCAAGCTTTTGCAGGCCTGCCTGTTTCTTCCGGTGTCATAGAGGGACGAGCACGTGTCATCTTTAACATGGAAGATGCTGATCTGGAAGATGGAGATATATTAGTCACCTCCTTTACTGACCCTAGCTGGACACCATTGTTTGTATCCATAAAAGGCCTGGTCACCGAAGTTGGCGGACTGATGACCCATGGAGCCGTTATTGCCCGTGAATATGGATTGCCAGCAGTTGTCGGAGTTGAAAATGCTACCAGACTGATAAAAGACGGACAGAGAATCCGGGTAAATGGAACTGAAGGGTATGTAGAAATCCTATAATGGGGAAGATGCTGCCTTCCTCCTGGGGAGCTAAATAGACAGGGAGCAAGTGTATTTATGCATACCCGTTTACCTAAATAGGCTTTTTCAGTGGTCTCGGACGGTTGCGTTGTCTTTGGCCGAGAAGGATTATATAATCAACCTTGGGTGACAGAAAATGGCAAGACATAAGAGAATAAAAAGAGAAAGCGGATATTATCGTATTATGATGAGAGGAAACAAACGTAAGGAGATCCCCCCACTTGGAGGATGATGCATGCGGTCAGGGTGCCTGCGAGACGACCCAGTATTATGTTTTGTGAAGTATCATTGATCATTTCAATATTTCATCACCAATTTTTTTCAACACAAAACCTCGCTATTTCTTGCGATTTAGCGAGGTTTGTTATTAAGGAGACGTATAGGTTTCAAAAGGATTTTAGAAGCCGGTACCAAGGTCTTTAGGCATCACAATTGGTTTGTCCGGTTTAATTTGATATATTGCTGGAATAACCGGTCCCTGATCGGTAATTTTGTTACCTGCTGTAAATGCGCTGGCCGGTAAAACTCTGCGCACTTCTATTAGGCTTGAACCATACCAGTAGGAAAAATCATTAATTATTCCTATAGCGGTGGGGTTTCCTGAGCAGGTATTAATTATGCAAGGTTTGCCGTTAATTACGCCCATGTATATAGCTACATGACCTATGTGTGTCCTGGCTGGCTCATCAGAATTCCAGAAGGTGAATATATCGCCAGGTTTTAAATTTTCCATGCCCACCAAGGAGTATTTAGATGTTCCAGGGATTTTAGCTGCATAAACACCCTGAACCTTAACCCCTACTGAGCCATAGTTTTTGGCTGCCGAAGTAATGGAATATCCGAAATCTTTGTATACTAAAGAAACAAAATTAGAGCAGTCAATATAACCGGTGGCAGCATATTTGGTATGCCCATACTTCATATAGCCATATTCCATATACCAAATTGCACGTCCGACCAGAGTTTGAGCAAGGCTGCCGTCAAAGTTTACACGGAAAGAGTCAACTACCGGTTTTTCATGACTATTATAATGACTAATACTGGCTGCAGTGGGTACTTTGGCGGAGGCTGATACCTGGGGGAGAGACACAGTCCCTGTTAATGCTTTATTCAGGGCTGCCTTGGTTATCGGACCAACAATACCATCCGCTTTTAATCCTTGGGATTTTTGAAAATTCATCACAGCATCATAAGTTTTTGGACCAAACCATCCATCAATACCATATTTATAAAAGCCTAGCTCGGTAAGGTCTTTCTGCAGCTGACTGACGGCTGAACCTTGGCTGCCCAAGATTAGATCTTGTGTATCATAATCACTAGCTTGAGCCGACGTTATAGCGACATTCAGGGCTGCCTTGGTTATCGGGCCAACAATACCATCCATTTTTAGTCCTTGAGATTCTTGGAAAATCACTACAGCATCGTAAGTTTTTGGACCAAACCATCCATCAATACCATATGTATAAAAGTCTAGTTCGGTAAGATCTTTCTGCAATTGACTGACGGCTGAACCTTGACTGCCCAAGTTTAAATCTTGTGTACCATAATCACTGGCTTGAACTGGCAAAGGTATTAGCGCAACCATGAGCAAAGCTAATATGCACCAAATAGACAATTGCTTGCAACGTAATGTCAGCATTAAGTTCTCCTTTCTAAAGTCACTGGTAGGAAGATAACAACAATTTTAAATAATTTTTCAGTTTTTAAAAAAATTTCCATTAGCGTCTCCTTATAGTAAATTATTCGGCTTAAATAATTTACTACCTTTTGGTAAATATGGGTAATTAAATCATTGCTGGTCTTATGAAGGGTTTTATGGTCAGATTATCCTGTTTGATTCATCGGCAGGCATCTAAGGTAAATAATGGTGATAGCCCTTGGTTTAGGCTGCATGGAAATAAGTTACGCTTATCCCATTCAGCTCATTAGGAAAGGGATACCTTTCCGGAAGGTTTGACAAACCTCAATCTTCGATGCTTCCGATTTCCGTCACATTGCACCGCGCTATACTTCGGAGAATCTCATGCCAATCATGTTTTGGCCGAGTCTGAAAGTCGAGCAATAAAGTCAATCCTGCGTTTTGCGGAGCGGCTTTTTTTTGATTGAAATAGATAGGTTAATCGTTGAACCTGGGCTATTTTGCATAATAATTCTTTCAGCGGGAAACCTATAATTGGTTTTTTGGGAAATGAGAATCCCATACTATGAAACCTGAAAGGGGAAAGAATGATGTCAACTAAAGAGGATGTACAGAAATGTATCGATCAGTGCAACCAACAGGCTCAACAGCTTCGCTCAATGAGTAATTCTGAAACTAATGCCAAAATGAAGACTATGTTATTCGAAGCTGCCCACCATATTGATCTGTGTATAACCGAGTGCAGTTATATAACGCAGAGGCCGTAGTCAGACCTTAAAATAAAATAAAACACGGGAGGTGACCATTATGCCGATGAATCAAGGAGTCCAGCAGTGTCGCGACAATTGCGAGAAGATCGCCAACGAAATCCGCAGCATCGCGAACCGCATACCTGACCAGCGTTCCCGGGAGATGCTAACTTTGGGGGCTTCACACATGGAAATGTGTATTCATACTTGTGATGAAGTTTTGATGATGCCTTAGTTATGGATCCCAATATTTTCACTTTTCACCTTGTAATATAAGGCCCGTTTCTTGAACAACTTGGCGCCTGGGGTTTTGCAATACGGACTATTCTAGTCGGCATTCTCCTCTGGGCTGAAGGAAAGGTCCTGCCGCACCGGTCCGGGGGCCAGTTTGCGGGTTATGATTTCGCCTTCTTCTGGATGATGGGTGGAGTGACAGCTTCACCCCTTTTTGATTCCAGGCTTAATTTCGTAAACACCATAACTATTATAGTAGTCATCTACATGATGCACTATCTGCTTTCCTACCTGGTGGTGAGAAACCGTACCTTTGCCAGGTATCTGATAGGTCAGCCGGTGGTGGTTATGTCGCATGGAAAGGTCATCCGTCAAAATATGAGCAAAGCTCTCCTGCCCCTTGAAATGCTCTTATCAGAGCTGCGGGTTTCCGATGCTCCGAACATTAATGAGGTAGAAGTGGCAATGATGGAGACCAGCGGCCATGTAAGTGTATTGAAGAAATCCGATGTTCAGCCGGCCACTCCTGCTGAGCTTAATTTGCCTACTCCTCACGGTGGGCTGCCCAACCTTTTAATAAACGACGGTCAAGTGATCCAAGAAAACTTACGGCAAATTGGGCATGATGAATCATGGCTGACGAAGCAATTGCGGAAGAATGGAATACGCCGGGTGGAAGATGTCTATGTGGCTCTTATTGACCGGGTTGGTACCTTTCACTATTCTGTTAAAACTTAGAAGTTAGAGGTGATGAAATTTGTTAACTGACCAGGAACGTATGAACAACGCGTTTAAAGAATTGCTTTTCCAGGAGGAGCAAATGGCCAAAAAGTATGCCGATATGACCCAGCAAATTACAGATCCTAAGATCCAACAGATGCTAAAGGGCATGGAGCAGGCTGCTCGTAACCAATACGGCACGCTCTCACAGAAAATGAGCAGCCTGGGGATAGTTTAAGGAAGGAGGCAGGTAAATAATGAATACTTTGGACATGCTACAGGATGCTCTCGCAGGAGAAATTATGCTGCAGGAGAAATACAATCATCATGCGGTCAACATCTCCACTCCACCAGATGTAAGACAATTATTCATCCAGATGCGTGAAGCTAAAATGCAGAATGTAACCCAACTGCAGCAGCAAATACAGCAGATGATGCAGCCGGCTCAAAGCTAGTAAGTGCAGTAAGTTTATATCCCCTGGAAGCTAATATCAGTCACTGCCCCTCAGGCCTGCGAGGTTTGTATTCTCGGAACGAATCATATGAGCCTGACGGATGTTACTCTTGCTTTTGCTGGTTCTCAATTAAATTTTCTATATCTTTAACCAGGCTGATCATCTCATCATCTACATTAAAATTGAAACGACCCAGGGAAACGGGGCAATGAAGATTATAATCTAAAATCTTACTTGAAATATTTGCCAGGTGTTCCCGGCCTTGGGCATAAAAATTGTTCTTCTTTAATTCATATCGCTCTTTAGCCCTGCTGCTCAGCTTTCGGCTGAAAACCATTTGGGTATAACGTTTAAAATGTTCCACATCTTTGCAAAGATTTGCCCTAAGATCATCAATCTCTTTGCCCAGTTCAATCCAGTAGGGTGCATAACCATTATCTTTGAGTATTTTATGGACCATGCGCAGTTCTACTGGCTCAAAGGGATTCTCATCCAGATTAAGCGGCTTTCCAGTCCCCTCGAGATTATCAAAATCTCCCTGTTTCATAGCTTTGGCTATCATCGCCCCTACCAGATCGTGCTGCCGAACCAGGTGCTGAGCTCTGCGGTATTCGATCGGGAAATCTTCTTTTAATGCTTTTTCAGAAACCTTTTCAGCTAAATTCTGCATTTGATCGTTTCTAGAGCTATGCTTGTTCACAACTTATTCCTCCATTCTGATTCTCTCCCAGCAGATTTACAACTAACTCAAAATGCACAACATCTCAGGATAGCCGCTAAAAGGAGGCTCAACTAACTCTCTACCAAACTGACGGAATCAAACGATACCGTGTTTTAATACAATAGTCTGCGTACTCCGGCAGGTCCCGTAAAAGCAATGATTCTTCGCCCCTTATCCTGAAGATAATTACCGGTACGAAAAGGAAAGAAAATACTAATGCCCAATAAGAACCAAGGGCCAGGGGAGTAAATAACTGCATTATTAACAATCCCATATACATCGGATGTCGGACCATAGCGTAGGGGCCGGTCATAATGACCTGTTGTTCTTCCTCCACCTGGATGATAGTTGAAGCATAACTGTTTTCCTTAAAAACCAGGAAGATGAATAAGTATCCGAAAAGGACCAGAACATTACCGGCAACTATAAGCCAAACCGGAACAGCTGACCAGTGATAACGGAAATCAAACCCGGGAATTAAGTAGGCGAATAATGATAAGAACGATAACATACGTAGGATACCAGGTTGTGGCTCTTTTTCTTTAACCTTCATTCTTCTTGATAAAAGTCCGGGATCTTTTTTATTAAAATAAATAGTAATTAAAAGTGTATTTGCAGAAATTATCGACCACCAAATCCATGCTTCCCAGAACTTTAAAGAGCCAGCGGGAAGAAATAATATAAGGCCCATCACAATCATAATTATTACGGGCACTAAATAGATTTTAAACGTGGATAATTTTTTGTTATCACCCATAGGTATTACCTCCTGACTCCGATTATTTTTAGGAATGAATTATTAATCAGTCCTGGGATGAGAGAAATTTTTTAAAAAGCTGCTGGTACTTTAATTGAGCTGGTGACAGCACATCTGCGACCATCTCCTTATATAAGCTTTCCAGAGGATTTTTCATTCCAGGATGATTGCATATCAGCTCCTTTACCGGGGGCATGCTGTTAACGAGAGCAGCAGATTCACGTGCAAAAGCTTCAATTTGGGGATCGTCTTCGCTAAGATGGGAAATCCTGGCCCATTGAACCCCTGACTCCAAGGCTTTTTGATATTGTTCGGGATGGTTTTTAAAATACTCGGCCAGAATACCAAAGCCCTCCTGGTAATCTTCACCCCACTGAAAATTATCCAGGATGCCATACACTTTACGATGCTGATCGTATATTTCCGGGCAGGTACGAGCATACTGGTCAATTTGATCCGCCCCCAATATCCGGGTAATCATTTGAAAAGAAGGAGAATCGAAGACGTTTTCATCCAGCAGCAGTACATCTTCATTTAAGAGAGTATCAATTTTCGCCAGTCGTTCTTCCAGGGTCTTTTTCTCATTTAACAATTCATTACGCAGGGATTGTAAGACTTCTCGTGAAGTTCTGGGGTTTTTCAAATCCCCTATTATTTCTTTAATATGCTTGAGATTCAGTCCCAGGGATTTCAAGTATTTGATTAATCGCATGCGATTCAGCTCTTCCGGTCCGTATAAACGATATCCGCCGGCAGAACGCTCAGGTTCAGGAAGCAGACCTATCTTATGGTAATAGTTAACAGTTTTTAGCGTACTTCCGGTAAGTTTTACAAAATCGCTGATTTTAATCTTACTCATCGTTATCCCACCTTAGGCTAAGTATAAACCCGGCCCCAGGGGTCGGGTCAACATATTTTCAGGAGCAGGCGGATAATTTGTCGTTCATAAAGGGACGGAGGAGTAGGCACTTAGTCCTTTTTAGAATAGAGAAGAAGCAGCAGAACCGTCACCTTGCTCCCTACCCCAATTTTCCCCATTTTCAAAACGCATATATAATAAGCAGAAGCAAGCGGACGGTTCTATTGCTTCATTGTGATAATATGTAACGGCTATTAAAAGGTGTATATAGTTAAATAAAACAGAGAATGAATACACATGTTTAGATGAGGATAGAATTAAGCGATTAAATGATGAAGAAGCAAGGGAAGAGTAAGAAAATAATTGCTGGGTTTAGCATTGCTGGGATAAAGAGTTTACGGGAAGGAGCAGCGGGACAAAGCGCTTTTAAGGGTAAAAGTATAGAAAAGGTGACGCAGCGGCAGGCAGCTAGAATTCTTAGCGTTTCCCCTAACCTGATATTCAAGGCGCAATAAGCAAAAGAACCGTCCCTTTGCTTCCGATAAAGGTGGTAAAACCAATGGCCATATCAAGAAATTACGATACCAGCTGGATAAAAACCAAGTACAGTATGCCGAAAGCTAACCAGTACCTGGTCTCTAGACGGCGCCTTCATCAGAAACTGAATACCTCTCTAGATCGCAAGCTTACCATGGTTACAGCACCTGCAGGTTACGGCAAAACCACGGTGGTTATCGAATGGCTGGAAAACTCCAATCTTCCTGCATCCTGGTTGTCAGTTGACCCTGAAGACAACAATCCCATGCTGTTCTGGCGTTATGTATGCGCTGCTCTGGACAAAATGGCAGCGGGCATCAACAAAGATGTAGAATATGTTTTTACATCACAGGAACTGTTGAAAGCAAATATACAGATAAACATCCTTATTGACAGGCTTACGGGTGTGGAGCAGGACTTCTTATTTATTATTGATGACATCCATTTGATTACCAACCCGTTAATTTTACGGGGCCTGTCTTATTTGATCAAATATCTCCCGCCCAGAATGCACCTGATACTAATAAGCAGGACCAGCCCCGCACTGGAACTAGCCAAATTTGAGATTAAACTACAGATGCTCAAGGTTGGTGAAAAAGACCTGCGCTTTCAGGAAGAAGAAATTTTACAGTTTTATGAGTTAAGAGGCCTCCGGCTTGATACCGGAGAAGTCCAAAAGGTTGAGAGCTATACCGAAGGGTGGGCTGCGGCTTTAGTTACCATAGCCATGTCCATGGAGAAAGACAGTGTCAGCAATGACATGATAGCCAGAATTGCCCGTTGCAGGCATGGCATCTATCAGTACCTCAAGGACGAGGTTATAGAAGCCTGGCCCCTTGCAAAAAAGAAGTTTGCTTTGAAAACATCCGTACTGGACACGCTTTGTGAATCTTTATGCGATGCGGTAACCGGTGATAGTAATGGGAGGCGTATGCTGCAGGATTTAAGCGAAAGAAGCGAGTTTCTCATTCCTTTAGATGATGAAAATACTTACAGATATCACCACCTCCTTAAGAATTTCCTTTACGAGCTCCTTCACAAATCAGACCCCGCCAGTATTCTGGAGCTGCATGCCAGGGCGGCGGCCTGGTACCAGGAGCAGGGACTTACTTCCCAGGCTATTGAGCATTACTTAAGCGGGCAAATGTATGATAATGCCTTGATGTTGATAGAACCACAGCTAGCTGATCTTGCCGGCAAAAATGATTATGACACAGCAATATCCTGGATAGCCCGGCTTCCTGAGTCACACAGGGAAAATAGCCTTGATGTTGCTGGTTTATATGCGGACTATTACGCTTCACTGAACTGCTTTGACTTGTCACAAAAATGGATTGACAGGATCAAAGAACTTGCTGTTAAAATCGATGACCCTGGCCGAAAACTGTATGCGAAAGTTTTATTCAGTTTGGCAAGTGCCAACATGCTAATGAGAGAAGGGAAGTTGGAAGAGTTATTCTCCATAATGAAGGATGTTGGGGAAAATGAGTATAGTTATTATAAAACGTTGGAATACTTTGATTTCAACGCTTCAGACATCTATTTCTACCGTTGTCCCATCTACAAGACGGCAATCTTATTTGGAGAAAGATATGATGAATTCTCTGAGATTGCCAGGAAATTAAGGACAGTGATTACTAAACATCCGGGATACGCCCCTCTTGTGGCAGGCGCATACCTATATGAAAACAACAGGCTTGAGGAGGCTATTCCTTATTTGCTGGAGGCCCTGGAAGAGGCTCGGTCTGCCAAATGTCCCGGAGCTCTTGTCCCCGTGATGGTGGACTTAGCCCGAATTAAAAGGGCCCGTGGGGATTTGCCGGGAGCTTTTGCTGTCCTCGATGAATGCGAAAAAGAACTTCAAAAAATAAACAAAATCCACTGGAATTATTTAATTAATGCCTTCAGAACCCGTTTGTATCTGGATACAGGCGATATGGATATAGCAGTCAAGTGGATTGATTCTAGCAAACTCAGCATATATAGCGAGATTAACAGGATTAAAGAATTTGAACTGATAGTATACGCCAGGATTTTAATAGCAAGAAACCATACTGACGATGCCGGGATTTTGCTGGCAAGACTGCTATCATTCACAGAAGCTGAGGCAAGACCGCACAGCAGGGTAGAGATATTGAACCTTCTGGCTGTGCTGGCATATAAAAGAAGTGAACTTTCCAGTACTGTGAGCTACATGGAAAAATCACTCACCACAGGTATAGAAGAAGGCTTTGTCAGGAGTTATATTGATGAATTTGAACCGATAATAATCAATATTTTAAAACAAACTGCCAGACAGTTAAGAAAAGAAGAGGGCGCAAACCCAGAACTGATCACCTACGCTAAGAACCTGATCGAGCAAACGCAGGCCGACTTGCGGGTGCTGTCTGGCACCAACATCCCGGTAGCTGCGGCCGGGATAAAAGATCTTTTAACAGCGCAGGAGATTAAGGTGTTGGAACTGCTGTATGCGGCTTATACCAATGAAGAAATATGCTCCAGTTTGAATATCAAGCTTAGAACCGTTAAGACCCATACCGGCAACATATATAGCAAGCTCGGAGTCAAAAACCGTGCCCAGTGTATCAAGCTGGTCCGTGATACAGGTCTTTTAGATTGAGGTTTTAAACGAACAGTTTGAAAACCGCAGTTCGTTTCATACATAATCTGCCCATCATCCAGACCCCTTCGGAAAGAAACATACGATGGGATTTTTCGGATGTCCTTCCATCTAAACGTACTTTGGTACGATTCATGTTTCCCGGTTTTATAATAATATGAAAGATACCGTATATATCTGCTACCCCAATAATACGTATATATAAATACTAAAAGTAACTAAATGGTATTATTTACTATGTTTGCAGAAGGTGAACTGAAAAGTGAGCCCGAAGTTTGGGCTTACGATGGAAAGGCAAGCTGCTAATAGTTACCTGTTTAGTTCAGTTGGGATACTTTATGTTCTTTCATACTTAACAAGCAGACAGAAATAAACTGTTTAACGTTTGATTGTCAGGTCTGAAGAGAAGCGGGGTGATAAGAGTTCAGTAAACCAAGAGTTATTCTCTAGAGGAAAACATAAAAAACAATATGCATCGAGGTGGAGGCGATGACTCCCTGGCCGTGATGTGGACGCTGGGCCAGGCAGGAGCTAGTAGCGTAACCGGCACGGAAGGCCGGTTTTTGTGTTTAACAAGGAGATTGTCTAAAGATATAGGTCTTATTGCCTAGGTAATAAGAGTTTACATACTAGTTATCAGACAGGTCCGTCTTAACTAGTGTGTTCACTGGGCTGTATATTTTCGAAAGATATGAAGTAATGCGGGATTGTATGTTTTTATAAATTTTTGTGTTCCCGATCAAGAAGAGTATTGTTTCTTCACCATAGCTATATACACTGGAACGACAAGTGGTAGAAGAGGTTTTTCAATTAGCGCAAAAAAGGATGTGGGCAGGTTTTCCCCATTTTAAGGAATTAATAATATGAGAGGTAAGAAATTTAAATATTCTCCTGATAAGAGTGGGTGCTGTGAGGGATGAGAATTAATGTAAATAATTAATTATTTCATTTTAAATCTAATCAGAAAAGAGGGAGGAATTATATGATTACTAAATTACTACCCCCCCAATGGAAGGAAAAGAAACTTTGGAAGTTAATAAGTCCTTTGGCTCTGGTTATCGCCATACTGGCGATGAGCCTGGCTGTGCCTGTGCCGGTGTTAGCGGCTGGAACAGTGACAGCCCTTGATGACTGGACGTCTTCACCCCAAATCTCCTGGACAGGGGTGGCTCCTCTTCAGACTTGGCCAATGACCCCTCAAATGATAGGCACTACCGGCAATCCCGACGCTTATACCGGTTTTACGATTGCCGAAGGCAGCAACCGGCTGCTCGTCATCTCAATCTCATGCCACTACTATACTAACGTTACCGGTCAAACCTTCAGCGCCACCTATGGAGGCGTGCCGCTCACCCAGGCTCATTTACAAAATGACGGATGGCACCAGACCTGGATCGGCTATCTGGATGAAGCCGGACTTGCCCGTGCTGCAGGCAATACAGTCACGGTATCCGTTACCGGCGCCCATGACTCAGTTTTTGCCTCTATCGCCAGTTACCAGAATGTTAACCAGACCACGCCGGTTACAGATGACGGCGGAATATTCATTAACAATGACGACCTGGTACCTATCGCCGGGACAGGTGGAGCACTCAACGTAAGTGCGGGCGGTTATGGCATTTATACCTGGTCAGGTGATACATACCGTTATGGGGATAATGAAAGCTATACAGAACATAGTGATTACTGGTCTGCTACTGGTCATATAGGAGGTGTCGCCTCCAGGTATTTTTCTTCTGCTGGTACCACTAACCCAGCAGTCAATTGGGGGTTGGCGACAGATAATTCATACAATGAATCAGTATCATTTATCACACTTAATCCGGTTGTTCCAATAACAACAAGAAGTACCTCTTTTACAATCTCCGCCGGGACGGAACGGTTGCTGCTGGTAATGGTCAGCAACTACGACAAAAACGAAGGCACCGGGCAAACCTTCACTGCCACTTATGGGGGCAAAACCTTATCCCAGGCCTATTTGCAAAACACTAACCAACACCAGACCTGGATAGGCTACCTGAAAGAAAGTGATATCGCCAGCCGCAGTGGTGATACGGTGAGCATCTCTGTCACAGGGACTTCTACCGCAGGTAGAATCTATATCGCCAGTTACAGCGGCGTTGACCAGGCCAGCCCGGTCACGGGAGCGACTGGAGATTATTTGCTGAACATTATGGATGACGACGCACCCATTGGCCCGCTTAGTGTTAATGCAGGGGGGTACGGCATTTACGGTTGGGCAAGCCAAATTAGCAGAGTCTCTGATACCGAAAGCTATTCCGAAAAAAGTCAAATTATCGGTAATGGTTTTAACTGCGGCGTAGCTTCTAAGGCATTTACCAGTGCGACCACCACCAATCCTACAGTATCATGGGGTGATTCAGGGTTTCAGATTCCCCATGCCTCGGTTTCGTTTATCACTCTCAACCCTGCAGTGCCTTCAGCCACTGTCTCATCCATCACCCGGGCAAGTGCCAATCCAACCAATGCCAGTACGGTCGACTTCACGGTCACCTTCAGTGAATCAGTTACCGGGGTTGGAACAGATGATTTTACCTTGACAACCACCGGCATTACGGGGGCTTCGGTCAGCAGCGTTTCAGCGGATAGCGGTGCAACCCGTACGGTGACTGTAAACACCGGTTCCGGGAGTGGAACTGTCAGGCTGGATCTAAGTGATAATGACTCGATAATAAATGCTGCCGGCATTCCGCTGGGAGGCGCCGGCACCCAGAACTATACTTCGGGAGAGGTTTATAGTATTGATAAAACCGCTCCCACCGTGACCATCAACAAAGCCAGCGGGCAAGCCGACCCGACTACTGCTTCACCAATAAACTTCACGGTGACGTTCAGTGAGGCAGTCACCGGATTTACCAGTGAAGATGTTATCATCAGCGGTACTGCCGCCGGCACCAAAACTGTCAATATTACTGGCTCAGGTGCTAACTATAATGTAGCTGTCAGCGGCATGACCACCAGCGGCACCGTGATTGCCAGCGTAGCCGCTGGAGGCGTCACCGATGCTGTCGGTAATACCAATTCTGCTTCGACCAGCACGGATAATACCGTGGATTTTGTTATCCCGGCAGCTGTCTCATCCATCACCCGGGCTGGTGCCAGTCCAACCAATGCCAGTACGGTCGACTTCACGGTCACCTTTAGTGATTCAGTGACCGGGGTGGGGACAGATGATTTTACTTTGACAACCACCGGGGCTATTAGTGGAGCATCGGTCAGCAGCGTTTCAGCCGATAGCGGTGCAACCCGTACGGTAACTGTAAACACCGGTGCCGGGAGTGGAACGATAAGACTTAACCTAACTGATAATGACTCGATAGTAAACGCTTGGGGCATTCCGCTGGGAGGCCCCGGCGTCCAGAGCTATACCTCGGGAGAGGTTTATACCGTTGATAGGACCGCTCCCACGGTAACCATCAACCAGGCCAGCGGGCAAGCCGACCCGGCTAATGCTTCACCAATAAACTTCACGGTGGTATTCATTGAGCCAGTCACCGGATTTACCGGTGAAGATGTTATCATCAGCGGTACTGCTGCCGGCACCAAAACTATCAAAATCACCGGTTCAGGTGCTGTCTATAATGCAGCTGTCAGCGGGATGACCACAAGCGGGACCGTTATTGCCGATATCAATGCTGGCTGCGTCACGGACCTTGCCGGTAACACTAATTTTGCTTCAACCAGCACGGATAATACCGTGGATTACAATATGGAGGAACTGGACGCATTCCAGACTTCTGTGAACAACTCCGGCTACTTAATAACCGGAACGGGTCCGAGCGATTTTCACCAAAAACTGGCCCAGACCTTTACAGTTGTGGAGTCCGGTCAATTCAATAAGTTTATGGCTCAGCTCACAGCTGCTAATCCCTCTTCTCAAGATGTGCTGGTGGAGATTTATAATACCAGCGGAGGCGCACCGGCCGGAGAACCCATAGCGAGCCAGACCTTTACTGTTCTACTACCAACGGGGCCCTGGTATTGGGTTGATTTTAATTTTGATACACCAGTATATTTGGAGGCTGGAGAGCAATATGCCCTGGCCCTGGATGAGGTAGGGAATGGAAGTCCGCTGTTACGCTGGGTCGGATCCAGTTCAGCGGGTTACGCCGGAGGGGATGGCTATATGAGTTACTGGACATCCCTATCCCCTTGGGATTTCTCCTTCCAGACTTTCAGGACCGTTCCTGTTCCTGATACCACTGCACCAGCAGTTACCAGTGTAACCTCTTCAGTGGAAGATGGGACCTATAATGCCGGCGCGGTGATCCCGATTCAGGTAACTTTCTCGGAGAACGTAATCGTAACCGGGACTCCCCAGCTTACCCTTTCCACTGGCAGCCCGGCCACGACCACAGTGGATTACTCATCAGGTTCCGGCACCAATACTCTTACCTTTAACTATACCGTATCCGCAGGCAATACTGCTTCTGATCTTGACTATGCTTCAGCCAATGCCCTGATTCTGAATGGGGGTACTATCCAGGATGCCTCGGGCAACGAAGCTGTTTTAACTTTGCCTGCTCCAGGTGCAACGGGCTCTCTGGGCGCTAATAAGAATATTGTGGTAGATGCCTTTGCTCTAACGGTGACGATAAACCGGGCCGACAACCAGAACGACCCGACTCTTAATCCGACAGTCAATTTTACAGTTGTTTTCAATGCAGCAGTAACCGGATTCACCAGCAGCCATGTAAATATCACGGGTACGGCTGAAGGCACCAAGAGTGTCAATGTAAGCGGGAGCGGTTCGACATACACCGTAACAGTAACCGGTATAACATCCAGCGGTTCGGTCATTGCCGACATTGCCGCTGGAGTTATTACCGACGCTTCAGGTCATCCCAATACTGCGTCCACAAGTTTTGATAACAATGTGATGTATTACCTTATTGGTGAGGATGCTAAACTAACATCAAATAGTGGGAACGGTTCCTTAATAACTTATCCTCCCTATAATATGACGAAGGTTGCCCAGACATTTACAGTCGAAAACACTGGACCATTTATTGCGGTATCCGCTTTACTCAGATCTAGTACTAGTGAGTATCATAATATGTCTGTGGGAATCTATGATACTGACAACGGGTCGCCGAGCGGAGCGCCCTTGGCAAGCCTGACTACTTCCCGTGACTTTGGAGTTCTTTCGACATGGGTGACATTTGTGTTTGATACCCCAACTGCCAATTTAATAGCAGGACACAAATATGCCTTTGTCATAGGCGGAGACTCTTCTGTATCGTGGCTTGGAAACAGCTCTGATCTATATTCCGGAGGCAGTGCTTTAAAATGCACCGGAGCCTCGAGCTGGAGTTCTGCTGATTTCATTTCCGATTTTGCTTTCCAGACTTACAGAGTTGCCGATGCTCCTGCACAATACACCGTGACCTACAATGGCAACGGTAATACCGGCGGGTCAGTACCCGTGGACACTAATACCTACGAGGAAGGCGCCACGGTGACGGTACTGGGCAACACCGGCAGCCTGGTAAAGACCGGCTATACCTTTACCGGCTGGAACACGGCGGCTAACGGCAGTGGCACCAGCTATACTGCAGGCCAAACCTTCGCCATGGGCAGCAGCAACGTTACCCTCTATGCCCAGTGGACGGCTTTGCCGACCTACACCGTGACTTACGATGGCAACGGTAATAGCGGAGGCAGCGTGCCCACCGATGGTACTGCTTATTACCAGAATGATACCGTGACGGTGCTGGGTAACACCGGCAGCCTGGTAAAGACCGGTTATACCTTCGCCGGGTGGAACACCCAGGCAGATGGTCTTGGCACAACTTATACTGAAGGCCAAACCTTTAAAATGGGCGCAGCCAATGTGAACCTGTATGCCAAGTGGACGATCAAACAATACACGATCAGCTTTAATAGTAACGGCGGCAGCTCAGTAACTGCTATCACTCAGGATTATGGAACCAGCGTAAGTGAGCCTGCTGCTCCGACCAAGACAGGATATACCTTTGCTGGATGGTACAGCGATGCAGGCCTGACTGCAGCCTATACTTTCGCCACCATGCCTGCTGAGAACATCACCCTGTATGCCAAGTGGACGGAACTGCCAACCTACACCGTGACCTACGATGGCAACGGCAATACCGACGGGAGCGTACCCACAGATGGTAAAGCCTATTACCAGAATGATACCGTGACGGTGCTGGGTAACACCGGCAGCCTGGTAAAGACCGGTTATACCTTCGCCGGGTGGAACACCCAGGCAGATGGTCTTGGCACAACTTATACTGAAGGCCAAACCTTTAAAATGGGCGCTGCCAATGTGACTCTGTACGCGAAGTGGACGATCAACCAGTACACGGTGAACTTTGATTCTCAGGGAGGGAGTGCAGTAGCTTCTCAGAATGTGGCTTATGGTGGCAAAGCAACTGAACCCACCGCCCCAACCAGGACCGGGTACAATTTTAGCGGTTGGTATACAGATACCAACTATGCTACTGCTTGGAACTTCACCACGGATACTGTAACTTCCAACATCACCTTGTATGCGAAGTGGACGGCCATCAATTATACCGTGACCTATGATGGCAACACCAATACCGGAGGTGCAGCACCTGTCGACGGCAATACCTATAAAATCACCGACACCGTAACGGTGCTGGGCAATACCGGAAATCTGACCAAGACCGGTTATACCTTCGCCGGGTGGAACACGGCAGCCAACGGCAGCGGTACCAGCTATGTTGGTGGAGATACCTTTGCCATGGGCAGCAGTAATGTGACCCTGTATGCGAAGTGGACGGCCATCAATTATACCGTGACCTATGATGGCAACACCAATACCGGAGGTGCAGCACCTGTCGACGGCAATACCTATAAAATCACCGACACCGTAACGGTGCTGGGCAACACGGGGAGTCTCACCAAGACCGGCTATACCTTCGCCGGTTGGAACACCGCAGCCAATGGCAGTGGCACCAGCTATACTGCAGGTCAAACCTTTGCCATGGGCAGCAGCAATGTGACCCTGTATGCGAAGTGGACGATCAACCAATACACGATTACCTTTAATAGTAACGGCGGCAGCTTGGTAACTGCAATTACTCAGGATTATGGAACCACCGTGAGTGAGCCCACTGCCCCGACCAGGACAGGATACACCTTTGCTGGTTGGTACAGTGATGCAGCTCTGACTGCTACCTATACGTTTACTACCATGCCGGCTGAAAACATCATCCTGTACGCCAAGTGGATTGATACCACTGCTCCCACGGTAACTATAAACCTGCCGGACTACATTAATATTGCCAATGTGAAAGCCGTGCCGGTTACCATTATCAGCAATGAGGATGGCAGCTATAGCTACAATATCAGTGGAATCACTGGCAGCGGGTCTATAACTGGCGGTACACCCATTAACCTAACGTTGGATCTCAGTACTCTGGCTGATGGGACGGTTACCGCAGATGCGTCGGTAGAGGATGCCGCCGGTAATACCGGCCATGCTCCCCAGGATACGGCGGTTAAGGATACCGCAGCCCCAACGGTAACGCTGTCTTCTACAGCTTCTGAACCAACCAGCACTTCACCGATCCCGGTAACTGCTGCCTTCAGTGAGTCCGTTACCGGATTCGAGATAGCTGATATAACGGCAGGCAATGGCACTGTGGATAACTTGAAAGCAGACGGATCTGACTATACCTTTGATGTGACCCCAACTACTAGTGGTATGGTTACCATAGGTATTACTGCAAATGCTGCCCAGGATGCAGCCGGAAACTGGAACACTGCTTCCAATAGTCTCAGCCGGACTTATGAGCAGCCTCCCATAATAATCACTCAACCTCAAAACGCGGCTGTTGCAGAGGGAGAGCAGGCCAGCTTCACAGTAGAATACACCAGTTACCCGGAACCTAATTTCCAATGGCAACTAAGCACTAACGGTGGCAAGAAGTGGAAAGATATTGCCGGGACTGATTCAGCTACTTATACCACACCACCGGCAACTAACGGGATGGACGGTTGCCAGTACCGGGTTGTACTCTCCAACTATCTCGGTTCCGTCACCAGCGAGGCTGCTACCCTGACGGTCAGTGCGGTCCTGGCAGCCCCCGAGGTAACGACTCAGCCGCAGGATCAAACGGTTATCGAGGGCCAGACAGCGAGCTTTAGCGCAGCGGCTGCTGGCAGTCCGGCACCGGCCGTCCAGTGGCAGTTGAGCACTGATGGCGGGTCTAACTGGGGTGAAATTGAGGGAGCTACTTTTGCCACTTGCACCGCCGGAGTTAGCACTCTGGACATGAATGGATATCAATACCGGGCGGTCTTTACCAATACGGAAGGCTCGGCCACGACCAATGCGGCCACCCTTACCGTAACCGCGGCACCGGGAGTAGCAGATGTCAGTATCACCAAGACGGGAGAATATGATCCGATGAGCACTACCGTTATCTGGACCATAACTGTGACCAATAATGGACCAGATTTGGCTGAAAACGTCACTGTGACAGATAGTGTGACCAGAGGAACAAAGTTCGACTTGATTGACTTATCCGGTGTCAGCGGGGCAACCTATAAAGTGCACGGAAATACTGTTGATGTCAATATTGGACAGCTAGTTAACGGAGATTCGGTGACCTTTACCATTACAGCCCAGGTATTCCGGGCAACATCTCCAGCGTACAATACGGCTTCCGTAACCACAACAAGTTATGACCCCGTCATCGAGAACAATGTGGATTCCACTGAATGCACCTGGTAGCATGGATGTACTAGCAAAAGAAATGATTACAGTGAAAGAATCGCTGGCCCTGAAGAACACGGTCTTCAGGGCTAGCCTGTTTGAAGATAGGGGACGTTGCAGAGGAAGAAGACATTCAGATAAACTATTTCCCACAACACTTCTTATATTTCTTACCACTCCCGCAAGGACAGGGATCGTTTCTACCAATTTTTGCGATCGGTAGGGTAGGGAGGAAGGACAGAGTTGCTCTGTGCGGGAAAAACGGTTCTGGCAAATCCAGTATTGCCAGGCTTATCCTGGGTGAACCCATTCCCTATCAAGGCATAATAAGAAAGGGAAGCAGGCTGAAAATCTCGTATATCAGTCAGGACACTACAGAGCTGGCCGGTAACCTTGCTGATTACGCCACAGACTACGGCATTGACCAGACCCTGTTCAAAACCATACTTCGCAAGCTCGATTTTTCAAGAGGCATGTTCAACATGGACATCAAGGATTTCAGTGATGGACAGAAGAAAAAGGTAATGATTGCCCGAAGTTTATGCGAATCAGCCCACCTTTACATCTGGGATGAGCCCCTCAATTACATTGACGTTATATCCAGAATGCAAATTGAAGAGCTGCTCAGTTACTATAAGCCGACCCTACTCTTTATTGAACATGACCGGGTTTTTTGTGATAACATTGCAACAAAAACAATACTGTTATAATAATTGCAGCAAGAGACAGGGGGACGGATCGAGAGCACTGAAAAAGTCTATTTAGGTAAACGGGTATGCATAAATACACTTGCTCCCAGT